>CAYXXF010000011.1:88316-205621 GCA_964469005.1 uncultured Anaerolineales bacterium
TGTGACGGTCACCAAAGACAATGTCAAGCAAGCGTTGATTGATTCCGGTTACTATTCCGCGAGTGACTTTACGGGATTGCAATAGGCAAGTGAAACAAGTACAATGAAAGTGTGATGGCTTTATGCCATCACACTTTCCTCATGTGGAGCATCGCAATGGACACACCGATTCTGGAAATGCGGAATATCACCAAAACATTTCCGGGCGTCAAAGCGCTCAAGGACGTGAGCTTTCAAGTTCAAAAGGGCGAGATACATTGTCTCGTGGGCGAGAACGGCGCCGGTAAATCAACGTTAATGAAAGTGCTGAGTGGTGTGTATCCGTTCGGAGATTACAGCGGCGATATATTGTTCGAAGGGCAGGTGCAAAAATTTACGAGCATCCGCGACAGTGAACATGCTGGCATCGCCATCATCTATCAAGAACTCGCGCTCGTGCCCGAATTAAAAGTGTACGAGAATATCTTTTTGGGAAATGAAATTAGGAATCGTTTCACCATCAACTGGAATGAGACCATTAAACGCGCGCGTCAAGTTCTCGACAAAGTTAAACTCGACGTGAACCCCGAAGCCAAAGTCAAAGACCTCGGCGTCGGCAAACAACAGCTCGTTGAAATTGCCAAAGCATTGAGTCGCAATATCAAACTGTTAATTCTCGATGAACCAACATCGGCATTGAACGAAAGCGATAGTGAAAATCTATTGAACTTGATTCGCGATTTGAAAACTCACGGCGTGACCTGCATCATGATTTCGCACAAGCTCAAAGAGGTCATTGCCATCGCCGACCGCGTTACCGTACTGCGCGATGGACAAACCGTCGTCACATTGGACGCACACAAGGGCGAAGTAACGGAAACGGTTTTAATCAAGCACATGGTCGGACGCGAGATTGACAATATCTATCCGCCGCGCGAGAGCAAACCCACGAACGAAATCGTGTTGGAAGTCAAGGGTTGGAACGCCTATGACCCTCAACTCGGGCGGACGATTTTGCGCGATGTGAACTTTAATGTGAAAAAAGGCGAGATTGTGGGATTCGCCGGTTTGATGGGTTCGGGACGTACCGAGTTGGCGTTGAGTCTGTTTGGCAATGCCAAACGTTATCGCGTCAACGGCGAAATGTTTGTGCATGGCAAAAAAGCAAATTACAGTCACCCACAGTATGCCATTCAGGATGGCGTTGCCTATTCGACCGAAGACCGCAAGGCGGCGGGCTTGATTTTGATTCAAGATGTCAAGCACAACATCTCACTTGCCAACCTGCGCGCGATTGCGCAGCGCGGCGTGGTGAATGAAAACGCGGAAATTCAGGTCGCGGAAAAATATCGCACCGCACTCAATATCAAAACGCCGAGCATCGAGCAAAAAGTTGGCAACCTCAGCGGCGGGAATCAGCAAAAAGTTTGTTTGGGAAAATGGTTGTTTGTGAATCCAAATGTTTTGATTCTGGACGAACCGACACGCGGCATTGACGTTGGCGCAAAATTCGAAATCTACACTATCATGAACAAACTGGTGGAGCAGGGCATGAGCATCATTATGATTTCGTCCGAGCTCCCCGAAGTTTTGGGCATGAGCGACCGCGTGTACATTGTGTCGGCAGGACGCATCACCGGTGAATTGCCAATTCAAGATGCGACCCAAGAAAAAATCATGGCATTAGCTACGAACTGATTACGCATCCCATCGCCGCAAGGCAGTGAATAAACCGCGCAGACGCGGAAACGAATTGATTCTTTGAGGAGTCACGACATGTCGGCAGTCAACAGTCCCAACGCAGGTCCGCTCAATCCCGTTAGTGGCACACAAGCCGCGCCTTCTTTTCTTTCAAGTTTGCGGCGGGTGTTGCAAGAGAACATTCGCGATTATGCAATGTTTATCGCCCTCTTTTTGATTATGGCGTTTTTCACCTACACCACAAACGGGCTTTTTCTTTCCTCGCGCAACATCTCTAATCTGCTCAATCAAACCGGTTACATTGCAGTCCTTGCCGTCGGGATGACGCTGGTCATTATCATTCGGCAAATCGACCTGTCAGTAGGTTTCCTTTCCGGTTTTCTCGGCGCGCTCGCCGCAATTGCGATGGCGAAATATGGACTGCCCGTCTGGCTTGTGATTCCGATGGTACTCGTGTTGGGTGCAGCTGCTGGATTACTTACAGCATATCCGGTGGCGCGTCTCGGCATCCCGTCGTTTGTTGCTTCGCTCGCGGGCTGGCTCATTTATCGCGGCTTGCTGCTCGTCGTTCTCGCCGGCACCGGCACCGTCATCATCGCCGATGAGATTTTTAATGCCATCGGCAATGGTTATCTGCCCGATTTTCTGCCCATCGCCCCGGGCGTTCACACCATCACAATTCTGCTGGGCGTCCTTGCCATCATCTTTTACATTTGGAGCGAATTTAGCAATCGGGGCAAAAAGCAGGCGTACAATTTTGAAGTGCTGCCGATGAATTTGTTTGTGCTCAAGCTGGTGTTTGTGACTGCGATTCTCGCGGGCATTACATGGATTCTCGCCGGGTACAACGGACTTTCATGGACGGTTGTCATCATGTTGATTGTGGTGGGCGTGTATCATTTCATCACGACACAGACCGTGTTGGGACGCCACATTTACGCAGTCGGCGGAAATCCCGAAGCAGCAGAATTGAGCGGTATCAATGTGCGCCGCATTATTTTTATTGTCTTTGCCTCGATGGGTTTTTTGGCGTCACTGTCCGGAATTTTGTTCGCGTCGCGTTTGCGTTCGGCAACACCGACGGCAGGGACGTTGTTTGAGCTCGATGCGATTGCAGCGGCATACATCGGCGGCGTTTCGGCAGCCGGCGGCGTCGGCACAATCATCGGTTCGCTGATTGGCGCGCTGGTTTATACATCGTTGACCAACGGCATGAACTTGATGCAAATGGACATTGCATATCAATATGTCATTCGCGGCGCGGTGCTTGCCATTGCGGTTATTTTTGATGTGATGACGCGGAATCGCGCAAAATAAATTTTCACCCTATCGAAAAAAATTCTCGCACAAGCCAAGCCGGACAAAGTGGTCCGAACCTATGCAAGACAGCCCACGCGTAACTGAACCGTTGTTGCGGACCGTCAACCTCTCCAAACGCTATGGCGGTCTGTCGGCGTTGCAAGGTGTTTCGTTTTCTTTGCGCCCCGGTGAAGTTTTGGGCATAGTCGGGCGTCCGGGCGCGGGCAAGTCCACCTTGTTGCAATTGCTCGCGGGCGTTCATCTTCCCACGTTAGGCGACATTCAAATTGATGGTCGCACTGTGCATCTCGGCAGCCCCGCCGACGCGCAGCGCTTGGGCATCGAGTTGGTTCATCACAAACCAACGTTTGCAGAAAATCTCAACGTCTTTCAAAACATTGCGCTCGGCTGGGAAATCAGCTGGCCCTCCCGAATTGGTGTGCCGGATGATTTTCAGATGGCGCAGCGCGCGACGGCAGTGTTGTCAGACCTCGACGCGCCGCCAAATTTCCTCAAAGAAAAAATTCCGAACCTTTCGGATGAAATGCGTCAGGTCACGGCGATTGCGCGCGTCTTTTGCAAAGCCGCGCGTTTGGTCATGTTCGATGATGCTCTCAGCGCACTCGGTTTCCAACGGCAAAAAAAATTATTGGCGCGCGTGAAAACGCTCGCCGCACAAGGCGTTGTGTTTATTATTGCGAGTGACAATCTGGAACATCTCTTTGCCATCACCGACCGCTTGCTCGTGTTGTACGAAGGGCGCGCGATTGCGCATCGCCGTACTGCTGATTGCACCCCGCGCGAAATTGTGGAATTGATTGTCGGCGCAAGTCATCACGAACAAGTGACGCCCGTGATTTGGGCGCTCGAAAGTTATCACGCCGCGCAGCAACAAGCCGAAGAATTACGCAACACGCAAGCGACACTGCGCGAAAATCTCGCCGCGCAAGATTCGCTGAATCGCGAATTGATTGAACGCCAACGCGACCAACTCGAAGCACTAGACCGTTTGAACATTGCATTGCAGGACGCGCACCGTCGTTTGCTCACGGAACGCGAACAAGAACGCAAACATATCGCGCGCGAATTGCATGACCAGGTGATTCAAGATTTATTGAGTTTCAATTATCGTTTGGAAGAAGCGGAAAGTCATTCGCCCAACACATCACAGCAAGATGAACTCGCCGCGATTCGCAAAGGCATTCGTCAAGTGGTGAGCGAGTTGCGCCAAGTGTGCAGTGACTTGCGTCCGCCTTCGATTGACGCGCACGGACTTGCGTCTGCCATCAGTTCATACGCGCAAGAATGGTCGGAACAAAGCGGCGTGAGCGTCACGCTCGACATTGACCCGCGTCTGGGACGTTTGCCCGAGCCGATTGAACTTTCGATTTTTCGCATCGTACAAGAAGGACTCAACAACATTCGCAAACACGCATCCGCGCAACGCGCGTGGGTGACCGTCCAGCGCGCCGAAGCCGCCGCGTTACGCGTGCGCATTGCGGATGATGGACGCGGCACGCGCGCGGCACCGAATCTCGCAGCGCTTTCCGCACGCAAACATTTCGGCTTGCTCAACATCAGCGAACGCGTCGCGCTGCTCGGCGGCACGATGCAATTTGAATCGCCAACGAACGGCGGACTTGTGCTGCAGATTGAAATTCCGAGTCCATCACCGTCATAAATTATCAAAAAAATTTGTTGGCTAGGCGATGTGTGCTATAATCTTTGACACTCTTTGGGCGGTTAGCTCAGTTGGCTAGAGCGCAGCGTTGACATCGCTGAGGTCACAGGTTCAATCCCTGTATCGCCCACTCTGTATTTTTGGTTTGGTAGAAAACCGCCGGACGAGTAATCAACCGCGCAATTCCAGCAAGGTGGGGTCATTGGCTGCAAGCCCCGTCATCAGCGAGTTGATGAATACCCCCGGTGAGAATGGCGAGGAAATTTGTAAGCAATGGCGCTTGCATAGAGTAATGCGCCACGGTTGCGCCGTTATCGCTTTCAAGAGGTGCAAGTACAAAAAAATGCTTGCACAACTTGGGTGGAACCGCGAGTACACCGCTCGTCCCAATTTGGGATGAGCGGTTTTTTTATTTGAGGTGAGATATGAAAGTGGTCATGAAATTCGGCGGCACGTCCGTCGGCAATGCAGAACGCATCGCACAAGTTGTGGAAATTGTGCGCGCGGAAGTGAAACGTGGAAATCAAGTCGTCGTCGTGTTGAGTGCGATGAGCGGTGTCACCAATACATTGCTCGGCGCGCTCAAAGACGCGGCGAACGGCAACATGGGAAAATTGTTGCAGACGCGCGATGAACTTTTGAAAAAACATCTCGACGTGATTAACGCGTTGGTGAAAAATCAAACCGCGCGCGAACAATTGACGAGTACGACGACGAGCGCGTTGGACCGCTTTGAAGATTTGTGCAGCAGCATTTACGTTCTCGGCGAGATTACGCCGCGTGCGACGGATGCGGTGGGGAGTTTGGGCGAGCGTTTGATTGTCCCCATCGCCGCGCAAGCGTTCAACGACGCAGGCATTAAAGCCGAATGGGTTGCCGCAAGCGAATTGATTGTCACCGACGACAATTTTGTTTCCGCGAGTCCATTGATGCAGGAAACACGCGCACAAACGCGCGCAAAGTTGCTGCCGCTTTTGGATAAAGGAAATGTCGCGGTGACAACGGGTTTCATGGGCGCGACGAAAAAAGGAATCATCACCACACTCGGACGCGGCGGCAGCGATTACACGGCGACGATTATTGGCGCCGCGCTCGACGCGGACGAGGTGCAAATTTGGACGGACGTGAACGGCGTGATGACTACCGACCCGCGCATTGTGCCAGAAGCGATTACGCTGCCCGAAATTTCGTACGGCGAAGCGGCGGAACTTTCCTACTTTGGCGCCAAGGTGATTCATCCGAAAACGATTTTGCCTGTCGCCGAAAAAAATATGCCGATTCGAATTTTGAATTCGTTTGAGCCAACGCATCCCGGAACATTGATTGTGCGCGAGCCGAAAGGGAATGGTTCACCCATTCGCGGCATCACCGCGATTCGCAATGTGTCACTCGTAACGATTGAAGGGCGCGGAATGCAAGGGGTTGTGGGAATGGCGGCGCGGGTTTTTTCCGCCGTCGCGCGCAACAACATCAGCGTCTTGATGTTTTCGCAATCGTCGTCCGAACAAAACATTTGTCTCGTAATTGAATCGGCAGGCGCGCCACAAGCGGTGAGCGAACTCGAACGCGAATTCAAAAACGAAATTCTCACGCAAAATGTCGAACGCGTGTGGGCGCATGACAACATCGTCATCATCGCCGTCGTCGGCAGCGCAATTAAAACGACGCCGGGTATCGCCGCGCGCGTCTTTACTGCGCTTGCCGAAAAAAATATCAACGTCATCGCCATCGCGCAAGGTTCGTCCGAATACAATCTTTCGCTCGTCGTTGACGAAAGCGAAGCAGACAACGCGGTGAGGGCGATTCATCATTCGATTGTGAAAAAGTAGCAAGTATCAAGTAGCAGGGAGAAACCAAATGAACAAAATTCCCGTCGCCATTCTTGGCGCAACAGGTTTGGTGGGACAACGCTTTATTACGTTGCTCGCGAATCATCCGTGGTTTGAAATTGCGGAACTCGCGGCGAGCGATAATTCGGTTGGAAAAAAATATGGAGAAGCGGCGAAATGGCAATTACCGTTTGAAATTCCCGAATCACTCGCGCAAATGACCGTGCTGCCGAGCGACCCCGAACGCGTGCACGCACCGCTCGTTTTTTCCGCGCTGCCGACGGACATTGCGTGCGATTTGGAAATCGCGTTTGCAAAACACGGCGCGATTGTTTCATCCAACGCGTCACCGCATCGCATGGACGCGGATGTGCCGCTCGTGATTCCCGAAGTGAATCCCGAACATCTCGCGCTCGCGGAACTTCAAAAGAAAAAATATTCAAGTGACGGTTACATCATTTGCAACGGTAACTGCACGACGATTCATCTCGCGCTCGGTCTCGCGCCGCTGCACAAACGTTTTGGATTGAAAAAAGTTCTCGTGACTTCGATGCAAGCGTTATCGGGCGCGGGTTATCCCGGTGTGCCGTCGCTCGATATTATTGATAACGTTGTGCCGTACATTGGCGGCGAAGAAGACAAAGTGGAAACTGAACCACTAAAATTTTTGGGTGAATATAAAAATGGCGCGATTGAATACGCGGATATTCGAATCAGCGCGCATTGCAATCGCGTGGCGACGCGCGACGGACATTTGGAAACAGTAAGTGTGGAATTTGTTGACAAACCAAGCGCGGGTGACATTGTTGCCGCGTTCGATGAATTTCGCGGGCTGCCGCAAGAATTGAATTTGCCGCTCGCGCCGAATCGCCCCACTGTGTATCGCCGCGAAAAAGACCGTCCGCAAGTGAAACTCGACCGCGACGCGGAAAAAGGCATGGCGACAATCATCGGACGTTTGCGCGAATGCAACGTTCTCGATTACAAATTTGTTTTGCTCGGTCACAATACATTGCGCGGCGCGGCGGGTGCGACGGTGTTGAATGCGGAATTGTTGTACGCAAAAGGGATGTTGAAAAACGTCGGACAGTCGGTTCGTCGGACAGTCTGATTGACCAACCGACGAACCAACAATCCGACTATCAGACCTTTTTTCAACCTGTGCTAAAATCGTAAAGCAATGGACAATGCAATTGCACTTGTTTATGAACAGAGCAAGGAGCAAGAAAAATGTTGAGTGTTCAAGGGATTTATCGTCACGGCAAAATTGAATTGATTGAACAGCCAACGGATGTGCGCGAGGAGACATACGTCATTGTCACATTCCTCGAACGCGGATTCATTGATTTGCGCGAACGCGGCATTGACGAGGAACAAGCGGCAGAATTACGCGGCGCATTCGCCGCGTTCGTAGAGGATTGGGACAGCCCGGAAATGAGCATTTATGACAACTATGACGCCGTCAAAGCTGCGTTATAGACGCGGCGATGTTGTTTTGGTGTTGTTTCCAAATTCAGATTTGCGGACTGCTAAAACGCGTCCCGCGCTTATCATCCAAGCCGAGAACCTGGAAACAGGTTTGCCACAAGTTATCGTGGCGATGATAACAAGCAAGATGTTTCGCGGAAATCACCCAAGCCGCGTCCACATAACTTTGAATAGTGATAATGGCAAGCAGTCGGGACTACTTACCGATTCGGTTGTGATGACAGATAATCTGGCGACGATTTTGGAGATTGCCATTGACCGAACAATTGGAACGCTGCCGATGGACGAGATAGACAACGCATTGCGTCATACATTGGGATTAGAAAAGAAAATCCCAAACCAAAGCAAGAACGAATAAGGAGCAATAGTGGCAACCATTGATTTGTATCATTACGCGCGGAGTGAAGACCTCGATTCGATTTCGGATGAGGGGATTAAAGTCGGTTCGAAATTTTTCATGTTCGATGTCGCTTCGCGCAACAACGCCGCGTACTTGTGGCGTTTTCCTGACGAAGATGTAATGGGCTATGATGAGAATCCGCGTTATGTTTTATTGCGCGCCAAAGTGGATACGGCAAAAGTGAAAATCGCGCCAATGGATTTAATCAGCGCCGCGTACGTAAATTTCATCGGACGCGGGCAGCCAAGAAATCCCGACATCGCCGCGAAATTAATTGCCGCGTATGAAAAGGCACAAGTCCCGTACTTTGAGTACGAACACGGCAAATTTCGTACCCCCGAAGTTTTGGTCGAAGGTGGCGTGGATGCTGACGATATCGCAGTAGTGAAGCAGCCCGAATCGCAAGGACGCGGCGAAGGCAATCGTCGCGCGTATCAATCCAAATTCGCGGAACACATGATTCGACTGCTCGGCATTCAAAAAACGCAAATGAAATTGAACGAGCTCACCGAAGCGGCATTGAATCGCGGCGCGGCGGTGCGCGTTGCAAAACATGACGACGCGACCGCGTATCTCGAAACGTACATGATTTTGGAAACAGGCGAATTTTTTACGATTGAAAAGGAAGATTAGGTGGCGAGTAGCAGGTAGCAAGTAGTAGGGTGATACCTGATACCTGCTACGTGCTGCCTACTACTTGATGAATCATGGCTGACCAAAGCAACGACTCTCTCCGTCCCCTCCGTCATTCCGCCGCGCACATCATGGCGGAAGCGGTGTTGGATATTTTTCCCGGCACAAAATTTGGCATCGGACCCGCGATTGAAAACGGGTTCTATTACGATTTCCTGTTGCCGCGTTCCATTACGCCCGAAGATTTTCCCGCGATCGAAAATCGCATGAAGGAAATTATTCGCGGGAAACATCGTTTCGATCACAGTACACAAAGTGTGGCGCAAGCACGCGAGAATTTCAAGGAACAACCTTTCAAACTCGAATTGATTGACGCGATTGCCAAAGGCGAATTGGGTTTGCACGGCGAAGAACAAGCGAAACCGACGGACGAGGTTTCGATTTATCAACACGACACGTTCACCGATTTGTGCGCGGGTCCGCATGTTCATGACACGGCGGAGGTTCCCGACGACGCGTTCAAACTCTTGAGCATCGCGGGCGCGTATTGGCGCGGCAACGAAAAAAATCCACAGCTCACGCGCATCTACGGTACGGCGTGGCAGTCGAAAAAAGAACTCGACGAGTATTTGTGGAAACTCGAAGAAGCGAAAAAGCGCGACCATCGCAAACTCGGGCGCGAACTCGAATTGTTTATCGTTGCGGACGAAGTGGGTTCAGGGCTGCCGATTTGGCTGCCGAACGGCGCGACGGCGCGGCGCATTCTCGAAAATTACATTATTGAAAATCAAGTCGCGCGCGGCTATCAGCACGTGTATTCGCCGCACATGGGCAAAAAGCAATTGTGGATTACGAGCGGGCATTGGGATTTGTATGGCGAAAAAATGTACGCGCCGATGGATATTGACGGCGTAGACTATCTTGTGAAACCAATGAATTGTCCGATGCACATGATGGTGTACAAAAACGCGCTGCGCTCGTACAAAGATTTGCCGATTCGTATTGCCGAAAACGCGACGGTGTACCGCCGCGAAAGTTCGGGCGAATTGGCGGGACTCTTGCGCGTACGCGGATTCACGCAAGACGACGCGCATCTTTTTGTAACGCCCGCGCAAATTCAAGATGAATTTTTGAACGTCCTCGACCAAACGATGGAGCAGTTTCACACGCTTGGTTTTTCGGAATTTGAAGCGTGGGTATCCGTGCGTGACCCAAAAAACAAAACGAAATATCTCGGCGATGATGAAACATGGACGAACGCGGAAAATGACATCAAACGCGCGCTTGATTCACGTGATATGGAATACATCGTCGCGGAAGGCGAAGCGAAATTTTACGGACCCGCGCTCGACATCATGATTAAAGACGCGCTCGGACGCAAATGGCAATGCACGACGATTCAAGTGGACTTTCAATTGCCGCGCCGTTTCGAACTCGAATACATTGACGCAGACGGCAAAGCGCAAACGCCCGTCGTCTTGCATCGCGCGCCGTTCGGTTCGATGGAACGTTTTTTCGGCGTCCTCATCGAACATTATGCAGGCGCGTTCCCCTTATGGCTGGCGCCAGTCCAAGCGAAAATTATTCCGATTGCCGATCGTCACGTAGAGTACGCGCGCGAGGTGGAAAAGAAACTGCAAGCGCAAGGATTCCGCACTCAAGTGGATGCGCGCAACGAACGCATGAACGCGAAAATCCGCGACGCGCAATTGATGAAAATTCCATACATGCTCGTCGTCGGCGACAAAGAAGCGGAAGCTGGCGCGGTGTCCGTCCGCTTACGCACGAACGAAGATTTGAAAGCGATGCCGTTGGAGGAGTTTGTTGCGATGGCGAAGCGGTTAGTGGAGAGTAAGGGGATGGAGTTGAAATAAAATCCTTGTAGGTACTTTGTCTAGCGCGTTGCCCAAATCCTTGAAATGAAAATCCCACATTCTGAACGCGCGGAAATTGATATTCGCAAGTTACGCGATTATTGTCTGAACCCTGAACACGATGAGGGGAAACACAAAGCGCGTCTTTTTTCTGCTGCTTTTGGCATGAGCGCCCAACACGCAAACGAGTTGCGCGAGATACTTTTACAAGCTGTGAGAACAGAAGATGCTATATTGGGACGGCGCGATGGTTATGGACAACGATATGTAATTGATTTCACGATGGAATGGCGCGGCAAGCGAGCAATGGTTCGTAGCGGATGGATTATCGAACATAATTCAAACATTCCGCGCCTGATAACATGTTATCCTTTGTGAGAGGATAGAACACGATGAGCACTAAAATCAACTTGTTGGATGTTGTCGCCCTCACGGATGACCTTCCCGAATACAATCTCTGGCGTGGGCAAGTCGGCACAATAGTCGAGATTCTTGCGAACGGCATTGCATTTGAAGTAGAGTTCAGCGACCGCGATGGACGGACGTTCGAGTCACTTGGTTTGCGCCCAGACCAGTTTATGGTGTTGCATTTCGAGCCAACGACGTTCCCTCCAGACAGGACACCCATGCCCGCATGATTCGCCTCGCCATATTGTTCGGCAAAGGAGCAAAATATGAGCGACATGGTACTCGACGAGAATACAGGATTCATGATTCCTCGCAAAGAGTGGGAAGAGACACACGGTGTTGGCGCAAGTACGGTGGTCATTTCGACAGTTACAAATGCAAAAGCAAAGTCACGAGGCAAAAGGTCCCCACGGAAAATCCGCAGTACATCAACAGCATTGGTCTTAATTTGTTGTCGCATTTGTCACCAACAAATGCAGGGCGATAAGCTCGTGAAACATTTCGAGAAACTTCACATTACTAGCGATGCTGTGTATTTAGAAACGTATCTATACGCGATCTTGCGAGACCCTGAGATAAAAAGGTATTTTTGCCCCCTTTGTGGCGCGCTTGCATTGAAGCAGCAACTACTACAACATCTACAAGATTTCCATATTATTGGACAAGAGGTATCTGTCAGACCGATTCAAACAGCCAAGTTGCCGCAGGGTGAAATGGTTAAGTGCAAATATTGCGATAGCTTTGTTAGAAAGCGTAATATGGAAAAGCACTGCAAGAAAATGCACAAGATGCGTCTAAAAAAAGTAACGGACGAGGAACAAGCCATTTCAGAAAACGAACCGAGTCGAGAGTCAGTGATTCAATCGGATCGTGAGACACTTTTTGGCGACAAACATCTGGGACCTTGGGCGCATGAATGGGACGGAAAATTTGGGTCAATTTCTCTATATGATGATTATGGTGATGAAGCCAGTGCCGATTAATGATGGTTGTGTTGGCACATTGAAAGCATTGCTGGAGGGAGTTTTTGAGTAAAACATTTCTCATCACCGGCGGCGCGGGATTTTTAGGAATCCATTACGCGTGCAAAATCAGATAAGCCATGCTCTTTAACTCATTTTCCTTTCTCGTTTTCTTTCCCGTCGTCACCGTTGTCTATTTTCTCTTGCCGTTTCGCTTTCGGTGGGCATGGCTTTTAGCAGCGAGCGCATATTTTTATATGGCGTTCATTCCCGCCTATATTCTCATCCTATGTTTTACCATTCTGATTGATTTCGTCGCGGGAATTTTGATTGAAAACGCGCAGGGGCGGCGGCGCAAATTTTTTCTCTTGATGAGTTTGTTCGCCAATATCGGCGTCCTCGCATTTTTCAAATATTTCAATTTCCTCAACGCGAACCTCGAAGCGCTTGCCAACGCGATTTCTTGGAATTATCCCATCGCGTATCTGGGAATTCTCTTGCCGATTGGACTTTCGTTTCATACGTTCCAATCCATGAGTTATACGATTGAAGTGTATCGCGGCAAGGTTCCCGCCGAACGGCATCCCGGTTACCTCGCGCTGTATGTTTTGTTTTATCCGCAACTCGTGGCGGGTCCGATTGAACGTCCGCAGCAGCTCTTGCCTCAATTTCACACACCGCACAGTTTTGATAGAGCGCGGGTGGTGGATGGATTGCGCTTGATGCTGTGGGGGTTTTTCAAAAAGGTGGTCATTGCCGACCAGTTGGCGCTGTTTGTGAATCCTATTTACAACAAGCCAACGGAATATCAAGGACTGGTTCTCATTGTTGCAACGATGCTTTTTGCGTACCAAATCTATTGCGATTTTTCGGGGTACACGGATATTGCGCGCGGGGCGGCGCGTGTCATGGGCATTGAGTTGATGCAAAACTTTAACCAGCCGTACCTTGCCACATCCATTTCGGATTTTTGGCGGCGCTGGCACATTTCGCTGTCGAGTTGGTTTCGCGACTATGTGTACATTCCTTTGGGTGGGAATCGCGTGCTGCCGATGCGGCAGTATCTGAATTTGATGCTGACGTTTATGATTAGCGGTTTGTGGCACGGGGCGAATTGGACGTTTGTGTTTTGGGGCGCGTTGAATGGGTTTTACTTGGTAGTGGAGCTTGCAACGAGAACTTGGGGTGCGCGGTTGACGCAATGGCAAAAGTCGGAAACGTTTTTGTTTATCCAGCGCGCGCTTCAAGTGTTAACGACGTTTGCGCTTGTCTGTTTTGCGTGGATCTTTTTTCGTGCCGGTACGTTTTCAGATGCACAGTACATCATCACACACATGTTCACCCGGTGGAGTCTTTACCAAGTGCGTGTTACCTTTATGCCTGAAGCGATGCGAATTGAATTCGTAGCAGTCATTCTTGCCATTCTGTTAATGGAAGTCATCGAATGGCTATGGCGACGCAAAGGTTTGAGACTGCAGTTTACGCAACAACCCGTCTGGATGCGTTGGGCGGCGTATTACGCAATGGTCATGGTCATTCTGCTCTTTGGTGAATTCTCGGAACAAGTCTTTATCTACTTTCAATTTTGAATCATCATGCTCAAATTTGGAATTCGCATTCTTTTGTTGTGCACGCTGGCTGGGTTGAGTTGTTTCATGATTGTTGTGTTGCTTTTCCAACCCGACACGGGACGCTATTCCTATTTCTCCGTCACCATTGACAAGCATGAACGCTTGCGTTCGTTGGCTCCGCCGCGCATCATCATCGTCGGCGGCTCATCCGTCGCATTTGGCATTGACAGTCCACGGCTCGAAGCGGAACTCGGAATGCCTGTGGCGAACATGGGCATTCAAGGTGCGTTGGGCTTGCGCTATATGCTCGCAGAAGTACAGTCGGAGCTCCAGCCAGGAGATGTCGTCCTTCTTTCGCCCGAGTATCATCAATTCTATGGTTATCTCGATGGCAAAGAATTGCTCCTCGACCTCTTGTTGGTCTATCCCGAAGGATTGCGGTACTTGAGATCCCCGCAGCAGGTGCTCACCATTCTGGAAGGTTTTCCAATTTCGATGCAGGATATGTTCCGCGACAAACTGGACCGTCTGGTTTTTGGTGAGCGCCCTTTATTGGACGCCATTTACAGTCGCGCTGCGTTTGATGCCCAAGGTGATGTCATCAGTCATCTTGACCAACCCTCACAAGATGTGACCAAGCTCTCTTTTGGGCTGGGCAATACCTTTGATGAACAAGCAATTGTTGCGGTACGCGAATTTTCTGCCGTCGCGGAACGCAGGGGCGCGCGCGTTTTGTTTCTTTTTCCCGCAATTCCTAAAACGCACTATCCGAAAATTGAAAATCAAGCGCACACCGTTTGTGAGGAGCTGAAAAAAGTGCAAGATGTAAATCTTTTGATGGCGCCACAAGATGCGGTCATGCCAGACGACTCGTTTTACAATACGGTCTATCATTTGAATCGTCAGGGACGCCAAGTGCGGACGGAAAAAATTATTGCACTCGTCCGACGTGGGCTGGTCGCTAAAATGGAACCGAATTGCGCGCTCACTGACAATTGAGTTTCACGCAATCGAACAAATCGTTAATCTCCACCGGAGGTCATTTTTGAGCAAGGCATTTCTCATCACCGGCGGCGCGGGCTTTCTTGGCATCAATCTCGCGCGGCATCTTTTAGCAAAAAACGAACGCGTCATTTCATATGACCTCGCGCCGTTCGATTATCCCGATTGCAAGGATAAAGTCACCGACATTCGCGGCGACATTCGCAACTTGGAACAATTGAACGCGGCAATGCGCGATGTGGACATTGTGATTCATGCCGCCGCCGCATTGCCATTGTACAAACCTGAAGACATTTACACGACAGATGTGGATGGAACGCGCGCGGTGCTGCAAGCAGCGAAACAAAAGAATGTCGAGCGCGTAATTCATATCTCGAGTACAGCCGTGTACGGAATTCCTGACCATCATCCTTTGCTTGAAACGGACAAGATGGTTGGCGTGGGTCCGTACGGTGAGGCAAAAGTTCAAGCCGAACAAGTGGTACACGAATTTCGCGCGCAAGGCATGTGCATTCCCGTGCTGCGTCCCAAATCGTTCATCGGACCCGAACGGCTCGGCGTGTTTGCGATGTTGTATGAATGGGCATACGAAGGAAAAAATTTTCCTGTGCTTGGCAGCGGCAACAATCCATATCAATATCTCGCCGTCGCGGATTTGTGCGATGCGATTTACGCGTGCGCGACGTTGCCGTGCGAAACGGTGAACGACACATTCAACGTCGGCGCAAAAGAATTTGGTACGCCGAAAAGCGATTTTCAGGCGGTGCTGGATCGCGCGGGGCATGGCAAGAAAATCATTTCAATTCCTGAAGGACCCGCGATTCTCGCACTCAAGACATTATCCGCTGTCGGGCTTTCGCCGCTGTATCCCTGGGTCTATGAAACGGTTGGCAAAGAATCGTTTGTGTCTATCGAAAAAGCACAGAAAACTTTTGGATTCAATCCCAAGTATTCCAACAAAGACGCACTCATCGAGAATTATGATTGGTACGTGTCGAACATGGACAAATTCAAAAACGCGTCGGGTGTGTCGCATCGGGTGCCGTGGAAACAAGGCGCGTTGAGTTTGGCGAAAGTGTTTTTCTAAAATGAGTGAATCTCTCGTCGCGCAGGTGGCGGAAATTACGTCGCTCGCGCAATATCAAGCAGACTCGATTGTGAGCCGTACGCTCATCAACAAACCAAGCGGAACGGTTACGCTGTTCGCGTTCGCGCAAGGACAAAGTTTGAGCGAACACACCGCGCCGTTCGACGCCCTCGTGCAAATTTTGGACGGGCGCGCGGAAATTAGAATTGCGCAAGAAACGTTTCAGGTGGAGCAGGGACAGGTAATCATTCTCCCCGCGAACGTACCTCATGCGGTGAACGCGATTGAACAGTTCAAAATGCTGCTCACCATGATTCGCTCGTGACCATAAACCCGTTACTCGAAATCGTTTCGGCTAACGGGTTCTCTATTTTTGTTCAAGTGAATGTCATTTCGAACGGAGCGAGAAATCTACTCCAATCGTCCAAAGCGAGAATTCTCACTTTGTTCGAAATGACAAATTGCTGACATGAATCTGAACGAATACGCTGACGCCGTTTTTCATTTGCCATATACCGAACGGTTTTACATGCGCGCGTCACCGGATGGGAAATGGATCGCGTGGACATGGTTCGGTTTGCGCGAATACGCGGACGTGTACATCGCGCCGACGGATGGTTCGCGCGCGCCAATTCGAATGACCGACGCGCGCGAAAATTCGTACATTGTTTCTTGGACGCTCGACAGCCGCGCGGTGTTGGTCGCGCAAGACCACGATGGCGATGAACGGTATCAGTTGTATCAAATTGATTTGGAACGTCCGCGCGAAATGAAATTGTTGACCGAGGACGCACCGCATTATTTTTTGCGCGGCGGCGAATTGCATCCGAACGGACGTTGGTTGGTGCACGGCGCGAATTATGATTTTGAAAATGAACTCGAAATTGAAGCGACGTGGATTTGGCGCAAAGATTTGATCACAAGCGAACGCGTCGCGCTCGCGCGTCCACACAAAACACCCGTGATGGCTCCCGAGCTGTCGCCCAATGGCGCGCATGTGTTTTATACGCGCGCGGAACGTGATCGTTCGGGACGACAGATTTGGCTTGTGGATATTGATGGAAACAATGACCGCGAAGTATTGAACGCCGGCGATAATAAATATGCTTGGGCGCGTTGGTTCCCCGACGGCAAGCGACTTGTGTTTCTTGCGGACACAGCAACGCATACGCGCATTGGCGTACATGATTTGGAAAAAAAATCGACGCGCTGGCTTCTCGACGACGCGACGCGGAATATCGAAAACGCGTTTGTGCCGTTTGGCAGCGACAAAATTGTTTTGATTGAAACGCGCGGGGCGCGTGTGTTCAGTTCATTGCTCGATACGGAAACAGGTAACGAAACACGTTTGCCGCATGTCGCGGGAAATTTGTATTTGCTTGCGCCCGTTGGCGAAAATGAATGGCTCGCGCACTATTCCATTTCCAATCAGCCCGATGATTTTGTGCGCGTGAATCTGAATGAACTCGCTCGTGAAAAATTTGTTTCGCTCACGCGTTGGCGGGAATCTACGAAATTGACGCGCACAGATTTTTACGCGGCGCAAGATTTTCGCTGGCGTTCCGTAGATGGTTTAGAAATTCAGGGCTGGTTGTATCGCGCGGAAAATGCGCGTGGGACGATTGTGTATGTTCATGGCGGACCAACGTATCATCACCAAGACCGCATGAGTCCTGAAGTTCAGTTTTTCGTGCGCGCGGGATTCAACGTGTTTGACCCGAATTATCGCGGCAGTACGGGTTTTGGCTTGGCGTATCGCGAAGCGATTAAAAAAGAGGGTTGGGGCGGATTGGAGCAAGAGGATATTCGGACAGGGATTGAAGCATTGATTCGCGCAGGCGTTGCAGAAAAAAATCGCGTGGGCATTACGGGAACGTCATACGGCGGTTATTCCGCGTGGCATGCGATTACACATTTCCCAAAAGAAATTATCGCCGCGTCCGCGCCCGTGTGCGGCATGACGGATTTGGTGATTGATTACGAAACGACGCGTCCCGATTTGCGTCCGTATTCCGAAGAGATGCTCGGCGGCACGCCCGCCCAAGTTCCTGAAAAATACCGCGAGCGTTCTCCAATCAATTTTGTGGAAAATATTCGCGGCGCGTTGTTGATTGTGCAAGGGATGCAAGACCCGAACGTGACGCCTGAAAATGTGCGCGCGGTGACGGCGCGTTTGCAGGACGCTGGTATCGAATATCAACTGCTCGCGTTTGACGATGAAGGACATGGGATTTATAAACCAAAGAATCTCGAATTGTTGTGCGAACGCATCGCAGAAATGTTTGCGGACGCATTTGGAAAATAATCTGTGCTTGAAGTCATCATCATTTTTGTTTTGTTGCTCGCGAACGCTGTTCTGGCACTCGCGGAAATCGCGATTGTTTCTGCGCGCAAAGCGCGCTTGAAACCATTGGCGGACGAAGGAAATGTCGGCGCGCAAGCGGCGCTCGATTTGGCGAATGAGCCAAGTCAATTTCTTTCAACGGTCCAAATCGGCATCACTCTCGTCGGCATTCTCGCCGGCGCGTTCGGCGGCGCAACGCTTTCGGCGTCACTCGCCGCGCTTCTGATACCAATCCCATTTCTCGCGCCGTATGCGGAACAAATCGCGTTTGTAATTATTGTCATCATCATCACCTATTTTTCGTTGGTGATTGGCGAACTCGTGCCGAAACGTTTGGCACTGACGAATCCCGAACAATTTGCCATTGCCGTCGCGCCCGCGATGCGCGTGCTTTCCAAATTTACTGCCCCGTTTGTACGTCTGTTGAGTTTTTCCACCGAAACAATTTTGCGCGTGCTGCGCGTGCCATTGACGAATGAACAAACCGTCACCGAAGAAGAAGTCAAGCATATGATTGACGAAGGCACGGCGACGGGTGTGTTTGAAGAAACGGAACGCGAAATTGTGGCGCGTGTGTTTCGTTTGGGCGATTTGGATGTGAATGCGTTGATGACGCCGCGCAATGAAATCGCCGCGCTCGACCTTCAAGATTCCGAAAAAACGATTCGGCACAAACTGATGTTGTACGACCATTCGCGTTATCCCGTTGTGCGCGGCACCCTCGACAATCTTTTGGGAATCGCCGCAACCAAAGATTTGATGGAGCAGACGCTCGAAGGAAAATCCATCAATGTCGCGTTGGTGATGAAGCCCGCGTTGTTTGTACCGGAAGGCATGGCGGGTTTGGATTTGTTGGAAAAATTCAAAGCCGAACGCGCGCATCTCGCGATTGTGACCGACGAATACGGAAGTATTCAAGGACTGGTCACTATTAACGATTTGGTGGAAGCGATTGTAGGTGATGTGCCGTTGATTGATGAAACACCGGATGAAGAAATGGTGCGGCGCGAGGATGGCTCGTGGCTCGTGGACGGGAAGGTGCCGACGCATGTATTCAAAGAAAAATTTGAAATCAAAACGCTGCCTGACGAAGATGACGGTTATTATCAAACGGTTGGCGGTTTTGTGATGGCAATGTTGGGACGCATTCCGCGCGCCGGTGACGCGTTCGATTGGAACGAGTGGCGCGTTGAAGTGATGGATATGGATGGGCGGCGTGTGGACAAAATTTTGTTGACGCGCGCGCAAGCAGACGAATCTGCTTTATAATCTTGCGCACGGATGAAAAAATTCACCCTTGCGCAGGACTTGGCTCCCGCGTCGCTGGTTCCTTCTATCACGGCGGGACTGATTTCCGGTGTTCTCGGAATCATTCTGCAAATCTCGTTCGCCGCGCTCATTTTCAGCGCGGACCTTTCGCCGCTGTTGGGCAGAGCGATTGGTCTCTCGCTCTTTAGCGGTTTTGTTCTCGCCCTCGTCGTGGCAATTTTCAGTTCGTTCCCCGTTTCGATAGCTTCACCCCAAGATAGTCCCGCCGCGATTCTCGCGCTGATGGCAACTTCGCTAGCTGCGATGTTGACCCAATCACGCGATACATCTCAAACGATTGCTTCCGTGTTTGCCGCGCTCGCGTTTTCGACCATGTTGACGGGCGCATTCTTTTTTGGACTCGGTTGGTTTCGGCTCGGACGTTTCGTCCGCTACATTCCGTATCCCGTCGTCGGCGGATTTCTCGCGGGTACGGGTTGGTTGTTGTTGCAGGGGGGGGTGAATGTGATGACGGGCGCGCAGCTGACGCCCGAATGGGTCTATTTGCTGTCGCAACCGATTGTGATTGCGCGTTGGCTGCCGGGGATTTTGTTGGCGGTAGTGTTGTTGGTTACGTTGCGAAGGTGGACGCACGCGCTGATAACGCCCACGATTATTTTTTCTGCCATCCTGATTTTTTACGTGGCGCTCGCGGCAACGGGTTTTTCCGTCGAGCAAGCGCGCGCGCGCAGTTGGATGCTCGGTCCTTTTCCGCCGGAAAGTCTATTTCAATTTCTCACGCCGGCAGCGTTCGCCAACGCGAATTGGTTCGCCGTATTCCAACAGGCGGACAAAATTCTGGCGATTCTCATTGTGAGCGTGATTGCGCTGTTGTTGAATGCAAGCGGCATCGAGTTGGCAGCCAGGCGTGACATTGATTTCAATCGCGAATTAAAGGCGGCAGGTCTCGCGAATTTTCTCGCGGGCATCGCGGCGGGATTGCCGGGCTATCATTTGCTGGGCGCGAGTACGCTTTCGTATCGGCTCGGCGCGCGTTCACGCGTGACGGGCATTACGGCGGCTTTGCTCATTGGTTTTACCTTGTTGTTTGGCGCGTCACTGCTTGAATTTGTGCCGCGTCCCGTGTTGGGCGGACTGTTGGCGTACCTGGGCATCTCCTTTCTCGTCGAATGGCTGTACGACGCATTTTTTAAATTGCCGCGTTTGGATTACGTCTTGATTGTGGTCATCCTGATTATTATCGCTGTGTTTGGATTCTTGCCGGGCGTGGCAGTGGGCAGCGTAATTGCCATGCTGGTCTTTATCATTACCTACAGCCGCGTGCATACGGTCAAACACGCGTTGACGGGCGAAACGTTTCGCAGCTCCGTTGACCGTCCGCCTTCTGACCGCGCTTTCTTGCGCGAATTTGGTAAAGAGCTGTGGATTTTGCAACTGCAAGAATTTATTTTTTTCGGGACCGCGCAAAATCTCTTGGACCAAGTTCGGACACGGGTCCAAGACCCAACCGCCGTGCCGCTGCGTTTTATCGTTTTGAGTTTTCGCCGTGTTCCGGGCATGGATTCGTCTGCCGTCGCAAGTTTTCAACGGATGGTGCAACTCGCGCAATCTCAAAAGATTGAATTGGTGCTGACGGATGTGAGTCCCGAAATTCAACGCCAGATAGCGCGCGGCGGTTTGGTCGAGGGGATTCGCTATTTTCCATCGGTTGACCATGGCGTCGAATGGTGTGAGAACCAGATGCTGACATACAGAGCATTATTCAAGCCACAAGCGCCGGTGCCCTTCGCCGCGCAGCTCGCGCAAATTTTGCCCAACGTAAGCAAGCCGGAGCGGATGTACGCGTATGTCGAACGAATCGAATTTCCGGCGCAATCGTCCATCATTCAGCAAGGTGAAAGTGCAGACGCGTTATTTTTTATTGAACAGGGCGAAGTGAGCGTGCAGTTGCAATTGCCCGAAGGGAAAAGCGTGCGCTTGCGGACGATTCATCATGGTACCGTCGTTGGTGAAGTGGCAACGTATTTGGGCGGCGTGCGGACGGCGTCCGTCGTCACGCTAGAGCCGACAGTGGCGTACCGCTTTTCGTTGAGCTCAATTCGAGAAATGGAACAGCGTGACCCGGACCTCGCGGCAGCATTGCACAAATGGATTGCGGCGGTCATGGCTGAACGGCTCACCGATAATGTGCGTACACTCGAAGCGGTGATGGATTAGCGCGAACGTTCGACGCGTTCTTTCGAACGTATGGAGGTTCCCCCCGACAATGTGCGCGTGTTGGAATAAATGCCAAGTAGAACGCGCGCACGCGCGTCTTGAAATTCCAAATTGCAATTTCGTGTCTCGCGCTTATAATAGATTCACACAGAAATTCTGATTTCAAAAAACATTTGCGCGCCGAACAATTCGGCTCACGCATGGTTGCTGACAAAGCGAACACAAAGCGTTCGCTTTGTCGTGTAATTTGCGACGAGTTAAATTCTCGGTACGTAAATGTTTTTTATTTGCCATGCTTGTAGGGGCAAAGCATTTGCAGTCACAGCCGTTTCAGCTTGGACCAACGCGAATGCAATTGCCTTGCTCCTACCTGTGGATTAGTCATGCCGCGCAAAAGCGAATACGCGAAACCCAAATCAAAAACAAAAAAATCGGCTGCGACCAGCGAGACGCGAGAAACGCAGAGCGAGACCATTACTTCCACGCGCCTCTGGTCGAATCAAGAAATTGCCGCGCTGCTCGACCGCATCGGCGATATTCTCTCGATTCAAGGCGAGAACCGTTTCAAAATTATCGCGTATCAACGGGCGTCCGATGTGATTGAACATTCCTCGCGCGGCGTTCAAGATGTGTGGCAGGGCGACACGGCAAACTTGCGCGCGATTCCCGGTGTGGGCGAAGCGATTGCGGAAAAATTGGATGAACTCTTTCGCACGGGGCAAATGGGCTATTACGAAAAAATTCGCGCGCAGATTCCCGAAGGACTCGTGGACATGCTTGCGATTCCGGGCGTCGGTCCAAAAACCGTTTCCAAATTTTGGAAAGAATTCAACATCACCACGCTCGACGCCTTGAAACAAGCCTTGGAGCAGCCCGAAAAAAATCTGCCCGGCATTGGCGACAAGACGATTGAAAATTTGAAACAAGGCATCGGGACGATTGGTTTGCACACGACGCGCGTGCGTCTCGCCGTCGCGTTTTATTTTGCCGATGAATTGATGCAAGATTTGAAACATGCGTGCGGCAGCGCGATTGAAAAAATTTCGCCTGCGGGGAGTTTGCGCCGCTTGCGCGCGACGATTGGGGATTTGGATATTCTCGTCGCGTCGAACCAACCCGAAAAAATTCTCGACGCGTTTGTGAAATTACCGCAAGTGCGCGAGGTGTTGGCAAAAGGTGACACGAAAGCATCCATCGTCGCACATAACGGGATTCAATGCGATGTGCGCGTGCTGGAACCTGCGCGTTGGGGTACGGCGATGCAGTATTTCACAGGCAGCAAAGAACACAACATCCGCATCCGCGACCTTGCGTTAAAAAAAGGTTTGTCGCTTTCAGAATGGAGTTACACGCGCGTGAAATCCGGCAAAGAAATTTTGAGCGCGGATGAAACACAAGTGTATGCACAAATCGGGATGGACTGGATTCCGCCCGAACTGCGCGAAGCGTCCGGTGAAATTGAAGCCGCGCTAGCGCACAAATTGCCCAAGTTGATTCAACTCGAAGACTTGAAAGGTGATTTGCAGTGTCATTCGAAATGGAGCGACGGCAGCGCGACGATTCGTGAAATGGCAGAAGGCGCGCGGGCGCGCGGTCTGAAATACATTGCCATCACCGACCATTCGCAAGGACTCGGCGTGGCGCGCGGACTCGACCCCAAACGCACGCGCGAGCAGTGGAAAGAAATTGACAAACTGAATCAAGAACTCGGCGGAAAATTTCGCGTCCTCAAAAGTGTCGAAGTGGAAATTCGCGCCGACGGCACGCTCGATTTGCCCGATGATTTGCTCGCGGGCTATGACATTGTTCTCGCCACCACACACAGCGCGTTGAATCAAACGCGCGAGAAAATTACCGAGCGCGTATTGAAAGCGATGCATCATCCACTTGTAGATATTTTTGGACATCCGACGGGACAACTCATCGGGACGCGCGAACCAAGCGCGTTGGATTTGGAACAAGTTTTTCGCGCGGCGATTGAAACGGGAACGATTTTGGAAATTGACGGCACGAGTGAACGCATGGATTTGACGGACACAAATGCGCGCCGCGCCGTGGAACTCGGCTGCAAGCTCGTCATTGACAGCGACGCACACAATCCCGATGGCTTTGACGATTTGCGCTGGGGGATTGCGATGGCGCGGCGCGGTTGGCTTACGAAACAGAATGTGTTGAATACGCTAGAGTGGGATGAGTTGAAAAAACACCTGAAACGAAATCGCATATAGCAAATGGCAGATAGCAAATGGCTTGAGGCAATACGCCATCGGCTATCTGCCATCGGCTTTCTTTACAAATGACAACGACGGCTCTCTCGCGTCTTATCGGCGCGGGCAGTGACGACCTTGCGCGTGTGATGCGCGCTCTACTCGAAAACTCGGATGCATGGCAAGTCGCCGGACGCGCCAATGTGCCATTCGCGGAATTGGTGGACATTCTCCAGAATTTGCGCGCGCACGGCTTGCTGGAATTTCATTCCTCTGAACTGCGCCTCACGAAACAAGGTGAGGCGTTTGCGCGTGAGATGCGCGTCGCGCGCGCAGAAAACGTCGTCTGCAAGCAATGCGCGGGCAGCGGTTTTGAATTTGGACCGTTTCATGACGCGTATCATCAATTCCTTCCGCTGGTGGCAAAACGTCCGCCCGCCGAAGCGACGTACGACCAAGGCGCGCTCACGGCAGATTCGGTATTTCGTCGGCTCGCGTTGATGTACGCGAAAGGGGATGTCGCTGACCAAAGAATTTTGTTGTTGGGGGATGATGATTTATTGAGTCTCGCGCTTGCGCTGACGGGACTGCCGCGCGAGATTGTCGTGGTTGAAATTGACCCGCGCTTGTGTGAATTTATCAATGGTGTCGCGCGCGAAAAAAATTTGGACTTGCGCGTCATTCCACACGATGCGCGCGAACAATTGCCCGCCGATTTGCGCGCGCACTTTGATACATTTGTGACCGACCCGTCGGAAACAATTCAAGGGCTTTTGTTGTTTGTCGAAAAAGGTTTGGCGATGCTTGCTCCGGGCGGCGGACGTGCGGGCTATTTTGGCGTCACGTTGATTGAAGCGTCCATGTTGAAATGGAATGTGTGGGAACGGCACTTGTTACAAAATCACGCGCTCGTATTCACACACATCAGCGAACCGTTCAGTTTGTACGCCAAAGGTGACCACATGGGCAGTGGCGTGAATGTGGATTTTCCGCCGATGGCGATTCCGCCGCGCACGCCGTGGTATCGCTCGTCGTTTTTTCGCGTCGAAACCTTGAAAGAATTTGTCCCGCCCGCCGATTACGACAGCAATCCGCATGATGAATTGTACCAAGACGCGGAATCATTGGATGAAGCATGGCACGTGCTGGCAAGCGGTGAACCAAAATCGCCGATTCCGATTCCGCAAGAATTTTTGAACGCGTCCGCGCTGCGCGCGGAACACGCGCAAACAGGTTTGGGACGCCATGTCATTGCCGAATTTTGGAATTGCGAAAACGCGCAATCGGAAATCGGACTCGCGGAAGCGATTCAAGAAGCGGTGCGTTCCGCGCGCGCAACGCTCCTCGATTTGAACGTGCGCCGTTTTTATCCGCAAGGATATTCCGCGATTGCGTTACTCGCCGAATCGCATTTGAGTTTGCACGCGTGGCCCGAACTCGGTTACGTTGCGCTCGACGTATTCACGTGCGGTGAAGCCGACCCGCAAAAAATTGTCCAGCATCTCGCAAAACATTTTCGCCCGCGTGATACGGAATATATAAAGATTCCGCGCGGCAGAATGCGCGAACATGTTGTGCCGGAGCCGATGGAATTGGCAAATGGCTGATGGCGGATAGCAGACTGCGAATCGCTTTTTGTAGCTCGTCAATCGTCAAACGTAATTCGCCAATCGAAAATCGAAATTCGAAATTCAAAAATCACCCAATCGCAAATCTCGAATCTCGAATCTCTACTCTCACGAGGTCTCATGTCCGAATATCAATCTCTTCGCACGAAACTGCCCGACCACATTACACAAGGCGACGTGAAAAAAATTTTGCGCGCGATTATGAGCAATGACGCGCCGTGGGACTGGTTCACGCGCGCGCGGATTCCATTCCCGTTTGCAGTACGTATTTTGCGCGAGCTGCAAGACGGCGGTTACATTCGTTACGAAGGCGACACGACGAAATTGACCGAGCGCGGCAGCGCGTTGGCGCAAGAACTGCGCGCGAGTGGCGCGCCGAACATGACGGACCCGCAGTGTGACGGCAGCGGAGTAATTTGGGAACCGTTGCGCGCGGTGTATGAAAAATTTTTGCCGATATATGACGCGCGCCCGCGCAATGAAAATTCCGATTTGGACCAAGGCGCCATGACGCCGGAATCATTTTTTCGACGGCTCGCGTTGATGATTCACATGGGCGACATTCAAGGCAATCGCATTGTGAATCTCGGCGATGATGATTTTGCTAGCATCGCCATCGCCTTGACGGGATTCGCCGAAAGCATCACCGTTTTGGAAATTGACGAACGCATCCGCGATTACATTTCCAAAATTGCGCGCGACTATAAATTACCAATCACCGTGCGCGCGCAAGATTTGACGAAACATTTGCCGCGCGAACTCGTCGGCACATTCGACACGTATGTTTGCGACCCGCCGGAAACGGAAGCAGGACTTTTATTGTGGGCAGAAAAAGGTTTGACCTTGTTGCAAGCGGGCGACGCGCACGCGGGCTATTTTGGCGCAACGGTGATGGAAGCATCATTGGCGAAATGGGCGCGTTGGCAAAAACGTTTGTTGAACCAACATGAGGTCGCGTTCACACACATTTTGCCGCCGTTCACCGAATACGTTCCGTGGCCCGACGAAAAACCACTGCAAGATATTCCTGCGTTGGCGACGTTGGCGGGACGCCCGTGGTATCGCTTTGCGTTTTATCGTCTCGAAACATTACCCGCGTTTCAGCCCGCGCCGGATTTTGAAGCGGAATTTTCGACCGTGTTTTATTTTGACCAAGAAGGGTATTACGAAGCGTTCAAACTGTGACAACGCACACGTACCAAATGAGAAGGAAAGCACAACGACTGTCCACACGGGCAGTCGTTTTTTTGTTGCATGACAATTGTCACCACCGCACGTACAAGCGCATGACAAGAATCACATCTCGCGCGTGTGAATCAGTGGTATATTTTGCCGCAATGGAATCGTCTACCTTTGCAAATATCGCGCGCTATCTCCGCATTGCTGTACTGCTCTGGTGCGGCTATCTGCTCTGCTTGATGATTTCGGATATGCTGTTGATTCTGCCGTATGGAACAATCCCCTGGTTTGCGGCGGTAAATCTTGTTTTTGCGTTGATGGCGCTGGGTCTGGCGAGTTGGCAGAGCGCACAACAGCGTTTGGGGCGCGCGTTTTTCCCGTTGGTCATTGTGCTGTTGTCCGTGCTTCCGACCATCCTGAGTTATCTGCTTGTCCCACTCATCCCGCGCATGTTGCTCACCCCTGCCGAAGGAATTCTTCTGCGCCTCCTCCCGATTTTCTTTTTGTGTTTGATTTTGATCGCGTGGCAATATCAGTGGCAGCAGGTTTTCCTCTACAGCGCCGCAATTGCGCTTTTGAATCTCGGTGCGTTGTGGCTCTTGCACATTCCTACGCTTACGCCAAATTCGGGTTTCGTTTTCATCTTGACCGTCACGATTATTATGTGCGTGTTGGGCTATTTCTTTTCATTCGTGCTTGCGCGTTTGCGCGCGCAGCAAATATCGCTCGAACGCGCGAACGCGCAATTGGCAAATTACGCGAGTACGCTCGAACATCTCGCGGTGAGCCGTGAACGCAATCGCGTCGCGCGCGAATTGCACGATACCCTCGCGCACACGCTAACAGGTATGACGGTGCAGTTGGAGACGATGAAAGCGTACTGGGATGTTGACCCAAACGCAACACACGAATTGCTCGACCAAGTTCTCGACGCTTCGCGTAACGGCGTTCAAGAAACGCGACGCGCGTTAAAAGCATTGCGCGCGAGTCCGCTCGACGATTTGGGTCTCGCGTTGGCGATTCGGCAGCTTGCAGAATCGGCGGCAGAACGCGCGCATTTAGGTTTGCAAGTCACCATTCCCGAAACATTGCCGAACCTCACATCCGAAATCGAACAAAGTATTTATCGCATCGCGCAAGAAGCGATTGAAAACGCGGTGCATCACGCGAACGCGCAGAATGTTCACGTGAAACTCGCGGCGCGCGAAAACAATTTGGTTCTCGAAATTCACGACGACGGCAGTGGGTTTGACCTGAATGAAAACGCGCCCGTCGGACATTACGGCATCGCGGGCATGAGAGAACGCGCGGCGCTCATCGGCGCGCGTTTGGAAATTTTCAGTCAGATTGGCAAAGGCACGCGAATTTTGTTGACGGTGTAGGACAAATTTGTAATTTGTCCTGTATCTGACAAATTACAAATTTGTCCTACCAAGCGACTCATGCGAATCCTCATTTGTGACGACCAAGCCATCGTGCGCGATGGAATCGAAATGCTGCTCAAACTCGAACGCGATATTTTCGTTGTCGCCAAAGCGCAAGACGGCGCGGACGCGGTGGAACTGGTTGCGAAACACAAACCCGATTTGATTTTGATGGATTTGAAAATGCCGGGGCTGAACGGCATCGAAGCGACGCGTGTCATTCACGCGCAATTTCCCGAAATCAAAATTCTCGTCCTCACCACGTACGATGATGACGAATGGGTGATGGACGCGCTGCGGGCAGGCGCGGTTGGTTACTTGCTCAAAGACATGCCGCGCGAAAAAGTGGTGGAAGCCGTGCGCGGCACGTTCGCGGGCAAAGCGTTCCTTGACCCGAACGTCGCCGCCAAAGTAATTCAACGCGTCGCCAGTCCGCAAACCCAATCGCCAACGACACTCACGGAAAATCTCACCGAACGCGAAGTGGAAGTTTTGAAATTGATTGCGCGCGGAATGAACAATGCCGACATCGCGCAGTATTTGCATTTGTCCGAAGGTACCGTGCGAAATTATGTGAGCGTAATTTTGGACAAGTTAAATTTGACCGACCGCACGCAAGCGGCGGTGGTAGCGCTGCAACACGGTTTGGGCAAGTCCTGAATTTTGTGCGCGGGTTAG
Source organism: uncultured Anaerolineales bacterium (assembly GCA_964469005.1). GTDB lineage: Bacteria > Chloroflexota > Anaerolineae > UBA4142 > SHND01 > SHND01. The sequence continues at coordinate 117,177 of CAYXXF010000011.1, forward strand.
AAACGAAATTGGGGTAGAAACGGAACCGCGTTCCGTTTCTGCCCAGCAACACATTTTTCCATATCCCAAAATTCTCTCTCAGAGGTCACCATGAAACTCAGACACCTTCCATTCCTCATTCTCGTTCTCGCGCTCGTTCTCACCACGCGCAGCGCGCTCGCCGACCCACTCGGCACCGCGTTCACGTATCAGGGACAATTAAAAAGCAGTGGCGCGGCTTACACGGGAACGTGTGATATGCAATTTTCGTTGTACGATGATTTGGCGGCGGGAACGCAAATCGGTTCTACGCAAACATTGAGCGGGGTTACTGTCACGAGTGGATTGTTCACTGTCGAACTCGATTTCGGCACAAACATTTTCGCGGGCGAGAAACGTTTTCTCGAAATTGCAGTCAAGTGCGGCGCGGACGCGGGTTACACCACATTGTCGCCGCGTCAACAATTGACCGCTGTGCCATACGCGGTGTATGCGCGAACCGCAGAAAATTTTTCAGGCAATCTCGCGGGTGATGTCACAGGCGCGCAGGGCAGCACCACTGTCGAAAAAATTCAAGGCAGGAATGTGGCGACGACTGCGCCGACGAACGGGCAGGTGTTGAAATGGAATGGCAGCGCGTGGGAACCTGCAACAGACAACGGCACGAGTTACACCGCAGGCACAGGACTCGATTTGACGGGAACGACGTTCAGCATTTTGGGAACGTATCAGTTACCGCAGAGTTGCAGCACAAATCAAATTGCGAAATGGAATGGCAGCGCGTGGCTGTGTGCGAACGACGACGGCGCAACGAACGCATGGTTGACCGTCGGCAACAGCGGCACGAATGCCGCGACCAATTTTCTTGGCACGACGGACGCGCAAGGATTGACGCTGCGCGTCAACAACACCATCGGTTGGCGTTTGTCGCCGAACGGCACGAACCCGCCGAATGTGATTGGCGGTTACAGCGGCAATACAGTGACGAACGGCGTCAGCGGCGCGAGCATTGGCGGCGGCGGCGCAAGTGGTTCGACGAATAACGTGACGGATGATTACGGCACCGTCGCTGGTGGACAAAACAATCGCGCTGGCAACAACAGCGGCACAACGGGCGATGCAAACTTTGCCACAGTTGGCGGCGGCGTTGGCAATCTCGCGAGCGGTGTTACTTCGACGATTGCGGGCGGCGACAGCAATAGCGCGAGCACGGATTCTGCGACGGTGAGTGGAGGTGTTTCCAATACGGCAAGCGGAAATTCGTCGGTCGTCAGCGGCGGCGGATTCAATACGGCGAGCGGTGAATTTTCGTTTCTCGGCGGCGGCTTGAACAATATAGCAAGTGGGGTAAACGCAATTGTGACGGGTGGAGAAAGCAACATCGCGAGCGGCGCTGCCAGTTTCGTAGGTGGTGGCAGCAATAATATCGCAAGCAGTACGAACGCGACTATCACTGGTGGTAGTAGCAACATAGCGAGCGGCGCCAAGGCGGCGATTGGTGGTGGACAGAACAATGTCGCGGCGGGCGATTACAGTTTTGTCGCGGGACGCCGCGCGAAAAATTCCGATGCCACACACGACGGCGTGTTCCTCTTTGCCGACAGCACGGATAAAGATTTTTCATCCACTGCTGCGAATCAATTCCGCGTGCGCGCAACGGGCGGGGTTTCGCTCATCACTACGATTGAAAGCACCTTTGCCACAGACCTCGGCGGTTGGCGCATCGAACCGAATGGGACAAAGACGCCCAACATCATCGGCGGCTATATTAACAACGGTGTGACAAGTAACATTAGCGGTGCATTCATTGGTGGTGGGGGAGACAGTAGCAGTTCCAACACAGTGACCAAAGATTACGGCGTCATTGGCGGCGGCGTTGGCAATATGACGAGTGGTCTCAGAGCAACCATCGGTGGCGGCAAAGCTAATCGAGCCATTGCCGATAGCGCAGTCGTCACCGGCGGCAACTTTAATACAGCCAGCGGTACAAATAGCTTTATTGGCGGTGGTGAAGAGAACCAAGCCAGCCAATCCAACACCGCCGTCGGCGGCGGATTCAACAACAATGCAAGCGGCGAAGCATCCGTCATTTCCGGCGGCACAACAAATTCCGCAAGCAGCTTTGCCGCGACGGTTGCCGGCGGCAACACCAATACCGCGAGCGGCGCGCGGTCAACCGTTACGGGTGGCGAATTTAATGAAGCGGCAGGGGGATACAGTTTGGTGGGAGGACGCCGCGCCAAAAACAGCAATGCCGCGCACAATGGCGTGTTCCTCTTTGCGGACAGCAACGATTTCGATTTTTCGTCGAACGCCGCGAATCAATTCCGCGCGCGCGCCACAGGCGGCGTGCAGTTCGTCACTGCCATTGACGGAAGTGGTAACGACTCGGCGGGAGTACAAGTCGCCAGCGGCGGCGGCTCGTGGTCAAGTTTGAGTGACCGCGCGGCGAAACAAAATTTTTCCGCGATTGATGCGCGCGAAATTCTGCAGCGCGTCGCGCAGATGCCGATTCTCAAATGGAATTACAAAACGCAAGATGCGCGCGTGCAGCATATCGGACCAATGGCGCAAGATTTTTACGCCGCGTTCAATGTGGGCGAAGATGAAAAGCATATCACGACAATTGATGCGGACGGCGTTTCGCTCGCGGCTATTCAGGGATTGAATCAAATCGTTCAAGAACAGAACGCGCGCATTGACACTCTCGAAAAACAAAACGCATCGCTCGAAGCGCGTCTCACTGCATTAGAACAATCGCGCGGCACCGCATCGAACGATTGGTTCGTGCTTCCGTTGTGTGCGGGGATTTTCGGCGCGAGCGTCTGGTCTGTGATGAAACGTAGGGGGAAAGCATGAAACGAAAATTATTGATACCTTTCCCTGCCATCGTACTCACATTGCTGTTGACTTTATCCGCGCTCGCGCAATCGGGTAGTGGATATGATTTGACGTGGAATGTGTTTGACGGCGGCGGCGCGACGTTTAGCACCGGCGGCGCGTATTCGCTCGGCGGGACGGCGGCACAGCCCGAAGCGGGCTCCATGAACGGCGGCGCGTATTCGCTCACCGGCGGTTTTTGGCAAACGCTCGAAACCGCTACGGCGATTGACCTCGTCTCGTTTGACGCGCGTTTCAAAAATGACCACGTCAATCTGGAATGGGTCACTGCTTCTGAACGCGAGACGCAGGGCTATACCATTTGGCGCAGCGCAAATGGCGCGGATGGCACTTACTCGAAAATCAATTCCGATTTGATTCCGCCAAAAAATCCGGGGGTGGATGTGCTGACGCATTACGAATACGCCGACGCGCCGGAGGCAGGCGATTACTTGTACAAAATCGAAATCGTCAAAGCGGGCATCGAGTCCGAATGGTCAAACGCGGTCAATGTTTCGGTTGGAGTGGCGTGCGCGACAAAACCAACGCGACCCAAACTCGTTTCGCCCAGCGACGATGCCGCATTGAAGAAAGCGCGCGTGACATTGAAATGGAACACGGTCAAGTGCGCGACGGATTACAAACTTGTCGTGCGGCGCGATTCGCGAACAGGGCAAAGGGTTATCAATGAACAAAACATTACGGGCAACGCGTTCAAGACTCAAGCATTACAGCGCAACGTAACGTACTATTGGCAACTGCGCGCGTGCAACGCGAATGGCTGCAAAAAATCCGCGTGGCAGAATTTTTCAATCAACGCGAAAAAGTAAAAACACAACCCCGATGGCAAAGCCATCGGGGTTTTTGGATTGAAAAAATTCCTTCACCATATTCATTCACAACGCGCTATAATGGCACATCCGTTCCGTTCGCAAGGAGGGCGATGGTGTTTGCTCTCGAATACACTCCGTACATCCTGCCCTTTGTTCTCTCCTTCATTATCACCGCAGGGCTTGGGCTCTATGCTGCGCGGCGACGCCACATTCAAGCCGCGACGACGTTTGCATACATGATGTTGGCAATGTCCGTCTGGACATTTTGCTACATCATGGAATTGTCCACCGTATCGCTCGAAGGGAAAGTTTTTTGGGCATCCGCCAAATATTTTGGCAGCGCGACGGGTCCGGTCCTCCTGTTCATTCTCGCCTTGCAGTTGACCAAGAACGAACGTTGGTTGACGCCGCTCGCGCAATTCGCGTTGTGGGCGTTTGCCTTTATCACCATCTTTGTCGTTTTCACCAACGAGTTTCATCATTGGTATTGGACCAAAATCGAACTCGTTCCGGGTTTGCCTGAAACACAAACCGAACACGGTTTTTATTTTTGGATTTACGCGGTCTTTAGCTATCTCGTCGTGTTGACCAGCGCGGTCTTGTACTTTATTTACTATCGCACGACGCCCGCGCTGTATCGTCGCCAAGCTTTGCTTCTCGCCCTCGGCGGCTTTGTCCCGCTCGCCGGACGCCTCCTCGAAGATTTTTTCAACGTGGACTTGTTTCCCAATGTGGACAATATCATTTTATTGTTTCTCATTTCGGGAATCCTTTTTGCCGTCGCGATTTTTCGTTACGGCGCGCTCGACGTAGTGCATATCGCGCACAATATCGTAATTCAAAATATCCACGCCGGCATCATCGTTCTCGACCAATCCGAGCGCATCGTCGAAATGAATCCGTTCGCGCAAATGTTGGTGGATGCGACAACAGGTTCGGTGATTGGCAAACCCATTCAAGCGGCGCTCGCCGGTTTTCCTGAACTGGCGGTCAAGGTGCGCGGCGAGTCCGAAGTCTCGCTCGAAAGAGGCGGCATCACTCAATTTTTACATATCACCACGTCGCCGATTTTCGCGTCCAACAATGCGCTGGCAGGTTATTCGATTGTATTGTTTGATATTACGCGACGCAAGCAAGCGGAACGCCAATTGGAATTGTTGGCGCGCACCGATGCCTTGACCGGCGTAACAAACCGTCGCTATTTTTATGAACTTGCCGAAGCGCAATTTGCGCGCGCGCGGCGGTATGAACGTCCGCTCGCGCTGCTGATGTTCGATGTGGACCATTTTAAAAAAATCAACGACACGTACGGACATTCCGTCGGCGACCTCGCACTCAAATTTGTTGCCACGCTTTGTCAACAGCACGTCCGCGCCACCGATATTTTTGCGCGGTACGGCGGTGAAGAATTTATTTGTTTGTTGGATGAAATCGAATTGGAGGATGCGCGTCTCACGGCGGAACGCATTCGAAACGCGCTTGAAAATTCACCGCTGGAGCATCAAGGCAAAGCGATTGCGCTCACCATCAGTATCGGTATCTCAGTGCATACGGCAGTGGGTCCATTGGTTTTTGCTGAATTTTTGAAACGCGCGGACGAAGCGTTGTACCAAGCCAAAGCCGACGGGCGCAATCGCGTGCGTGTATGGCGGAGCGAGTACGAGAATCAGCGGATATGATGTACTAGACGCGCTTGCGTTGAAAAACTTTGACCAATTCGCGCAGCCACAAGACCGTGCTTCCCACTGCAACGCATATCACCCAATCCCAGAGCGTAAGCGGGACCGTGCCGAACGCTTCTTGCAAAAACGGAATGTAAATCACCAGCACTTGGAGAATTGCCGAAACGCCCAACGCGAGCCACAACATTTTATTGTTGAACAAATTCGTGAATGCGGACAATTCATCCGAACGCGCGTTGAGCGCATTGAACAATTGAAAAAAGACGAGCGTGGTGAACGCCATCGTCTGCGCGTACTGCATCGTTCCCCCCACCGCAAAAATAAATCCGCCGGGCAATGCCGCGTCCATCACCGCGAGCGTTCCGACCATCATAATCGCGCCGACGAAAAAAATATCGAACCACATTGTCCGTGTAATCACGCGGCTCTTGGGGTTGCGCGGCGGTTTCTTCATCACGTCCGGGTCGGGGGGGTCAACGCCGAGCGCGAGCGCAGGACCCGCGTCGGTCAACAAATTGATCCACAAAATTTGTGTGGACAATAACGGCACAATAATTCCCGAACTCGCTTCGGGTAACAAGCCGAGACGCGTCCCCAACAACACACCAAAAAACATCACAAACACTTCGCCAATGTTCGACGACAACAGATAGCGCAAAAATTTTTGGATGTTGGCAAAAATCGAACGCCCTTCTTCCACCGCCGCGACGATGCTCGCAAAATTATCGTCGGTGAGAATCATGTCCGCCGCGCCTTTGGAAACGTCCGTTCCCGTAATACCCATCGCTACGCCAATGTCCGCTGCTTTCAACGCGGGCGCATCGTTCACCCCATCGCCCGTCATTGCCGCAATCGCACCGTTCGCCTTTAACGCGCGCACAATGCGTAATTTGTGTTCGGGCGCAACGCGCGCAAACACTGTGACCTTTTCCACCAACGCGCGCAAATTGGCTTCGTCCGTTTTTTGCAATTCCGCGCCGGTGACCGCGCGTTCGCCCTCCGGCAAAATTCCCAACTCTTGACCAATCGCTGCTGCCGTTGTCGGATGGTCTCCCGTAATCATGATGGAACGTACGCCCGCTTTTTGCGCGAGCTGCACCGCGCGTTTTGCTTCTTCGCGCGGCGGGTCCATCATGCCCACCGCGCCGAGCCACACCAATTCTTCTTCTTGCTCTTCGCTAATCGCGCCCGTGATTTTGTTTCTATCCAAATAACGATACGCCACGCCTAACGTTCGCAATGCTTCGTGCGCGAGTTCATCAATCGAATTTTGAATGTCGCGGCGGCGTTCGGGCGTGAGCGCGCGAATTTCTTCCCCTGCGCGTTCCTCGCCACAACGCGACAATAAAATGTCCGGCGCGCCTTTCGATGCGACGGCGATGCGCTCCGTCGTCGTTGCATCTACAACGGCAACGGACATCATCTTTCGTTCCGACGAAAACGGCACTTCACCAATGCGCGTATAACGCTGCTGCAAATCATTCGCGCTGACACCCACTTTGTACGCCGCGACGACGAGCGCGGCTTCGGTCGGGTCGCCTTGAATCGTCCACCGTGCGTCTTGTTCAAGCAGTCGCGCATTGTTCGCCAACGCAGCAAAACGTAACGTGCGTTCGACCTGATGCGCCAATGTCTCATCGCGGACGAGGGCATCCTTCTGCTGCATTTCGCCGACGGGTTCATAACCGATGCCTGTCAAATCCACGCGTCCGAGCGGCGTCACAATCGCGCGCACCGTCATTTCATTTTTCGTCAGTGTTCCCGTCTTGTCCGTACAAATCACAGTTGTCGAGCCGAGCGTTTCCACCGCGTTCAATTTTCGAACAATCACGTTGCGCTTTGCCATGCGCGACATGCCGAGCGACAATACAATCGTCGTAATCGCGGTGAGACCTTCGGGAACCGCCGCCACTGCAAGCGAAACGGCGAGCAACAAAATATCCACAAGTTGATGCAGCGAACGATTTTCCCGATTCGTGAGCAAGAGCGTAATGCCCATTACCACCGCAATCGCAATCACCACTTGACCGAGCAGTGACCCAACACGGTCCAATTCTTTTTGCAAGGGCGTCGGCTCTTCTTTTTGTTCTTGGAGCGTTCCCGCGATTTTTCCAAGTTGTGTTTGCGCACCCGTTGCAATCACCACTGCGCGTCCGCGTCCCGATGTCAGCGCGGTGCCGCTAAACACCATATTGCTTTGGTCGCCAATCCCCGCTTCTTCGGGAATCGGTTCACTGTCTTTTGATACGGAACTACTCTCGCCCGTCAATGCACTTTCGGCAACGCGCAGCGCGATAGATTCAAGCACGCGCGCATCGGCAGCTAACGTGTCACCTTCTTCAAGCAATAAAATATCGCCCACCACAACATCGCTTGCGGGAATCGTTTGTGTGTTGCCGTCGCGCAGCACACGCGCCGTCGGCGCGCTCATCGCTTGCAACGCCGCGACGGCTTGCTCGGCGCGATTTTCTTGAACGTAACCAAGCACCGCGTTGAGCAAAACAATTGCGAGAATCGTGAGCGTCTCGTAGGGAATCGCGCCCTCTTCTTCAATAATCCACGCGACAAAAGAAATCACTGTCGCGGCGATGAGCAAGCCCGTGAGCGGATTTTGAAATTGTGCGACGAATCTGCGCCACGCGGGCGTCGGCGGCGCGTGCGGCAATTCGTTTTTGCCGTCGCGCGCGAGCCGCGCTTGCGCGTCGTTCGTACTCAAACCGCGCGCCACTTCGCCGTTGAAATGTTTCAAAACAATCGCGACGGTTTCACGATACGGAATAAAAGTTTCGCTCATTCTGAAAATTGAGGTGTAGCAGCGTCGTTATTGCGATTTCAAAAATTCAATCAACGCTTTCTTGTCCGCCTCCGACAATTCGGTGCCCCATTCATGCCCCGTATTGCGATTGCCTTGAATGTTTGTGTCGAAAATAAATTTCGGATAATCGAAAATTGCAGTGTCCGAAATTTTATACCCAACATTCGTCGTATCCCATTCCAACGTGCCAAGTGAAAATGTTTTGGCGCGTTCGCTCGGTTTCTTGAACAACTCCTCCAGCGTCGGCACAGAACCATTGTGCAAATACGGCGCGGTGAACGCGATGCCGTTCAACGGACGCGCTTTGTACCGATACAAATCGTCAGGGGCTGTGAGCTGATGATATTCCATATATCGCGCTTGCTCTGCCGGACTGATGCGATTCAGCGTGTACCATTTCTGCATTGCCAAGCCCGTCGTCAAGCCAAAGAAATCAATCGCGTATTTGGGCTCCTTTTTGGTAAAGCGTTCAAGCAGCGGTTGATTTTCAAAGATGAGCGCGTCATACATTCCATCCAACAGCGGCGGCAGTCCTGTCACCGTACGATACGTTTGATTCTCCAAAAACGCCGCGTCCGTTCCCGTAATCGTCGGCGCCCAACGCGTGACTTGAAAAAATTGATGCCCCGTCTTGTTCGGCGGCGTCAAGTTCGCGGGATTGGAACGGTCTGCGTACACGTGGCACGTCGCGCACGATTGCTTTGTACCTTGTACATCGTACACCACGCTCGCATAAATTTCCGCGCCGCGTTTGACCAAATCGGGATTCAACGCGCCAAATTCAGTTTGCCATTTCGGAACGGGCAGCGAGACGAGTTGATGTTCGAGTTCATACAAATTGTTGGGATTGGCGGAAATGTTGAACAAGTCGCCAATCGTCGCCAACGCTTCCAAATCATTGAAATTGATTTTCTGCGAATCGGGCAGCACGCGCAGACGGACGCGTCCATACACGCCCAATACTTCGCCGAGATTGCGCGTCATCGGGTCTTGCGCGACACAGTTGGTTTGCACACAAAATAAATCCGGCACATTCCACAAATACGGATAACTGATGGGCGAGGCGGGCGGACGGACGTTGATGTAATTTCCATTCGCGTCTTTTTGCTCCAGCTGCGCGGCGTGGACAAGGAGTTCGTTAAAAATTTGCGTGAACGCGTCGAGCCGTCCCCAACCAAAATCTACAATCGCCGTGTTCCGTTTCGCGCGTCCGTCCTCATATTGAAACACCGCGTCCACATCGCTTTTCAATTTTTCAAAATTCTGCGCGTAGGGCGATTGAGGATTGCGCGCGCGAATCGCTTCTTGCATCTCGCGCAAGCGCGCGTCATTTCCCGCCACCGCGCCCAACGCCGCCGCCACATCCATATCCCAATTTTGAACGTTCGTCATGGTCGGCGCGCCGTCCACCACATACCGCACATTGTTAACAATCAATTCGCCCGTGTGACACGCCGCGCACGTGACACCAAACGTCATGATATTTTCGTTATCCGCATCCGGCTCTTGGACAAATCCCACCGGCAAACCCAACATTGTCAACGTGTCTTTGTCGCTGTCGGGCGGATAGACCCAGCCATACGTTGCCAGATGTTCACGCGAAGAAAAGAGACGCGCGCCGTCGGCAGTTTTGAGCGCGAGAAAAATATCCATCGGCATCATCAGCGAGCCTTGCGGGGTCAAGTACCATGTCTTGCGCGCTTGCGCGTCCCAATTCATCAGCCAACGCGATGTCAACCCCGCGCGCGGATTGAGATTGATAGTGGGCGCGGGCGGCGCAAGCGTTGGCGCAAGCGGCGTATTCGTTGGCTGCGCCGCGCAAGCAACCAGAATCAAGATTACAAGCGTGCTAACTATGCTGAATCGTTTTCGATTTTTTTGCATACCCTCATTCCTCTGCTTTTTCAAATACAAATTGCATACGCGGAATTTCAGAACTCGGCGCGATTGATTCATCAAACTTCGCGCAGCGTAAAATTTCTCGGAATCCACAACGCGCGGCGAGCGCAGCAATTTCGTCAACGTAAAAAATCTGCCATTCATATTCATCGCGCGCATCGCCATAATCCAATTCCACGCGTAGGCGATTGTTGTTGAACGTTTTCTTTTCCACAATCACGCGCGAATTATTTTCGATGCGACGTTCGCCGAGATGCTTTTCAAAAAACGCGCGATTGTAAATGTCGAGAATGAAACGTCCGCGCGGATTCAAAATGCGCGCAATGTCTCGCACAATGCTTTCGTTCGTCGCGTCGTCGAAATATCCAAAACTCTGCCAAAGAATCAGAACCGCGTCGAACGATGCGCGCAGCGCGCGCAATTCACGCATGTCGCCCAACACATAGCGCGCGAGTTTATCAACGCGTTGTGCGTACTCGAGCGCGCGTTCATTCACATCAACGCCCGTGACACGATAGCCGAGCGCGGACAATTCGCGCGTGTGGCGTCCCATACCACAACAAACATCGAGAATGTTCGAATAGGTCGGAAACAACAAATTGCGCGCGAGAAAATTTATCTCGCGCGCCGTTTGTTCTGGAGGAATCGGCGCAAGAAAAATATCAAACCACTGCGCCGAATAGACATTGTTCATTTATTCGACTGCCACCAACTCTCGAATCTCGTTGTATAACGCGTCGCCGATGCCGCGCACCTCTTTTAATTCCTCAACCGACTTGAATCCGCCCTTTTCATTTCGATAATCGAGAATGCGCTGGGCAATAGCGGGACCAATGCCGGGGAGTGCGTCGAGTTGTTCCAACGTAGCGGTGTTGAGATTTACTTTTGCGGTAGCAGGCGTGGGCGTGGAAATTGTTGTCGGTTGTGGCGCGCTGGTCGCCGCAGAAGCAATGGTGTTGGCAGTGGGAACACTCGACGCGCGTGACGGCACGTTGATTTTGTCGCCGTCCTTGAGCGCAAGGGTCAAATTCAGTTTGCTCAAGTCCGCGTCGGGTTTCAGCCCCGCTTTTTGCAGCGCGTCGGCGAGGCGCGCGTCAGAAGTCAATTCCAATGTTCCGGGTTGATTCACCGCGCCGTTGACGCTGACAGAGATTGGTTTAACCGTTTTGTTCGCCGTGCTGGTGGCGGGACGTGTCGGCGGCTGTGTGACGACGACAGGGCGCGGTTCCTCGCGCCGCAATAGATAAATCACGCCGATGACGACGGCAATGTTCAACAGAAACATTGCAATGTAAAGGCGAAACGGTTTGAGGGAATCGGGGGTGGACATTGCGCGATTATAGTCCGCGCGGTAAAAAATTTCAAACCGAGACGTAACAGGTCTCCGAGAGCTGTTACGGCTTGACCGCCTCGAACAACAAAATTCCCGTCGCCACTGCCGCGTTCAATGATTCCGCCTTGCCCGGCATTGGAATCGAAATGCTTGCTGTGGCAATTTTGCGCGCGTCGTCGCTCACCCCTTCCGCTTCGCCGCCGACAATCAACGCGCACGGTGCAGACCAATCCGCGCGCGTGTACGAGATTTCACTCGCGGCGTCGGATAAATAAACGCGCGGGACATTGTTCAAATGTTGCGCGATTTCATTCCATGACGCGGACGTGATAGATAAATAAAAATGCGCGCCCATCGCCGCGCGCACCACTTTTGGGTTGAACGCATCGGCGGTTTCGGGCGCGAGCAAAACGGAATCTACGTTCGCTGCCCACGCCGTTCGCAGCATCGTGCCAACATTGCCGGGGTCGCGCACGCGGTCGAGAATGAGCGTGAGGCGCGGGGTAGGGGGGGGTGAAATTTTTGGTAACGGAAAAACGGCGGCGATGCCTTGTGGTGTTTCCGTATCACTCAACGCGCGCATCACGTGCGCGTTCACTTCATATACTTCGCAAGCTTGGCGTTTTTCTTTTTCCCATGTGACAATGAGCGAACGCAGGCGCGCGTCGTTTTGAAACGCGGCGCGTTCATAAAAAACGAGCGTGGGTTGTCCGCCCGCGTGGACGGCTTCTTGAAGCAAGCGCGTGCCTTCCAATAAAAATTGCTGTGCGGCGACGCGTTCTTTTTTGCGCGCGAGACTTTTTGCGAATTTTATTTTTTCGTTTGCAGCACTTGAAATCATAGAGAGTGGTCCAGAAAGCAAATAAGGGAAATGAAGAAATTTGATTTCCCTCATTTCCCTTATTTCGATTTGCAATTCCGTCTCACGCGCTTGGCGCTATCGGTGTTTCCCGCGCTTGGTTCGCTACGTCCACTAACGTCTTGAACGCGCCGGCGTCGCGCACCGCGAGGTCGGCAAGAATTTTGCGATTCACTTCGACGCCCGCGAGTTTCAACCCGTGCATGAGTTGATTGTACGTTGTGCCTTCTTCGCGCGCCGCAGCGTTAATGCGCGCAATCCAGAGGCGGCGGAATTCGCCCTTGCGGTCATGCCGGTCACGGTCATGATAAAAGAGCGAGTGTGTGAGGGCTTCGTGCGCGCGGCGATACAAAAGATGACGCGAGCCGATTTGCCCTTTGGTTTGTTTGAGTACTTTTTTGTGACGCGCCCGTGCGGTCACTCCACGTTTTACGCGAGGCATTTTGATTCTCCTTGAGACCAAGAAGGCATCCTCTTGCCACTTGGTCGGAACGGGACAACTGCCATGTAACGAGTATCAAGAAAGCAGAATCACCTCGTCACCGGTTACGTGTCCCCTTAACTTTAGATATACGGCGCGAGTTGATTGATTTTCTTTTCTTGCTCGTGCAGCGCTACACCAACGTAACGGTCCAATTTGCGGTTGTTGCGTTTGGCGTGACGGCGGCGCAAGTGACCTTTGGGCATATTCTGCCGCATCAACTTGCCGGTGCCGGTGCGTTTGAAACGCTTGGCAGTAGATTTGTGAGTTTTGAGTTTGGGCATAATTCCTTCCTCTTGATTCTTTGGCTGCGGGCGAGGGAAGTTCGCAGCGATAAAAGTAATCGCGGCGATAAAATGATTCGCACAAGAAAACACGCCTCTTTCGAGGCGCGTTTATTTTTTCACAGCCCCAACAAAAAATTTAGGCGACGGTTGTTTCGGTAGTCGCTTCTTCAGTTGTTTCGCCCTCATCGTCCGCCTCCACGACACTCGTAGAAGCAGGCATCGCGGCGAGGGCTGCCGCTTCATCTTGCGGCGGACGCGCTTTGGCAAAACGAATGGCGCGGCGCGCCGCATCCGCGCCGCCTCTTTGCGCGCCGGGTCCCAATAGCATCACCAAACTTTTTCCGTCCATCAACGGCGCTTGTTCCACCGTCGCAATGTCCGCCATATCGCCCGCAATTTGTTCGAGGGTGTCACGTCCCAGATTCGAGTGCGTGATTTCGCGCGCGCGGAACAGAATGCGAATTTTGACTTTGTTGCCGCGCTTGATCCAATCGCGCACGCGGTTCAATTTGAAACCGACGTGATACATCGCGGTTTTGGGACGAATGCGAACCTCTTTGACCTCGATGACCTTTTGGGCTTTTTTCGCTTCACGCTCTTTTTTCGTCCGTTCGTATTGAAACTTGCCGTAATCCATAATGCGGCAAACGGGCGGGTTCGCGTTCGGCGCGACTTCAACGAGGTCGAGATTTCGTTCACGCGCCATCGCGATGGCGTCACGTGGTGCGAGAATGCCAAGCTGTTTGCCCGAGGCATCGTCAATCACGCGAATTTCGCGGGCGCGAATTTGTTCATTTACTCTAAGACGGTCGCTTATGTGATGCTCCTAAAAAAAATAATGACGCCGCAAGAGGCGCGGCGAGTAAAGAATATAACATAGCTACAGAGGTTCGTCAAATGCCGTTACAAAAGTGAGCCGCATCTGGGGAGCTCACTGTGCCTGTTCGTTGTGTCCACATAGTATCTTTCAACATGTGCACATTGTCTGCGAGCTACAGTTCTTTTTTCTCGCTGCGCCTCTTGTCACTGTTCCGTGTGTTTGAATTGTACGAATTGACGGATGACGAAATCGAAAGAGTAAAAAATAAAATGTGAACAACATATTTTTTGCAGTTGCATTCCATAAACTGAAATGGCATAATGCGAAAACGCGCACGTTTGACGCGGGGCAGACGGTGGCGCAATCATAAAATTAAAGGGGGTAGAAATGAGTCCGTTACGCTTTTGGTCGTTCGTTTCTTTTGTGAGTTGTGTCATCCTGCTTGGCTTGCTTGCACCGGTCGAACCCGTTGCCGCAGACGTACAAGATTATAGTCCATGGTCGCCTATTCCACATGACGGTTTAAATGGCACCGTGACTGCTATCGCGGTCATTGGCAGTGACGTGTACGTTGGCGGCACTTTTACGGAAACGAAAGATGGTCAAGTTAGCGACCTCAATTTGATTGCCAAGTTCAGCAATGGAACTTGGGAGCCGATGCCGAATCTGGGGCTTGAAGGTCAAGCCGTCTATCGGCTTGCTGCCATCGGGAACGACCTTTATGTCGGTGGTACGTTTTCAAAAACCAAGGATGGCACTGTAGAGGGACTAAACAACATCGCCAAATTTAGTAACGGTGAATGGTCTGCGCTACCGAATCAAGGATTAAATTCTGACGTGACCGCGCTCTCGGCTGTGGGGGATGACCTGTATGTAGGGGGGAGTTTTCGCAAGACGTACGATAATGCCGTTCAAGATTTACTTGGTATCGCCAAGTTCACCAACGGGGCGTGGACAGCCCTCCCACACAAGGGACTGGCGGGTCATGTCTATGCCATCAGAGCATTCAAGGGTGATGTCTATGTCGGTGGGGAATTTGGCTCAACGGGAGATAACAAGTTCCACACAACGAACTTTGCCAAGCTGGCAGAGGGTAAGCAATGGGAAGCGGTGCCTGATGGTGGGCTCAAATCCCCCGTTTGGGCGTTTGAAGTGATGCAGGGGCGGCTTGTCATCGGCGGCAACTTTACCACGTCGGCGGAAGGCAACACGAAAGGATTGAACTATATTGCTTTTTATGACGGGAACAAATATCTTCCGTTTGCCAATAACGGATTGAATTTCGTGGTCAGGGGGCTCAAATTTGTTGATGGCGTCTTGTACGTCGGCGGACAGTTTGATGCCACTGCTGACAAACAAGTTGATAACTTGAATCGAATCGCCAAGTACGCCAACGGAAAATGGTCCGGTATGCCCAATCGTGGCTTGGCTGGGGACACGGTCTTGACACTCACCACACGCGGCGGCTCGCTCTTGATTGGAGGCAGCTTTAGTCAAACCGTTGACACGATGGTGCAGGACATTTGGCGTTTCGCGGAATTTGATTTGGGCGCCAACATGACCCTAAAGCAATCCGTTCGCAAAGGCAGCACGCCCACAGAATCTATCGCGACGCTCACAGTCAAGAATCTCGGTCCTAATGCGGCGTTCCAAGTGGCTGTCACAGATATTGTCCCCGAGGGTTATACCCCAATCAATTTCACGACAGATAAAGGCACCTGCAACAAGAAAAACAACAAAGTGACTTGCGAATATGCCACGTTGGGAAATAATGAAACCGCGACGATTCAATTGACGGTGCAGTCGAATGGCGCGAACAGAGTTGTGAACAACTGTGCCGTCGTGACTTCCGCGACGTATGACCCGAACAAAGACAACAAAAAAGCGTGCGCGCGCATCCCGCCGCAATAACGCAAAAGTTTTTGACGCAGACAAAAAACTCCTCAAGTGCTTGCACTTGAGGAGTTTTCATTTTCGACATCTGTGTTCAATAATGCGCGCTGTGTTGGCACGTTCCAATATATTTCGCAAAGGCATTGATGATAGTTTGATGATAGAGCTTTGATAAAAGAACAGCATAGTTTTCTGCTACCCCTTGACCGAACCGGTCCGACAAGGAGAATCGTATGTTGCGCTTTGTAAAAATTTTTACGCGTACGCTTTGGCGCTATTTGCCTTTCCTCGCGCTTGTGACGCTCTGTTTGCTCGCGCTGCAAATGCCGCCGCTCGCAGACGCACAAATGAAAATGCTCGCCGTCGAATCGTTGCTCAATCCCGACGGTACGTTGAATGTTGCAAGCGGGGCGCGTGGTACGATTGATTTGCGCGGCTGGAATGTCGCGATGGATTCAAAACGCGGACCGATTCTCTCGCGTTCACCAAATATGTCGGTAACGGCGCTCAATGCATGGGAGGCGCTTCCCAACAACGGATTGAACGGCTTTGTGCGCGCAATGGTACTGTCCGGGAACGACCTTTACGTCGGCGGAAATTTTTCAGCAACCTCCGACGGCGCTGTGACCAACTTGAACAATATCGCCAAGTTCAACACGTCAACCGATACTTGGTCTGCCTTGCCGAACAATGGGTTGAATGATGACGTATTGGCTCTCGCAGTAATCGGAAGCAACGTGTACGCGGGAGGTTATTTTACGGAAAGCTTTGACGGCGCCGTCACCAACTTGAACCATATTGCCAAGTTCAACGGGACGAGTTGGGTGGCGCTCACGCATGACGGCTTGAATAATTGGGTCAATTCCTTTGCGGTGGTGGGAACGGATTTGTATGTGGGCGGCGTATTTTTCAAGACCGCCGACTTGGCGGTGACAAATCTGTACGGCATCGCCAAGTACGATGGCACGAATTGGTCTGCCCTTGCCCATGACAGTTTGAATGGCACCGTCTACAACCTCTTGGCTTCAGGCACTGACCTCTACGTAGGCGGTCAATTTAGTCAGACCGGGGATGGTCTCGTGACGAATCTGAATAACATCGCCAAGTATGACACCACAACGAGCACTTGGTCCGGGATGCCGCATAACGGATTGAAACCCGATGTGCGCGGTCTAGGAATGTGGGGCAACAACCTGTTTGCGGGTGGTGTATTCACCGCGACGTATGACAACGCGCTCACAAACCTGAATCATGTCGCGGGGCTCGATACATCAACCGACAGCTGGTTCGCGCTGCCGAATGACGGGTTGAGTTTTACCGTGACAAGTTTTGGAGTAGCAGATAATAGTCTCTATGTCGGCGGCATATTTGAGAAAAGCGCCGATACTACGTTGACTCTGCGTAACATTGCCAAGTACGACGGCACGAATTGGGTTGCCCTCCCGCACAACGGTTTGAATAATCAAGTGAATGTGATTTTACCCGTCGGCGACGAGCTGTACGTCGGCGGCATTTTCTCGGACAGCGGCGATTTTCTCGTGGACAATTTGAACGGCATTACCAGACTCGTTAACGCGCCGCCCACGCCGACTCCGACCAACACGGCAACGCCAACGAAAACAGCCACACCGACGAATACGGCATCACCAACGAATACAGCAACGTCAACGAAAACAGCCACACCAACGAATACAGCAACATCCACGAATACAGCAACACCGTCAGATACATTGACTCCCACACCAACATCAACTCTCCCCTCCACTCCATCCGCTGACCTGCGCATCACGCAAAAAGTAAAGCGAGTGAGCGCGGTACTTGACCGCTACAACCTCAAAGTGACGAACTTGGGTACGAGTGCTGCCGAAAGCGTTGTTATCAGTAACAAACTCAAAAAACTCTATACACTTGGACAAGTCAAGAGCAAGACAGCTAACTGCACCAAGCGCGGGCGCAAGGTCACGTGCACCGTGTCTCAATTGAATGCAGGGGCGCGCGTTGTTATCAAGATTTTTGCAGCACCGAACGGCGCGACCGGCAAAAATTGTGCGCGCGTCGTCGCGAGCACGGCGGACCCGAATACAAAAAACAACAAGGCATGTGTCAAGATACCCAAGTAAAATTCAAAATTGTAGCACGATAAAAAATCTCTGTCCGTACTTGCAGAGATTTTTTATTTCTGCGCCAATTCGTTGCCGCTTGAATTGACGCGCGTGATTTGGCTCATATAATCGCATCACCCATCACAAAGGATGCAAAATGATTTCACCTGTTCAATCACTCTCCGACGACGCGTTGCAATTTCTCAAACAAACGCTCGGCGATGAATTTGTCACGACCAATTTTTCCGAACGCGAACATCACGCGCGCGACCAATCATTTCACGACGCGCACATGCCCGCCGCCGTCGTCTTTCCCGAAAACGCGGAACAAGTTTCCGCGATTCTAAAATACGCGAATGAGCATTTGATTCCGATTACGCCGTGGGGTGCAGGCACAAGCATCGAAGGCAATTCGATTCCTGTCGCGGGCGGCATCGTGCTTGATGTTGCGCGCATGGATAAAATTCTGCGCGTGTATCACGACGATTTTCAAGTGGATGTGCAGCCGGGCATCAAATACAAAGACATGAATGTGAAACTCGCGCACGACGGATTATTTTTCGCGCCCGACCCCGGCGCAAACGCGAGCATCGGCGGCATGATTGCGAATAACGCGGCTGGCACGCGCACGCCCGGTTATGGCGCAACGCGCGACAACGTGTATCGTTTGGAAGTGGTGTTGGCGAACGGAGAAATTATTCGTACTGGAACACGTTCCAAAAAAACATCGAGCGGCTATGACCTCGTACATCTCTTTATCGGTTCGGAAGGCACACTCGGTGTTGTCACGCAAGCGACATTGAAGCTGCGTCCGATTCCCGAACATTTTAGCGCGGTGGTCGCGGCGTTTGAAAATGTCGCAGGCGCGACGCGTTCCGTTTCCGCCATCATGGGCGCGGGCTTGAAACCTGTCGCGTTGGAATATCTGGATGCCTTTACCGCGCAGCAATTAAACACCACCGGCGAATTTCGGCTGCACGAAAAACCGACGTTGCTCATCGAATTTCACAGCGCGACGCCGCACGCCATCGAGCATGAACTCACGCTCGCGCAAGAATTGTGCAATGACCACGGCTGTATTTTTTTTGAAGCGGGGGTGGGACGCGCGGAACGCGACCGTTTGTGGAAAATGCGGCACTCGACGTACGAAGTATTGGTCCGCAATCATCCGGGCATTTCGTTTCTCGTGTGCGATGTTGCCGCGCCCGTTTCCAAATATCCCGAACTCGTCACGGCGTGCGAACAAGAAATCAACGCGTTGCATTTGCCGGGCGCATCCATCGTGGGACACGCGGCGGACGGCAACGCACATCCGCTTGTCCCGTATTTGCCCGGCGATGAGGCAAGCCATGCGCGCGCGGTGCAAGCACTCGGCAACATGGTGCGCGTCGCGTTGTCGTTGGGCGGCACGGCAACCGGCGAACATGGCGTTGGGCTCGGCAAAATTCAATTCATGCGCGAGGAACACGGCGCGAGTTTGGACGTAATGCGCGCCGTGAAAAAATTATTCGACCCGAATGGGATTTTGAATCCGGGCAAAATGTTTTGAGGACAAACATGTGCCGCATGGCTTTGCAATCTGCTCCGCACGATAGGAAAAATTTCGCGCGCGCGCCGCGCAAATTCGTGGTATCATAGCGCATCCCCGATTCACCCAGCTACGTTTTCCAAGACAACTCCGAAGAATGTGAGGTGCAGTATGTTCCAATCAACAACATCCCGACGATTGCGTTTTGTGGCAGGCGGAATCGTTTTGTTTTTGCTTGCGCTTGCGTTTGTCACGCGCCCCGTGTTCGCGCAGCAATGGGAACGCGGACAATGGAGCGCGCCGCCTGATTTGCGCGGCTTGAGCGATACCGTGCTTGCCCTTGCGTTCGATAAAAGCAACAACTTGTACGTCGGCGGCTATTTCAAAGATGCGGGCGGAAACGGCAACGCCGACAACATTGCAATGTGGGACGGCAAAAAATGGAACGCGCTCGGCGGCGGTTTCAACAAAAGTGTGCAGGCGGTTGCGGTGGACAGTCGCGGCAATCTGTACGCGGGGGGGCTGTTTCAAACTTCGGGCGACGGCGCGCAAAAGTTTTCGCACATTGCGCGTTGGAACGGCGAGCGTTGGGATGAATTGGTGTACGGCTTGGATGGAAATGTTTTGGCGCTGGCAATGGACGCGCAAGACAATTTGTACGTTGGCGGCGATTTCAAAAATGCGTGCCGCGACGCCGCGTGCAATCAATCACTTCCGGTGATGCACGTTGCGCGTTGGACGGGAACACAATGGCAATCCGTCGGCGGCGGCTTGGATAAAAGCGTGAATGCGCTGGCGCTGGACGCGCGTGGCAATTTATATGTCGGCGGTGATTTTTCCAAGACCGGCGTTGGCACGGGGAATTTGCCGCACCTTGCAAAATGGGATGGCAAAGAATGGAGTACGCTCGGCGGCGGTGTGGGCGGAAGTATTATGCCAACGGTTCACGCGCTCACAGTGGATGGAATCGGCAATGTGTATGTGGCGGGACGGTTCGCGCTCGCGGGCAAAGTGTTTGCAAGTCGGATTGCGAAATGGGACGGGACAGAATGGACGCCGCTGCAACAAGGCGCGAACTTTGGCATTTATTCGCTGGTCACTGATTCAAACGGCGCTTTGTATGTCGGCGGATTGTTCACACGTGTCGGCGAGACGGACGCGTCACGCGTGGCAAAATGGAATCCGCGCACAGACAGTTGGCTCGCGCTCGGCGGCGGTTTGGATAACACCGTCTTTGCGTTTGCCTATTCGCCGCAGCATGTTTTATTTGCAGGCGGAGATTTTCTGGACGCAGACGGCGACCCGAACGCCGACCGTATCGCACAGTGGCTGACGAAAACCGCATTGAACGAACCATAGGCGAATGCCAAAAACCTTCGAAGTCAACGCGACCTCGAAGGTTTTTTTTATAGCGTCCGCTTGATTTTCCAATTCGTATCATCAATGCAGCGCGTTGGCATTAAGGTTCTTTTCATCTTTCAATGGCATTGTATTCGCCAAAGTGCGTTAACCTTACTATAATCGCTTGTGTAAGGGCGAAGCATTTTGCATGAACCTGCATTGTAGTTGGTTGTCTCAAAATGCTTCCCCCCTACATGAGGAAATTCAATGGCAGCAACCTTAACTTCAACTCCAACTCAACCTGAATATCGTGTGCGCGTCCAAGTCGAACCGATTCGCGCGCTCGCCAATCAAGTGGTCTCGAATGTCGAACGCGTCATCATCGGCAAACATCGCGAAGTGGAACTCGCGCTGATTGCGTTATTGTGTCAAGGACATGTTTTGATTGAAGACGTACCTGGCGTGGGCAAGACGATGCTCGCCCGCGCGTTTGCGAAATCGCTCGGCTGTTCGTTTCGGCGCATTCAATTCACGCCGGACATGTTGCCGACCGATGTGACAGGCACGAGCATTTTCAATCAACAAACGCGCGAGTTTGAATTTCGCCCGGGTCCGATTATTGCCCAAGTGGTGTTGACCGACGAAATCAATCGCGCGACGCCGAAAACGCAGAGCGCGCTGTTGGAGGCGATGGAAGAGCGACAGATTACGGTGGATGGCGTGACTCATGTGATGCCTATACCGTTCCTCGTCCTTGCGACACAAAATCCCATCGAGTACGAAGGCACGTTCCCTTTGCCCGAAGCGCAGCTGGACCGCTTTATGATGCGCATTCATCTCGGTTATCCGAACGCGAACGAAGAAGTGCAAATGTTGGAATCGCAACAACGGATTCACCCCATCGAACAATTGCACCAAGTCATCAGCGCGCAAGAATTGATTCAAGCGCAGCAAGCGATTCGTGAAGTGTATGTGGACCGGCTCATCAAAGAATATATCGTCGCGATTGTCGAAGCAACGCGACGGCATCCTGACGTGTATCTTGGCGCGTCGCCGCGCGGTTCACTCGCGCTCGTCAAAACAACCCAAGCCAAAGCGGCGATTCGCGGACGCGATTTTGTTTCGCCCGATGATGTCAAAGAACTGACGGACGCCACCCTTGCCCATCGCCTCATTCTCTCCCCCGCCGCGCGTTTGAAAAAAGTGGATGCGCGCGGAATTGTGAATGAAATTGTAAATTCGGTTCCTGTCCCCGGTGCGCGCGTACGGTGATTGAAGGGGTGACAAGGTGAACGGGTGAATTTCACCCCCTCGCCCCTTCACCCCCTCACCGCCTCACCTTTTTCATGAGTTTTCTAAAAAAAATTGTCGCGCGCTTGCGAACACTCTACGCCCGTTCCGGTTTCATCCTCAACCTTCGCCGCGTTTGGCTGCTCATTATCATTTGGGCAATCCTCGCGAATCTTGCCGTCGCGACAGACCGCGAAATTTTTTATCGCCTCGCGTATCTCATCATCTTGATTGTCGCCGCCGCGTTTTTGTGGGCGTTGTATTCGATTCAATCGTTTCAACTCGAACGCGAAATGTTGACGCCGCGCGCGCAAGTGGGCAACATCCTCGAAGAAAAATTTAACGCGACGAGCACGGGGCGCATTCCGAAACTGTGGATTGAGGTGAGTGACGGCGGCAACATGCCCGGGCATTTGGTGGGACGCGTGCTCTCGGGAATTGCGCCGCGCGTCAGATATTCGTGGAACATGCGAACGCTGTGCCGTTTGCGCGGACGTTTTCGACTCGGACCATTGAGCGCGTCGAGCGGCGACCCGTTCGGTTTGTTTGTGTTTCATCGCACTCTGCCTGACACGGAAAAAGTTTTGATTGTCTATCCGATGACCGTCGAACTCGATTCGTTTGCGCCGAGCATCGGTAGTTTGCGCGGCGGCGACACGATGTATCAACGCACGCATCACGTCACCACGAATGTCGCAGGAACGCGCGATTATGTGTTTGGCGATTCCTTCAATCGCATTCATTGGAAATCCACCGCGCGCCAGGAACGACTCATCGTCAAAGAATTTGAACTGGACCCGACGGCGGACGTGTGGATTTTGTTGGATATGGAACGCGGCCTGCAGTTTGGCGCATGGTGGGAACAGTCGTGGTACGAACGCGACCTGGACGATTTGTGGATGCAAGACAAGGTGTCGAAACTTGCGCCCAACACCGAAGAATACGCGGTGACATGCGCCGCAACCGTCGCAAAATATTTTCTCGACCATCAACGCGCGGTGGGTCTCTCGGCTTCAAACCACGAACACGCGTACGCGCAGCCCGACCGCGGCGAACGGCAATTGACGCGTTTGCTCGAAATGCTCGCGGTGGTGGAATCAAACGGTAACGAATCGTTCGCGCAGCTCATCGCGCGCGAATCGACGACAATGAATCGCAGTATCACACTCATTCTCATCACTTCGTCCCCCGAAGTGGAATGGATTCATTACGCGCAAGATTTGCGGCGGCGAGGGTTTCACCTCGTCGCGATTGTAGTGGATGCGAGTTCGTTCGGCATGGGTGTAGATTTCGCGCCCCTCATCGGCGAATTGCAGGCGAGCGGCATTTTGACGTACGTGGTGCATCAAGGCGATGATATGCGCGCGGTGTTGGGTGCGGGGCGGTGACGAAATTTGGTGCTATACTTTTCGTGAGGGGAGGTATGTATGCTAAAGCGCGAAGCCGTAAGTCATTTCACTGTCCACGAGTATTTTGCGTTTGAAGATGCATCGCAAACGCGACACGAGTACTATGATGGAAAAATCTACGACATGGCAGGTGGCACGCCTGAACATGCGTTGATTCAAGCGAATCTAGTTGCCCAAATTCATGGTCAACTGGAACCGACACCTTGTAGCGTGTTTAGTAGTGAGTTGCGAATTGGTGTTGAAGGTATAGATTATTTTACATATCCTGATATGTCCGTTGTGTGCGGTAACTTGGAATATGACTCACGTAATGAGTTGACGGTGACGAATCCGATCGTGCTGGTTGAAGTTCTTTCACGCTCGACGCGCGCCTATGATCGCGGCGACAAATTCAAGTTCTACAAACAGATTCCTTCCCTGCAAGAATACATATTGGTAGATTCCGAACGCGCGCATGTTGAAGTGTTGAGCCGCGCGGGACGCCGCTGGAATATCGAGATTTATGATGACTCAAACGCGGTGATTGTTTTGAAAGTTATCAGTTGCAAGATTCCAATGCGTCAAGTGTATGACAAGGTGTCATGGTTCAAACCGCCGGCAGCAGATAAAAGAAAAAACGGATAATGCGCATCTCATATCCGCTTATCCGCTAGCGGTGCCCTTTACCGCATTATCCGCTGGCAGTTCCCCCCCCAACCTCTCCAAATTCCGTTTCGCCGTCTGCGTCGTCGGATGCTCGTCCCCCAAAAATTTTTGAAAAATCTTTAACGCGCGTTCTAGATACATGCGCGCAGTTTCTTTGTCTCCCTCGCGCTCCGCAATCGTTCCTAACCACCAAACACTTTGCCCCACATCAGGATGCTCGTTGCCAAAAATTTTTTCCCGAATTGCTAACGCGCGTTGATGATATTGTTTCGCCTCCTGAATCTCTCCCATAGTGTAACTCAGCGAGCCGAGATTGTTATTGGCTACCGCCACTTGAGAATGCTCCATACCGAGTTGTTTTTCCCAAATCGCTGACGCCCGTTCGTAGTGCGTTTTCGCCTCCGCCAAATCGCCAAGGTCTTTCAGCACACTGCCGAGATTGTTGACATCTCGCGCCACGTTGGGATGCTCGCGTCCGAACTGCTTTTCATCAATCGCCAATGCGCGCTCGAAATACACTTTTGCGCCTTCCAAATCGCCAAGTTCGAAAAGCACACTGCCGAGATTGTTGACATCACGCGCCACGTTGGGATGCTCGCGTCCGAACTGCTTTTCATCAATCGCCAATGCGCGCTCGAAATACACTTTTGCGCCTTCCAAATCGCCAAGTTCGAAAAGCACACTGCCGAGATTGTTGTTGCCTATCGCAACTTTTGGATGTTCTGCGCCCAACTGCTTTTCCCAAATCGCCAGCGCACGCTCGTAATGCGCTTTCGCACCTTGCAAATCGCCAAGTTCGAAAAGCACAGTGCCGAGATTGTTGACCCGAATCGCCACCTTGGGATGCTCGCGTCCGAACTGCTTTTCATCAATCGCCAACGCACGCTCCAAATACACTTTCGCACATTCCAAATCGCCAAGGTCCTGCAGCACCAAGCCGAGATTGTTTACCGTTGTTGCAACGTATTCGTGTTCCGAACCTAACGCCTTTTCATAAACTACCAACGCGCGCTCGTAAAGTGTTTTTGCATCTTGAAATTGCGCGCGTCCTTTCAAATACAATCCCATCTGATTCAAGAGCCGCGCGGTTTGTTCGGAGGCGATTGTCATTGCGAGGCGATGTTCTTTATCGTCCGAAGCAATGGAGTCTATTGCCGCAATCTCCGCATGTTCGGCGGCGGCGAGTCCGTGTTGCAACAAACGCGCGCAATCATTCCACGTTGTTACATCATCGCTTTCAAATGGATATGCCTCATTCACAATCCGCACCGCCGCTTCCGCCCACTGCTTGCGCGCGGGTTCATCCAATTTTTCGCGCGTCACCGCTTGCACGAGGCGATGGACAGACAAATTATTTTCCTTCCGTTCGATGAGCGAATAATGACGCAGTGCGGCGATGGCGTTGTCGAGAATGAGCGGGTCTGTGAGAGACCTTTCGGGTTTTCGAAAACCCGAAAGGTCTGCCCGCACAATCACGTCCAACGGAATCTCATCGGGCGCGAAAAAGGCACAGAGGTTCAAGAGGTCAGCAGCGGAGGGCGATTGCGCGGCGGCTTGTTGAATCGAAATGTCCCATGTCGTCGCAATTGTGGAATGATAATTCAGCGGCGTCTTCGTTTCGCGCCAAAGTTGTGTGCGACGCGTGCGGTAGAGTTCGAGATAATGCGCGAGCGAACTGTTGGATTGTTTTACGTACGCGCGGGCATGTTCGAGCGCGAGCGGAAAATCGCCGAGTTCGTGCGCGAGCGCGTTCGCCGCGTTCCGGTCTTGCTCTTGAGTGTGTTCGAGCAAAAAGCGAATTGCCTCGTCACGCGGCAATGTGGGCAGCGCAACCGTTTTGCCGATTTCGTCCCACACGGATTCACGCGAGGTGATGAGAATGTGTCCACTGCCGACGGGCGGCAGATACGCGCGAATTTCTTGAGGCGCGTTCGCATTGTCAAAAATCAAAAGCCAGCGTTCATTCAGGCGCAACCAGTCGAGTACAAACGCAATCAACTTTGGCAGGTTCGGTTCCGTCGCATAACTCGCGTCGAGTTTCACCGCGAGCGCGGCGTAATCACTCGCCAGCGTTGCGGATTCTTGCGAACGCAGCCACCACACGACATCGTATTCGTTTTGATGTTTGTAACAGTATTCGGTGGCGAGGGAGGTTTTGCCGATGCCGCCCAGTCCCGCAATCGTCTGCGTGAGCGCGACGACATCGCCGCGTCCAACTGCCGCGCCTAACGGACCTCCCAGACTTTGCCCGCGTTCTTTTTGCGCGGCGAATCCGCCGACGCCAAACGTTTGACGCAACTGATTCAGTTCATCGGTGCGCCCGATGAACAACGGATTGCGATTGTGGGGAACATTCCAAATGCGCGGAGAGGGATTCATCACGCGGAAATTTTAACATGATTCAGCCCTGAACGTTCATTTGATTTTCGCTTGTGTTGCGGTGCTATAATTTATGTGTGGCAATTTGTTCCACAAAAGGAGACCGCATCACGTCTGAACAAGATGGAGGTGTATCATGTTGCGTTCCTTTTTTACAATTGTAATGACAGCGGTGTTTGTGTTGGCGTGGGGCAGCGGGAGTGCGCGCGTTCAAGCCGCGCCGCCTGCGGATACCGAAACGGTCAGTTACACGCAAAAACTAGTCAGAGCCGCGCCCAATTTTGCGATTGTCCGTGTCACGCATACGACGGCGGACATGCAGCCATCCGTGCAATGCCCCGCAGGATTTAAAGTGGTGGGCGGTGGATTCAAAGGGAGCATTGACGCGCTGGTCTATCACAGTTTCAAGAAAAACAATGGCTGGCAAATCAAAGCGAAACCGTATGCCGCCGTATGGCCCAATCTCACCGTCTATGCAACCTGTCTGCAGTATGCGCGTCCCATTACCTATCACACAGGTTCCGTTACCATCAACTCACTCCAAACCGATTCGGTTACGGCTCGTTGCGCGGCGGATGAAGTTGCTATCGGCGGCGGACACAAAGTGAATGATAGCCGCGCCCTGATTTATACAAGCATTCCAACGGTGCGGCGGTGGTACGCGCGGGCGCGCAATCAAGCTGCCGACGCGCGAACTCTCACCGTGCTGGTCATTTGTGTGCCCGAGTTTTACACGAACCAAAACATTGTTTCCCATGTAGTATCGGTCCCGCCCGGCACGACCAAAAGTGCCAATCAATTGTGTCCGCACACGATGTTCAGCGTCATGAGTGGCGGCTTTGACGCGGAAAACGTATATTGGCGCATCAGCAGTTTTCCCAAGAACGACGACACGTGGCGCGTGACGATGCGGAATGACCACACGCCGAACATGGGTGACTTTACCATCTACGCCACGTGCTTTGAATTTGCATAGCGGCTCTCGAAAAGCAGATGTCAAAAATGGACATCTGCTTTTTTATTTTTCGGATATACTCTCGCACAATGCTGCGAATTTTTCTGTTCGGTGCACTGCGGCTGGAATGGGAGGGACAGCCGTATAAACTCGCGGGCTTGCCAAAAATTTCGTCGTTGCTCGCGTTTTTACTTTTACATCGCGCGCATCCGCTCGAACGCGAACAGGTTGCGTTCACGCTCTGGGCGGATGATTCCGAAACGAATGCGCGCGCGAATTTGCGTCGTCACTTGCACGATTTGAAACGCGCGCTGCCACAACATCACGCGTGGGTTCTTTCCGACGCGGAAACGGTGCAATGGAATAACGCCGCGCCGTTTTGGTGCGATGTCGCAGAATTTGAAGAACAGACAACAGATAGCAGACAACAGAACACAGAAGATGCTATCCGCTTGTATCGCGGCGACCTCTGCGATAATTTGTATGACGATTGGATAGTGTCGGAACGCGAACGGCTGCGCGAAAAATATATTGCCGCGCTCGAACGTTTAATCGAAAAGTATGAACGCGCGCAAGATGTGCGCGCCGCGCTCGACTATGCTCAACAATTGTTGCGCGCGGATTCTTTGCGCGAAGAAACGTACCGCGTGTGGATGCGATTGCTCGCGCAAAATGGGGACCGCGCGGGCGTAGTACGCGCATACAATTTGTGTGTCACCACTCTCGAACGCGAGTTGGGCGTCGAACCTGCAACGGAAACAAAACAGCTCTACGAAAAACTCGTCCTCCAAGAAAATGTTTCCACCCAAACCTCCACACGCGCCGTCCACAATTTACCGCAGCCGCTTACGCCAATCATTGGACGCGAAACAGAACTCGCCGAAATTCGCGCGCGGTTGCAAACCGCGCGCCTCGTAACATTGATGGGAACGGGTGGTGTGGGTAAAACGCGTTTGGCGTTGCAAGTCGCGCACACATTGCTCGCTGAATTTTCCAATCACGCGCGCTTTATTGATTTGACCGCCGTAGGCGAAACCGCGCAACTCGTTTCGTATGTGACAGAAACGTTGGGAATTGTCGAGACGACGAATCGTCCCTTACGCGCGGTGTTGTTGGAAACATTGCGCGAGCGCCAAATGCTGTTGGTCTTTGACAATTGCGAACACATGATTGACGCGGCGGCAAAACTCGCGCACGAAATTTTAGTTCATACCACGAGCGTAAAAATTTTGGCAACGTCGCGCGAACCGTTACGTGTGCCGGGCGAATCGGTGATGGCGATTGCGCCATTGCCGATTCCCGACGCGAATGAAAATCCGTTGTCCGCGCCGAGCGCGCAGCTGTTGATTGCCCGCGCCCAAGCTGCCCATTCGTCGTTCCAAGTCAATTCCGAAAATGCGGACGCGTTGGCGCGCATCTGCCGCGCGGTGGAAGGAATCCCGCTGGCGCTGGAACTTGCTGCCGCGCGCTTGAATGTGTTGAGTGCGAAACAACTTGCCGCGCGTTTGGAAACACAATTGCATATTCTCGAAGCAAGCAATCGTGTGGCGCCTGAACGCCACCAAACAATGCAAGCGACGTTCGATTGGAGTTTTGAATCGCTCGCGCCGCCACAGCAATTGTTGTTGACGCGGTTGGCGATTTTTCAAGCGGGTTTTACGTTGGACGCGGTGGAACAGGTCTGCGGTTTTGCGCCGTTGGAGCAAGAAAATGTCCTGCCACTGCTTTCCGATTTGATTGACAAATCGCTTGTCATTGTCGAGTCGGTCAATGGCGTGATGCACTATCGCATGTTGATTGTGACGCGCGAATTTGCGCGCGCGCAATTGCGCGACGGACTCGACGCGACGCGCCAACATTTTTTGGAATACTATGTTGCGCGTGTGGAACAACACGCGGCGGAATTTCATCAAGCGCGTCAAGTGGAAGCGTATGCGTGGGTGCATCACGAATACGGCAACATCCGCGCGGCGTTGGAATTGGCATGGAAAGAGGAAGCAGCAGAGCCGCTCGCGCGATTGTGCGCCGTCCTGTGGAAGTATTGGTGGACGCGCGGCAATTTTAGCGAAGGGCGAATATGGCTTGGGCGCGCGTTATTGGCGAGCGTGAATCTCGCGCCGCTGCTGCGTGCGGAATTGTTGAATGGCGCGGGGCGTTTGGCAATCCTGCAAGAAGACCGCGCAGAGGCGCGCCCATTGTTGCAAAAACAGTTGGAACTGCGCCGCACGATAAATGATCAAGAAGGAATTGGCGAAGCATTGAACTCGTTGGGCGCGTTGTATTATCGTGACGGCGATATTCACGCGGCGTTCGCCGCGTACCAAGAAAGTTTGGCAATTTTTCGTGCCTTGAATCACACGGGACTCACGGCGCGTGCGCTCGCGAATTTGGGTGAATTGGATGTTTTGCAAGGACGCGTCGAACGCGGGCTTGAACAATTGGAAGAGAGTCGCGCGCTCTTTCAAAGCATCGGCGCGCTGCGCGGCGAATCGTTCGCGCTCATCAATTTGGGGACTGCCGCGCTCGAACTGAATGACATGCCGCGCGCCCGCGCCGCACTGCGCGATAGTCTTGAAATCAAACGCGCGCTCCAAGACCAAGACGGCATTGCCTGGACATTGGAAGGACTCGCCATCGTCTGCGCGCGCGAGGGTGATTTGGAACGCGCGCTCCTCTTGTTAGGCGGGGCGACGCAACAGCGCGCGCGGCTCGGCACTTTTACTCCTCCTATCTTTTTGCCTCATTTGGAAAAAATTCCTGACCACGCCCGCGCATTCCTCCCCCAAGAAAAAATTGACGCGCACGTCCAACGCGGACGCGCACTCCCTCTCGAACAAGCGATTGAACTCGCGCTCGGTACGACAAATTTGTAATTTGTCGTTCTGAACAAATTGCAAATTTGTTTTACGCGGACGCGCTTCGGACGCGTTTCGGACGCCTCTTTTGCTATTGTGTCACGCAAAGGAGGTTTGTGTTCCCATGAAGAAACAAACGTTTATTTTTCGAATTATCAGACTGGCAATTGTCTGCGCGGCGTTTTTTGCTGTCGTTGCCCCCGCGCGCGTGGATGCCGGTTCATCGCCGCTTGCGAGTGCTGCCGCGCTCAAGGCAGGCATCACAGTGGCTTCCATTGACGCGGGCGGGCAACATTCGTGCGCGGTGCGTTCCGATGGACGCATCAAGTGTTGGGGCAGTAACAGCGCGGGGCAAGCGTTCAATATCGGCGGCGAATATCGCGCTGTGGTGACGGGCAGCCAATTCACCTGCGCGCTCGATGACCAGAATCAAGCGGTGTGTTGGGGGAGTAATTCGGAAGGACAAACGGACGCGCCGCAAGGAACGTTCCGTCAAATCAGCGTGGGTTTGTTGCACGGCTGCGGTGTGCGTCCGTACTCGACGGTGGACTGTTGGGGTTCGGATGCCGATGGCAAAACAACCGTACCGGGCGGGCAAAATTTTCTCGCGCTCATGGTGAGTGTCGGCAATCAACATTCGTGCGCGCTCAATCTGGATAGCGAGGTTGTTTGTTGGGGCAGCAATCTCGATGGGCAAGCCGACCCGCCCGATACGCAAATGACTTCAATTAGCGCGGGGAGTCATCACACCTGCGGAATTTTGTTGAATGGTCAGGTGGAATGTTGGGGCAACAACGATGAGGGACAATCGTCTCCGCCGAGTGGAACATTTTCGCAAATTTCGGCAGGCAACGAACACACCTGCGGCGTTCGCTCCAATGGTCAAGTGTGGTGCTGGGGCAGCAACGCGCAAGGGCAAGTCGGACAAGGTGTCTTTGGTGGACCATATACTGCTGTCGCCGCCGGAGATTATCACACGTGTGCGGTGCGAAATACGGGCGTCATCAATTGTTGGGGCGCAAACAACAACAATCAGTCCACGCCGCCGAATGGTCAATACAATCGCCGCCAAATTAGCGCGCGCGCCGACCATACGTGCCAAGTGCGTCCCGATGGCTCATTGGCTTGTTGGGGTGACAACTCTGCGGGCGTGTTGAACACGCCGGGCGGTACCTATGCGCACATCAACGCGGGTTGGGGTGTTTCGTGTGGTGTGGTCAGCAATGGTTCGGCAACGTGCTGGGGCAATGACAATACGTTTGGACAATTGGATGAACCGAATCAAGAATTTGTTCAAATCGCCGCGGGCTGGGTTCATGCGTGCGGTTTGAAAAGCAACAGCAGCGCGGAATGTTGGGGCGGTGGACAGGGTTCCAATCAACCCCCGGGCGGCGAAGGTAATAAATTTCTGCAATTGGCAGCGGGCGATTATCACAACTGCGGTATTTTGGTGATAAGCAACGTTATTTGTTGGGGCTCGGATACATATGGACAGGCGTCGCCGCCACCGGGAGACTTTGTACAAATTTCAGCTGGATACTGGCGCGCTTGCGGCATCAAAGTGGACGCACAATTGGCGTGTTGGGGCGATGGCTTTGGTGAATATGAAATTCCGACCGGCAATTTTATTGCGGTTGGTATGGGGTCCAATCACGCGTGCGCGATTCGCTCCAATGGGAATCTGGCATGTTGGGGCGAAGACGCTTTTGGTCTCGATTCGCCGCCGAGCGGAAAATTTTTGCAAGTGAGTGGCGGCACTTCGCACTTGTGCGCGGTACGCATAGATGGCGCGTTGGTGTGTTGGGGCGACCAAAGCAAAGGACAATGGGAACTGCCGTTGCTCGGTCCCAAGAAAATTCCTGTCGGCGGCGTTGGTTTGCCGTATGCAAAAGATTTGAAGGTCAAGGGTGGAGAAGGTCAAATTCGTTTTCGTAAGCTCGGCAAATTGCCAAATGGCATTCGCTTGACCAAACGGGGCGTGTTGGAAGGAACGCCGACGGAACAAGGGGAATTTCCATTTATCGTTTCAATTCAAGATGCGAACGGTTTTCGCAATACGCGCGCATACAAATTGGTGATTCGTTAAGCACGAGTGCGCGCAAGAACAAGTGATAAAGGAGTGGATGTCGTCTTGAAACGGCATCCGCTTTTTTTATTTTCTTGTAATAAACAAGGATAGATATGGTGATATAATTTTTGCTATGAAACTGTACAACACCCAATCGCAACAACTCGAAAATTTTGAGCCGCGTGCGCAAACGACGCGTTTGTACGTGTGCGGCATCACACCGTACGATACGACGCATCTCGGACACGCGGCAACGTACTGCGCGTTCGATGTGCTTATTCGTTATTTGGAATATCAAGGTGGGACTGTCGTCTTTACGGAAAACGTCACCGACATTGACGACGACACGATTCGCGAAGCGCCGAAACGCGGAACGAATTGGAAAGATTTGGGAAACTATTGGACCGCACATTTCATGCGCGACATGATTGCGTTGAATGTGCGTCCGCCGGACCATTACCCGCGCGCGACGGAAACGATTGCCGAAATTATTGAATTTGATAAAACGTTGATTGAAAAGGGTTTTGCGTACGAGTCGCAAGGCAGCGTGTATTTTCAAGTGGACGCGTATAAAAATTTTGGACAGCTCTCGCACATTCCGCGCGACGAAATGTTGGCGATTGCGAACGAGCGCGGCAATTTTCCCGATGACCCGAAAAAACGCGCGCCGCTCGATTTTGTGTTGTGGCAAGCGCAAGCCGAAGGCGAACCCGCGTGGGATTCGCCGTGGGGACCCGGACGCCCCGGTTGGCATATCGAATGTTCGGCGATGAATTACAAAACGTTCGGACCAACGATTGAAATTCACGGCGGCGGCGCGGACTTGGTGTTTCCGCATCACGAATGTGAAATCGCGCAGACGGTGAATTTTACGGGCGAGGATTATTTTGCGCGGATTTGGATGCACGCGGCGATGGTGGGGTACGAGGGTGAAAAGATGTCCAAATCACTTGGCAATCTTGTAATGGTTTCCGACTTATTGAAAACGTACTCGCCCGATTCGATTCGGCTTTTTCTTGCCAAACATCACTATCGCTTTCCTTGGGAATTTACGTACCCCGAATTGGAAGCAAGTCGGGCGCAATGCACGCAGCTCATTCAAGCCGCGCAAACGCCAAGCAGTGACGGCGACGCGATGGATTTTGCATACGCGCGTGAAAATTTTGAAAACGCGTTGGACAATGATTTGGATGCGCCGACCGCTGCTGCCGTGTTGTGCGAGTTTGGTGCGGCAATCATCGAACATGCTGACGCCCGCCGCGACGTGCGCGACGCGCAAACTTGGTTCCGCCGCGCGGCAAGCATTTTAGGATTGCGGCTCGACGCGTACGGTCCCGAAGCGCGCGTGCGTTCCGGCTGGGAACAACATTTGAATCGGTTTCCGACGGAATAGCGGATGGCAGATGGCGAATGGCGTATTGCAAATTGTGAAACGTGAAACGTCAAAGGGGCAATCCTTGCCACAACTTGGCACAGGCATTGCCCCTTTTGCTTTCTAACTACTGGTCCCTGCTTACTGTTTACTGCCCTCTATCCCTCCATCTCTCTGTCTCTCCATCACAGATATTTCTCTGCCTTGCGCCTTTTCAATTCGTCCACAATTTTTTTCACGTCCTGTGCGCGGTCTTGTGGACAAATGAGCAGCGCGTCGTCCGTGTCCACCACAATCATATTTTCCAACCCGATGGTCGCTATCAAACGTTTGTTGCTGTAAATGTACGTGGCGCGCGTGTCAATTGTAACGTGTTCGCCCAACAACGCGTTGTCGTCGCCGTCGCGTGTCATCAAATCAAACAACGCTGCCCAACTGCCTACATCATTCCAACCGGCATCGAGCGGAATCATCGCGACATGTTTCGCTTTTTCCATAATCGCGTAATCAATCGTTTGGTTCTGCAATTTTAGCCACTCGTCGGAAAACGAAAGGGCATCCAACCCGGCGCGCACAATGTTTTCCAATTGTGCGTACATCTCCGGCATGTGCGCTGCAAATTCTGAAAGAATTTGCATTCCGCGCCAAATAAAAATTCCGCTGTTCCAAAAATAATTGCCGCGCGCGAGAAATTCTTGCGCCGTTTCCAAATTTGGTTTTTCGAGAAAACGGTTGACGCGCAAAACATTCATGCCGTGCGCGTTTGGCAATGTCTCTCCCGCTTCAATGTAACCGTAACCTGTTTCGGGAAAGGTCGGAGTGATGCCGAGCGTGACCAAAAAATTTTTATTCGCCACCTGTGCTGCCGCGACGAGGGCGTTGCGAAACAGTTGCGGGTTCTGAATCACATGGTCGGCAGGCAGAATGAACGTAATCGCGTCGGGGTCGCGTTCGCGTAATAACAACGCAGCAAGCGCGACGGGAGGCGCGGTGCCGCGTCCTGCCGGCTCGCCGATGATTTGTGATTGTGGAATGTACGGCAATTGCGTATGCACATCGTCCACATAACGCCAACTGGTAATCACAAAAACATTTTGCGGTGAGACGAGTGGCACGACGCGATCATACGTTTCTTGCAGCATGGTGCGTTCGGAAACGAGGTCGAGAAATTGTTTCGGATGTTCCGCGCGGCTGCGGGGCCACAAGCGTGTGCCGGAACCGCCCGCGAGGATGATGGCGTAGAGATGAGACATGCAAAGAGTAGCAAGTAGCAGGTAGTAAGTAGAAACATGCTACTTGCTACCTACTACGTTTTCATTTTGTCGAATAGTTTTCCTTTTGTTCCCGCGCCAAGACATAATTCATTCCGCCCATTTGCAATACCATGCCTTTCAATTCCATCAGCGCGAGCGTACTCGTCACTTGTGCGATAGGCAAGCCGCTCGATTGACGAATGTCGTCAACGTGTGTGGGGTCGGCGGAAAGATATTTCAACAATACCGCTTCTGTTTCATTCGAGGGAACAATTTCGCGCGCTTGCTGCTTTTCCGCAATCATCGTGAGATTCAATTCTTCTAAAATATCATCCACGCTCGTCACCAATTTCGCGCGACTCTCGCGAATCAATTTGTTCGGTCCGCGCGATTCGCGGCGAAAGATGTTGCCGGGAATCGCAAACACTTCGCGGTCTTGCTCCAACGCGAAATCGCACGTAATCATCGCGCCGCTTACTTGGTCGCCTTCAACAAACAAAACACCGAGCGACAATCCGCTGATGATGCGATTGCGTGCGGGAAAATTCGTCGCGTCGGGTTTCACGCCGAGCGGATAATCGGAAATGAGCGCGCCGTTTTCGGTAACCATGCGCGCGAGTTTGGTGTGTTCGGGCGGATACACTTGGTCAATCCCATTGCCCAACACGGCGATAGTTCGCCCGCCCGCATCGAGCGCAGCGACATGCGCGGCGGCGTCAATTCCGCGCGCCAGCCCACTTACAATCGTCATCTTGTTGCGCGCGAGTTCTCCGGCGAGGGTGCGCGTGGTTTCTTTGCCGTACGTGGACGCACTGCGCGTTCCAACAATCGCGAGTGCCCATTCGTCTTCCGTTTTCAAATTACCTTTGATGTACAAAACGGGCGGGGGCTGTGGAATTTCTTTGAGGCGACGCGGATAATTGGGGTCGTCCCACGTCAAAATGAAATCACATGCGCGCTGCGCCTTTTCCACTTCTGCATCGAGGTTCAATTCTTTGCGCGCGGTCAAAAAATTTTCGAGCGCGCGTTTGTCGAGTCCCGCTTCCGCGAGTTCAAACGCGCCTGCTGTCCACGCGGTCGGCAAATCGCCAAAATAATCGAGCAAGCGTTGGAGTTTCGCGGGACCGATGCCGCTGACGCGATTGAATCCGATGAAATAGCGCAGGTCTGTCACGCGCAAGAGAATAGCATAAACAAAAACGCGACGCAACATGACGCGTAGGTGAGAAGCAATTGCACACGCGCCTGCGAACTTGAACCTACCGTAAATGCAATTGCTTCGCCCTTACTCGACAAGTCCGGGCATCAATTCAATTGTGAGTGTTTTCGCGTCGAGGTCAATTTTTTTGATGACGCTTTTGATGGCGGGGAGAAGAATTTCCTTACCTTCGGGCGTGCGGACGAGATACACATCATTCGCGCCCGTTTCCAAAATTTCCGCGACACCCCCGAGGGTCTCGCCTGTGGTGGTGACAACGTTCAGTCCGATGATTTGATGATGATAATACTGATTCTTTTTCAGTTTCGCGGCTTCCTCAACGGGAATGTGAACAATTTCGCCGCGCAGTTTTGCAACGGATGTATCACTGTCATAGCCCGTGAATTTCATCAAAACGTAATTGGCATGAAAACGCGCGCTTTCCACTGGAAACGCGCGCGGCGGCGAACCGAGATAGACTATTTTGTGCTTGAGCAAACTTTTGGGGTAATCACTGAGGACTTTGATTTTCACCTCGCCGCGATAACCAAAGGGTTTGAGAATTTCACCCACGACGAGGAATTGAGGATTGTCGTCGGACATTGGAAAGGTAGGGGCGAAGCATCGCGTTCGACGTTTTCTGTCGAACGCACAATGCATTCGCCCCTACGAAATTTACGCGTGATGAAACGACTCGGTGTGCGGATGGCTCACTTTGCCGTTCGCGTCGAGGATTTCGAGCGTGGCGCGCTTGCCTTGTCGAATCGCGGCAATGCGAACCAGGGTTCGTAAGGAATTCACGACGCGTCCCCCTTTGCCAATGATGCGCCCCATATCTTCGGGCGCGACTTGCAATTCCACATTGACAGCGTGCGCGTTTTCGGACACTTGGACGCGCACTTGATTTGGGTCATCTACCAGGGACTTGGTGATGTATTCGACGAGTTCTTGTATGTTCACAATCGTTCTCTCTCATGTACTGACATGAAGCGCAAACCTTCCACTGCTGGTTGGTAATCCTCGCGTCTGGCAAACCATTTTAACACAAGGTAGTTTCGACGCGGAGGTAAAAATCATTTAGGCAGATTTTTCTTCCGATGCGGCTTCGGCGGTTTTGGTCTGTTTGCGCTGCTTGTAATACTTGTCGGTGATGCCCGCCATTTTGAGAAGGCGTCCGACGGAATCGGTTGGTTGGGCGCCCGCTTTGAGCCAATAGTTGACGCGTTCGGCTTTGAGTTGGACGAGTGGTGGATTTTGGCGCGGGTCGTACTGTCCAATGTTTTCAATAAATTTGCCGTCGCGCTTGCTGCGTTCTTCTTGAATCACGACGCGATAGGTCGGTTGTTTTTTCATGCCCATTCGCGTCAATTTAATTTTGGTAGCCATGGCTTGCGATTCTTCTCCTTGCGCGCATGACGATTTGCAACTCGTCATACGGCTTATTTTACATGCGAGTAACGAATTTTATCGTTACGATGAAATTACAATCCATTGATGTGCTTTTGTCATTTCGAGCGCTTTAGCCGAGAAATCTCGAATTAGGAAACGGAGATTTCTCTCTCTTGACTGCGCTCGAGAGCGTTCGAAATGACAGTTAGCCAAGCCCCGGAAACCCGGGAATTTTTGGCAATCCGCCGCGTCCGCCTTTGCCTGCGCGTCCCAGCTGCTGCATCATTTTTTGCATCTGCTTGAATTCGCGCATCAATTCATTCACATCTTGTACTTGGGTGCCGCTGCCTTTGGCAATGCGTTGACGGCGGCGCGCATTCAAAATGTCCGGATCGCGGCGTTCATCCGGCGTCATCGAATGGATAATTGCTTCGATGCGCTTGAATTGTTTTTCCGTTTGCTCTTCGGGAATTTGTTTCGTGTACTGCGCCATGCCCGGAATCATGCCCATGATTTGTGTTAACGGTCCCATCTTTTTGAGCTGTTGCATTTGCGTCAAAAAGTCTTGGAGCGTGAACTGATTTTTGAGCATCTTTTCGGCGGCAACCCGCGCTTGCTCTTGGTCGAGATTTTGTTGCGCGCGTTCAATGAGCGTGAGGACGTCGCCCATACCGAGAATGCGCGATGCCAACCGGTCCGGGTAAAAGGGTTCCAATGCATCGGCTTTTTCACCGACGGCGAGGAATTTGATTGGAACGCCCGTCACGGAACGCACCGACAACGCGGCGCCACCGCGCGCATCACCATCTACTTTGGTTAGAATCAATCCCGTAATGCCAACACGTTTGTTAAATTCATCCGCGACGCGCACCGCTTCTTGCCCCGTCATCGAATCTACAATGAGCAATGCTTCTTGCGGCGACGTGCGTTTCTTCACCTGTTCCAATTCGTTCATCAAATCATCATCAATGTGCAGACGACCTGCCGTATCCAAAATCACAATGCTGTAATTATTTTGCGTCGCGTGCTTCACCGCGTCCACACAAATTTGCGGCGGCGGAATTTTTGCATCTTCTGCAAAAACCGCAATGTCCAATTGTTTGCCCAACGTTTGCAATTGTTGAATCGCGGCGGGGCGACGCGTGTCTGCGGCGACCATGAGCGGACGCTGTCCTTGTTTGCGAAGATGCAGCGCGAGTTTTGCGGCTGTCGTCGTTTTGCCTGCGCCTTGCAGACCAATCAACATCAACACATGCGGCGCGGGACCCGAAACATCCAGCTTTGCCGGTTCGCCGAGTGTGGCAATCAATTCTTCGTTGACAATTTTGATAACGCCTTGCGCGGGCGTGAGCGATTGCATCACTTCGGCGCCAATGGCACGCGCGCGGACGCGTTCCAAAAATTGCCGCACGACTTTGAGGTTGACGTCGGCTTCTAGCAGCGCCATGCGGACTTCGCGCAGCGCGACATCCACATCGGCTTCGGTCAATTTTCCTTTGCCCGAAAGACGTTTGAAAACACCCTCTAACTTGTCGGATAAACTCTCAAACATAGGCGCGGTATTATAAGCGGAATCGGCGTAATAACCAAGATTATTTGTATGTGCTTGAAAACGCCGCGATTATACTTGCGACAAATGATTTGGCTTGAAAATTGCTGCAAGCTGCGCTTCAATCTCACCGCGCGCTTGCGGAAACGACGGACGCGGGCGAATTGTTTTGAGCGCATTTTCCCACGCGCGTTCCAGCAGCGGCGCGTACGCGGCATCCAACTCGCCGCGCGGAGTGACTTTTTTGCTTTGTGCGATGGCAAACGTGAGGGCGCGCGTTTCTGCCATGTCCAATTGACTTCCGCCGTGCGTGAGAATAAACCACAAATCAAATACATCGCGCGCGCGCGGTTTTTGCGAATACCGCACGATGTGTTCCGCCGCGAGTTCATTCAATGAAATCGCTCGCACTGCAACATTGCACGCGTCGCTAAATGGATGCACCAGCGCGCGTTCAGAAATTGCTGCGCGTGGTGTAGTAGGAACAAAACGCGTAATGATGAGTGGCTGCGCGGCGGAACGGCGTCCCAACGGTCCCGTAAATTCGACGCGCGCTTCGGACGGTTGAAAACTGTGCAAACGAAAATGCAAGCCCGACGCGCGCGCCGCCGCGTTCACGGCATCGGCAAGTTCGCGTTCACGCGTCGCATCGTCCATCTCACCCACGCGCGCAAATTCAATATCTGCAACGCGCGGATAATTTTCAAAATACGCGCTTGCCAACGCGGACGCGCCGCGCAGAATCAAATGTTCGCGCAGCGCGGCATTTTCAAACATTCCGTACAAGAGCCACTCGCGCGCGTAGATTTTTTCCACGTCGCTGATTTCCATCTGCCACGCGATAGATTTTCTGCGGAGTTCGCCAAATCCAATCATCCAATCTCCAATCTCTAATTTCCAATCTCGCATTATCCTTTATGTTATAATTTTTGCAATCCCCGCGCACGTCACATAAATCTATGGATACAACATTCGTTATTCAACTGGTCGCTGTCGTCCTCTTTGCCGCGTGCTTTGTGCATTCATGGCGGACCGAAGGGCAACGCCTCGCGCAGCAGTGGTTCCTCATCGGTTATATTTTTTCGATTCTGCTCATCAGCTTGTTGGTTGTCGTCGGCGAACGCGGACAAATTGCCTACAACCCAAACATGCTCGTCTTTGGCGCCGCGCCTTCGCTGACGGTGATGCTTTTTCCAGCGCTTTTGTATCTCGCGTATTTGATTGCAAAACGTTTTGTGTCTGCCGACAATTTGCGCGGGATGACATATTTGATGTTTGCAACGATGCCGTGGTTGATGTTGCCACTCGATGCGCTCGCGCTCAACGCGGGCTGGTGGTTTTTTCCGTCCGAGTCCGTTTCATTTTTGAACGGGATTCCGTTCTATCTCCCGTTCGCATGGGGCGTCACCGGCGCAGGATTTTATTTTATGGTTGGACGTCTGCGGCGCATTCGCTTTCGCGGCAACGGACAATTCTTTGCCATGATTATTGCCGCGCCGTTGCTCGCCGGCATCACCCTCGTATTGATTGCACTCGTCCAAGTTATTGTTGATTTTCTTGCCAATCTCGGCGGCACGACAGTGTTGTATGTTGCGCTTGGGATTCTGTTTGCGTTGTTGCCTCTCGCATTGTTTCGCAACACGCGTCCATCGTCAAACGTGAAACGTCAAATCGCAAATCGCAGATAGCAAATCGCGTATAGCAAATCACCCAATCTCCAATCTCCAATCATGAAACCAATCAGCGAAGAAATCACCCTCGAAGGTCACATCATTGATTCGTACATTCTCCCGCGCGTGTGGGACCGCATCATGGACAGCGGTGGCGAATTTGAATTGTTGGAAATTCGCGTGGGCAAGCAAAAAGACGAGACCAGCTTTGCGCGCATGAAAGTGTTTGCCGACACACCCGCGCAGATGGACGAATTGATGGAGGCGTTGAATGAACTGGGCGCCGTGATTCAATCGCCCGACGACGCGCAAACGGAACCTGCGCCGCGTGATGGCGCGCTGCCCGACGATTTTTATTCCACCACGAATCTGCCGACCCAAATTCGTCTCGGCGGCAAATGGCTCGATGTGGCGAATACGGAAATGGATTTAGCCATCGTCGTCAATCACGAAACAAATTCTGCCGCGATGATTCCGATGACGGAGGTGAAACAAAGCGATGCCGTTGTCGTCGGGCATGATGGAATTCGCGTGCAGCCGTTGGCGCGTTCGCGCGATAAAGAAATTTTTTCGTTCATGAACGCGGACGTTTCGAGTGAACGCCCGAAACGTTTGGTGATTTCCCAAATCGCGCGCGAGATGCAAGAGACCAAACAACGCGGCGGAAAAATTTTGTTTGTCGGCGGACCCGCGATTGTTCACAGCGGCGCCGCGCCGTCACTCGCAAAATTGATTCGGCATGGTTACGTGAATGTTTTGTTTGGCGGAAACGCGATTGCCGTTCACGATTCCGAAGCCGCGATTTTTGGAACCTCGCTCGGCGTCGCGCTCACCACCGGGCAGCCGGTGGAAGGCGGACATCGCCATCACATGCGCGCCATCAATCGCATTCGCCGCGCGGGTAGTTTGCGCGACGCGGTGGCACAAGGCATTTTGACGAGCGGCATCATGTACGAAGCGATTCACGCAAATATCGAAATGGTGCTCGCGGGTTCGGTGCGCGATGATGGTCCGTTGCCCGATGTGCTTACGGACATGATGGAGGTGCAGAAAAAAATGCGCACAGCAGTGCGCGGCGTTGAACTCGCGTTGATGGTTTCGACGATGCTTCATTCGATTGCGACAGGCAACATGCTGCCCGCGTGGGTCAAAACGGTTGCGGTTGACATCAATCCCGCCGTCGTCACAAAACTTGCGGACAGGGGAACATTTCAAGCATTGGGCTTGGTAACGGATGCGGAATTGTTTTTGAGAGAGTTGGTTGAGGAATTAGAAATTGGAGATTAGAAGTTGGAGGTTGGATGGAGTGATAGAGTGATGGAGAGATGGAGAGATTGCGTGATTAGGTGATTGGGCGATTTGCGAAACGCGAAACGCGATTTTGGATTTTTCAAAAGGAGGAAATTTTGTGGATACGGAAACTAGCAACACTGTGCCTGCCGCGCCTGCCGAATTGACCGAGCAACAATCCGCGCAAATTATGGCGCGTTATCGGTTGGAGCAGCAAGTTCTTTCCGGCGCAAACAATTTTTTTTGGATTGCCGGGCTTACGCTGGTCAATTCCATTTTGTTTGCGTTGAACGCGAATTGGTCGTTCTTTATCGGTCTTGGCGCGACACAATTTATTGATGCCATTGCTAAAATGATTGCAGGCGAATTTGCAGACGGTGGCATCATTTTCCGCGTCATTGGATTGGGACTGGATATTTTCGTTGCAGGGATGTTCGTTTTCTTTGGAGTTTTTGCGCGCAAGCGGCATCTGTGGGCATTCGTGGTGGGAATGATTTTGTATGGATTGGATGCGCTGCTTTTGCTTCTTATCGGCGAGTGGGTCGGACTGGCTTTGCATGGACTTTTTTTGTGGTTTATTTTCAGTGGTGTGCGCGCGTTGCGGCGATTGAATGCACTTGAGACAAGTCCAAGCATCATCCGTGGAGAATCGGTTGTTCCCGATCAATCACAACTCGGAATTGTGCGGTTGCTAGTTGTTCCTATCGTTGGCTTTTTTATCCTCTTGGCTATTTATGCGTTCCTAGTCGCACGCTAGAATCCATAAGTTGCTATTATATATCAAGCGAATATCTCATGCTAATCAACAAACTCCGCGCGACTATCCACGAGCATCAACTCGTCGCGCGCGGCGACACGCTCGTTGTCGGCGTTTCGGGTGGACCGGATTCGCTGACACTTTTGCATGCACTCAAAATTCTCGCGCCCGAATATGAATTGAAATTGTATGTGGCGCATCTGAACCATCAACTGCGCGGCGATGATTCAGATGCGGATGAACAATTCGTCGTGTGGCTCGCGCGCGAATGGAGTCTGCCGATTGCGAATGCGAGTTGGGACGTGAGCGGGTATGCTGATGAAAATGGTTTGTCCATCGAAGAAGCCGCGCGCAATTTGCGTTATCAATTTCTCAGCGGTGTTGCCAATCAAGTGAACGCGCAGGCGATTGCCGTCGCGCACAATGCGGATGACCAAGTGGAAACGATTCTGCTGCATTTTTTGCGCGGTGCGGGCTTGAGTGGATTGCGGGGGATGGCGTATAAAAGCAGACTGCAGACCACGGACCACAGACCACAGAATGAAATGGACTCGTCGTCGGTTGACCTCATTCGCCCTCTGCTCGACATTACGCGTGATGAAATTGTAAATTATTGCGTTGAAAATAATTTGCAGCCGCGCATTGACGAAACGAATTTTGATTTGACGATTTTGCGAAATCGGTTGCGGCACAATGTGATTCCGTATCTCGAAACGATTAATCCAAATTTTCGCGCGGTGCTGCGACACAGCGCGCTTTCGCTGGCGGATGATTACGTCTACATTCACCAAAACGTTCTCGGCATTTTTGACCGCATGGCGCGCCCGCTCGATGGCGGTTTTGTTTTGGACCGCAAATGGTTTCGCGCGCTGCCGGTGAATTTGCAGCGCGGCGTATTGCGCGAAGCGGTGTCGCGTTTGCGGCGTTTGAAAAATATCGGCTATCAACATATTGAAAGCGCGCGTCAGGTGGCTGCCGATAAAGACGCGGGCGCAGAAGCAACACTGCCGCAAGGATTGCTGCTCGTCGTCGGCTATGACGATTTTACGATTGGTGAACATCTTGAAATTCCTGATGTGCCGTTTCTGCT
The DNA here is from genome assembly GCA_964469005.1 of uncultured Anaerolineales bacterium. GTDB lineage: Bacteria > Chloroflexota > Anaerolineae > UBA4142 > SHND01 > SHND01. The sequence goes on from CAYXXF010000011.1 coordinate 161,078, forward strand.
ACAGCATCAAGAAATTGTCTTGAATGTGGGTGATGAGGTGATGTTGGAAGAGAGTGATTGGGGAGTGCGCGTTCAGACGACAGACGACATACGACAGACGACAGACAAGTGGAGTGCGTTTTTTGACGCGAGGAAAATTGCGGGACAACTTGTATTGCGAACGCGACGCGCGGGGGAACGTTTTGCGCCGCGCGGGATGAACGGAAAACACAAATCGCTGCACGAATTTATGATTGATGAAAAAATTCCGCGTCACTTGCGCGAGTTTGTTCCGCTTCTCGCGGACGAGGAAAAGGTGTTGTGGGTGGTGGGGTATCGGCAAGGCGAACAAAGTGCGGTTCGGCTTGTGGACGAGCAAACTACGCTTCGGCGTGAAGATGAACGCGCGAGCGTGACCGATGAAACGCAAAATATAATCCGCGTCGAATTTTTCAAGAATATCGAATAGAATGTAGTGGCGAAGCATTTTGCAATGCATGCGATGAACTCAATCGCCGCATCGCCGCAAATGCTTCGCCCCAACAATCCATGGATTATCTCGATTTTGATTTGCATCTCGCGCCCGCGCCGAACGGTTATCGCGTGCGCGCGACGAACGCGCAAGGCGCAAGCGCCAGCGCGGATTTTGTTTTACCCTTTGCCCCGTACGAAATCGAAAATCTTTTTCTACGCGTCGGACGCCCGCGCCGCGGCGTGCGGAAAATTGAATCGCCCGAAATGAAAGCGGCAAAAGAATTTGGCGGTAAATTGTTTGATGCCGTGTTCACGGGCGAAGTGTTTGGAATGTGGCGCAGCAGCTTGAACGCGGCGGCGCAGCAAAGCAAGGGCTTGCGGTTACGTTTGCGTTTGAGCGACGCGCCCGGACTGTCCGATTTGCCGTGGGAATTTTTGTACGACAAGTCGTTGAATCGCTTTGTCGCGCCCGTCATTAAAACGCCCCTCGTGCGCTATCTCGATTTGCCAACCGCAATTCAGCCGCTGCAAATCGCATTGCCGCTGCGCGTGTTGGTGATGATTGCCGATGCGAGTGATTACGACGCGCTGGATGTCGAACGCGAATGGAAGAATCTGGAAATGGCGACGCAAGAGCTGCGAACGCGCGGCGTGTTGACGCTTGAACGTTTGGAGCAGGCAACGTTGATGGGCTTGCGCCGCGCGCTGCGCCAATCTGCCCCGCACATTTTCCATTTCATCGGACACGGCAAGTTTGACGCGAACGAGCAAGACGGCGTTTTGATTTTCAAAAACGAACAAGGGCGCGGGCAGCGCGTCAGCAGTCAAATGCTTGGCCAAGTGTTTGTGAATTTTGACTCGCTGCGTTTGGTGGTGTTGAACGCGTGTGAGGGCGCGCGCACTTCGCGCGACGACCCGTTCGCGGGCGTTGCGCCGAGTTTGGTGCAGCAAGAAATCCCCGCCGTGATTGCGATGCAGTTCGAGGTGAGCGATGACGCGGCAATCAAGTTTGCAGAAGAATTTTACAGCGCGCTCGCGGCAGGGGATGCGGTGGACACGGCTGTTTCGCACGCGCGCTCTGCCATCTTGACGGATGTGAATGATTTGGAATGGGGCACGCCCGTGTTGTACATGCGCGCACCGAATGGTGTGATTTTTGATTTGAAACAAGTGGTTGCACTACCGCGCATAGAACCGAAAGTAGAATCATTGCCTTCGCCCGCGCCCGAACCCAAACGCGAAACCACACCCGTTCAACTCAATCCCGTTGAACAGCAAACAGCTGAAGGACAAAAACGCGCGGCGGAAATGCAAGAACGCAGCCGGCTCGCGCTCGAAGAACAAAAACGCCGTTTGCAAGAAGCAATTGATGCAGGCAAACGCGCCCAGGTCACACCTCCCCCACCACCAAAAATCCAACTCCCCGCGCGCAAAACAAACAAAGCCGGTCAAGAAATGATTTTGATTGCGGCGGGCGAATTTTTGATGGGAACATCGGACGCGGAAGCGAAACGATTGATTCAAGAATTTGGCAAGGATTGGGAAAAATGGGTGAAATGGGAACAGCCACAACACACAGTTTCTCTCGACGCGTTTTATATTTCGCGCTATCCCGTGACGAACGCGGAGTATAAAAAATTCAAACCAGATTGGAAAATTCCGAACGGCAAAGAAAATCATCCTGTCGTGAATGTGAGTTGGGATGATGCGGTCGCGTTTTGCAAATGGGTGGAAGGGGATTTGCCTACCGAAGCGCAATGGGAAAAAGCCGCGAGTTGGGATGACGCGAAAAAAATCAAACGCGTGTTTCCGTGGAGCGATGTCTTTGATAAAGACAAATGCAATTCGAGCGAATTAAAAATTCGCGATACAACACCTGTCGGAAAATATTCGCCGCAAGGTGATAGTTTTTTTGGGGTTGGTGACATGGCGGGGAATGTATGGGAATGGTGCGCGGATTGGTTTGATGAAAATTTTTATAAAAATTCACCGCGCGAAAATCCGCGCAATGATACTCAAGGACAATACCGCGTGCTGCGCGGCGGTTCGTTCGATAATGTAGCGCCGAATGCTCGCTGTGCGGGGCGTTACGGGTCTCGCCCTGACTCCTTCTCTTCGAACAGGGGTTTCCGCGTGGTGGCTGCTCCCGTTTGACTCTGAACTCTGAACCCTCTGGACTCTGTTACTCTGAAAGGGGGGAGTTTGAGGGGGGGTATGTCCCCCCCTCAAAAAATTGCCGGAAAATGCAAGCACTATCCGTAGTCGCGAGACGCGTGCAGAGAAATTAATTTGTCCGCACGCGCCTCGCCGGTACGGGAGGAGGGGCAGAGCGAAAGCATCCCCGCGTGCTGCGCGGCGGTTCGTTCAATAATGAAGCGCCGAATGCTCGCTGTGCGAGGCGTAACAGGAATCACCCAGACAACTTCAATACGAACAGGGGTTTCCGCGTGGTGGCTGCTCACGTCTTTCGAACGCCGATACGGCGTGCCAGAAATACGCGGCGTCGCTCATTACTGATTCCGCGTCGCGGCAAGAAAAACGGCGCGTTCTGTTCCTGTCCGCGCGGGCCTGTCCCGAGGTGACGAGGGATTCGTCCCGCCGGACAAATATAAAATCGCCCCGCCGCCTCGGCATCTGTCCCTGCGGCGGGGCACCCGCCACTTTTGAGACCTCATCAAAGGTGATGCAGCTCATCGCATACCTCAACAGTTTTTGACATGTCTATTCCCGCGCACACTCTCCCAAACGCTCGTCACCGCACACGCCGCCGCCGGTTGTTGCGAACGCTGTTGTTGAAATTTCTCAAGCGATTGAAAAAAGCGTGCGAGGTGTTGGAGACGCCCGCGCAGTGGTATGATGTCACAAAAGAATTGCGTGAGATGTTGAATCAATATCGCGATGTGCTGCCGTCGAGTGACCGCGATACATTGTGGCTCGCGACGATGCTCACCGACCAATCGCACGCGGGGATTACGCAAGCGTGTAATGTACTGCAATCGCAATTGGTGAGCGTGATTGCAACACTTCCGGCAGCGGGAATTGCCGCGCCGGTTTTGATTGCGGGCGCGTTAATCGTCGCGGCGGTTGTTGCGACCATCGCGATTGTTTTGAACCTAAGCGCGATTACTTTGACGATTCAAAATGTAAATTGTGCGCCGATTGCGGTGACGGGGATTGTGCCGGTCTCGCTGCCCGGTTTGGAATTGCCCGCGTCGGTGGGAACGAATGATATTGAAACCGCACAATTGCCGCCTGTGAGCTTGACCACACAATTTCAAAATCCGAATGGATTGCGCGTGAGTTTGTTTGGCGCGCCGTTGAGTTTTCAATTGCCCGCGCGTGTGACGAGCGCGGTGTTTGATGATGTCGAATTGTTGGTGGGAACACACACGTTTGATTTGGCAAAACAAAAACAACATTCATTGGTGATTCGCTGTAATTAAAAATGAGTGGAAAAATTTTTCTCAAACGCGGTAAAGAAAAACCTCTGCGCCAGCATCACCCGTGGATTTTTTCGGGCGCGATTGCTCGCACAGAAGGCGTGCGTGCGGAAAACGCGAACGACGGCGATACGGTGGACGTGTACGACGCGGGCGGTGATTGGCTCGCGCGCGCGGCGTACAATGCGCGTTCGCAAATAACGGCGCGCGCGTGGACGTTTGAACGCGGTGAGGAAATTAATCGCGAATTTTTCAAACGACGAATTGAAAACGCGATGCTTGCGCGTTCGACATTTCAACCTCCCAACGTTCAACCTTCAACTTTCAACGCGCTTCGCCTCATCAACGCGGAATCCGATTTCCTCCCCGGTGTCACCGTTGACCGCTATGGCGATTTCCTCGTCGCGCAATTTCTCACGCTCGGCGCAGAGTTACATAAGCAAGAAATTGTTGGAGTGTTGCAAGAACAATTCGAGCCGCGCGGCATTTACGAACGCAGCGATGTGGACGTGCGGAAAAAAGAAGGATTAAAAGAGACGACGGGAATTTTGTTTGGAGAGGAGCCGCCTGACAAAATTGAAATTGTTGAAACCACAGAACGGTTTCCCAACGATTTGCATTTTTTTGTGGATGTAAAACGCGGACACAAAACTGGATTTTATCTTGACCAACGTGTCAATCGGCAGCGCGCATTGCCATACTTGCGCGACGATGTACTCAACGCGTTCGCGTACACGGGCGCGTTTGGTGTATACGCGGCAAAGTACAACAATGCGCGTGTGTTGAATCTCGACGCGTCCGCGCCATCGCTTGAACTCGCGCGCGAAAATTTTGCATTGAATGGTATGGAAGCGAACGCGGAATATGTCGTCGCCGACGCGTTTGAAAAATTGCGCGCGTATCGCGCAGAGGGAAAAAAGTTTGACGCGATTGTTTTGGATCCGCCGAAATTTGTCACGTCGCAAGCGAATCTCGAACGCGCGGCGCGCGGTTACAAAGATTTAAACATGCTCGCGTTTCAACTCTTGCGCCCGAACGGTTTTCTAATCACGTTCTCGTGTTCGGGTTTGGTGGATATGAAATTATTTCAGCAAATTGTTTTTTCCGCCGCCGTTGACGCGAAACGTGACGCGCAGATTGTGGAAAAACTTGGACAGTCGCCCGACCATCCGATTGGTTTGAATTTTCCCGAAGGGGAATACCTAAAGGGGTTGATTGTGAGAGTAGTATAACCAATGTCATTTCGAACGCAGTGAAAAATCTCGCTCGCCATTCAGAGATTTCTCGTTCCACTCGAAATGACAATTCAATAATTGATGTAAAAAAATCCGTGCGTTCCACAAGCGCACGGATTTTTTTATGGTAGAGATTTTCTTGTACGCGCGCGTGTGACGAGTACAAGTCCCAGCACCACAATCAAAACAATGCCGAGCGCCACTGCGCCGCCGATTAAATAAAATTCTCCGCGTATCGCTTCCGCATCGTATTCCAACACACGCGGCGTATTGGGTGAAATCGTCCACTGCCGCGTGACGCCGCTGCCCGCGTCGAGTTCGTAATCGAGTGTGAGCGCGCCGAGTTGTTTGTACCACCACTGCTGCGCGTGATTCAACAGCGCGAGTTTCAACTGCGCTTCGGTGTCATCGGGCGATGCGGTACTCAACTGTCCGATGGTCGCGCTCATTTCATTCAACGTATTTTGCATCGCGTCTTGTCCCACGCCCAAATCCACCTGCTCACGATAATGCACGCGGCGCGCAAAATTTTCATCGCTCGTCGAAAATTCCAACAACGCAGGCACAAGCGTCGCGCGCACCAATTGCCAATCACTGCGCGCGGGAATCGCCGACGCGAGTTTTATTAAACGCGTGCGTAAATCATTGTCGTTCGCAAACGGAATTTTCAGCGTGAGCGTGTAACCGTTCGCATCGGTGGTGACGTTGGCTTGTCCCGCGCCCGCTTGATTCAACGCCGTAATGATTTTCATTGTCTCTTCGCGGATGGCATCGGAAGGCGCGGGGTAGGGAATCAATTGCAAAATAATTTCGCGTTCGTTCGGCGTCGTTTTGATGCGCGCGTGATTCAGCGCGAGCGCGTCGGCGGGCAAATTGCTCGCGGGTTGAAAATCATCGCCGTATGCGGCGCGCACATGTACGAGCGCGTTCGAGATGGCGTTGTTTTGAATCTCTGCGCGCGCGGCGGCAACGTGCGTGAGTTTGACTTGATTTTCCAAACGCGGGCGTTCGTACAACGGACCCGCGCCGTCGGGCGCAAATGTGCGCGCATCGTCTAAAAATTTCAACGCACGTTCGTATTCGCCGCGCGAATACGCGTCGAGCGCGAGATAGAAACTGTCTTCGCCCAATTGTTTGCGCGCATCCGCATCGCCCGCTGTCCCAATCAACTTGTTCCACTGTTCCATGGCGAGCGCAATGTAATTCACCTCGCGCGGTCCGTTCGGCGAACCCGCGCGTTGTTCGTACAGCTGCGCGAGCGTTTTTACCGCGTCAACATTCGACGGCGCAAGCCGCGCAGCCGTTTCCAATTCCGCCACCGCTTGCGCGAGAAAATTATCGCGGCGCGGTGATTCTTGCGAAGCGAGTTGTTGATAGACGCGTCCGAGCGCGAGATGCGCGTTTGCATCGTCGGGATTTTGCGCGACGTTCGCGCGCTGTGTCAATACATTTTGCCAAACGGATGGACGAATGAGTGTGACGCCGGGGTCGGCTTCGGGATTGAGCGACTCCCACAACCACGTCAATTTTTTGCCGTCGAATTTTGGCACAATTGGGTCGAGCGTGATGAATTGTTCGCCGGTGGTGTCCGTCGGCAAATTCACTGTGATGCGCGCCGAACCAATCGCGTGCAGCCAACGATTGCCGACCAACATTCCATACCCGAAACGCGGAAACAAACTGTCGCCCAAGTCCTGCGTAAATTCGGCGATGATGGTTTTCTTTTCATCGGGCGCGAGTGTTAGTTCGAACGTGTACCAATTCACATCGCGCGCGGCGTCACCATAAATCACATCCGCCGTTGCTGGCGCAAATGCAACTGCTTTGTTGTCCACGAGGACGCGGAACGCAGAAAATTTCGTCGGGTCGAATTGCGCGCTCGCGCTCGCCCATTCGGGAAAGCCGACGACGATGGTTGTTTCATTCGCCGCGTCGGTGTTGCGCGCTTTCCAAGTCATTGTGCCTTGCGCGAATGTGCGCCCATCTGCTTCGTACAAATTCGCGTCCACTGTAAGCGCGGACAATTCCACATTCGTCTTGCGGTCGAGCGGCGCGAGCGTGACGAGAATGATTGGGGGGGGGGGAGTTTGCGCGTGCGCGGTGGTGGAGACGAGAAACGAGAATAGGAGAAGCGAGAGGACGAGAAACGAGAAACGGAAAACGTGAAACGGAAAACGTGAAACGTCAACCGTAAAACGTGAATAATGATTCGCGAGATACGATAAGCGATTGGCGAACATCAAGGGCATCTTAATTGGGATAGGGGAGAGGGTCAAGTCGCGTGATACACGAGTCGCTTGATTACTATGTCAAGGCAAGCGTGGCGATTAAAATCGTGAGATTGAACCCTTGTCTGCGATTCAACGTTGCGGACTTTAGATGCATCACGCAACGGAATGGTTCAATTCTCATTGAAATCTCATGTTGCGCGCGAGTTCGCTTTGACAATCCCCTCTCTCCAAATTAAACTATTCCCGCTTCCGCACAAGCAAAATAAAAATGGCACAAGCAGTTCAATCTACGCGTCCCGTCGCGCCACCAACGCGGCGCGGCTTTCAACTCAATCTGCATGAAGGATGGATCGCGGGCATTTTGCTCGCGCTGATGCTCATCAGCGTCACCGTTTCAGTTTCGTCGGCGAATTGGGTGGATGGTTTGATGCAAACGATGTGGGCGGCGCTCGGCGGTTTGTTGTTTGGCGCGCTCGTTTCGCGTTTGAGGTTGAATGGACTCGTGGCAATTGTGCTTGCGACAATTGTCGGTGCGGGTTTTTGTTCGTGGTTGGTGAGTTCACATGTGGGCGCGCCGTTCGACGCGACGTGGAATGAGAAAATGCTGCTCATTCAAGACCGGCTCGACCAATGGCTTGTGCATGTTATGTCGGGCGGCATCGGCACAGACAATTTTGTTTTCTTGTGTGTCATGGCTGCCCTCGCATGGTTTCTTGGCTACATAAGCGCGTGGAGCGTGTTTCGTTATCATCAACCGTGGGGCGCGATTTTGCCATGCGGCGCGGCGCTGTTGGCGAATTTGTTTTATGCGCCGCCGCAGTCCGGTTTGTACATGATGGTGTTTTTGTTGGCGACGCTGCTGCTGCTTGTGCGAACAACATTGCTCATGCGTCAACAAACGTGGTCTGCGTATGCGGTGCGTTTTGCGAATGACATCGGTTTGGATTTTTTGACGTATGGTGTAATTTTTTCGGGACTGATTATTTTGCTCGCGTGGTTGATTCCACCGACCGCGCCGGGTCCCGCGTGGCTCGGATTTATTTATGACCGCGTGCGCGACCCATGGCAAGATGTTCAAGATGATGTGACGCGCGCGTTTTCCAATGTGCGCGGGACAGACAGCGCCGCGCCCACAACTTTTTTCAGCAGCTCGCTCGCGATGGGCGGACCGATTCGTTTGGGTGACCGCGAAGTTTTTAAAATTGAATCGCCGTACGGACGTTACTGGCGCGCGGTGGTGTTTGATACCTACACCGGCACCGGATTTGTGAGCAGCGCGCAAGAATCGGCATCGTTCCCGATTGGCGACCCGCGTTTGAAAACAATGCCGATGAGCAAACGCCGCGAGATTACACAAACGGTGGAAGTGCGTTTGCCGACGGACAATCTTGTCATCAATGCGTCGCAACCTGTGCGTTTGGTGAATGAAGCGGTGAACGCGAAATTCACTACCGGACGCACGTTGATTCAAGAAGCGTATCTCGACATTCATCAATTGCGTTTGGAACGCGGTGTGAAACTCGGCGACAAATATGTTGTGGTGTCTTCGATTTCGGCGGCGGATGAAAATAGTTTGCGGCGCGCGGAGACGCGCATTCCGCCGTACATTACGGAACAGTATTTGATATTGCCGACGAGTGTGCCGCAGCGCGTGCGCGAACTTGCCTTGAATCTCACGGCGAACGCAACCAACAATTACGACAAGGCGCGCGCGATTGAAAAATATCTGCGCGAGAATATCAAATACAATGATACCGTTGAACCTGTGCCGGCAGGTCAAGACGGCGTGGACTATTTGTTGTTTGAGCGGCAGGAAGGATATTGCAATTATTACGCGGCGGCGATGGCGGTGATGGCGCGCAGTGTTGGCATTCCCGCGCGCGTGGCGTCGGGGTATGCGGTGGGCAGCGCGCAAGATGACGGCTATTATCACATCAGCGAAGCGAACGCGCATTCGTGGCCCGAATTGTATTTGGGTGAATTGGGTTGGGTTGAGTTTGAACCCACGTCATCGCAGCCCGAAATTTCGCGCCCGGTCCCCGAGACTGAGCAAAGCAAACCGGAAGAAGTGGCGCCGACGGTGGAACCGAATCAATCGGATACGCGCGGCTTGGGGGATGAACGTTTTCAAAATGAGGACAATCAGGACCCGAACCAACGTCCGGGCATCATCAACAATTTCTGGTCAAGCCCATTGGCAATGATCACGCTTGGAATTTTGTTTTTGGGACTTGTGGGCGCGGGAGCGTACACGTTTGTGCAATGGCGTTGGAAACGTTATTTGAAAACATTGAAACCGGGCGCGCAAGCCGCTGCCGAAATGTTTCGCCTCGCGCCGTTGGCAGGATTTCAAGAACGCGCGGACGCGACGGCGGACGAACGCGCCGAGCAACTCACAAAACTGATGCCGACCTCGCGCGAACCGATTTCGAACGTGAACGCGGTGTATGTACGCGAACGTTACGGCGGCGTTGACCTTTCGAATGAAGAAGCGACGAACGTGAATGGACGCGCGCTGCGCGTACAAAAACAAATGTGGCGTGCAATTTACGAACGTTTCGTGGGAGACAATCTCAACGCGGCGCGCGACGCGATTCGTAAGTTGAGACAATAATTTTCAAGCGTCAATTGTAAGGGTCTTATGGATAAATCGGAACTTGCAAATTGGCTGCAAGCAGAGAATCGGCGATGGCAAGAATTTCTCGGTGAGATGGACCCGGCGCAGATGGAGCAATCCGGCGTCGCCGGTGACTGGTCTATCAAAGATATTGTCGCGCACCTGACCGGTTGGGACCGTTGGGTTCTCGCCCGTCTGGCGGCGGCGGTACGCGGCGAACCGGAACCCGCTCCACCATGGTCCGCGCAGCTCCAAACGGACGATGAAATCAACGCGTGGATTTATGAATCCAATCGCGCCAAGTCAGTGCAACAAGTCGTGGACGAATCGCTTCAAGTATGTCAACAGATTCTCGCGCTCGTACAAGGATTGCCAGTAAAAGTCCGGGTCGAGACGATGCGCGGTTCATCCGGCAGAGATTATTATTTTGTGTGGCTCGGCGACCAACGCTTTCAACCCGGCGAATCCTTTGACCATTTCCGCGATGACCACGAGACAGACGTGCGCGCTTGGTTGGCGCGTAATTAAAGACGTGAAGACGTGACAGGTTTTCGAAAACCTGTCACGTCTTCAAATTTCAATCGGAGTTCCCATGTCAGACATTGCTCTCATTCAAAACATTGGCGCGCACGAAGGCAAGACGGTAACGATTCAAGGATGGGTTGCCGACAAGACCGATAAAGGCAAGCTGCAATTTTTGCGCGTGCGCGACGGCACGGGCATCATTCAAGCGACGTTGTTTCACAAAGCGGTATCGCCCGAAGCATTTGATTTGGCGAAACGCGTTCCGCAAGAATCGTCCGTGCGCGTGACGGGTGAAGTGAGGAAGGAACCTCGCGCACCCGGCGGCTACGAATTGTCCGTGAGCGATTTTCAAGTGGTGCAATTGGCGCGCGATGAATTCCCGATTACGCCAAAAGAACATGGCATTGAATTTTTGATGCACAATCGTCACTTGTGGCTGCGTTCGTCGCGGCAACACGCGATTTTGCGAATTCGCGCGACGATTATTTCAGCGATTCGCAATTGGTTGGACAACAACGGTTTTCTGTTGATGGACACGCCGATTCTCACGCCCGCGTCCGTCGAAGGAACGACGACGTTGTTCCAAACAGATTTTTATGGCGATTCCGCGTTTCTCACACAAAGCGGACAACTGTACAACGAAGCGAACGCGATGGCATTCGGCAAAGTGTATTGTTTCGGTCCGACGTTCCGCGCGGAAAAATCCAAAACGCGGCGGCATCTTTCGGAATTTTGGATGGTGGAACCGGAGTGGGCGTTCGGCACGCTCGACGATTACATGAACGTCGCCGAGCAAATGGTTTCGTATGTGGTGCAAACGATATTGAAAGAACGCGCGACGGAATTGCAAGTGTTGGAACGCGATACGAAATTTTTGGAAAATGTTGTGCCGCCATTCCCGCGCATTTCGTATGACGACGCGGTGAACATTATTAAAGAAAAAGGCGACGCGAATTTCAAATGGGGCGATGATTTTGGCGCGCCCGATGAAACGCTCATCAGCGAACAATTTGACCGCCCCGTTTTTGTGTACAAATACCCGACGGCGATGAAAGCGTTTTATATGGCGCCCGACCCCGAACGTCCCGAAGTGTGTTTGAGCGCGGACTTGTTGGCGCCCGAAGGCTACGGCGAAATTATCGGCGGCGGTCAGCGCAGTGACAATTTGGAATATCTGGAAGCGCAATTGGAAAAACATAAATTGCCGCGCGAGCCGTATGAATGGTATCTCGATTTACGCAAGTACGGTTCCGTCCCGCACTGCGGTTTCGGTCTCGGCGTCGAGCGCACGGTGGCGTGGCTCTGCAAACTCGACCACGTCCGCGAAACGATTCCCTTTGCGCGGATGATGGACAAGATGTATCCGTGAATCAAAAAACCTTCGAGGTCTCCAAGACCTCGAAGGTTTTTACTTTCCCCCCCTTGACGATTTTTCCCAATAGCGTACACTACCCCGCGTTCGTCTTGTTCGTTATTTCACCCAATCATTTCAAGACGTGCGCTCCGCTCTTCCCCCTTCCCGCCTCGCGCTCGCGCTGACGGTTTTCGTCGGCGTGTGTGTTTTGTTGTCTCTCCCGCTTGCCGCTGCGCCAAATACAACACCATCACTTGGTCCTGCTTCGCATATTGTGATTAGCGAAGTGCAGATTTCTGGAGATGGAGGAGATCCCGGCAATGATGAATTTGTCGAACTCTACAATCCAACGAACTCTGCGGTTGTAATGTCTGCGTGGCGGCTAACACGAAAGAACAGTAGTGGCACCCAAGCAAATCTTGTCGCAAGCCTTAGTGGCACAATTCCCGCAAGAGGATATTTCCTAATTGGTCATGGCACGGGATACAACGGAAGCACTTCGCTTGATGTTGTTTATTCTGCTCCGAGCAACGCGCTGACAAACAATTACAGTGTTCTTCTATACAGTGATGCTGGTATTACGCTGGTTGACAAAGTAGCGTTTGGTATTGGTACGGACCCAGAAGGAACTGTATTTTCTACTAACCCAAGCGCGAATGGGAGTATTGAGCGCAAAGCGAATTCAAGTTCAACGTCGTCGTCAATGGGAAGCGGCGGAGCAGATGAATTTGCTGGTAATGCAGAAGATACGGACAACAATAGCTCGGATTTTGTTTCTCGCACAACATCGCAGCCGCAAAATTCATCTAGCTCGATTGAACCTGCATCAACATCAACGCCCACCAACACACCTATTACCCCAACCGATACACCGACCAACACAGCAACGAATACTCCTGTCCCACCGACAAACACACCCACCGACACAGCAACAAATACTCCCGTTCCCCCAACGGATACGCCGACCGACACGCCGACGGATACGGATGTGCCGACTGATACTGCTACGTCGACCGATACATCAACGCCGACAGTGACAGATACCCCAACGGACACACCGACGGATACCACAACACCCACTGCATCGGATACGCCAACAGCGACGCCGAGTGAAACGCCGTCAAATACACCGACAGACACTGCGACAAACACCGCGACGAATACACCAACGGATACGGCAACTCACACACCGACCAACACATCAACCAGTACCGCGACGAACACTGCAACAAATACGGCGACGAATACACTCACCAATACGCCTACAGCTACTCCCTTTGCAACAGGAATAGTTATCAATGAATTTCTACCTCGACCGACTACCGGTGCGCAGGAATGGATTGAGCTCTACAATTCAAATGCGTCTTCCGTCGATTTGAGTGGTTGGATACTTGATGATGTTGCCAGTGCTGGAACGTCACCCTTCACGATCCCTAGTGGCACAACAATTTCTGCAAATGGTTTTCTAATTTTCTATGACTCACAAACAGGTATTGGATTGAATAATACGGGCGGGGACGACGTGCGCTTGTTGTTCCCTGATTCTAGTATTTCAGATTCCTTTCACTACACAACAACAGTAGTTGACCAGTCGTATTCGCGCAACCCTAATGGTACTGGCGCATTTACGACTACATGTGCCGCTACACCGAACTCATCAAACTGTGTCATGTCGCCGACCAATACGCCAACCGCGACCGCGACACACACAACGGGACCTTCGCAGACGCCGACCAATACACCAACGGATACATTGACGCCAACGGAAACACAAACACCGACCGAAACCCAAACGCCGACGATAACCACCACCGCTACGGCAACCGATAGCGCGACGCCAACTCAGACCGCGACAAATACGCCTTCGGCTGTGTCGCACATCGTGATCAGCGAATTTCGCACGACGGGTCCGAATGGCGCGAACGACGAATTTATCGAACTCTTTAATCCGACAAATGTTTCCGTCAATTTGAATGGTTGGAAAATTTATCGCTCGAACAATGTCGGAACAACGACTTTACATCACACCATCGGAAATGTGACACTGCAACCCGGACAACATTTTTTGATGACGCGCACGAGTCCGACAAATTATTCGGGCAGTGTTGTCGCTGATGAAACGTTGAGCAGCGGCGTAACAAATGATGGTGGACTCGCGTTGTTAATGCCCGACAACGCCATCGTTGACCAAGTCGGGTTGAGTGCGACGTCGGCGTATGTCGAAGGCACACCACTTGCATCAATGGTAGCGAGTTCGAGTGAACAAAGTTACGAACGCAAACTCGGCGGCTTGTCAGGCAATTGTATTGACACCGATAACAACGCGAACGATTTCTTTTTAAACAGCGGCAGTAGCAATCCGCAAAATCGCAACTCGACTTTCACGTACTGCGCGGGTGTTCCAACCGCGACGTCGACCGACACGGCAACCGCGACCCAAACGCCAACCGAAACGCAAACGCCGACGGCAACCCTTTCACCAACACCTTTTGCAAGCGGCGTCGTCGTCAACGAATTTCTCCCGCATCCTGCAAGTGATTGGAACGGCGACACACTCACAAACACCGACGACGAATGGATTGAACTCTACAACACCAACGCGTTCAGCGTAGATTTGAGCAATTGGCAGCTCGACGATATTGCGAGCGTCGGCTCGTCGCCATACACGATACCGAACGGCACGACGATTGCAGCGAATGGCTTTTTGATTTTCTATCGTTCGGAAACGAACCTCGCGTTGAATGACAGTTCGCCGTACGATGACGTGCGCTTGTTGCATCCCGATTCAAATATCGTCGACGCGTACCATTACTCTAGCACCGCGATTGACCAATCGCATTCGCGCAATCCGAACGGCACGGGTGCGTTCACAACATCGTGCGCGCCGACACCGAACGCGGCGAATTGTGTATTCGTTCCAACCAATACGCCGACGGCTACGTCCACAAGCACAACAGGTCCGTCACCCACCCCGAGCAACACGCCAACCGCGACATTGACAAATACACCGGGCGCGGGTTATTCCCCATTGGATGTTGTCATCAACGAAGTCGCGTGGGCAGGCACGCAAGCGAGTTCGAGCGATGAATGGATTGAACTCTATAACAACACGAACGCGGCGATTGATTTGACCGGTTGGACGCTGCAAGCGACGGACGGCACGCCGAACATCACACTCGCGGGAACGATTCCCGCCAACGGTTATTTCTTGCTTGAACGCACCGACGACACAACCGTCAACGACATTGCTGCCGACCAAATTTATACAGGCGCGCTAGAAAATTCCAATGAACCGCTGACGTTGCGCGACCCCGCGTCGAATGTGATTGACACGGCGAACGGCGATGACGGCGCGTGGCCCGGAGGCACCGCGTCTCCAACGTTCTGCACAATGGAACGCAAAGATTCCACGCTTGCGGACACCGATGGAAATTGGGCGACGAACGATAACGTCACGCGCAATGGCTTGGATGCAAACAACAATCCGATTTGCGGCACACCGAAAAATGCAAATTCGACGATGGTGGTCGGACCAACTGCAACGCCATCCAACACGCCGACCGCGACATTGACAAATACACCGGGCGCGGGTTATTCACCACTCGACGTTGTCATCAACGAGGTCGCGTGGGGAGGGACGCAAGCGAGTTCGACGGACGAATGGCTCGAACTCTACAACAATACAAACAGCGCGATTGATTTGACCGATTGGACACTTCAAGATGGCGGCGACATTAACATCGCGCTTTCAGGAACAATTCCCGCGCACAGTTTTTATTTGCTCGAACGCACGGACGATAACACCGTCATTGATATTTTTGCCGACAAAATTTATTCGGGCGGACTAAACAACAGCGGTGAAACGCTTACACTGCGCGACCCATCATCAAATGTAATTGACACGGCAAATAATAACGGCGGCGCGTGGAATGCAGGCACGTCGAGTCCGCCGTGTTCAATGGAACGCGTGGACACTACGCTCGCCGACGCGGACGCAAATTGGGCGACGAATAACAATCTCACAAAAAATGGACACGACGCGTCGAACAATGAAATCTGCGGTACACCAAAACAAGCGAACTCGACGACAGTTATTGCGCCGACATTCACGCCAACCCTTTCACCCACGCCGACGAAAACGGGAACGCCCGCGCCCGATGGATTATTCGTCAATGAATTTTTGCCCGACCCCGAACAAGATTGGAACAATGACAGCGTAGTGAACGATGATGACGAATGGATTGAGATTTACAATGGGGGCGCGGCGCAAGTGGACTTGAGCGGCTGGATGCTCGACGATGTTGAAAGCGGCGGCAGCAATCCGTATGTTTTGCCTAACGGAACGCTCATCAACGCGAACGGTTTTGTGTTGGTGTATCGCGCGGAATCAAACATTGCGCTCAACAATACGAACGACGATGTACGATTATTGAAACCTGATACATCTGTCGCCGATACCATTTCGTACAAATCGTCTGACCCGAACGCGTCATGGTCGCGCAATCCCGACGGCGCGCCGTACTTTACACTCTTTTGTCCGCCGACGCCGAACGCGTCGAATTGCAGTGTCGCGCCGACGCCGACGATTACGCCGACGCCGTTTTCGGAAAAAGTTTTCGTGAATGAATTTTTGCCCGTCGCGTATCGCGATTGGAACGGCGATAAAAAATTGGACGCGGGCGATGAATGGATTGAACTCTACAACGCGTCCAACAAAACGATTGACTTGTCGGGTTGGCAGCTCGACGATGCAAAAAGTGGTTCGTCGCCGTTTGAAATTCCTGACGGCACAACCATCGGACCAAAAAGTTTTCTCGTCTATTACGCGAGCGAAACCAACGTTGGTTTGAATAACAGCGGCGACACAGTGCGCTTGCTCCGTCCCGATGACACCGTCGCGGACAAAAAAGAATACACGCCGATTGAAACAAACCAGAGTTACGCACGCTATCCCGACGGTTTGGCAAAGTGGGTAACATTCTGCGTGCCGACGCCCGGTTTTGAAAATTGTTCCGCGCAGCCGCCGCCCACGCCGACGCGCGTATTCAATCTCACATCCATTGCCGACGCGCGCAATTTGCCGGATGAATCGTATGTGGCAATTCTCGGCAGCGTCGTCGCGCATCCGTGTGAGTTGGATGCGTACGGACACGAAATGACAATCTCGGATGGCGTCGCGGGCATTGATGTCTTTTTGGAATTTCCCTCGCAGCTCTCGTGCAGCATTCCGCGCTTTGAACAAGTCGCGGTGCAAGGCGTGATACGTGACCACTTTGGTTTGCGCACCATTTATCCCGCGCACAATCAAAACATCGCGCGCAATTACGACGAACGGCGCGAGCTCGCGCCGTTGCAAGTTCACACGGGCGATGTCGGCGAAGCCACCGAATCCATGCTCGTGATGATTCAAGGCGCGGTTTCGAATGGCAAAAACGGCGATGCGATTTGGGTGAATGACGGAACGGGAATGGTCGAAGTGTACGCCGACCCCGTGAGCCAAGTTTCGTTTGAAGGATTAACGCGCGGTTCCATCGTGCGCGTGTACGGCATCGGCTATCAATACAACGGCGACAAATTGCCGACCGAAGGATATTACATTCGCCCGCGCGACCCGAATGATTTCATCATCCTCGAACGCGCGGACAAATTACCCGAAGCGCCGGGGAAACGCGGCGGTGTAGATTTGGGTGCGGTCTCGATTGACCAAGCCCTTTCGACGCGCACACAAAATTATGTCACCATCGGCGGTGTCGTCACCGTGCCGCCGGGAATTTTGAGCGAACGCGATTTTTGGATTCAAGACGCGAACGGTGACGCCGCGCGCATTTTTGTTTCGAATACCGCAGGCGACGTGCCGAATTTGAAACTGCACGAAAACGTCAGCGTGCGCGGACGCGTTGTTTCTTCTTTCGGCGCGCGCGAAATTCGCGTCGAATTGCCCGACTCGATTGGCGCGCACGGCATCGGTCAACGAGTTGCGCCGCGCGCCATCAAAACGGGCGCGATAGATTTTTCCAATGAAGGTGCGTTGATTTTGATTGAAGGTTTTGTGGCGCGCGAACGCGGACGCGAAATTTACATTGATGACGGCACGGGCGAGGTGTTGGTGTACATTGATTCCAGTACGCGTATTCGCTGGCCCCGCTTGCATGTCGGCGACCCTGCGCGCATCATCGGCATCATTACGCGTTTTCGCGGCGAACCCGAAATTTTGCCGCGCTATCAAACTGATGTGCAATTTGGCGTAACGCTGTTGCCCGTTGCCGGTGGCACAAATCCGTTCGTTCAACTCATGCGCGCACGCGGACGCATCGGCGAAGAATTGTCGCGCACGCGCACGTTGAACGCGTACGCCGCACAACGCGTCGCGCGTCCGATTTCCCCGCGCGCACACAACGCATCCGCGTCATCCCAGCCGCGCGCGCCAACACAAAACGCACCCGCGTCAACAACCGACCCGTATGCGCTCGCGGCATTGCTGTTGCTCGCGTTGTCGGGCATCTCGGCAACCATCGCCGTAAAGAAATATCGCGCTGCGCGCAAGCTCGAAAAATAACAGACCCGTTTTCTTAAGAAAACGGGTCTGTTATTTTTCGCAGGTCTTGCAATTCATTTGCGTTTCCATGTCAACCATACATTTAGCTCGTTGCCGCGATTTGCGCTGCGCGCCGCAGCACCGCCGCCACACGCGCGCGAAAAATTCGCGCATCGCACGGAATTTCGATATGCGCGTCCGCGCCGAGCCGATAGCCGCGCGTTACTTGATTGCGCGTCACGCTGTTCACCAACATCACAATCGGTAAATTCGAACGCCTACGCAATGTGCGACACATCACGGCGGCATCTTGGTCTTGTTCATCAAATTCCACCAACACGGCATCGAGTTTCGCTTGACGCATCACCTTGAGCGCCGCGAACGGGGATGTCGCAATACTCAAACGGTCATGGCGCGGCAAAACATTGGGCAGCAAACCACGCGCCAACGAATCTTGATGCGAAATCAAGAGATAGTGATGCAAATTCATTGTGTTGAGGAGAAATGCGCTTACGACAGAGGAGCAATCAGAAAAAAACGAGCAAGCTCATTTTTTTCACAGAGGAGTGCCGACGGCGTGCGCCAAGTATAACAAACCGCGCCGCGCCAGACAATGCAATGGGATTACATTTTGATAACTCTTGATGGACGTAGCAGGTTTTTCGCATGGTAATCAACGCACAAACTTGTCACGTCTATTAACTTGCGCATATCATTTCTTGTTTTATAATCTTGCGGCACGCAGCTCAACCATCATGAAATTGCCAAGTCACCGACGCAATTTTGAGCTGCGTGGGTCTCACCCGCCAAATCATTCTTCGGGAACCCTTCATGCGTCTTTTTCGTTCCATTACTGAGCCTTTGGTTTGCATACTTGTCTTGAGTATCGTCGTCGCTTGTAGTGATGCCCCAAGCGCGCCAACGTCCAACCCGTCCGCACCAAATGTTTTTCCCACTTTGGGTACCCCCCCCCCCGCCGAAGCAAGTTACTGTCCGAATGGCGGCGCGGTGGTTGCGGCGGAAGGCGAGCCGTTGGCGGCGCGGGTGAACGGACAGGCAATTCCGTTAGCCACGTATCAACGCCAAGTGGAATCCTTGCGCGTCCCGTTGATTCAACAAGGTTTGGACCCCAACACGGACCAAGGCAAAGAGGCGCTCAAAGGTTTGCGTGAACAGGCGTTGGGGCAATTGATTGACGATGCGTTGGTGGAACAAGCTGCTCGGAAACAAAATGTCAACGTCAGCGCGAATGAAATCAACAACCGCGTGCAGCAACTCATCAACGATGCAGGTGGACAAGATAAATTCAATCAATATCTGCAAAACAATCAGCTCACCGTGCAGGACTTGTGTCAACAGATTCGCGCGTTTCTCTTTTCCGAAGCGATGACCGAGCGCGTCACTGCAAACTTGCCGACGCGGGTCGAACAAGTCCACGTCGCGCACATTCTCTTTGCGAAAAAACAAGACGCGGATGCGGCACTGCAGAAATTGAAAAGCGGCACTGACTTTGCCGTTCTCGCCAAACAAGTTTCGCAAGATGAAGCCACGCGAGACAATGGCGGCGACCTCGGTTGGTTTCCGCATGATGTGATGCCTCCCGAATTTGAACAAGCTGCGTTTGCGCTCAAGGTGGGTGAAATCAGCAATGTCATCTCCACCCAGTTGGGCTTGCACATTCTGAAACTGTTGGAACGCGACCCTTCGCGCGTGCTGACGCCCGATCTGATTCAGGGACAGCGACAAGCCGCGTACAATACATGGCTGGAAGGTTTGCGCGCAAACGCGAAAATCGAACGACTCGTACAGGAGTAATTTTGCAATTGAAAAAAGCACTACCGTTTATTCTGCTCGGCGCGGCGGCGCTGTTATTTTGTTTTGGCGTCGGCGCGCTCGCGCTCAATTTTTGGGGACCGCGCAGCGCAGCAGTGGATACCTCCAAATGGGTTACGCCGCAAGAGCAAGTGGAAGCCAAAAAAATAAACCCCGCCGTTGCGCTGGGTATTCTCGCAGGCACAAGCGATACCGGCTCGGTGGACGATTTGCTCGCCGCCGGTGACTTTGACGGCGCGTTCGCGCAAATTGCGTACAGCACCGAATTTTCCGATGCGAATCGGGTTGGCACATTGTTGTTGTTGGGTGACCGCTATGCCGCAGGCAAACAAACAACGAAAGCAATATGGATGTACCAATACGCGGTCTTCCTCGCAATCGTTAGCCCGTTGCCCTCCGATTTATCGCGCGTCCAAACATTGCTCGAAGCATCGCAAGGGCTAAAAGGTTTGGGCATGGAAGCCAATGCGCGCGCGGCATTGGACCAAGCATACTTGATTGTGCAAAATAGTTTTGCCCTGCCGCGCGACACCCGCGCCGATTTGTATGAACAAATCAGCCGCGCGTATCGAACGTTCAACGCGCCCAAACTTGCCGACCAAGCGCGTTCGCAAGCGGCGGAAAGCGCGACGCTGACCGAAGAAGATGCCATCAATCTTTCGCGGCGTCCGTTCCGGATTCAACCGACGAATCCGCCGGACGATGCAAAAGTGACAGAGAGCATGGATGCACGTGTCAGCGCCGCGCGTGAATTGCTCGACGCGTTGAATTTGAATCCGCCCCAGACCGCTGCCGACATGCCCGAAGATTTGATACGCGCGCTCGGCGATGCGTTGTATCAAGAAGATGGTCTGCGCGCGGACTATTACGTGACGCAATATGACCAAGCGGCGGACGCGTCCGCGCAACTGGGCGTGCTGCGCGAAAAATTGCGCTGGCTCTCGCTCAAATATCGCGTCGCGCGTTTGGGCTTTGGTCTTTCACTCGTACATGATTGGGAAATCGAAGCAGACAACATCAAGCAAGATTTGAACGACACCTACGCCGAATATCTGGCGATTACGGAACAACAAGCGAGCAATCTTGAAAATGCCGGCGAAGCAAGTCGCAGCACCGAAGATGTGTTGCGTAGCGCGCTCGTCGCCGGACGGTGGGGTTTGTACTCGGATTACAATGAACCTGATTTGCGCGCCAAATTGGACGAGGTGTCGCAAGCGTTGCGCGATGAACAGGTCGCTTCTTTGCGGCTCGATAGTTTCGCGCGCGGCAACGAAATCGTGTATCTGCTTGTGCCTGATGATTTGTACGGACTTGGCGAACGCGCTTTACCGCGCTAACGCAATGGTGTGGCGCGTAGGATTCGGCATCGAATCCTACGCGCGCTCTGTGCGACGCGACCATTATCCTATTTACCTCACGCGCGCACTGTGTTACACAAACCTTGATTGGGGGCAGCGGTGGGTTTTGAGCCGGATCGAGACCGATTCTTTCAATATGCAACGTTCGTGACCCTCGGATTGACGCTGGTCGTCTGTTTGTGTTACGCGCTGGTCTTTTTCAATCCACGCGTCAATCCGGTAGCTGCTTTGCGCCCCGAAACGCCGACGCCCAATTTGAGCGTTGCCGAATTGCCCGCGACATGGACGCCCACGTTCACCGCCACACCCACCAACACACCAACACCAACTGCCACCTTTACGCCGACCTCTACTGCGACACCCACACCGATTGATACATTCACACCGACTTTTATTCCGACGCCGACCATTTTTTATATTGTCGTGACCGGTGTTCCGCCAACGCGCCCTCCCACGCGTCGTCCGGTCACCGCCGCGCCGCCACCGCCGCCTGCGCAGCCAACCGCGCTTCCCGCGCCGCAGTTTGAATTTCGGCTGGGACGTCCGGTAGAATCCGCACCGAATTGTGGCACGTGGTATATTGCCGGAACGGTGTACAGCGACCAAGCCGGCACGAGTCGCATGAATGGGCTATTGGTGCGTGTTTGGGCAAGCGGCATCGAACAAGGCACGGATACAACGGGTCGTCACAGTGGTCGCCCCGGTTATTGGGAATGGATTTTTGGAAACGGCACCGCAACTTCGGGCGAAGTGGCGATTGTCAACCCCGATGGCTCATTGCGTTCACCCAAAATTCCGTTCACGCTCACGTCGGATTGTAATGGCGGGATTCAGCAAAATCTGATAGATTTCGTTCGCCAATAAAAACGGATTGCCTTTGTACGTCCGGCGGCGAAATGACGCACTGCGTCATTTCGCCGCTTTTTCGTGTCGGCGTTTGTCCCACCTGAAAATGCCGTTTGGTACTATTGACCCGCGTGCGCGCGAATGTTACATTACCCTTGTTCCAGCAGCACCTTGACCGGAAAGGAAACTCACATTGATAAATCTATTTTTAGAGGGGGCTACGCTGGGAGAAAATATGCTTATGCCTATTCCCGAAGTCGCGCCCCATGCAGCGGCGCGCGGCGCAGCCGAGATTGACCTCGAACTCTTTACGTTTGTAGAGCGATACGCGACGAGTAATTTTCGATGGGACTTGATTTTACTCTTTGGCAATCAGCCCGATTCTGAATTGACTTCGCGTCAAGTGGCAGACCAGCTGCGGCGCGGAATTTTTGCGACGACCAAGGAATTGGATGACCTCACGTATTTGCGCGTGCTGGTGCGCTGTTATACACCCGAACGTACAACGTATCGCCTCACCAAGCGCGCCACCGTTCGACGGACCGCAATGCGTCTCGCCGATTTGGAGCGACCACCCGCCCAACTGCAACCCGCGTAATTCTTACGCCACAACAAACGTTGTGGCGTTTTTCTTTTTTACCGGTTCAAGTATAATCGCCCTAGAACAAGATTTCTGTTGGACAGGAGACAAAAAACAAATGGAAATTGATTGGTTCGGGCTGTCCTGTTTTCGCTTGCGCTCACGCGAAGCATCCGTGATTACGGACCCGTACGAAAAAAGTATCGGGCTTAGATTGCCGCGCCCGCGCGGTGATATTGTCACTATCAGTCACAATCATGCGGGGCATGATAACGCGGATGGTGTCGCCGGCAATCCCAAAGTCATTAATGGACCGGGCGAATACGAAATTAGCAGTGTGTTTATCACCGGCGTGCAAACGTATCACGACAAACGTAATGGCAAAGACCGCGGCAAGAATACTGTGTATGCTATCAATATCGAAGGCATCAATGTGTGTCATCTCGGTGACCTCGGGCATGTGCCGACGCAAACGCAAGCGGACGAAATCGGGCAAGTAGATATTTTGCTTGTGCCGGTTGGCGGCGGCAATGCACTGAACGCGTCCGACGCTGCCGAAGTCGTCTCGTTGTTTGAACCGATGATTGTAATTCCGATGCACTATCGCGTTCCCGATTTGTCCGTGAAACTCGACCCGGTGGAAAAGTTCATCAAAGAGATGGGTATGAAAGCGCCGCCGCCCATCGAGTCGCTCAATCTGAAAAGAGATGGACTTCCCAAAGAAATGCAAATCATCATGCTCGACATGAAACAAAAGGAATAGTGCGCGCGTGCAGGAATTTTTTGTGCGCGTACTGCAATTGCGTTCCCCCATGGAAATCCGCGCCGAACTCGAACGGGTCGGCGCGGATTCCTCTTTGGAAGAAAAAGTTGCGCGCGCACAGTTTCAGCTTGTCAAATTGGAACGCGTCAATTTGCCGTTGGCGCGTTTGTTGTACCAAGAGCTGACGATGGAAGGCGGGCAAGTTGTCACCGCGCCGCGTTTGGAACATGTCGGCGAAGGCGAAACAGATGTGTTGTTGTGCGCGACGCGCTATCAATTCAATCATCTGTTTGTGCGTTTGCGTTGGCAGCCGTCCGAAGAACTGCAGCTGCTCGCCGACAGCATCGAACGCGCGCTCGAACGCCTGCTTTCACCCCCCCCCATTCTGCAAATGGGCAACACCGTGCTGGATTGGCGGCGAACGTACCTCATGGGCATTTTGAATGTAACGCCCGATTCGTTCAGTGGTGACGCGTTACTGGAACCGAACGCAAGTAAATCCGAAACAATCGTGCGTGTCTTGCAACGCGCGCGTGAATTCGTGAAAGACGGCGCGGACCTTCTCGACATTGGCGGTGAATCCACGCATCCGCAAGCAACGCCCGTGCCTATCGAAATCGAAATGCAGCGCGTTTTGCCCGTTGTGCGCGCGTTGATAAACGAAATTCGCGTGCCACTTTCGATTGATACATCGAAAGCAATGGTCGCGGACGCGGCGTTGAACGCGGGGGCGCAGCTCGTCAATGATGTAACGAGTCTGCGCGGCGACGCGGACATGAAACGCGTTCTCGCCGCACACAACGTCCCTGTCGTCCTCATGCACAATTGGCTCAAGCACGCGCGTCCGCAAAACGTGACGGACAGCATTGGAGTAATCATTCATGAATTGCGGACACAAATACAAGCTGCACTCGACGCGGGCATTTCCGAACACAACATTCTCGTTGACCCCGGGCTCGGTTTTGGAAAAACGCTTGAGGAAAATTTAGAAATCCTGAATCGCCTCGCGGAATTTCGCGCGTTCGGGCGTCCCATTTTGATTGGTCCTTCGCGTAAGGGGTTCATCAGCAAGGCGACAGGTGTTGATGTGAACGAACGCGACGAAGGCACAGCCGCCGCGCTTGCGGTAGGCATTATGCACGGTGCGAATATACTGCGCGTGCATAATGTAAAAATGGTGTCGCGTGTCGCGCGCATGACAGACGCGATAAAAAATGAATAATGCAAAATGACAAATAACGACTAACGACTAACGACAGACATCTAACCATGCACCAAAAATTTCTTCTCGACAACAATCTGCGTCTCATCGTCAACGAACTGCCGCATACGCGTTCTGTCACAATGAGCATTTACGTGGGGACCGGCGCGCGTTATGAAGCCGACCCCATTAGCGGCATTTCGCACTTTATCGAACACATGCTGTTCAAAGGGACGACCAAGCGACCCACCGCGCATGACATTGCCGTTGCCATCGAAGGTATCGGTGGTTTTTTCAATGCGTCCACCGGTCAAGAGTTGACCAACTATTGGGTCAAAGTGGCGTATCAACATTTCGACATCGGACTCGATGTATTGAGCGACATGCTGCGTGCACCCCTATTCGAAGCGAACGAAATCGAAAAAGAACGCCGCGTCATTATTCAAGAAATCCGCGAGACCTTTGACACGCCCGATGATTTGGTTTTCTTTGACCTCGACGCGTTGATGTGGCTGCCGCATCCGTTGGGGCGCGATGTGGCGGGCAGTGTAGAATCTGTGAGCGCAATTACGCGCGCGGACATGTTGAATTATCTCGCACAGCATTATCACTCGGAGAATTTGGTCATCAGTGTCGCGGGCTATGTGAAGGCGCAGGACATTATTCCGCGAATCAACGCGAAACTCGCGCCGCTTCCCCGCGCGCCGCGCGAAAAATTTTCGCGGTTCGAGTCAGCGCAGAAAAACGCGCAATGGATTGTGCGTTATAAAAAAACCGAACAAGCGCATGTTGCCGTTTCGACGTGGGCGTATGACCGCAATCATCCCGACCGTTATGTCGTCGGCGTGCTAAACACCATTTTGGGAGATGGCATGAGTTCGCGGCTCTTTCAAGAAATTCGTGAAAAGCGCGGGCTGGCATATTCCGTTTCTTCGTTTGGCAGTTCGTTGGACGACTGCGGCTATTTTGGAAGTTACGCGGCGGTGGACCCGAAAACCGCGCCGGTGACGTTGGAAGCCATGTTGTACGAATGGAGTCGTCTGGCGAATGAACCGGTGCCGGAACATGAATTGACCAAGGCAAAAGAATTAATCAAGGGCGGCATTTTACTTTCGATGGAAGATACGGGTTCCATTGCGGGTTGGTACGGACGCCAAGAAGCGTATCGTCAAGAAATTTTGACGGTGGATGACGTAACCGCCGCAATTGACCAAGTGACGGTTGCGGACCTACAGCGCGTCGCGCGCGATATTTTTCGCAACGAGTGGTTGAACCTCGCCGTTGTTGGTCCGTTCAAAAGCGAAGGGAAATTTGTGAAAGCGTTGCATCTGTGATGATTTTGTAACCGTCGTCTATGGTTCATTTCGTCATCTTTTTGTAACGCGCATGATTCAGAAATAGCGCGAAACTATTGCTCCCGTGCCTCTCGCGTCATGGCAAAACCCCCGCAGGTTGAAACCGAATGTCACGCAAGAAAAAAGTTTTGAAACAATCCGCCGCAATGCTCAACGCGCGTCCTGCTTCTTCGGCGTCATTGTCCGATGGATTGCGCGCGTTGATTAACGGCTTGTTTGAACCGAAACCGTATCAGCCCACCCAACAGCAAATCGCCGATTATTACCTCACGCCGCGCGAACGCGAAATCGCGTACCTCGCCGCGCTCGGCTTTTCGATTCAAGAAATCGCGGACGCGTTGGGCATGAATTTTCAAACGGTGCGCCAACATCTGCGTCACATTCTCGACAAAATGGATTTGAATGACCCGCGCGAGCTGCGCGAATTTTTTTCGCGCGACGCGGATTGACAATTCCCCGTACTCTTTTATACTCCGCGCCCAATGACAAAACTTGAAAATTTGCGGTGGACGAATTTTCTTGCGTTCACCTGTTACGGCGCGCGCATTGGCGTCCGTACGAATCAAGCCAGTGTATTGTCCCAATTGCAAAACGCCTTGCCTCCGCACTCGAAAATTTCTCACAACACAAAAACGGATTGGTTGTATTCGTTCTGGATTGCGCCGCCGACGCGTTCGGGACGCAAACCGTTTCACGTGCTGTACAGCAATGACGAGCAATCTGCGCGCCTGCGCGACATAGATTCTTTGGTGATGACATTTGAACGCGAAGTGCAATTGGCGGTGGCGCAAAAAGCACGGCGCAAAGTTTTTGTCCACGCGGGTGTGGTGGGTTGGCAGGGGCGCGCGATTTTAATTCCCGCAAAATCGTATTCGGGCAAGAGTACGCTCGTTCACGCGTTGGTGCGCGCGGGCGCGACGTACTATTCCGATGAATTTGCTGTGTTGGACGAATATGGGCGTGTGCATCCGTTCGCGCGGCACCTCGCACTGCGCGATGCCACGAGAGCGAATCGGAAAATTTCGTTTGACGAGCTGGGCGGCACGATTGGCAAACGTCCACTGCCCATCGGCACAATTTTGGTGACGAAATTCCGCGAACGCGCGAAATGGCGTCCGCAAACCTTGTCGCCGGGACTCGGTGCGTTGGAACTGTTGGGAAATTGTGTTGTCGCGCGTTCGGGCAATCCATTTGTGTTGGAGGTGCTGACACGTGTGGCGAAAAATGCGAGAATCCTCAAAAGCCCGAGGGGCGAGGCGGAAATGATTGCACCGCAATTGCTGCAACAACTGACGTAGGGTATTTGCCCGCATGTGCCTGCCTCGGGTCCATCGGGCAATCGTGCGTTATAACCCCGAATTGCACCCCACCTGCAGTTTGTGATTCTAACTGTTGTGTGGGATTTTGACGCAAGCGGTTGACCGAGTGTTACTTCCTGCAAAGCATTGCTTTGCAGGATTTTTATTTTCTGCGAGTTGGGGTATAACCAACGCGTGGCTGCTTTATTGCAAGACAAGCGCGCGGGCGAAAGCAAAGGCGCACAGCTCGCAAAAATTTTGCGCGGCGCGTGGCGCGCCAATCCCCCCCCCCCCGATTTTAGCCAGAGTGAATTAGACCACGTCCTGCCGATGGTTATAGAGACGTCCACGGCGGCGCTCGTGTGGTGGCGTATTCGTCATTCGCCTTTGGCGCAAAGCGAAGCGGGCGCGCAACTGCGCGAACGCTATGTCTTGCAAGCGATTGCCGCGGCGCGCGCCACTCATCAGGTCTATCAATATGTATCGGCGCTGCGTGCCCACGACATCGAGCCGATTGTGTTCAAAGGGTGGAGTCTGTTTGAGCATTATGCCGAAGCGGGCTTGCGTCCGGCGGGCGATGTGGACTTGGCGGTTGCCCCAGACGACGCGGAACGCGCAACAAAAATCTTGCGCGAGTTGGGGGCGACGGCTTTGGATGTAGATGTGCATCCGGGACTCGCAGACGCGGCGCACGCGGCGTACATTCCTAACGCGCAGTGGAATGATTTATGCGCGCGCGCGCAGACTCGCACGATTGGCAGCTTGGATGTGCGCGTGCTTGGTACTGAAGATGAATTTCAAGTCGTGTGCATTCACTGCGCGCGTCATCTGTATGCGCGTCCGTTTTGGTTGTGTGACATTGCGGCGTTGCTTGAAACGCGTCCCGCGAATTTTGATTGGAACCGCGCATTATCACATCCACCGTACGCGTCGTGGATTGCATACGCGATTTTGTTGGCGCAACATTTGCTCGACGCGGAGATTCAAGATACACCGTTGGCGGAACGTTCCGGACAACTTCCCGCATGGTTGGTGCGTGATGTTCTGGAACACTGGGAAAACCCGAGTATGTTGGAAAAAATTGTGCATGATGCGGTTGGCGAGCTTTGGTACGCGCCGATGCGCTGGGGTGATGCTATTCGCGTGCGTGTTCCCAATCGGCTGGCGGCAACATTGGACCATCACGGTGCAATTGATGAACGTTTTCTCGTGCGCTATCAGGTCCTTGCCGTTTTGGAACGGTTTCTTAAATTCGCGCGGCGCAACAGCACGCGCACAATGCTTTAGGATTTGGCGCGTGCCGTTGCGTGCGAGTCATTTCTGAAAATCCCTTTCCCCTTGTATAATCGTTGGCGATGGTTTCTGCTCGTGCGTCCAAGGAACCCAACGCGACGCCATCCGACTCGTTATCTCAATCGTTCGTGTCATCCTTCTCGCCTGCGGCGGAATCTGGCTCGCAGGCGATTGTTTTGACGCGCGATCTGCGCTGGGTCGTGAGCGCGGCATTGTTTTATTTCGTCGTTGTCATCATTACCGTTTTCACGCTCAATGCGTATTTTTCGCAAACGTGGGATGCGACAACGTTTGTGGGCGCAGGAAAAACAGTGTTCTCGCCCGAATGGAACGCGTTGTACGCGCAATCGCGCGCGGACAATTATTGGCCCTACGCGTATCCGCCCTTGCACGCGTTTGTGGTTGCCCCGTTCGTTGCGCTTGCGGGAACGCTTCCCGATTTTTTGATGGTGCGCGTGCCGCCGTTGTTGTTTGATATTGCGCTCGGTGTTTTGTTGTACGTCATCGTCGCGCGCAAAACGGCAAACAAAAATTACGCGCGGTTGGCAATGTTTGTGTGGCTGCTTAATCCGGTGACGTGGTACGATACGGCAGTGCAGGGACATTTTGAAGCGGAATGGTTGTTTTTTGTCGTGGTAGGATATTTTTTGTTGGAAAGCCGACGCGGTTGGATTTTACCGACGCTCGCGTTGGCGGTTGCGTTCTTGTTCAAGCAAAACGCGATTTTGTTTGCGCTGCCCTTTTGGGCGCAATTGCTTTTTGGGGGCGAGCCAAAAAGTCCGGCGCAACGTATTTTCTCGCTTTTCGCTTCTCTCGCGCTTTTTGCTGTACCGATCGCGCTCGTCTCACTGCCGTTCCTTTTGTCCTCGAACGATTATTGGTACATGAACGTCCAATATGTGGCGGATGTGCCACTCCAAACACAATCGTGGCTCGTCGCGTTGGCGGGGTTGTTTGGCAATGAAAATTTATTTTTGCGCGCGTCGTCCGTTCTCACGCTCGTTGCCGCCGCGTTGATTTCTGTTTTGGGTGCGCGGCGCAAGATGAGTTTGTGGCTGATTGGCACATTGCTTGTGCTTGCGTTCTTTTTACTTTCTAAAAAAGTTGTCGGCTATTATTACGTGATGATTCTGCCCTTTGCGATTGTTACACTCGTTCCCACAAAACATTTTCGTTTGCTTTCGCTCACCGTTGTTGCGATTTCGTTTATTTCACTTTCGCCGTATTTCGCGTCATGGGCGAATCAAGACCATGTGTGGTGGTACAGCGCGTTAGGAATTTTAAACAGCGCGTTGTGGCTCGGCATTATTGTTTGGTTGTGGCGTGAGCATCCACTTGCGATTTCATTCGCGCAAAATGCGCGCACGACGGCATTTCTCTCGCTAGCGTTGTTTTTTTCAGCCGGTGCTGCCGCGTTGTTGCAACCGTTCATCAACAGCCAAGCCAGCCCGATTCGCGCGCCGCTCGTCGCAAATGGAATGGAATCCCAAGTAATTCTCGCGCTTCTCGGTTTCTCGTTTCTCGTTTCTTTCTCCATCTTTGCTGCGAATTTTTTTACCCGCAATATCGCGCGCGCAATTCCGCTTTCCGTGAGCACATACGCACTCGTGGTATTATTAGTGCCGCCCTATTTTTTAACATTCACCTTGACGAAAGAATCTACAGCGGCGTTTGAATCGGTTATCAAGAATCTTGGTTTGTAACTTTTCGATTTCCAACTTCAAATTTCCAACATCCAACATCCAATTTCATGTCCATCCGTTGCAGCGTCGGCGTCACGGCGCATAATGAAGCAAAAAATATCGGCAAATTGCTGGAGGCGATGGTCGCGCAAGAATTGGACCAAGTTACCATCACCGAAATCATTGTCGTTGCGAGCGGCTGTACCGACAATACGTGCGATATTGTGCGCGCGTACGAACAGCGCGACCCGCGCGTAAAATTATTTGAACAAAAAACGCGCGAAGGCAAAACGTCCGCCATCAATTTGTTTTTGCAAAACGCGTGCGAAGAAATTTGCATCATCGAAAGCGGCGACACAATTCCGGGCCCGACGACCATTGAAAATTTGGTGAAATTGTTTGCGGACCCGAAAGTGGGCATGACCGGCGCGCAAAAAGTTCCGACGAATGTCCCTGACCACATTGTCGGTTACATGTCGCATCTGCGTTTGCAGATGGAACACGAATTGTGTTTGGAAATTCCGCGCCTCGGTGAATTGATTGCCTTTCGTAAAGTGTTCACACACATTCCGCCCGATGTGGCGATGGATGAAGCGTTCGTCGAAGCGTTGGTTATTCGACGCGGTTTAGAAGTGCGCTACGCACCCGATGCTGTCGTGTACAATTCAGGACCGGAAACGATGGGCGAATTTATTATGCAGCGACGGCGCAATTATGCCGGGCATTTGCATCTCGTTCACAAGTACGGCTATAAAGTTTCTTCGATGGACAACTTGCGTGTATCGCGCATCGCGTGGGAAGAAATGTGGAAAGCGGTGCGTTTGATTTATACGCTCGTTTCGCTGGCGTTGGTGGAATGGTTCGCGCGCTTGCTCGGCACGTACGATTATTATGTGCGCGGGCGCAAACATGAAGTGTGGAACATTGCCTGGACGACGAAAAACGTCGAACGCAATGTCGAACCCGTCAAACCGCCAACGAAATAGTGCAATTTTGAGATAGGGCAATTGTGCGTTAGGTCTTTGTCTCTCGCACTCGCTTATGAAACAAACTCTCGTCAACCTCGCAAAAATTTTCGTTACCCTCGCGTTATTTGCATTTCTGCTCACTCGAATCAATCTGCAATTGGTGTGGGGCATTATTGCCGAAGCGAATTTACCACTGCTCGGCGCGGCGCTGGCGCTGTACTGTCTGGCGATTCTTTTGGGCGCGGTGAAATGGCAAATTCTCGTCAAGGCGCAAGCGATTGACGCGTCGCTCGGCGCGCTGTTGTCGTTTTCGCTGATGGGACTTTTTTTTGGCAACATCATGCCGAGCAACATTGGCGGCGATGTGGTGCGCGCGTACGATTTGGCGCGCGTGACGCGCGGGCGTGTAGAGGCGGCGGCGATTTCCGTCCTCGTGGACCGCTTGATGGGACTGTTTGCATTTTTTTCCGCCGCTGTTGTGACTGCCGCGCTCGCCACCGCGATGTTGGCACAAGCGCAGCAACTCGAACAGATTGAAGTGGTGACAGTCATTGCCGCCAGCGCGTTCATGGCACTGTGCGCGGCATTGTTCTCGCGGCGCTTGGCGCAGCGCGTGAAATTTATTTTCGATATCGGACCGCTGCAAAAATTGAGACCGACCGCGCAAAAAGTGTTTCACGCGTTGCAAGTGTATCGCTTTCGTTACGGCGCTCTCGCGTTGAATGTTTTGATTTCGATGACGATTGTGGTCCTCACCGCGTTTATTTGGTTTCTGGTCGGACAGGCAGTTGGAATCACCTCGGTCAACTTTTTTACGTTTCTGCTTTTTAATCCCCTCATCGCGTTTCTCTTGCTCATTCCGATTTCGTTCAATGGTCTCGGGCAAAAAGAAGCCATCGTCGTTTTCTTTTTCGGACTCGTCGGCGTTCCCGAAGAACGCGCGCTTGCCATGTCACTGCTCTTTCACGTCCTTGTCGTTGTAACAAGTCTGCCCGGCGGTTTGGTGTGGTTTTCAAAACGCAAACAGACCACCGACAACAGACGACAGCCCGAACTGCCCCTTCACCCGTCACCGGATTCCCAGTGAACATTTTGATTGCCACCGATGTCTTTCCGCCAAAAAGCGGCGGCAGCGGTTGGAGTACGTTTCATCTCGCGCGCGCGTTGCAAGCGCGCCGACATCGCGTTGAAATCGTTTTGCCCAAACTCGGCGCGCGCGAAATTCAAACACGCGGATATGAAGGTTTGCGCGTGGTCGAGGTTGGATACGACGCGTCGAATCTTCCGGGAATACGCGCGTGGCAAAGAACACGCGCGCTGGAAAAAAAATTGAGCGCGTATCTCGCGGAACGCGCGCATGAATTTGATTTGATTCACGCGCAACACATTCTTTCCATTTCCGCGGCGATTGCTGCTAAAAAAATTCTTGCGCCGCGCGCAAACATTCCCGTGCTCGGTACGGTGCGCGATTATTGGGCGGTGTGTTTGTACGGAACATTGTGGCGCGACGACGCGCAATGTTCCATCTGTCACGGCAGCGAGATTACAAAGTGTCTTGCACAAAAATACGGCGGCGCGGCAAAATTCATGCAGCCCGCAATTCCATTCGTCGAACGCGAATTGAAACGTCGTCAACGCGCGTTGCAAGACTCGGACGCGGTGATTGCGGTCAGTGAATTTGTCGCGGATACGTTGCGCGGAATTGTCCAAGAAAAAAAATTGAACGTGGTGCCGAATTTGATTGATGTGGAGGAAACTGAGCGCGAAGCAAGCCGCGCGAAACGAGATACGAGAAACGACGAGCCGTATCTAATGTTTATTGGAAAACTGAATCACTTGAAAGGCGCGGATTTGTTGCCAGAGATTTTGGAAAAAAGTGGCGTCGCAATTCCGCTTGTGGTCGCGGGTGATGGGGAATTACGCGAGAAATTGGCGCAGTGTAACGGAATTGACATGCGCGGCTGGATTCCAAATACCGAAACACTTGCGCTTTTGTCGCGCGCGCAAGCCCTTGTTTTTCCTTCGCGTTGGGCGGAACCGCTGGCGCGCACGCTTTTAGAAGCACAAGCTCTGGGTGTGCCGACGATTGCTTTGAATACGGGCGGAACTCGTGATATTATACGAAACAATTTCAACGGCTTGCTCGCCGCAAACGCGGATGAATTTTCCGCGTACGTGCGGCGCATTGTGTCCGATTCCGAATTGCGAACGCGCTTGAGCGAAAATGCTAAACGCGTCGCCCGCAAAAAATTCAGCGCAAGTGTTGTTGTTGCACAACTCGAAAAAATTTACGAGGGCTTGACGCATCCCTCATCCCTCATCCCTTATCCCTGATTTTCATGTACATTGCTCTTGTCTCGCGCGCAGTTTTTGGTCTCCATGGCTATGGTGGAATGGAACGCCACGTTTTGGAATTGGCGCGCCATCTCACTCGCGCCGGCGTACGCGTCACCATCATTACGATGCCTCCGACGCGCGACGCGCAATGGCATGAACCCGGCATTGATTTGAAAATTATAGACGCGCCGCGTTTGCCTGTGCGTGGGATTGCGGACCGCGTGTTGAATTATCCGCGTTGGTCGCAAGCCGCCGCGCGCGTTGCCGCTTCTTTGAACGTTGACCTCGTTCACGCGCAAGGCGCGGGGGGTTACGGGTACGCGCAATTGTTGGCGAAAGGCATCGCGCATGCGCCGTTGGTCATCAATCCGCAAGGGATGGAAGAATTTAAAACGTCGTTTGCCAAGCGCACGGCGTACACTCCCTTGCACGCTGCTGCGCGCTATGCGGCGAAATATGCAAACGCGTTGATTGCGGCGGATACGTTGACGGTGAATGATATTCCAAAATTTTTGGACGTGGCGCCGGAACGCGTGGTGCTGATTCCCAATGGCATTGATGTGGATGCCGCGCGTAATTGGGTGAGTATTGATGTGCAGCGCGTTCTTGTGCAGCGTTTGCAATTGGCACAGCGGCAGCCGTTGTTGTTGAGTGTCGGACGTTTGGAAGAAAATAAAGGGTTCGCCTTGATGCTCGACGTGTTGAAACAAATTCGCGCGAACTTGCCGTCCAAATGGCAATGGTTGTTGATTGGCGAAGGACCACAGCGCGAAGCATTGCAAGAAAAAATTCGCAAATATCAATTCCGCGACCACGTGCGCCTGTTGGGCAGCGTGGACGATATTACGTTGCACAATTTGTATGAACTGGCGACGCTGTTTGTGCATCCGACGTTGTTTGAAGGTTCGTCACTCGTGACGTTGGAAGCGATGTGTCACGCGCGTCCGTTAATTGGCACGACGGTTGGCGGCATCCCTGACAAAATTGTGCGCGGACAAAATGGTTTTCTCATTCCGCCCGGTGATGTGCAAGCGCTCGGCGACAAAATTTTGCTTGCGCTGCGCGACCAAAACAAATTACGCGCGATGGGCGCAGCTTCGTACCAAATCGCGCGTGAACGCTTTGATTGGCGTGTGGTGATTCATCAAACGTTGGCGTTGTATCAAGCAGTGCTGCACGCGTCGGTCGTAGAACCGCAGTACATACAAGCTTCTGTCGACGCGTAATACGAATTGGGTATTGCGTCCGCGCGATTGTCGCACACACCTACGCAGTTCGTCGGGTTATGAATTTTTTGCTCGTCCCCTTTTTCGTTCCGCTTTTCTTTTTTCTCCCCGGATATTTATTCAGCCGCATGTTGTTTCCCAACCCCGGCGCGTTTTCGGCGGGGGAACGATTTTTCATTCCGGTCGCGGCGAGTGTTTGTTTTACCGTGTGGCTCGCTTTGACGCTCGCGGAATTTGGCGCATTCTCTCTATGGAATGTTGCCGGCACTTTGCTTGTCGTTAGCGCGTTGCTGTATTTTTTCGCGCATAAAAAGTTTTCCGCGTGGTCGCTGCGCGCGTGGAAACCCGATTGGATTTTTCTCGCCATACTCGCACTGGCGATTTTTTTATTTGCGCGTCCTGCCGAATATGTGATTGGCAACAGTGACGCAGGCACGTATGTCAACACGGGTGCGAATATCGCGCGGACGGGCGCGTTGGCGATTCGCGATGCGGAAGTCGCGCGCCTCGAACCTGACGCGTCGAAAACATTTTATTGGCAATTGACCAATCCATACATGCTGTACAAGCAAGTGCGGATGCCCGGCTTTTTCATCGCCGACCAAGCGAACGGTTTGGTGCTGCCGCAATTCTTGCATTTGTATCCCGCATGGCTCGCGCTGTGGGATGCACTATTCGGCGTACAACTCGGTTTGTACGCGACGCCGAGCATCGCGTTGTTGGGCAGTCTCGCGTTTTATTTTCTCGTGCGCGAGCTCTTTGGGAGAAGCGTTGCGCGGCTCGCATTTTTTCTCCTCGTCGTTACCGTGCCGCAGTTTTGGTTCGCGCGGTATCCCGTCGCCGAAGCCATGACTCAATTTTTGGTGCTGACGGGAATGTTGGCGTTGTTGAAAATGTCTAAAGCCCTGAAAGGTTTCTCGATGCAAACATCGCAAAACTTGTCAGGTCTTGGAGTGTTGACGGGCGTTGCGTTTGGACAATTGTTTTTGGTGCGCTCGGACTCTATTTTGTTTTTATTGCCGTTAATGTTGTTTGCGCTTGCGTTAATTTTCCTCCGTCGATGGCGAACGGAGCATTGGGCAATGTTCGGCGCGTTCGGGATTGTTTTTGTCCATGCTGTCGCGCACATGTTCGTGTTTGCGCCGAACTATTTGTATTACCAATACACGCACGCGCTGCGACTCAACAGCATAGACAAAATTCTCAAATTCAATTTTCCTACTGCCGAAGATATTTTTACGCGCGTCGAGTACGCCCTCGCAATGATTGCCGTACTCGCACTGGGCGTTGGCGCGTTGTTTGTGGCAGACCGCGTGTTTCAAAATTTGCGCGCGCGTTGGGGAAAAAATGCGGCGGCGCGTTTTGCGCGTTCGGAAAAATTTTGGCGTGTCGGTCTTGCGGGTTTGATTGTTTTATTTTTTGTTGTGTTTTATTTTTTCCTCGCGCGTCCCGAAAGCTTGTACGCATATGTTGGAGGAGTGACTCCTACGCGCAGCGAAGCGAATCTCATCAAACTCGGTTGGTATCTTTCGCCATTTGGCATTGGGTTGGCAATGTGCGGTGCGGTGATTTTTGTGCTGCGCGATTTGGACGCGCGCAACGCGTTCTTTTTTGGCACTGCCGCGCTGTTTGCGTTTTTCTATTTGGAAGAGTTGTATTCCAATCCGCATTATATTTACACGACGCGGCATTACATTCCGTTAGTCATTCCACTTTTTATTTTGTGCGCCGCGCGGGCGTTGCAGTGGTTGTGGCGATTGAAAATCGCGGCAACCACAACACAAAATCGCCCTGCGGCGATTGGTTGGGTACGCGGGCAGGGACGAATTTTGGCAGCAGGCACGTTCGTGTTGTGGATGCTCTACAATTTGTATGCGATGGGGATTGTGGACGCGAGTCGCGCGAATGGAATTGCGCTGCGCGTGCCATTCGTTTCACAAAATGTTTCGCTTGGAATTGTACATGTCGAGCCGTTTGAAAAATCTATCGTCGGCGTGGATGAGTTGGGCGGCGCGTACGCACAACTCGAAACGATTGCGAATCAAATTCCGCAAAACGCGGTGGTCATTTTTTCGGCGGGACGCGATGAACCTGCCGCGCTCGCAACTCCGTTGAAATATATTTTTGGACGCGACGCGTTCGTGACTGTGTTCAACAATCCGCCGGGCGCCAAAGTGGCGCGGCTGATGGATGATTGGCGCGCGCAAGGACGCGAGGTGATTCTCGCGTTTGGCACGAACGGCGGGAAATTACAAATTCCGAATTATCAATTGGAACGCCTTGGCAACGCAACTCTCGATGTCCCGCAGTGGGCATTCGCATACGAATTCATGCCGCGCAGCACATGGCGTGTGAATTTGGATTACGCGTTGTTTCGCGCCGTGCCGCGAACTGCTCCTGAAGCATACCCCTTTGTTTTGAATTTTGGCGATGCCGATTTTCCATATTTGGTGAATGGCTTTTTAGAACGCGCGCCGGAAGCAAAAGCGCGTTGGATTGGGGGCTTGCTTTCGGAAAACAAAAAATTGCGCGACGCGAAATCAATCAGTGGTGTGGTGCGTATTCCGATGATTGACGCGACTGCCGGAGATTTGCGCGTCACTGTGCGCGCGCGGGCGCCGCGCGACAATGTGCGCTTGTCTCTCAAACATCAAGACCGCGTCCTCGCCACGATTCCGCTTTCGCAAACGATGGAGACGTACGCGGTGGATTTGAATAAAGTGAAATTGGCATCGAGTAATGAAGGATACTATATCGAGTTGTCGAGTGAAGTGACGCTCGATGGCGAAGGGCGCGCGTTTGGTGTAGAATTGGAATCGTTACAAGTTACAAGCAACGACTAGTTTCGGCTTTCTACTTTCTACTTTCTACTGTTATAATCTTTGCGTGCTAAATCAAACCCAAGCGACTGCCATGCAATCGCACGAACCCCCGTTTCGGATTCAAGACCAATTCATCAGTATTATCATTCCCGCGTACAACGAACAAGAAGGCATCGGCGAAACCCTGACGAAAATTTTCGAGGCGATGGACGCGGCAAAATATGATTACGAAGTCATTGTCGTGAATGATGGCTCAAGCGACCATACTCCGGAGGAAGTAAAAAAATTTCCGCGCGCCACGCTGTTGAGTCACACGCGTAATCGTGGCAGCGGCGCGTCCACGAATACGGGCGTGAAACATGCGCGTGGTGAAATTTGCGTCATGACCGATGGCGACGGCACGTATCCCGTTCAAGACATTCCGCGTTTGTTGGAAGAGATGAACGAATACGACATGGTGATTGGCGCGCGCGTGCGCGAAGCGGGGACCTTAAAGGTTTTACGCACGCCTGCCAAATGGTTCATTCGTTCGCTCGCGTCGTTTCTCACCGACACAAAGATTCCTGATTTGAACAGCGGCTTGCGCGCGTTCAAAAAACAAAACGCGCTCAAGTACATTCACATTTTGCCGCAAGGACAATCGTGGGTTTCGACGATTACGCTCGCGCATCTTTCGGACAATCTCGATGTGAAATGGATTCCGATTGATTATTACGAACGCAAAGGGAAATCGAAATTTCGCCCGGTCCAAGATACATACAATTATTTGATGCTCGTGCTGCGAACGGTGATGTATTTCAATCCGATGAAAATTTTGTTTCCCATCGGCGTTGTGTTTTTGCTCGCGGGCATCTTGCGTCAAATTTGGTGGTTCGCGATCGGCAATCTCGTGGTCCACAGTTCCAATGTGTTGCTTATTGTCGTCGGTTTGAATATCGTGATGATGGCGTTATTGGCGGATTTGGTGGTGAGGCGGGCGAGGCAATAACCAATGCGAGAACTGAGAGACGAGAAACGAAATGGGGCGGCGGAGGACGCGTCGCCCTTTTTTATTTCTGTGGTCATTGTCAATTACAATGGCGCGAGTTTTTTGGAACGTTGCTTGATTTCGCTAGGGGCGCAAACGTACACAGCATTTGAGATTGTTTTTGTGGACAATGCCTCAACGGACAATTCTGTCGCGTTGGTGGCGCGGAATTTTCCGCATGTGCGAATGGTGTTGAGCAAAACGAATGTGGGATTCGCGGCGGGAAATAATTTGGGGATTCGCGCAGCGCAAGGCAACTTGATTGCGACTTTGAATACCGATACGGAAGTTGAAAAAAATTATTTGGAAGATTTGTGCGCGCCGATGCGAGAGCCACAGGTGGGCGCGTGTGCGCCACTAATGTTGGAGATGGAACGGCGCGATGTGGTGGACGCGGCGGGGATTTTGGTGGACGCGTTCGGGTATGCGTGGAATGTTGGTGTGGGGCAAACAGCAGATAACTTTGCGGCGATGCGAGAAATTTACGGTGCGTGCGCGGGCGCGGCATTGTATCGAAAAAAAATGTTGGACGAAATTGGATTGTTCGACGACGATTATTTTGGCTTTTACGAAGATGCCGATTTGGCATGGCGCGCACACAACGCCGGCTGGAAAACAATTTTTGTTCCTACCGCGCGAGTATATCACACACACGGCGCAAGTTTTGGTAGAATAAGCCCGCGCAAAACGTATCTGCTCGCGCGCAATCGCTGGTGGACGACGTTTAAAAATTTTCCCGCGCCACAATCTTTTTTCGCGCTTCCCATTCTATTTTTACTGGATGGCATTTCGTTACTCCAAGCCGCAACGCGCGGACATTTCCGCGAGGCATGGCAAGGACGCGTGGACGCGTGGCGCGGTCTGAAAAAAATGTGGGCGAAACGTTAATCGTCAAACGTAAGTCTCGAATCTCGAATCTCTAATCTCTAATCTCCAACCTCCAACTTCCAACAGCGAGGTCTCATGCAAATTCCTTTCTCCGGCGGTGCAACCATTACACAAGGGTTCGGCGAAAATCCGCAAAACTACGCGCAGTTTGGATTGAACGGACACGAGGGCTTGGATTTCATACCGAAAGATGCGGATAAAAAAGTGTACGCCATCGAAAGTGGCATCGTACGCGAAGATATTGACGACCCCGTACAAGGCAAAGCATACGGCATCAACGTTGTTATTTTCGTGCCGCAGAATCGCCGCTTGTGGACATACGCGCATCTCGCGCAGAATTTTGTGAAGCTAGGCGATAAGGTTTTGCGCGGGCAGCCGCTCGGTGTGATGGGCGATACGGGAAACACCACAGGACCGCATTTGCATCTCGGCTTGCGAATGACGGACGCAGACGGAAATCCCATCAACACGAGCAACGGGTTCAAAGGATTCATTGATGCCGCGCCGATTGTAAAACTATTGACGGGACTCGAACAAGCGGTGCTGGACCGCGCGAACGCGGCGAAACCTTGGATGCCTGTGAACAACAATGCGGCGTTGTGGAAATTCGCTCAGCAAAATGGATTGCAGGACCAGCAGACCGATGAAATTCCATTCGCATACAACGGCGCGCAATACATC
Source organism: uncultured Anaerolineales bacterium (assembly GCA_964469005.1). GTDB lineage: Bacteria > Chloroflexota > Anaerolineae > UBA4142 > SHND01 > SHND01. The sequence goes on from CAYXXF010000011.1 coordinate 201,626, forward strand.
GCGCAAGTTTTCAATAAAGGCATTGTGTACGTCAAGGTCGGTGATTGGGGCAACATCAAGTTTATACCAAAGTGAACAGTGGTCAGTAATCAGTGGTCAGACTGGTCACAGACCACTGATTACTGCATACAGATAGAGATTCAAGCAATGCGCTGCTGGGTCGGTGGAGAAGAAGCAGAAGGGATCTGTCGTTTCTGCGGGCGGGCGGTCTGTAAAAAACACGCGCGGACGCGTCCGTTTTTATTTGAAACGTGGCAAGAAGCGGAACATTTGCGCGCGCTCGCGGTAGAGGACGCATTGTGGTGCGGTGTATGTAAGGTGCGCGATACGCCGCTGGACGTAGATTTTTTGCGCGCCACTACGGATTGACAAAATCGAACGCGAAAGGAGGTGAATCAACATGTCACAAAAAGCGGTTTCAGAAGTGATTGGACGCGCGGCTGCCGAGCAGGAATTCATGAATTTGTTGTTTAATGACCCGGGCAAAGCATTGGCGGGCTATGAATTGGACGATGCTGAAAAGGCAATGCTGCACGGACTCACGCCGGAAGATTTTGACTCTATGTCAGGACAATTGGACAAACGCGTCTCCAAGTTGAAATTGGAGGATGGCGAAGCGTTCCCTTTTCACAGTTGAAATGGTAGTCTCGTTACGCGCGCCCGATTCCGAATTGATTCACCAGATTCGGAATCGGGTGCTATGCTTTTGTTCAAATAGAACTCTGGAGCGAAAACGTGATGCGATTCGTTCAGAACCTGAGGTTCTTTTGTGTAAATGATGCCGTGGCACTGCCGACTACCGTGTCGTTGGAGGCGGCGTGTCGGGCGCGCGGGATTGAATTTTTGGATGTGGACGCGCGTTCATTCGATTATGCGCCCGAGCGCCAATTGCAGGCGGGGGATTTGATGTATCGCCCGGCGGTTTCCCAGACGGCAATGCGCGTCGAACAATTTTTGTGGAACAGAGGTGTCGTCACATTTCACACGCGCTCTGACGGCGTTTTTTTTGTGCCGCACACGCCGCCGCTGCGCTTTGAACGCGCGGGGCTGCCGATTCCGCGCACCGTGTATTGTTCGACCACGAATCGCAAACGCATCGCGCAGTATGTGGAATATGTCGGCGGTTTTCCGTTGATTGTAAAAATGCTGGGTTTTGCAAACGGCATTGGCGTGATGCGCGTGGACTCTTTTCCCGCGTTGTTTTCATTATTGGATTATGAATTGAGTCAAGGCGCCAACCCGTTGCTCGCGCAATATATCGCCGACGCCGCGCATTGGCGTTTGATTGTGTTGGGTGAACGCGTCATTGCTTCCTATCGCAAATCACCGGTTGCGAATGATTTTCGCGCGCAGGCAGTGCGAGGGGAAACCCATTCTGAAATTCCGCCCAGCGCGGCGATGCAAAAGGTTGCGGTGGCGGCGGCGCAAGCGGTGGGTTATGAATTTGCGGGGGTAGATATTTTGGAACAAGCCGATGGGCAAATTTTTTTGCTCGAAGCGAATTTTCCTTGCTACTATGTTCATGCGCAAGAATATGGCGGCATAGATGTCGCGGGCATGATGGTTGACCATCTGGTTGCCAAAGCCGCGCGCAGCGCGTAACGCATGACGAATGTAGAAACGTTTGCGACAGTGTGGACTGAACTTGCCTCTGCGCTGCAAACACAGCCGGAACATTCGGAGCCAAGTGTTTGGAATCAATTGCAGAACTCGCTCGCGCCCATTCATGCGCGCCCGCGCGTTGTGCCGACGCTCGAAGTTTCGCCGCAAACCACGACGACAGGCAAACCCTATTTTGTTTTGCGCAACACCGCGCAAAATACATATCTCAAATTAGAGCCGCGCGAATATGAACTGGTCGGTTTGATGGACGGCACGCGCACGGTACAGCAATTGGTGGTGGAATATTTTACGCGCAATCGCGTGCTGGCAGTGCCGCACGTCACGGGACTCGTACAATTGTTGGCGACCAATTCCTTTCTCGACGAACCGCCGCGCAATGTGTACGACGAACTGCGCGCAAAAATGCGCGCGCCTGGCGTGACCGAACGCGCAATGCGTGTGACGCGCGGTTTTCTTTCTTCCGAATTTACCATCACCAAGGTTGACGCATTTCTGACGCGTTTGTATCACGCCGTTGGGTGGTTCTTTTTTACGCGTCCCGCGCTTTGGGTCGGGATAACCTTGTCCATTTTGGGACCGCTGATTTATGTCGAAGAGTTTGCGCGCGGGCGTTATCCGTTACTGCAATTCGGCGATTCGTATCTCGCGGCGTTCGGGTTGTTTTTTATCTTTCAATTCATTACGCTCATCATTCACGAACTGGGACACGCGATGGCGGTAAAACGCGCGGGACGCATCGTGCCGCGCGGGGGCTTTATGGTGTACTATGGTTTTCCGGCAGGATTTGTGGATACAACGGATATTTGGATGGCGCCGCGCCGCGCGCGTTTGATTACTTCGTTTGCGGGTCCGTACACTGGTTTGGTGTTGGGCGGAGTGTGCGCGATAGGCGCATTTTTTTTGCCGCATAGTACGGTGGGGGCATTGTGTTTCACTTGGGGCTTGGTCTTGCTTATCAATACGTTGTTCAATTTCAATCCATTGCTCGAACTCGACGGTTATTATTTGTTGGTGGACTGGTTAGAGAAACCCGCCCTGCGCGCGCGCGCGTTGAGTTTTGTGCGCGGGACGATGTGGGAAAAAATTCGTGCGCGCAGTAAATTTTCGCGCGAGGAAATTTTTTTTGCGTTGTTTGGCATTGCCTCGCTCGGTTATTCGGTCTTTGCGCTCTTGCTGGCACTTCAATTTTGGCGTTTGCGGTTTGCCTCCATCGCGGGCGAAGCATTCACCGGCACAAACATTCTCGCGCAAAGCGCGGTGCTTTTGCTTGCGACGCTGCTGACGATTCCCTTGGCGCTTGTGTTGTACGTGTGGGGACGCGCTTTGGTTGTACAAGTCCGCGCGCGCGTGGGTGCCTTGAACACGCGTACAGAAAAATTGGTGCACCGCGAAGCGGTGGACGCGCTGCGTTCCATTCCACTTTGGCAAGATTTGCCCGATGCGCGTTTATTGGAAATTGCGCGCGCAATGCGGGTTCAAAATGTTTCGGCGGGAACGGCGGTCGTGCGGCAAGGCGAAATTGGCGATACATTCTATGTGATTGCGCGCGGTGTGTTCGACGTGAATGTGGACGGTGTATTTGTAGAACGACTTGCACGCGGAGATTATTTTGGAGAAATGGCTCTGCTCACGCACGCGCCGCGCAATGCAACGGTGATTGCGTTGCAACCGAGCCGCGTATTGGTTTTGGACGCGAAAACGTTCGATGCCTTGTTGGCACACGACATTCAAACGAAACATCAATTGGAATCTGCGCTGCGGTATCGCGCGGAAATTGCCGCGCTGCCGCTGTTTCAAGAATTGACGCCGAGCGAATTGGATTTGGTGTTGACGAAATTGCAGCCGCAATCGGTTGACGCAGGCGCAATCATTATGCAGCAAGGCGAACCGGGCGACCGTTTTTATATTATTCACAAAGGGCGCATCGAAATTACGCAAAACGGGCGAACCGTTGCCACACGCGGGGCAGGCGAAGCGATTGGTGAAATCGCGCTGCTCTACAACATTCCGCGCACGGCTACCGCGCGCGCATTGGAACCGACTGAACTTTTAACATTAACCGCGAACGACTTTCTCGATTTGCTCGTGCGTTATTTGGGGCGTGAAAGCGCACTCGAAAATCTTTCGGCAGGACGTTTGCGCGGCTATGGCGCACTTGCCTCGTCTCGTGGCGGATAGAGTTGCTTTGTGCTATAACGTTGAAATATAAAGGTGAAACGTCAAACGTAAATTTTCAATCTTCAGAACTTTCGCTTGTCATTTCGAACGGAGTGAGAAATCCCAGTCTGGCTTCCGCCCAGAGATTTCTCGCAAGGACGGCTCGAAACAACTGTCTTGATTGTCAAGGGGCAAATCGAAATTTTCAGTTGGCGG
>CAYXXF010000012.1:0-203068 GCA_964469005.1 uncultured Anaerolineales bacterium
CCGCCGAGAGCGTCGTCTTGCCGTGGTCCACGTGTCCAATCGTTCCCACGTTCACATGTGGTTTCGTCCGTTCAAATTTGCCTTTTGCCATTTTTTTGGGGGTTAGAAGTTAGAAGTTGGAAGTTGGATTCTGATATCCAACATCCAATCTCCGACTTCCAATTTCTATCTTTTCGCAGTTACTTTTTCTTTGCCGCCAATAATCGTTTCAGCAATATTGGAAGGCAATTGTTCATAGTGGTCAAATTCCATCGTAAAGGTGCCGCGACCTTGTGTTTGCGAACGAAGGTCAGTGGCATAACCAAACATCGTCGCGAGCGGAACGAACGCGCGGACAGCGGTTGTGCCGCCCGATTGCGTGTCCATGCCTTCGACTTTGGCGCGGCGGGATGACAAGTCGCCGATGATGTCGCCCATGTATTGTTCGGGAATCGTCACTTCAACGCGCATAATCGGTTCGAGCAAAACGGGTGATGCCTTTTGGAAACCCGACTTGAAACCCATTGAAGCGGCAATCTTGAATGCCATTTCGCTGGAATCCACTTCGTGGTACGAGCCGTCATAGAGCGTGACCTTGATGTCAACCACAGGATAGCCCGCGATAACGCCCGATTCCATTGCTTCTTTGACGCCTTTTTCGACGGCAGGGATGTATTCGTTCGGAATTGCCGCGCCGCGAATCGCGTTCACAAATTCAAAACCCTTGCCCGGTTCCATCGGGTCGAGCTGTAGCCAGCAATCACCGAACTGACCTTTACCACCCGATTGGCGTACAAAGCGTCCTTCCGCTTTCACAGACTTGGTAATGGTTTCACGATAGGCGACCTGCGGCTTGCCAACATTTGCGCCGACTTTGAATTCGCGCAACATGCGGTCCACCAAAACATCGAGATGGAGTTCGCCCATGCCCGAAATAATTGTTTGACCGGTTTCTTCGTCCGAGCGTACGCGGAACGTCGGGTCTTCTTCAGCAAGACGCCGAAGGGAATCCGCCATTTTTTCTTGGTCGGCTTTGGTCTTGGGTTCAATCGCAACGGCAATGACCGGTTCCGGAAACTTGATCGCTTCGAGAATCACAGGTTTCCCCTGCTCACAAAGCGTGTCGCCCGTAAATGTATTTTTCGGACCGACGACGGCGGCAATATCGCCCGCGCAAATTTCGTCAATCTCTTCGCGGTTGTTGGCGTGCATCCGCAACAAACGCCCAATGCGTTCGCGCTGATTTTTCGTCGCGTTGAGAACGGTCGAGCCGCTGGTCAGTTTGCCCGAATAGACACGAATGTACGCCAAACGTCCAACATACGGGTCCGTAACAATTTTGAACGCGAGCGCAGACAACGATTCCGTTTCCGATGCTTCGCGCACTTGCGGTTCACCGTTCGGTGTTTCGCCAATGACCGGCGGAATATCAACCGGCGACGGCAAATAATCAACTACCGCGTCGAGAACGAGCTGCACACCTTTGTTCTTTAACGCGCTGCCGCACAATACAGGCACGAGCTTGTTGCCGATGGTGGCGCGGCGGAGACCCGCGCGCAATTCCTCTTCGGAAATTTCTTCGCCCATCAGATATTTCTCACCGAGCGCGTCATCCGTCTCGGCGATCAAAGCAATCATATGCTCGCGGGCTTCTTTTGCATCTTGTTGTAATTCTGCGGGAATTTCGCCGGATTCGTGCTGTGTGCCGAGGTCATCCAAATACATGATTGCGCGATTAGCGATGAGGTCAATCATGCCCTTAAAGTGGGATTCCGAACCAATGGGGAGTTGAATTGCAACAGGTTTAGCGCCGAGACGTTCCACAATCATTTCAATCGTGCGCCAAAAATTTGCGCCGATACGGTCCATCTTGTTGATGAACGCGAGGCGCGGGACGTTGAAACGGTCCGCTTGACGCCATACCGTTTCCGATTGCGGTTGCACGCCCGCGACAGCATCAAAGACAACGATACCGCCGTCGAGTACGCGCAAGCTGCGTTGTACTTCGGCAGTGAAATCAATGTGCCCGGGGGTATCAATCAGATTGATTTGATGTTCGCGCCATTCGGTCGTCGTCGCGGCAGAAGTAATCGTGATGCCGCGTTCGCGTTCTTGTTCCATCCAGTCCATCACGGCAGTGCCTTCATGCACTTCGCCGATTTTGTACGTGCGACCGGTATAGAAAAGAATGCGTTCGCTCACAGTGGTCTTGCCACTGTCAATATGCGCGATAACGCCTACGTTGCGAACTTTGTTGATTGGTGCGGGTCTAGCCATAGCTCGTCTGTATTATCAACAGTCAACAGTAACGTCTTACATCGTTGTCGTACGTCTTCCGTTTTCCGTCGTTCAAAATCTTTTTACCAACGATAGTGTGCAAAGGCACGGTTGGCTTCTGCTTGTTTGAGAACTTCTTCTTTCTTTTTAATCGTCGCGCCTTGTCCGGCGGCGGCATCCATCAATTCTGCGGCGAGGCGTTCCGAAAAGTTTTTGCCGGGACGCGCTTTGGCGGCGCCAATAATCCAACGCATCGCCAAGGCTTGCCGTCGGTCACTCGGAACTTCCATCGGCACTTGGAGCGTCGCGCCGCCGACGCGGCGCGGTTTCACTTCAACCATCGGACCGGCATTTTTCAATGCTTGTTCAAACACTTCGGTCGGCGACTTTTTTGTTTTCTCTTGAATAATTTCAAATGCGCCGTACACCAAACCTTCGGATACGGTCTTTTTGCCGCGCTGCATCACTTTATTGATAAAGCGACCAATCGTGCGGCTGTTGTAACGAGAATCGGCGCGTGGGATGCGCTTGGTTGCGCGTGCTCTACGGGACATGTTTCAATCTCCTGAAATCGCTTTTGGCTGATAGCAGATGGCTGATGGTAAATCACATTCGGCTATCTGCATTCACTACTTGCTCGCGGTCGCGCCTTCCTTTGGACGTTTCGCGCCATACTTGCTGCGCGCTTTGCGACGTTTTTCGACGCCGCCTGTGTCCAACGTGCCGCGCACAATGTGATAGCGCACGCCCGGTAAATCTTTGACGCGTCCGCCGCGAATCAAAACGACGGAATGTTCTTGGAGCGAATGTCCTTCGCCCGGAATGTACGCCGTGACTTCGATTCCATTCGTCAAACGCACGCGCGCGATTTTGCGAAGCGCCGAGTTTGGTTTCTTTGGCGTCATGGTGCGGACTTGGGTGCAGACACCGCGTTTGAACGGCGCACCACTGCCCTTTTCGCGTTTGTTTTTCAAAAGATTCAAAGTGAATCCCAACGCGGGCGCTTTGGTCTTTTTTGTTTGTTGTTTTCTGCCTTTGCGAACCAATTGATTGATCGTCGGCATGTTTTTCCCTTCAAAGCGTAGTTCGCTTTTAGACACAGTTACGAGGTCAACGCGTCAAAACGCGCAGACCTCGTAACTATTTTCTTTTGCCAGACAGGCGCACGCCCTTCCGCTATCGTGTGACGATTTTTCAATCATCTGTCGGAAGGGCGTGCGCCCAGCCACATTTGCGGACTATTGATTGCCTAATCATTTCATTCTTCGCCGACGTTTCCACATTGTTCATGCGGACGATCAGCAGTGGTGAAATGTATTTGCGCCAGAACTTGCTCGCCGGGCAACCAATTGCTATGAGTTGTTCATTTGTCAGACACACGCAAAAAGAGCGTGGTCACAACTCACGAGGTGCGATTATAACGTATTGTGAAATTTGTGTCAACTTAAAATTTTCGCGCGTTTTGCGCGACCCCAAGCGTCTTTGCAAAGACGTTGCGCCAACACTTGGGGTCATCCGGTTACGAGTTATTGCTGCTCTCTGATTCATCAAATTGACGCGGACGCCGTTCACGTCGCCCGCCGCGTTTTTCAGGTCCGCTGCGGAGCGCCGCCGCGCCAAATTTTGGTTCGGCAAATTCATCGCGTAACAGTCCGAGACCCAAGTTCGGCATTTTCTCTTCGGTCTCTTCTTTGCCGAATGTCATCTTGTCGCCTTCGTCGCTGTACACTTCGACGGCGAGACCGAGCGATTGCAATTCTTTGACCAACACGCGGAAGGATTCGGGTACGCCGGGTTCGAGAATCTCTTCGCCCTTGACAATGGCTTCGTACGTTTTCACACGTCCGGTCACATCGTCGGATTTCACGGTCAACATTTCTTGAAGCGTGTGTGCCGCGCCGTATGCTTCGAGCGCCCACACTTCCATTTCGCCAAAACGCTGACCACCAAATTGCGCTTTGCCGCCCAACGGCTGTTGCGTCACGAGCGAGTACGGACCGGTCGAACGCGCGTGCACTTTGTCTTCGACCAAGTGCGCGAGCTTCATCATATAGATGATGCCAACGGTCACCGCTTGGTCGTACGCCTGTCCCGTTTTGCCATCATGCAAAATGGATTTGCCGGAAGTTGGAAGCGGTTGACGCAATTCTTTGGCAACCTTTTCTGCTTCCGCGCGCAAATCGTGTTCGGACATTTTCGCGCTGACTTTGACTTCGCGTTGTTCGAGCCACAAGCGATAACACGCCGAACGCGCCAACGTATCGGATTCTTCGCGTTGTTCGGGCGAACGCGGGTCGTGTTCAAACACGAGCAGTGCATCCGGGTCGTACCCTTTTTCACTCAACCAGAATGTCAGAGCTTGACGCCGCGCGTAAATTTTGTCATTCAACAATTTGCGGCGGTCGGCATCTTCCAAATGCTCTTGCAAAAACAACATGCGCGCTTCGTCGTCATCTTGCAATTCTTCGATGTCGTATTCTTGTTCCTTGAGCCATGCCCACGCGCGGTCCGCCATTTCGTACCAGGCTTGGTCCATCAACCACGCGCGCGCGAGTTCCGCCGCGATTTCTTGTTCGTCCGCGCCATCAAACACCGGCGTGACAACTTGGAAGCCAAGCTTTTCAGCCGCCCAGCCGAGATGCGTTTCGAGAATCTGACCGATGTTCATACGCGCAGGCACACCCAGCGGATTCAAGATAATGTCAACGGGCGTCCCATCTTCCAAGTAGGGCATATCTTCAATCGGCACCACTTTGGAAATGACGCCTTTGTTGCCGTGACGACCCGCCATCTTGTCGCCTTCATTGATTTTGCGCTGCTGCGCGACAGAGACGCGTACGAGTTTATCAACACCCGCCGCCATTTCGCTGTGTTCGTCGCGCGTGAAAACTTTGACATCCACGACTTTGCCGCGTTCACCGTGCGGCAAGCGCAGTGACGAATCTTTTACTTCGCGCGCTTTTTCGCCAAAAATCGCGCGCAGCAATTTTTCTTCGGGTGTGAGGTCGGTTTCACCTTTCGGTGTAATTTTGCCGACAAGAATATCGCCCGGTCCGACTTCGGCGCCGATGCGAATGATGCCCTCTTCGTCCAAATCTTTCAACACATCTTCGCCGACGTTCGGAATGTCGCGCGTAATTTCTTCGGGACCGAGTTTGGTGTCGCGCGCTTCGATTTCGTGTTTCTCGATATGGATGGAAGAAAATTTGTCTTCCCACGCCATCCGTTCACTAATCAAAATTGCGTCTTCGTAATTGCCGCCTTCCCAACTCATAAACGCGACAGTCACATTTTGTCCGAGCGCGAGCTGTCCGTTTTCGGTTGAATTGGAATCGCCAATGACCTGACCTTTTTTCACTTTCGCGCCGCGTGTGACAATCGGGCGTTGGTCAATGCACGTGGATTGGTTCGAGCGATTGTATTTGCGAAGGGTGTACGTGACGTTCTTGCGTCCATGTTTGACGACAATTTCTTTCGCCGTCGCGCTGACCACTTCACCATCATCTTCGGCAATGACAACTTGACCCGAATCGAGCGCGGCTTGCAATTCCATGCCTGTGCCAACAACCGGCGCTTCGGGTACCAAAAGCGGAACCGCTTGGCGCTGCATGTTGGAACCCATCAACGCGCGATTCGCGTCGTCGTGTTCGAGGAACGGAATCAACGCGGCAGAAATGCCGACGATTTGTTTTGGCGAAACGTCCATGTATTCCGCGCGCGCCGGTGAATCGCTCATGTATTCGCCCGCTTTGCGTACGGACACGCGTTCTTGGACAAACTCGCCGCGTTCGTTCAATTGCGCGTTCGCTTGCACGATGGTGTGTTTGTCTTCGACATCCGCGGGCAGATATTCAATTTCATCCGATGCGAATGATTTCACCGCGACTTCGGCATTGCGTCCGAGCGCATCCGAAATTTTGTTGGCAAGTTTTTCGTCAATGACCCGACCTTCTTCGGCAATGACTTTGCCCGAATCTGAATCTTGAACATCTTCCGTTAACGTGTGACCCAGCAAACGGTCTTTTTTCGGTGGCAGTTCGTGATAGACGCGGCGGTACGGCGTTTCAATAAAACCAAATTCATTGATTTGCGCGTACGTGGCGAGACGCCCAATGAGACCGATGTTCGGACCTTCGGGCGTTTCAATCGGGCAAATGCGTCCGTAATGTGAATCATGCACGTCGCGCACATCAAAGCCCGCGCGTTCGCGGCGCAGACCGCCGGGACCCAACGCGGACAAGGTGCGCTTGTGCGTCAACTCATCCAACGGATTCGTCTGTTGCATGAATTGTGAAAGCTGCGAGCCGCCGAAAAATTCGCGCATCGCCGCGACGACAGGGCGAATGTTCACCAAATTCAATGGTGTCATTTGCTCGGGGTCACGAATGCTCATGCGTTCACGTACGACGCGTTCCAAACGGAGCAAACCGATACGCAAATGATTTTGAATCAATTCGCCTACCGTTTTTACGCGACGATTGCCGAGATGGTCAATATCATCATCATGCTCGAAACCATTGTTGATGAGAATGAGATGTTCGAGAACTTTAACCAAGTCTTGTTCGGTGAGTGTGCGTTCTTTGGGTGTTTGATCTGCGGGCGCGTCGGTGCCATACAAACGACGATTCAATTTGTGGCGACCTACTTTGCCCAAATCGTAACGACGTTGCGTGAACAACAATTGCGCCATGAACGCTTTCGCGTTGTCGAGCGTCGCAGGGTCGCCGGGGCGAAGGCGTTTGTAAAATTCAATGAGCGAATCATTGACGCCTTGCAATTTTGGCGTTTCGCGTTCGAGCGTGGTGCGAATAAAAGAATGGTCGGGATTGTTGTCCACGCCCGCGAAAATGGAAAGAATGCCTTCGTCCGTGCCGCCGCCAACACCAATCGCGCGCAGCAACATCGTCACCGGAATTTTGCGCTTGCGGTCCACTTTGACGGAAAGAATATCGCGTTTCGATGTTTCAAATTCAAGCCACGCGCCGCGATTGGGAATGAGTTTCGCGGAAGTGAGCGGGCGCCCCGTTTGGCGGTCTTCGTCGGCGGTAAAGTACACACCGGGCGAACGAATCAATTGCGAAACGACCACGCGTTCCGCGCCGTTGATGACGAATGTGCCGTGCTGTGTCATCTCCGGGAAATCGCCCATATAAATTTTTTGAATAATCGGCTCTTTGACTTCGGCACCGATGAGTGCGACTTCAACTTCCAAGGGGCGCGCGAAGGTCATATCCATTTCGCGGCATTCGGCTTCCGTGTATTTCGGTTCGCCGAAACTGTATTTTAGTTTCAGCCCTTTGGCTTCCGCCGCCGCGCCGGGAAAGTACAACGCGTAATTGTGATTGAACGATTCAATTGGGGAAACTTCTTCAAACAGCTCAATGAGTCCTTCTTCTTTGAACGACTTGAACGATTCCAACTGCACTTGAATCAGTGTGGGAATCGCAATGACATCGGGAATCCGTGCGTATGTTTTTTGATCCGAACGCAGTCCGTTGGTTACAGGCATTGTCATCGTTTGCGCCATTCTTGACTCCTTTGCGCAGATTAAGCGACTGTGTACAATACACTCGAGGTTGAAAAAAGCGACCAAACAAACAAACATGCTCTTACGGAAAAAACCGTTCGAGCATGTTGGGAAAAGCTATAGAGTTCGTACAACAGAGTGACCGCAGCAGGAAAATTCAATCATAAAAATAGAAAATAGACCGAAATGCGAGACGGCTTCAGGGGAAAACGAGAATGTGATAAAAAGAACGAATGCCCTGCTGCTGGAATGCGGATACCGCCTCGTGTCCCAAATAGGCAGTCTCGTATTATAAGACAGAAATCAATCTTGTCAAGACCCAACTTTAAAGGTTTTGCATTCACACGTAGCCGCTTCTTATGCCATCTGCCGTCGTTATCCCAACCTATAATGAATCTGAAAATATCGCCTTGTTAATAGGCGAATTGCATACCTTTGTTCCCACGCTGGCAATCATTGTCGTTGACGACAATTCGCCCGATGGTACAGGTAAAATTGTTGACGAATTCGCCGCGCGCGGCGCGCGCGTTTTTCCGCTGCATCGCCCCGCCAAACTCGGACTCGGCACCGCCCACATTGCCGGAATGAAATTCGCGCTGGCAAACAATTTCGACCCCATTCTCACCATGGACGCGGATTTTTCTCACGCGCCGCGTTTCGTGCCGGAATTGTTGCGCGGCATCCAAAAGTGTGATTTGGTCATCGGCTCGCGCTATGTTCCGGGGGGCGGCACACTGCACTGCACTGCCGCGCGCAAGGCATTGAGTCGCGGCGCGAATTTATTTGCGCGTTCGATGCTGGGGCTGGATGCGACGGATACGACCGCAGGTTTTCGCGCCTATCGCCGCACGGTGCTTGAATCCATTGCGCTCGACGCGATTCAATCGAACGGTTACTCGTTTTTGATGGAGATGCTCTATCAATGTCAAAAGCAAGGTTGGCGCGTCGGCGAAGTGCCAATCATTTTTGAAAACCGCCAACGTGGCGCATCTAAAATTTCGCGTCAAGAAATTTTCAGAGCTTTGGGGACAGTGCTGCGCCTGCGAATCGAAAAAGGACGCCTCGCGCCGTCCTTTGTGCGCACGCAGACCCAACCTTAAGAAAAATTTGCGGTCAACATGCTATAGTTACGTCGCAGCGCAAACTCTTACGCTTTCCTCCCTCTTTCTCGATTCTTCAAGTTCGATGTCCACACGTCGCCTCTTTACCGCAATTCTTTTCCTTGCGCTATTTGTCATGACCGTCCGCGAAATCAGTGACCCCGATTTTTGGTGGCATCTGCGCGCGGGGCAATATATGGTGGAAAACGCGACGATTCCACACACCGACCCGTTTTCATTCACCGCGCAAGGCAAAGAATGGGTCACGCATGAATGGTTGTCGGAAGTTTTTATGTACGCACTTTATCGCGTTGGCGGATTCGCGTTATTGACGATTCTGTTTTCTGTAATCATCACGCTTGCGTTCGCGTTGACGTACGCGCGCAGTGATGGAAAACCGTATCTCGCAGGCTTCGCGTTATTGCTCGGTGCATTGGCAACCGCGCCGACATGGGGCGTGCGTCCGCAAATGTTGACGCTGTTGTTCATGAGTACGTTTTTGTTTTTGCTCGACCGTTTTGTTGCGACGCGCGAAAATAAATTTTTGCTTCCGCTGCCGCTGTTGGTGCTCGTGTGGGTGAACTTGCACAGTGGGTACGCGATTGGGTTGATTGTCATTGGCGCGTTTTGGTTCGCCGCGTTCGTCGAGGGAATCGTTTTTCTTGTTCGCAAACAGAGCGCGAAAAATTTTCTCGAAACAGAACCGTCGCTCTCTCCACGCAACACACGCGCATTACTCATCATCCTCATTCTTTCAGCCCTCGCCGTAGTCATCAATCCCAACGGCGCGCGCATGTTTCTTTATCCGTTCGAGACGCTCACCAGCGCGGCGATGCAACGTTATATTCAAGAATGGTTTTCGCCCGACTTTCATCAAACGGAATGGCTGCCGTTCGCGCTGTTGTTACTTTCGCTCATTGCCACAACCTTGATTGCGCGCGCCCGCGTTCCCCTCGCCCACATTCTTTTGCTTTTCGCGCTCGGCTTTTTAGCATTGCGTTCTGCGCGCAACATTCCGTTGTTTGCGCTCGTTGCGATTCCTGTTTTGTCCGCGCAGCTTGCCGCGTGGATTCCACTGCGCGCATCGAACAGAGCAACGCCGCGCCTAATGCAATTTATCAATACAACAATCGTCGTCATCCTCGCGATGATTGCGCTTGTGCGCGTTGCCAACCTTCTCGTCAATCAAACAAACGCCGAGCGCGAAAAATTTCCCGCCGCTGCCGTCGAATGGATTCAACAAAATCGCCCCGCGCCGAACCTTTACAACAGTTACGGCTGGGGCGGTTACTTGATTTGGAAACTGTATCCAGAGTATCAAGTGTACATTGACGGACGCGCGGACGTTCACGGCGACGCGTTCATTGAAAATTTTCTAGAAATTTATCGCGCGGAACAAGGTTGGCAAACGGAATTTGCTGCGCGTGATGTGAGACTTGTTCTCATCGAACCCGACGCGCCGTTGGCAAAGGCGTTAGCAAATGATTCACTTTGGACTCACGTGTTTTCCGATTCGCAAAGCGTAATCTATCAGAAAAAATAAACCGCAGAGGAAATTTCCTCTGCGGTTCTTGTTTCTCGTTACTCGATGCGTCGCGTTAGAGAACGCTCCCTACGCGCCTTGGACTGAATATAGATTACTGATTGCTGCCCACTGGTCACTGGCTTTTCGCGTCTTGCGCCAACACAATCGCTTGCGCGATTTCTTTCATCGGCTTGCGCGTGTTCATGGACATTTTTTGAATTTTGCGAAACGCTTCTTGTTCCGTCAATCCTTGCGAGTCCATGAGAATCCCTTTGGCGCGGTCCACCACTTTGCGCGTTTCGAGCGTCTCGTTCAAGTCGCCCACTTCTTTTTCCAATTCGCGGAATTCGCTAAAACGCGCGAGCGCAATTTCAATCGCGGGAACAATTTCTTGTTCGCGAAACGGTTTCACGAGATAACCGACCACGCCCGCTTCTTTAGCGCGGTCCACCAAATCGCGCTGCGCGTAGGCGGTCAATAAAAGGACGGGCGCGATTTTTTCTTGCGTCATTAATTTCGCCGCTTCGATGCCGTCCATATCGGGCATCTTGATGTCCATAATCACGACATCGGGTTTTAATTCGCGCGCGAGGTTCACCGCGCTGCGCCCATCACCCACTTCTCCAACCACCAAATAATTCAGGTTCGTCAGCATTTCGCGCAAATCGGCGCGAATCACCGATTCGTCGTCTGCAATGATTACTCTTGTTCGCTCCACGCTTCGTCGCCTCCGAGAGGAATTTTCGGGAAATTTACGATGGCGGAAACCCCGTTGTCGCTCACCATTTCAATCGTGCCTTTTAAATCGTCCGTCACCAACATTCGTACAATCCGCAAACCCAGACTGTCCACATGCTCCAAATCAAAATTGTCGGGCAAGCCGCGTCCGTCATCGTGCACGCGCAATTCTACGCGGTCGCCCAAATCTTGAAACGATAACGAAATCGTGCCGCCGCGTTCGCGCAAATCAAAACCATGTTCCAACGCGTTCTGCAAAAGTTCGTTAATTACCAGCGCGCACGAGGTCGCCTGCCGCGCGGTGAGAAAAATGTTGGGACCTTGCAAACGCAATTTGATTTCGCGGTTCGGGTCAAGCACACCGCTTTGCATTTGATTCAAAATGCGCCCCGCAATGTCGCGGATATTGATTATACGCGAATCTTGCGCGGATAGAAATTCGTGAATTACGGCAATGCTCAAAATGCGATTCACTGCCTCGCCCAACGCCGTCCGCGCTTCTTCCGTCTGCATTCGGCGCGATTGCATTCGCAACAATGCCGCGACCGTTTGCAAATCGTTCTTGACGCGATGATGCACTTCTTTAATCATCGTCGTCTTGATTTCGAGTTGACGTTTGCGTTCGCGCGCTTCGGTGTCGTCGTGCACCGCAATCAACACGCCCGCGAGCCGCGTGCCGCGATTGAGCCACAACAGCGCGTCGGTTTCAAAAATCGGAATCGCTTTTTTAATCCACTCGCGCCCGCGTTCGTCCAGCGTGCGCTCAATGACGCGATTTTCGGCGACGGCTTGGTCAAATAGTTTCGCGTCGCTCGTTTCCAAAAATGTTAATGGTCTGCCAATTAACGTTTCACTGTAACCGATGTTGCGATACAAATTCGTCGCGACACCGCTCATGTAGCGAATGACGCCGGTATAGTCCGCATAGATGAGTCCATCAAATTCCGCAAACGGTGAAACATCGCCCGCGCCGTGCGGTTCACCGCGCATTGCCATCTCTTTTAAATCGCGCACGACTTGTTGAAACGCGCGATGACGGCGGCGCATTCGTTCCACTTCGAGCAAATTGGTATCAATCACCAACGCGCCGAATGCGTTTCGTTCGCCCGCGCGCAGTGGAAATACTTCGCGCTGCACGGGTGCGCCTTCGCTGGGAATATCGCGGATGCGGCGTGCGACGCGATTTTGGTCCAACGCTTCGTACAACGTTGCGTCGCCTTCGCGCGTCATTGTTTCACCGACAAGCGATTTTTCGTACGCGGGCGCAATCGAATGGGGACGCGCGTGGGAACAAATGCGAACGTGATTGTTTTCGCGCAATCCAATCAACACATCGGCGCGCGCAAGGTCCGCCAATAACGGAAGTAGTGCGCGCACATGCGCGAGCAACTTTTCTTCGTCATTCGCCAGCGAGGGGGGGGGGACGGCAATGTCCGCGTTCATCATAGAAAAAAGAAAGGTCGAGATGCGATTCTCGACCTGAGAGAAAATGTGTCGGGGCGAGAGGATTTGAACCTCCGACCCCCTGCACCCCATGCAGGTGCGCTACCGGTCTGCGCTACGCCCCGACCATACTGGATGGCTAACAAGTGCCAAGCTTCACGGTATCTTTCATCACACGTTTTATGTACTTTGCAAATCGTTTGGGACGATTTTTACTTGGGCAAAGGAATTATACGCAAGCGAGCGATTTTGGCAAAACTTGCTTGATTGAATCGTCGCAACATCTTTCGGGGCGCGGCATGATTTTGTAGAGAATGCTTGAGCGCAGTTGGAACACCATCTGGAAAACGCCTTACGCGCGCGCTGGAAAAATTGCCTCTACCCCCGGCTGCACCAACTGCCGATAAAAATCATTCATCTGCGCGGGAGTGTATGACGCGTCGTTGTCCAGCCACCACGTCAACAGCGCGATAAAGGAACTGATAATATAGTGCGCCAAAAGATCCGGCGGAAACCCTTTTTTTCTTTTTGGCGCTTGCGCCTTGAGATGGTCGCGCACGGAAACGTACAATTTTTTTTGAATGTGCTGCAACGCAATGTTGCCGCCCTTTTTCGCAGACAAGGCGCGATACAACGAACGCTGCTCTGCCGCATGTTCGAACATGGACAGACTCAACATCCACGGCGTTTCGTTGGTGACAGCCGCGCTGGCAAAATGCTCTTCAAACTGCGTCCACAAATTCTCGGCGCCGCTAAGCAGCAAGTCCTCTTTGTCTCGAAAATGCGCGTAGAAAGTCGAACGTCCGACGTTGGCGCGGTCGAGAACATCCTGCACCGTCACCGCGTCATAGCCCCTCTCCACGATGAGCGCGGCTAACGCGCTCTGCAATAATTCGCGCGTGCGCCGCACCCGCCGGTCCGCAATTTTTTTCCCCATCACCGCCTCCGTATTTCCGAACAATTTTCGCTCGCCTGTTCCGTTCCGAACATTTGCCTAGTTTTGGTTGTTGACACGCGTCATGCGGGATGATATATCATAACCGAACACAGTGTTCAGAAACATACACATTGTACATCATTTCATTTCAAACGCAAAGGACGTTCAAGATGACTATGCAATTGATTCCTCAAACACAATTCCTCGTCGGCGCAGAAACGCGTGTGGGTGGTAGGCAGCAGTTGATTGAATTGCACGGCGTAACAAAAGCGTACAGCGGCGCGGCGGGCAAATTCCTCGCGCTGAATCAAGTGGACCTGCGAGTGGACGCGGGCGAGTTTGTCGCCATCGTGGGCAAATCAGGCAGCGGCAAATCTACGCTCGTCAACATGCTCACGGGAATTGATACGCCGACCTCCGGACAGGTGCTGGTCGGCTCTACCGCGCTTCACGCGCTCGACCAAGAACAATTGGCGATGTGGCGCGGCAAGAATGTGGGCATCGTTTTTCAATTTTTCCAACTCTTGCCCACGTTGACCGTCGCGGAAAATATCGCGCTGCCGATGGATTTCTGCAATACGTTTCCCGCGCGTGAACGGCGCGCCCGCGCGCTTGCGCTCCTCGAAAAAGTGGGGATTGCCGAACAGGCGGACAAACTCCCCGCCGATTTATCGGGCGGACAACAACAACGCGCCGCGATTGCGCGCGCGCTCGCCAACGACCCGCCCATCCTCGTCGCGGATGAGCCGACGGGCAATCTCGATTCGCAAACTTCGGAGGCGGTGATGCAATTGTTTGCCGCGCTCGCGGCGGAAGGCAAAACTGTCGTAATGGTCACGCATGAGCGCGACCTCGCGCGTTATTTTTCGCGCGCGATTGTGTTGTCCGACGGAGTCGTCGTGGCGAACGGGAGGACGCAATGAACAGCCCGCGTTGGAAAAAATTGTGGCGCGACCTGCAAGCCGCGCGCGGGCGCATGATAATGATTGTACTGGCGCTTGCGGTAAGTATTCTCGGCGTCGGCGCGATTTTGAGCGCGTATGCCATTTTGACGCGCGAGCTCGAGCAAAATTATTTGGGAACAAATCCCGCTTCCGCGTTTTTGGAATTGGACCGCGTAGATGACGCGTTGGTGCAAGCGGTCCGCGCGCGTCCCGACATCGCGGACGCTGAAGCGGGCGACTGGGTTACGGCGCGGGTACAAGTCAAACCGGACAAGTGGATGCCGCTTTTGCTCTTTGTCACGCGCGACATGGCGACGATGCGCGTCAGCACATTTACGCCCGAAGCGGGTGCGTGGCTTCCGCCTGAAAAAACGATTCTGCTGGAACGCGAAGCGCTGCGTCTGCTCGGCGCGCAGATTGGCGACGCGCTTGTTGTTCAAACTCCGAACGGGGTACAAGAAAAAATCACTATCTCTGGCACCGTGCATGACCCCAGTCTTGCGCCCGCGTGGCAGGAACAGACGATATACGGATACATCACACCCGATACGCTCGCCGCGCTCGGTGAATCCAACACGCTGCACATTCTAAAAATCATCGTCCGCCAAGAGCCAAACAACATTGCCACCATCGAAGCAACCGCAAGCAATTTGGCGGCTTGGCTCAAAACGCAAGGGCGCGCGGTGGATGAAATCCGCATCCCTCCGCCGGGCAAACATCCGCATGCCACTCAGTTGAACGCCGTGTTGATGATTTTGTTGGCGTTCAGTTTGATGGCGCTGGCATTGAGCGCGATTCTGACGGCGACGATGATTGGCGGTCTGCTCGCGCAACAGATTCGTCAGATTGGCATCATGAAAGCTATCGGCGCGCGCACAGGACAGATTAGCGGGATGTATTTAGCGCTCGTTGCGATTTTAGGACTCGGCGCGGTGCTGCTCGCGATTCCGGGCGGCATTGTCGTGGGACGCGGGTTGGCGGGAGTCGTCGCGCAGCTTTTGAATTTCACCATCGTGAGCGATGCGCTGCCGCTTTGGGTGTATCTCGTTTTGGTGACGATGGGAATTTTTGTTCCACTGCTCGTCGCGCTGTATCCCATCTTGCTCACAACGCGCGTCACTGTGCGCGAGACGTTGAACGATTACGGAGTCAATCGTCAAGATTTCGGTTCGCGTGCGCTCGACCGTTGGCTCGGCAGATTGCGCGGTGTGGACAATACGCTGCTGTTCGCGCTACGTAACCCGTTTCGGCGGCGCGGACGTTTGCTCCTCACGCTCGGGCTGTTGGCAGCAGCGGGCGCGATGTTTTTGACCGGCATCAATGTCAAAACGGCTTGGCAAATGTACATCGCGCAGGCAGCCGCCGAACGACATTACGATTTGGAACTGCGGCTGAATCAACCACAGGCAGAAGCTCAAGTCGCAACCATTCTCACTAGCGTTCCCGGGGTCGCGGGCGTCGAGTCCTGGAATTCGAGTCCTATCGCCATCTATCAAGCGAACGAATTGAACATTGTCCGCACATATCCCGATGGGGGTCACGGCAGTTTCACGCTGCGTTCGGTCCCACCGGAAAGCGAATTGATTGAAACGCACATGTTGAATGGACGTTGGCTCGCGCAAGGCGATAGGAATGGAATTGTGCTGAATCAAACCGCGAGCGCGATGTTCCCCAACGCGCGCGTCGGTGACGAAATTCGCGTGTTGGTCAATGGACAGCCCGCCGCGTTTCGCCTGCTCGGTATCGTGCGCCAAATTCTAAATCCCGCGACGGCGTACGTGACGCCCGATACATTCAGCCAAGCAACCGCGCAATCGCTGCAAGACACAAACGCGGTGCGCGTGGTGATGCAAGAGCTTGATACAGAATCCGCCGCGCGCGTATTGCGCGACATTGAACGCGCGCTCGCCGCTGCCGAAATCAGTGTCAAGGTCGCCGTGCCTGCTTCGCTGCTGGACGAGGCGATTAGCGGACACGTCTATGTTTTCATTGTCGCGCTGCTCTCGATTGCGACGGTGATGGCGGTGGTCGGCGCGCTGGGTCTCTTGTCGAGTATGGGGACGAGCGTGGTCGAGCGCACACGCGAATTTGGCATCCTGCGCGCGATTGGCGCGCGGTCAAGCATTGTGATGCGGAATATCATTGCCGAAGGATTGTTTATTGGGCTATTGAGTTGGGTGCTGGCAGTGCCATTGTCCATCCCATTGTCATATGGCTTGGGCGTTTTTCTGGGGAATCTGGCGTTTCGTTCGCCACTGCCTTTGATTTTGTCGGCGGAAGGGCTCGTCATCTGGCTATCGGTAGTTATCGTTGGCGCAATTGCGGCGAGCGCGTATCCGGCGCGCCAAGCCGCGCGCCTCACCATCCGCGAGACACTCGCGTACGTTTAAAAAGGGGAAACGAAATGGAAAAATCAATCAACACACGCAGGCGGCTCATTACGCTTTTGCTGGCGCTGGTCATTATTGTCGCGCTGCTCGCGACGATGCACTTTCTGGTCAACAATCTTGACCTGCTCGCGTTCTTGCGCGGGCTGCACGGATGAATAACAGACGGGGTAGGCGATGTGCGAAATCGCCTACCCCGTCAAGTTTGGACAGACCTGTCCATCCTCAAACCGCGCTAACTGTTCGGCGGTTTCCCCGCAAAATCTACATCACACACACCGGCAAGACACGCGAGTTCTTGCGCGGCAGTTGTTAAATCTTCTTCTTCGTAACGATACAATTTGCTGAAATCAATCGCGGGAAAATGTGCGGCGAGTTTTTCATATTCCCCCGCGTCAATTTCGTGATACGGCATTTGGTCGTACATTGCGTCGAACGCGGGGAGGAACGTGATGCCGCCGAGATAGTCAATGTGTTCCCACACCCATTTCATCAAATCTAGAATTTCGTGCGGTTGATACGTGATGGTTACGCTCGGATTGTGTTCCGTCCAATTCAATTTATTTTGCAGCCAATATTCGCACTGTTGAAGCGCGGTACGGTCTTTGCGCGTAATCGCACCGTCCGGCGACTTCACCGGAAAATGAATCACGTACGTATTCGCATCTTCGGGCGTTTGTCCGTTTTCAGGGTCCATCGGCGCGCCCGCGTCGCGCATCACTTTGTAAATTGGCGAATGGGTCGCCACACGCACATTGCGAATGTAATACGGCGACCAGCGCGCGTGAATGCCCGATGAGCAGTTCAACAATTGTGACGAATTGCCCGATGGTTTCACGCATGTTACGGAAACCGATTGATTGATATTCAATTGCGACGCGACGACGCGATTCGTTTCGATTGCGACATCGCGTAATGCGCGCTGCACATTCGCGTCTTGCGCGATGGGACTGTCGAGTTGTCCGTTAATGTCCACACCAAGCAAGCGCTCCTCTTGGCAATTGTCTTGCCATTGTTTGCGGAGCCCCGGGAAATGGGTGGCGAGCGATTGAATCGTGCCGATGATGGACGCGAGTTCAACTTTATCTTTCAACGTTTCGTACGTATCGCTTTGACGCGCGACGGCAACAGACAAATTGCAAAACTCGAACGGACGCAAAACAATTTCGCCGCACGGGTTTGTACCAAACTCTGCTTCTTGACGACGCGACGGGCGCATCGCCATCGCTGAATCGCGATTGAAAATGCCCGGCTCGCCGCGTCCACCTTGCGCCATATCGAGAAAGAATCGCGCAAATTCCAATTGTGTCAAACCACCGCGCGGCAACACCGCAGAATTGTTGGCGTTCCATCGCTGACTGTTTTCGCGTTCAAAGTCACCATCTTTTGCGTGCAACATATCACCGTCGTCATAATCAAACAAAGAAATCATCGCGGTACGACGAACGCCGCCACTCACCGCCGCGTTGCCCACCGCGCACATGATGTCGTGCGCGTCGAGCGAACGGAGGAAACTGCCTTGCCGCGCGAGAACGCGCGTGCGAATAAATTCAAACATCTTGCGCAGCGGTTCGGGACCCGATGCGCGTCCGCCTTTGGTACGAAGCGGTGCGCCGGCAGAACGCAACAGCCCCAAATCAAATTTCACGTCGCCGCCGTCGAACCACGTTTCCAAACCGAAACGCAGCGCGTCCGCCCATCCTTCCGCAGAATCTTCGACAAAGTACGTCGTTGGCGCTTTGCCCGTTTGCCGTTTCACGCGCGGAAAATTTTCAACGTACTTGCGTTCAACGGAATAACCAACGCCGCAGCCGCTCATCGAAATAATCAACGCTTCCACAAACGCGTCAATACTTTCGACGGGCATGTACGAACAATTGTAAATGGTGACGTTGTTACGCCGCGCCGCCGCGCCTGCCATTGCGAGCAAACGCATCGAAGGCATCGCGCGCATTTCCAAAATACCTTTGCGAACGCGTTCGTACGTTTCGCGCGACAGACGTTCGCCCGCGAGTTCGTGCAAAAAATCTACCGAACGGTCAACGGTTTCAATCCAGGTTTCGCGGCGACCCAAGTCATAATTGAAACGCGAGTACTTGTCATAGAATTGGAATTTTTGTAAATCGGTTGGAAAGTAGTGGTCCGATTCCGCGAACGCGGCACGCACATTTTCAGGAATGGGACGCTCGGCGCGTAATTTCGCGTGTTCGGCGCGATAGAGAATGTAACGTTTCGCCGCTTCAAATTCGCCTGCGGCTTGCAAAACCATCTCGGCAATGTCTTGAACATTTTCGACGGAGGGTTGTTCGTATTTGGCGGCTACGATATTGCCCACTTGTTTTGCCAAATCGGAAATCGGAATCGCGGGCGTGCGCCCAAAACTCGCAAAACATCGCGCCAACGCGTTTTCGATACGTTCGATTTCAAATGGCATGACGCGTCCATCGCGTTTGACGATGGTGGTGGGCATGGTAATCGGCGCGTTCAAATCTAACGCGTTCGGCTTGTGTCCATTGCCATTGGAATGTCCATTCCCATTGCCATTTGCTTTCGACGAAAAGCGCGTGTCCACACGCGGTTGTGCGCTGCTCATTGCGACTGCCTCCAAGTAATTTTTGATTGAGCGAAACAACGTTCGTAGTTAGAGATGCCGGATGGAAAAAAAACGGCGGGTGAATCGCGCTCTCGATTCGCCCGCCGCTGTCGCGCTTACGCGAAAAACTTACGGGGGCGAACCGACCTTACTCGAAATCACGCTGCGCGCGCATGTAATCGGTGCGCGCGCAACAATGAGATAACAACACTTGACGCTCGGACCGTTTCTACGAAGATGGGCGCTGACGAGGGGTAAAATACGCGGCTCTAACATGGTTTGAATGTTGGAAGTTGGAACTCGGATGTTAGAAGTTGGAATCAAGTTCCAACATCCAATTTCCAAATTCCGATTTCTAACTCCCAACTTCTATATCAATTTCATTTGCGATTTTTGTTCTTGGTCGCGTTCTTTGCGGTCACGCAAGCGTTGAATTTCCGCTTGCAAACTTTCCAAATCGGCGAAACGGCGATAGACAGAGGCGAACCGCACATACGCTACGTCATCCAGTGTTCGCAAACGTTCCATCACCATCTGCCCGATGCGCTGCGAGTCCACTTCGGAACGTCCAAGCGTGTGCAGCTGCGCTTCGATGTCGTCCACAATCGCCTCAATCGCTTGCATCGGCACGGGACGTTTCGCGCACGCACGCGTGATTCCGCTCAATAATTTTTGGCGGTCAAATGCCTCGCGCCGTCCATCCTGCTTAATCACCATCAGCGATGTTTGCGCGACGCGTTCATAGGTCGTGAACCGATGACCACATTCCAAACATTCACGTCGCCGACGAATCGCGTCTTCGGATTCGCGCGTGTCAATGACCTTGCTTTCTTCTTTGGAGCAGTACGGACAACGCATTTTGGGGTCAAAAATAGGGTATGAGCAGCCCGCCCAGACCCTAAATGTTGTACTCTAATTTGTTAAGCCACGAGATATTGTGGCTAAGTGATTGAGAGTGTAGCACAAACCGCGAGTCGTTTCAAGAGGTTGACCTTAAAAATCTGGTGCATGATGAACTTTTTATATCCCTTTTTTACGAACAAAAAAAACCAGAGTCTTGCGACTCTGGTTTGAAAATTCAACCTTCGTTCGTTCTATTGTCCAGCACCCATTGCCGCCGCGCCGACGCCGACCGCCGCTGCAATTGTGCCACCGACCACCGCGACAATCAAGAAATTGACAATCGCCGCAATGATGGCGGTAATGATCGCGTTGCCTGTCGAAAATTCGGCGGCTTCGCGCACACCGATGACATAACCGATAAGGCGCAGAATCGCCGCGGCGAGACTGACCAAACCAGTGACGCAGCCGAGCGCAGGCGTGATTAACGCCAAAATGCTCAATACGCCGACCAATCCGAAAATGTTAACGAACCCCGTCACACGCAGCATTTCTTGCGTATTCGTTTTGCCGCCAAACCACTTGGAAACGAACGCCAAAACCCAACCGGCGATGAACCAGCCGATGAGTCCCAACACAACGCTAATGATGGCAAACAGAACGCCGCCCATCAAATTGAAACTGGATGTTCCGGCGTTGGTGTCAAACGCCACCGCGCCGCCAAAGAACCCTGAAATCAACGCAACCACTGCGGTAATAATCGCTGCCGGAGTTGTCGCGTTCGGGTCATCCGCGATTTGGCGATACGTTGGGGCTTTGAGCGTAATGACGCCCATAATGCGATCCATGTCCATGATACTGTCTCCTTTACTGATGGAAAAATTTCGAGTGGTGTTCACTGCCGATTTTAAAAAATGGGTGGGAGTAAAGACTCACTCGTGTACGTGTACCGTACGAACAACTTTGCGTCAAAGCGCAAATGCGAATTGAGAAACAACTCGCGTAAATGGGGGAAATAAAAAATCGCGTCGCTTGCTTTACCTCCTTTCCTTGCCGGACTGAAAGTTTGAAATCACGTTGTGATTTCAGCACAAACAAACTAACGCGCGAAGTATGACAAAAATTATAACACCGATTTGGGGAAAAGTTCCTTAAGAAAATCACGCGTTTGCGACAGAGACCTGACGGGTTTTTGGAAACCTGTCAGGTCTTGACGATTCAAAAAAAAGAAGCGGGGTCCCACTACCCCGCTTCTCCGCCGGTTTCCGCCGCACCGCACTTGAATCTTCACACAGACGCCCGGTGTGTTTCAACGAGTGTAGAGCAAGCGGTTCGAATTTCTATTTAGCCGCGCTTTCGCAAGAAAGCGGGAATGTCCAAATCCTCGCGGTCAAACTGCCGCACGGGGAAATCAATTGTTTTCTTACCGGGAGCGGCGACCACGTTTCCTGTCGCGATTCCGGCGCCTGTGCCGGGCATTCGTTTTGCTTGCGCTTGAAAGCCGGTGGCAATGACCGTAATGCGAACCTCGTCTTTCATTTCGGGATTGATGACCGCGCCAAAAATCAAATTCACTTCGGGGTCAGCAACTCGTCGGACAATTTCCGCCGCTTCGTACACTTCG
Organism: uncultured Anaerolineales bacterium; assembly: GCA_964469005.1. Lineage (GTDB taxonomy): Bacteria > Chloroflexota > Anaerolineae > UBA4142 > SHND01 > SHND01. Next base: position 21,915 of record CAYXXF010000012.1, read on the forward strand.
TGCAAAGTCAAATCTTCGCCGCCCGTGACGTTAAACAACACGCCGCGCGCACCGTCAATGCTCACATCAAGCAACGGCGATTTGATTGCCATTTCTGCCGCGGCGACCGCGCGATTTTCACCGCTGCCGCGTCCGACTGCCATCAGTGCCGCGCCGCCTTCGCCCATGATGGTTTTCACATCGGCGAAATCCAAATTGATGAGACCCGGCACCGTAATCAACTCACTGATGCCTTGAATACCTTGACGCAACACGTCGTCCGCCAGACGAAACGCGGATTGCAGCGACGCCTTTTTATCAACAATGTCGAGCAGTCGGTCATTCGGAATAATGATGAGCGTGTCCACGTTGTCTTTCAAACGATTCAACGCTTCATCGGCAACTTTTTTGCGTTTGGCGCCTTCAAACATAAATGGCTTGGTGACGACGCCGATGGTCAAGGAACCCATCTCGCGCGCGATTTTTGCAATCACTGGCGCCGCGCCGGAACCGGTGCCGCCGCCCATGCCTGCCGTGACGAACACCATGTCCGCGCCTTTGATCGCTTCGCGGAGTTCGTCGGTGGTCTCTTCGGCGGATTTCATGCCGCGCTCGGGGTCACCGCCCGCGCCAAGTCCGCGCGTCAGTTTGTCGCCGATACGAATTTTTGCTTGCGCTTGAGAATGAATCAATGCCTGGGCATCGGTGTTGACCGCAATAAAGTCCACGCCGCGCAGACCTTCGATAATCATCCGATTGACTGCATTCGTCCCGCCGCCGCCGACACCGACGACTTTGATCGCGGCGAAATTTTCGAAACCGTTAAAGACGGGTTCGATGCGTTTTTGGGGAACCGGGGGACGGGGTGGGTTGAGGGAATTTCGCTCCATCGCTATACCTCATATAGGCAGAACGTTATGTTCGGCACTAGGCGGGACTAGAATATGTTCGATCTCGACACAACAACTATATCTAGGGAAAAACAAACAGAAATCCACTAGATTTAGAGGAGTGCGGAGATTATAAGCCCCAAATTACACTATGTCAAGACCCTATTTTGAGTACGGCGGCAAGTAGGATAAAAGTAATGATGAGCCGCGTGAGCATTGTGCGCCACGATAATTCGCTCACAACAATGCTCGATTTAAGTTTATCCATCGCTATCATTTATTCACCTCGCTCGGGCAGCAATGCGCGACGCAGCCAGTCTCCCGCGTTGAGCAATGGCGCCAATATTCCCTCCTCACTTTTTCGTTGCGCGCGCGCTGCAATCTCGGTAAGTTGCAGCGTTTGCAAATCTGCCTGTCGTACGCCCCAATGCGCGAGTCCAACACTTGTCGCATACGCGGGGGAACTCACACGCTCAATCAGCCCATCCATTTTTTGCGGCGAACCGACGCGCGTCGGCAATCCCACAATTTCGCGCGCCAATGCTTTGACGCCAACCAATTGCGACGCACCGCCGCACAATACCACACCGGCAGGCAATAGACCATCGTACCCCGAACGCTTGATTTCGGTTAGCACCATGTTGAACATTTCTTCTGCCCGCGCTTGCAGAATTTCCGCGACCTCGCGCCGCGACACGACACGCTTTTCTTCATCGCCGAACGCGGCGAGTTCAATAATTTCTTCGGGACGCGCGTCGTCAATCATCACCGTCCCGTACTTTATTTTCATTTCTTCCGCCGCCGCGAATGGCGCGCGCACGCCTACCGCTAAATCATTCGTCAAGTGCATTCCACCAATCGGCAAGACAACCGTGTGCCAAACGCTGCCGTCAATAAAAATTGCAATGTCGGTTGTGCCGCCGCCAATGTCCACCAACGCGACGCCTAAATCGCGTTCGGCACTCGTGAGAACTGCCTCACCTGCTGCAATGGGTTCGAGTACCAATTCAATCACGCGCACGCCTGCGGCTTCGACGGCTTTGTATAAATTTTGAATCGAAGCGACTGCGCCCGTGACAATGTGCGCTTCGACCTCAAGGCGATAGCCCATCATCCCAATCGGATCGCGCACGCCGTCTTGCCCGTCCAGCGAATAACCGCGCGGAATCGCGTGCACCACTTCGCGGTTATCGGGAACTGCAATCGCCTGCGCCGCGTCCATCGCGCGTTGAATCACATCTTGCGTCACGGCGCGCCCATGCGGAATCGGCGCAACGCCGCGCGAATTGATGGATGAAATATGCGCGCCCGCAATTCCCACATACGCCCCTTCGATGGACATGTTCGCCATGCGTTCGGCTTGTTCCACCGCGAGTGCGATGGATTGCGCGGCGAGTTTCACATCCACCACGACGCCTTTACGCATTCCTTCACTCGGCGCGAGTCCGACACCGAGAACACGAATGCCCTCACTCGTTGCTTCGGCAATCAACGCGACGGTTTTTGTCGTACCAATATCTAGAACTGCGACAGGTATGCTCATGTGTCCTCCGGCAGACGAACGACGAACGACGGGCGACGAACAAATCGCTTTTCGTCCTTTGTCATTGGTCGTTCGTCCATTTCATTTCGTCTGCTTTACTGCAATCTCTTGATAGTACGGCAACCCACTCCCCAAATCTACAAACGCGACGGTGCGTTTGTCTTTTAGCAATTGCGTTGTGACGATATTCAACGCGGTGAATTTGTCTTGCATCTGGCTCGCGCTGCCAAAATAAATGAGCCAGCCATGTTCATCGCGCAATGTGAGTCCGTGCGCCTTTGTCCATTCAAAATAGCGCGGCGAATCTTTCCAGACATTGATGAGTGAGACTGCCGCGTTAAACGCATCGGGATTGATTCTTTCTCCGTACTTGACGGTCTTGCCTTCGCTGTCGCGCACATGCCAACCATTTTTCACCATCCCGCGCGGACGCATCGCAATCCCATCTTCATCCACCCAATAATTTTTGCCCGCGACTTCCCACACGAAACGCGGCGTGCGTTCGGTGGTGTAAATTTCAATCGTATTCGGCAGCGTCACATACACTTGCACATCTTTGAATTCGGGCAACGTGCGTACCGCATTCTCAACCACGCGTGGTTCGACGAAAAAGATATTCCAGCCGCGCATTCCCGACACTTGAATAATCTCATCACGCGGCACAATTTTGTTGCCAATCACAACCGGCTCGCTCACGAAAAAGAAATCGAGATTGAACATCGCATACAACGCGGCAAGCAATGCCACAATCAAAACACCTGCCGCGAATTTCGGACGACTCGCTTTCCAATCGCGCGTGGTGCGCCACGGATTCAACACCAAGCGCGGTGCGGCAATATCAAACGTCGCGCGTTTTTGCGGCGCGCGGGGTGTGACCCCGCGTTTTGTTTTTTCCTGTACGCGCGGCTCCACACTCAACACGCGCACGCGGGATGCCGCGCCTACCACTTTGCGCGCGCGACGCGGGCGGCGCGGGGTCGGCGTTTCCTCTGTGTTTGAATTTCCTCGGCGAAGATTCATGTGTCACCCTCCAGTTACAATGACTGGCTAATGACCAACCACTAACATCTAATCAGTAACGACTGTTAACCAATGACTAAAAACTCACTTTGTTTCGTTTCTTGTCCGCATGTCGTTCCAACGCCAATTGAATCAAGCGGTCAATCAATTGGGAATAGCTTACGCCACTCGCTTCCCACATTTTCGGATACATCGAAACATTCGTGAATCCGGGAATCGTGTTGATTTCATTCACTAAAATTTTTCCATCCCGCGCGTCGAGAAAAAAATCTACGCGCGCCATTCCATTGCAATCAATCGCTTGAAACGCGCGCACTGCCAACTCTTGGACCGTGCGCGTTTGTTCATTCGTCAAATCGGCGGGAATAATCAAGCGCGTATGTTCATCCGCGTATTTCGCTTCATAATCATAAAATGCGCGTTCGGGAATCACTTCGCCCGGCAAGGACGCAAGCGGCGCATCATTACCCAACACGCTGCACTCGATTTCGCGTCCCTCTATCGCGCGCTCGACCAAGATTTTGCGGTCATACAACGCGGCAGTGGACAACGCTTGCGTTAATTCATCCCAATTGTGCGCTTTAGAAATTCCAACGCTCGAACCCATATTCGCGGGTTTTACAAAGCATGGAAAATTAATAATCGTTTCAATGTCGTGAATCGTCTCTTCGGGGTCGTGTTCCCACCTATGCCGAAAAACGACAAGGTATTCCGCCACAGGCAAGCCCGCATTGCGAAACAACGCTTTCATCAATCCCTTGTCCATCCCGACCGCGCTCGCCGCCACATTCGCGCCCACGTACGGCAAATCCGCGAGTTCGAGCAATCCTTGAATCGTTCCGTCCTCGCCGTTCGGTCCGTGAATCAGCGGAAACACTACATCCACCGTTTCATTCAACGCGTCCGTTGTCGTGAATTCCGTCGCGGTGTGCGAAACCAAAGCAGTCGTTCCGTTTAAAGTCGCGGAATCTTTTCCCGCACCATTCATTGCTTTCAACAAAGGCGATTGCGTCGCGTTGACCAGTTGCTTCAATGGATTCCCGCCCGTCAACCAGCGTCCCTCTTTCGTAATACCAATCAAGACCGCGTCATATTTTTCCGCGTCCAACGCGCGCAGCACCGATTGCGCGGACGCGAGCGAAACTTCATGCTCTCCCGTTTTGCCGCCAAAGACCAGCCCCACTCGAATTTTGTTATTCATTATCTTCTATTGATTTTTTTATGGATCTGGTGGAGTCCCATAACACTCTCCCGAAATACTGCCATCGGGCATTCTTACACATTGCAAAGTTGCCGAAGATAATTGGGCTGGTGTGACTTTTGCCCCTGTCAAAGTAACTTGATATATATCAGCACCATCCAACTCTGCACCAAACAGATCAGCATTGCGTAAACTGAGGTTATGTATCTTGGCATCTTTGAGATTTGAATTAACCAAATTTGCATTTTCCAAATCCGAGCCAAGTATCGTTGCGCCGCTTAAATTTACACCCTGCAAATTTACTTTCCCTAAATCATAGCCACTCAAACAAACATGGCTAAGATCGTAATCGCGCAAATCCATCTCTGGTTTGATCCCTTTATTTACAAGTTCAATAAAGCGCTCCCATTTCTCATCTAACTTTGCGTCCTTCCAAGAACTCTCTGAGTCCAGGCATGAATTGTCAAACTTTGCGCCTCTCAAATCCGCGTTATCAAAAATTGTTTGATCAATGTGTGCGAATGCAAAGTTCGCTCCACGCAAATCGGCATGGCTGAAATTTGTTTCAAAGAGTTCCGCACCATAAAAATTTGTATTCTGCAAATTCTTGCCTGACAAATCCATTCCACCCAACCCAGTAGAACCAAAGTCTTTGCCTGATAGGTCTTGTGGAGCAATTTCGGTCGCCGAAACATAAATAGGATCACAAGCTAACGCGGGTAAGCTAATGATCAAGAGAACCAAGAAAAATTCTTTCCACACCCGCTTTCCAAACATTTTAGAAATCTCCAACCAATTGAATTTCCAACTCCAACTCTACCTTAAATTTTTCGCGCACCCGCATTTTCACCAACTCTACCAATTGCATCACATCATTCGCCGTTGCGCCGCCAAGATTCACAAAAAAATTTGCATGAACATTTGAAACTTGCACATTTCCAATTCGCGTTCCCTTGGGTCCCGCCGCTTCAATCAAGCGTCCCGCGTAATCGCCTTGCGGATTTTTGAACATCGAACCCACGCTCGGCTCCGTGGGCTGTGTGCGCCGCCGATGTTCTGTATATTGATTCATTCGCGCGATGCAGTTCGCCGATTCATCGCGGTCCAATTCAAATTCCGCGCGCAGCACCACAAATTCGTTTGAATGTTTTTTCAAATAACTTGAACGATATTCGTACTGCAATTCGTCACGCGTCCACCAACGAACATCATTTTGCAAATCCAAAATTTCTGCGCGCACTAAATTGTTGCTGATTGCTCCGCCATGCGCGCCCGCGTTCGTCACCACCGCCGCGCCCACCGTTGCCGGCACACCAATCGCCCATTCGAGTCCGCGCCATCCTTGCCGCGCCAAACGATTCGCCAATCCCGGGAGCGACGCGCCACTCTCTGCAATCACGCGTATCCTTTCGCGGTTTTCGATTTTTTCGCGGTTTTCGTGTACCACGATTTCGTCCGCGTGATTCTCTATCACCACGCCGCGCACGCCCGCGTCACTGACGAGAATGTTCGAGCCGTTGCCCAATATGAAAATTTCAAGGTGCTGTTGCCGCGCCCACTCGACTGCTTGAATCAAATCCTCACGCGAATTCACGCGCACAAAATATTCTGCCGGTCCGCCGATGCGTAATGTCGTATGCCGCGCGAGGGATTCATTCCGCAAAATTTTTCCGAGCATTGAAACCCTACGCCGTTTGCGTACTCGTTAAACGCGTCAAAGCGAGAATTGAACCGACAATGCCCCACGCCACACCAAAGACGGGATTCGACATGAGCAAACTTGCGAACGCGGCGAGTCCCCAAAAAAATTGTGCAAGCGCGTTGGCAGTTTGCGTCGGCAGCAAAAAGAGCGCAATCAGTACGGCTTCTAATAGACCGCGCCAAAACGCGCGCCGACTGTTCACCCCCCCCCCGATAAAGACCAACACAAACAACGCAATCATCAAAATCCAAAAGCCGGCGAGTGGATTCTGTGTGAGAACGTTACTCGCACCGACGAGCGGACCCACATTCGTAAAACCAATGATGTAACCTTCAATCCGTATAATAAAATACAAACCAAACAGCGTGAGAATGTCGTCGCCAAGGGCGGAACTTTTTAACGCCCGCATGTACATGGCAATCGCGCCGCCCAACACCAACAGTCCAATCACCACAGCCAAAATCCAATTCGGCACCACAATCGGCGAACTAATCAACGGTGCATTCGGATTGAACTGTACCGCGTCTTCGATGCCTTGCGCCAATTGGTCCAACCACGCATTCAAGCCGCTCACCAAATTGAATGGAAAAATCGTTGGCGAGAAAAAACCATTGTCTTGAAAAAAGAGCGCCAGCGTCGGCAATTGTTGCCGCAGAAAAACCGTTGCGGTCAATGCTGCCCACCAAAAGACCCAATTCCTCGAACCGAATACATCACGCATGTTCGTTCTCGACCAACGTTTCCCCCACCTGATTCACATTCCCCGCGCCGAGTGTTAGCAACACATCCCCTTCGCGCAATTCCGCGCGTAAAATCTCTTGCGCCTGTCTTAGTGTGTCCACATAGCGCGCATTCGTATTCATCCGTTCCACCAACGCGCGGCTGCTCAAGCCCGAATCATCTTTTTCGCGCGCCGCATAAATCTCCGTAATCAAGATGTCGTCCGCGTCCGCGAACGCATTTACAAACTCATCCAGCAACGCGCGTGTTCTCGAAAAGGTATGCGGTTGAAACAATGCAATCACCCGCGCGTTGGGAAAACGCATTCGCGCCGCGCGCAGGGTTGCGCGAATCTCGGTAGGATGATGCGCGTAATCGTCCACTATCGTCGCGCCGTGAAACTTGCCGCGAATTTGAAACCGTCGTCCGACACCGGAAAAATTTTTAACCGTCAGACTTGAAACGCCAATGGCTACACCTGCGCGTTGTGTTGCCACACACGCAGCGAGCGCATTCAAAACATTATGCTCGCCCGGAATTTGTAACGAGGTGTTGCCAACCAAATGATTTTCGAAAAAGATTTCAAAATCACTTCCACCCATACCATTCGCGCGAATTTCTGCAGCGCGCCACTTGTTCGCTTGTCCAACGCCGTAATGAATCACATTTTTTCCCGACGCTGCTGCAATGTTCGTCGCCGCGCGTTCATCCCCACACACGACAATTTCGCCATCCCCGCTCGTTTGTTTCAGAAATTCCGCGAACGCGTTTTGATAAATCTCACGCGTCGCAAACAAATCGGGATGGTCATAGTCCACATTTGTCACCACCGCGATTTTTGGTTCGAGTCCCAAGAACGCGTAATCGTATTCGTCCGCCTCTATCACGAACCAGTTCGATGTTCCGACGCGCGCATTCGTATTCCATGTCGGGACAATTCCGCCAACCACCGCCGTCGGGTCCAAATTCGCGTTTTCCAAAATCGTCGCAATCATTGCCGTCGTCGTCGTTTTGCCGTGCGAACCTGCGACCGCAATCACGTCATACCCGCGCGTCACCTCGCGCAAAAATTCGCGCCGTTTCAAAATGGGAACCTGTTGGTAATGTGCGGCGACAATTTCGGGATTGTCGTTCTGCGCCGCCGACGTGACGACGATTAAATCCGCGCCCGCGATATTTTTCGCAGCATGTCCCGAAAAAATTTTCGCGCCCCGGTTTTCCAACGCGTCCGTTACGCGATTCGGCGCTGCCGGGTCGGAACCACTCACCACATATCCGCGCCCCAACATCACTTGCGCCAACGCCGACAAACCCGCGCCGCTGATGCCGATGAAATGAATATGTTTCATCGCGCGTACTCGAACAACAAATTTCCGATTCGTTCCGCCGCATCCGGTCGCGCCAAATTTTTCACCGCCGCGCGCATCGCATTCAATCGCGTTTCATCGCGCAATACATTTTTTAGAGTCGGCACAAATTCACTCGCCAATTTTGCCTCGGGCAATTTCACCGCCGCGCTGCGCGATTCCATAAAGTCCGCATTTTTTTCTTGATGCCCTTGTGCGAACAGACCCGGCACCAAGATGCTCGGCACGCCCACCGCCGGGAATTCGCCCAACGTCGCCGCGCCCGCGCGCGCAACAATCACATCAGCTGCCGCAAGCGCAAGCGGCATATCATCCCTCAAGTACTCGAATACGTGATAACGCGCGGCGAGTTCTGTTTCGAGCAACGCGCGCTCGGCATCCAATTGTGTTTTATCGCGCGTTCCGCAAAGATGAATGATTTGCGTTTCGCGCAACAGCTCGCGCAAATTCATTCGCACCGCTTCATTCAACGCGTGCGCGCCTTGACTACCGCCAAAGACAGTTATGACAGGAACATTCGCATCGAGTTGAAAGTGCGCGCGTCCCGCATCGCGCGTCGCTTGAAAAAATTCCGCGCGCACCGGATAGCCCGTCACCGTCGCGCGTCCACGCGAAAAAAATTTCAACACCTCGTCAAACGAGATCGCGACTTGATGGCTCAAACGCCACGTCGCTTGAATCGCCCAACCCGGTTCCAAATCAGGGAGTTCAATCACAATCGGAATTTTTTTTCGCCAGCCCGCCCACAACACCGGCGCGCTAACGTATCCCCCTGTCGCCAGAATAACATTCGGTTTGAAATGTGCAATTGCGTCTGCTGCCACACGCGTCGCCCGCGCCATTTGTAAAACATTCTGCGCTTGCGTCATGAATCCCAGACTGCGGATGCCGCCGACCCGAATCGTTGTAAAAGGAATTTGCAAACTCGCCGCGATTTTTTGTTCCACGCTCTCGGCGCGTCCGATGTACAACACATCTGTTTGCAAATTGATTTTATTCGTCGGCTTGTACGCGGCGAGATGTTGCAGTACGGCGACGAGGGGATACACGTGTCCCCCGGTCCCCCCCCCCGTAACGAATAGTCGCATTCTTTTTTGTCGCAAGTTGCTTTTCTTGTAATGGCGCACCAATGACGGTTGGCACACTTTTCACCACCGGCGGTTTCGGCAGCGCGCGCGAAATGCTCAACAATATCCCAACACTCGCCAAACACATTACCAGCGAAGAACCACCGTACGAAATAAAGGGCAGCGGTTGCCCCGTGAACGGAATCAATTGCGTCACGACGCCGATATTGATGAATGCTTGAAACACGAGCCAAAACGTAACGCCCGCGGCAAGTACGCGTCCAAAATCATCGGGCGCGTTCCGCGAGACGCGAAAGCCGCGATACGCCAGCACCACGAACAATCCGACCAAAACAACCGCGCCGATAAGCCCTGTCTCTTCGCCCCAAATCGCAAAGATGCCATCCGAATGGGCAAGCGGCACATAACCATATTGCCCGCCGCCTGTGCCCAAGCCCTTGCCAAAAATTCCACCGGACGCGAGCGCAATCAACGTTTGCGCCATCTGCCATGAACCATCGGTCAATTCTTGCGATGGTTCTACGTACAAGGTGCTGAAGCGCGACATGGCACGCGCCGATTGTGTGACCACCAATGCCGCCACAACACTTCCAAAAAGCGCCGCGCCAAAAAATTGTTTCAAATCGGCGCCCGCCATAAAAAACATGGTGAACGCGACGGCAGCAATCAAAATCGCCGTGCTGTAATTCGGCTGCAAAATGATGAGCCCCGCAATCAATCCAATCAAAATCGAAAACGGCACCAGTCCATACACGAGCCGCTTTAATTTTTTCCCTTTGGATGCCGACCACGCCGCGACGTAAATGATGGTAATCAATTTCGCAATTTCGCCCGGCTGCACCGAAGGACCAAAGAGCCAACGCCGCGCCCCGTTCTCTTCGTGCCCAAACAACAGCAGCGCAATCAAAAGCACCACCGTCGCCAGCATCAACGGCACGGCATACCGCATCAGCAAATGATAATCGAGCCGCGCAAAAATAAACATCATCGCGACGCCAATCACCATCATGCCCAAATGCCGCTCGACCAAACTGAACGGGTCGTTACTACCAATTTGCAAATTCGGACCGACGGACACACTGTAAATAATCATCAGCCCGATCAACACCAACAAGCCGACAACCGTGAGCAGCACATAATCGGCAGGACGCGTATTGGCGCGCGCCCACAAGCGTTCGCGCAGTGAATCGAACAGTGATGTTCTGGATGAAATGGAAATCGCCATAATATATTTTCGATTTGCCCTACAACGCGTTCACAATCTCTCGAAATGTTTCGCCGCGCTCAAACTCATTCACAAACATTCCAAAACTTGCCGCGCCCGGTGAAAGCAAAACAACGTCGCCCCCACGCGCCGCATCTTTTCCAAATTCAATCGCGTCTTGCAAATTTTTCGCGCGCGCCACAATTTGTGTTTGCGCGTTTGCTTGTTCCAACGCGCGTTCAATTTTTTCTGTCGCCGTTCCGTCGAGCAATATCACACGCGCATTTGTTTCCGAAATCGTCTTTGCCATTTCCGCGTACGGCAATCCTTTGTCGTACCCACCCGCAATCAAAAAAATGTTTCCGCCGCGCGGCGCCAATGTTTTCAATGCCACAATCGTTGCGTTCGGCGCGGTCGCTGTCGTGTCGTTGATGTATTGCACACCATTCAATTCGCGCACCAGTTCCAACCGATGGGGCACGCCGCGAAACTCGCGCAGTGTTTCTCCGATTACGTCATTCGCTACCCCCCACGCTTTTGCAATTGCCAGCGCGGCAAGCGCGTTTTCGATATTGTGCTGCCCCGCAATCAATTCACCAATAGGTAAAATTTTGTGCGAACCATTTTCATCATTCCAAACGAGCCAATCTTTGTCCATCCGCGCGCCTTGTTTGATGGCACGCGTGCGGCTAAACCAAATCACTTGCCCAAGCGCTTTCGGACGTAAGCGGGTAGAGATTCCATTGTCAAAGTTCAGTATCAGAAAATCGCGCGGCTGTTGATGCAGAAAAATTTGTGCTTTTGCCCACGCGTATTCGTCCATATCGCGGTAACGATTCAAATGGTCAGGAAAAATGTTGGTCAGTGCCCCGATATGTGGACTGCGTTTCAATTCCTCAAACTCTTCGAGTTGAAACGACGACATTTCCAAAACGACGGGTGTTGCTGCATCAATTCGCTCAATCAATTCGAGCGCGGACACGCGCAAGTTTCCGGCAATCACGGTTTTCGGATTCGCGCGTTTCAAAATAGCGCCGGTCATTAGCGTGGTCGTCGTCTTGCCTTTTGTGCCCGTAATGCCAATGACTTGAGACATTCCGCGCGGCAGTAATTCTGTAAAGAGTCCCAACTCCATCCGAATCGGGATATTTTTTTCGCGCGCAATTTGCAAATAACGCGATTCGCGCGGCACGCCCGGATTGCGAATTATCAAATCTGCATTTTCAAAATCACTTGTGCGATGCTCGCCCAAAACCAAGTCAACCGAAACATTACTCAATTGCGCTAAGGTTGGTTTCAAAACATCGGCAGTTCGCAAATCTGTGATAGTAATCTGCGCGCCCTGTTTCAACAACCAGCGCGTCACACCCAATCCACCACCGTGCAGTCCCAAGCCCATGACGAGGACGCGTTTATTTTTTAATTCCATCACCATTCAACTATAACAACGCCAACGCCACGCCCAGCATCGCCGCCAACAATCCGACCAACCAAAAACGTTGGACTACTTGCGTCTCACTCCACCCCAAGAGTAAAAAATGATAATGAATCGGCGTCTTTTTGAAAATGCGTTTGCCTTTGGTCAATTTGAAATAACTCACTTGCAAAATCACCGACACCATTTCCGCGACAAAAATAATTCCAATCAATGGCAGCAAGAGCCACTGCCCCGTCATCAACGAAACGACCGCGAGCGTCGAACCCAATGCGAGTGAACCTACATCGCCCATGAACAATTCTGCGGGATGCGCGTTGTACCACAGAAATGCGAGCAGCGCGCCGACCATGATGAAACAAAACGTCACGAGATAAATTTGTTGTTGCAAAAAAGCAATCACGCCGTACGCGGCAAAACCAAACGCCGTGACCCAGCCCGCAAGCGAGTCCAATCCATCTGTAAAATTCACCGCGTTGCACGCGCCGACGATAATAAAGACGGCGATGGGAATGTAAATCAGCCCCAAATCAATTTTTTGCGGAATCGTCGGAATCGCGATGCTGTGAATGTCGAGCGGAAAATAAAGAATCAGCGCAATCACAAATGCAAGCGCGATTTGGACCAAAATTTTATAACGTCCCAACAAACCAACGGCGCCGTGTACGCCGCCGCGCAACCCACTCCAATCATCGTATGCGCCCAACGCGCCAAAACCAACCAGCGTCATGAGCGGGACCAAAATCGAACCGCCCACAATCGTGCCGCCAATCAAATTGTAAATGTTCAGTACGACCGTGATGACAACGACCGGCACCAGAATCATAATCCCGCCCATCGTGGGCGTGCCCATTTTCACTTGATTCGATTCCGGTTCCTCGATGCGAATTTGTTTGCCGATGCGGTTGGCGCGCAGCCAACGAATCAACGGCGAACCCCAAATCACCGCCAGCAAAAAAGATAATGTTCCAAGTGCCAGAGGAATGGACATGTTAGTGATGCGTCGCGCGCGACGCGTATCCTCCGTGCGCTTCGGTATCTTCTGCCAATGCCTGCACAATTTCTTCCATCACCGCGCCGCGTGAACCTTTAATCAAAACAATGTCGCCTTCGTGCGCGACCTCTTGGATTTTTTCAATCGCCTCGCTGTTGCCATGTGCATAATGGACTTGCGCCAACCCTTCGGCGCGCGCCGCATCGCCAATCAATTTTCCCAAAGGACCTACCGCGACAATAAGGTTTGCCACTTCGGCGGCACGAATGCCAACCAGTTGATGTCCTTCCTGTTCATAGTCGCCAAGTTCGCGCATATCACCCAGCACCGCGATTTTTCGTCCGCTCATTTCATGCAACAGATTCAACGCGGAAAGCGTAGAAGGCGGACTGGCGTTGTAGGTATCATCCAAAATCGTAATGCCATTTTTTCCCGGAACAGCAATCAAACGGAGTTGTGCGGAAACATCGGTCAAGCCCCGCAAAATTTCTTCCCACGACAACCCTTGCACAATTCCTACGGCGGCAGCCGCGAGCGCCGTGTGAACGCTGTGTTGTCCGAGCAATGGCACACGCACATGCAAGTGCGTATCTTGATAATGCAGCGCAAACTCCATTCCGCTCAAGCCCTGACTTTCGATTTCGTCTGCCCACACATCATTCGTCGCATCAAGTCCGTACGTCAAAACGTTCGCGCGCGTTTTTTCGCGCATCGCGCGCACGCGCACATCATCGCCATTCAAAATCGCCCAACCGTTCTCAGGCAATGCTTCTACTAACTCTGCTTTTGCGTTCGCGATATTTTCAATCGTGCCGAGCCGTTCCAAATGAATCGGCGCGACCAACGTGACGACACCGATGCGCGGTTGCGCGATTTCGCACAGCGTTGCAATTTCGCGCGCGGCATACATGCCCATTTCAAGAACGGCGCGTTCGTGTGTTTCGTTCAGATTGAAAAGGGTCAGCGGCAGACCTGTTTCGCTGTTGAGATTGCCTTGACTTTTTAAGGTGCGATAGCGCTGCTTCAAGACTGCCCAAATCAATTCTTTGGTCGAAGTTTTGCCGACACTACCCGTCACCCCAATGACTTGGACAAGCGGAAATTTTCTGCGCCAATGCGCCGCCAATGTTTGCAGCGCCGTCAAACTATTTTCAGTGACAAAACAAGGTATCACGCCCTCGGCGGGTAAGGCACGCAAGTTGGGGTTCGATTGTAACCCGGCGACATCTATTAAAGTTAGACTGCGGTCGAACCCCAACTCGCGCGCACGCGCGTTTCCGACAATGGCGATTGCGCCGCGCGCCAACGCTTCGCCAATAAATTGATGTCCATCGAGCGCTTCACCCTGCAAAGCAAAAAACACCGCACCCGGTATTACTTGCCGCGAATCAATCGCCACTCGCGAGATGCGTTCGTTCCGGAACGCCGCAACCGACTCGCCTCCCGATGGTTTGGTTCCACGTAATGCTTCAAACAAATCCCCCAAGGTCAACATGGTTTATCGCCGCTCACAGCTCACGCACTGCTCTTCGCTTCCCGTTTCTCGATTCTCTCCTACGCCTCACATCCGAATTTTTTCTGTCGCCAATGTTCCGTTTTCATGAATCAATTCGTGTTCGTGCACAAATTGCTCCACTTCTTGCACAAGTGGCTCGACGCGTGTCCGCGTGCGAAAACCCAATTCATAGCGTAGATAATTTAACACGCGCGCAGTGTCCATTGTCGCATACACCATCTCGTCACGGACAAAGTCGCGAATTTCGCGCGCGCTCGCGTGCAAACTTGTCAACACGATTTGAAAGACACTCGGTTCATGTTTTTCAACGCGTTTCGTTTTCGCCTTATAGCCGCGCGTCACACCGATTTGTTGTTTTGTGATTGCCATGAATTTTTCTCCGACGTCAATTTCATGTACCTGACCACTGATAACCAATTACTTGGTCTGCGCCGCGCGCACATCATCCGGCGGCAGTCCGGTCAATTGCGCAAGCTGTTGTGCGACGGATGCAAAAATCGGCGACGCCACTTGCGAACCCCACGGTGATTTGGTTGGTCGGTCAATTTTTACCAATATCACGTACTGCGGATTGTCTGCCGGAAAAAATCCGCCAAACGAAGCAATCGTCCATTTCGGGTCGTAACCGCCCGGCACCGGAATCTGGGCAGTGCCCGTCTTGCCCGCGATTTTGTAACCGGGCAAGTTTGCTTTGTTCGTGGACTCTTTGCCAATCGAGTGCGAAAGAATATCAACGACCATCGCGGACGTTTCAGGTTTCAACACACGCCGAATCACGCGCGGCTGACGCATTTCAACCGAACCGTCGGGATGAATGATGCGGTCAACAATGTACGGACGCATCAAATTTCCGCCGTTCGCCACAACCGCTAACGCGTTCGCCATTTGCAATGGCGTGGTCGCAATCCCCTGCCCGAACGCGTTGGTCCCCAAATCCGATTCGTACCAAATCCCGTCGCCCGGATTTTTTACCGTGCCGGGAATTTCACCCGCGAGGTCAATCCCACTCAACGAACCGAATCCGAAATCATGCAGATATTGATAAAACGTTTTCGCGCCTGTCGCCAACGCAATTTTCGCGGCGATGACATTCAGCGATTTTTCCATCGCCGTCACCAAATCTACATTGCCGTAACCCTTGCGGTCAGAATTGTAAAAACGCCGTCCGCCAATCACCACCGAACCCGGGTCATTCAAAACAATGCCGCGCGAAATTTTTCCCGAATCCAAACCGGCAGCGAGCGTAATCACCTTGAACACCGAACCCGGCTCGTAGGGCAAACTCACGGCGGGATTGTTGAATTGGTCGAGTTTCGTCGTCGCGAACGCATTCACATCGGGCGCGGGATAACTCGCCAGCGCGAGGATTTTTCCCGTGCGCGGTTCGAGAATAATGATTTGTCCGCGCGGCGCACCAAATTCCGTCAATCCTTTTTGCAATTCGCGTTCCGCGATGTTTTGAATCGCACTGTTTAAGGTGAGAACAATCGTTGAACCATCGAGCGCAGGTGAACCTTGCGGCAAATCAAACGGCAATGTTTCGTCGCCCAAGGCGTCCGATTCCGCGCGAATCTTTCCGTCGCGTCCGCGCAAAATCTCATCATAGTACTGTTCCAAACCGTACGCGCCGAGACGACTCGCGCTCGTAAAACCGATGATGTGCGCGGCGAGCGAACCGCCCGGATAACGCCGAATCGGTTTCGCCACAAAATCAATCGCACCAATTTTTCCTGCATTGCGCAGCGCGGTGAGTTCTTTGCCCGCGCTCGTCGGCGCGTTCAACGTGAGCATTACCGTGCTTTCTTTCGAAGACAATTTTTCGACGAGAACGCTTTCGCTAATGTTCAAAATCGGCGCGAGAAATTGCGCTTGCTCTTTTGGATTGTTGATGAGATTCGGATGCGCAGCAACTTCGTACGAATAAATATCTGTCGCAAGCAAAATTCCGTCCGCCGTGAGAATGTCACCGCGCCGCGCGTATTCCGTAATCGTGCGTTCGCGCAAGTCCAACGCCAATTTGTTCAAATCTTCGTGCCGCATCACTTGCCAATATCCAAGCCGCGCGGCAATCACCAACGCCACTGCCACCATAATGATGAACAGGACATAGGTGCGGCGAGAGAATTGATTGGGAGTGAGAGCGGACACTGAAAAGTAGCGAGTGCGGAGGACTGAGTAATGAGTTTGCATTGCCACTCAGTCCTCCGAACTCAAACCTCATCACTGACTTTGCGCGTTTACACGTTCCGTCAAACTTTCCAAGCCGAGCAGCGCGAGCAACTCATCCAAGGTACTGGAACTTGATTGAAACGTTTGCGGCGCGGTGACGATGTTTCCTTGCGGCAAGAACGCGGGCATCAATTCGTTTGGTTCGGGTTGAATCCACGGCATCTCGGCATACACCACACGTTTTGCCGGTCCTAATCCAAGTTTGCGCGCGCGTTGTTCGATTGCCGATGGCGACGCGAGCGCGGCGATTTCATAACGCAACTGCGCGTTCTCGCGTTCCACTTCTTGGATTTTCAATTGCTTGACGCGCAAGTCACGCGCAAGCAACGCCGCGTTCGACGATTGTGCGAGGTAAATCAGCGCGACGAGAATAAACATGCCCAACGCCAACAACGCCACACGCATCATGCCAAACGTCGGCAAATTATCCCAACGCGTGCGCGCGTCTTTTTTTGCCGCGCGGTATTTTTGATTCAGTTGGGCTTGCCATTCTGCAATTCGTCGTTTCATCGCCTTGTGTAACCCGCTTTGTTTCTCGTTCTCGAAATGAATTACGCTACACCCTCTCCGCCACTCTTAGCTTGGCGCTGCGCGCACGCGCGTTTTCGCGCGTTTGTTGATATGTCGGCTTGATGGGATGTTTCGTCAAGTTGCGCCACTGCGCATTCGCTTTGAAAAAATTTTTGACAATGCGGTCTTCGAGCGAATGAAATGTAATAATGGCGACGCGTCCGCCCTGCCCAACCACCTCTGCCAACTGCGGAAGTACGTTGTCCAAATTTTCCAGCTCGTGATTCACCGCGATGCGTAACGCTTGAAATGTTTTGGTCGCGGGATGAATTTTGCCGTGTCGCCCCAGCGCGCGCTCAATCACTTTTGCAAGTTCCTGCGCGTTTTGCATCGGACGATTCGCCACAATCCACCGCGCAATTTTGCGCGACGCGCGTTCTTCACCCCATTGAAAAATCAAGTCCGCGATTTCTTGTTCGTCCCACTCGTTCACAATTTCCGACGCAGTGAGTTCGTTGCGGTTGTCCATCCGCATATCGAGCGACGCGCTCAAAAACGAAAAACCGCGTTCGAGATTCCCGAGCTGCATCGAGGACAAACCTAAATCGAGCAACACGCCATCCGCCGGAATGAAATTGTGTTGCGCCGCAACGGTTTTGATTTGTGTAAAGTTCGAGCGAACTAAAATCGCGCGTTCCCCAAATGGGCTTAGCGTTTCACGCGCGATTTGCAAGGCGTCAGGGTCGCCGTCGAGCGCCAATAATTTTCCATTCGGCGCGGTTGCGTTCAATACCGCTTCCGCGTGTCCGCCCGCGCCCAATGTGCCATCAATATATTTGCCGTCGGGTTTGAGTGCGAGCGCATGAATCACCTCATCCAACAAAACAGGAAGGTGCGGCTTGCGGTTTCGCGTTTCGCGTCTCGCGTCTCTCGTTTCTTGCTCCACACATCACCGCATCTTTAGCAATGCCTCATTCACGCGCTCTGACATGTCAGGCACCTTTTTGACCAACTCGGCATCGGCGTGGTCATATTGCGCGGGACTCCACAACTCTACATGGTCGAACGCGCCGACGACCATGACCTCACCATTCAAATTCGCATGGTCGCGAAGATTTTGCGGCAATGAAATGCGCCCCTGCTTGTCCAATTCATCATCGGTTGCCTTGCTGCTAAAAAAGCGCGATAATCCGCGCGCGTCGGCAGCCGTCATGCCCACCGTGTTGATTTCATTCAGAAACGTTTCAAATTGGGCGATGGGAAAAACAAACAAGCATGGCTCCATCCCACGTGTCACGACGACGCGTTGACCGAGCTGCTCGCGCCAACGGGCTGGCAGCGTCAAACGCCCTTTTTCGTCAATGGTGTGAGAATATTCGCCGAGAAACATTTTCGTTAAAAGAAAGTTAGAACAAGCGTTCTAAAATTCCCCACTAGAGACGGTAAGTGGGGGAAAAATTCACCACTTTCCCCCACTTTGCCCCACTACAGTCCACATTATTACTTATTTTTAGGGGTATGTCAATAGGCATTCCCCACCGAATCCACTTGCGCGCGCAAACTTTAAGGATTTCCGTTTCTATGAACCAAGTTTCTCTGCTGGTTGAACTCCAAAATTTGGATACACGAAGTGATGAAAACGCCGCAGCACGCGCTCTGCTTGAAACAAAACTTGCGGACGCATCCGCCGCCCACACACTGCGCGCGGCGCTCGAAAGCTCTGAAAAACAAGCGCACGAGTTGAAAGCGAAACTGCGCGCGCTGGAACTGGAAACCAACGGGCTCGCCGACAAATTGAAACAGGTGAACGAAAGACTTTATAGCGGACGCATCACCAACGCCAAAGAACTCGCGGGTTTGAATCAAGACGAAAAAATGTTGGAGCGGCGCAAAAGTGAATTGGAAGACCAAGAACTCGCGCTGATGGAGCAAATCGAAAACGCCGAGAACGCGGCAAAGGAAAAACGCGCGGCATACGAAAAGGTCGCGTCCGAGACCACTGCGCGAAACCAAAGGGAACGCGCGGGACTGGATACGCTCGCCGCATCGGATACAGACCTCGTGCGAAAACGCGACGCGTTGCGCGCGCAGCTCCCTATTGAAACACTGCGTGTGTATGATGATTTGCGGCGAATGAAAAAAGGACGCGCGGTGGTCATGATGAAAGCGACCTCATGTACCGCGTGCGGCTATGAGGTCCCAAGCGGTCTGATTTCGCGCGTCCGTTTGGGGAATGAATTGGTGTTTTGTGCGAATTGCGAAAGAATTCTCGCGGCGTAGAAAATATCCAATTCCCGCTTACACCCAGATAGTACACGTCACAGCTAGAAAACTCGGTCCAAATGAGCGAAACCAAGATAACCATCACTCCCGAAATTCATCGCCGCCTCGCGGTAGATTTGTTCAATCACGTTTGGACGTTGATGAAAACGGAAAACCGCACCCGCGCGCAGGATGACGAAATGCTGCACGCCGCGCACGCGTCGCGTTATCACTGGGGCGAAATTGGTGAACCGGTGAATTTCGCGCGCGGCGAGTGGCAGTGTTCGCGCGTGTATGCGATGCTGAAACGCGCGGAACCTGCGGGCTATCACGCACAGCGTTCTCTCGCGATTTGTTTGGAAAACAACATCGGCGATTTTGATTTGGCGTTCGCGTATGAAGCATTGGCACGCGCGGCGCTCGTCGCGGACGATGAAGAAGAGATGCGCCGTTATTTAGAATTGGCGCGCGAGGCAGGAAAAAATATCGCAGAAGAGGATGACCAACAAATTTTCGACGCGGACTTGGCGACCATTTTTTTGTGAAAAAATACAAAGATTTGCAACACACAAAAAAAATGTGCCGCACATTGCGCATTCTACCGCGCAAATGAGCAGCACATTGGCATTGAAAGAAGAATCAAAGTTAATTGTCCAACACTTGAAAGCGTGCGGGCAGTACGGGGTGTTGCGTCGAACCGTTAATTTCAAAACGGGGCAGTACCAAATAGCTTCCGGCTTGGTCGAATTTTGTCGTTTTGCCGTATTCGTACACTTCGCCCGGTTGTAACACGCGTGTCACTTCGGGAAAGACAGTGGCTGTTCCGGCAATGCCTTGATGGTCTGCATCGGGTCCGTATGCAACCGCCGTGATAATCACTTTAACAGGCGTTCCCCCGCGATTGATGATGGCGAATTGCGCCAAGCCCTGTGAGCCCGCTTTCACTCGCTCAACCACTTGGATTTTCTCAAACAATTCCACATATCCTGCAATGCGTTTGTTGCGCAGTGCATAGTATGGTCCAGCCAACTTCTCATCCAATTCGACGATGGTGACTGCGCCCCGAACATTTTTCAGCGTATAGGTTCGTTCGACAATGCGCGCAGGATTGGAAGAACGGTCCAGTTCATAACCGACAAACTTGATGCCAGATTGCAATTGGTCGCGCACGAACTGTTGGTCGTTCACTTCCAGCGCGCTGTTCCATAACTTGGCGTCGCTCCACCGCACAAAAACCACCGCTTGACCATGCTCCTCGCCGCGCGGGTTGATGAGAATGTCGCCCGCTTGAAGGGTCTGATAAGCAATTTCGACGCCATACTTGGTACGGAGCAAGTGGCTCCATTCTGCCGTGTCCGCCAATTCGGGCGCAAGTGGAAGCTGCCAGATGTGTCCGACGAATCCAGTATAATCCGCCGCGTAATCGCCGATTCGAGTGCCGGGGAGCAGCGTTGTGTTGCGCTTGACCAATGCTTCGCCGCGCGCGACCGCGTCTTTGCCCATTTGCCACGGCACTGTCTCCAAAGTCACGCCCGCCGCTTTTACATTCTGTGTGACACCCAAGCCGTTTGGCATTTGCTGCGAGGACAAGAAAAACGTCAGACCCGTGACGATAGCGAGAACAAGAACGGCGGTGGAAAGAAATTTGGCAATCATGGTTTGCTCCTTCTTTGTCCCATCGGCTGTGTAAAATCGTTTCAGTCGGCACACCCCTGTGCTACGTGACAAATCATAGCATTTCCAATGTGGCACTGCTTGAGAGATTTCAGAAATGTGCGTGAAATTTTTGTGTCCAAGTCGCGAGGTTTTTCTGAATAAATTATGAAGAGCACACTCCAATCAGCGCCACTCCTTGAGAGACGCACACAGGGAAACCAGAGCTGCACTTTATCCTTTGGCGAGTCAAACCCAATCGGGGCAAACAAAAAATCGTGACTGTCCATGTCACGATTTTTTGTTCCATAGTTGATTCAATTGTGCGGCGCTGACCCCGCGCACTCGCACCACTTTATGGCGAGAGGTCTCCCCGCGTACAAGCTCTACGTTCGTGCGAGGCACATTCAACGTTTGCGCGAGAAATTTGATTAACGCCTCGTTCGCGCGTCCCTCAACCGGCGGCGCGTGTATGCGAATTTTTAGCGCGTCGTTTTCGATTCCCACAATCTCGTCGCGTTTCGCGCGTGGGATGAGCTTGATGGCGAACGTGACGCCTTCATTCGTTTCTTGAAAAATCATACGCGGACAAGGAATAACGTGAACCACCGTACAACACATAACGCTGCGAGAACTAGACTGCCGCGCGCATCAGGCACAATCATTGCGTAGCCGATGGCATAAACTCCTGCAAACGCCACGTACCCCGCCGCAATCAAACATATCAGGCGGAATGGCAGTTGCTTGGCAAGATGCCTCAAGGCAAAGGTCATCACGGCAAGTTCAATCACTGAAACGAGCAATAGCAAAACAAAAATCACAAAGCCCGCGTCGGGAATGAGGAGCAAAGTTTTGAGCGCGCCTTGCAATTGCAGTGCTAGCAAATAAAAGAGCGCCGCGAGAACAATTCCCGCCGCGCCTGAAAGCCAAAGAAAAACGCGCTGTTTCACTTGGATAAGGTTCGCATTGCAATCGCCTTCTCAATCACCGCGCGCGTCCATGACGGCAAACCATACGCGTCCAAATCATTTGGCACAACCCAGCGCGCATCCATCACATCATCGCTCGCGTGCAATTCGCCGCCGCGCCATTCTGCCCAAAAATCAATCAACGCGTAATGAAACCGCACGCGTCCTTGTTCATCCCGCGAAATCAAGTCCAACACGTCAACCAAATCATATAGTTCAATTTGACCGCCGCACTCTTCGGCAAATTCGCGCAATGCCGCGTCACGCACCGTTTCGCCCACTTCCACTGCCCCACCGGGAATGCTCCACTCGCCGCGGCGCGGTTCCTTGCCGCGTTGAATCAACAGCACCGCATCATTTTGAAAACAGACCACGCCGACACCGGGAATGGGAAATGTGGGATATTCACGCGAGGACATTTGAAATTGCGAATGGCGAATTTGAAATTGGGAATCCGCAATTACAAATCCGAAATCCGAATATCCTTTATTTCCAACTGCAAGCGCGGTTCATTCTGCCACACTTTGGACGCGAGATTGTACACAATGTCCACTTGCTTCGGCAGCGGCGCGAGTTGAGGCAAGATTTCTTTTTGACGAAACGCAATTGCATCCCACGCTACGATTCCATCCGAAACCGTCAGCGCCACATGTTCCGCGCCCACAAGCCGCGCGTTCTTGACCAACACATTGCGCGACATAAACACCGGTTCGCGATTGCCATAACCGAACGGCGCGAGTTGGTCGAGATGCTCCAACAATTTCCAATTCATTTCACTCAACGCTGCTTCCGCATCAATTGAAATCGTCGGCGTCAATTCGAGTCGCGCCAATTCGCGTTCCGCAATCATTCGCAAGCGCGCGTGCAGCGCAGAGAAATTTTTATTTTCAACCGTAAAGCCCGCCGCCGCCGCGTGTCCACCATGCCGCACCAGCAAGTCCGCACATTCATCTAACGCGGCGACGATATTAAATTCGGGAATACTGCGCGCGCTCCCGCGCATCACTTCATCTTTGTGCGTCATGGCAATCGCCGGACGATACGCGTCCTCTTGCATTTTGCTTGCAATGAGTCCGATGATACCTTCGGGAAATTCGGGCGAACCCGCAATCAAAATAAATTCGCCCGGCGTCATGGCGGCAACCATCTCGCGCGCTTTTTGCGTCATCTCATCGGTCAACTTTTGCCGCTCGCGATTCGTTGCCTCTAATTTCGCGGCAAGGTCTTCGGCTTCGCCGGGGTAATGTGTGGTGAGCAGTTTGTACGCGGTGCGCGCGTGTTCGATGCGTCCCGCCGCATTCAAACGCGGACCGAGAAAAAATCCAATCGTCCCTGCCGTCATCGCGCGATTTTTTCCCGCCGCCTGTTGCATCATGGCTTGCAAACCGGGACGTTCCGTTTTCGTCAATCGCGCCAAGCCGCGCCGCACCAACATTCGATTTTCGCCGACGAGTGGCACAAGGTCAGCAACGGTCCCCAACGCGACGAGGTCGAGCAGTTCATCCAAATTCAACTCTTGCGCGTTTGGCAGCGGTGCGTTGTGTTGTGCAAGCGAAAGCGCCTGCGCGAGTTTGAACGCAATCCCAACCCCCGCAAATTCTTGAAACGGATACGCGTCGCCCGCTTGCTTTGGATTGATGACTGCAACCGCGCGCGGCAATTCGTTCCCCACCGAATGATGGTCGGTCACAATCATGTCGAGTCCGAGCGCGGTGCCTTTGTCCACCTCGCCCAGCGAACGAATCCCACAATCCACCGTCACCACGACACACGCGCCTTTTTCTTTTAAATCTTTGAGCGCGTCTTCATTCAATCCGTATCCTTCGTTGATGCGATGCGGAATGTACGGCAATGCTTTCGCGCCCAATGTTTTCAACGCTTGCGTCAACAGCGCGGTGGAACAAACGCCATCCGCGTCGAAATCGCCGTACACGGCAATTGCTTCACCCTCTCGAATCGCGCGACGAATCCGTTCAACGGCTTGATTCATCCCGTTCATTTTGAAGGGGTCATCCCCGAACACGTAACCATCCAACGCGTCGGGCGTACCGACAAAACGCTGCGCGTCATCGAGAGTGGTAATCCCGCGATTGAAAAAAATCTGAGCGATAAGCGGAGGAAATTGTGGAAAGCGCGCGCTAAAGGTCGAGGGCGCGGCAGGGACAGTGAGCCAGCGACGTTTGGGCATAAGTGAGGTGGATTGTAATGAGGTTAGAGATTAAGTCAAACGAAAAATTGATTTTTTGAATTTGAGGATATGTTACAATTCAAAACATGACCCGCATCGTTTTCATGGGCACGCCCGAATTTGCTGTGCCTGTTTTACAGGCACTCATTGCCAATTACAATGTCATCGCGGTGTACACGCGGATTGACAAACCATCAGGACGCGGCAAGCAAGTTGTCGTTTCGCCTGTCAAACATTTCGCGCTCCAACACAATTTGCCGCTCGAACAACCGCGCTCGTTACGCAATGGCAGTGAACAGCATCGTTTGCGCGAATACAATCCCGATTTGGTCGTCGTCGCCGCATACGGCTTGTTGTTGCCGAAAGCGATTTTGGAAATTCCACCGCGCGGCTGTATCAACACGCACGCGTCTATTTTACCGCGATTGCGTGGTGCGTCGCCGATTACGTATGCAATTCTCGCAGGCGATGCCGAAGCAGGCGTGACGTTGATGCAAATGGACGAAGGTCTCGACACGGGGGAAATACTCACCGCGCGTGCGCTTCCGATTGCGCCCGATGATACGACGGGTTCGCTTACGGAAAAATTGTCGAAACTCGGCGCACAGTTGCTGCTCGACACTCTGCCCGCATATCTCGAAGGAAAAATTTCCGCAACTCGCCAAGACCATTCGCAAGCGACCATGACGCGCCTCGTCGCCAAAGAGGACGGACAAATCAAATGGGACACATCGGCGACGTACGTCGAGCGCATGGTGCGCGCGTATCAGCCGTGGCCCACCGCGTACACACAATATCGCGGCGAACAATTCAAAATTTTACGCGCGTCTGTACTCGAACACAACGCGCCCGAAATTCCCGGCACCGTTTTACAAATCGGCAAAGACATTGGCGTGGCGACAGGCAAAGGAATTTTGTTGCTCCACGAAGTCCAACTCGCAGGCAAGCGCGCAATAACAGCCGGTGAATTTGCGCGCGGACAGCGCGAGTTTGTTGGTTCGCATTTGGCGTAGGGGCGAAGCATTTTCACACACAGCTGCGAATCGAGCCACGCCCGCCAATGAAAATGCTTCGCCCTTACTGCAATTTATACACGCGTAAATTTTCCTCCCCCATCCCCCGCGTCACCGCGCACCCCGTCGAAAAAATCTCTTGAAATGCTTCGTCGTTCGCCAAGTTTGGATACCACGTTGGAAAAAAAATCGCGAACTGCGCGCCGCGTTCCCGCATCCACGCCTTTAGTTTTGCTTCATCGCGAATAAACGAAATCACCTCCGGTGAAACGAGTCCCGCCATATCCAACAAGGGATGCTGCGGGTCAAAATATGCTTGCGCGCCAATATCGTGCGCGGCAAGCAACGCGCCTTGCGGAACATTCGCGCGCGTCCAATTGGCAACGGCAACCATTTCACAATTCACGATTGCCACGGATTGCGCGTAAAAATTCGCGCCGAGAAAAAGAAAAGCAACAAGCAGCACCGCAATTGTTGTACCCCACGCGCGTCGTAACACACGCCAAGAAATTCTTGCAAATAAAAATCTTGTCCCGATGATTCCATAAATCATCACGAACGGAATAATCGGCATTATGTATCGCCCGAACTGATACTCGACGGGCAGGCGCCATGCATACAACGTGGGCAATATCACAACCGACAACGCGGGCAAAATTTTCTCCCAATCGCGTTTACGCGCAAAAGAATAAATCGCATACGCCAAGCCCGGCAGCAGCAGCAACTGTGCGCCAATCAACGGTTGACGATACATAGAAATCCAACGCGCGAAAAAATTTGTCTGCGTCGTCAATTCCGCGTATTCCGCGCTTTTGGCGTAAAAGGTGTTTGGTAAAAGTGTGCCGCTGGTTTGGAGATTGAACCAAGCGTATGGCACAAGCAGAAACAGACACACGACTCCAAACACAACAATTTTCAAAAACTCCTTTGGCTCTTGCAGCGCGCGCAACACCAAACCCAATCCAATCAACGCAACAAGCACCACTCCGTCAGGACGGGTCAACACCAGCAAGCCCGCGAGCAATCCAACAACAAGCGCGTGTCGTTTGGCAAAAAAAGATTCGACCAGCGCGAGCGCAAGAAACACAAACAACACAATTTCCATTCCACTCGCTGCCGCCCACACGAGATGCCATTCCAAAATCACCAACAGCGGCGCGAACCAATTCGCCACACGCGAATCACTTATCAAATGCGTTGTGACGCGCTGCGTCATGATTCCCGACGTGCCAAGAAAAACGATGCCCAACAAAATCGTCCACACACGAAAATCAATTCGCAGTGCGTAACCGCTGCTCAATAAAATTGCCCACAAGGGCGATGTCGAACCCGCGCTCGGTTGTCCCGCGAAAAAAGAAAATTCCCAGCGCGTGCCGAGATTGCGCGCGTACACTTGGTGAATCCACGCATCATCGAGGGGAAAACCGAACGCGCCGTTTTGGAGTTGCGAAATGAGTAAATAAAACGCGACCGTCAGCGCCGCAAGCAAGAAATATAAAGCCGGGCGGGCTACGGATGGCGGACAGCGGAGAGCACAATTCATACTCGCCCCAACAAAATTGCGCCGCTCAGTGCGAGGAGAATTGCAGCAAAAATTGGAATCACAAAACGCGAGACAATTTCCATGACCGTCGGTTGTGGCGCAAGAATCAACACAGCCCATGGTCTTGACACAAGACGTTGCGCGGCAAGCACGCCCGCGTCAAAATCGTGCGCGCTCAATTCAGCGAGGGCGCCGCGTGTGACCAGTTCTTGTACGCGAGAAAACTTGGTCGCGCGCGGTGCGAGCAATTGCGCGCCATACGTTTGCGCGTTCACGATGTTTTTCGCGCGCGGTGCATCCATTTCCCCAAACGACGCAAGCCGCCGCGTCGCATCACCCGAATCGTCCAAACGTACACCATTTTCATCGCTGATGACCGCGTAAAAATTTTCACCGCGCGGCGTGACGTTCCACAGTTCCTGCGCCGCCACACGAATCACCAATGCGCCGGCAATCTCTTTGGAATTGTTGAGAATCGGCGCGGCATAATAAGAGGAAAATTCTCCTTGGTCCTTTGTGATTCCCGAAAACGCAATTTGACCGCGCAGCGCGTCGCGCACAAATTGCCTCGCGCTGACATTTTCATTCCATCCTTCGCGCGTCGTCATAATCACAATACCCTGTGCGTCTGTAATAAACACTTGGCGCACGTTCGTATCCGACGCGACCCACGATTGCAATTCATTCAACGCCACCGCCGCGCGCTGTGAACGCGTTTCCGGTGACGACGCCGCGAACGCGCGAATCGAAGGAAACGCGGCGATGGTGAACGTTTGCTGCGCGCGCAATTGCAAGAGACGGTCCAATTCGTTTGCCGTCCGCTGCGCGATTTCTTTAAGGTTGAGAGATTGGGGATTTGTGAGCGTGGCAAAAAGCAATACGGGGATGAAGGCGATAACAAGTATGACCCCAAAGCGCACCCCGAACGAACGATTAAACACATCACGCATAGGTCAAGCGAAATAGGTTTCCAACTCGAATTGCGGCGCGCGCACATTGCCCACGATGAACATGTCGTGCCAAATATGCAGACCCAGCGCGAGCCACACAAAAAAATAGTGCCAGCGCAAACGCGGATGCGGCGGATGCTGCAAAATTTGATGCAGATACGCGTAATTAAACCAGCCGAGCGACTCGACTCGTTCGCGTGTCAAGACGCGTTCCGCCACGACGCGCAAATCTTTTTGAAATTGATGATATGGATTGAACGAAAAACCCCATTTGGACTTTTGCAGCGCGTGTTCCGGCAAAACACCTTGCATTGCGCGGCGAAAAATATATTTTGTTTCATTCCCTTTGATTTTCAAATCCGCCGGAATCGCAAACGCGAACTGCACCAAGTCCAAATCAAGAAATGGCACACGCACTTCGACCCCGTGCGCCATCGAGGTACGGTCTTCATTCATCAAGAAATCGTCCACCATTTTCGTATGAAACTCTGCCCACAACACTTGGTCGAGAGCGCGGTGTCCATTGCGCGTAAAATAATCGTCAAAAGGTACGTGCGTCGGTTGAATCGTCTGGTCGCGCCATGCGGGTCCGTACACGTTTGACCACATGCCCGCGTCATCATCCCACACATTTCGCAGCAGCAAATACGCGCGTTCGACATCGCCGACCGCGCACAGATATTGCACGCCGCGCCGATATTCGTCCGTCGAGAGTGCGTTCAATCTGCGCTGCGCGCGAAATGTTGCGCGGCTCAACGGATGCAACATTGCTTGTGCCGCGCGCGGCATATAGTGATGCAATGTTTCGAATGGATAAATGTATTGATTGTGCGTATAACCCGCAAACAATTCGTCGCCTCCCAAGCCCCCCAGCGCGACTTTGACCGACTCGCGCGCGAAGCGCGACAATAAAAATCCTTGCAAGATATTTTCTTTGGGTTCTTCGGCGTGCCAAATGACGCGCGGAAATTCGCGCAACGGGTCGGGCTTGAGCGTTAACTCGTGATGGTCCGTTTTGAAATACTCGGCAACCAAACGCGCATCGGCGTTTTCATCCGTTGGCTCATCGAAACCGAGCGTGAACGTTTTGACCGGCTCGTGGAGCAATTCACTCGCATACGCTACCAATGCGCTCGAATCCAAACCGCCGGACAGATACAAGCCGAGCGGCACATCGCTCATCAATTGTCTCTGCACCGCTTGGCGCAAATGATGCTGAATGCCTTCGATATAAAAATTTTCGTCTCGGCGCGTTTCCGTTTTACGCGCCAGCGAAAAATATCGCTCGACGCGCAACCTTTTGTTTTCCAAAATCAAATAATGCGCGGGCGGAAGACGCAGAATGTTTTGAAACAACGTTTGCGCGCCGGGAATGTAACGCAAATTGAGAAAATAATGGAGGGCTTGAAAATTGACACGACGCGGCACGGCAGGGTCTTGGAGAATTGTTTTGATTTCGGAACCGAAACGCAGCGTTGCGCCATCCCAAAAATAATGCAGCGGCTTGATGCCGAATTGGTCGCGCACCAAAATCAAGCGCTGCGCGCGCATGTCCCACAATGCGAACGCAAAGATGCCATTCAAGCGGGCGAAATAATTGACGCCCCATTCTTCGTACGCGTGCACGACGACTTCGGTATCACTCTGCGATTTGAAATGATGTCCGCGCGCAATCAATTCCTCGCGCAGCACGCGATGATTGTAAATTTCACCGTTATAGACGAGCCACACACTGCGGTCTTCGTTCGTTTGCGGTTGGTCGCCTGTCACCAAATCAATAATGGCGAGCCGCGTATTTCCCATCGCAATTCCCGCGTCGGTGAACATACCCGCGCCATCAGGACCGCGATGCGCAATGCTGTGGAGCATCTCCTCTACAATCGCAGTATTTACATTTTGACCTGCAATGCCGCAAATACCACACATAATTTTTAATCGTGTCCGGATTAAATCGCTGTGCCGAAAAATGCAAGCGCCGCGCGCCTCACCAACCCGCTCAATCATTCGCGCGGGCGCTGCCACGCGTGAGCGAACGAACTTGCCAAAAGCGGAACGGTTGCCGCCATCCACGCGCGCGGTACGTATCGTCCCCCGCCAAAACTCGCGCGCGCCAAATGAGGCGTTACATTGACATAGCGCCACCGCTTCAGGTCTGCAAGTCCCAACCCTTGCGCGGCAGACACTTCGTACAAAGGCAAGCACGCGCGCGCATAACTCCACCAACTCGCCAAAATCCGCGCGCCGAACATTTCTTGGATGGCATAACGACGCAACAACATCGGACTATTGGCAATGGTGATATACAAATAACCCTCGGGCGCGACACACCGCGCCATTTCTGTAATTGCCGCGCGCCAATCGGGAAATTCGCCAATCACGGCAAGACACAACACCAAATCGAACTTTTGAGAAACAAACGGCAGCTTGGCGCAGTCTGCTTGTACAAATTCAATTGTCCTTTGCCCCCCCCCCTTTTCAAACGGTTCGCGGCGCACATCACAACCGATGCGCCGCGCGTGTGGCGCCTCCAACGACGCGAGAGTCAATCCCGTGCCGCAGCCGACATCCAAAATTGTGCGCGGCGCATTCCATACCCCCGCGTCTTGCAACGCACTTTGCAATTGTTTCGCTTTGACGCGCCGCCCAGCATCATCCAACAGCTGCGCGTCATATTGCGCGCGCAAATGTTCAGGAAATGGATTGGTTGACATGCAACGGCGGAATGGACACGGCGGAACGAATCACCGTCAAGGTTTGCTGCAACGCGTCCGCGCAGTATTTCACTTGCGCGTCGGTAAGCGACGGGTGATTGGGCAAATTCAATGCGGACTGTGACCATGCCCGCGCGTTTCGAAATTCATTCGCGTAACCGCGCTCGCGATAACAATCCAGTTCCGGAACGACGTAATCCAAAACCGTTCCGCCTTGCACGCCGCGTTGACGCAATCCATTTAGAATTTGTGTGCGCGCATTGGGTTCATCGAGACGCAAGGTGTAAATCGTGTGCGTCGCGCCGACGCGCCATTGTGGCAGCTGCGCGCCTTGTAACGAATGCAATGCTTGGGCGTACACGCGCGAGATTTCGCGTCGGCGCGCCAAAAAATTTTCCAGACGCGGCAATTGCGAAATGCCCAGCGCAGCTTGGTAATCCGTGAGAAGCGTTTGATTCGTGGCGGGCAAGCGAATCGCTTCGCGCGAACGCAATTGTTTCAACATCGCCGACGACATGGCGCGGGAACGTTCTACACCATCCGCAAGAATTGTACCTGCTTCTGTCGTCGCCGCCCACGACGCGAAAAAATAGACGAGCTGTTTCAATTTCTGCGCGAACGTTGGTGGTGAAAACGTGCGCGCTTGCCACGCGCGAATTTGTTCTGCCACGTCCGCGCGATTCGTCAACACGGCGCCGCCAAACAGCGTGGTCATTGCTTTCCCAATCCCAAACGCGAGAATCGCCGCATCGCCTTGCGCCGCAAGCAATTTATCATTCCAACGCGTTGTGAATGCTTGCGCGCAATCCATCAACACAAACGCGTTTTTATTTTTGCGTCGAATGTGTTCGACCAAAGTTGCCGCGTCAAACGGCTGCCCAAAGATGCTCGTCGGAATCACCGCCGCCGTATTTTCATTCACCGCGTCGAGCAGCGCGTTCGCATCTTGATTGGGGTCGTCGCGTTCACAATCTACAAACACAGGCACGCCATCCGCCAAAACGCTGGCATGTGCAACGACCACGCAATTGTACGCGGGCTGGACAATTTCGCCGCGTAAATTCATTGCACGCAGGACACCGTAAATCGCGCTGCGCCCATACGGAAACGTAATCGCCGCGCGCATTCCAAAATGCTGCGCCAACGCATATTCAAATTGTGCTCGAGCATTGCGCGTGGGAAACAACACGGCGCGCAAATCCGCGAACGAATAGGATGGACGCACGCGCGGAATCATAACGTTCCCGCCTCATTCGCCGCGCGCACATGACGCCGCTGCCAAAACAGATACAGTGCCGCGACGGTGACAAAAAGGAGCGACGAAAAAATGACGTACAAACGTTGCAGCACAAACGCGGCAAGCACAGGCGCGCCACTCAAACCCAATTGTTCAAACAGCAGCACCCCCCCCCCTTCATACACTCCCAGTCCGCCAAACGAAAGCGGAATCAAATTGATGACCGCTACCATATTTGTCGCGGCAATCACGGGCAAGAGCGACGCGCGCGTACCAACTGCCGCGAGCGCGAACCACACGACCATTCCACTCACTGCGCAGCGCACTATGCCAACACCGATATTGAACAAAAGCGCCAATGGTTCAAGACGCATCAGACGCGAGGTGGTCGCCAAAAATTCGGATGCCGTTGGGATAAAACGCGCGACAACTTTTTCGCGGACGAACGCGCGGAGACGTGGGGACGCGTTTCCGGCAAGGGCGAATCCGCCAAACAGCAAAAACAGAGACGGCAGCCACCACAACACCACATTCGGCGCAAGAAAGGCAAGCGTCAACGGAGTAAAGACCAAAACATACAGCGATACGGAAACGAGTCGGTCCACCAACACCACCGCCAAACCTTCATGCACCGGAACGTGTTCGCGCTTCAAAAATGCCGCGAGGGAAAAATCGCCGAGCGCGGCGGGCGTGAATGCGCCGATAGACGACGCCACAAAAAAATAGAGAATCGTGCGCATCAAGGAAACGCGCGCCATAGTTCGCAGTAACGTCCAGATTTTGATTCCACCAATGATGCCAAACAACAGCGCACATGCAATCATTCCAAACAACGGCACGCTTTCAGGCGAGCGCAATAGCGCGGTAGTCTGCGTTACATCCAAACGACGCGCGATCCACACAAGCACGAGCAATATAATAGCAAGCCGCACACCCACGTTGACCGCGCGCTGCTGCCACAATTTCCCAAACAGCGTACGCACGCGACCAAATTGTTCAAACATCATGTTTCGTTTGCCCATGTGGCTTGCCAACGCGCGTCCAATTCTTGCAAGAGCGCGCCGCCGTTCACCATTGCGCCGCCCTGCGCGTGAATCCAATCCAACAACTGCAGATACACTTGGTCATAACCGGGGTCGAGTACGCCCGACGATTGTTCTGCGTGCCACAGCAATCCCGCGCAGCCGCCGGCTGTAATCACAGCTTGGAGCGATTGTTGCGCGTGTCGCAGCGCGTCGGCTGCCGAATCGCGAAAGGTCGTCGCAAGCGTTGTATCCATCACCACAAAGGGAATTTCCCAAAACGCATAACCGCGTTTTTGTGTGAACGCGTATGGACGATACGGAAAACAGGTTCCCGCCCGCGCGCCGAGGGCATCATTGTACCCCACCGACGAATCATACGCGAATCCCGCGCGCTCGATTTCTTGAAACAATTGCGGCGGATAAAAATTCAAATAATGCTGACGATGCCCGCGCACCGGAACTTGAGCAATTTGTTCCAATTCCCTCTTTTCGCGCGCGAGTTGATTTGGCGTGCGGCTTGAGGCATAACTGCCATGCAAACTTGCTTCCCATTCATCCTTCTCCAAATTTCGAATTGCATCTGCGATTTTGCGCTGTGCAATTTTATACGACGGGTCAAAGCGATGACGCGGCGCAGTCACAAATTGAAAAGAAGAACGCGCGCCCCGCGCCCGTTCTTGCGCTTGAATACTATTGAGCGTCCAAAATGGATTCGCGCGCCAGCGACGCGCATAATTCCACAGCAAGCGCGCAGCGTCACGAAAATTTTTTCGCAGCCACACTTGACGAACAAGCGCGCGCATAAAACGCGGCAAACCAAAATCGCGCGCGGACGGTAAATAGTCCACATCATGCGTCAACACAATGACAAACGGCGCGTTGAGAAAATTTCCACGCGGAATTTCGCGCATCCAGCCCAGCTGTACAGCAACACGCGCAATTTCATTTAGCCATTCATCGGCGATTGGCGTTGGTTCAACAAAACCAAATTTCGACCACCAATCCTCACGCCAACGAATCCAACCATCCTTGAATTTTTCGCGCGTCTGTGTCTCATACCATAAATTCATCACCGCGTGCGCGCCCGCAATCACATCCGCGTCAATAAAATTTTCACGCGGCTCAGCTTGCGCGGGATGAACAAACGGCAAACGATTCGTGAGCGGAATCGGTGCGCGCGCAGATTCAAGATGAGCGCACACTTGGGACGATGAAAGAATAACGAGGTCGTTAGAATGAACAGCTAGCGCGTGCGGCGTGTCTGTTGTCACATAAACAATGCGCCGTTCCCCGCCTCCTTCGCATAATGTCCATCCGACGCGCATGGCAAGCTGACGCAGTGTGTGTACGACAGCGGCGCGGTCGAACGGCTCGCCGCAAAATTCAATTTGAACGCGCATGGACCAATTCTTGTAAATGCTTATCGAGTACGTCCGGCACACATTCGAGTTCGCGCGTCAATTCGGCGCGGTGCGCCGCGCGTTCATCAGAATCCTGCTTTATGTTTTCCGCACGCGCGAACGCGGCTTGCACCGCGTCCGAACTGTTTTGAAAAACCTGCATCAAGCCAAATCCATTTTCCAGCACTTGCATATTGCCACAACGATGCGCCCACGACGATGCGAGAATTGCAGGCACGCCCAACAGCGCGGCTTCGGTTGCCATGCTCGGGCTTTCCCCAATCATGAGCTGCGCGAACGCGAGAACGTGATGCACACGCTCAACGTGAAATTTTGCCGCATAGGGCTGCAACGCGGCAGGCAACGAGCCTTCCGCAGAAATCAGCACGCGCATTCGTTTGGACATTTCGCGCACCAGTCGAATCATACCGTCGCGCGAAAATCCTGTTTCACCGCGGTCATGCGCCGCATCCCAACGCACCAAACGAACAATTGCATACGGTTTGTCCGGGTCAATGCCCTCCGCGCGCACGAGTTCTGCTTGGGCTTGAAATTCCGACGGATGCAAATACGCCCATTCGTGAAAGCCGCGATAGCGTTTGTGCTGCGCGCCAAAATTTCCAATGAACCATTCGGGCGTCAAGACACAATCGGCAAAGGGAAACGCGATGCGATTGCTCGTGACCGCCGTTTCGGTGTCGGTCAATGCGAGATTGGGCACGCGCAAAATACGCGAAGGCGGCGCGGTGGTTATGCCCGCAACCGATAACGTAACATCAGGACGAAAGGTTTGAATAACTCTGGCAAATTTTAGCCAACGCGTGCCGAGTTCGAGAACCGTTTTGTATCCGCGCTGTTGTTTGGAAAGAGATATAAAGCCAAGATTGTAACGCGCCAACAACGTTTCGGTAATATCTTTGTCGCGCGTAACAATTTGCACCGTATCGCCGCGCGCGTACCAGCGTCGCAGCGAAGGTCGAAACAAGTGGACGTGTTTGGGATGACCGAGTTCGAGGAGAATACGCAAGAGGAGATTCGAGATTCGAGATTAGAGATTGGGGCGCGGAAAAGTCTCTAAACTCTATTCTTTTTTCGCCAGCGCGACGAGACCTGTCCCATCGCGTTCGTTTTTGTACAACGCGCCGAGATTTGCGAGTCCCATCAAAAATGGAAAACAAATCGCGTACAACATTTTATTGCGTTCATGTCCGCCGGTGATGGCATAACTCGTATCGTTCGCCAACGTTTCGAGTGAATTGTAATTGTAAAAACATTTCACGACGCGAAATCCGGCGCGTGTGAGCAAATCCGTCAGACCTTGCCGCGTGTAACCGGGACGCACATGTCCTTCAATGTCCATCCAATTTCGGCGATGCCATCCAAAGAGATTGCGTGTGAGATGCGGCACATGCACAATCAAATGCCCCTTTGGATTCAACGCGTTATAGAAAACGCGCGCGCAAGCGAGGTCATCCTCGATATGCTCCAAATTGTCCGACGATAAAATCGCGTCAAACATCCCCAACGCGTCGAGTTTCAAAACATCCCACGAACGAAATTCGACGTTCTTGATTTCAAGTTCGCGCGCGATTTGATTGTTAATTTCGTTCTGCTTTTCGTTCAAGTCCAAACCAACGACGCGTGCAGTCGGAAACTTGCGCGCCGCCGCCATCGTCATAATGCCGCGTCCGCTCCCTGCATCGGCGATGCTGGTCGGTGTCCCGATTTCATTCAACAGAGGCAAAATGGCGCGGGCGCGCACACGTAATCCCAAAATCGGCGCACCGAAAAGGCGGATATATGTTTTTTCGAATGACCCAAGATTGGGTGAGAGCGCAATTTCAGAACCGAAAGGCATAGGTCAATGAACAATGCACAATGCAATCAGCACAATGCAATGCTCTATCAGGCATAATGTGGTGATTATGGGACTTGCGTCAGCACAGACAACGCGCGCGCCATCCACGCGTTGCACCAGCGCATGTCTGTAAAACGATTGGTGTAGAACCAAAATTTTTGGTACGAAAAATTACCGTCGCCTTTGTACAAATTTTCAATCGTCCAATTCGCAATCGTGCGCGCAAATTCCAAATCGCCCGCCAGCGCAAATGAAAGGATGCCTTGCGCCGCGCCGTGAATGTCGAGTGGATACGTTTGATTGTTCATCCATTTCGGCGCGCCATTTTTTAAAAACAAATTTTTCTTGTAGTACGCCGAGCCGCGTTCATACACTGCTTGGTATTGTGCGTCGCCCATCGCGTCGGCGTACTCACAGAGCGCATCCAAAATTCCACCGGTGTGATAATTGTCATGCGCGATGTGCGATTGATTTGGGTCGGTGGTGTAATACCACGCGTCATACGCCGTGCGCGCATTCACCACAAACCGAATCAGTTTCGCGGCTTGTCGCGTCAATTCCGTTTCATGCGTTACTGCGCCGAGTTTTGCGAGAAATGCCGCCGCGAGCGCATTGTTGTTGATGACCACATATTGACGCGGAATGTTTGGCACATACGCCATACATTTTTCGTCCGCTGTTTCCGAAAAAACGGTGAGGTCATTCAAAATAAAATCGGCAGCACTGCGCGCGGTGTTTAGATAGCGCTCGTCGCGCAACACGCGATAGCCATGCAGCAACGCATCCGCCGCAAAAACAGTAACCACACAATTCGGATAATGACGCGGTAAATAAAACCCCAACCCTTGCCACGCATGATTGTAACCCCAACACGCGCCGCGATATGGTTCCGCGACGAGTCGGCGTGAATCATTCTGCACAAGCCATTCTAAACAATCTCGCGCACGTTGACATGCTGCTTCATCGCGTGTTCGTTCGTACAGTGTGAGATTCGCGCGCGCGAAAAGCGCAACGCCTTTGGGGTTCACCTCTTTTGGCACGCGCAACAGTGGGCGCAAATTCACCGGCGAACGGGAAACGATTTGTGTCCAGACCAAACGCGGGAGGGTCCGTTGAAACGCAAGCGCGTTGACAATTGGCGAGGACAACGCGTCGAATTTGCTATAGCCCGCATAATTTTCCGCCGCGCCGCGTGCGAGGACGGCGCGCAAAATATCGGCATAGGGCGCGCTCATTTTTCACCGACGAGAATGAACCACGGATGCACAAAGCGTTCCCATGCGCGCGGCGCTGGCAGCGCAGAGACCAACGATTGCGTACGTCCCAAAAGCGAAGGGTGACGATTGCGAAATGTAGCGTACACAAAATGCGCGTCACGAAAACCGATGGCGCGTAACATCGCGATTAAATCTTGTGGAAAAATACTTTCGTCGCTCGTCTGCAAAAAATACTTCCGTAGGAAACCGCCGTCCACCACCAATCGCCGATACGGATGGTCAGCATTCGGCTCGATGAACAGTACGCGCCCCCCCGGTTTTAACACGCGAAAAATTTCGCGCAGCGTTTGTTCCAAATTGTGAATGTGATGCAGTGCCGCGCTCGCCGCGACCAAATCAAACTGATGCGGCGGAAAGGGTAAAAATTGTCCGTTCCCTAAAACGGGCAAAAAGGGATGCTTGAGCAAAAGTCCGTGCGACACATCCAGCCCCACATTCAAGGGCGCGCTAAATTTTTCGCGCAAGCGCAAACCGAGTGCGCCGCTGCCGCACCCCACTTCGAGAATCGCTTCGACGCGCGCCTGTGCAGGAAATTGAGCCAGGATGCGCGTATAGTCCTCATCCGCGAGCGAATCATAGAATCCTTGATACGCGTCGTAATATGCTTGTTCGAGTGCAACGGTTGCTGCATCGCCTTTTTGATAATCGCGTCGCATGTTCAATAAAAAATTAGCGAGGCGTCAGGTTCGCGCTCGGCGTTCCTCCTCGCGCGGAGAGCGGTCTCCCACCCGCCGATTCATCGGCATCAATTCCAATCCTTCTTGCATATCAAACAACATTGCAAACAATAAAAATTGCAGTCCGGTCAAAATCAGCAGTGCGTCCAAAATTGCGCGCGGTCCGCTCACGCCGAAACCGGCGAACTGCGAATAAATCAAAAACGCGCCAAACACCAAACCTGCCGCGAGCAAAAACATACCCGCGAAATAAAAAAAGACGAGCGGATGAAAATTCCACAAAATATATTTCGTCCACAAGCGCCAAAAAAAACCGCGCAGCAGCATTGGCGAAACGCGCAGCGCGTAACGCAAGCCCTTGATTTGCGATTGCCGCTCGCCGGGCAAATAAATCGCACGGCGCGGCACATCTTGTACGCGAAACCCATGCGCGTTCAAGCGAATCAAAAAATCCATCGGATAGCCGTAACCGCCCCATGCTTTATCCCAATCAATAATTTCGAGCGCGTCGCGGTTAATCCCCGTATAGCCATCCACCACATCCACAATTTTGTAATAGCCCGAAGCCATCTTGGTCAATGCCGAAATCAGTGCGTTCCCAAACAATCGCGATTTGGGCATCGAGGAAGGAATGTCCGCGACGGCATAGCGTCCCCGCATGAAACGATTGCCTTTGGTGTAATCGGCGAATCCATTAATTAACGGGTCCAGAAAACGCGGCATCTCTTCCATGGGCATCTGATTGTCCCCGCCGACGACGACGACACAATCAAAGCCCTCATCCCGCGCGCGCTTGTAGCCGGTGATAATGGCACTGCCGGGTCCGAGATTCGTTTCGTGACACAAGAGTTGCACGTCGAAGCCTTCCGTAGCGCGCGCCTGCACGCGTTCGCGCGTTTTATCGGTGCTCGCGTCGTCCACGACAAACACGCGGTCCACAAATTCCGGCACGCTCGCCAATGTCGGCACAATGAGTTTTTCTTCATTGTGCGCAGGAATCACCAGCGCGATGCGATTGTTACGATACATTTTTTTCTACGGTGCAAATGCGTACACGATATTATCATTTTCATCATGATACAACAGCGTCAAATGGCGCGCGCGAAACGCGTCAAAGGGAACGTTGGAATCTTCAAAGGGCGTCGGCAAATTCCAATACGTTTTAAAATAAGCGAGCTCGCCATTACTTAGCCACACATGTGTAACGCCGAGCATTTGCAAGCGCGCCGCAACTCCATCTACCGTTTTGCCCAATGCCGCCAATTCAATCCAATTCAAATGCGTATCGTCCGGGATGAGGTCGCGTTTCACATAGTACACGCGACTATTGCCAATCGCGAATACGCGCGCCTCGGGCGGCAGCTGTGCATTCATGAATTGCATCGCGGGATAATCCAAAACGTTTGCCGACAGAAAACGTTCGCGCGAAATCTGCCCACTTAAAAACGCGAGCGCGCCTTCATTCAACATTAGCAAAAGACCGCCTTTGAGCAACAACGCCAGAACGAAGAATGAAACGAGCAAACCATTCAATAACACACGAACGCGTGACAATGCAAACTTTTGCCTCAGTGCCTCAATGATGTATGCCGCAATAATGGCGAGCCAAGGGAAGATAATCATGAGATACCGCAAATTCTGCGTAAGGGGCCACCACGCCGCGAACATCAAACCACAGAGCAGCCATAACCAATTGAGGACGCGCGATTTAGCCACAAAGAGATAAAGCGGCAGCAGCAAAAAAAATAATGTCGGACCCGCGCGGTTGGTTACAACGCCAAAACGCTCCCAATGGATGTACACATTGAACGGAAACGCCAACAGTGCGCTCAGGTCGTTGCCCATCCCCATCCCCGTCCAATCGCCCAAACCCGCGAGCGCACCCGTCGGTTTTTGCATCACGCCATTCAATCCATAGTAACCCGTAAAAAAAGGATACACCGGATTTCCGAGCCAGAGCCAATTTCTAAGATACCACGGCGCGGCGACGAGCGCGGCGATAACTGCAACGAGCGCGGCATTTCGAAACATCGCGCGCGGGGAACGCGACGCGCGGAGGGTTTCGATTGTAACCCACACGCCAATAATCCCCGCCGGGACGAACGCGAGATATTTAATCGCGAGCGCCATGCCCAAAGCCGCACCGACCAGCACGAGTTCACGCGTACTGTGCGCGTCACGCCAGCGCAAAAAACTATACACGGCGAGAAACTCAAACAAGACCAAGCCGTGGTCAATCAGCGCGCTGCTCGCCGTCAAACCAATCAACGACGACGACCAAAAAATCACCAGCGCCCACAACCCAACGCGTCGCGAAAAATAGCGCGTCGCAAGCGCGTAGATTCCAACGGTCAACATTAATGCCAAAACAAGATGAATCCACTGGGCGCCGCTGTCACTGCCCGCCGCCAAGGCAATCGTGAACAGAATTTGGACGCCCTGCGGATAATTGACGCCGATATTGTGAAACGACGGTGTTACCGCGTGCTGTTGCAAGAACAACGCGGGCGCAACGAGATGATACGCCTGCGCGTCCGTATCCGTCGGAGGCAGGAACGCGCTCAAGCACACCGGCATCAGCAGCAGCGCGAGCGCGCACAACAATATCTTGTCCATCTGCGCGAACGATTCGTGATTCCGCCAATGCGTGTGCCACACTGCGCGCAAGCTCGCATGTGAGATAACGAGACAAATTATTCCAAACGCGAGCAACCCAAATAGTACAAACGGATAAAGCCATCCAATCAGACCAATGCACGCCAAAGCGAAACTATACGTTCCGACGCCGACGCCACAAGCAAAAACAATTTGTTCGGAAAGAGAATCGAACTGCCATCGCGCGCGCGTCAAAATGAGCCAACCCACGCCCACACTCGCCGCGCCAAACGCGAGCGCAATGCCGATATCAAAAACACGCGCACCTATCGCCGTCAGAAACAAATCCATCGCCGCCGCTCAATCATCACACACTCGACGCGCTACATTTTGGACGCGCGCGAGAGAATTGAAACGCGTGCGCGCGGCGCGTGCCGCCACAATACGATTCCCAAAATCGCCAACGTGTTGAGTACGGCGGGTCCTTCGCCGCGCCACAACTCTGCCGCGCTGATGCCAAAAGCAAGCCACGAAACCACAATTACCCACAGCCATTCGCGTGCGCGCAGTACAAACAAACTCAACAGCGCGAGGTCATACGAAATGATGACAGGATTGACCAAAAAATTCGCGATGGCGATGAGTGCAAAATCATTGCGGCGATATGCCCAAATCAAAACGCCAATGGTGAACGCACCGCCGACGAACCAATAATACGGAACGGGCAGCCACGACAGCGCGCCCCATAGCGAGGGCGACAAAGGTGCGCGCAAACGCTCCCCCGATATCATCAGCCAATTTGACAGCCACGCGGGTTCGACCAAAAACGCGGCGCCGCCGAGGACGCCTATTGTGCCGAGCCACCACGCGAGCTGTGTGCGTTCGTCGCGCCACCACCGCCAAATTTGCCAGGGGACAATAAATATCGCCAATTGTGGTTTCAACATCAAAATTCCCAAACCAATTCCGTCAAATTTTCGCGCGCACAACAAAGCGACCATGCCGAGCATCGGCAAATCAATTTGCCCCATTACGAATGCCAACACCACTGGCGCGAAAAATAGCGCGAACGCTGCGCGCCCGCGCAAGATCGCCACAAGCGACAGCGCTTCAACCGCAGTCCAAACAGTGTGCGCGGCAGTGGGAGGCAAGTACGCGAGCGGAACAAAAATAAAATAAAAAGGAAGCGGGTAGTACGCTTCCGCTATCGCATACGGATTCTGCCCCGCCAACAACGCGCGCGCCACCGCGAGATACACATCAAGGTCTTTGAACGGCATTGTGTCCTGGTCCGCCAAAAATGTATTTGGATTCTGTCATGCAACCTACACAGCGTAAATAGGATACTTGGCAAACACACGCAAGGC
The DNA here is from genome assembly GCA_964469005.1 of uncultured Anaerolineales bacterium. Lineage (GTDB taxonomy): Bacteria > Chloroflexota > Anaerolineae > UBA4142 > SHND01 > SHND01. The sequence continues at coordinate 64,037 of CAYXXF010000012.1, forward strand.
ACATACATCTATGCCACAAAACATCATCCAAAAACTTTGCAGCACGAACGAGAACGCGAGGATTGGCAATTGCCTTGCATCTCTTGGGATTGAACCAAGCAACTGAAAAAAAATAAAAACGCGCTCAACGGGTAACGCAAACCGGATGTCAACGCAATTCATTAAACACTTTTTTGTCTCGCGTTATTCGCAAGACTTTAAATGTGCAATAACCCATCGCCAAAAGCAACACCAGCGGCACAACCCATTTATCCAACAATTCCGCGTCCTGCACTGACATGCCAAGCGCAATCACTGAAACCCACCATGGCAATGCTGCAAGCAAAACGAAAGCGATACGCGCGATGGGGCGAGAGGTTTGACGCAGCGCGTTGAGGCAAACGAGCCACGGCAAAAGCATAACCAGAAAATCATACGACCACGCGAGCGGCACAAACAGCAGCGTCAACGTCACCGCCCACGCAAAACCAAATGCGAGCTTTTCATTCTGCCGCGCATACCATACCAAAAACAAACACGCCGCGCCCGCGCCCAAGGCGAGCAGAAGTGTCGAAACGGGCGCACCGACGAAAGTCGCAACGACAAGGGTCCATGTTGCCGTCGGCTGATTGTAAATTCCGTAAAACTGAATTTGCGCGAGAAATTCGCTCAGCCAATTCGGCACATACACCATCGGCGTCACCAGCAACAAAAGCATCGTCCCGCAAAACGCAGCGAGCGCGCGCCAACGCTTTTGAAAACACATTGCCGCTAACCAAAACACCATCGGCAAAATTGCCAACTGCGGTTTGAACAATGTCAGCGCCAAAACAATTCCACTCCATTCGTACTTGCGATGGTGCGCGAGCCAAATGGTCACAGTCAAAAGCAAAAGGACAAACGCTGTCGTTTGCGCAAGCAAAACATTGAGCCAGAAATAACGCAGCGCCAAAATGCTAATGATAACAAACGCAAACATCGGAGGACGCGGACGCCAGTGCAAAACATTGAGCAACAGTCCCACACTGACAAAGAGAAAGACTTGAATCAACACCAACCAAATCGTCACCGCAAGTTCAAAGGGCAAGAACGGCAACGGAAAAATCACCAGCGCGACAAACGCGGGATACACAAAACGATATTCATTTTCGCCCGGCTGCGCGGGATGTCCCAGAATGTATTCCTGAATCTCGCGCGTCACTTCGGAACGATACGGGGAACGCAGCTGCCACCATTCGCGCGCGCCCACCCACACGAGCGCAAAATCAAACTTGGTGCCGCGCGTTTGCACCAGTGCCTGATGCACCACCCAACCATCTCCCAACAACAGGACGACCACGAGAATCCCAATTCCGTACGAAAGCCAAGTCTTTGCATTGGAACGCATCTTGGAATCACCGACGAATTTCAAACAATGTGACCGCGCGTCCTAACGCATCTTGGGTCGTCGCAAGCGGCGTCAAACCAGCAATCGTCGCGCGTCCTTCGTACAACGCGTGCATGGTCATCGGTTTGTCGAATTGCAAAACAAGATAGCGCGCGTCGAATTGACGCGCCGCGTCAAAAATCGCGTTCACACTTTCCGTCGGCAAATAAATCGAACGGCGTTCCGTTTGATTGATGAATGACGGCGGGTCGATGGTGACAATGGGCGAATCGTTCGGCACGTTGCGCGCATCGAGTTCGCGGTCAATTGCCGCGTATTCAATGTCGCGTTGATTCCACAACGGCGTCGTCGCGTCTTTACTCGGTGGAATCCAAACGCCTTGCGCGTACAAATACAAGCTAAAAAAAAGTGCGAGCGCAACGGCGCCCGCGCGAAACACCTGTTGTGCGAGCGCGATGTTCCATCGGCGGCGAAATTTTCCAATCCAAACAATCACCGCGTCCAAACCCGGCGGCACAGCCACCGCGCCAAACGCGACCAATGTCGTCGCGGAATGTAACATGCTGCCGTGCGTCGCGGGAAACGTGAACACAAACGCCATCGCCAACACAAGCAGCGCGAGATAAATCAATGCCGCTTGCATTTCCACCCGCGCGCGCAGTTTCCAAAAACCGAGCGCGGCGAACGGCGCGAGAAAAATTTGCCACACGCCAAAGAGCAGCACGAGCAACACAAATCCGAGCGCATCAAATTTTGAAGCGAGGATATTCCCGATGCCCCAATCAAGGTAACGCTCCAACGTCAACCGCGAAACGTCAAACGAAAAAAATTCATCATAGTTCAACAAAAAAACTGTGCGCGTTCCGCCGGGGGCAAAGAGAGAACCGACAGTGAAATAATTGCGGAGGAGCCATGGAAACAGAGTGAGCGCGAAACCGCCGACAAGCGCGACCAATGGGAACATGGGCGATGAGGAAAAGTGTTTGCGATTGAGCAAATACAAAATTGGCGCGACGAACAATAACAGCAACGCGTCGGCGCGCGACAATTGCGACAAGCCGATAAATATTCCCGCGATGAAAAATTTTTTCCAATCGCGTTGAGCGGTGCCAAGCGCGAGAAACAACAATGCGAAATCGGCTGTCACCGCGAACGGTGTGAAATTGTCGGGACTGACCCAATAAATGGTGTAAAAACCACTGAACGCGGTGAGCAAGCCCGCCATCCACGCGTAATCATCGCGTGAGTAAATGCGACGCGCGAGTTCAAACGCAAACAGCGGCGGAATGAGTGAGAGGAGGATAAAAGGAATTTGCGCGGCGCGGTACGAAATCCCAAACAGCGCCATCGAAATTCCCGCGAACATCGAAGGCAGAGGCAGCCAATACAAATTGCTCGGCGCGGGAAGTGTCTTTGGCTCTTCTAAATAATTCCACGCGATATCTTGGACGAATCCGCGCCCACGCGCAAGATTACTTGCAACGTGCTGTGTGTACGACGCGTCCATGTAGCCCGCGCGTTCAAGGGGCAGCGCGGTCAAGAGGCGAAAGAGGAGAACGAGCAGAGCAAGAAAAAAATACGGGCGCAGATTATTTCACCAGATAGCGATATTTGAGCAGAGTATATATCGCTTCGATGCCATCTGTCCACGAGATTTTTTTGCCGGCGAGGTGCGTGCGCGGATTGTATTTGACCGGGACTTCGACGATGCGACGTTTGGCGCGCAAAAGTTTGCCCGTGATTTCGGCTTCAAAATCGAAATGCACTTGACGCAAACGAATCCCATCAAGCGCTTCGCGGCGAAACACTTTGTACGCCGTTTCCATGTCGGTCAAATGTCCGCCATACAGCCAGTTGGTAAAATCGGTGAGGAAGCGATTTGCCAAACGCGTCTTGGTCGAAATGTTGGCATTTTGCGCTTTGAAACGCGAACCGTACACCACATCGGCGCGCCCTTTGATAAGCGGTTCGAGCAAGCGCACATACTCGGACGGGTCCAATTCCAAATCGGCGTCTTGAATCAACAACACATCACCCGTTGCATACTTTAATCCAAAACGCACCGCCGCGCCTTTGCCCAAGTTGATAACCGACGTATGGACTTGGACCAAATCAGAATGAGCGGCGCGCTCGCGTTCGATGACCGCGTTCGAGCCATCCACCGAACCGTCATCGCAAACGATAATTTCTTTGCGGATGTCGCCGAGGTCAACCGCCAAGACGCGTTCAATCACTTCGCCGACGGTGGACTCTTCGTTATAAACGGGAATGATGATGGAAAGTTTGAACGCGCTCGGCAGCGGGCGCAGTGGGGTTTCAAATTCGCGCGCGACAGTTCCGACAAAGGGGAGGCGCAACGCGGTGGGAAAGAGTGTGGCACGCATAAGACCTCGCAGAATAATTGCAGATGGAATGGCACTATTCTGTCCCGACTTGCGAGTGTTGTAAATAGGTCATTGGGTTATGATTTGCGTCCGCGCGCAAAGACAGCAAGCACATACAAAAGCAGCGCGAGCCACGCCAACGCGCCAATTCCCAAAATCAATGAAAGATATTCAATCAGTCCGCCCAAAATCGCGCCGAGCAAATTCGACGCCATTGCGTTCTCGACGCGCGTGACGCCGCGCAAGGAACCCGAAAACACCATCCCCGCGAAAAATATCGGCAGCGCCAAAAGCAGTGCCGCGACAATTCCGCCCGTCACTTGTCCCAAACTTAGAAAGAGCGACGACGGCAAGACGGAACTCACAATCAACGTGAGAATTAAAAGAATTGCCCACGGGCGAATATCGTCCACGCGCAAACGCGCAATCAGGAGATTCGCCAAAATTGCCATGAGCAAAACTGCTGCAATCGCAGCCGCGTTCACGAGCCAGGTCGAACCGAACAGCAGCGCGACTTGGGCGATGATGCGCACTTCCATCAACAAAAACGCCGCGCCGAGCCAAAAGAACCGCCATTCGATATTCCACTGCGTACCAATGACGCGCCGTGCGACGACCACCGACACCAACGCGAGCAATGGCAGAATCGTCCAGTACGCGAGCGGCATCGTGCGCGTGCTGAGATACAAATAGGGCCAATCATCCGTCGTGATAGCAATTCCACTTTCCCCCACCGCCAACGGTTTCACAACACCGCCCAGACGCGCCAAGCCATTGGAGATTTCGTCAACCGAAAAGGGACTGCCCTTGCGCACCATGAACACCGTGCCGTGATGCGCTTGCAAGATGAGCGGCGCTTGCCCGGTCGCCTCGCGTAAAATTTTGTCAATGCGTTCGCCAATCCACGGTTGAAACAATTCAAACGTTACAACCAACATGCCGTTGGGTCTCACGCGCGCGTACGCGTCCTGCATCCCTTCCAACGTGTACACAAAATTATCGAGCCGCACCGAACCAAACGCGGACAACACTTGCTGCGAATCGAGCAAACCAAAAAGCACCAAATCGTATTGTTCGGTACTGTTTTTCAAAAATGCGCGCGCATCATTTGCGTGCGGCGTCACGCGCGCTGACGCATACGGCTGTTCGGGATGCAGGCGTTTCCCAAATTCAATAATCCCCGGGTCAATGTCCACCGCGTCCACGTGCTGCGCGCCATGACGCAACGCGGCAGAAACATCATTCCCCGTGCCTGCGCCCAAAATCAATACCCGTTCGGGTTGGGCGAACGCGTACGGGACTTGGTATTCGGAATACCGAAACTCGGGCGAGGTGTTTGGATGCTGCGCGAAAAATGCGTCGGACAAATCCAACAGGTCCTGATAATAGTATTCGCCGACGCCCAGCTGATAGCCCCACTGAAATTCATTGCCCTGCACATCCTTTCCGTACAATGGTCTCACCGCAAGCTTGTTGTACGGCGACCACACAACATCCCACGAAAAACTTGACATCAACACCAAGGCAAGTGCGGCAACCAGATTCGCGCGCCACAACCATTTCGGAAACACACGCGCCAACGGGAGACTCAACCCCGCGACCAGAATAAACCAAACGAACGGCGGAAGCCATGCGAACGAAACGATGGCAAACAAAAGCGTGCCGGTGAGCGCGCCGACGAGATTCATCAAATACGCGGGAATCGGAGCAAAGGCGCGCATACATTTTCCCGTGTACTGTCCAAGGGGAATAAACAATAGGACAACGCCCAGAAAATAAAAAAGGGTCAATCCATAGTACGGAATCCAACTGATTGCACGCAACAGCAGCGGCACCGCTTGCATTTGAAAACTGATGCCGACCAAAACCAATTCGTCGCCCGGCAATATCGTGCGCGTCAACAATCCGCTCGCCGAACCCAACGCGACGGTCAACAACAACAGCGCGCTCGCGGGTAAAAACAACGGCAGCAAGCCCACGCGACGCGGCGCCAGAAAAAAACCGAGTCCCAATCCCAAAAACGCGCCGATGAGGACAACATTCTTGAGAAACGCAAACACTTTGATTTCCGCGCCGAGCCAGCGAATCAACACCAATTCAAAAAACAAACTCGCCACACTCACCAACACCAACGCTATGGCACGTTGGCGCACTGTCAAAGCATCATCGCGCGTGTTCCATTCCGTCAATGCGTCTGTCAAACGCGCGCGCACAAGCTCTTGACTCGTCGCGGACGTGCCGCGTCGCAGCAATGCCCACAACAACGCGCCGCCGCCAACCACCAACAATACAATGCCAAGAATTATGATACGCGGCGAATCTTCAAACAAAGAAACGTCACCGAACACACGCGCGCCAATGGACAGCAAAAGGATGCCCACCAACAAGGTCAATGCTGCCGTACCTATCACGACGAATCGCAACATGCGAGTCATTTATTCGCCTCCTGAAAACGCACGCCAAAATTCAGATTTGGCGTACCTTTGTCATTTCATTGTCTGTTGGTGCATCCGTGGCTCAAGGAAACTTGCCTACGGCACTTGAACGGCATACACCTGCGCGTCCGCGTTCTCAAAGAGACGCATCAAGTACGGCACGCGTGCGGGGTCAAACGTGCCGAGCGCGCGCTCGGCGTTCCCGTAAAACACGTACTCTATTTTTTGCGCGCGCAAAAAATCCACGCGCGCCGAATCCGCTGTGCGTGCGTCGAAAAATTTTTCCACTTGTTTGAACTTGTCCGCAAAATGATTCGTCTCGTAATACTGTCCGATGTACGCGCGCGTTTCGGCGCGATACGGTAGCCACGCGCCCGACGCGTAACTCGACAGCACCAACGCCTCGCGGTCCGCATTCTTTTTTAACCAAGCCATCGCGGCGATTTCGCCTTGCGGACGAAACAGTTGATCCGGCTGCTGCACTGTCAGCATCAACAGCGCGCTGAGATACAAAAACACGCTGCTAAATGCAACCGCGCCAAAGAAAATAGCAGCAAAAAAATTTTTCAAACCCGCGACACTGTAATGCGGACGCCGCGCCAAGTTTTGAAACCAATGTGCGCGCGCCAAACGCGGCAATGCTGTTTCGTACAATCCAATCGTCGCCAGAATTGCCAACGGCACATGTACCCCTTCGACAAAACGACGCTGCGCGTTCAACGGCGCGTACAGCAATAGCGCAACGATGCCAAGCCAAATCCACAAAAACGCGAGGCGTTCCGCATTCTCGTTTCCGAAACCCACACGCCACAAATTCCAAAGCGCTAGCGCGAGATAGATGCCGTATGTCAAAAGGTAATGAAGCGGATTCGGCGAAAGTGTTTGGACCTGTTCGTTCCAAGCGCGAATGACCGGATTCGTCGCCAACACATTGAGATAATAGAGCAAGAGCGGCGCCACCGGTACAAACATCAAGACCAAAAAAATACCGGCACGCCACAAAATTTTTCGCTTGCGCCACGCGAGAAACAAATAAAACGCGCTCAACACGCTCGCGGTCAGTAACACCAAAAACGGATACACCATTGCGACGCCAACGCTCGCGAGCGCACCCACACACAGCAAGCCAATCCAACGCGTGGATGAGATGTTTTCCAACATCCCGCGCAGCGCGCACCAAAACGAAACGAGAATCAAAGCAATCGCCGCGCTATAGTGCGGATATGTGAGCGCAGAATAAAACAGATGCGCTTCCGGCATTCTCAAGTCTAACGGCACGCCACTTGTCGGCGCCACCGTCTCGAACGGAATTGGAAAAACATCATAGCCCGCACCAAACAGCGCGATTAAAAACGCGACGAGCCGCCAATTTGGATGCGGAATAAAATACGCAATGAATCCAAAAACTATCAAGAACAAAATAAAACTCGTCACGCCAAGCGACAGATGCCACATCGTCACCGCGTCGAGGTTCAACAGCCGCGCAAGATGTCCCAACGCGAGATAAAACGTGTACAAGAACGCGCCCGCGTGCGGCTCACTTGTAAAGCGAATCCGATACAACCATTCGCCCTGCATCCCCAACTGAATCGCCACGAGATATGTCGCATCGCTGATATGCACCAACAAGCCCGAATACGCGGTGCCGACGCGCGCAGTCAAATAGCCAAGCAGATATGGAATTTGGAGCAATCCACTCATCCCGCATGACAACACTACTGCGAGAATCCATTCGCGGCGCGCGACGTAATCACGTTTCATGTTCACCGCTTCCATAACTTGGTTCACGCAATCCACCCCCATATAAAAAATTGCGCGGTGAAATATAAATTCAACGGCGCGCAAATGTACACAATCGCGCGTTCCACCCAACGATTTTTTCCCCACGCGCCCCACATCATAAAGATTGGAAACAGCACCAGCACATACCGCGTCATACTCACCAATGGTTGCGCTGTCGTCATTCGAAACAGCGGCGCAAGGAACATCAACAGCGCGTACAGCGCGAGTTCGCGCGGCATGGTTTTCCAAACGACCACGCACAGCGCGCCAAACAAAACGGTCACAACCAGATTCGCAATATCGGCAATGCCCGCGTGTCCCTGTACCACCAGCAGGACCGCCGCCCAAACATTGTCCCACGGAAAAACAAAGCGCGCGTGCAATTCGCCTTCATAACTCGAAATCAACGCGAGATTCGTGAACGCCAAAAACCCGAACGATGCCAGCAGAACCAACGCCAGCGGGGCAAACTGAAAAATCAGTTCGCGGCTCAATGTAAATTTCCGCGCGCCGAATTGTTTCCACACCATGTACGCGAGTGGAAGCACCAACAAGATTCCTTGCAAACGCGTCAAAGCCGCCAATGCCGCGCAAACACTCGCCCACACAAAATGATTTTTCCGCGCCGCATACAAGCTCGCCAACGCCAAAACGAGAAACAATGATTCCGTATATGCAGCCAAGAAAAAAAATGCAGTGGGAAACATTACGAGATACACGACCGCGCGCCGCGCTGCCGCTTCGCCATACAATTCGCGTGCGAATTGATACAGCAGAACCAAGACGCCAAGCAACGACAAATTGGAAATTACGAGCGCGGCAAGCAAATCATTACCCAACAACACAGCACCAAGCATACGAATCAAAAATGGATACAACGGAAAATAGACCACACTGCCATCGTCGGACGAATAGCCGCGCTGCGCGATTTTCAAAAACCAATTCGTATCAAAACGCTGCCAAATGGCAAGCAAAGGATTCTGCGCGGGGGCAACACCATGATAGGGAAAAATTTCTAGAGCCGTGTACTCTGCCATTCCCAACTTTGTTCCCGTCAACGCGCCACGCACAGCCATACCCTCGCGCAGTGACCAGACACTTGACGTTGCATCGTCCGTCATCGTCGCGTCGTCGTTCGCACGAAACGTTAACACGCGGTCATCCATTTGACGCGAGTACGCGTAACGTTCACTTGTCGCAACATCAAAATACGCGACGATAGGAACGCCAAACAAGTCCAAATTTTGGAGAACGTTCGGCACGAAAAGCAGCACAACCATTCCCCATAACGTATATAACACGCGCGCGACTACAAACACGCCAACTGCCCAACGCCACGCGGGGTCGAGTGCGCGCAGACGTTTAGCGAATTGTGTAGAGAAAGAGGCGAACATCACCGTATTGGTTTTCTTGAACGCGTTGAAATGAATCGTCGAGTCGCGCGAGATTCGCATGTGGAACATTCGCCGCATTCGCTTCGTCCAGCGCCGTTTGATAAATCACAAACCACACGCGCGTTTTTCCACCGACGGCGTTTTGAAACTCTGTCGGATACGACTCCATCGCCTGTTGCGAAGCGAGCGCAAACGTATCATTGTCCGATTGCGGCGGGTCGGCGAGAAAGACTTGGGGAAGCGCGCGATCGTAATAATACATTGGAAAAAACGTGAGTTTGTTATCGTGCAGAATCACATCGCCTGCGCGCCATTGTTCGCGCAAAAACGCGTCCGCGTTCGCGTACGGCGCGCGTCGCCATTCGCCGTACGCAGAATAATAAAATGGCAGCAGCGCGCCATACAACAAAATTGTCAAAACGAGCAGCGCCCTCTGCAACATGCGCGGTGCGCTCGAAGCAACTGCACCGACTAACATCGCGTACACCAATGCCGAAACAATCGCGCCGCGCGAGACAAAGACCGGACGAATCAAGTACGAAACAAGGAACAAGAGAATCGGCGGGACAAGCGCGAATGCAACCAGGACACCGAGCGCAGGAAATGTTTTGCGGCGCCCGCATTTGATGACCTGCCATATCGCAATGACCAAAATCAGAATCGAAAGCGTCAACGCCAGCGCAATGAAAAGCGGGGGCAGCGGCAAAAGCGTCGTAAATTCCAATACCATTTGCACGACTTGGAGCAAACTGGGCTGCGGCGTCCAAAACGCGCGTTGAATTTTTTCCAGCTGCGTTGGCACATAAACCAGCCACGGGGTAAAAAAAAGCGCGCCACAAACTTGCGCCAAAATCAATTGCCCTTGTTTGCGCCACGCGCGGGTGAGCAAGAAGAATATGTTTCCGGCGAGCAAGGTGACGAACGCGAGATTGTGCGCGTACAACGCAATGATTGTTCCAAGGGCAACAAACGACCACGCGCGCCATTGGATAAAAGGTAAATAGTTTTCGGTGTGTGCGCGCGTTGCCACACGTTCCGCGCGCAAATCCTTTGGGACTGCAAGCAGCATCACACCATACACATAGATCAACCCGCCCAACGCGAGCAACGTGTACATGCGCAATTCTTGCGCGTGATAAATTTGAAACGGCATTAACGCCGCGAGCAGCATCGCCCAATGCCCCGCTGTCGCACCAAACGCGCGTCTTGCAATCACATACACCAATGCAATTCCCAACATGGACAAACTCACCGACAACATTCGCAACGCCAACGGCGTTTGTCCAAACCCATTCATCCACAACGATAACAACGCATAATACCCCGGCGGCATCGTATCCGCCGCCGTTCCTGACGCAATCGCCGCAAGTCCGCGCTCGGACAGAAACACACTGAACGCGTCATCGTACCACAACGGGCGCGTTTCAATTGTCACGAGGCGCAGCGCGAACGCGAGCAAAAAAATGGCGAGGACGCGCGCATCTTTCCATTCAAACCATTTCATTGCGCAAACCTTTGTTTTTGCAAAGCGTCAAACACCATACCGAACGAAATGACCAGCGTGAACATGGGCAATAGCGTCGTTACCACAATCGCTTCTTGGTTTCCTTGAAGCAAATTCAAAAACGCGAACCACGGCGCAACGAGCAAAATCAAAACACAAACTGCAATGGGAAAAATTTTTTTCTGCGAGCCCCACGCGGCGAAGGCAGCCATCCAAAAAAACAGCAGCAGCACTTGGTCGGGCGTTCCGATGCGTCCGGCAATTAACGTGGTGACGACTGCAACGACGCCGAGTGTGAATTGAAATTCGTGCCATCTCTGCGCGCGGTTGCGCCACACCAGCCAAAGCATTCCGCCCACCAACAGCGCGCTGCAAACCGGGAAAAAAACTGGCGCGAGCGAACCGGGCAAAATCAATTTGAAAAAAGTTTCCAGCGGCGGACCGACGGGTGCGTACTGCGAGTAATTTCGCAAGCCATTCAAAAAATCCGTGAACCATGTTGGCGCCAATAAAAAAGATGAACCAATCAAACCGCCCAATGTGAGCAGCGCACTCCACACCACGCGACGTTCTCCATTCCACCATGCCCAAAACAAAATCACCGGCAGTAAAAAAATAACCGGCTGTGGTTTGACCGACGCGAGTGCCAACAAAATTCCCGCCGTTGTCGCATGGTTTGTTGCGATGCCAAGCCCCGCCAATGCAACACACGCAAACGAAAATAACGCGTATTGTCCCAAGAAAATTCCGCGCACCGACGGATAAAAAAATAACGCACCCAATACAATTACGGCGAGCGCAATCGGCGAGAGCGCGCTGCGATTCACACGCGCCAATGCCAACGCCCCCGCGACCACACCCATAATCAACAACGCCATCCACAACGCTTGCGCGATAGCGTACGAAAACCAGACCAACGGTGCGGCGATATACGCGGCGTACAGTGGATACGCAAACGCAACTTGGTCCTCATCGGGGCGCGCAAGTCGTCCATACATCCCAATTTGAATCTCGCGCGTCACCGCGTCACTGTATGGATTTTGCCCGTTCAAGAACAAAGCCCGCGCACCCATCCACCGCGAATAAAAATCATTCGCGCCGAGCGCGTTGCGCGTTAGTCCGTTGTAGATTCCAAACGCGAGCGCGCCATACAACAGCAGCGCCAACAGCAGCACGATGCTCGTTGACCACCAACGACTAATACCCGATGGCGCGCGTTCTATGTGTATCGGATTCATTTCACTTGATAATTTCGTACACCGCGTAGGGTTTGCGTTCAGCATCCGATAACGCGGGCTTGCCGTCCTGAACCGTCAAATTCAAACGTGCGTCGTCATAGAGCGGGCGCAAATGTTTTTCTTCGAGTGCCCGCAACGTTTCCATTTCACCCGCGCCAATCGGGTCGTAACCGGATTGCAGCATTCCACTCAATCCTTGGCGAAACAATAAAATGTGTGTGAATCCTTCACGCCGCCATTCTGCCGCAATGGCGTCGGAATCGCCGCGATGCAAAAAATGCAAATGCGCCAAGCGGTCCAGAATCGCGTCCGGCTCTATCGCGCGTTCAATGTAATATGCGCGCGGTTCCCACAGTGAAACGATACGCGCGTCGCGTGGCAAATTCGCATCGAGCCATCGCGCCAAAATAAAATGTGCGCCCAGATTGCGCGTCAGATATTCCTCACGCGTCTCCATGCCCAACAACATCTGGAATGGATTGGCGCGCACAGTCGCCAACACGTTGCTTGCAAGATTCAAGCCGAACGCCAGCGCAATCACAAGCAATGCAAACCGTTGCGCGGAAAAATTAGGGATTTGAATTTGCGTCAAGCGACTCCATCCTTCCGCCGCGAGCAGCGCAAACAACGGAAACACGGGAAATAACAAACGCGTTTGCCATAACAATTTTGATTGTGCGACACCGAGCAGCCAAAACGCAAACAACACCGCGCTGAGAAACCACATTGCGCGCAAAACAAATTTGTTGCGCGCCGCCACGCGTTTCAAAACATTGAACGGCAGTAACGCAAGCAAGAGCGCACCAATCGTCGCGTCAAAATCGCCGCCTTGAAATCCTTGCACCGTCATGGTGTACGGCACCAACAGCAATTGCAGTGGCTCATTTACTAATCCCGTGCCAAAACGCGAGTACCATGCCGTGCGCCACGCGTCCCAATACAATCCGCCAAACACAAACGGATACATCGGATTGCCGACAAAAAAATAATTGCGCACGTACCACGGCAGTCCCAATGCCAACGCGACAAGCCCTAACAAAAGCGCATTTCGCAATGCGTGCAACGTCGGCACACGCCAACCATTTTGAAACAAAACAATTGCGCCGAGCGCAAGCGCAACGAATCCGGCGGTGTATTTTTCGCCGAGCGCGCAGCCCGCCAAAATTCCTGCCAAAATAAAATCGCGCGCACGTTTTGTTTCGATAGCGCGCAGGGTCCAAAACAGTGCCGTGAGTGTGTACAACATCAACGCGGCGTCGTTGTACGCCCATGTTGAAATCAACAACACCGAAGGGACCGCGATGAGAATTGCCGCCGCGAGCCAACCCATCCGCCACGTAAAATAACGCCCGGCAAACACCAATACCGCGCCGAGCGTCAAAACCAAATAACTCCAATGAATCACCTGGGCGGCGGAATCACTTTTCAAACCCATTGCTGCGAGAAACAACAATTCCACAAGCGACGGATTGCTCAACGACAAATTATCGGGGGGGGGTGAAAATCTGCCTTGCTGCAACGCAAGTTTTGGAAAGACGAGATGATATTGAATCCCGTCCCAACCTGTCGGCGGCATGAGTGAAAACACTAGCGCAATGCCAAGCGTCACGCAGATAAAAATTGTCAAGAGGTATTCGCCGCGTGTGACGCGCGGCAATTCCACCAAACGCACTTGCTGCAACACCGCCCGCACAGTGCGAAAGAGCAGCGCCAAACTCAACACCAGCAATATCCAAAAAACAATCGGCTGTATCAAGCCGACAAAGCCGAGCGCGTAAATGACAAACGCGATAATCGCATAACCAACGCCCGTTTGAATCACCAATGCTTCCAACACCGTTTCAAACGTGAACGAGCGCAGAAAAAATCTTCCGAGCGCGGCAGCCAACACCAGCAGCAGCGCAACAACCGCCACATCTCCAAGCGTACTTGCCACGCCGACCACATTCGCCACATCGAACGGGCGATGAAAAAGATAGTACGGCAGGACAACCACAAACATCCATAAAATCACGACGAATGCCGTCACGAGTTGACGCAGAGAAATTTTCATAACTAAGTCTATTCGTTCAAACGCGCGGCGCGGGTTCGTAATTTTTTCGTAGTGCATCCAATGACGCGCCGCGCAATTCAATTTTGGTCGCGTCAAGGTGTCCCAGTCCTGCCCACGCCATAAAGGCGAGAATCTCAATCGTCGCAGGGTCAAAGCCCATCAAGCGCGTACAAGTCGCATCCACCGCGAGAAAATCTTGTCCGCCAATCAACGCGCCGCTCGAAACCGGCGTGCCAAACAATGGACCATCTCCTTGCAAACCGACGATGCCATCAACGAGTGCGAATCGTTTCGGCGTCGGCAAAGAATCCAAGAGTTCTGCGAGAAACGCGTCAATGCCTTGTATGTGCAGCGTGTTTTTGGGAAAACCGTATTTCGCACCGGGGACGATGCCAAACAAATTTTTGATGCTGCCCGAAATTTTTGTCCAGTGATGGGTTTTCAATTTGGGAATGGAAATCAATGCGTCCGCTTCCGCCACCGTGCGCGCCATGAACAAAGAATCCATATTCGCGTAACCGCCGCGCAGTGGAATTTTTACAAGGTCATCATAATTCAAATCCACAAACTCGACGCGCTGACGTTCCAACATTTCACGATAACCTGTTTCAATCAACATCGCGTGCGGGTCACGGCGAAACGTCATTCCTTCCGCCACGACGACGGATTTCACTTGCACTTCATCGCGCAAGAATTGAATCAACGCTTCCGTCACATGCGGTTTGGTAAAACACGGACGTTCGGGAATCGAGTCCACCAAATTCGGTTTCAAGACCACGCGCGCATTTTCCAAATTCGGCGCGTTTGCGTTGCGCCAAATATCGCGAATTGCTTGCAACATATTCGTGTCGTACGAGGGAACTGCCGCAAGTGCGACGCGCGCGGGGGGTGCAAAACGCGCTGTCTGCCCGCGCATCATCCAGCGCAGCCATTTGTCAAAACCGACTGCTTCTGTTTGTTTGTAAATAACCGCGCCACCCGCAAGAATGCTGCCACCTAACGCGAGGCGGAAAAGAGTGCGACGAGAGATATTGGAATTCATTTTCGATTTTCGATTTTCGATTTTCGATTTTCGATTTTTGATTTTTGCTTTTCGCTTTTCGTTTTGCAATCTGCGATGCGCAATTCGAAATTTGCCATCGGCTATCCGCCATCCGCTAAACATCAAACGTCATCGCTGCCAATGCTGTTGTAAAAACATTGCCATCGAAACTGCCGTCGGCGCGTTGTAATTTTTCTAGTGCCTCACGCGCCCGTTCGAGCGGCGCGTCAATTTGTTTCCAGTACAGCGCGCGCCACGCCCATTCAAACGCGGTGTTGGTGAAATTTTCTTGCGCGAGAATTTTTTGCCCGCGCAGTGTGATTTGGTTTTCGATTCCAAACGCGTGCAGCGCAATCAAGGCGAGCGTCGTATTTTCCACTGTCGGCGGCATGTTGCCTGTCACCATGAAAGGATTGCCGATATTCCACCCGCCTGTCGCAATTGCGCGGTCCAGCAGATATTGAATGCCTTCGCGCACACGCGGATGTTCGCGCACATTCATTTCATGCAACGCCAGCAATGACAAGGCAGTCGGGAAAATCCACGCGGCATCGCCCGGTTGCCATGCCCAACCCGTAATCGTCGGGTCAATGTTCAAAACTTTTTTGACGCCTTGGATTTGGTGTGGGTCGGTGACGCGAATGCCCGAATTTTGCAGCAGCCAATTCACACCGCGTTGTGCCGCATCAGATTCACTGTGTGCTAATGCCCGGACCGCCCATGCGGTCATCCAACCGCTCTCGTCGTCGAGCGCGGCGATGCCCCACCCGCCGTCCGCGCGTTGAAGCGATTCCAAAAACGCGCGCGCGCGTTGAACGTGCAAACCGGATTGTGCGTCTAAAGAGAGAACAAGCAGCGCGGCGGCAGTAGGTTCGACAAAAGAAATGCCGCCGGATTTGTAGCCCCAACCGCCATCAGAATTTTGCACGGCGCGGAGCAAGTCGAGGGCGCGGCTCATGGCACGCACGGTAACACATGCACGCCCCCACCGTCAAGAGGAAATTGGTCTTTTGCCCTGACACGGTTATAATTTTTCACGGAGGAGATTTTGAACAAGTTTTTTATCGTTCTCATTGGCGCGCTCGTTATGCTCGCCCTGTTTTCGGCGTGCGGCGGGGTACCGTTCGTCGCGCAAAACAATCCAACCGAGACAGCGACACGGCGCGCGGTACGCCCGACCTTTACACCTAAACCACGTGCCACTGCGACCGAAGAAGTGGAACCAACCGAAGAACCCGCACCAACGGACGAACCCGCACCAACGGATGAACCGTCCCCGGTGCCTGTCACCAAAGCGCCGACGAAAAAACCGGCTGTGCAGCAGCCCAAGCCGACCTCTCCACCGCAACCGACGGTGCCGCCCGCGCCCAAATTTCTCGTCAAATTCACGAGCAATTATTTGTGTGAACAGCAGGGCATTTACAAAGTCATCATCAATGCGAAAAATGGACGGGCGTTCGCGGCAGGACAAACATTTGCGTTCTTTAGTCAGGGCGGCGCACTGCTCCAAGATGGCGCAGGAAAAAATCTGGTTGGCGTAACCACAGGTGACATTAACGTTTCTATCGGCTCGAATTGTCGCTCGGAGGCAAGTTTTGAAAGTCCCAATTCCTCCAATGGTGAACTGGATGTTAGCGACGCGGTGCGCGCGGGAAACAATCCGATTGTTTTGCGTTTTGTAAAATCGGCGGATGACCTCTCGCCCATTTCGGACAATCTTTCGATCAATTTTGGAAATGGCGGGCAGTATTGGGTGTACACCAATACGCAGTAATTGAATAGACCTGATAGGTCTCTTTTTAAAGGCGTTCATTGCGCGTTGACGCAGGGACGCCTTTTTTTATGATTATGCTCAATCGCCGCATTGCGCTCATTCTCATCACACTGCTTGGACTTGCGCTCCGTCTCGTCCAATTGAATTTTCAACCGTTGTGGTGGGACGAAGGATACAGTGTTTTTTTTGCGACGCGTGATTTCAGCACGATGCTCGCGCGCACAGCGATTGACATTCACCCTCCCCTCTATTACGCGCTGCTGCAATTTTGGATAGCTGCGTTCGGCAACAGTGATGTCGCGCTGCGTATGTTGTCTGTAGTTATCGGCGTTAGCGCAATTCCACTTTTGTATCTCGTCGCGCGCGAATTGTTTAATACGTATGTCGGAATCGTCGCCGCGTTTCTCATCGCGCTTGCCCCACTCCACATTTATTACGCGCAAGAATTGCGCATGTACGGACTCGTCACGACGCTCGCGCTGGCGTCGGTAGCGCTTCAGCTGAAACTTTTCAATTCACAATCTGCAATTCGCAATTCGCAAATCATTCTTTACATTCTTGTCACCACGCTTGCGCTCTACACGCAATACTTTGCCGCCTTTCTCATAGCCGCCCAAATCGCCGTCGTTCTCTACCTTAAATTTCGCGCGCAGTGGAAAATTGATTTGCGCGCGTGGGTGATAATGTGGCTCGCCGTCGGAGCGTTGTATTTGCCATGGCTGTTTTACGCCGGACCAAAACTTTTCGTTTATGTGACAAATAAAGTTGGCATCGAACAATACACGCGTCTCGACCCACTCACCTATCTCGTTCAACACCTGACCGCTTTTTCGATTGGACACGTGAGCGAATGGACGTGGCTCGCGTGGGGCGCCATCGTTTTTGTAATCATTTCCGCCGTCGGTTTTTTCGCCGGTCGGCATTATGAAATTGGCGAAGGCAATTCGCAATTCGCAATTCGCAATTTGCTTTCTGCCATGTACTTGTTTGTTCCGCTCGCGCTCGGTTTTCTCGTCAATCTCGTGTACACCTTTCATCCGATTCGTTACGAACGTTTGTTGTTGTTCGCCGCACCGTTTTTTTTGATTTACGTCGCGTGCGGAATTGTCGCGTTGTATGAACGCGAGCGTCCGTTAGGAATGTTAGCAGGCGCGACGCTCGTCGTTTTGTGCGCGGTATCACTGTTTGATTTTTATACGGTGCCGCGTTATGCCGATGAAGATTATCGCCCGCTGCTGCAAGAGATGGAAAAGATTGCGTCAGAAAATGATTTGGTGTACGCCTTGTATCCGTGGCAGATTGGATATTTGGAAACGTACTATCGCGGCGCGCCGTTGAAGGTGCATGAGGTGGACGGCGACGCGTGGCTCAAAAATGCGAATGGGATGAGCAATGAACTTCGAACCTTGCGCGCCCAAAATCCGCGCGCGTGGATTCTGGCATATCAAAAACAGGGACGCATTTTAGAAGACCGCTTGACGAATGAATATATCAACGATTACATGATTCTCGACCAAACATTCGGGAACACGCGTCTCGAATATTTCGTGCAAGGGAACGCGACCGATTTTGAATTGACGCCGCTTGTGTTTGCTCCTGACCTCACGTTGCGGATTCAATATGCCGCGTTCATTCCCGACGCAAAACCGAATCTCGCGCTCGCGCGTTTTGCGTGGAACGCGAACAGCGACGCGTATGCGTACTCGTTGCGCGTCGTGGACCCACAAGGCAATAAACTCGCGCAACAAGACGCGCCGATTTCAAACGGAACCTCCACTTGGAAGCGCGCATTGGCGATTCCAAAAAATCTTTCGGCGGGTGAATACACACTGCAACTCGTCACCTATCGCCGCGCGGACGGTTCACCCCTCACAGCACCAAACGGCTCGCAAAATGTCTCGCTTGCAAAAATTATCGTCGCGCCATGAACGTTTATTTATGCTAGAATCGTACTAGTCTCCTGCAATCACTTGCGATTGCTCCTCAAATCTGTCTTTTCCCAAAGGAGTCCGCCCATGAAACTTCAAGACTATCCGCGCCCGAAAAATGACAACGGCATCGGTTTGCACTTTCGCCTCGATTTGGTCGAAACGCCGAACAAGCCGCACATTTCCGAAGGAGTCGAATGGCTGCAAAGCATCAACGCGAAATGGACGTTGATTGCCGGACAAGATTGGCAGCAAATCGGTACCGCCGCGCGCATGGTGCATGACGTTGGCATCATGCCCGTTTGCCGCCTCGTGTGCAAAATTGATAAACCCTTTATTGATTGGGAAACGGGCGTCAAAACCCTACTCGATTTGGGAATCCCTGCCTACATGCAAATTTTCAACGAGCCGGGCGACTCGCGCGAGTGGCGCGACGAAGTCCCAAAGTTTGATGTGTTTGGCGCGAAATGGGCGGACGCGGCAGGGCGCGTGTTTGGCGCGGGCGGAATGCCGGGCATGGGCGGCGTATTGGGACAAGACGAATGGCTCGCGGCGTTCAATGCGGTGGAAGGCGGCGCGCAAAATGAACTCTGGAGCAAAGCATGGTTTTGCGTACACAATTACGGCAGCAATCATCCGCCGACCTATCCGTATGATGACGTGAATCAAAAAGGGATTTTGTGTACGGAAGAAGAATACGGGAAATATAAATTTTCGATGCCGTTCGATGAATTGAATATTTTGCGCCGCGACAATGCAAATCCCGGCGATACGGTTTTTGAAGATGATACAACAGTGCTGCGCGTGGTCACATTCAAAAAATGGATGACCGATTCGCTCGGATTTTGTTTGCCCATGATTGGCGGCGAAGGCGGCTGGCAGTGGCAGACCGAAGAAGATTTGCGTTATCCAAAATTGCCCGATGAATTTCACGCGCAGTACACGCGCGAGATGTTTGAATGGTTTCGCACCGGAAAATTGTCCGACGGCACGCCGTTGATGGACGAATTGTTTTGCTGCACCGCGTGGATTCAAGCGGACGGGCAAGCCGATTCGTGGTGGTTCGGTCCGCTCGGGACGAAACAAGGCACGATTGATGCTGTGGCTTCCATTCCAACATTCACGCGCAAGTTTAGTTGGGATGAAACCGAAGCACCCATTGTGACAGAACCGATTGATGTGGGTTTGCCGCCCGCGATTGAAACACCATCGCCCATCCTTACCGACCCAAACGTTACACAGCCACTGCCCGATTTAGAGGTTAACGTTCCATCCGAACCGGAACCGCTGCCCGTACTTGAGCCGCCGGTTGAACCAACACAACCGTCGCCTTCCATCACATACACGATTCAACAAGGTGAGACGTTGTGGGGCATTGCAAAAAAATTCGGCACAACCGTTGACGCGCTCCTTGCAGCGAACAACATCGAGGACCGCAACAAAATTCGCGCGGGGCAGAAATTGATAATCCCTCGCTAATCGCAAATCGCGTATCGCGTATCGCAAAGACGATGAGCGATACGCGATTTGCCATACGCGATACGCGATGATTTTCCCTCGCCCTCCCCGCGACAATGGTATCGGCATCCATTTGGGCTTTGACCTTTCCGCGTCAACGCTCGAACGTTACATGCCCGCGCTCGAACAATTGCGCGCGACGTGGTGTTTGATTCCCCATCGCGACGAACAAGATTTGGCGCGCGCCGCGTATGAAACGGCGCGGCGCGGCATCATGCCGATTGCGCGTTGGCTCTGCACGATTGACGAGAACGTGATTGATTTCGCGCGCTACGCGCAATTGTTGCGTTCGATGAATCTGCCCGCTTATATACAAATTTTCAACGAGCCATCGTCAGCGCATGAATGGCGCGACGGTGTGCCAAAACCGCGCGCGTTCACGGCGCGTTGGTGTGAACACGCGGCGCGTGTGGTTGCCGCCGATGGTCTGCCCGGACTTCAAGTTTTGCACGTCGAAGAATTGCAAGCCGTATTGCGCGAATTGAAACTGCTCAACGCGCAGAGTGTCATTGAACGGATGTGGTTCTGTCCACATCCATACGGTGCGAATCATCCGCCCGATTATCCGTATGATGAATTGAATCAGCGCGACCATCCCGGCGCAACATTGAACGACGACCCTGAAACGGTTTTACAATTTTTGGAATTTGCGCCGGTGTTTGAGCGCGAACTTGGATTCGTGCCACCGTTCATCGCGGGCGAATGTGGCTGGCAGTACGGGAATGCGTCCGACGCGCGTTATCCAAAAATTGACGACGCGCATCATGCAAAATATCACGCGACATTGCTTGAAATGTTCCGCGCGAATAAATTGCCAAACGGTGCGCCGCTGCCGGATTTTGTGTACGCGTTTTGTCCGTGGATTCTGTACGGCGCGGAAGCCGACGCGTGGTTCAGTGCGACAACGGGGATTCGACAACAAACGTTGGATGCAATCATCGCCATTCCGCCATTCACGCGCGACGCGAACATTCCCCCCCCCCCCTCCGCGCAAAACATTGCACCCGCGCCCTCCGAAACACCACGCCGCGCTGCCCCCCCCCCTCCACCGCGTCGTCCGTTGCGGCATTATGTTTTTTTTGGCGCGCACGGCAGCACCAAGTGGCAGCGTCTCATTCTCACGCGCAATTTGCTCACGCGTCACAAACTCGCGTTTGGTTTTTCTCTGAATGATGCGCTGCATGCCGAACGAGTCACCATCATCGGCGACACGACGCAAGTAAGTTTAGAAGATGAAGCACAATTGAAACGCGCGGGCATTCGCGTCGAACGTTGGTTCGGTGACTTGAACGCGTTGGAGATTATTTTGCAAGACCGTCTCGAACACTCGAAGGAACTTGACCGATGATTAAAGTGTACCGCCTTTTTTTGGCTTTCGTCGTTATTGCACTCGCGCTCGCAAGTGACGCAACGCACGCGGCGCGTGCGTTGACGCGCCTCAGCAGCGACCCATATACCAACACATCCAGTCAACACCGCACGCAAGTCGAACCTGATTCGTTTTCACATGGCAACACCACCATTGCCGCGTTTCAAACGGGACGGTTTTATGACGGTGGCGCGTCCAACATTGGTTGGGCGACCACAGCCGACCAAGGCGCAACCTGGACACATGGCTCTTTGCCAAACACGACGATTTATGCCGGCGGTTCGCTCGCGCGCATTAGCGACCCCTCTGTCGCGTACGATGCCAAACATGACACTTGGTTCATTCTCGCGTTGGGTATTGGGAACGCGAAACAGAATGTGGTTGTTTCTCGTTCGTTCGATGGCGGCATCGTCTGGCAAGACCCCATCACAGTGGATGGCTTTGAGTTTGGAAATGACAAAACGTGGATTGTGTGTGACAACACCGCGACCAGTCCATACTTTGGGAATTGTTACGCGGCGTGGGATGGCAGCGGCGGCTCGATTTATGTGAGCGTTTCGTCAGACGGCGGCGCAACGTGGAATACGGTCGGGGTACCAAATACAATTGGCTTGGGGGTTCAGCCGCTTGTTTTGCCGAACGGCACAGTGGTCGTACCATACACGCGAGCTTATTCTTGGATGTACTCGGTCGTTTCAACGGATGGGGGCGCGAGTTGGAGCGCGCCGCAACTCATAACGACAACAGACTTTCATTTTGTTGCTGCCAATTTACGAGCACTGCTTTTACCTTCTGCCGCAATGGATGGCGGCGGCACAATTTATCTCGTCTGGCAAGACTGCCGTTTTATCAAAGAGTGTCGCGCGAACGATCTGGTGCTGACAACGACGACGGATGGCATCCATTGGACTGCAGTCAAACGCATTCCCCTCGCCCCCAAACGCAAACGGTCAGATTTTTTTATTCCCGGCGTCGCCGCCGACCCAAGCACCTCCGGAGCAAACGCACACCTCGCATTGACGTACTATTATTACGAAAATTCAGCTTGCAATTTTGAAACGTGTGAATTGAATGTCGGTTATGTTTCTTCGACAAACGGCGGAGCAACCTGGTCGGCGCCCAAGTTACTCGCGGGACCAATGAAAATTGCATGGCTGCCGCAAACGACACTTGGATATATGGTCGGCGATTACATTTCGACTTCAATTGTAAATGGCAAAGCGCTGCCGGTGTTTGCGGTAGCGCGCAAGCCCGGTAACAAATTCCACGAGGCAATCTACGCGCCCACAAACCCCCTGCCCATTCGCGGCGGCACTCACGCCGCGACGACACCACCCATTCGCGCAATCCAATCCAATCGCGCGGAAACATTGCCGCTGCTTCTGCCCTAAAACAAAAACTCTACCGAAACAAGCTGCGGTAGAGTTTCACTTTCTGAGCGGGCGTATCAATCTTTCAATTCAGGACTTCGGGTGCGGGAATAAAATCCGGCGCGAGGGTGTCCACTGCCGGTGCGGGCGGCGGCGGCGGTAAGCGGCGCGCGGTCCATACGTTCAAACGTTCACCGACGGGCTCCACTTTAAAAAAGCCCGACGCTTCCAACATGCCGCGATACTCGGTGCGCGTGTACACGTCGGCGTCCACACTGCCCAACAAAACATCCAACCCCCACAACGGAACCATCCCCGGTCCGCGACGGTCATCTTCTTCCATCGCCGCGCGCAGCACAATCCATCCGCCCATCTTGAGCGACTCGTGTGCGTTGTGCAAAATACCGATATTTTCTTCGATGCTGTGCGTTTCCGTGATGGTGTCGACCACCACAATATCGTACGTATCCGTCGGCAGCGCAGTCAACCATTCGCCCTCTTGATACTCGACGCGTTTTTGCAATTGCAACGCTTCGACATTCGGACGCAAACGCGCGAATTGCGCACTGTGGTCCAACACCAAAACTTTCGCGCGCGAAAATTTTTGCAATAGCGTCAGAGCGCGTAAGCCCGCCTCGATGCCAAACGCGACGATTTGTAATTGCGCATTCGGTTGAAACTCGAAGGCGATTTCGTCCCACGCCGACACAAATTCTTGGCGCGCCGCTTCGGGGTCGTACCACGTTGACAACGCGCGCGGCAATTCGCGATTCTTTTCGAGCCACGCGTTCAGTGGTTTATTGGAACGGACCGCGCGCGCCGTATTGCTGCGTGCCTCCCACGCCCACTGCGCGAGCAGCACATCGCCGAGATATTCTTTTTTGCCTTTGACCAAAAAGGTTTCGGCGGACGGCGACAACGTGTATTCAAAATCGGTGCGCGCGAGATAGCCCATATTCGCCAACGCGTCCAAAAGCAAACGCGCCGCGCGTTCGTTGAATCCCGTGACGCGCGCGAATGCAGGCAATGAAAAATTTCCTTCGGCGATGCGCGAAAACACATCGAGTTCCAACGCGGCTTTCAACGCCGCCGCTTTGCGAACATTGGTAGTCAGTTCGTCAAGGTCTTTTCTTCCAGTCAAGACACGCGCCATTCGTTAGTCTCCAATCCATTCCACAATCGTCGTCTCGCCTTGCCCTACACCAACACATAACGTCACAAGTCCATAAAAAGGACGCTGTTCTTTCGGCGCGCGGCGTTCCATTTCGTGAATCAGCGTCGTCATCAAACGCGCGCCGGAGCAGCCGAGCGGATGTCCCAATGCAATCGCGCCGCCGTTGACGTTTGTAATTTCGTGACGAAAGCTTGCGTGCTTTATTACTGCGAGCGCTTGCACGGCGAACGCTTCGTTGAGTTCAATCAAACGAATGTCGTCAATTTTCAAATTCGCGCGCTGCAATGCTTTTTGTGTCGCGGGAACGGGACCATAACCCATGGTGCGTGGGTCAACACCCGCCGCAGCAGACGCAACAATGCGCGCTTTTGGTTTCAATCCCAATTCGCGCGCTTTGGTTTCGCTCATCAATAACACCGCTGCCGCGCCGTCATTGATGCCTGACGCGTTACCTGCGGTCACCGAACCACCCGCGCGATACGCGGGCTTCAACGCGCCAAGTTTTTCCAGAGTTGTATCGCGGCGCGGATGTTCGTCCGTGTCCACAATTTTCACGTCACCTTTTTTTTGTGGAATGACAACCGGCACAATTTCTTGCGCGAATTTTCCCGCGTCCATTGCCGCAAGCGCGCGTCGGTGCGATTCGAGCGCGAACGCGTCTTGTTCCGCGCGCGAAATTTCTTGTTCCATTGCCGCGATATTTTCTGCGGTCTCGCCCATCGTTTCGAGCGGAAACAATTGCTTCATGCGTTCATTTGGGAAACGCCAGCCGAGTGTTGTGTCGTACATTGTCGCGTTGCCGGTTGGAAAACCATTTTCGCTTTTTGGCATTGCGTACGGCGCGCGCGTCATGGATTCGACACCGCCCGCGATGTACACATCCCCCTCACCCGCCTTAATCGCGCGCGCGGCTTGATTGATTGCGGTGAGTCCCGACGCGCACAAACGATTGAATGTCACCGCTGCGATTTCTTGTGGAAAACTCGCGAGCAGTGTTGCCATGCGCGCGACATTGCGATTGTCTTCGCCTGCTTGATTCGCGCAGCCGAGATAAATTTCTTCGATGAGCGACGCGTCAATGCCCGCTCGTTTTACAACCTCTTGCAAAACGAGCGCGGCTAAATCGTCGGGGCGCACATCTTTTAACGCGCCGCCGTGGCGACCAATTGGGGTGCGAACAGATTCGATAATGACAGCTTGTTCCATTTTTTTATCACCCCTTCAGCGCGGACTCGACAGCACAGCTTTTTTCTTTTCGCCAACCAAGAACCACGTTGCCATTTTGCCTTTGCCTTTGACTTCGATAATGCCGCGCGGTTCGCATACAAATTCATCGTGAATCAAATGATAGGTGGCGTAACCAATTTGAATTTTCCCGGGCACGCTGTACGACTCC
The DNA here is from genome assembly GCA_964469005.1 of uncultured Anaerolineales bacterium. GTDB lineage: Bacteria > Chloroflexota > Anaerolineae > UBA4142 > SHND01 > SHND01. Next base: position 89,764 of record CAYXXF010000012.1, read on the forward strand.
ATGCGTGCGGCGACGTTCACGGGGTCACCCCACAAATCGTACACAAATTTTTTTGTGCCAATCACGCCCGCGACGAGTGGACCGGAATTGATGCCAATCCGAAAATTTAGTTTCTTGCCGTTGCGCAGGGGACGACCGCGAATATACGCGCGCATATCGAGCGCCATCCGTGCCAACGTTTTCGCGTGGTCAGGACGGGGAGTCGGCACACCCGCCGCACACATGTAATTGTCGCCGATGGTGCGAATTTTTTCGACGCCATATTTATCCAATAGCGAATCAAAATACGAAAAAATCTCGTTCAACATTTCCACCATTTCATCCGGCGGCAGTTCGGCAGACCACGGCGTAAAGTTCACAATGTCTGCAAACAAAACACTCGCGTTCTCGTATGAATCCGCAATCGTCGCGTGATTGTCTTTGAGACGCGGCGCGATTTCTTTGGGCAAGATATTGAGCAGCAGCGATTCCGATTTATCGCGTTCGACACGTACCTGCACCAACGCGTTGTTGCGTTCCCGAATGAAAAAGTACAATAGCATGAATGCCACCGCCGAAATCGCGCCAATGTTCATCAGAAAAAAGGTGAGCAGCACAAACGGCGGCAAGTTGCTGGTCGGGTGCGGAAAAAATTCCACGAGCGTGCTGATGGCAATCAACACCAAATACGCGAAAAACCAAACGCGCGCGTGGCGCGTGCCATAAAAAATAAGCGCGCCGATGGGCGCAAGCAGTGACCACAGAACGACGGCGCTCGATGGAACAAAACCGCCCAAGGTCAAACCCAAAAGAAATGGAATAATCAAAATCAGTCCGAGTTCGGCAAAACGAAAAAAATCATAGTTCGCGGTCAAAGCAAAAATAAAAATACTCACGGCGGACAAGACCATATAACTCCATGGAGACAACGCGGCAAGGGGTTGTCCAAAAATCCAATAAATCGCGCCCCACACCGCACCCGCAGGCAAAATCAACAACGCCATGAGCAACAGATAACGTTTGCGCACGCGGACATCTGCGGTGTCATCCGGACGCGCCCCGAGACGCAATACATTTTTGAAAAAATCAGAAAAGAGCGTTTGCATTTTTTTGCGTTCGAGGTCTAACGATTATACACGGTGCATCCCTCATGTAAAGCGAACGGCGCGCCACAAAAAACGCGGCGAGTTCTTTGCTCGCCGCGTTTAGCATTACCGCAAAAATTCACGTAGCACGCGAAAAAATTTATCGGGTTCTTCCAAAAAAGGAAAATGTCGCGAGTGCTGGAAAATTTCCAAACGCGCATTCGGAATTGCGCGCGCCATGCGTTCTGCCATTTCCGTCGTCGGCATATCACTCGCACCGACAATCACCAGGGTCGGCACGCGAATTTCGGCGAGACGCGGATAAAAATCAACATCGCGTAGTGTCCCGGTCACATGAAATTCGCTTTCATCGCCCCACATGGCGCGGTATACGTCGTACGCAATTTTCGCAAAACTATTTTGCAAATAATCGGGCAGCGGCGGCGTCATGTTCACCGGTTCGTACGCCACATTGAGCGCGGCTTGATATTCGGCGGAATACATATCGCCGTTTGCATAAATTCCTTCCTGCTCACATTTTTCAATCACCGCGCGCGTTTCGGGCGGCACCGCGTTCAACATGCGTGTCAATGTTGCGTTGCAGTCCGCACAAGATGAAAACGTGTCTGCCAGAATTAGTTTCGTAACGCGTTCGGGATATTGCAAAATGTATGCCTGCGCCAAAATGCCGCCCCACGAATGTCCGAACAATTGAAACTGCTCCACATTCAACGCATGCCGCAAATTTTCCAAGTCCGCGACGTTTTGTTCAATCGTGTACGTGGCGATGTCCGCCTTATCCGAATTACCCGTGCCGCGCTGGTCATAAAAAATCAAGCGCGCGTTGGATGACAACGCGCGCAATTCTTGCAAATAATCGTGCGGCAACCCCGGTCCGCCATTCAACAAAAACAACGGTTCACCTTCGCCGATGCTTTCGTAATAAAGTTTTACACCATCAGATTCTACAAAACCATTTTCCATAAAACAAAAACGAGACGCGTACTATGTCAAACCTATTCTGCATCTCGTCCAATACAGGACTATTTGCCTTGATATATCGGCGCGCGTTTTTCCATAAACGCTTTCACGCCTTCCTGATGGTCTTGCGTTTCAATTGCAATGTTTTGCACGTACGCTTCGTAATCGAGCGCGCTATCCAAATCGCCGACAAGTGCGCGATTGAACGCGCGTTTCGTGAGACCGATGCCGCGTGTGGGCGCAGTTGCCAATTGTTTGGCGAACGCGATTGTCGCGGGGAGCAATTCGTCGGGCGCAAAGAGTTTTGTGACCAATCCCGCCGCGTGCGCCTCATGCGCGTCGAGCAATTCGTTCGTGATTGCCATTTCCAACGCGCGCCCGTAACCGATGATGCGCGGCAACAGGAACGATGTGCCTGAATCGGGCGCAAGCCCGATGCCGATGAATGCCATACGAAATTTTGCGTTCTCGGACGCGTAACGAATATCACACGCGCAGCAAATTCCCAAGCCCGCGCCCGCCGCCGCGCCATTCACCGCCGCGATAAATGGTTTTTCAATCGTGCGAATTTTTGTCACCACTTGATTGTACCCCTTCAACAAATGTTCGCGCACGCTCAGACCTTCGGGCGAATTCTGGCGTTCCAAAAACGCGGCAAGGTCTTGCCCTGCACAAAAATTCTTTCCCGCGCCGGTGAGAACAATCGCGCGAATCGTCTCGTCGCGTTCGATTTGTTTTAACGCATCCAGCAACTCGTGTGTCATCTCATCGTCAAATGCGTTCGATTTGTCGGGACGATTCAGCGTGAGAGTGGCGACGCCGGAATCGGTCGTGAATAAAAGTTTCGTGTAAGACATTGTTGTCGGATGGTCGGTTGGTCGGTTAGTCGGTTAGTCTTGACTATCAGACCATCCGACTATCAGACTATCCGACTGACGCCCACAGCATATCATCCGCCGAGCGTTGAATCGCTTCCATGACCTTGTGCGTTTTTACCGCGTCTTGAAATGTCGGCGGCACGCGTCCCTCCAGTTTTTCGCCTTGCATTTGTTTCGTTAAATCGGTTGCGAGTTCGCACAATGCCCACATCAATGGTTCGCGCGGACGGTCAGGCAACTCGAGGCGACGCGGAATTTCGATGAGTCCAAAATCGCGTTCGGTGTCGCGTTTGCCGGAAAGGGTGCCGCTGGTGATTTGCAGCGTTGCGCGCGAACCGACGAGCGTAATGTTCCACGCCTGGTCTTGGCGCGCGCCCGTGATGAAATTCAAAATCGCCGTGCCGCCATTCTCAAATTTCAAGAGGGACAAAAAGGAGTCGTCAGCGGTTGCGGTAAATTTTTCAATCTTCTGTTCACGTCCAACCATGACGGGTCGGCGCACTTGGTCAAACAATGTCTCGCGGTCGGCAAACACCGATTCCACAGGACCGAACCACCATTGCAGCGCGTCGAGAAAATGAACGGCGACGTTTCGCATTACGCCGCCGCCGCGTTTTTCATCCGCCGCCCAATTGCCGTTGACGCCCCACGGCTGCGCCATCACGAACGTAACCGTCGCGCGCAAAAATTTGCCGAGATATTCTTCCGCAATCAATTCTTGAGCGTACGCATACGAAGGCAGATAACGCGTTTGAAACGCGACCGCGTTTTTGATTTTTCGCTGCTGCGCGGTGTCCTGCAAAAATTTCGCTTCTTGCGAATTCAACCCGGCAGGCGATTCCACCAACACCGCTTTTTTCGCCAGCATCGCTTTGTTCGCCAATTCTTTTTGCGTATTGGGCGGTGTCGCAATGGTCACCAAATCAATTTCATCGCGCGAAAAAATTTCGTTCGGCTCGCCCGTCGCGTACTTGATGCCCGCGTTTTTGGCAATTGTTTTCGCGCGTTCAACATCCACGTCGCACACCGCGACAATTTCTACATTCTTTATTCGGCGCAGCGCGTCAATATGCAATTGTCCCCACGCCAAACCAACCACCGCCGCCCGTAAATCGCTCACGCTTCATCCTCGTCTGCGCGGCGTGGTTGATTGTCTTGAATTTCGTGCGGTTGATGGCGCACCCACAAATTCAACAAATCGCCTTCGGGCAATGCCTCGTACTTGGCGGCGACAATTTCCAATTTTTTTCGCAAGCCGCTCATCGTTGGAAAATCGAGATGAATCGGGCGCTGCGTGTGCCATGCGCGTTGACACCGTTCCATCAACATTTGTCCTTTGAGGGAACGCACCTGACACAATGAAATAAAATACGGACGCGCCGAATCCATGAGCGAATACATCCACTCATCGTTCACAACCTTAAATTCCGGCGGCGGTCCTTCGACAATCGTGATAAGTTCGGGGTCGGCTTCCATGGAGTTTGGAGGTTGGATGTTAGAAGTTGGATGTTGGATTACAAATCGAATCTCCAACTTCCAACTTCAAACTTCTAACTTTTATTTGCCTTTCCATTCTGCTTTTCTTTTTTCCACAAACGCGTTCATGCCTTCGTGCGCGTCGTCCGTGCCAAACAAAAAGTAAAATAATTTGCGCTCGTATTCCAAGCCGTCGGTAAGCGAAGATTCAAATGCTTTGTTGACGGATTCTTTGGCGAGCCGTACTGCAATCGGCGCTTTGGACGCGATTTCGCGCGCGAGACTTTTCGCTTCGTCCAAATAGGATTCCGTCGGCACCACGCGCGCGACCAGTCCGCGTGCTTCGGCTTCGCGTGCGGACATGGCGCGTCCCGTCAACACCATTTCCATCGCTTTGGATTTTCCGATTGCGCGCGTGAGACGCTGCGTGCCGCCCGCGCCGGGAATGACGCCGAGATTGATTTCGGGCTGCGCGAATTGCGCGGATTCGGACGCGACGATAATGTCGCACGCCATCGCCAATTCACAGCCGCCGCCGAACGCGTAACCGCTTACGGCGGCGATGACGGGTTTGGAAATTTTCTTGATGCGGTCCCAATACGCAATCCAATTTTTTTCCAGCATCTCGACGGGCGTCGCGCTCGCCATGTCTTTGATGTCCGCGCCTGCCCCAAACGCGCGTTCATTGCCTGTGACAATGAGACAGCGAATCGCCGCATCCGCGTCCAATTCTTCCAGTGCGCTGGTGACTTCGAGCATCACGCGGCTGTTGAGCGCGTTGAGTTGTTTCGGGCGATTGATTTGGACAATGGCAATGGGTTCTTGACGATGAATGAGAATAAATTCGTAATCCATAGAATTTTCGGAGGGTATGACAAATTTAAAATTTGTCATACGGCATTAGCCGAGCAATTGTAATTCACCTTGTCGCACAAGCAAAAGTTTTTCAAACAAACCATTGGCAGAACTTGTAGCATCCGCTGCCACTTGGGCGCGCAATTCCGTGAACGCGGGATGCGCGCGCGAGAATCCCACCAACAAATCGTGCGTTGGAATTGCCAGAACCAGTTCACCCTCGATGCGTGCTTGCCAATCGGCAAGACGCGACGCGCGCAAAACACTTGCCGCTGCGTTTGCGGAATGGTCAAGCAACAGTGTTTCGATTCCATCGCTGTTGCTCATTGTTGAATTTGTTTGTGCTGTGCGTTCCAAATTTTCCAACGCGGCATCATACGCAGTCTGCGAATCAATTCCCCACGCGGGAATCGCATCAATTTGCACGTACTCTATTTCCGCGCCGTTGTCGAGAATCAACGCCATGCCCAAATCCTGCACAATGGAACGAACCACCACGCGCAAACCTTCATCACGTTTTTTCATCCACTGCGAGGCAGTCATCAAACGCGGCAACAATTTCGCGCGCACTTGTAAAAATTTTTCGTTCCCAACCGCTTGCGCTTTTTCACCATTCAGCAACGCGTCAATGAATTGGTCAATCACAGGCGACAGCGCGTCGGGATTCGCGCGATAACGTTCGTAATAGCGTTCGAGTTGCGCGAGCGTTTCCGCGCCGCGCACGCGCACGCGCAATTGCAATCCTTTGCCGCCAAGAATTTCGATTTCGTTCAACGGACGCAAGCGCGCGGTCACAAGCGCAGAAAACATTTCCGCGCTCATCGGGGGAATTTCGCGTTCGTCAAAAGAGGTTGGATTCCACATGGACTTTGCGGTGTACAATTTCTACTTGATTACACTCCACCGATAAACGGGATGCAACTCTGCCCAAAATTGATTTGAATTGACATCAGGGTGATTCTTGTCAAGCACCCATCTGCCCTCGACGCGAATACGCTGACCAACTTTTGGCAATGGGTCCAACAACGCGGTCTTGTTCTTTGGGCAAAGCGCTGTGCCAAAAACTGAACCCCGAATGTAGCAAATGATTTCGAGATGAAGTGCGCCGCCATAAACATTGAAATTCGCCGCTGTAAGATATTTTTCGTACGGCTTGTCAGGCACGAGCTCAATGATTGCATCCCCATCTGGCTTGTTCACGAACGACTCTTTCACCACTCCCGTTACGATGACACAAGCACGTAACACTTGCAAACGGCGCGGGTCAAATACATATTCGTCTTGGTCTGTCGGTTGACACTCTAAAGTAGGAGATGGCAATGGTGTTTCGGTAGGCGTTCTTACATTTGTTGGAGTTATTGGAACAGATGGTGTCTCGCTAGGCGTTGGCATGATTGATGGAATATCTGTAACGGATGGTGTGCTGATGCGAATTGCTAGCGGAGACGGGGAAGCCATTGCAAAATTTGCTCGTGCTGTTGGCGAATGTATTGGAAACGGTGTAAGTGTAACCCAAACATAAATTTCTGGTGTGCTTGTTTGCGGTGCAACAGGAGCTTGACTGGCGGAACAGCCAACCGAGTAAAAAAGGACAATAAAAAGTATTGGATAAAGAATGATATTCGTCTTTCTCATAGATTGGATTCACTTCCAAATCCCCCACCGATACACCGGATGCAATTCCGCGTGTCCGCCGTGCCACAAGTCCAACACCCAACGCCCTTCTGCCCAAATGTGCGCGCCGTCGCGCGGGAGTTTATACATCGTTTGGGTTTTATCTCGTTCACACCAGTAATAGGACCAATGCGTTCTTTCGGGTTCGACAAAGCAGACGATTTCGAGATGTAGATTTCCGCGCATGTTGCGGTCATTCGCCGCGTTCAATGTGTAGCGAAACGGTTCGTCCACTTGCACATCAAACATGCCATCACCTTCCACCAAACTGAACGAACCGCCGCGCACAATACCCGTCACTCGAATACAAGGAGAAAAAATCAAAAAGCGTTCAGGGGAATAGGTATATTGGTCGCGGTCTGTCGGCTCACATTCCGCCGCGCGCACGGGAAAAATTTTCGCGGGAAACATGTACACGAACGCGGCGAGCAAGAGCAAAGAAAAAAAGATTTCGAGGTATTTCAAATTTTATTTTTCCGGCGCACCCAATCGCAAATATTCGTTCACGCGTCCGTCGCCGAGACGGTACACATCGGCGACCGTATCAGAAACGCGTTCGGCAATGTCGCCAAACATTTCCAACAAATCGGTGAAATCGGTGTTGGCGGAAATTTTGTACCATTTGCCGCCGTTGCGCGCCGCCATTTCCTTGTAATACTTTTCCGGTGTGGCGACGACGAACGTAAGCATTTCATTATCATGCAATTGCTCAATCACGTCGCCCACTTTGAGTTGACGCGTTTGCAACGCGGGTTCATCGGTCAACAGCAACAACACTTTGACAACATTAGCGCGGAAATCGAGCGCCATCGCTTTTTGCAATGCTTCGAGCGCGGACTCGCCGCGATTGCCGCCGCCACTATAACGCGGAATTTTTTGCAGACTGCTTTTAGTAATTTCGATACTTTGCGTGAATGGCGTCGCAACAATTTTATCGGACTTGACGGTCAAATCGCCGAACGCGACGATAGCGATGCGCGCGTCCATCTGCAATTTTCCAAATCGTTCCACAAATTTCGTCGCGGTTTGCAGCAGCCCTTTAATTTTGTCGGACATGGAACCTGTCGTGTCAATCACAAAAACGAGGTCAACACTTTTGCCGCGCGTTGCCAATAACGTTTCTTCCGTAATCGGACGCTCGACGCGCGCCAGTCCTTTATTTTCGTTTTTGCCGCTGCCCAATTGCTTGTTCCACAATTTTTTTCCAAATTTGCCCATTGTTCACGTTCCTCTCACATTGCGCGTTAGAGAACGCGCATTACGCACTATGACGCGCACAAGGCAGCTATGCTGCGCGTTTCTCGCTTCGCGTCTCCAATTATATGCGCATCGCGTACACACGGCATCATTGTTTCAACATCACCACGCGCCATAAACTCACGCCCTCGCATTCATACACGCCGCGTAATACGAATGCGCCGCGCCATCCGTTACCACTAAATTGCGATTCCGCCTCGTTCGCTTCTTGGTCGCCGTAACCCAATTCATATCCTTGCTTGGGCAATTCCGCCACGAGATATTTCAAGCCATCGAACAATCCAATCGGCGCATAACCCAACACTTGAAGCGAATTGGGGTCATTGTTCAACATCCACGTTTTTGTAATTTTGGTTCCGCTCGGAAAAGGGAACGGCGGAAAATTTTCGGGGAGTGGAACGACGCTTTCAAGAGGAGGAGCGCAAGAAGGGAGCGCAATATCGGCGGACGGGTCACGCGTCGTCGGAATGTCCAAACGCGGCGTAGGCGTCTGGCGTCCGCTGATGCTGATGCTACTGCCCGGCGCGACGGGCGTTTCAATCCCAATCGGTGTATCTTGTCCGCACGCGACAAGCGAGCAAACCAATAGCATCAAGTAGAAATGTACACGAAGCATGATAAAAAAAAGATGGACGCGGATGAAGCGAAATCCGCGTCCATGATTATATCAGGTTGAGTGATTTCCTTTGAGTTACGGTGAACCCAAGTCCGCGAGATTCTGCTTAAAGTATTCGGCAGTGTCATCCACTGCCGCTTGCGCAGCTTCTTGGACGGTGGCATCGCCGTAAAAGGCACGTTTGATTTCTTTATTGACGACGCCTTCCACTTCACTCCACGTTGTCATCAACGGTAACGGACGCACATGGTCTGCCATGTCCAAATACACTTGATTGTTGGCAGGCGGATGCGAATTCAAAAACGCTTCCGAGTTCGCTACCGCTTTCAATGACGGCACCACGCGTCCACTCTCCGATAACACCGTTTGTCCTGCCGGTCCCGTGATGAACTCTATGAATTTCCACGTCTCGGCTTTGTGTTTTGATGCGGTCAACATGCAAAAACCGTCGCTGTGCAACACGGTCGCTTTGCTCTTACCCACCGGCAGCGGCGCAATGTCCCATTCAAAATTTTTAATCGTCTCGCGCAGTTCCGGTGTAATCACGCGACTCTGCAAGAACATGCCCAACGTCCCATGTTGAAAACGTGATTGCGAACTTTCGGTCGCTTCGTCTTCTTTCGTCGGCACCACATGTTCTTTCGTTTGCAAACTCACAAACCATTCGAACGCAGCCAATGCCGCACCGCTATTCAACGTCAGTTTCGTCGGGCGCTCGGGATTGTCCACAATGTCGCCACTGTCTGCCCACACGAATGGCGCAAGCCGAAGCAATTGTTGCGCGACGCCCAAACCATATTGGTCCGCTTTGCCGTCGCCATTTGTGTCTTTGGTCAATGCTTTCGCGGCGGCAACAAAATCAGCGCGCGTCCAATCTTTGGTCGGCAAGGCGACGCCTGCATCCTGAAACATTTTCTTGTTGTAATACACTTGCAACTGCGACAAGTTCAATGGCAAGCAAAATTGTTCGCCCTTTACTTTGAACGCGTTCAATGCCACGGGATAATAATCTTCGGGCTTGACGGTTGTACTAGTAGCAATAAAACTCCCCAGTGGCTCAATCACGCCTTTGGCAGCGAGACCCGTGACAAAGCGATAATTTTGTGCAAAGACATCCGGCGGTGTGCCGGCGGCAATGTCCGCCGCAAGGCGCGCATTGAAATCTTCGTCCTCAGGCACATTCACCACTTTGACAGTGATGCCCGGATTCGCCGCTTCAAATTTCTGAATCGCTTCCTCAAACACTTCCAACTCTTCCGGCTCTTCGTTGCTCAACCATGTAATCTCAACAGCAGCGGCGGGTGCCGTTGTTGGCGCGGGTGCTTGTGTTGGTGCGGGCGCAAGCGTCGGCGCGGGTACTGCGGTTGGTGCAGGTGCGGCAGTTGGAGCAGCACACGCCACCGCGAAAACTCCGAGCATCATGATGAGAGTGATTGGAACGAGAAACGGACGTGCGATACGAAACATACTTCTCCTCCTTAGGATTTGAACCAGCGTTCAGCGATTCGCCCTTGCAAAAAGTAGGGCTGAACGGCGAGAAATAATACAACCACAGGCACGATTAGCAAAACGGACACCGCCATCAATAATGGAAAATTGGAATGTTGTGCTTGCTCCATCAATTGCACACCGACGGGCAGCGTAAAATTTTCTTGCGAGCGCAAATACAACAATGGGTCAATGTAATTGCTCCAATAAAACGCGGCACTCAAAATTCCCACCGCCAATGTTGCAGGACGCGCCAATGGCATCGCCACCGCCCACCAAATTTGCAACGCGTTCGCGCCGTCGAGATACGCTGATTCGTACACTTCGCGCGGCACGCGTCGCAGCGCGAGATAAAACAAAATGACAAAAAACGGACTCGTCCCCATAATGCCCGGCGCGACCATTGCAAACAATGTATCAATCCAACGCAGCTGCGTGTACATGATAAAACGCGGAATCCATGTGACCACAGAAGGCACCAGCAACAACGCCACCGTCAGCGTCAACAAAAGCGTACTCCAACGGCGTGACATTTGCGCGAGCGCGAGTCCTGCCCACGACGCGGTGAGAATCGTTAGCGGGACCGCGACTAGAACAATTCGCAGCGAGTTGAAGGTCAATTCACTCAAATTCATGTACCGATTCAAGCCCGCGTAATTTTCAAACGCGAGCGGCGGCACAAACAATTCCAAACGCGTCGGCGGCACCATCCCGACAGGACGCAGTGAATACGAGAGCATCCACACCAACGGAAATACAAAAACAACAATCAGCAAACAGAGGACAACATACGAAAAAATTTTACGCGCGCCGCGCGACAGATTATTCAAAAACATCGTCACGCCTCCAACGCCGCGCCGCGTAAAACAATCCGACCACAATCGTCACCGTCACAATATACATCAGCGAAGTCGTCGCCGAAGCATACCCGTAACGAAAGAGTCCGAACGCTTCATCAAACACATAATGCGGCAAAAAATATGTCGTGTAATAGGGACCCGTTTCTGTCGTTATCAAGCCCGCGACAAACACGCCCTGAAAACTTAACGCCACATCGCGGAACGCCAACAGCAAAAGCGCGGGCACCATGAAGGGCAAAATAACGTAACGAAAACGCTGCCAACGCTTCGCCCCGTCCATCTCGGCTGCTTCCAAAACTTCATGCGGAATGAGTTGCAGCGCGGCGAGCATCAAAACAAATCCTTCGCCCAATTGAAACATCCACATCACCACAACCGACGCGCGCGCGGTGAACGGATTCAGCAGCCACGCCGTCGTCGGCAAATGCAACGCGTCAAGAATGAGATTGATTGCGCCATAGCCCGGATTCAACAGCAGCAGCCACACCAACGCGTACGCCACTTCGGGAATCATCGTCGGCAAATACACTACCGCGCGCCCAATCCCGAATGCTCTGCCATCCCGATTCAAAAACATGGCGAGCAACAATGCGCCCGCGACGCGCAGCGGCACGGCAATCAACATGAACCATATCGAGTTGTACAACGCGCGTTGAAAAAGGCGGTCCACAAACCAATTTTTGAAGTTGCCAAAATCATTCCAGCGCGGCGGAGAAAATAAATCGTACTCGGCGAGACCGAGCGCGAGCGTAATGAGCATCGGGACAAAAATCAGAAAAAAGATTCCGACGAGGAAGGGGGCAAGGAGAAGCCACAACTGCGTGCGATAAGAAACCAGAACGCGTTTCATTTCAAACACGCTCCTGCAAGTTTTGTTTCAAAAAGCGCCGCGCAGTAATGCCCCATTCGACAAACCAACCGCGCGTCAGAACTATTTCAAGCGACATCATCACCAACGCGACCACGAGCAGCAACGGCGCCTCAATATACATTCCCGTCACTACCAACGCGCCCAAAAACAAAACATGAATCACCAACCGCACCAACAACAGCCAATGGTCTGCGCTTTCACGCGCGACGCGTTGCTGCCGCAATGCCCACCACGTCACGCCCGCGAACAATCCGAGCGTCAACGCAAAAATCATCCAAACCGCGTTGTTGTACACTTGCGCGTTGTCGGGAACAAAAGGCAGCGCCGCCGTATTTTCAATTGCCACGAACGGGACGAGCGTTGCAACGAGTCCGAGGAATGCAAGAATGGGGACGAACCACTGAGATATGACAGGTTTTTGCGGTGAACTCCACCGCCGAAACCTGTCACGTCTCGCCCGTACCCGCCGCGTAAAAAACGAAAACCAAAACGCGACAAACAACCACGCGAAAAAATTTCCCCACGGAACGCCGAACCACCCTTCGTCCGCGCGAATCGTCCACGTCCACAATCCCAAGCGAATCGCAATCGCATCAATCGCCAAATCCAACAAAATCGCCCATACCGCGTCTGCCATCGGTGGGGCGACGAAAGACAAAGGACGAAAGACGAAAGACGATTTGGCATGCGTCGTTGGTCGTTCGTCATTCGGCGCGAGCCCCAACGCATCCGTGATATTCATCGCGCCCGCGATAATCAACGCCCACGTCAGCGCAATCGCAATTGGCACATCGCCGAGCAGAATCCAATTTTCGTTGTAGCGATAGGTGCCAAACAAAAAAATATCGCCCTGCTCCAAAAGCAAGCCGAATAAAAAGGCGGTCAGCAATTCCACAAAACGCGCGCGGGAATGTCTCCACGCGCGCAGTGCGGCTATCGAAAATGTGACGATGACGCCGAACTGCAAGAACGCGTACCAAAACGCGAGCGACGAAAAAATTTCCACGCGCTATTTCACTTTACCAAAATACGCGTAATTCATTTCAATAAACTGCCGCCATTGTTCCGGCACCTGGTCTTCGGGAAAAATCGCGCTCACGGGACATTCGGGCGCGCACGCGCCGCAGTCAATACATTCGTCGGGATTGATATACAACATGTTATCGTCCGGTCCGCCGTGAATACAATCCACCGGACACACCGCCACACACGACGCATCTTTAACATCCACACACGGTTCGGCAATGATATATGCCATGCTAGATTCCTTCTATCGTTTTTCGTACCGCCTCAGGCGCGATTTCCATCAAGGTTACTAATGGGTCGGGCGGGCTCTCTCGCATTAGCCATTCCTTACGAAACCAAAATCCTTCAATGACACGCGAATGATACTTGCCTTGGTCATCCGCGACAATGGGTTGATAACTGTTATTTTCATCGAACGCATAAAAGTCTACGCGTGGCTTGCCCGCGCGCGGATCAATAAGCAGATATTCGGGGATGCCTGCCTCTTCATATTCGTAAAATTTATCTGCGCGATCACGCGCCGTACTACTGGGCGAAATAATTTCAACCACCAAATCGGCAGGACCATCCAAGTACTGTGGGGTAATCCAATCCGTATGTGTGCGCGCGATAAAAATGACATCGGGTTCACGCACCGAACCATCCGGACGCGCGCGCATCGAAAGCGGGGCTGTGCGAACAATACCCAAATGAAACAAATTCACATACAACGTCAAAAGCGTTTCCAAAAAATTACTGATCGCTTGAAGCAGTGGATTTGCAGGCATAAAAATTGTCACCTCTCCATCTACCCATTCCGCATGAATATCCTCTTCGTCCCACGCCAAAAATTCTTGCTGGGTCATCGGGAGTTTGATTTCGCGTTCAAAGCGTTCATCTAAATTAATCGGAGCCAACATTCGCGCCTCCTCTCACGACATGCACTCGCGGCAAGTCCATTTCCTTTGTTTCCCCAATTTCCTTTTCTCCCGTTTCGCGCACGCGCCAATACACCGCACTTGCTTCCTCAATCAATCGCGCCACATCTACACCATAACATTCGGGCGCGTACGGTTTCAAATAATTGATGCCGCGCCCCAACACTTTAATCACGCCATTGTAATTGCCCTTGCGAAGATGATGAAATCCCACGCCGACTTGCAAAATTCCCTTGTAAAAATTGCGAATCGTCGCGTCTTGTTCCGCACGCCAAAGTAATTCCAATGTTTCATGCTGTTCAAAATACTCGCCGTGATTGAATTGTTCAAACGCGTGCAACATTTCGGGCGACGGCACGCGGTCACAGCAAGCACGCGTGGGCGGGTCAACGGTTGAAAGCACGGCGGAAATTTCGGTCATTCTTCGCTCTTTTCAATCTTTACATACGCTACTTCCATCCACTCTCTCATCGGCACCGCGACACGCGCAAACGAAAACTCTTTGCCCGGTCCCATCGTCGTCGCGTTGTTGTCCACCCATGCGACGAATCCGAGCGGCACGTTCGGCGGATTTTTCGCGCGAAATTTTTCCTGCGCGTCCACGCTAAAAACTGCTTCGTCATTGCGCCATTCGATTTTGTATTCGTGCCACTGCGTCATGTCAATCTCGTCGAGCAAATATTCTTGCGCGTTCATCATTTTTTCCGCCGTCGCAAAAATCACCTTATCCATGCCGGGAATTTTGAACACCGCGTTCCCCACCGCCATCGTCAACGCGTCTGCTTTGCCGCCATTCAAAAATCCCGCACGCCAACCGTGCCCGCGCAATCCGCGCACAAACGACATGTCGCTTGACGGCGACGCGTAAAAAAACCAAATCGCGTTCGGCGGCGCTTGCACGTTGCCTGACCAATCGAACGGGTCATTCCAAAAACCAAATCCCGCTGTGCCAATTAATTCTCCGGCAGGATGACTAAAGCGCGCGCGCAAGGTCAAGGTCAACGGCGGCGTCCAATGCAAATTCCAACGCGGCGCAGTGCGATGGTCGTCAATTTCCGCGTCCGATAATTCATCTGCAACCGCGCCATCAATCACCAAACGCGCAATCCCCGGCGATGATTCAATCGCACTGTGTCCAATGGCAAACCGTACCCAACGCGGATGAAAATGATGGACGAAGCGGTCTTCAATGAAATCCAAATGATTGTTCATAGTTTTTCTCCCCTCTCCCATTTGGAGAGGGGCTGAGGGTGAGGGGTGTTATACCGTCAACACAATTTTTCCAAACTGTTCATTCTTGCTCAATCGCTCGTGCGCTTCTGCCGCGCGTTCGAGCGGCAGCACAACATCCACAACAGGAGTCAATTTGCGTTGAAACACCAATTTCATCACATCCATAAATTCGCCTTGATTGGACATTGTGGTACCGATAATTTCCAACTGCTTCCAAAAAATCAATCGGATTTCTTCGGCAGGATTCGGTCCTGTCGTCGCGCCATACGTAACAAGCCGTCCGCCCTTTCGCAACGCGCGTAATGATTTCAACCACGTTGCCTCGCCGACGGAATCAATCACCATGTCCGCGCCGCGTTTGTTGGTAATCTTGAAAACCTCTTTTTCCCATTCGCTCGTCGCGTAATTAATCAAAACGTCGGCGCCCAATTCGCGCGCGCGCTGTAATTTTTCGTCGCTGTGCGATGTGGCAAATACCCGCGCGCCAGCGTATTTGGCAATTTGAATCGCGGCGGTCGAAACGCCGCTGCCCGCGCCGAGAACCACAACATCCTCGCCCGCTTGCAAACGCCCGCGCGTAATCAACGCGCGCCAAGCCGTTTGAAACGCGAGCGGCGCGGCGACAATTTCCGTAAATTCAAAATCATCGGGAATCGGCAGCACATTGCGCTGTGGCACGCGCATAAATTCCGCGTAACCGCCGGGCAAATGTTCGCCATAAATTTTGAAATTCGTGCAGAGCGGATGCTCGCCGCGTTGACAAAATTCGCACGTCGTATCCCACCAACCGGGATTAATCGTCACGCGCTGCCCTGCTTGGAATTGTGTCACATTCGCGCCGACGGAATCAATCACGCCCGCGACATCTGAACCGAGCGTGAACGGCATTTGCAATTTCAGCCCCGGCAATCCTTCGCGCACCCACACATCGAGCCGATTCAACGCGACAGCCCTCACATTGATAATCACATCATCGGGCGCAGGTTCGGGTTTTGGTAAATCGGTGAGTTGTAATTTATCAACGCCACCATGTTCGAAAATCGCGACGGCTTTCATGTATGCCTCATTGTGTAGGGGCGAAGCATTTGCACAACAGATGTGCGGGTTTCACAGACGCGCCTGCAAATGCTTCGCCCCTACAACCAAAATGTTTCAACCGATATTAACAATGGCAATTTGTTGTGTCAAACCTTGAAAAAAAGCAAACCCCTCCTCAAAGCAGAAGGGGTTTCGTCTTTATTCAAAAATCATCATCCAACACACCACCACCCACACTCGTCCAATTGTCTGCGCGTGGTGCGAGCGTTTTCGCATCGAGCCAGATGATGCGCGGCACGCCGTTGTTTGGCGGAACATCCCACGTTAACGCAATTTCGTTCGGCGTGTACGCGTCGGGCAATTTGAGTTTCAGCGCGCGCATCGCTTTGTTTGGAATTTCCACCTCACCTTGAAATTGCACGGTGTCGGCGACATCTATTGCGCGTACGCGCCACGCGTTTTCTTTTTTGTAAATAAACCATAATGACTGCTCCGCTACGCTTGGTTGATTTGGCGAAGTGCCGCCTTCTTGTGTTACGACAAAAAATTCATTCACGCCATCTCCATTCAAATCCGTCGCCGCGCGCTGCAACGGTTTGAAATTCAAACGCTCCAATGTGCTCCACACTTGTTCGGGATTTTTATCAGCGCCGGCGTTCGTTTGCAAGTACGCGGCGACAATTCCGCCTTGTGCATAAATCTCGCGCGCCTCGAACGGAAAATCCAAATTGCCCGCTTTGCTGTCGAAAATCAATTGATACAAATCGCCCGCGTTCGCCATCGCAATCCAACCGCGCAGCGCGCCATTTTGTCCCGATGAATTTTTCGCGTACGTGTTGGCAACGGACGCGAGCGCGTCGCCGCTCTTTTGTGCGTCGCTCAATAAATTTTTTGCATCATCCGCACGCCCCAGCAAATTCAACAGCATCGCTTGGCGAAATTTCGCAAACGCTTTCGGGTCTGCTTTTGATTCCGCGAAATCTTCCACTTGCAAACTTGCATCGTTCCATGCGCGTTCAAACAGTGCGATAGCATTGTCCCAATCTCCATTGCGAAAGGCGTATTCCCCCGCGTTCAATGCTTGGCGCGGCGTTTTCGGTTCTTGAATCGTTTGGCTGACACGCACAAACGTATCGAGCGCATCATCATATTCCCACGTTTGGATCGCGTTCGGATGCGCGAGCAATTTGTGGTCAAACGCGCCGAACCATGGAAATGTGAGTTTGATGCTTGCCGCATCGGCGGTTGTTTCAATTTGATAGTCCGCTTCGCCCGCCCAATTAATCAAGTCCGCGTGAAAAATCGTGTGAAAGTTTTTCTCGTCCTGATTCCAGCGCGCGACGGTCAATTCGTTTGTCGTACCACTGCCGCCGGGAAATTCCAACACATAAATCAATTCGCGCTGTCCATCGCCGGTCATGTCGCGCGCATCCAATTCCGCCGGATAAAAATAACGCGCATCGGGGGTTGCGATCCCGTCAAAGGCAATCGGCGCGAGCGGTTCATACGTCGCGCCCAAGCGCTCCAAAACAATAATCGGCAAACCCAGCGCGCCTTGTATTGCCACAAAAACTAAATCGCGACTTCCCCCTTGGTCCTCGCCGATGTGAATCGCGGTCACGCGCGCTTGCGCCTTTTCCGGCAAATTCTCAAGCTGCCCCAATGCCGCGCGCAATTGTTCCAACGCGGGTTGCCCTTCCAGCGAAACATCGCCGTTCGCTGTCGCCATCAAAAATTCACCAATGCCGCGCGCGAACGCGTCATACAACGGCTGCGGGTCAGTTTCAGGCGGTTGGTATTGTTTCAATAATTCGCTTGCTTTTGCAAACAGCGCCGCAGTATTCTCCGACGTGGGCAATGTTTCCACGGTTGCCGTCGGCGCGCCTTGATTGCGCGCGCTGGTGGGCTTTGGCGTAACGGGAATACCTGTCGCAATCGGCAGCGTGGGGGGGGGTGAAAGGGTTGGCGTCGGGCGTGTGCTGACGCAGCTCGCGAGCAAAATCAATATCGCAAAAAAGGCGGTGCGATAAAACACAAAATCCTCCATTCAACAACGAGACCCAAAAGGTTTCTACGCGCACACAAACACAATACATTCGCGCAAAAACACTTTGGGTCTAATTCATGCGCGATAAAAAACCGCCTGCGTTTGCGCAACACGGCGGTTTGAAATCCTATATTGTTATGACGTTGTGCCGTCGGTTTCTGTTCCGCGCGTCTCATTCGTGGCAGAAACAATTTTTGCGTTCGTCACACGCTGCAAGTCCGCGACGCGCAGCGCCATATCCACGCCGCGCACGCCGCCGCTCACATGAATCGTTTCCAAATGCAACGCGGGTTCGTCGAGCAAAATTTCAAACCCTTTGTTCACTTGTACCAATGCCGAAATGCCGCCAATCTGCGCGCCCGTCAATTGCTCCGCTTCTTTTTTCGTCGCCATCCGCAATTTTTTTTCGCCGATGCTTTTTGCCAACGCTCGCAAATCCACTTCACGATTCGACGCAACCATGACTAACATGGGCTTGGCGCGCGGCGTTGCGCTCTCGCGCAGCACAACCAACGTTTTATACACTTGCTCAACCGGTGCGCCAATTAACGCCGCCGCTTCGTCTGCCGAATGAAATTCACCCGCGTCGTCGTAAATCGTTGTTGTGAATGAAATTTTTTGCGCGTCCAACAATCGCATCGCGTTTGTCTTGTTCACCAGTTCACCCCTTCATGCCTCATCCTTCATCCCTCATCCTTTCTCATGGCACTGCGTTAATTAATGTATGAATCACCGTCAACGGCATTACGCTTCGCACACGTTGAAACGCATAACCGAGCGCAAAGCCGATG
Organism: uncultured Anaerolineales bacterium; assembly: GCA_964469005.1. Classification (GTDB taxonomy): domain Bacteria; phylum Chloroflexota; class Anaerolineae; order UBA4142; family SHND01; genus SHND01. The sequence goes on from CAYXXF010000012.1 coordinate 108,836, forward strand.
CTCATTTGAAATGTGAACGCGCTTTCAATCGCGGACAGCCAATTCGTCGCGGGCGCGTTGGCAAGATTGATGGGCAAGTGCGATGCGCCGAAAACGAATGCCGCGAGATACAAACCCCACGCGGGATTTTTCACCAACGCTTCAAGCCGCGATTGCAAAATGCTGCGAAACAAAAATTCTTCGGGCAAACCCGCGCCAAAATAAAAATAGACCACGCTCTCCCACCACTCCTGCGGTTTGTTATTTTGCAATCCAACAAAAACCAGCGCGGCGATTGGCGCCAGTGCGGGAACCCAATCGCGCCAATTTGCGCGCAAACTCAATTCGCGCGGACGATAACGCAGCGCCAACCAAATCGCCAGCGGCACAAACACCATTTCGAACATTTTTGGCACAATCGTTTCATAAATATCTTTGATCGAAAAAAATCCCGTCTGCGGCAATTCATACCAATTCGCGTATTGCCCAACCCGAAATAACATCCAAAGCAAAACAAGTCCGAGCGCAATTGCGGTTTCGATGATTGGTTTTCGTACAGGCAGCATTTCCATTGCGCGCCGCCGCGTAAAAAACCAATAGACAAACATAATGCCAAAAATTTCGCCGAGCGCAGGAAACGGATTCGTGTTGCGTCCCGACACAATCGCGGCGAACCAAGGCAGCAGTACAAGATTCGCGACGACAAGCGCGGAACGATTGCGTGCAAAATCGCGCGTCGTCGTTTTTACATCAACCAAAAAATCGCGTAGATAATTTTTCATCGCGCTTTCCGTAAATGTAATTTACGGGCTCCAAAAAGAACAAACCCGGAGAAAAAAAACTCGCCCCTTCACCCGTTCACCTTTTCACCTCTTCACCCGCTCACTCCTTCTCCCTCGCCCCCTTCGCCAGCCACAACAGTCGTTCCCGCGCCAAAAATAAATAGCCCACCCACCCCGCGCCAAAAATTCCCGCCCACATCACGCCAAAGGCATACAATGTCCCATAAATGCCCATCAATCCAATTCCAATTTCGATAATCAAGCGCATCGCTCCCGAAACCAAAACTCCCTGAAAGCGTTTGTCCCCTTTCGCATTAAACAACGCCAGCATAAATACCGCAATCAGAAAATTGAAAACACCAAACGCCGCGCCAATTGCAAACAGCGCGGCAAGTTCGAGAATAAAACGTAAAGCGGCAGAGAGAACCGTATCGTGTGGAGAAAGCGGAACGCGCATAATGGGCGCGAGTGTAACATGACAAAACTGCCATGACAACCCGCGTGCGGATGATGTATAATCGTCGCGTATCGCAAATCACCTAATCACCCAATCTCCAATTATGCAACCCATTTCCCCCGCCGTCCAAGAACTCCAAAAACTTTTGGGCGCGCGCAACGTATTGTGGCAGCCCGACGATTTGCGCGTCTATTCGTACGATGGCTCGAACAATATGGCGACGCCCGATATTGTGGTGCTGCCCGAAACCGCAAAACAAATCAGCAACATTATCAAAATCGCGCGTCGTTATTCGATGGCGATTGTCCCGCGCGGTTCAGGCACAGGGCTTTGTGGTGCAATCACGCCCATCGCGGGCGGCATCATGATTGCGTTCGCACGCATGAAAAAAATCCACAACATTGATTTGGAAAATCGCACCGCGCTCGTCGAACCGGGTGTCATCAATCTCGACGTTTCCACCGCGCTCGCGCCGTACAAATATTTTTACGCGCCCGACCCGTCGTCGCAAGCGGCGTGCAGTATTGGTGGCAATGTCGCGAACAATTCCGGCGGACCGCATTGTTTGTTGTACGGCGTCACGGCGAATCATGTGCTGGGGCTTGAAGTGGTTTTGGAGGACGGCGAAATTTTGTGGCTCGGCGGCACAGCGCCTGATGAACAAGGTTACGATTTGGTCGCCGCGTTCATTGGCAGCGAAGGCACGCTCGGCATCATTACAAAAATTTTGGTTCGCATCATGCCATTGCCCGAAGCGACGCGCACACTGCTCGCCGTATTCAATACGATTGAACAAGCCTCGCGTACGGTGAGCGGCGTGATCGGCGCGGGCGTCATTCCTGCCGCGATTGAAATGATTGACGGCACGACAATTCGCGCGGTCGAAGCCGCGTACAACATTGGCTTGCCGCTCGATGCGGACGCGGTGCTGCTCATTGAAGTGGACGGACCAAAAGCGGGGATTGACGAACTTCAGCAAATGCTCGCGGACTTTTGTGTCGAGTTCGGCGCGCGTGAAGTCCGCATTGCGAAAAACGAACAAGAGCGCGCGGACTTGTGGAAAGCGCGCAAGACCGCGCTCGGCGCTTTGGGACGACTCGCGCCGAATTATTACATTCAAGATGGCGTGGTGCCGCGTTCCAAATTGCCGTACGTGTTACAGCAGCAGGACGCGATTGCGAAAAAATACAGCGTGACGATTGCAAATGTTTTGCACGCGGGCGATGGAAATTTGCATCCGAACATTCTATTTGACGCGCGCGAAGAAGGCGCGTACGAACGCGTGAAACAAGCAGGCGGCGAAATTTTGAAATTGTGCGTGGAGGTCGGCGGCACGATTAGCGGCGAACACGGCGTCGGTCTCGAAAAATTAGATTACATGCCGCTGTTATTTCAACAAGCGGACTTGGACGCGCAAGCAAAACTCCGCGATGCCATCGCGCCGACGCGCATCTTGAACCCCTGCAAAATGTTACCGCAGGGCAGTAAATGCGGTGAAGCTGCGCGCTCGAAACTGCCGCAAGCGATTGCGGGAAATACAGATGTGTGGATTTGAGCATCCTCAATTCAAGATTACGGATGGGGATGCGTATCTGAAAAGCAAGTGCAGAATGAGGAACTGGAGTGTAGATGACAATAAGAAAAAGCGACTGCTTGCTCAGTCGCTCATTTCAAATTTACGTCCATTAGTACTGAACCACCATCCATTGCGATACGGGAGTCCACACTCCAGAAATTCGAGCTGTCACTGCATACCAGTTGACACCATTCAATTGACGGTGGACCTGAATGGTACAGCCAGGTCCAGCATAAACTTGTTGAGACGCTCCACCATGATATTCGTATACCTTGTATTTGTCCGCGTATGAGCAAAACTCTAAGGTTGTATTGTCTGTGTCTGGACGAAATGTAGCTACAAGGTGAGGAATCTCATTCGCAGGATCTTCAGGCAACGCCTCCCAATAACGCTGGTTGTTAGAGATTCCTGCTTGTGCATTCTGGTCTTCCGCTTGAAATGTATGCTGGCCATTTGACCGGGACTGATTAAATGATCCGATGTTAGCAATCGCGCTTGGCGCTGTCGTGTTGAAAATGAGAGGCCAGCAGTTGCAGTTCTGACGAAGTTCGTACACATAAAATGTTGTTGCCCAATTTGTGTTGGGTGTATTTGGTGCGGCACCAAAATGCAAAGCAATTTGTGACGGGCTAAAGTTACTCGCCCAACCCGCAGGGACACCAGGCGGCGATTGCTGATTTGAGAGATGTCTCGCACCGGCAGAAGTTGTCGTTGGTCGTGTTGCTAATTCAGGAGATTGAGCACCACCGCTGGGATTCGCATCATTCCACAGCGGGGTTGGAACTGGGGAATACCAAGTATTCCACCAATTGCCCGGCAGTGCGCGAATTGGCGAAGGATTACCGCTATTGCGATTCCCGACAACAGCTCCTACACGCGCCTCGAAGTGAAGATGTTTCCCTGTCGCATTCCCACTCTTGCCGCTGTATGCAATAACCTGACCTTGTTTCACGTTCTGACCTGCTTGCACAAGGATTGGATAGTTTGGGTCATCTCCTTCCAGATGCGCAAAGAAACTGAACATATTATTACTATGGCTAATTCGTAGCAAATAGCCGTAGGGTCCGCCACCATTGGTAGGCGTTAAAATATCTAAAACCGTACCGTTCGCAGGTGCAACAATTGGGAACCGTCCACCACTATAATCAATTGCTTCCTGTCCTTTGTATTGGCTAACATGGTCACATTGGCCCGCAGCTGCTGGATAATAGCCCTCACCAGGAGCGCATGTAATTGTTTTTGTACCATCAAAGGGCAATCGCCAAGCACCGGATGTATCTATAGCATCAATCGCTTCTGGGTCGGCAAACACCGTCTTCGATCCGATCGCAACGAGAACGAATAGGAGCAGAGCTGTTACAATAAGAAGCAAACACCTTTTCATTGTTCTCTCCTTCATTGACCTTTGAAACTTTCGAGGATCCTACTGAACGCTTCACCGTGAGCTGATGTGGCAGGATACGCAGAGAAAAAGTACAGCCATTTTCCTTGACCAACTGCCGCATACAATCCGCCTGCTGGTTCTCCCGCGCCCTGCTGAGTCCATTGTACTATCTGCAAACTTTGGAGTGTCGAGTATCGCACATCAGACAGCGAATATGTAGGGTCGTCGTTTGCAGAACTCGATTCTCTTTTTTGATAGTCCCCAAACCAGGCTGCAATCGTCTCGTACTTGCCGAACTCTGGCACAACATGCAGCTCAACTTTCAAAGCATCTTGAGGCACACCGCCTTTCGTATCTCCTTGAACTGTGTAACTTTCAATCGTAACAAAAGTTCCTTTTGATGAAATATAATCCGGCGTCATCGATTCGGGAGCGGTGATATGCCAGTTACTAGGGTACTGCAAAGAAAACCCCAAGTTTGGATCAATGTAAGTTGACCATTCGCCATCGGGCGCAATGGAAATAACTGGTGCTAGCGTAGGTGCGACGGCTTCAATATCTTTTGTCGGCTCTAAAGTTGGAACATCGGGTGGGTACTCTGCTGTTGGCACTGTGTGCAATTCGTCTTTACTGAGTGTGGGTAAGGGTGTGGCAAGTTCACCAGTTGGTGTGCCCGGCGGTGGCGGCCCTTGTTCAAAATCAACCGTTGCCGTCACGCGCGCAACTTGCGGCACAGAACCCGTCACCGCTTTTGGTTGATTCGCTGAATTCATAAATGGAATCACTATGAGATTGATGGTTGCGACTGAGAGTGCCGCGCAGATAACCAAAAGAACTACCGTCAAACTTGCCGTGCGCCAGATAGAGTATTTTTTCTTTTCGGGCATGTTTCCTCCTTGGATCGAGATTTGCCAACCGAACAATCAGTAAGAGTATAGAACATTTTTTTTTTTCGTTGTCAATACTCTAACCTTAAGAATTCCGCGCATTTCACAAAATAATACTTTTCGCAAACCTTTCGATAATGAAAGCATAACTTTCCTTTCCACGCGCGCATTTGTTCTGATGTATAATCGCATTCGCGGATTGCAATTATTCATGCGTTTATTTTAAAGCCTTACACGAACGTCGTCTCTCGCGCAATTCCTTTTTCGCGCGTGAACCGCCTCCTCCGCTTGATTCACGATGAACAATTTTGCCCTAAACGGAATTTCTCCTCAAACCATCTACACTCCCCCCGACGCAAACGAACTCGCACAAATTCTCGCGCAATGCAATTCCGAAAAACGCGCGGTGGTGCCGTGGGGGGGGGGGACGCTGCAACACATCGGCAACGCGCCCAAACAGTACGACGCGGTAATTCAGACGACGAATTTGAATCAAGTGGTCGAATACGCGTTCGACGATTTGACTGCTACGTTCGGCGCGGGCATGACGCTTGCCGAAATCGAACGCGTGTTGAGTGAGCATGGGCAATTTTTGCCGCTCGATGTTCCGCATCCCGAACGCGCGACGATTGGCGGCGTACTTGCGACAGGAATAAACGGCGCTTTGCGTTTGCGTTACGGACCCGCGCGCGATTACATGATTGGCAATCGTTTTGCGACGGTTGACGGACACATCATCAAAGCGGGAAGCAAAGTTGTAAAAAATGTCGCGGGGTACGAATTGCACAAAGTCCAAGTCGGCGCGTTCGGCACGCTTGGCATTCTTACCGAAGCAACATTCAAATTGTTTCCGAAACCGCCCGCCGAAATTTCGACGTGGGCAGCGTTTGATAAATTGAGCGACGCGTGCGCGGCAGTAGGTCAAATTTGGAATTTGACCACTCCTCCGCTCGCTATCGAATTGTTCGACGCGCACACAGCGCGGTTGCTCGAACCAAACGCATCGGACGCGTGGCACATCGCCGCGCGTTTTGGCGGCTCGAAAGCAACGATGGCAGCCGCGCGCAATTTATTTTCAAACGCGGCGAATGAACAAAACGCGCGTTCGGTAGAGGCGATTGAGGACACTCCAAAACTGTGGCGCGCCATTGCCGATTTGCCTGCGGCCCTGCACGAACATTTTTCTGACGCGTTACTCGTGCGCGTGAGCGTTCCGCCCAAAGAATTGCAATCCGCATTGCGCGTGCTGATGGATTCCTCCAACCCGCCGCGTATTTTCTCGCACGCGGCAGTCACGTCCATTTACGCGTCGTTCGACGACGGCATCCGCGCACTCGAAAACATGGTCTCAACACTCCGCGCACAGTTACACGAACTACACGGACATCTCATTGTCGAAAGCGCGTCCCCGTTATTGAAAAAAAATTTCAACGCGTGGGATGACGTTGGCGCGTCGTTCAAACTCATGCAATCGCTCAAACGCAAATTCGACCCGAACAATATTTTGAATCCGGGAAGATTTGTTGGTGGTATTTAAAACCTTCGAGGTCTCCGAGACCTCGAAGGTTTTCAGGGAAATATGACCGACGGTATCAAAATCATTCATCCAAACGAACGCAGCACCGCGACGGCGCAGACAACGGGCATGAAACGCGAAGCCGCGATTTCACCTGAACTCACGGGTAGCCAAACGATTTGGGTTGGACTCGTGACGACGCCTGCGGGCATGAACGGCGGTTGGCATCATCACGGCGATTGCGAGTCTGCGATTTATGTGGTGAGTGGACGCGGACGTTTTCGTTGGGGGAAGAACGGCGAACACGTTGCCGAAGTGAGCGCGGGCGATTTTCTTTCCGTGCCGCCGAACGAAATTCATCACGAAGAAGCAATCGGCGACGAGGATTTTGTGATGGTGGTTGCGCGCGGCTGCGCGAATACAGTGACGGTGAATGTCGAGGGACCCGAAAAGTGAAACGGGAGGCGAGAAACGAGAAACGTGAAACGTGAAACAAGCGTAGGAGGCGTTCTCTAACGCCGAGAAACGTCAAACATCAGTCTAGTTTTGTCGGAGGCAACAATGGGCTTGTTTGGAAAAAAGGAACCCGAACGAGTTGAGGTGTTGGGCAAAGAGATGCGCTGTGAAATTTGCGGTGGGCGCGAATTTTGGCAGCGTCAAGCACAACTCAATACATCCGTTGCAAGTTTTTTTAATCTCGACTGGACAAATCCTAGCGCAACGTGCGTCATCTGCGCGCACTGCGGCTACATTCGTTGGTTTGCGCCACTGAAAATTCAAAAAGATTCGCGCTGATGTGAAATGAACGTTGTAGGTGTCGTCGAGTATTTGATTCAAACCCCCGCCGCGCGGAAAGAAATCTGGGCGTACGCGACCAATCGCGGTTTAGGCAATGGAATGCAAATTGAGCGATGGCTCATCATCGAGATGGCAGCGCGCTTGATGGAATTGAAAACAAACGGTATTGTGCAGTCTGCCGAAGGTGAGCACAAGTTTCCAATCGCCAAAGTGAAAATCTTTGAACATTGCGATTTGTGGTGGGCGCAAAACGAAATTGAAAATTGGCTCGAAGTAAAAACGATTGTTATTGGAGTCAAGAAATCGCTTGGGAAAATTGAAGATATTGTTGCGGATGTTGCAAGGGGCGAACGGTTGCGCGCAACAGATTCATTTCATCATCTCGCGGTGATTTTTCCGCTGGAGGGAAATGCTATTCAAACTTGGCGCAAAATGCTTGACCCGATTTACGAAAACGCGAATATGAAATTCAACGTGCAGTGGACATTTCCGTTGTGGCAAGAAAAACAACTTGCGATGTTCTTGTATCGCTCTGTCTAAAACCTTCGAGGTCTCCGAGACCTCGAAGGTTTGTATGGTCAACGTGAAAACGGCAGCTTGCGATTGATTTCAAACACCACATCTTCGGGCAAGTGCAATTTTTCAACCGTATGCGCACCGGGACGCCACTGATGTTTTTTCAAATCAACGACGCCGTCTTTTGTGAACGCGACGCCTTCTTTTTCCAACAACGCGCGCTGTTCTGCGCCGCTGCCGACTTTGTACGTCGAAAGTCCGCCGTAGCGATTGATGACGCGCTGCCATGGCACGGTTCGCCCACGCGCGTACAAAATGCGTCCAACTTGGCGCGCGCCGCGCGGTGCGCCCGCGAGCAGCGCGACTTGTCCATACGACAGCACTTTTGCGCGCGGAATCGCGCGGACGATTTCTAAAACGCGGTCTTGAAACGGATTTGATTTTTCCATCGGGCACATTATACCGACAAATGGACGGCAAAGATATTCTGCTAACGCTCTTGCTTGTTTTGGTTTTTTTTGCGGTCTTGGCGGGAGTGTTTTGGGGCGGAATTTTTTTGGGCGAATTTGTTTTTCAGTTCGTCGGCGCGAATTTTGGAACGCTCGCGCAGCTGACATTGACCGCCGGTGTTTGGGTCTTGGCAGCAGGGTTATTAGTTTGGATCGGATTTCATGATGAGAGCGGCGCTGTCACCTATCTTGCGTGTCTCTTTTTAATCGGCGTCTTTGAATTTTTTTTCAGCGGCACACCGGAAGGCAATCTTGTTTGTGTCGCGGTGCCGATTCTGCTTGGACTTGTCGTTTGGCTGTTCAAGGGTCATCCGTTGTTGGTGGCTGTGGTTTCGGCGGGGATGTGTGTGTATTTGCTTTTTCGCTTTGCGAATACCCCGCAAGCCCAACAAGTCACAGGTGGTGCGTTTGCGCTTCTCGCTGTGCTGCTACCGCCAGCGGTCTATTTCAAATTTGTTGCCTCCAATCCATAAATGATCGCGCAAGCGAAAAGGTGCGAGTTATGCTTAGAGCAAAAGACATCCCCATACGCGGTTTCACCATCCCCGACCCGCCGCACGACGCGGATTTATTGCGCTGCGTGCATTGCGGTTTGTGTCTCAATCATTGCCCCACGTATCGTTTAACGTCGCTCGAAACCGAATCGCCGCGCGGCAGAATTTTTCTCATCAAAGAATTGGCAGAAGGAAAACAAATTGTCAACGCGCCGTTTGAAGAACACATCGGTTTGTGTTTGAACTGCCGCAATTGCGAAACGGTGTGTCCGAGCGGCGTGCGCTATTCGGTACTGCTTGAATCGGCGCGCGGCGAAATCGTCAAACAGGGAAAATTGTCGCGCAAAGAAAAGTTTATTCGTTGGGCGGTGTTCAAGCAATTGTTTCCGTATCCGCGTCGTTTGAGTTTTGTCGCGGGCATGACGGGCTTGTATCAACGCACCATTCAACCCATTGTGCGCGAGTCAGGCATTTTGAAACTATTCGGCAAACTCGGCGAGATGGAAGGCATGTTACCCGCGCGCAAACTGCGCCAATACAAACCGCCGAAGCGAAAATTACCCGCGCCCGAAATTGAAGGCGCGTATCGTTCCCCGTTAAACGTCAAACGTGAATCGTCACTCGTCACCCGTCACTCGTCACCTTCACGCGGACGCGTAGCATTGTTCACTGGTTGTTTGATGCGCGCGGGTTTTGCCAACATTCACGAAGCCACCGTGCGCGTGTTGGAAAAAAATCATTACGAGGTGATTGTCCCCGAAGGACAAATTTGCTGCGCGGCATTGCACGTACACGCGGGCGAACGTGATATGGCACGCGACATGGCGAAACGCAACATTGATTTGTTTATGCGCGAACAATGGGATGCGATTGTGATTAACGCGGCGGGCTGCGGCGCACAACTCAAAGAGTACGCGGAAATTTTTCGCGACGACCCTGAATATTTTCACAAAGCGGAAGAATTTGCGAAACGCGTCAAAGATGTGAGCGAATTGCTTACGCCAAAACTCGCACCGAACGCGTCACTGCAAAACAAAACGCGCGTGACGTATCAGGATGCGTGTCATCTCGCCCACGCGCAAAAAATTCGCCTCCAGCCGCGCCAAATCATCAAACAAATCGACAACGTCGAACTCGTGGAAATGCGCGCGAGTGACCGATGCTGCGGCAGCGCGGGCATTTACAATGTCGTCCATCCCGAAATGTCGGACCAACTCATTGACGAAAAAATCGCCAACACGCGTGACACGCGCGCAGAAATTGTCGTAACAGGAAATATCGGTTGTCTCTTGCAATTGGAATACGGGGCGCGCCGCGCGGGGTGGAACGGGCGCGTGATGCACTTGGTGGAATTGTTGGACGAGGCGTATCAGTCGGAGAGTCGGGTAGTCGGATAGTCGGATGGTCTTTTGGTTTGACTATCCGACCATCCGACAATCAGACCATCAGACGTAGTTTTTAGTAAACGGATTCAACAATTTCTCTTCGCCAATTGTCGTCATTGGTCCGTGACCCGAATACACTTTCGTCGCGTCGGGCAGCGTGTATAATTTTGTGCGAATGGATTTCAACAATTCTTCGAGCGAGCAGCCGGGGAAATCGGTCCGTCCGATGGTTCCGCGCATCAACACATCGCCGACAAAAACAATTCCATTTTCCGCGTTGTATAACGCAATCGAACCGGGCGAATGTCCCGGCACCTCAAACACTTGCAATTTGAAATTTCCCGCTTCAACCACATCGCCCTCTGCAAGCCAACGTTCGGGGTCTGGCAGCGGCGGCACCGCAATTCCGAACGCTTCGCCTTGACGCTCCACCGATTCAAACACGCGTTTCTCTTTTTCCCCAACCAGCAGCGGCGCAAGCGTCGCGCGTTTCAATCCTTCCACACCCATCACATGGTCAAAATGCGCGTGCGTCAACACAATCGCGCTCACATTCAGCCGCAAACTATTCAACAATTCCGAAATCTGTCGCGCGTGTCCGCCGGGGTCAATGACCACCACATTGCGCGAATTTTCATCGCCGACGATATAACAATTGACGCCGAGCGGACCGACCTGCATCATTTGAAAAATCATGTCTCCTCCAAAGCCGATTATACAATAGCGTTTGCTCAAGCTCGCAAAGCTCATATAATCGTTTCGTCAACGGCGACGCTTTGGGAACGGACAAGTTGTATCGTTCGTTTCAGAATGTTTGCGAATCGCCGCAGCCCTCTTCAAAATCCAAAACGGGCGCCCCGGCGTATTCCTTGACGACACATGTTCACGGTTCAAAACGCACCGCCCCTGCCGCCTTTAAATGGCGCACTGCCGCGCGACCGCGCCATCGTCGCCACCTTGCTCTATTACGACATTTTTTCATTTCCCCTGCGCGCAGACGAATTATTGCGTTACGCGCATCATTCGCTTGCTAGCGATGTGCCGCAGCAAGGCGAATGGTGGGATTCGCGCGACGCGCACTGGTTTCTCAAAGGGCGCGCGCATTACATCGAACGCCGCGCGCAATTGACGAACGCTTCAGTGGAAAAATTGCAGCGCGCGCGAAAATTTGCGCGGCTCTTGCAAATTGTCCCCGGCGTGCGATACATCGGCGTCACAGGTTCGTTGGCAATGGCAAGCGCCGTCCCCGAAGACGACATTGATTTTCTCGTCATCGCCGAAAGCAATCGGTTATGGCTCACCCGCGCGCTTGTGTTGTCCGCCCTCATGGCGTGGGGCGTGAAACGTCCCGACGATGGACGCAACGAATATCCGAATCTCATTTGTGCCAACATTTTTTTGAGCGAAAACGACTTGTACGTTCCCGACGAAAATCTTTTCATCGCGCACGAGATTTGCCAAATGCTCCCACTGCTCGGCGAAAAAACGTACCGCAATTTTCTCGATGCAAACGCGTGGGTGAAAAATTTTTTGCCGCAATGGAAACCCGCGCGCGTCGAATTTCAAGACCGCGCGCCGTTACGCAACGCGCAGCGCGCTTTTGAACTCGCGTTCGCGAATGGCATCGGCACGCGCATTGACAAAGAACTCGCGCGCCGCCAACTGAAACGCATCGAATCCAAACACGCGCGCGGTCACAACACGAACGTAAAAATTACGCCTACGCAATTGCGCTTTCACGCGCGCGATTTGTCCGATTACGTCGTCAATACATTCAACGCGCGCTGGGACGCGCTGAATCTTCATCCGTAACATGTCACAAATTCTTTTCGGTCAATCCTATTATTTAAAATTCGACCCGAAACTTTACGCGGAGATGAAACCATATCCGCCGCTCGGTTCGTTGTACGCCGCAAGCTACGCGCGTTCGCTCGGTTACGATGTCGCGCTATTCGACGCGATGCTCGCACAGTCGGAAGACGAATGGGCGCACGCGCTCGACACACACAAACCAAAATACGCGATTATTTTTGAAGACAATTTCAATTATTTATCAAAGATGTGTTTGCTCAACATGCGCGAAGCGGCATTCACAATGATTGAAATGGCTAAAGCGCGCGGCTGTGTGGTGATTGTGAATGGTTCGGATGCAACCGACCATTTGGAAGAATACTTTGCGCGCGGCGCGGATTATATGATTTTGGGCGAAGGGGAAATTACGCTAGAGGAATTGTTGGGAAAGCTAGAGAGAAACGAGAAACGAGAATTTGCAGAAATTCGCGGATTGGTTTGGAAAGAAGAAAACGGAAATTTGCAGCGTTCGATGAAACGCGAATTTATCCGCGACCTTGACCGCTTGCCGTTTCCCGCGTGGGATTTGGTGGATGTTCACGCGTATCAAAAAATTTGGCGTGAACGACACGGCTATTATTCGATGAATATGGTCACGACGCGCGGCTGTCCATATTCGTGCAACTGGTGCGCGAAACCGATTTACGGGCAGCGCTACAATGTGCGTTCGGCGGAAAACGTCGCGCAAGAGTTGAAATGGCTGCGCGACCATTTTCAGCCCGACCACATTTGGTTCGCCGATGACATTCTTGGGCTTAAACCAAATTGGCTCGAACGCTTTGCCGAATTGGTGAATGAATACAATTGCGCGACGCCGTTCAAGTGTTTATTGCGCGCGGATTTGGTCAACGAAAACGTCGCGGCGGCGTTGAAACGCGCGCAATGTCACACCGTTTGGATGGGCGCGGAAAGTGGTTCGCAAAAAATTCTCGACGCAATGGATAAAGGCACCACCGTCGAACAAATTTACACCGCGCGCAAATTGCTCGGCGCACAAGGCATCCGCGTCGGCTATTTCATCCAATACGGTTATCGCGGCGAAACACGCGACGACATTGAACTCACGCTGAAAATGATTCGCGAAACGATTCCCGACGAAATCGGCATTTCCGTTTCGTACCCGCTGCCCGGTACAAAATTTTACGAAAACGTGAAAATGGAACTCGGCGCAAAACAAAATTGGACCGACAGCGACGATTTGGCAATGATGTATCACGGCACGTATTCCACCGACTATTACCGTATCCTCTATCGCGTCACACATCACGAACTCCGCCGCCTTCACGCGGAACGAAAACTAAAACGCGCGCTCCAACAACCGCAAACGATTCGAGGTGAAACATTTCGCGCGCTCGGTGCGATTCCGTTGCAGACCGCGCGGTTGCAAAAAGCGCGTTCAGAACTCAATACCCAAGAATTTGCAGAATCGAATCAGATGCGCCACCAAACCCCAAGTTCTGCGTGATTTTGAGATACGGTGTACAAAATTATGCTAAAGAAATTGCCCCAAAAAGTTATCGAACATCTCAAATACTACGTTTATCTATACATCAATCCGATGGATGGAAAAATATTTTATGTGGGAAAAGGAAAGGGCAACCGTGTCCTTTCACATCTGAATCACAATGGCAAATCCAACAAGGGAAAAGTAATCAGAGCAATTCGTGCAAATGGCAAAGAGCCATTAATCGAAATTCTTGTCCATGGGCTAGACGATGAGATTACAGCACTCAAAATAGAATCCGCAGTGATTGATTTACTTGTAAAGAAAACACTTATCAATATGGTGGGGGGATATGAAAGTCGGATCGTCGGACGAATGGAACTCAACCAACTGGCACTCTTGTACGATGCAAAGAAAGTTCGCAAGATCGCAGAACCTGCACTTTTGATCAAAATCAATCAACTTTATCGTTATGGTATGACACCGAATGAGTTGTACGAGGCGACACGCGGAGTCTGGAAGATTGGTAAAAGGCGGGAGAGAGCAAAATATGCCCTTGCTGTTTACAAAGGGATAGTCCGCGAAGTTTATACGGTTCGCGAATGGTGTCCTGCAGGGACAACACTGTATCAATCTCGCCCAAAACATGATTTGAAAGTACACGGACGCTGGGAATTTTGTGGGGAGATTGCAAACGATGCAACCAGACGAAAGTATGTAGACAGATCGGTCAAAGACTTTTTTTCAAATCCACAGCAGCAAATCAAGTATATAAATTGTTGATGAGCTGTCATCTTGACAGCAAATGTAACCGATGGACCTCCTCCTCACCCACGGCTATTTCATTGCCGAAGACGAACACGAAAAGCGGATTATGAAACCGTATCCGCCGCTCGGCATTTTGTCTTTGTCCGCGTTTTTGAAAACGCGCGGCTATGCTGTGTCCGTGTACGACACGACATTTTCGACAAAGGAAAAATTTTTCGCGTATCTGACTGAAACCCGCCCGCGCATCGTCGGCATCTATACCAACATGATGACCAAGTTTAACGTGTTGGAAATGATGCGCGCATGCAAACAAATTGGCGCGCATGTCATTCTTGGCGGACCCGAACCGCCGTACTATGCAAAAGAATATCTCGAACACGGCGCAGATGTCATTGTCGTCGGCGAAGGGGAATTGACGCTCGACGAATTGATTCCCGCGCTCACAAAAAACGGCGCGCACAATTTGCAGCACATCGCGGGGATACACTACCGCGACGAGAAGGGCGTTATTGTCCAAACAATGCCGCGTCCGTACATCAAAGATTTGGACACGCTGCCTTATCCCGACCGCGCGGCGATTGACGCGCAGAAATATGTGGACACGTGGCGACAATATCACGGACGCGGTTCACTTTCGTTGATTTCTGTGCGCGGCTGCCCGTTTCATTGCACATGGTGTTCGCACTCGGTGTACGGCGAAACATATCGTCGTCGTTCACCCGAACTCTTTGCGAACGAGACACAGCAAATTATTGAAACGTACAAGCCCGACCAATTGTGGTACGCCGATGATGTGTTCACGATTCATCACGGCTGGTTATTTAAATATGCGGCGGAATTGAAAAAGCGCAACGTCAAAATTCCGTTCGAGTGCATTTCGCGAGCGGATAGAATGAACGATCAAGTATTCGATACATTGAAAGAGATGGGCTGTTATCGTTTGTGGATTGGCAGCGAATCGGGTTCGCAAAAAATTTTAGATGCGATGCGCCGCGAAGTGAATGTCGAACGCGTGCAGTGGGCGACACACGAATTGCAAAAACGCGGCATCGAGGTTGGCATGTTTATCATGCTCGGATTTGACGGCGAGGATGAACGCGACATCCAAAACACGGCAGAGCATTTGAAAATTTCCAACCCCGACATTTTTCTCACCACCGTCGCGTATCCCATCAAAGGCACGGGCTATTACAAAGCGGTGCAAGAAAAAATCATCGCGCGCACGGATTGGTCACAGCGCACTGACCGCGATTTAACCGTCGCGGGACGCCACTCGAAAAAATATTACACGTTCGCGCAGCAGTGGTTGTGGGGCGAATTTATTTTCAACAAACAACGAAAGAACGGAAATCACCCGCTTCGTTTGGCGAGAGCGGCGGCAAATATCGGAATTGGAAAATTGGGAATGGCGTTGACGGAAAAGCAAGTGGAAGCGTAAGGAGTGCTTATGGCAATCGCAACATTACCAGACGAAAAGATTCAAGCAAGCACATTCGTTGTGCAATTGAGTCCTGTGCTGGAATTTGATGAATCGCTCGCGTTTCGGCTCGACCCACGGGTAGAACTCACCGATGACGAGTTGTTTGAATTCTGCCAAATCAATCGCGAACTTCGCATCGAACGCGATGAACAAGGAGAACTAATCATTATGGCTCCCGCAGGCGGCGAATCGGGCAGACGCAATGCAGCCGTTACCGCACAACTTTATGTGTGGACGGAAAAAGATGGCACAGGCATCGCATTCGATTCCTCAACAGGTTTTCGATTGGGGAAAAAGGCGATGCGCTCGCCTGATGGCGCATGGGTTCGCAAAGAACGGTACGCACAGTTAACGGAAAAAGAACGCGAAGAATTTCTACCCCTGTGTCCCGATTTCATCATCGAATTGCGTTCACCGTCAGACCGCCTTGGGACAGTGCGCGAAAAAATGGAACGCTGGATTGAACACGGCGTGCGTCTGGGTTGGTTGATTGACCCAAAGCAAAAACGCGTTTATGTGTATCGCCCTAATCAAGAAGCGAAGGTTATCGAAAACGTTTCGACGGTTTCTGGAGACCCCATCTTGCCCGGATTTGTATTTGACCTCACGCAGATTTGGTAAATGCAAACATTCGTTTCCGAAACATCCAGCGCGTTCGACGCGCACGCGCAACATTACGACGCGATTGTCGAATCGAACGCGCTTTTGCAAAACATGCGCGCGGCGTTGTGGAAGGAGGTCGCGCGTCGTGTTGCGCCGCCCGCGAGTTTGCTCGATATTGGCTGCGGAACGGGAATTGATGCGCTGTATTTCGCACAGCGTGGCTATTCCGTCACCGCAATAGACGCGTCACGCGAAATGGTGAATCAAACGCGCAATCGCATCACACGCGCGGATATGAATGTGCGCGTGGAGAATTTCGGCGCGGATGAGTTGGGAAAATTGGGTGAGGAAACATTTGATGCGATTTATTCGGATTTGGGTCCGCTGAATTGTGTTGCCGATTTGGAAACTGTTTCACAACAATGCTTCAAACTTTTGAATCCGAATGGTTTTCTGATTGTTTCGGTGATGGCGCGCGTGTGTCCCATCGAAATTTTGTATTTCACCCTGCGCGGCGAATTCAAACAAGCGACGCGGAGATTTCCGCGCGAAATGATTCCTGTGAATTTGGAAAATGGAATTGTGTGGACGCGTTATTATGACCCGCGCGAATTTTTCCAATTCTTTAGAAACGACTTTCAACTTGTGACCTATCGCGCGCTAAATTTGCTTTTACCGCCGCCCTACCTGATTCGTTGGTATCAACGCGCAGGTTTACTCGCGAAACCGTTCGTGTGGCTCGATGCGCGTATTTCACCTTTGCCATTCTTCCGCAACATGGGCGACCATTTTTTGATGGTTCTGCAAAAACGATAATGCTTGCTCCTGCCAAAATCGCCGCCAACTTGGCAACCAACCTCGCCGTAAAATACAACGAACTCACGAACCAAACGCTCGCGCTGCCGATTCTGATTTTTTATCCGACCGCGCGCTGCAACTCGCGGTGTATTTCGTGCGATTGGTGGCAGAGTGATGGCGCGGACGATTTGTCGTTCGAGGAAATTCGCGCGCTGGTGGACCAACTGCCTGCGCTCGGCGTGCGAATGGTGGTGTTTTCGGGCGGCGAACCATTGCTGCGGCGCGATGTGTACGAGATTGCCGACTTGTTTCGCGCGCAGAATATCAAATTGTATTTACTCACAGCCGGATTGTTTTTAGAGCGCGACGCGGAAAAAATCGCACAACGATTTGACCAAGTGACCATTTCGCTCGACGGACAAACGAACGTGTTGTATCAAAAAATTCGCGGCGTGGACGCGTTGGCATTGGTGGAACGCGGTGTAAAAAAGTTGCAAAGCACCGCGCCGCATATTCCGATTCGCGCACGCAGCACCTTGCATCGTCACAATTTCCGCGAACTGCCGCACTTGATTGACAAAGCGCGCGAAATGAATTTGAAACAGATTTCTTTTTTGTCCGCCGATGTGACGAGCGAAGCGTTCGGGCGCGCGCGCGGCGAATCTTCAAAACATGGTTTGTTACTCAACGAAAACGAAATCAAAGAATTTGCCGCAATCGTCGAACAAACAATTGTTTCGCACGCGCACGATTTTGAAAATCGTTTCGTTGTGGAATCGCCCGAAAAATTGCGTCGTCTGCCGCGTTACTATGCCGCGCAATTGGGGCTCGGTGAATATCCGCAGATTTCATGCAACGCCCCTTGGGTTAGCGCGGTAATTGAGGCGGATGGCAATGTGCGTCCCTGTTATTTTCACAATTCTGTTGGGAATGTGCGCGAGAAAAATTTGCGCGCGCTTTTGAAAAATGAAATGAATCTATTTCGCGCACAATTGAATGTGCATGAAGATGCAACGTGCAAAAAGTGTGTGTGTACGTTGAAGGTGGGAATGAGAACCAAGTTATGGTGAACGCGTTGGCTCTTAATCCGTTCACCCGCGCGCTGGCGCGAGGCGTCTGGCAAGTGCGCCGCAAATTGTGGCGAATTGATTTGACACGCCCGCGTTTGCACACCGTTCGTGGTACGTCACTGCTTGTTTTGCCGAATGTGTTTGATGGTGTGTTGATTCGCACGGGCGCGCTTTTGACAGAAACGTTGAGCCAATTGGATTTGCAGAATCAACGCGTCCTCGATTTGGGCTGCGGTTCGGGCATCGGCGCGGTGTTTGCCGCAAAACACGGCGCGCATGTGATTGCTTCGGATGTGAATCCCGATGCAGCGCGCAATGCGCGTTTGAACGCGCTGCTGTCGCATTTGGAGGATAAAATCGAAACGCGCGTCGGCGATTTGTTTGAGACCGTGCGCGGTGAACGTTTTGAGCTCGTGCTGTTTAATCCGCCGTACTATCACGGCACGGCGCGCAATGTTGCGGATGCCGCGTGGCGCAGTCCCGATTGCTTTGAACGATTTTTATCCGAACTCCCCGCATACTTGACGCCGCAAGGTTCTGCGCGTGTGGTGCTTTCAACCGATGGTGACATTTTGCCCGCGTTGGAACGCGCAACCCATTTGACGCGCCGCGTGTTGCTTGAACGCAAGTTTATGAACGAAACAATCACAGTGTACGAAATTCGCTCACAATCTCTATGAATCCGCATATCGTTTTTTACAATCCCGTTAGTAACGGTTCGCACAAAAAAATTTTTCCGATGTCATTGCTTGCGTTAGGCGCGGTCATCGAAGGAACGTATCCGTATGCGTTTGTGGATGGTAATGTCGAGACGGATGTGCTTGGTGCGCTGCGTCGCGAAATTCAAAACGGCGCGAACATTTTGGCGGTGACGGTGATGCCCGGTCCGCAACTCGCGCGCGCGGTGCCGCATACGCGCGCATTGAAAAATGAATTTCCAAATTTGATTGTGATGTGGGGCGGTTATTTTCCCACACAGCACGCCGAAGCAATTTTGCGAGACCACGCGATTGATTTTGTGATTCGCGGGCATGGCGAAATGGTGTTCAAACAATTGTTGGATGTTTTGGCAAATGATGGAGATTTTTCGCACGTTGAAGGTTTGGCATATCGAAACGCGACGAACGCGATTGTTCAAAATAAACTCGCGCCGATTCCACATCCCGAACAATTGCCTGCTTGGCCCTATCATCGCCTTGACGTACAAACGTACATTCATCCGACGTTTCTCGGTTCGCGCACGTTGCCGCATCATTCGTCCTACGGCTGTCCATTCTTTTGTAATTTTTGCGCGGTGGTCAATATGGTGAATGGACGTTGGCTGCCGCAAAGCGCCGCGCAAGTTGCCGATATTGCGCGGATGTATGTGGAACGTTGGAATGTAAATGCGATAGAATTTTACGACAATAATTTTTTTACGCACGAAGCGCGCACCGCAGAATTTGCCGAACGCATTTTGCCGCTTCAATTGGGTTGGTGGGGTGAAGCGCGCGTGGATACGCTGCTCAAGTATTCGGACCGGACGTGGGAATTGATGCGCGACGCGGGTTTGAAAATGGTATTCATGGGCGCGGAATCGGGCTCGCTCGAAACGCTCAAGCGGATGGACAAGGGCGGCACAATGACGCCGGACAAAACGCTCGAAATGGCGCGCAAGATGCAGGCGTACAACATTATTCCCGAATTTTCGTTTGTGTTGGGCAATCCGCCCGACCCCGAAGCCGATGTGCGGCAGACGATTGAATTTATTCGGCGCGTCAAAGAGGTGAACCCGCGCAGTGAAATCATCATGTACAACTATACGCCCGTGCCGTTGGCGGGCGATTTGTACGATGCCGCGCAAGCACAGGGTTTTCAATTTCCGCAAACACTGGACGAATGGACGAGTCACGAGTGGATGGATTTTTCGCAGCGTTACAGCGATGTGATGCCGTGGCTCAAGCCCGCGCTGCGTCAACGCGTTCGCAATTTTGAACGCGTCCTGAACGCGTATTATCCCACGTCAACCGATTTGCGTTTGACCGGTGTGTGGCGCGCGTTTTTGCGCGGCGCGAGTTCGCTTCGTTATAAATTCCGCGTATACGATTTTCCTCTGGAATTGCGCGTGCTTCAAAAATTGGTGCGCTATCAACGTCCCGAGACGAGTGGGTTTTGAAATGGGGCTGGGTTTGTTTGCATGAAGCGCGTCGCGTCCAATTCGCTCATTCTCGTCATTGCCAATGTGGGCAGCGCGGGTTTTGGTTTTCTCTTGTCGGCAATCCTCGCGCGCGCACTCGGCGTAGAAGGATTTGGGCAATACACTCTCGCGCTGGCGTGGTGTTATGCGTTAATGCTCCTAGCCGATTTTGGACTTGCCACACTCTTGACGCGTGACCTCGCGCGCGAACCGTCACAGACTGCGTCGTATTTATTCGCGACGAGCATATTGAAAATTTGTATCGCGTTCGTTTTGATTCTCGCGCTCGAAATCGCGGCGCCGTTATTATCGCCCGATGGCACGGCAACACTTGCGCTACGTCTCGCCACGCCGATTATTTTTTTCGGCGCGCTGTACAATTCTTTTACCGCCATCTTGCGCGCGTACCAACGCATGTTTCCCATTTTGCTTTTCAATCTCGGCGGTCTATGTGTACAAGTGGTCGCCGCGTTCATCCTGTGGCAGCGCGGTGGCGGCGTGATTGAATTTGTGACATTGACGGTAGTCATTCAATTCGCGCAATTGCTCGCGGCATTTGCGTTGTATCGCGCGCAATTTCATCAAAAAACAAATCACAACGTAACGCTCCCTCTGCTCAAAACACTGGCGCGCGCGTCCGTTCCGTTTGCGCTCGCGGCAGGACTCGGCGCGATTCAAGTGCGCGCGCCCGTGTTGCTGCTCGGCGCGCTTGCGGGCGAAAGCGCTGTGGGAATTTTTGGCGGCGCGACGCGTTGGACGGAAGCGCTCAAGCTCGTGCCGGGCGGATTCATCGGCGCGTTGTTTCCTGCGTTCGCCGCGCTCGTGCCGCACAATGCAGCAGAATTGGAGCGAACTTTTCAGAGCGCCCAACGCGCAATTCTCGCGTTTGGTATTGTGTGTGCAACGATCTTAATGTTCGCCGCCGCGCCGATTATCACGTTCGCGTTTGGTGAAGCGTTTGCGCCTGCCATTCCCGTGCTGCAAATTTTGGCATGGGTGATGGTGTTAAATTTGTGGGGCAATGTGGTTGGTTTGTATTTGTATGCGTTGAATGATGAACGCCACGTCAATCGGATTCGCGCGTGGGGCTTGGGCTTGCAAATGGCGGCGAGCGCGATTTTGATTTGGCAATGGGGCGCAGTCGGCGCCGCGTTCGCCGCGTTGCTTGGAGAAGGTGTAATGAGCGCGTTGTATTTTGCGCGGATGCGTTGGATGCGAACGCACCAAGCCATCGCAATCGTTTCGCCCGAAACGGTCTTGGCAAAATAAAATGTTTGGATTTTTCAAGCGCGCCCTTTTAGGTTACGAACCGGGACAAGAGCATGTGGCAGTTGGACTGTGCGCGCCACAGCAGCAAATTGATGTGTGGCTCACCGGTTTGGGCGCACCGCGCAACGTCACCGAAAATTGCACCATTGTTTCGCTGCGTCCATTGCGCGTCGCGCTTGGATTTGAAAAACATGTGACGCGCGAAATTTCAAACGCGCGGCTCGAACTTGTATTCAAGGAACGCGCCGCTAACGCGAAAACGCTCGGTACATTTTCAATCGTTGCACCCGAATGGATTGCATTGGACGATTTACAGTTGGGAGTGTTTCAAACCGCGCGCGATGAAAATTTTTGTCTTGCGCCTTGGCAATTGCGCGCGCATTATTTGTATCGTCAGTGGGAATTGCGTCGGCGTCCCGCGCACAACTTCAAAATGACGTTTGACGATATGCGGCGACATTTTATTTTTTATATTTGCCCGCGCCCGGTGGTTCTCGTTACCGCGCAGGACCAAACGCAAACGCGCAGCAATCTCTTTCCAATGGATTTACTTGGTCCACTCGCCGGTGATTACTTTGCGCTCGCGTTACGCACCACCAGTCCTTCTGTAAAAACAATGGCGGACGCGGGGAAAATCGTTTTGAGTGATGCGCCGTTTGAAATGAAAACGATGGTGTACGCACTGGGGAAAAATCACCGCGTCGAACAAATTAATTGGGCAGAATTGCCGTTTGAACTCGCTCCGTCGCCCGCGTTTGGTTTCCCCGTTCCGCAAGCGGCGCTGCAAATCCGCGAACTACAAGTTGAACACGTTCACGAAATCGGTTCGCATACTTTATTTCTCACGCGCATTGTGTCGCACACACACTGCGCGCAAGGACAACAATTGTTTCACGTTCACGAGTACTATCATCAGTACCAACACCGCGCCGCGCGTCAAGAGAGCCAAGCATGATGACGACAACGGAACAAAATCCGATTTGGAACATTCGTCCATACAACGCGGGTGATGAAGTTGGTTTGACCGAATTGTTTGCGCGCGCGTTTCGTCGTTCGATGTCGGTGCAAGAATGGTTATGGAAACATCACGCGCTGCCATCGCCCGCGCCGAATGTCTGGCTCGCAGAACTTAAAGGCAAACCAATTTTTCACACTTCGGGGATTCCGTTACCCTACAAGCTGAATGGTTCGCAACACGTTGCGATGGTGTCGGTAGATACAATGACCGACCCCGATTTTCGGCGGCGCGGTTTGTTGACTGCCGTCGGAAAATACGCGTATGACGCGTATCGCGCGGCAAACATTCCATTCGTCATTGGTATCATTAACGACAAGTGGGGTTCGCGTGCGCCTGCGTTGGGTTGGGAAGCGCTGTTTCCGTTGGAGATTCAAGTGCGCCCATTGTTGCCCGCTGCGATTCTCGCGCGACGCGCACAGTTTCCTTTGCTCGCGCGTTTTTCGTTTGTGAATGATTTGTGGAATCGTTTTTGGGATATGCCGTTGCGCGCGGACAAAACAATTCGCGTCCGCGAAATTACGTACGCAGGGAATGAACTAAATCAATTGTGGCAAACTGTCGCGCCGGATTACATGTTCACGATTGTGCGTGACCGCGCGTGGGTCGAGTGGCGCTATCTTCAAGAACCAACTTGCAAATATCGCGTCCTGTATGCAGAACGCGACGGCGCGCCGTTGGGTTATCTTGCGTATCGTATGTTGGAAAATCAAAATCGGCGCGCGGGATTGATTGCGGAAATTTTTACGCGCCGCGACGATGTAAAAACAGTGTACACGCTCCTCGCGTATGTATTGAGCGAATGGCGTGAGCGAAAAGTTCAATTGGCGATGCACACGGCGGCGCGCGGTACGTGGCACTATCGTGCGTTACAGCGCGTCGGGTTCATTTCGAGTCCCGGCGCGTTCAATGTGCAACTCGTGCCACTCACAACAGACCTTCCGCTCGCCGCTTTGCAAGACCCGTCCAATTGGTTTATGGCGGGCGGCGATTTTGATGATGTGTGATGGAAAAATGGCGAGCGCATTTGGTCTGGATTGCCGCGCGGGTCATGTGGCTCAGCGCGGCGATTTATTTTGCGAGCGTGATTTTTGCACCGAACGCGACGCGTTTAACGCACGGTTTTATTTCGTATTTTACCGCCGCGCACTTGGCGCGTGATGGGCAAGCCGGTCCGCAAATGTATGAACCCGCGTGGTTTCGCGCGCAAACGCTGCGCGTCTCGAACGGCGAAGCAAACGACATTCTCAATGCGAATCCACCAACCATTGTTCTTTTGTTTTTACCGCTCACTATTTTTCCCGTTCACACCGCACGGTTTGTGTGGACGGCACTGAATGTTTTTTTATTGGGTGGAGCGTTCGTTCTGTTGGCGCGCGCGACGGGAATGTCAGCCACACGCACATTTTTTTTCGGCGCGTTGGCTTTGGGCGGCGCGCCGTTGTTTGAAAATTTTCGTTTGGGGCAAGCGTATGTGGGACTCTTGTTTTTGTTTTCACTCGCATTATTTTTTTTCGAGCGCGCACAAAAAATTTCAAGTGGCGCGGGGATGGGACTTGCGTGGATTTTCAAAACGAGCGGCGCGTTAGTTTGGATTCTACTCATCGTGCGCCGCGAATGGTTCGCATTGCTTGGCGGCGCGATTGCAGTCTCTTTGGGCGTTATCGTTTCACTCCCGTTCGTTGGCATCGAAACATGGCGCGTGTATGTGACGCAAGCGTTTCCCGCATTTCTCGATTCTGCCGAGCACACAGTCACCGCATACCAAACGATGGATGGATTCTTGCAACATTTCTTGCGTTATGATTCCCAATTGAATCCCGCGCCGTTGTGGAATGTGCCAACGCTCGCGCGATTTTTGTACATTGTTTTCGGAATTGTTGCTGTAAGTGCGAGTGTGTGGTGGACGCGTGCACGCTCAATCCAAATTGCGTTCGCCGTTTTTTTGACCTTGAGCATAATTTTTTCGCCCGTCGCCGAAGAGTATCATTTTGTCCTGCTAATTTTGCCAATGTTTATTTTTGTGGCGAACTTGTCGCGTGTGACGCATCCGTTGGTACTCGCGCTTTTTTGTGTTGCCCTATTGTTGCTTGGGCTGCCGTTGGATTACAAAAATCCTACACTGTCGCAAGGCGCGCTCGCGCTGTTGGCGTACCCGCGTTTGTATGGCGCGTGGTTGTTGTGGGCAGCGCTTGTTTTTCAATCATCACGAACGAAAGGCGAGAGCCACGCGCGTTAGAGATGATTCCACGATTGATTTTGAAACGCGCGCGCGATTTGATATTTCGCGCAATGGAAAATACGTGGGCAATCGGATTCGCCACGCGCGGTAAATTTTCGCGCCCTGCGCCTAAATTGTGGGAATCGCCCGGTGGACAAAATGTACTAGTTATTGCGCCGCATCCCGACGATGAATGGGTGGGCTGTGGCGGCACAATGGTGTTGCACGTACGCGCAGGAGACCGTGTGCGCGTTGTGTTTGTAACCGACGGGCGCAAGTCGCGCGCGTTAGGTTTGGATGCAGAGGAAATGGTGCAACGACGTTTTGCGGAAGCACATGCCGCGACGGACGCGTTGGGCGTCGAATGTGTTTGGCTGGGTTTGCGCGAAGGCGCATGGGAATTCGACGCGTTGCAAGAAAAGTTGATGCAATTGTTGCGCGATGAATCACCACAATTGGTCTATGTGCCATCGCGCGTAGATTTTCATCCCGAACATTTGCGCGTGGCGCATGTCTGTGCGCGCGTGCTTGCACAAATCAAGAATCCGCCGCGCGTACACGTGTATCCGATTCAAGTTCCACTGACAGCGCGTTTGTGCAATCGGTTCGCGCCGGTTGGCACTGTGCGCGAAAAAATGAATATTGCCTATGAAGCGTACGCGACCCAATGCGGCAGTCTGGCGCGCACATGGCGCACGCGACAGTACGCGGCGCGTTGGTACGGTGTTGCCAAGCTTGCCGAAGAGTTTTGGGAAATGGACGCGGCGCAATATGTTCGTTTGCATGAATCGCTGCCGGAAACATGGAACGTGAATGCGTTTCGCAGCGTGCGAATGTCTCCGTTCACAGACCCGCTCGCGTATTGGTTTGGACGCGGCGAACGCGCGCGCTTGAAACGAACCGCTGACGCATGAAAACATTTCTGTGGCACCGCGCGTTCATTTTTTTGCTCTTTGCATATTGGGCAATTTCACTGTACGCGTTGGACACGGTGCCGCGTGTGTACGAAGATGAACCGTGGCAGGCGAGTGTCGGCGCGAAACTCGCGGCGCAAGGTGTTTTGGGCAGCGACTTGTTTGAGGGTTATCACGAAATGGAACAGCATTATTTTGGATTCATGCCGCTGTTTCCGATTTTGCTTGCAGGGGTTTTCCGTTTTGCCGACGCGGGGTTGTTTCAAGCGCGTTTTGTTACGGTGAGCGGCGGACTGGTTGTTTTGGTGCTGACGTACAGTTTGGCGATGCGGTTGTGGCGAGATACGCGGGTTGGAATTGTCGCGGCGGCACTTTTGTTAACCGTACGAATGTTTGCGGTTACGCCTCTGCACACGACCGGGATTTTATTTTTGGACGCGGTGCGCGTAGTGCGATACGACATTTTTGTCCCCGTGTTTGGGCTCGCCGCGCTCAACGTGTATTTGTCTGCGCGTCGAGAAAAATCTTTAAGGCTCTATGCCTTTGCCGGATTTTTATGCGCGCTGGCGACATTGACGCATTTGTACGGCGCGTTTTTTTTTGTAATTGTTATTTGCCTAATGATGTGGGAGCGTCTGCCGCAATTACGTACAGCGCTGTTTGCGTTGCTTGACGGATTTGTTGCCCCGTGTTTGACGTATGCGCTTTATGTTTTCAATTTTTGGGAGGCGTGGCGCGCGCAAACGCGCTTGTATGGCGAGCGGTTTGATTTGTTGAACGGCGCGTGGTATTTGAATAATCTGTTGCGCGAATCAAGCCGCTATGATTTTGGTATCAGTTTGGAAAACTGGTGGACGCGCCCCGGCGTTTTGCTCGCGCTCGGGGGAATTGGTTTGGTGTTGGTGAGTTTGGGCAATGACGCGCTGCGTCAAAAAAATTTCGGGGCGCGCGTCATTTTAATTGCGTTGGTCGTGTTGGGCGGTGGATTCGCGTTGTTGATTTTTAGCAAATTCAGAAATTATCTTGTCACTCTCACGCCATTTGCCGCAGTGGCGTTCGCGTGGGGGGGGGTGAAGGGGTTTGAAATATTTGCGCGCTCAAACAAACGCTTGGCGTTCGTCAGTATGTTTGTCATTTGCGTTTTGCTTTTGGGCGAAAGTTCAATTCAGTTGGCGCGGTTTGTTCAAGTATCGCGCAGCATGACTCTATATGCGATGTTCATTGCGAACGTTCAGCAATTTATTCCGCAAGGCGCGCGTGTGGTGGGAATGCATCATTACGGTTTCGGTTGGGAAAACTATGTGTATCGTTCCATCGCGGTGCCGCTGCTTTTGACCGAAGCCGCATTTGAAGCGGCGCCGACGCCATTGGGAAAAGGTTTGGACGCGCAGCGTCCTGATTTTGTTTTGGTGGATGCAAGGATGCGCGCGTATTTGGAAAACGATACGCGCGGCAATCGCGCGCAATTTTTGGATTGGTTTGCGGCGCGCAATGCAGAACGGGTCGGCAGTGTGAACGATGGAACGTATGGTTTGATAGAAATTTTTCGCGTGTCGCATGAGCAGTAAAAAAATTGGACGCGTGCGCGTCGAGAACTGGCTCTTGCTTTTGGTACTCGTGATTGGAATCGCGCTCTTTCCATTTCAACTGCGCGATTTTGCGTTGCCACTTGTAAAGCCCGCGCGTTTGAGTCTTGAGCCGCAGTTGCAAGCAGAGGTTGCGCTGGCGGACATGCCAATTGCAATGCTGCGCGAAATCAATCAGATAGTTCCGCCGACTGCGCGCATCTTGCTCGTCACAGATGGCAGCGATGTGCGACATTTTGAATACACGTTGTATCACCGCGCGCTTTATCTTTTGACGCCGCGTGAAATTTTTTGGATGTCGCCCGCGCCGTCCGATGGGACATGGGAAGCGCGCTGGTGGCTCAGTGAACCATTGCGCGATGAAAATATCACGCGTCTCGCAGAAAAATTTGATGTGGATTACATGTTGACAGTGGGGCAAGTGGCTGTGCCGAAAAATCGCGTTCGTGTACGTACATGGCAAAATGCGTCGTTGTACCAATGGAATTCGCGTCTGGAATTGCAAAACGACGCGCGTGCGACCGAGTACGCCGATGCGAACGCGGTATGGCGCAGCGTGTTGGCGCTGGTGGGAATTTTCGCGTGTGGCGCGCTTGTTGTGAAATGTACCGCGCTGGTGGGAATTTTCGCGTGTGGCGCGCTTGTTGTGAAATGTACCGCGCGTTTGGGCTTAACGCTTGCACGTGTTGAAACATTTGCGTTGGCATGGGCGCTCGGCGCGGGGGTGATTTCGTTTGGGCTATTGTTTTTGAGCGCGCTCGGTTTGTCATTTGAGGTGCAGGTTTGGTTCATCCTGTTACTTTGTTTTGGCGCGACGGTATATTCTATGCGTCACAGATGGAATTGGAGATTGCCGCGCGTTCATTGGAATTGGGCGACCGCGCGCGCAAGCATTTTGATTTTTTCGATTGCAGCTCAAACTTTTTTTGTCGCGTTTGTGGCGATGGCGCGTCCGTTGACATATTGGGACAGTTGGGTGACGTGGAGCATGAAAGCACGCGCGATTTTTTTGGCTCAAGCAATTACGCCGACAGTGTACGCGGATGCGTCGCGCGCAGTGACCCATTTGGATTATCCGTTGCTCTTGCCGTTGAATGAAGCGTGGTTATTTCAAATGATTGGCACGCCCGATGATAGGTTCGCGGGATTGCTCGCCGTCGGATTTTTTTTAGCGATGGTTAGTTTGGTGTATTGCAGCGCGCGTTTTTTTGACGCGTCATTGGAACAAGCGTTATTGGCTGCGGCTGCGGCGGCGTTCATTCCGACGCTCGCGTTGTTGGCGGCGCAAGTGTATGCGGACATTCCGCTCGCGGTATATGCATTGGTGATATGTTTATATTTGGCGCGATGGATGCAATACGGTGAACGCGGCGACTTGCTCGTTGCGATATTGGGCGCGGCGTGTTTGAGCTGGACAAAACGCGAAGGGGTTGTTTTGTGCGCGTGTATTTGTGCTGCATGTCTTTTGGGTTTGCCGCGTGCACGTCGCGCATGGTTCGGCGTGTTGATTTGTTTGTTGGCAAGCGGGATTGTTGCGGGCGGTTGGATATGGTTTGTGAATGCGCAGGGAATTGCCAACACCGATGCTCTGCCTATGACGATAGAAACGGCGCGCGCGAATTTTGGGCGATTGCCGACGATTCTAAATTATTTTGCCAAAACGTTGCTCGAGTTGCAATGGAGTTTCGTTTGGGTGTTTGCCGCGCTGCTTGCGTTGCTGAAAATTGTTTTGCAATCGCGCGTACGCGCGAATCTGTTTCTCGTTGCGCCAATTTTGTATTTGATGGTGATGGCATGTACCTATCTTTTTTCCGCGTACGCGCCGTACACCGCGCATCTGGCGAGTTCCGGCTATCGGCTGGTGGCGCAAGT
The DNA here is from genome assembly GCA_964469005.1 of uncultured Anaerolineales bacterium. GTDB lineage: Bacteria > Chloroflexota > Anaerolineae > UBA4142 > SHND01 > SHND01. The sequence continues at coordinate 138,186 of CAYXXF010000012.1, forward strand.
GACGCCGCTGCTTGTGGTGTGGCTGGCAACGTCGAGTGTAAATTTCAAAGCGCATGAAAATTTGTCTTTCGCGTAAATTCCCATTGTCGCCGCTTGTGTCCGCGTTGATTCTGTTTTGCCTCACGCTCACGCTGCGCGTCGCGCTGGTTTGGATATTTCCGTTCGATGGTTTGTATGGACAGGACGCGTACGCGTATTTCGATTATGCGCGAGTATTGTTTGCGGCGCTGACGCATGGACAAATGCCGCCGCCGTTTTGGTGGCCCCTCGGTTATCCGTTTGTGTTGAATGTGGGATTTTTATTTGGCGGGGTGAACATTGCAACTGCTCAATTCACCACAATCGTGTGTGGCGCGTTGGTTGTTCCTTTGGCATTTGCGTTGGCGTACGAAGCATCTTTAGAACGAAAAATGTTCGCGGGCTGGGTTGCGGGTTTGATCTGCGCGGCGTGCGGTCAACTCGCGCAATCGTCGGTTGTGATTATGGCGGATGCACCCGCGTTAATGTTTGCCACACTGGGCGCGTGGCTGTTGCTGCGTTATGCGCGAACGCGCAATGTGTTGACTTTGTGTGTTGCCGCGTTCGCGGTGGGCATGTCAGTTTGGATTCGTTGGCAAAATCTGATTTTCGCAGTGATGTGGATTTTGACATTGGGCGTGATGGAATGGAAAGCGGTAAATAAAAATTGGGCGGAACGCATCTTGCATTTTTGTTTTGCGTTGGGACTGGTCGGAATTGTTTTGTTGCCTCAACTTTTGATTCGGGTGACGACGAACGCGCCATTGGCGGGACAAACGTGGTTGGAAGGATGGAACATTGGAAATTTTTTTGCGCGCACATTCGATATTGTGGATGGACATTTTGAATACGCGCTGCCGGTTGCGATTTTTTATGGGCAATTGTTTATTCATCCCGCGTATTTGGTTGGATTGTTGACGCCGTTATTTTTAGTGGGGGTCTGGCGAATGAATTCGTGGCGAACAAGTTCGCAGCAACAAGTCCACCACATCGCCCTACGGCGACTAGAGATATTTCCAAAAACGATTTTGGTGTTGGGATGGATTTTGGGAATGTATTTTTTTCTCGCGGGGATTCCGTATGAAAATTTTCGTTTTCCGTTGGGACTGTTTGTGCCGATTGCGGTAGTGACAGGCATTGGCGCAGCTTGGTTCTTTGAGCGCTGGCAAAATTTACGACGACGTTTTGTGTTGATGGGATGGATTGGCTTGGCGTTGTTGATTATGTTAGTGTGGCAGCCGCGTGTCCTTGCGCCGGTGGTGGAATCCAAGTCACAGCAATTGGCGCATACGCGTTGGTTGGAAGCGCAACTGCTTCCCAACGCGCTCGTGTACGCCATGAGCATTGACGGCGCACTCGCAACATATTCTCACCTGCGCGTCGAAAATTTGTGGGACATGGATCCGATGACGTTGAAAAATGATATGCCGACATATTTGTATGTGGACACGAACAACATCGAAACACAGTGGCGCGGGCGTTTGCCTGACCAATTGCTGCGCGCGTTGAACGAAACCAACTATTTGCATCCCGTTGGGAGTTATTTGGGATGGACGCTGTATCGCGTGCACTGATTGCTGCATTCGCTTCCGCGAATGCCAATATCGTATGTTGGACTGTGAATGAAAATCGCATTTGTGGTGCCGGGCTTTTCTGCTGATGAAAACGATTGGTGTATTCCCGCGCATACAGACATTGTGCGAACGCTCGCGCGTGAACATGAGGTGCATGTGTTTGCGATGCGGTATCCGCACCGTGTTGATACATACAACATTGGGCAGGCAACGATTCACAGTTTCAATGGCGAAACCAATCGCGGACTCACAAGCGCGCAGATGTGGTTGCGCGTTGTGCGGGCGATGGCGCGTGAACATGCGCACGCGCGTTTTGACGTGGCACACGCGATTTTTGGCGGCGAGGCGGGAAGCGTTACCGTGGGGTTTGGCAAATTGTACCATGTGCCGAGTGTAGTGTGGATGGTGAATGGGGAATTGATTGGCTTGCGGGAGATTGGGTACGGCGCGCAATTGAGTTCGCGGCAGCGTTGGATGAATGATTTGATTTTGCAATTTGCAACACAAATTCTCATTGGTTGCACGCAAATGCTCGAATTGGCGCGGGTGTACAATTCACACGCGAATTTAGAATTGCTCCCGTTAGGTGTTGACCTTGAGCGATTTGGGAAAAACCTTGTGCGCCGTTCCCGTACGGAACCGCATTTCATAAATGTCGGCTCGCTCGGTGCGGTCAAAGACCACGCAACTTTGCTGCGCGCGTTCGCACGTGTACGTGAAAAAATTCCCGACGCGCGTTTGACGATTGCGGGGGTTGGCGTGTTGAAAAATGATTTGCGCGCGTTGACTCACACGTTGGGAATTTCCGAGTGTGTCACGTTTGCGGGGCATGTGCCGCATGATGAATTGGCGGAATTGTATCAACGCGCAGCTGTGTTTGTGCAAGCCTCGCAACACGAAGGGCAAGGGATGGCGGTGTTGGAAGCGGCAGCGTGCGGCTGCGCGGTGTGTGGAACAAATGTTGGCGCACTCGCGGATTTGGCACGAGGGGGGGGGGCAATTGCCTACGCGGTCGGCGACGCGGACGCGTTGGGGGGCGCGATGGTGCGGGCGTTCACAGAACGCGCGGCGTTGACTGCGCGCGCCAAACAAATTGTCGAGAGTGAGTATAATCTGGAACACGTTTGCGCGCGGTTGGAGAGTTTGTATGCGCGCTTGAAACATGGAAACGAAAACTTGGAACACAGCCGTGTGGTCGCGTGAACGCGTCAGTGCGTGGTGCATGTTTGCAGCGCGTGTGTCTTTTGCGCTGCTCTTGATTTGTTCGGCGTCCATGTGGCAATGGCTCGATGTGCAACGTCGCGTGCCGCCCGTGTATTCCGGTTACACTGATTTTTTTGTGTATCCGAGCGATCTGTTTTTGGTGCTGACCGTTGTGTTTGGTTTGCTCGGATTATTTCTTTCAAAACGAAAAATTACGCGCGGTCCTTGGTATCTCACACTGCCGTTAGGCGCGTTGGTGCTTTTGAGTTTTGTCAGTACGTTGGCGAGTGTGGACGCGGAATTGACGTTGTATCATTCGCTGCGTTGGCTCGTGCTGTTTGGACTGTATCTTGTTTTGTGCAATCTCGCGCTGCCCGCAAAATGGATTGCCCTGCCGTTGGCGTTGGGTGTGTTGGTTCAAGGCGGCGTGGGAATTTTGCAATTTGTCAAACAATCTTCGCTGGGGCTGCAATTTTTGGGCGAATTGCATTTGGACCCGCTCGAAACGGGTGCGAGTATTTTGCGTTATGATGACGTGCGCATCCTGCGCGCATATGGTTTGACCGACCATCCTAACCTTTTGGGCGGGTTTCTCGCTTTTGCCTTGATTTTTATTCTCGGCTATTATTTTGCCCTTGCCAATTCCGCTTCACGCGAACGCCGCGCGCGTTTCCTATTGTTGCTTCCCTTGGGCGTAGGAATCCTCGCGCTGTTTTATACATTTTCGCGTGCCGCTCAACTCGCGTTTTTTTTGGGCGTTGTCGTCCTCTTCGTGGCATCGTTGCGCGAACCGACACAACGCTCATCTCGTGTACGCGAATGGTTTGTGCTCGCGCTCTTGGTGGGCAGTGTGTTGGCGGTTCCGTTTGTGAACAATCAGCGCCTGATTGCGCAGCGCGTGGGACAAGACAATGCGTTTTCGGAAAATGTTGGCGAAGCGCGTTCGCTCGACGAACGCGACGAGTTGACCAATTCCGCCAATCGGCTGTTTTATGCGCATCAGTTGTGGGGCGTGGGCAATGGCGCGTTGACGTTGGCGATGTATTATCTCGACAAGGAATTTCCAAAGGACGTGTACTATTATCAGCCCGTCCATTTTGTGCTGCTCGTCGCGGCGACCGAATTGGGCTTGGTGGGCGGATTCTTTTGGTTGTGGGTTATGGTTGCCCCCCTCATTGCCGTGTGGGTTCAACGCACGCGATTGATTCAAAATGTCTGGGCTGCGGCAATAGCAGCCGCTATTGTCGTAATGCTCGTCATCGGCTTTTTCGATTATTATCCGTGGCTCTGGCAAGCCGGACGTTTGTGGCAGTGGAGTGCGTGGGGATTGTTCGCCGCAATTTTTTCATCACGCCAACCGCTTGACGCCAACGCGCGCGCCCAGTATTCGCCCGCGTTGAATTCAATCCCGTAAGGCCGACGCTTACGTAGTATTTTGTAATTGTTTGACGCAATCGTTCCGCCATCCTGTACGAGGTGTAAATGAGTAGTTTTCTGTTCATCTTTGCCATACTGTTATATGCCAGCGTGCTGTTTATTCTGTTTGCGTTCGGCATGAATTTTCTGTATCTCGCCTTGCTCACGGCGCGCAAAAGCGGCGCTGACCCCGTTGCGCCGCCGCTTGATACGCTGCCATTGGTCAGTGTCCAAGTTCCCATCTTTAATGAATTGTACGTCGCGGAACGGTTAATTGATACCATAGCGCGCTTTGAATGGGACCCGACACGTTTGGAAATTTTGGTCTTGGATGATTCCACCGATGAAACGCGCGACATTGTCCAACGTGCCGTTGAACGTTGGCGCGCGCAAGGCGTCAATATTCGGCATGTGCATCGCACCAAACGCGACGGATTCAAAGCCGGCGCACTCGCGCTGGGCATGGGCATGACGCGCGCGGAATACATTGCGTACTTTGACGCGGACTTTATGCCGCCGCGCGATTTTCTCTTGAAAACAATTCCCCATTTCCACGCGGCAGGAAACGAAAAGGTTGCGTTTCTGCAAACGCGTTGGGGTCATGTCAATCGGAATTATTCGCTGTTGACGTTTTTGCAAGCATTGGCGATTGATGCACATTTTGTGGTGGAACAATTCGCACGCGCGCGCGGCGGCTATTGGTTCAATTTCAACGGCACAGCAGGGGTGTGGCGGCGCGGCGCGATTGAGGACGCGGGCGGTTGGAAACAAGATACGTTGACAGAAGATTTGGATTTGTCGTATCGCGCATTCTTGAAAGGTTGGAACGCGTTGTACTTGCGCGATGTGGTAACACCGGCAGAATTGCCTGTAACGTTCAGCGCGTATCAACGCCAACAGCATCGCTGGGCAAAAGGTTCACTCGAGTGTGCACTCAAACTTTTGCCGCAAGTGTGGACCGCCCCGATTTCGTTCGCGCGCAAAATCGAGGCAACATTTCACCTGACGGGCTATTCAATTCATCTCTTTATGTTTGCGTTGATGCTGATTTATCCCGCCGTCATTTTTTATTCGACGCAGTTTCCCGGTTTGCTCGCGTTGTATGGCGTCGCTTCGTTTTTCTTTCTCACAGGATTCGCGCCGACTTTATATTTTACATTGGCGCAAAAAGAATTGGGCAAAGATTGGTGGCAGCGCATTCCCGCAATTTTATTTATCATGGCACTGGGCGCGGGCATGATGGTGTTCACTGTGCGCGCAGGCGTGCAACTGTTTTTGGGCAGTGGCAAAACCTTTGAACGTACGCCCAAATTTGGTGTTGCAGCGAACGGCGAAAATTGGGTGGATAAGCGTTATCAGATTCGGCTCGACCCGATGATTGGTGTCGAAGTGCTGATTGCGGTGTGGAACGTCGGCACTTGTTGGTACGCGCTGCAAATGGGCAATTGGGGAATCGCGTTGTATGCCGCTATCTTTTTCGTCGGCGCGATGTTTGTCGCGGGCTTGAGCATCGCGCAAATGCTCCAAGTGCGTTCCCATCAGAAAAAAGCTGTGCAAGCGCAAATGCTTACGGACGCGGCGTGATGAAAAAACTTGCATCCTTTGTTTTGTTCAGCGCGCTAATGCTGGGTGCAGTTTTGTTCGCGCTGCCAACGCACGCGGCGAACGATGGGAACAAAAACAGGGACGCGCAAAAATTATTTGTGCCGACGCCCGTGGCGACTTTGACGGCAGCGAACGCCATCGAATCCATCACCGCCACGCGTCCCGAACGCTGCGAAGTACCCGCATTGTGGTGGTATCTCGCACAATTGAAAACCACAACCAAGTGCAACAAATCACAGCGCGAAGTTGGGACGCTCGAATTGACACCGCGACTCCCCCGCAACGGCGCGATGGCACTCTTGGTTGAGTGGCGCACTCTCGCCAATGGCAAAATCAAATTCAAATGCACCGGACCGATAACCTATTTTTTCGGGACGGACAATCTGACACCGCATTCGTATTCGGTTCAAACCAAGCCCGGCGAAAATCTCATTTCGGTTAATGTGTTTGTGTATCCGTACGGTTGGCTTGACCTCGCGCGAAATGCAACCAGCGCGTGCAAGCCACGCTAGTCTGAATGTTTCCGCTTCCTTTAGGGTCCTTTGAATACCATGCAAAACAATCTGTTCGCTTTAACGCGATTTCACGTCCTCACAATTTCGGTCCTTATCACACTCGCTGCATTCGTTTGCGCGTGCGGAGGTTCCGGCACGCCCGGCTTGCCTACGCCGAATGCAGACCAAGCACGCGCGCTGACAATGATCGCGCAAGGTACGCCCGCGAGTTTTCTTGGTACCAAAGTTGCGCGTCCCGACCGCACCAATACGCCGGATGAAAACGGCGGTGCGCCGACAGATGAATCGGACGGCGCGGGACAAGGCACACCAAATCCAACCCGCGCGGCGCGCCAAACACGCGCGGTGCAAACCAAGCAAGCGGGCAAACCAACCGCAAAGCCAAAGGCGACGAAAGCTCCGGCGGTCGAACCAACGCCATTGCCGGAAGACTTTGAACCGACGGCGACGCCCCCCCCCCTGCCCGCGAAAAAATCTACCAAACTTAATTCGCCCGAATACTCGATTCAAATTTTTGGTTGGTATCGTCCTGAAATCGCCGACCGTGATATGAATCAAATCAAGGGAATGGGTTTCGGATGGATTAAACAACAATTCGCGTGGCGCGATATTGAAGGCGCGAAAAAAGGCGCGTTCGATTGGAGCCGCAGCGACGAAGTGATTTATCGCGCAAATGAAAAAGGTTTGGATGTGCTGGCGCGTATGGACAACGCGCCCGATTGGGCAGCGCCCGGTTGTTTTGATTCTGCCACATCATCAATGGGTCCGCCGCGCAATACGAATGATTGGACAGATTTTTTGAAAGCGTTCGCAACGCGGTACAAAGGACGCGTGCGCGCGTATCAAATTTGGAATGAACCGAATCTCGCGCGCGAGTGGTGCAAGCGTCCGCCAAATCCCGAACAGTACGCGCAATTTTTGAAGGCATCATACGCGGCAATTAAAAGTGTTGACCCAAACGCGTTAGTCATTAGCGGTGGTCTCACACCGACCACTGCCGATTTTGACCAAGCGATGCCCGACATGAAATTTTTCGCGCGTATGTACGATGCGATGGGCAACAACAGCGACGGCTATTTTGATTTGCTCGGCGTGCATGGTGCGGGTTTCAAAGCCGACCCCGAAGCCGACCCCGGCGTCGTTGCGACGGACGCTGCGTTGACAAACGGTGACCCCAGTCCCACCGAAGCAAAACGCATTTATTCCTTTCGGCATGTCGAAGATGTGCGCGCGTTGATGATTCAACGCGGCGATGCAGACAAACAGATTGCGATTTTGGAATTTGGCTGGACGAGCGACCAGGTGAATCCCGCGTATTCATGGTTCCGCGTGAGCGAAGAAGAAAAAGCAAATCGCATCGTGCGCGCGTACCAATACGCGAAACAAAATTGGAGTCCGTGGATTGGCGTGATGAGTTTGATTTTTATGGGCAACGCCGATTGGACAGGCAGCGAAGAACAATACTGGTGGGCAATTACAAATCCTGATGGTACGGCACGACCGGCGTATAACGCGTTGAAACAAATGCCGAAATAGATGAAACAACAAACCCGTCCTGCAAAGGACGGGTTTGTTGTTTCATCACTGTTCCACAAAATCTACGCGCGTTGGACAATTACCACTGCCGCCCCACGCGACTCGCGCTTGAATTTGAATCGGCGGACTCAGTGGATTTTCTTGACGGTCAACCAATTGCACGCTCCACGTTCCGCCACTCGCCGGAAAATCAAACCGTCCTTCGGGGTCAGGCGGCGCTTTGCTCGTCACTTTGTCTGCCGCGCCATTCAATTCGCGTAACGCGATTTTCATGCCGCCCATGCCGCGCCCCGTTTTATCCCACACAAAGCCCCAAATGTAATTATCGGGACACGGATTGCCTGTCGGCGCGCGCGGGTCGGGCGCGCCCAAACGCGGACAGAACGACGCGCCACAACCAACCGGCGTCGCGGTAGATTCCGGCGTCGCGGTAAATTCCGGTGTCGCAATGGTGGGAATGAAATCGAGCGTCGGTCCGCGCGTCGCGGCAGGAATCGAAGTGGGCTGAAATCCTTCGGGCGTGCGCGTGGGGGGGGGGGGAGGTTTCGTCGGCGGCGCGGCAGTCTCGGTGGGAATTTCGATGGTGACACCCACCGTCGGCGTTCCCGTCACTGCATTCAAACCAATCTGCAAGCCATCGGGATTTTGATTGATAAATCCACTGACGGCAACATACGCGCCGATACAACAAATTCCAAGAATAATAAAAATCGCTACCGCGTACGCGCGGTCTTGCATGGTCATCATTCATCAACTCCGAACACAATGCCGCGATTATAACTGAAGTAAGCACAAAGGGAAATGTTTAGCACGGATGACCCAAATACCCTCTTGACCCGCGCGCGCGCGGTGCTATAATTTTCCCATCCTGTTTAGTTGTACAAATATATGTCGCGCAAAAAACCACGCCGCAATTGTCTTGCTTGTGGCAAAGAATGTAAACAAGCCGTTGACAAATTTTGCAATAACCATTGTCAAGGGGAATACTATTATCAAGAATATATTCGACGTTGGCTGCGCGGTGAAGAGACAGGATATAAAGGAAGTTTTTACGCAATTTCGGACAATGTGCGCCGCTGGCTCAAAGAAACGCGCGGGGAACAGTGTTCCCAATGTGGATGGGCAAAACCCCATTTATTGACCGGCAGAATTCCCTTGACAATTGACCACATTGACGGTGATGTTTCCAACAATCGCCCTGAAAATTTGCGCTTACTTTGTCCAAATTGTCACGCGCTGACAGATACTTTTGGAGCGTTAAATCGCGGAAATGGAAAACGTCCTAACCACAAGGGCGAGTATTTGACACCAAAAAATTAAGCAATAAAATAGCGACCAGAGAGTTGGGCGGTTGGCTCAGTCGGTAGAGCGTTGCCCTCACATGGCAAAGGCCATAGGTTCAAGTCCTATACCGCCCACTTTTGTACAAGAGATACCGTGGTCGCCACATTTCAGCGCCACGGTTTTTTTTTCAACATGTCAGCGTTAGTCGAAGAATCTTCGTTTAACCTTTCCTCGCGTGTCTCGCGGCAAGTGGACGGCGCGCTGGTCAATTTGCGCTGGGTCTTGATTCTGCTCGTATGGCTGTCCGTCACACTTATTACGGGCAACCCCATGCCCGAAAATTTTTTCCTGCTGTGGCTCATCACCTATGCCGTGTTCAATGCCTTGCTGGCGATTGGGGTGCGCTATCGTCAATTGCCGCAGCACTTGCCCACGTTGGGACTCGTCGGCGATATTTTAGCGTTCAGCATTCTCCCGCTGTTGCCCGGCGTCAATAGTCCCCTGCTCATTCTCTTTGCGATTTATCCCACCCTCGTCGCAGCCATGCGTTTTGGCATTACGCGCGGTGCGTTGGTCGCGGCGATTGTGCTTTTGCCGTACGAAGCCGCCGCCGTGATGCGCCTCATTCCCCCCGAAATCCGCGCAGCACTGCCTTTTAACGTCAACACCGAAATCAATCTCTTTTCTGCCTTCTTGCCGATTCTCGCGCTGCTCGGTTCCGTGTTTCTCGTCGGCTATCTCGCGCAGCGCGAACGCGAAGCCGCGATTGGACGCGCGCAAGCAGAGCTCGAAGAATTACGCAAAGCAATGGCAAGCGCGCGCTTGTTGTACGACACGTCCGATTCCATCGGCGGGAGTACGAACTATGTGCAAATCCTCGAAGCGATGTTGCAAGCCGGCGTGAGTGGAATGCCGCGCAATCGTCTCGATACCGGCGCGCCCGTCGGCGTTGCACTCATTTTTCGCGATCCCACGGCGGGCGAATCGGGCAAAGTGATGACCGTTGCCGCGTCACGCGGACTTGACCGCGCGGACGTAACCCGCGTGATTTCCGGCACACAAGGCATCGTGGCACAAGCGCTCGAAACCGGCGACGCCATTCCTTTTGCGCGCATTGACAAAGACCCGGAGCTGATTCAATTTTCCACGCTGCGCCGTGTGCGAACGGGCGTGTGTTATCCATTGCAAGCAGGACTGGATGTGTACGGTGTTGTGGTTCTCGCCACGCCCAGCACGCAGTTACCGAACGAACAACATTTGCGGCTCATGCGCGCGTTCATCAATCAAGCCGCCGTCGCATTTCAAAACGCGCAGCTGTATCAAAACTTGCGCGTGGAACGTGACCGCATCATCGAAGCCGAAGCATCGGCACGCGCGAAACTCGCGCGTGATTTGCACGATGGTCCAACCCAATCTATGGCAGCGCTGGCGATGCGCCTCGATTTCATTCGGCTGCTGCTCGAGCGCGACCCCGTCCAAGCCAAACAGGAATTGGAACAAGCGCGCGAAGCGGTGATGCGCGTCGGCAAAGAATTGCGCGGACTCTTGTTCACACTGCGCCCGTTGACGCTCGAAACACAAGGATTGTCCGCCGCGTTGAAACAATACGAACAACGCTTGCGTGAAACCGACAATATCCCGGTGGACATTCAAGCGGGCAGTTTTGGCACCGAACTCGACATTAATGTTTCAAGCACCATCTTTGCCATCATCGAAGAAGCGGTCAACAACGCGCGCAAGCACGCAGGCGGCGCGCCGATTCATGTCACCGTGCAGCAGCAAGGCAGCAACTTGGTCGCCACCGTGCGGGATGAAGGACCGGGCTTTGACACCAGTGCCGTTACCTCGAATTATTCCGAACGCGGTTCATTGGGCATGGTGAATATGCAAGACCGCGCGCGTTTGGTCGAAGGTAAATTCAACATCGAATCCGCGCCCGGACGCGGCACCCGCGTCGTTCTTTCCGTACCGCTGGCGGAACGCCGTGCCAAACCGAGCCAAGCTTCGCGCAAATAGTCTGCTTTAGGATTTGTCCCCTTGATTGAAACAATTCAAGCTCTCATCGCGTCCAGTCGCGGCATGAATGCGCTGCTTCTGGCGCTCGGTTCTTGCCTCGTGTACGCCATTGCCTCGAATGTGTCCACGCTCCCGTTTTTTGCAAACGCATTGCGCACGGCGGATACAAATTCCAGTTTGCTTCCACGCACGGCAGTCGGAGCATTGCAGGAACTCGCGCGTTTTGGATTTTATCTTGGTGTGCCGTTCTTTGCCTTGCTGGTAGGTTGGATTGATGTGCGCGCAATGGGCTTGGGGTTGGTGGATTGGGCAGAAGGATTGCGTTGGGCAATTGTGATTTTGCTCGCGGCGTGGCTCATCCTCATGGTCATTTGGCTGCCCTATTTGCGCGCGACGTCGGATGTCTTTGCTTCACCAAACGCGTCCCTTTCCCTGCCGCGTCGTTTGGTGGAATTAATTTATATGCAAGCGCACTGGGCTTTTTATCGTGCGGCGGCGATTGTTTTTTTGCAAGGGGTCATTCGCGGCGATGAGATGTACTGGGGCGCGGGTTTTGGACTTGCGCTGATTTGTTTGGAAGCATTCACCAATCCGCGTCTGCGGCAACACTTGGCGCGGGTGGGCGAAGCGGACAGTGTGGTGTGGAATGCGGGACAAGCCGCGCTCAACGCCTTTGCTTTTATCGTCACGGGCAACTTTTATTTGCTCGTCTTGATCCAATTTTTACTAGAGTTCTCGGTGCCGCACTTGCGCGCCCCGCGCAATGTTCCCCTTCCGCCCGCCCCGCGTGTTCAAAAAATTCGCGAATAAAAAAAGGGTTGAGGTTTTACAACCTCAACCCTTTTTCGTTAGCGAATCACAAACGCTAACGCAACCATGACGGCGAAACAGACAAGCGCCAATAATCCGATACGCCGCAAATCCGAATAGACGTAGCTGTAATCAAATTCTGTTTGTGGATTGTACGCCATTGCGGCGGCATTACTGACACGTCGTTTGGGTGCACTCGGCACATTCAGCGTCAGTCCCGTATCCACATCGGGCGCTTCCAGTTCGATGGGCGCCGGCGCGATGGGACGTTTGAATTGCCCGCTTTCACGTCGCGCTGCCGCGCGTTCTTTTTGACTGCGAGTTTTTTGTGGCATGGAAAAATTCCTTTCAGGGTTAGTCCTTAGTTATCAGTTGTTTGTCATTTTACATTTTGATTGTTCATTTTAGATTCATGGAACAAGTTGTGCAATCACTACGAGCCGATGTGTGTCCACCCGATACGGATGACAGGTAATTAGCGTCACTACCGCTTCGCGCGTCGGCTGCAAGACGGAGAGCTCCTCCGGCGAGACGATGCGTTTCGCGCGCACAACATATTTAAACAATTTGCCGCCCGCAAACACTTGCACTTCATCGCCATTTTTCAATGCTTCTAAATCCTTGAACACTTCGCCAAACACATCATTGTGTCCCGACAAAATCATATTACCGCGTTCACCCGGATTTGCCGAACCGGCGTGATGCCCGACGCCGAGTTTGAGTTGTTCCCAACTGTCTCCGGGCACAATGGGCCAATCTACGCCGATGGATGAAATTACAATGCGCGTCGGTGACTGCGGTCCGGAAGTTGGCGGCGGGAGTGCAGGCGCTTGCTGCACATTCACGCCAATCGAAGCAGGCAATGCTTCCGGCGGAAACGACGAGCCCGGTAATTCCCCCACTGCGGGAGGGGGAAACGACGAGCCGGGCAATTCGCCGGGCGATGGCGCCGGAGCCGCGGCAACATTTGTCACCGGCTGCGCGTCGGGAGAAACCTGTGTGCCGCGAATTGCGGCAGCGACTTCTTGATTCAACGCTTGCAAATTCGTCAACGCCAAACCAATAATGGCGATGAATCCCAAAACTGCCGCGACTTCGACCAGAAAAAGAATATTGTCGCGCCAACCGCGCCGCCGCCGCCGTTTCGATTTTTCGGCGCCTGGTTGAATTGTAATAGGGTTAAAGCGGCGCGTGTCATCTGCTTCGGCAAAGGTACGCGCACGTTCAATCCGTTTTCGTTCTACGACAATCGCTTCCAATTCATCCAACGGAATTTCGGAAACGCGGCGCTCGTCCACTTTTTCTGCTTTGCCAAACATGCGCTGCATTATAACGCGCGGCGCGCGGTGGGTCAAAATGAACGGCGTCGCAAACGTTGTTGCACCACGCCCGCAATTTGGTCGGCTTCGCGCACGCGCAACAATTTCACAAACAGCACATACACACTTGCGCCAACAAGTGCGGGCAGTATGACTTGAATCGTTTCACCAATCCATCCGCCAAACCAATGCAGGGTTGGCAGAAAAAACATCACTGCGCCCATTGCTGCGCTTGCGCCAAACAATTTCAATGTCATCGTTCCCATTGCTTCGCCGCCGATACCGCCCAATCGCGTTTGTGTGAGAAACAACATCACAAGCGCATGCCCTGCCAATTGCGCGGAATTTGCCAACACGAGCGCGAGAAAACCAAACGTGGGAATCAACGCCAGCGCAACGATGAGATAAATCGCGAGCGCGACGACCGCAACCAAATTCGGCAGCAACGTATTTTTGCGCGCGTAAAACGCAAAGACCAACGGCTGGTCAATCGCCGCGAACGTTGTCCCCAACAAATACAATTGCAGGGCACGTGAGGTTTCTAACGTATCATTCGCGCTGAACGCGCCGTGTTCAAATAACAATCCAACGATGGGCGTTGCGAGTACAAACAACGCGACGACGCACGGCAAAATCAAGAGCAGCACCAATTTCAAACCGAACGCGAGGGTATGACGAAAAGCGTGCGGCGACATGGCGCGCGCCAAATTCGGTAAAATCGCAAACGAAATCGCTGTCGTCACGAGACCGAGTGGGAGTTGCACCAAATACGTGGCGGCTTGCATCCACGCGAGCGATTGCGCGCCGGTGTGCGAGGCGAGGTTGCGGTCTATTGCCACGCCAACGAGCGCGACGCTTAGCCCTCCCAACACGGGAACATACAAGCGCGCGATTTGTTTTAGCGCGGGGTGTTTGAAATCAAACGAGAACCGTAATGGTGAATCGCGCAAGCCAATCCATTGCAAAACGACTTGCGCCGCCGCGCCGACCACAACACCAATCACCACACTGATAATTCCAAACACCGGCGCAAGCAAAAACGCGCAAACGATGATTCCCAAATTGAACGCGGCGGCGGTGAACGACGGCAGCGTAAATTTTTTCAACGCATACAAAATTCCTGCAAGCACGCCTGCAACGCCAAGAAAAAAAACGGCGGGCAAAATTAAGCGAGTCATTTGCACACCTGCCGCGCGCAATTCCGCATCATAGCCCGCGCCGAGTATAAAAAAAAGTGGTTCGGCAAAAATTTCCAAGACAAGTACGGCAAGCGCGAGCAGCAGCGCCAACACACTCAACACAGTGCTGACAATCTTCCAGAATTCTTGTTTCTTGTCCACATAATCGCTAAACGTCGGCACGAGCGCGGCAGTAATCATCCCGCCGACCAAAAAATCGTACAGGGTGATAACCAACGTGGACGCGACACGAAACACGCTGACATAGCCCGACGCGCCAAACAAATCCGCAATGACCAATTCGCGTCCCAGTCCCAACACGCGCGACAAGATATTTCCCGCCGCCAAAATCGTCGCCGCGCCGACAATGCCGCGCGTGGGAGATTCGACGGAGGGTGTTACTTGCTGTTCAACTTCAATTGGCATTCGAGAAAGGGGGGAAAAGAAGCAGAATGCTGTGAAAAATAATTTTCGAGTTGCGGGCAACTCGAAAATTATTTTTCACAAACCGGACACATCAACCGTTTCCGCCACGCGCGTTTCTAAATCATCAAACGCATCCTCGCCACGCACTGCAATCGCGTCGGCAGAAATCAGCGCGCCGCTGGTTGCCGCGTTCGCGGTGATATTCCACATGCGGCAAAACGCGCAGCGTCCGGGTGCAGTGGTCGGTTGTCCGCACACTTCGCACGCGTGCAAGTCTTGTTTCGTAATTGGGGGATTGAAAAAACCGGCTTGACGCGCTTTCAAGAATTCTACATAAAAAGAAAGTTTCGCGCCGGGCGATTCGGCTTCGAGTTGATTCAAAAGTGTTTTGTAAAAATTGGTGAGATTGCCAATGGCGTGAGGACATTCGTCATACACATAATCAATGTTACGCACCACTGCGTACGTTGCTGTTTCGCGTTCATAAAAACGACAAAACGGTTTCACTTTGCGCGCCAATCCTTCGCTCTCTTGCAAAACGGGCGCTTGACGCGCCAGATAACCCGTTTGCCAATGCAAAGTGTTTTGCATCAACACCGCCGCTTCGTCGTCGAGATTGTGTCCCGTCGCCAAAACATCATAGCCCCGTTCCGCCGCGAGCCGATTCATAACGTAGCGTTTCGTCAGTCCGCACGCAGAACACGGTTTGCCATGTCCGCGCGAACTCTCGCGCGAAATTTCGGGAATCGTTTTACCGTACGTTTCTTCAATGTCCACCACATGCAGTTGCGAGTCGGAAACATTTTCTTGCGCGAATTTGCGAATACACGCAAGCGACTGGTCGGAATATCCAATGTCGCCTTGAATGCCCAAGCCAATATACATCCCATCGGTTTTGTAACCGAGACGCGTCAATACATCCCACAACGCGAGCGAATCTTTGCCGCCGCTGACGGCGACCAAAATCCGCGCGTCGTGCTTGAACATTTTGTATTTTTCAATCGCCCGTTCGGTGGAATTCACAAACCATTCGCTGTAATGTTCGCCGCACAGCGCGAGTTTGTGATGCCGCATGTTGATGACAGCGGGCGTAGAGCATTTACGACAACGCATAATTGGAAATTGGATGTTGGAAGCTAGATGTTGGAATCTGACTTCCAACATCCAATTTCTAACCTCCGGAAATTACAGCCACCAATTTCACCATATCTCCTTCACGCAACACGTAATCATCTGTCACGAGTTTGCCATTCACACTAATCAAAACGCTTTCGGGGTCAATGCTGATTTTTTTCAGCGCGTCGCGCGCGGTCATGTTTTCCTTGACCTCGAACTTTTTGTTGCGAAAGGTGATTTGGACCATGATGCGGTATTCTAATCTATGTCCCAGAGATTGCGAAAAAAATTGACGAGCGTTGCTCGTCAATTTTTTTCGCAACTTATTTCCCTTGCAATTTCGCAATCACCGCATCCGCCATCTGGCTCGTGCCGACGGCAGTGGGGTCATTGCGGTCGGGCTTCATGTCGTAGGTGACGGATTTCCCTTCTGCCACGACTGCCGCGACTGCTTTTTCCAAACGCGCCGCCGCGTCCTCTTCACCCAAATACCGCAGCATCAACATCCCCGAAAGAATCACCGCCGTCGGGTTCACTTTGTTCTGCCCTTTGTATTTCGGCGCGCTGCCATGTACTGCTTCAAACATCGCGCCGTGGTCGCCAATGTTCGCGCCCGGCGCGACGCCGAGCCCGCCGACAAGTCCCGCACACAAATCGCTCAAAATGTCGCCGTACAAATTCGGCATCACCAACACGTCATACAATTCAGGTTTCTGCACGAGCTGCATGCACATATTGTCAACCAGAACTTCGTCGTACTGGATTCCCGGATAATTTTTGGCGACTTCGCGCGCAACGGCATAAAAAAGTCCGTCGGTGAATTTCATGATGTTTGCTTTTGTCACCGCCGTTATTTTTTTGCGATTGTTCTTGACCGCGTACTCGAATGCGAATCGCACAATGCGCTCTGTGCCCGGCACCGAAATTGGCTTGATGGAAATGCCCACCGGTTCGCGCAATGTTGCCTTGGGCTGCTTGCTGCGAATCCAATTGACCAATTCAACGGTGTCGGGCAATCCTTGTTCAAACTCAATGCCCGCGTAGAGGTCTTCGGTGTTTTCGCGCACGAGTACGAGGTCAATGTTATCGTATTTGCTGCGAACGCCTTTGTATGTTTTCGCCGGGCGCACATTCGCGTACAAATCAAATTCTTTGCGAAACGCGACATTCACGCTGCGAAAGCCCGTGCCAATGGGGGTGGTGATGGGTGCTTTCCACGCGACATGCGTACGCCGCATCGAATCCAAAACATTTTCGGGCAGCGGCGTGCCATATTGTTCCATCGCGTCCACGCCCGCATCCACCACATCCCACTCAAATTGCACGCCGGTCGCTTCGACCACGCGCCGCGCGTTTTCAATCAATTCCGGACCCGTCCCGTCCCCGCGAATTAAAGTAACTGCATGTGCCATTGAAGATGTCTCCGTTGAAAAATTTTGTGCGGAGGTAGAAACAGAATCGGAATCCGATTCTGCGCTCCGCATTACATAATTTACCGCCGCCGCATCGCAAGCACCATTCCGCCCACGACCCCTGCCGCGATTCCAAACACCAACGCGGCGCGTGTATCAAACAAGGCGCGCACATTCCCTGTCACATTTTGCGCGAGAATCAATCCCACAAATGAATTGTTCACATCGGCGCTGCGCGCAAGCATCACTCCGGCGCCGCCTTGGTCAACGCTAATTTTTTCGCGCGCAATCATCCACTGCGAACCGCCTGCTTCCACTTGCACATTGGACGCCAAGATGCCAAGTGCGCCGCCCGCGGTCAGATTCACTTGGTCACCGCGTGCCAGCACAATTCCACCTTGCACCACCGAAATAGAACCACCTTCGGCTTGAAAGATTCCGCCTTGCTTGACTGTGACGGCTTCGGCGCTGACATTTTGTACACCACCCTGTTTGATGGTGACATGCTGGGCGTCGATATTCTGAGCCCCGCCTTGCGTAATGTTGACGGTCTGTCCGCTCACCGTGTCATTCATTTCGCCCATCACTTCATCCAATTCTGGGTCTATATCTTGGACCGGATTTTCCATTTTTACCTCCAACTGCGCGCGAGCGCGCGAGCTAAACCTACAACTTTAGTTTGCGTATTTCATTCTTTTCTCGGTCCCGCCGTCACAATCACGGCGTCTTCCAAGCGCGCGTATTTTTGCGCGGCTTGCAGAATTTGTTCTCGCGTCACACTGCGAAACAAATTGGCATAGCGTACAATATAGTCCATGCCCAAGCCGTACAATTCCATATCGGCGAGTGTGTTCGCCACACCATCGTTCGTTTCCAAACGCAGCGCGAGCGAACCCGTCAAAAAATCTTGCGCGTGGGACAATTCATCTTGCGTTACACCTTCCGTGCGCAAACGACGAACCTCGTCACCAATTGCTTCAATCGCCAAGTCCACATTGCGCGGATTGACGCCCGTGCCAATCATCCACGAACCCGCGCCAATGCCCGCGTTGAGCGAACTGTACACGTAATAGCACAATCCCATTTTATCACGGACATTTTCGCCGAGCCGCCCGCTCAAACCGAGCTGCCCAAAAATTAAATCGGCGGTACGCAGCGCGTAAAAATCAGGGGCATCCCGCTTGATGCCCGGATAGCCCATCACCACATCCGATTGCATTTTTCCTTCCAACGCCAAATCTTCACGCACCGCGCGCATTGGTGACGGCGCATCGGGAATACCAAACCCAATGCCCTTTTTGCCCTTCCAACCGCCAAAATGTTTGGCAACCAAATCAATTGCGCGCTGCGCTTCAATGTCGCCGACAATCACAAAAATCGCGCCGTCGGGGCGAAAATATTTTTGGTGAAATTCCGCGAGCTTGGCGCGCGTCAATTTTTTCACCGTTGCTTCGCTGCCATCATCGGAACGATGGTACGGATGTCCTTTCGGGAACGACAATTCTTGAAATTTGCGCCACGCCACGTAACGTGTATCGTCTTCGGCTTCGCGCAAACCTGTCACAATTTGTCCGCGCAAGCGTTCAATCTCTTTTTCGGGAAAGGTCGGCTCGCGCAAAACTTGTTCCGCAATACCGAGCAACGTTTCAAAATCTTCGGTCAAACTTTTGCCGCCGAACGTTGCCGTTTCTGTTCCCGCGCCGACGCCAAAACTCATGCCCACGCCGTCGTACAATTCATTCAATTGTTGAAACGTAAATTTTTTCGTGCCGCGTTGTAGCGACGATGCGGTGAACGAAGCAAGTCCCGCCGTCGCGTCCGTTTCATACATCGCGCCCGCGCGCAAGCGTCCGCGCATGGTGATTGACGTGTTGGTATGGTTTTCTTTGACGAGAACGACAATGCCGTTCAAGAGTTCCGCGCGCGTTACATTTTCAGGAGTGATAGGATGAGACATTTATTTTTTATACGAGTGAATCGAGAGATAAAAGATGTTCGATTTCAACACCGTCGTCTAAATCTTCCCAATAAATTGCATAGCCATCGGGTTCTAATGACCAACGGGCGCGTTGTTCCTGCGTGGCGCGCGCAAGCCATTTTAACCAACTATAGCGTTCGAGAGGCAAAATTATTTCGCGCCCATCGCTCAATGCAATCACAAGATTTTCATTTTGAAAGTGAACATTCGTAGCGCTCACTTGAACTTTATCGGTTAAAGTTATCATCCCATGCCTCGCGCAATTGTGTTTGGTTCTCCCGTGTCAGCCGCACAATCTTGGCAAGTTCTACTTCTCGATATCCGCTGTTGCGTTCCACTTCAAAAGAAGCCAACCACACTTTTGCTACTTTTCTATCGCGCAGCACGTGAACATGTGGGGGTTCGTTGCGGTCAGTCGAATAAAATCGAAATTTGTAACCTTCGATGATGATGGTTGGCATTTTGCATGAGGTTTGCTTTTCGATGTTCGAATTACTTTTTTCTACGCGTCACTCTTTTTTCTTGTTTTCTACGTCCATTGCGCGTCGTCTGTCGTCCATTCTCATTTGCCTCGACAGAATTCGTCGGCACAAACCATCCCACTGTACGATTTGTTTCGGCAAGATATTTCTTTGCCACGCGCTGCACATCGTCTTTGGTCACCTTTTCCAAATTGTCCAAAAACGTTTGATACATTTGCCACGAAGCGACAATATCCAACATACCGAGCCGATACCCATGATTGCCGACACCATCTTCGGCGTACACATATTGCGCGCGCGTCTGTTTCAACACCTTTTCGTATTCGTTATCTGTAATTGGTTTTGTGGAAATTTTTTCCAGTTCCGCAAACACCGCGCGTTCAATTTTTTCCAGCGAAACATCGGGGCGCGCCGTCGCGCTTACTTGGAACAAGTACGGGTCGAGCATTGGGCGATAGAAAACGGACACATCGGCGGTCAATTCTTTTTCCACCAACGCGCGATACAAACGCGAGGAACGTCCGGGACTTGTGCGCCCCATCGCCAAACCACTCGAACCGCCGAGAACTCCCGCCAGCATCATCGTCGCGTAAAAATCGGGGTCCGTCGCACGCGGCGATTTGTACCCCGCCATAAAATATGGCGCTGCGCCCGGACGGCGCACGGTTACGCGTCGTTCACCTGCTTGTTCCGGTTCTTCAATCGTCAACGCGGGAATGTCCGCGCCGCGCGGAATTTTTCCGAACGTCGCGCGTAATTTTTCCAGCAACTGTTCGGTATCGAAATCGCCAACGGCGACAACCGTTGCATTGTTCGGCGCGTAATACTTTTTGTAAAAATTGTAGAGGTCGTCGCGCGTCATGCGCTGCAAATCCGCTTTCCATCCAATCGTTTCGTGATGATACGGATGCACTTTGTACGCCGTCGCTTGCATTTCTTCCGCGAGCCAAAAGCCCGGGTCATTCTCGTGACCTTCCCGTTCGGAAATAATCACGGTGCGTTCTGACGCGACTTCATCGGCATCGAAACGCGCATTCACCATACGGTCACTTTCGATTTCGATGGCAATATCCAGGCGGTCGCTGGGAATCGTTTCAAAGTACGCGGT
The DNA here is from genome assembly GCA_964469005.1 of uncultured Anaerolineales bacterium. Classification (GTDB taxonomy): domain Bacteria; phylum Chloroflexota; class Anaerolineae; order UBA4142; family SHND01; genus SHND01. Next base: position 159,182 of record CAYXXF010000012.1, read on the forward strand.
GTAATCGAGCCACGTGAAAGCGTTATTAACGCCGCCGTTGCGCGTCACTTTTTTGAACACATCGCCTTTGCCCAACTTCTGCGTTCCCTTGAACATCATGTGTTCAACCCAATGCGCCGCGCCCGTGATGCCCAACGCCTCATTGCGCGACCCCACACGATACCACACCCAAAACGTCGCAACAGGCGCGTTGTGCAATTCGCGTGTGAGAATTTTCAAGCCGTTGTCGAAATGCGTTTCCCGAACGTTACTGTCCATTTTTTCCAAGCGAAAAGTTAAAAGCTAAAAGTTTCGCCTTCGGCTTGTTACTTTTAGCTTTTAACTTTTTACTTTTCACTTGCTAAATCCCCATCACCTTCAACACTTCTTTTACCGCTTGTGCACTCTTGTGCAGCGCGGCAACTTCTTCGTCCACCAATTTCCATTTGACAATTTCTTCTGCGCCGCGCGCACCAAGTTTTACCGGAACGCCTGCAAACACGCCATCCAAACCGTACTCGCCGTCGAGACGAACCGTGCAAGGCAAAATTTTCTTTTTGTCGAATACGATCGCGTCGGTCATTTCCGCCAGCGCGGCGCTTGGCGCATAAAATGCTGAACCCGTTTTCAAAAGATTCACAATTTCCGCACCGCCCGTGCGCGTGCGTTTGACCAATGCTTCAAGACGTTCGGACGATAGCAATTCCGTCAACGGAATTCCCGCGACGGTGGTATAGCGCGGCAGCGGCACCATTTCGTCGCCATGTGAACCGAGAACATACGCATCAATGTTTTGCACAGAAACATTCAGCTCTTGCGCGATGAATGTGCGAAAACGTGCGCTGTCCAAAATACCTGCTTGACCAATCACGCGTTCGCGCGGGAATTGCGTCACATGCGCGGCGTATTGCGTAATCGCGTCCACCGGATTCGATAACACGAGCAAAATGGATTCGGGCGCGTATTGTTTAATCGCTTCTGCCCAGCCGTGCATAATTTTCTGATTCGTCTTGACCAAATCATCGCGGCTCATGCCGGGCTTGCGCGCGATGCCGCCCGTCATTATCACAATTTGCGAACCTGCCAGCTGTTCATATCCTTGTCCATCTTTGATGGTCACGCCCGTCACGTGCGAATCGAATCCAAGAATCGGACCCGATTCCAACAAATCGAGAGCTTCGCCTTCCGCGAGTCCCTCGACCACATCAAACAAAACAATATCGGCATAGTTGCGCTCGGCGAGCCGTTGTGCCGTCGTCGCGCCCGTTTTGCCTGCGCCGATAACAGAAATTTTGCGTTGCATAGTGAACTCCACGTTGTTAGTTGTTAGTTGTTAGGTATTGGTTGTTAGTCAATAGTCAACACTGGTTTTGTTGCCCATTGTCCATTCACATTATTTCTTGCCGTTCTTGATTCCAATCAGATACAGCACCGGCTGCCCATCTTCCACATCCGCCCAATACACTTCATTCGGCTCCAATTCCAAACAATCACCGGCTTCCAGAATAATTTCTTCGCCGCGTTCAGGAATGCCAACTCGCAATCTGCCACGGACCACCCACCGCACTTCACGCGCGGGATGTTGATGTACGGGATATACAGTGCCGGGCATATCAGTCCATTCCGACACTTGATAACCTCGTTGCGCGAGCGCGGCGCGCAATGCTTCACGAGACGGCGTCGTCTCTTTATTCCAACGCGTGAGCTGCATGTTGAAAGGAAAACGCGTGAGGCGGAACGAGCCCGTTCACGACTCAAACATAAAGATTATAACCTGTTCAGTAGGGATGTCAAAGCATTTTCGCCGCAGGGCGCGCAAACCGCGTGATATAATGCGCCGCATTCCGTTACCGCGCCAAGCACTCGCGTTCCAAACAATCTGCGCAGGGCACGCACCCTGTTGCAAGACTCATGCAAAAAATTTCTGAAATCAGTTCCCTTGCCGATATTCAAACGCTCGCCGTCGCGGGCAACACCGATTGGAAACAATACGGCGAAGTGGCTGTGAAACGCGACGGCGATATGTTGTTGTTCGATTACACCGCCAAAGCACAGTACGCCGCGCGCTGGAATTTTTTTGAACGCGTCAGTCGCGGACTTGTTATCCATGCGCGCACGGGCGAAATTGTTGCCCGTCCGTTCGACAAATTTTTCAATTGGTTCGAAGGCGGACGCAAAGCGCGCGGACACATTGTCAGTGTGACGGAAAAAATTGATGGCTCGCTGGGAATTTTATTTCGCGTGAATGGCGGATACCGCATCACCACGCGCGGCGATTTTCGCAGTCCGCAAGGCGCGTGGGCGACGAAATTTTTGAACGAGCATTTTGATTTGCGCGATTTGCCCAACGAACTCACGCTCTTGTTTGAAATCGTCTATCCCGAAAATCGCATCGTGATTGATTATCAGGGGCGCGAAGCATTGGTGCTGCTCGCCGCGCGCAATCGCTTGACGGGCGAGTACGTGAAATTTTTTCCCGACTTGTACGAACTCGCGCAAAAATACAATTTTCCTTTGCCGAACGTTCATTCCTTCAACAACATCACGGAAATTTTGGAACTCACGGGAAAGTTGCCCGCCGAAGAAGAAGGATATGTCGTTGAATTTTCCGACGGCGACCGCTACAAATTCAAAGGCGACCGCTATCTCGAATTGCACAAATTGATTTCGGGTTTGTCGTTCAAGCACACACTCGAGGCGGTTCAAGCAGGCACAGTGGATTACATTCGCGAGCAAATTCCCGAAGAACATCTCGCGGAATTCCACGCGTGGGTGACGCAAATCGAAAACGTTGTCGCGACGACAAAACAGAATGTCCAAACCGCGTTCGACGCCGCGCCTCAAGATTCACGCAAAGAGTTCGCGTTGTGGGTGCAGCAAGAACACAAAAAACTCGCGCCGTACCTTTTTGCGCTGCTCGACCACAAAGATTACACGCCGCTGATTTATCGCAACGAGTTTGAAGCGTTTTTGAAAGCAGAGAACGAAAGAACCTCACGCATTTCTACGTAAGGTTCTTTCGTGTCAAACACATCACTAAATCCGCGCTCGTCTCCCCCCCTGACGCGACCTCGAATTTCCGCGCGCCAACCACTTGAAAACCAAAACGTTGATAGAGCCGATGCGCGCCGTGATTGTGTTCCCAAACATCGAGAAAAATACGCGGCGCGTTTTTCATCAGCGGATGTTCCAGCGCGGCGTTCATCAATTGCGAACCGATATTTTGATTTTGATATTCGCGCAGCACATACAACCTTTTCAATTCGTAATCCGTCTGTGCGTTCGCCTGCTCAAAACTTGTCCCGAACTCGGTTGAGGGATTACATTTGCCGAATTGCACATAACCAATCAATTGCCCTTCGTGTTTCGCGACAAAAAATGTGTCCACGCCCAACATTCGTTCCAGGTTTTCAGCAGACAGATTCCTTTCCAAATGCGCGCGTAAATCATCCGCGCTCATGGATGCGCCGAACGCGTCGGTATAAGTTTCTTGCGCGAGTTCGGATAACGCCCGCGCGTCACGTTGTGTGGCTTGCCAAAGACGCATAGATTTCTGCAAACGCCCTTATCGGCATCGCCGCCGCACCGCGCGCGCGCAGCGGCACCGCGTAAAAGCGAAAACCCTTTCCGTGCAGCGCGTCGAGATTGCACAGATTTTCCACAATCAAAATATCGTTCTGCAACAAACGCGAGTGCGCGGGACGTTCGGGGTCGCGCGTGTTGTCAATGTTCAACGTATCCACACCGACGAGTTTCGCGCCGCGCGCAATCAATTCCTCAATCACCTCGCGCGCGAGAAACGGATAATTTTCATACTGCGGCGTTTCCCAAAATTTGTCCCAACCAAAATGAAACAACACCGCTTTGCCTCGCACGTCAACTTCGCGCAACCGTCCCGCCTCGCTCCACGCTTCCCCCGCCACCGCATTCCGCGCGTCAATCACCACGCCGTCCAAAATCACCTCATCCAAACTCAGTTCACCAATCGCGCGTTTTTCTTTCCAGCGATGATACGGCGCGTCGAGATACGTCCCCATGGACGCGTGAAAATGAAATTCCGTAATTTCAAATTCTGCCTTGTTTTGATAACGCGGGCGCGTTTGCGCGTGCGTGAGGAACGGTTTGATGGAAACGTCGAACGAGGTGATGGTGCCGTCATCATTTTTGTATTTGAACCCCGGCATCCCATCGTAAAATTCGTGAGAGAGGTCAATGAACATAGTAGAGATTGGAGACTAGAGATTAGAGATTGAACGACGGATACGTGCTACCCGCTACCTGCTACCTTGCTCACTGCCCCATCGCCAACGCTTCTTCTTTTTTCCGCACATCTTGAAACGACGCGACCGCCACCTCAATCATGTCGTCCGTTGGTTCGCGCGTCGTCAACGATTGCAGCGCGAGCGAAGGGCGTACGATGAACCAATCGAACAAAAAAATGTTGCGATGTTGTGATGCAAAGCGAATCAATTCATAACTTACCGCCGCGACAAATGGAATCAAGACAATGCGCGAGAGCAAACGCAAGCCCAACGGCAAATCGCCGAGCGCGATAAAAAACAAAATCGAAATGACGACGACGGTGAGCAAAAAGCCTGTGCCGCAGCGTGGATGTTCTTTGGGAAATTTTTGCACCTCTGTCGGAATCAAGCTCGCGCCGCCTTCGTAAGCCGCAATCGTTTTGTGTTCCGCACCGTGGTACATAAACACGCGTTGAATATCGGGAATCCGCCCAATGGCGAGCAAATACGCGAGAAACAATCCGAGCCGAATCACGCCTTCGAGGATATTGTTCCAAAACGGCGTCACACCATAATTGCCCAAAAAGTTTGCGACCACGACGGGCAGCGCGAAAAAAATCGCAATCCCAAGTCCCAACGAAATTGCCAGCGTCCCATAAATCGCGTTTTGTGACATGCCCTCTTCGGAATTTTCGATTTTTGATTTTCGATTTTCGATTCTCGTTTCTCGATTCTCGCTCCGCTCCTCATTCTCTCCCTTTTCCTTCGCCATCTCGTCCTTCATCTGTTCGTTCGCCGCCCACATCAACATCCGCGTTCCCAGCACCAGCGTATCCCACAACAAAGGCAGCGCGCGCAAAAACGGCGTCTTGCTCCAAATTCCCGCATAGATATTTTTCGGAATGGATTCACTCTTGAGTTCGATGTCGCCACTCGCGCGGCGCACCGCGCACGAAACAAAATTACGCCCACGCATCATCACACCTTCAATGACCGCTTGTCCGCCATACAAAATTTTTGACTCTGCCAACGTGTTCTCCCTGTTTATAAAATATCCATCGAGACGCAATATAAACGTCAAAGCGATTATACATTCGTTTATTCATTCGCGCGTTCATTCGTTGCTTGGTTTCCCATTCGTTGACACCAATGTTAGAATTTCAAAAATGTCGTTCACCTATCACGATGCAGTGCAATGGTATTTTTCCTTTGCGCGTTTCGATTCGCATACACCGCGCGAATCCGACCACTTGAAACTTGCGCGCATGAATGAAATTCTTGCGCGGCTCGCCAACCCGCATCAAAAATTTCCATCCGTCCTAATTGCAGGCACAAAGGGCAAAGGTTCTACTGCCGCACTCGTCGCAAGTATTTTACGCGCGGCGGGGTATCGTACCGGCTTGTTCACCTCGCCGCACCTCCATTCATTCCGCGAACGCGTGCGCGTGAACGGCGCAATGATTTCACCACAACGCGTTATCGAAATCACAACGCGCCTTCAAGAAATTTCCGCGGAATTTTCTCTCTCTACCTTTTTTGAATGGGTCACTGCGCTCGCGTTTGAGCAATTCGCACGCGAAAAAATTGACATTGCTGTAGTGGAAGTGGGACTCGGCGGACGACTCGATTGCACAAATGTTTTGACGCCGCGCGTTTCCGTCATCACGCCGATTTCGTATGACCACATGGAAATTCTCGGCAACACGCTGGAAGAAATCGCATTTGAAAAAGCGGGCATCATCAAAGCAAAAATTCCCGTCGTCGTCGCGCCGCAAGAACCGGAAGCGATGCGAGTGATTGAACAGGTCGCGCGCGAACAAAATGCGCCGTGCCTTGATATTGCGCGTGAATGGCAATGGCAATTGCAGGAAACGACACCCGACGCACAGCGCGTAAAATATCGCCGCGCCGAACAAACACGTTTTCACCACTATCAACTGCCGTTACTCGGTCCACATCAACGCGTGAATCTCGCCACCGCACTTGCAACCACCGAAACCTTGCGTGCCCAAAACTGGAAAATTCCCGCGCGTACCATGCGTCACGGCGTCGAAAGCGTCGAATGGCACGCCCGTTTTGAAATACTCACTCGCACTCCGTACATGATGATAGACGGCGCACACAATCGAGCGTCCGCGCACGAACTCGTTCGCACACTCGACGAAGTATTTCCAAACACGCGCGTCCATTTTATTTTCGGCGCATCCGCCGACAAAGACATTGCAGGCATGTTGCAGGAACTCGCGTCACGCGCGACGACATTTATTTTTGCCCAAGCGCATCACACCCGCGCTGCGTTGAGCGCATCGCTTGCGAATCTTGCCGCGCCTTTGCACATTCCGATTCACAGCGCAACAAACGTCGCGCACGCGTTACAAATCGCGCAAGACATTGCGACGCGCGATGACATCATTTGCATCACCGGTTCACTGTTTATCGCCGCCGAAGCGCGCGCGCTCATGGTAAAGGTGACGAGCGACGAGTGACCCCTCCATGCTTCGGGGCAGGTTATTTCACCTCTCTCGTTTCTCGCTTCTCGCTTCTCATTTCTCCCACCTGCGAAAAGCGATGCGCGATACGCCGTTCGCGATGTGCTATAATTTCCTCATGCAAATCGGAATCATCGGACTACCACTTTCAGGCAAGACCACCATTTTCAACGCGCTCACGCGCGGACACGCCGACGTTGCCAATTTCGCGTCGGGCAAATTGCAAGTGCATACGGCGAGCGTTCACGTTCCCGACGCGCGCGTAGATGTTTTGAGCAAGATGTTCAATCCGCGCAAAACGATTTACGCGCAGGTACAGTACAACGACATTGCCGGACTTGCGCGCGGCATCGGCGAAAAAGGCGGGATGGATGGAAATTTGCTCAATCAAATTGTCCAGAACGACGCGATTGTCCACGTCGTCCGCGCGTTTCAAGACGATAATGTGCCGCACCTTGAAGGCAGCATCAATCCCGCGCGCGATTTGGAAAATCTCGATACGGAATTAATTCTTTCCGATTTGGGCGTAGTCGAACGACGCATCGAACGTTTGAAAACATCGTTGGGCAAAGGCGGTTCAACACCGCAAGAAAAAGAAGCGTATCAAAAAGAATTAACGCAGTTGGAACATTTCAGGCAAGTGTTGGAGGGGGGGGGGCTGCTGCGCGACCTTGACCTCTCGGCGGCGGAATTGAAACCGTTGAAATCGCTCGCGCTCACGACATTGAAACCAACTCTCGTTATTATCAACACGGATGAAGCAACGGGTGACAAACCGTTGGCAGAAATTTCGTACCGGCACAAGCAAACACAAATCGCCGCGCTGCAAGGCAAAGTGGAAATGGAACTCGCCCAAATGTCGGAAGAAGAGGCGCAAATGTTTCTCACCGAATTTGGTATCGCCGAACCATCACTCCCGCGCGTGATTCGCCTCTCGTACCAACTGCTCGGTCTTCAATCGTTTTTTACGGTTGGCGAAGACGAAGTGCGCGCGTGGACGATTCCCGTCGGGGCAACGGCGGTCGAAGCCGCGGGCACCATTCATACCGATTTGGCAAAAGGTTTCGTGCGCGCGGAAGTGGTGTCGTACGAAAATCTAATCAAAAGCGGCGGCATGGTCGAAGCAAAAACACACGGCGTCTTGCGATTGGAAGGCAAGGAATACATCGCGCAAGACGGCGACATTATGCACATTCGGTCTTCGCTCTAATGGATCAACCTTCGCCTGAAACTTTTGGAGCATACATCGCCAATGCAATTGAATGGGCAACGGCGCGTCTCGGTTCCACAGAGTACGCGGGAAAATGTTTATCGTTTGTCGAAGACGCGTTCGAGCAAAGCAATCACATCGAAATGTTTGGCGGCGCCAGCGCGCACGAATCCGCAGAGGAATATCAAGCCGCATCTCAACGCGGGACTCCACCGCGTGGCGCGTTTGTTTTTTACGATTGGATTGGGACATTGAATGGCGCGCGAAAAAATTGGGGACACGTCGGGTTGATGCTTGACGACGACAAAATCATTCACGCGTGGGATGTTGTGCGCGTGGACGACTATCACGCCATCGAAAACTTGATTGCTTCTGATAACACACACCCGACATATCTTGGATGGACTCAGCCCCAACGATTTTTGCAAGGTATGAAACAACGCAATTCACAGAAATAAAAAGAGGGAGTGATTTTTTTCACTCCCTCTCTCTATCACTTTTCCGCGACCACACATTTCAACACCCCGCGTTCTTCGTATTCAAATTCCGGCAATAATGGACTCGAATCAGTAAAACACACCGCGCGTCCTTCGGCAAACGTCACGCGCATAATTTCACGCGCGCGTTGATGCGCGTCCTTTACCGCGTCGGGAGAGGCGAACTGAACTTCACTCATGATACGCCGCAAACTATCGTAATACCAATCGTATTGCAGCAGACCTTGACTCACAATCACCGAACGCGCGTTTTGATAAACAATCGCGTGCCGATAATACCAAACGGCAAACAACGCTTCATCGCCGTCGGCAAACAACACTGCGTCCTCCGGCAATCCTTCAAAATTTTGTTTCGCATACGCGAACGCGGCGCGGTCACGCGAAACATCCATCGCGGCATAATGCGTAACCAAATTGAACGCGGGCAAAAACGCAAACAATACAATTGCCCCCCCCCGCAATAAACGGTCATCGCCCGCCCATTCCAACACATTCATCACGCCGTTCACCAGCCACAACAACGCAATCGCAAACGCGGGCAGCAAATACAAAAACGAATCGCGCGACGCATACACAATCGCATACGCCACAATCGGCGCCAACATGAACAAGAGGGCGAAAAAAATTCTACGCCGCGTCATTGCCATTTGCAATGCGCCCCACACAATCAACGCGACACCAACGATGGTGAATTGCGCCAACAGTTCGCGCGCCGCAAACGCAAAGCGACTCAACATTTCTGCGCCATTCACACCAAACAAATACGGACGATACAGCTCCGCTGTCACCAACCACACAAATCGTTCTAGCGTCACAGGGTCGCCCCACTTGACCGGCGGATTTGGCAACGCCGCCAGCGGTAAATACAAATAAAAGAGCAACGGCGCGAGGAATAAAAAAAGCGCCCGCCATTGTTTGCGCGTCGGTTGTAACGCAATCCACGCGCCGGGCAGCAAAAGCAGAATCGAAAGATGATGCGCCATTCCCAAACCAAACGCGAGCGCGGCGATGTACACCCTTCGCGAATCATTCGTCACACAACACCACAAGATCAACGCGACAAAAAATAAATTCAACGCGTACACTTCGGGAATAATCGCTTGCGACCACAATAACGGCGCGAACGCAAAGGCAAGCGCGGCGAGAGGCGCGATAAAAACCTCCGAGTGTCTCATGCGATGCTCCGCATCACCGACCTCGAAGGTTTGGGATGCCGCGCGCGCCAATGCAAACACACTCGCACTCGCCATCAACGCGGAAAAAATTGCGACACCATGTGCCGGTTCAAACCATGGGTTACGCGCAAAGAAAAACGCGAGCAGCGTATAAAGCGGATACCCCGGCGGATGCGGAATGCCATACACAAACGCCGCCGTCACCAAATCGCCGCTGTCCGCGCCATTGTGCTGCCACGTAATCGTATGTGTCAGCGTGAGCCAATAGACGACGAACGCAAGCAGCGCGGCGACGAGCGCAAGAATTTTTCCGAAACGATTTGAATTCACAAAATAAAACGCCAAGCTACACGCAGCTTGTCATTCCGAACAGTTCCGACGAGCAAACGTCGAATCGGTGTGAGGAATCACATTCGCGTAGATTCGCGTTCTCAGTCTCCAATCTCCAATCTCTAATTCCCGTTGCGCATCGAATCCGACAACGCGACCCCCTGCGTCAACAATTCTTCCACCAGCTCGGGCGAACGCGCTTCCGAGTACACGCGCAGCACCGGTTCCGTGCCTGAAGGACGAATCAACAACCAACTGCTGTCATCAAAAAGATATTTCACGCCATCGCGGTCATTGACGGAAACAACGTTCAAACCCGCCATGTGCGCGGGCGCGTCATTTTTCAAACGCGCGACCAAATCTTTTTTGGAAAATGGTTGCGTGCGTAAATCACGGCGCGCATAATAGAACGCGCCCAGTTCGTCGCGCAGATCCGCTGCCAGCTCGCGCAAACTTTTTCCATAGTGCGACATCATTTCGACAAGCAGCAATCCCATCAAAATACCATCGCCCATTGGCACATGTCCGCGAATCGTGATGCCGCCGCTTTCTTCGCCGCCCATCAGAACATCATGCGCTTGCATCAAATCCGCAATGTGATTGAAACCAACAGGCGTTTCGTACAACGGCAGTTCATATTTTTCCGCGAGCAAATTTATCATTTGCGTCGTCGAAATGGTTTTCACTACCGCGCCGCGCATGTTTCGCACATCTACCAGATAGCGCAAGGTCAACGCGAAAATAAAATGCGGGTCAATAAAATTTCCCGCGTCGTCCACTGCGCCGATGCGGTCTGCATCACCATCCGTCGCCAATCCAATATCGGAATGATGGTCGCGAACAGCTGCCATTAACGCAAAGAGATATTTTTCAATCGGTTCGGGATGAATGCCGCCAAAGCCCGGATTCATCTCGCCGCGAATTTCCAACACCTCGCATCCTGCCGCCGTGAGAATCGAACGCAGATACCCGCGCCCCGCGCCGTACATCGGGTCCGTGACGACGCGCCATTGTCCTTGTCCAATCGTCTGCACATTCACCAATTCCTGAATGTGTTTGAAATAAATTGGGAAAAAATTTGTGCGCGCAATCAAACCCTCTTTCAACGCGTCGTTGTAGGAAAGCGTTTTCGGTGGACCCACTACCCGCAATTTCTCCTCCACGCGTTTGGTTTCGATGTTCGACGCGGACGCGCCGCTCGCATTTTTTAATTTGATACCACTGTAGCGCGGCGGATTGTGACTCGCCGTTATCATAATGCCCGCTTGGGCGTTCAACGCGCGCACGGCGTATGAAACAACCGGCGTCGGACAATCTGCGCGCGAAAGAATCACGCGTAAATCATTTCCCGCCAACACTTCACTCACCGCAATGGCAAACCGGTCCGAAAGAAAACGCGTATCGAATCCGATGACAATGGGCGCGTCCGACGATTGATTATTTTCCTTAAGGTAGTCCGCCATAGCTTGCGCGACTACACGAACATTTTCAAATGTAAATTCTTCGCTAATGACGGCGCGCCAGCCGTCCGTACCAAAATGAATACTCATCTATTGCTTGACCTCAATGGGATAAAAATAAATTTTGATTGTCGTATCTTGATACAACATTTCCTGAAATTCGATAACGTTTTCCGCGCGCCACAGGAACGAATGCGTCGCGCCGCGCACCGAATATCGGTTTGGCAATTCGACGCGCACAGTTACGCGCGACGCCACCGCCCCTGCTTGCGGCTGCAATTTGAGAGCATAGGTGTTGTCCTGAACCACCTGTTTTGGCAGCGTGTACTGAAATTGTGCTTGCTGCGTGGTATTGCGCGGAATGATGGCGTAGCCGCCGAACGCACGTACTGCTACCATGTCATCCGCAACGCCCGCGTCATGCAACCCATTCGCGGAAATGAATTGACTGTCGCGCGGCGTCAGCACGCGTACATAATTCCAATAACAACTCTGTTCCATACTCGCGTACGTATTGTCTTTGTGCTGTTTCAATAAATCACATACGCCCTCTGCCGCCCGCGAAGGGTTTTTATAAATGATTTCGACGCTCGCGGTATCGTCGTTCAAATTTACTTGATAAGAAATTTCGCGTGTGACGAGCGCATTCACCTTGTTGAATCCGACATTGGAATCCACGACGAATAAATAATCCTGCGCGCCTGCGTCCACTGCCCCGCCCCAATTCGCATCAACAATTGCTTGTTGCTCGTCTGCATCATTCAAATACAGCTGCACCGATTTTTCGCGCAAGCCGCGCCACAATGCTTGTGCCAACCCGTTCGGCTGGACCTTGCCCGCGCGAAATTGCGCCAACATTCCATTCAGCAATCCCGCCATAAAATTTTTGCGGTGATTTGTAAACCACGCCGCGCTCATGTCGCCCGGCGGCATCGGCTGCCAACTCGCTTTCAACATGGCAAGCACATTGTTTTGCGAAAGCGGTTGCCCATCCAATTCCACATTCATCGCGGCAACCAAACGCGGCAAAAAGCGCGTGTCCACCGCAATCACGCCATCCGTTTTCAATTTGCGGTCATAGGCGTACATGCCTTGTGCGACGCGGGCGCTAGTTGGAAAATCGGCATACCAGTTGGAATCGCGCAGGAGCCATTGCGACGCCCACATATATTTTTGCAGCGGCGCGGGGGGGGGTGAATGAATGAGGGATAAATCATCGGCAGCGAAACTATCGCCAAACCACTCGACAGAAATTTCACCGCGTTCGACGCGCAGCACGCCCACCGCGCTGATGAATCCTCCCGTCGCGCGCAGTTCATCATTATTTTGCGCGAGGACGAGATAATGACGCGGTGCGTCAGCACCGAGCAATTGCGGCGCGTGTTGCCACAAGCGCAGTCCCGCATCCCATTCGTTCAATGCGCGGTCAGCATTTCGCAACAAGGCGTGTGTTTGCGGCGAGAGCGCGCGTTCGTCAATCTGCGCGCGTTTTTGTTTCACACGTGCGAGTGCCGCGCGTGCGATTTCGATTTGCCCAGAGTTTTCGCGCGCGAATTTGGTGAGCGCGCTACCGAAGGAATTGTTTTGCGCGAGTGTTGTGTCTAGCGCGTCATACAAAACGAGAGAAGGTTCAACAGCAGAATAAAGTTCATCCGTGAACGCGACAAGTTGCGAGGATTGTGCGAAATCGCCACCATACTGCGGCAGCCACGACAAGTTCGGAGCAAATCCAATGAGTGTGGAAAATTCTCTGCGCCATGCGCGCGCATCACGCACCAACACGCGCGCGTAAGACGTCAAAGATTCATTGTTCGAATCGAGCGCACCTTGTATTGCGCCTACATCGTTCCATGTTTGAAAAGCCAATACGACACTGTGCGCGGGAATGATGTTGAGCAGTACGAGAACGAGAAATCCGACGCCGAGAAAAATTTTATTGGACCAGAACATAATTTTGTGAACCGCACGATTATACCCAGTAACGAATTCATTCGTTAATCCGGCGGAACGTGAGTTATAATCAAACGCCTGTTCTATGAAAAAGATTTTACTCGCTTCCGCGTCGCCGCGTCGCCGCGAATTATTGAAATTGCTCACGATTGAATTTGAAAGCATTTCCACCAACACGGATGAAACGCGTATGGATTACGAAAGCGCACCCGCGATGGTCGAACGTTTGTCGCATTTGAAAGCAAATGCGGCGCATCAAGAATTTCCTGAGGCGCTGATTATTGCGGCAGATACTGATGTTGAACTCGACGGAAACATTTTGGGCAAACCGCGCGATGCAAGCGACGCGCGCTCCATGCTGAACGCGTTACGCAACCGCGCGCACAATGTTTTTACGGGATTGACGATTGCAGACAATCACACGCGCGAAACGGAACTTGTTCATTCGCGCGTGTTTATGCGAGATTATTCCGATAGTGAGATTGCCTCATACATTGCAAGCGGCGACCCATTCGACAAGGCGGCGGGCTATGCGGTACAGCATGAAGGTTTCAGACCGGTCGCGCGCGTCGAAGGATGTTTTGCCAATGTGATGGGCTTGCCATTATGCCGCCTCTATCACGCGCTCACACGTCACATCGAAATGCCCGCGCCGCGTTTGGAATGTATGGTGCATCCTGAAGAAAAGTGCAGTGTGGCAAGAATTATTTTGGACGCGGATGAACGCGGATGAACGCGGAAAAACCATAAATCAAAAATCAAAAATGAATTTGCTCTCTCAACTCAATCCCGCGCAGCGTCAAGCCGTCGAAATTGTTGACGGACCTGTTCTCGTGCTCGCGGGTCCCGGCAGTGGCAAGACGCGCGTGTTGACATATCGCATCGCCTATTTGCTCGAAGAAATTCGCCTCCCGCCGTACAACATTCTCGCTGTAACCTTTACAAACAAAGCCGCGCGCGAAATGCGCGAGCGTCTGCAAAATTTGGTCGGCGAAGAAAAATTGCGCGATTTGGCAATTGGCACATTTCACGCGATTTGCGCGCGCTTTTTGCGGCGCGATGGCGAAGCGGTGGGGCTTGCGCCGGGCTTTGTGATTTTTGACGACGACGACCAATCCAAATTGATTCAAGAAATTGTGCGCGAGCAAAATATCAACGACAAAGTGTACCGTCCCGGTCAAGTCCTCGGCGCAATTTCCAAAGCGAAAAACGAATTGATTGGACCCGACGAATACGTTCCCGCAACGTATTGGCACGAAGCGATTGGGCGCATTTACAAACGGTATCAACAAAAATTATTGGAGAACAACGCGGTAGATTTTGATGATTTGCTTTTGTACACCGTTCAATTGTTGCGCGACCATCCGAGCCATCTCGCCAAATATCAGCGCCGTTATGTGTATTTGCACGTGGACGAATTTCAAGACACGAACATGGCGCAGTATTTGATTGTGAAATTGTTGGCGGGAAAATACAAGAATATATTTTGCGTGGGTGATGAGGACCAATCCATTTACGCGTGGCGCGGCGCGGACTATCGTAACGTCACCCGCTTTCGCGAAGATTTTCCCGACGCGAAAACTTTTCTGCTGGAGCAAAATTATCGCTCGACGCAAACGATTCTCGATGTCGCGCACGCGGTTATTCGGCGCAATCCGACTCGCACGGATAAAAAATTGTGGACAGAAAATACGCGTGGGATTCCGATTGAAATTATCGAGGCGTACGATGACCGCGAAGAGCCGCAATTGGTCGCGCAAGAAATCAATCGCTTGTTAACGCAGGGAAAATATAAACCAAAAGATTTCGCCGTGTTTTATCGTACACGCGCACAATCGCGTATTCTGGGCGAAGAATTTTTTCGGCGCGGGATTCCGTACAAAGTCATTGGCGCGCGGGGATTCTATGAATTGCGCGAAGTCAAAGATTTATTGGCGTATCTGCGTTTGCTGCACAATCCGCGCGATACGGTTTCGTTCAATCGCATCTTGAATGTGCCGACGCGCGGGATTGGAAAAAAGACGCACGAAGATTTGGTCAAGGTCGCGGAACGCTTGGGCGTGTCGCCGGTGGTGGCGTTGAAATTGTTGAAAGAGGATGGAGAGAACGAAAAGCGAGAAACGAGAGATGAGAATAGTTTTCCATACGCCAAGTATTTTGATGCGCGGGCGCGGCGCGCGCTTTTAGCGTTCTATGATATTTTGGTCGAGTTGAACGCGTTGAAAGATGAATTGACGTTGACGCAATTTTTTGATGCGCTCGTCGAAAAAATTGGATATGAAGAGTACGTGAAAGATGGAACGCGCGAAGGTGAAGACCGCTGGAACAATGTTCAGGAATTGAGGAACGCGACATACGAACACAGCGCGCTCGACCCTGCCGCCGCGCTCGCAGAATTTTTAGAAACGGCGGCGCTCGTTTCCGATGTGGACGCGCATGATGCAAACGAAGGCGTTGTCGTATTGATGACGCTGCACATGGCAAAGGGATTGGAGTTTCCGGTTGTGTTTATTACGGGCATGGAAGAAGGAATTTTCCCGCACTCGCGTTCATTCGACGAACCGGGCGAGATGGAAGAAGAACGGCGCTTGGCGTATGTAGGCATTACGCGTGCCAAAGAAAAATTGTATTTGATGTACGCGTTTCGGCGTTCCAGTTTTGGAAATGTTTCCGAACCGAGTGAACCCTCGCGTTTTCTCGCGGACATTCCGCGCGAATTTGTGAAAACCAAAAGCGGAGAGAAACGCAATACGTATGATGATTTTTTGAACGCGAAAAAATATAAAGAGCAAACGACGTGGGAGAGTAGTGGGGAGAAGCGAGAAACGAGAACCGAGAAACGAGAAACGAATTTTCGCCGTCCGTCGTCGTTCATCAAACATGAAACGTCAATGGATGACGACGACGCGGATGAGACGGAAACGCGTCCGCTCGGCAAACCGCGCACAACGTTTCAAGAAAAACCGAAACCCGCGCGCAATACGGAATGGAACGCGGGGGATAAAGTTTCGCATCCCACATTTGGCGATGGGACAGTCGTTTCTTCAAAGATCGTAGGACAGGATGAAGAATTGCAAGTTGCGTTCGATGGCGCGGGCGTGAAACGTTTGCTCGCCGCGTATGCGAAATTGACGCGGCGCTAACGTCGCGCGCGAATTTGATTCAAGCAATTCGCCGAGCCGGAATTGCGCGGAGGAGTCATGAAACGTTTGCTTTTGCTGATCGTCACATTCATCGTCCTCATCCAAGCCGTTCTTGCATTCGACGCGGACGCGTCGCCAAACGCTCGCTATACTGTGAACGCTACCGCCGATACAGACGATGGCACTTGCGACGCCATCAACTGCACGCTGCGTGAAGCCATCAACGCCGCGAACGCGCACGCGGGCAGGGACACCATCGCGTTCAGCATTTCGGGCAGTGGCGTGCATACAATTCAGCCCGCGACGAATCTTCCGGCAGTGGTTGACTCGGCAGTGATTAACGGATACACACAGCCCGGAGCGAGTCCGAACACAGACAGTACAGGAACGAATGCGGTGATTCTCATCGAGCTCGATGGACAACTCATCGCGTCGGCGGGTGATGGACTTGTACTGTCAGGTGCGAGCACCGTCAAGGGACTTGCAATCAATCGCTTTGACGATGTTGGCGTCCTTCTCCACGGCGCGTCGAATGCAGTGCAGGGGAATTTTGTCGGCACCGACACAACGGGAACACTCAGCCGCGCGAATGGCGTCGGCATTTTGATTGCGTCCGATTCGAGTGAAAATTTGATTGGCGGCAACGCGCGCGCCACATTCAATGTGATTTCAGGAAATACCAGTCAGGGGATTGAGATTCAAGGCAGGTTGAATCTCGTTCAGCACAACATGATTGGCACAGACCACTCCGCCAGCACCGCGCTGCCGAATGCGCTCGGCGTGTCATTGCAGGGGCGTAAAAATCAAGTGAGTGGCAATTATGTATCGGGCAACCTTTACAATGGCATTATCATTGGCAGTGGCGGCAAAGCGAATCGGGTGTTGGGAAATTGGATTGGGAACGGTTGGTTCGGCGCACTGGGCAACGGAGGCGATGGCATCGCACTCTACGGCGGCGCGAAAAAGAATCGCATCGGCGGCACAGGTGACTTGGACAAGAATTACATCGCGAACAATGGTGGGCGCGGCATCAGCGTGATTGACGCAGGAACGATTCGCAATAGCTTGAGTGCGAATTCATTTTCGTTGAACGCCAATCTCGCGATTGATTTGAACAATGATGGCGTGACTCTTAATGACCCCCTCGACGCCGACACGGGACCCAACACGCTTCAAAATTTTCCGACCATCACAGCAGCAGATGTCGCCACACAGCGGATTCGCGGCAAAATCAAAACAACGCCGAATACAAACGTTCAAATTCATTTGTATTACGGCGGGAGTGTGTGTGCCGGTGCGGGCGATGCATATTTCTACAATGATACGACGACGATAACGACGAACGGCGCGGGCAAAGCAAATTTTCGCTTTAACGCACAGGAACCACTTCGCGTCGGAGACCAATTTACTGTCGTGGCAACAACGCGCGGCGGTACGTCAGAATTCAGTTCGTGCGTCGCGGCAAACTAACAAAAATGCGGTGGGATTGAATCCCACCGCATTTTTTTATTTCGGTTCTGTTTCGGTTCGAGCAGCAGCTGTCGCGCCGCGTTGCATTTCATTGACGAACAGCTCAAACACATTTTCTAACGCCCCTTCGGTTTCGGGATTCCACGTTTCGCCCAATCCTTCGCGCATCGTCCACAACAACGCGCTTTGAACGGTGGCATAGTCGTTTAGTTTCACTCCGTACTCGACGTGACGCGCGCCGAGATTCCGCAGCGCGAATTGGAGTTCGGCGTGTTCGTCCAGACCCTCCATACACAATTGCAACATCATCATCAACGTGTGACTCTGGTCTTCTAAATTGGTTTTGAACAAAGGGCGCAGCGCGGGGTCAATTTCAAAGAGCCGCGCGTAAAACAAAAGTCCCAATGTATCCGCTTGAAGGAGCGCCTGCGCGAATGCGGCTTGGGCGAGAGTTTTGTCGGCGGCGGAAAGAGTGTGCATCATTGCATAGCTCCGTCAGGTGATGAAATTTTTGTTTCGAGCGCGAACGCGATGGCGGTATTCAATTTCCACGCGCGCGTTTCATCTTCGATGCGCGCAAGGGTTTCTTTATCTATTTTCGCGCGCACCCCAGTCTCTGTTTGAATCACATCATTGCGCAGCCCTTGCGGCAACGAGGCGCGGCTAAATTGAATTTTTTCAAAGAGCGCGGTGCTTGCGCCAAACAAATGGGCTGCGCGCAGAGGGTCGGTTGCTTCGGCGACGAGTGCCAATCCGAGAAAGCAGAGTGCGAGCCAACTGAATGCCAATCCTTGCTGCGCGGCGCGTAACAATTCTTGAAACAATGCCGCCGCGCGCACGCGTTCTCCGATTTTCCACGCGAGATACCCCAAATCGAATAATCCTTCGGCGATGTTTGGAAATTTTTCACTCGCGCGCGCGAGGGCGAGCCGTTCGGTAAAACGCATCTCGGCTTGGGCAAAATTTCCGCGCAGCATTGAAACGTAACCGAGCAAGCCCAACGTATGCGCTTCGGATTCCTTGTCTTCGACACTGCGCCATGCAACAACCATTTCCTCTCCGCACGCCTCTGCCGCGTCGGCGTTGCCCTCTGCCAATTCCAAATAGCCGAGGGCGGTGTGCGCGAGACGCCCCGCGCCGGTGTTTGCGCCAATACTGCGCGCGAGCTGCAAACTTGCTTCCAACAATGCGCGCGCTTGGACGAGATTCCCTTGCCAAAATTCCAACGTGCCGAGTGTGTGCAAGCTGAATGCTTCACCGTATTTGTCATTCAACGTGCGCGCAAGTTCGAGACTCTCATTCGACCATCTGCGCGCTTGCGCGAAATCGTCCATACCAATCGCGCTCATGCCCAGACTCACCATGATGCGCCGCGTCGCACTCAAGTCACCGCGCCCGCGTTCCAATTCTAATGCTTCGGACAATGCTTTGTGCGCGTCGGCATATCTTCCTTCTGCCAATGCCGCATTCCCCAAATGGTACAACGCCGCCGCCGCGCCGGAACTGTCTTGACGCGTGCGACTGAGAACCAAACTCTCTTGTAAATACGCGCGCGCTGCGCCATGCTGCCCGCGTGCCAATTCCAAACGCCCCAATTGACTCAAGATGCGCGCGGTCAAGCGCGCATCTGTTTGGGTGCGCGCAAAGGTCAGTGCTTCGCTCGCGTGTTGGCGCGCCGCGTCGTGTTCGCCGTGCATGTATTCGAATGCGGCGAGCGATTCAAGCAATTCCGCGAGGGCAGATTCGTCGCCCAACGCACGTCGCAGCTGCAAACATTCTTGATACATGGAGCGCGGGATGGCATCAACCGCTTGTCGTTCCGCCAACTGCGCGGCGATGTACAACAATTGCGAACGCAAACGCTGCTCGTGTACTGTTTGCGGATTCGACAACAAGGACAATACGCGTCCCGCCCATTGCGCGCCTTGTGCCCAATAACCGCGCGCCAACCAAAATTCACCGAGCGCGGCGCACAACGCGGCGGCATCCAACGCATTGGATTGTTCCACAAAGCACGCGAGCGCGGCGAGTAAATTTTCGTGTTCGCGTTGTAATGGCTCAAACGCGTGGGTGTGCTGCTGTGCGAATTGTAAATAATGCTGCGCGTGCAGTGCGCGCGTTGATTCGTATTCATCCGCCGCGCGCAATTTTTCCAACGCATACGCGCGGATAAATTCCAACATTGCGTAGCGTTCCAGATTTGCCTTGTCGGGCATGTACAACAAATTTTTGTCAATCAAGTTTTCAAGCAAGAGAGCAAATTGTTCCGTGTCTTTATCCGCGAGCGTTTCTAAAATCGCGTCACGTGTACTGCCATTTGCAAAAACGCCTGCCTGTCGAAACAAACGCTGTTCGTCCGCTTCCAAAAGTTGATATGACCAGTCCACCGCGCCGCGCAATGTTTGTTGACGCGGGGTCAGGTCGCGCAGGCTGCTGCCGAGTGCGACCAATTTTTCTTGGAGCTGTGACAACAGACGCGCGGGCGATTGACGTTTGATTTGTCCGGCTGCCATTTCCAACGCGAGCGGCAGTCCGTCCAACTGCGCGCAGATCTGCGCGACGGCAGCTGCATTCGCGTCATCCAATTCAAACGCGGGATTGACGGCGCGCGCGCGCGCCGTGAACAATTCAATGGACGCGTAGTGCGCCAATGCTTGACGCGGCGGCAAGTGCTGCACATCGGGAATTTCCAATGGCGGTACCGGAAATTCTTGCTCACCGTACACGCGCAATGGTTCGCGGCTGGAAGTAATGATTTTGAGATGCGGCGCAGCGGTGAGGAGTTTGGTGACAAGCGGCGCGGCGGAAATGATTTGCTCGAAATTGTCGAGAAGGAGCAGGACGCGTTTTTCGCTCAGCGCTTGCGCCAGCATGGTGTAAATCGTTTGTTGTGTCCCTTCGGCAACATTCAACGCGTGCGCGATGGCAGGCAAAAAAAGGTCGGGATTGTCCAATGTCGCCAATGGAACAAACACGGTACCGTCGGCGAAATCATCGCGCACCACGTCCGTCGCCGCGAGCGAAAGGCGCGTTTTGCCAACGCCGGGCGGACCGGTCAAGGTGAGCAAACGGATGTCGGCGCGGCGCAAGAGTTCAATGACCACGCGCAACTCGCGGTCTCGTCCAAACAACGCATTTACAGTGGCAGGCAGGAGCGCGGGCGGTGTGGAAGCTTGTGCAGCGGTTGTGAGTGGAGCCGCCTGTTTGCCCAAACCGGTGAACGCAAGGACATCACGCGCAATGTCCGAACGCGCAAAGCGAACAAATTCTGCCAATTCGCTTGGCGGAACATTCAGCTTGAGCGCGAGCAATTCCGCGAGTTGCGCGGACGGTTTTAGATCACCCGATTCAATTTTTTTGATGGTAATGACGGAACAACCAACGCGCCACGCGAGTTTTTCGCGCGTGAGGTCGAGCGCGCCGCGCCGCCGCCGCAGCCATTCGCCAAAAAACAGCGTGTTTGATTCCGGTCTCGCCAAAGCGGTATCAACCATACCACTAATTATATCCCTTTTGGATATTACTTGGACAAGCACTTTTTGGTTAAATGCTGGCATCGCAGACAGAAACGATAAAAAAAACTTGCGCTGCGATACATCAACCGGAAATCCAAGCCCGTTTCAAATAAAAGGAGCAAGCAAAATGAAAAAATCAATTTTCCGCCTCGGCAAATTTCTCGCCGCAATTGCCTTGTTTGGTGTCATGGTTTTGACTTTGACACACAATACGTTAGCCGCGCCGCAGGATACTCACAGCATCACAGTCAATAGCGCGCTCGATTCCAATCAAGCGGATTCCGTCATTACCTTGCGTGAGGCGTTGCTGCTCGCTCGCAATGGCACAAATGCCGGAGATGGTTTAGGGCGTCCACTTACGAATGCCGAAGTGTACCAACTCTACAATTGCCAAGTTACCGGTTATAACCCCGACCATTGGTGGATTGATTCGAGCTGCGGTGCGAATGTGGCAGAGACGATTTTGTTGAATTTGCCAAACTGCCCTTGCACGATTGCGCCGACGAGTGCGTTGCCTTTTGTGGCGAGCGATACGACGATAGACGCATACACGATTCAAAACGGCGCCAGCCCCAACAATTCAATCAACGGGATGAACGCGAACATCATGGTGCGTTTGTATGGTGGAAACATCTCGGGAAGTGCGCACGGTTTGGACATTGGCTATAACGTCACCATCAAAGGACTGGAAATTTACAATTTCCCCAACATGGGCATCAACGCATCCAGCGGCAAAGCAACCATCGTGGGCAATGTAATTGATTTCAATGGCGCAGATGGCATCGCGCTGTATGGCACAAACAATCACGTCGGCGGCAATGCGTTGGCAGACCGCAACTCGATTTACGAAAATGGCTGGCACGGGGTCGAAGCGTTTGGTGGTTCGACGGGCAATCAAATTGTCAACAATCTCATCGGCGTCGTACCGGATGGCGAACATGGCACAGGCAACACGTACTCGGGTGTTTCGATTTATTCGTCGAGCAATTACATCATGGGCAATCATATCGCAAACAACGGAGACAATGGCATCCTCGTTCTCGACGGCACGCACAATAATTTTTACAACAACTCGTTCCACGACAATGGCAAACTCGCGGTGGACCTCGGCAACAACGGCGTCACAAAAAATGACGGCAAAGCGAAAGACGCCGACACGGGTGCAAACAACCTGCAAAATTTCCCGGTGTTGACAGACGCGACCGCTGCGACGAAAACGGTCAAAGGAAAATTGGTGAGCCATCCCAACACGTCCTTCCAAATTGATTTTTACAGCACGCCCGCTTGTGATGCCAATGGTTTTGGTGAAGGCAAAACGCATCTGGGCAGCACGAATGTAAATACCAATGCCAACGGCGTTGCCAAGTTCAACGTTGCCGTCAACAAATTCAACACAGGCAGCAAGCTTACCGCCGTCGCGACAGGTTCTGAAGGAACGTCGGAATTTTCCAAGTGCTTTAGCGCACAATAAAAAAATGTGAGCGGTGATGCACCACAAGCATCACCGCTCACCCAAAAAGGAAAATCAAAATGAAAACCCTCTTGATCAAATTCACCATCATCGCCGCACTCGTACTCACATTCTCGTTCGCACTCGCACACAACACCTTCGCCGCACCGCAAAGCGGGGGTGTTTTCACCGTCAACAGCGGAGGCGATGACAATACAAAAGACGACTCACTCACATTCCGAGAAGCGCTTTTGATTTCGAATGGCGGTTCGGGACCGAGCGGATTGGGACGCACCATGAGCGACGGCGAAAAAGCGCAATTGAACGGCTGCACAATGATTGGCGGCGCAGGCACATGGTCTATCATTAGCGGCTGCGGCGCAGGCATCAAAGATACAATCGCTTTTAATTTTACCGGACGCTTTCTCGGTTCCATTGATGTTGGCTCGGGACTGCCCGTGATTTCCGACGCGGTGGTGATTGACGGCTACACAGAACCGGGCGCGACGCCAAACACCTTAAAGAAAGGAGACAATGCCAAAATCATTGTTACGCTGGTTGGCAGCAAGGCAGGGATAGTGCATGGTTTGGTTCTCAATTCGCAAGGCAGTGTCATCAAAGGACTGATGATTGCCGGTTTCAAAGGCGAAGGAATTCAAATTGCGGGCGGCAGCAACAATGTTATCGAAGGCAATTGGATTTTTCAAAACGGCGCGGAAGGAATTTATGTCGCGTCGCCGAACAATGTGATTGGGGGTGATGTCGTCGCCACGCGCAACGTCGTAATCAACAACGGACTCACGGGCATTTCGCTCGGACAAACCGGGTCAAACACGACCATCAAAAACAATATCGTTGGCGGCAAATTAAGCAAAAAACCGTTTGGCAACAAACTCATGGGCATCCAAGTGTCCTCCTCCAACAACTCGATTGTCTCAAATGCGGTCGGCTACAATGCCAACGCGGGCATCGTCATCTTGAGCGGCACAGGCAATCGTCTCGAAAAAAATTCAATCGCAAACAACAGTGGGGCGGGCATTGACCTGAACGAAAACGCGAACGCCAACAATTCGCAAAATCGTCCCAGCGTTTCGCTGGCGACAAGCGCGACAAAAACGGTCACGGGAAAATTGGCGGCTGCCGCGAATACACAATTTCAAATCGAGCTCTTTAGCAACAAGAAATGTGATGCGAGTCAATATGGTGAAGGCAAAAAATTTCTCGGTGCAGTGACCGTTACGACGAACGCAAATGGCATTGCAAAATTTAGCGTCGCGGTGAAAAAATTCAAGGCGGGCAATTTCATTACTGCCACCGCAACCGACCCGAACGGCAATACTTCGGAATTTTCGAAATGCGCGACGGCGAAATAAAAAATTCAGTACGAACGAAAAAGCGCGGCGATTGAATCGCCGCGTTTTTTCGTTGGCAATTCAATCACAACAGCCAAAACCAGGAGGTTGAATCCGCAACTTGTTTTCCGCCTTTTCCCCCAAACATTCCCCCCAACCCAATTGAAACCACAAGCGAACTGAATAAACATTCCTTGCACCATAACAGCGTGCTATAGTTTTCAAGAGTGATGATAAGACGCGTGGCAGTGACCGCGCCCTTGTGCGCGGTCACTGCCACGCGTCCAATGGAGAAAGAACGATGAACGCTCCAAAATACAAATTGCTGGTCACATGGAACATTGTGTTGACCACACTCTTGATCGTGACATTGGCAGTTGCAGCCATCAGCGTTCAAGCCGCGAATGACCCACCCGTGGAGGTGTTTAGCGCCACGTATGACCATGCGGCTGGCACGGCTGGTACATCTACCGGCACAGATAAAACAATCTCTTCGACCACATACACTGACCTCTTGACCGTGCCGGTCAACTTTACGGGACAAAATCACAACCACTATTGCGCGATTGTTGCGAGCGCGAATGTGAAAAATCCCGGAAATGGAACAGGGCATTACTATGATTTCGGCGTTGGCTACGACTCGAGTTCCGCAGCGAGTCTGGTCAACTCTGTGATGCGCCTGGAGCTTGGCGACAATGGCGGAGTGGACGACCCGAGCTGGATGCCGGTAACAACCAATCGTCTTTTCGACGCAGCATTCACTCCGGCAGCCCATACGATTCGGTTTCAAGCGCGCAAAGTAAGCGCGGCTGACCCAAACGTCGTGATAGACAACGCGAGCATCAGCGTTTTCTGTTTCAAGAAACTTCAAACCGCTTCGCTGCAAGTGGATGAACCGGCACAAGAAGACAACGTGCCAAACGACCAATAGACAAAGAAATACGAGCCGCACAAAATTCGTGCGGCTCGTTTCATTTCACTGGGGAACACAATTCAATTCACTGCAAAATTTTTTATCAATTCGCGAATGAACGTGATGCCTTGAAAATAATCTGCGACGCGGATATTTTCATTTGGCGCATGTCCGCGCGAATCGGGATAGCCCGCGCCCGCGCTCACTGCGGGAATGTTTAGTTGTTGACACAATTCGTACATTGGACCGCTGCCCGCCGCCGTCGGATACACTACCGCTTCGCGTCCGTACGTTGCGCGGGCGGCTGTTTTCGCCGCCATCACAATATCGCTGTCAAGCGGCGAACGCGCAACATGTTCACCCGTTTCGGTGAGTTGAATTTCAATGTCTTGGAAACCGTGTGCGTCGAGATGTTTGCGTAACAAATCCAGAATCACATTCGGCGTTTGGTCGGGGACGAGACGAAAATCCAATTTCACAAACGCGTGATTCGGCAAAACTGTTTTGCCGCCGGGTCCGGTGTAGCCCGAATGCAATCCGCAAATCGTCACCGTCGGCGTGAAATACAATTTTTTCACTGCGTCAAAATCGCGCACGCCGTTGATAAATTGTTGGATGCCGTATTTTTCCAATTCGAGATTCGTGTCAAACGGAATATGGGAAGCGGCTTCCAATTCCAACGCAGTTGGTTCGCGCACAGTTTCGGCGTACCCATCAATCGTAATCTCATCGCGTTCGTTTTTTAAGGTGGACAATGCCCACACCAAACGCCACGCGGGATTTTCGACAATGCTCGCTGCGCCGGAATGTAAATCGCGGTTCGCGCCGTGCGCGTGCAATTCTACATACAAGATGCCTTTCAAACCGCAAATGAGCATCGGATTCTCTTGCGAATCTTTCGCGCCAAACTCCCACAAACAGCCATCCGCGCCCTCGACGAGCGCGCGATTCGCCGCGACAAATTTTCCCAGATTCGGACTGCCGATTTCTTCTTCGCCTTCAATCACCCATTTTATTCTTAACGGCAGTTGCCCTTCGGTTGCCAGCCAGCTTTCGACCGCTTGAATGCGGAGGAGTGTATCGCTTTTGTTATCCGCGACGCCGCGCGCGTAAAATTTTCCGTCGCGGATTTCCGGTTCCCACGGCGGCGACGTCCACAATTCCAACGGTTCGGGCGGCTGCACATCATAGTGGTCATAAATCAAAAGTGTTTTGGGACCACTACCGATTTCACCGTACACCACAGGAAAACCGCCTTCGACGGGAATCAATTTCGTCTGCGCGCCCAACTTTTGCAAGCGCGCTTGAACTTTGTGTGCCATATCTTCCATGCCCAACTTTTGCGCGGCAACACTCGGTTGGGAGGTGAAATCCTTTAGTTCGTTCAAAAAACGTTCGCGGTTCTGTTCGACGTACTCTTGAAAGGTTGGCATATTCGCTCCTCATGTTCGCGTCGGCACGTTGCCGTTCGCATATCGCTTATCGCATATCGCAAGCAAATTGTCAATGCACTATGCGATTGCGGATACCGCCATTTGCAGCTCTTGCACTAAAACCGAGTTTGGATACAATCATTGCGATTCGTCGTGAAGCATCATTCATGCTGAATCACGATTCGCTATGAATCAACACCCAACGCTCCGTTTGCGATCCGGTGTTTCGACGCTGGTCGCGTCCCTGCTCACATTTCTCCTTTTGCTCCTTGCCCTGACTGCAAATCCCGCGCCATCCTCGATTGCGCGCGCCCAGACGCCAAACGCGGATTTGGAATTATCCGTCGCGTTTCCGTCGTCGGAATTGGCATTCGGCGAGACCTTCCCGTACACCTATACCATTAAAAATATCGGCGGCGCTCCCGCGATTCAAGTGCAACTCAAAGCGCGAGCTCCAAAAGGTGTGATGCTTGAAGCAGTTGAAACGTCGCGCGGAGATTGCGCGAACGCGAATGGCACGCGCATGCTGCGCTGCACATTCGGACGCGTCAAGCCGAATGAATCTATCGCCGTAACAATTCGCGCGCGCGTCGAAACCAACAAAGTGACGTTGAAATTTCGCGCAAACGTTTCCGCAAAAACAGCGGACAGCCAACCCGAAAACAATACGACCATTCAGCGCGTGAACGTAGCCGCAACAGCGCCTACGGTGGAGCCAACGATTGAATTGCCTGCGCCACCCGACGAAGATATTCACACTACGTTCCTCGTCACCAACACCGCCGACGCAGGTCCCGGTTCGTTGCGGCAGGCGATTACGAACGCGAACGCTTTGAGCGGTGCAGACGTAATCCAGTTTTCTCTGGGAGGTGGTCCGCCATTTCTTTTTGCGCCCGGTTCGCCCTACCCTGATATCACCGAGCAACTGGAAATTGACGGCACTTCACAAACAGGTTATCCCGGAACGAATGGTGAACCGGTTATCAACATCAACGGCGCGAGCGCGGGTGTGGGTGCAAATGGCTTGACGCTTGCAGTTGGCTCTGACAGCAGCTTTATTCACGGACTTGTCATCCAAGGTTTCGACGCCGCAGGGATTCTCGTCCAAAGCGACGGCAACACCATTCAAGCGAATTGTCTTGGCACGAATTCGGGTTGTAACGATTCCGGTGGAAATGATATTGGCATTCAAATCAGCAACGGCGCCAACAATGTCATTGGTGGCACGCGTATAACACTCGACCTGTGCGATGGGGACTGCAACACCATCGGGACAAATCGGTTGGGGATTGAAGTAACGGGGGCGAGCGCGTCGGGGAATATCATCACAGGCAATTTCGTCGGATTGCGGATTGATGGTCTCGGCAGCATCGGCAACGGTGCTGATGGCATTTTGGTAAGCGGCGCACCAAATACAATTATCGGCGGACCGAATGCAGGTGAGGATAATATAGTCGTCGCCAACTCGGGCAATGGAATTCATATCTTTGACAACACTACGGATGGCACAAAAATTGTCGGCAATCGCATTGGCAATGACCCAACCGAATCGTTGGACGTGCGAAATGTCGGAGTAGGGATATTTGTTGAAAATGCCGGTACGACCGGCTTTCTCATCGAAATCGGCGGACCGAACGCAGGCGAAGCCAACGTCATTACAGGCAATGGACGCGGTGGCATTTCCATTGACAATTCAACCGGTACGCTTGTGCGCGGCAATCGCATCGGCACGAACAAAGCGGGCGATGGCTTGATTGTAAATAGTTCGCCGCCGCCAACTAACATTGTCAATGGCAGCGATGGCGTTTCTGTTACCAACGACGCCACCGATACAACCATTGGCGGTTCGAACCCGAACGACGGCAACTTGATTTCTGGCAACACCGGGAGTGGCATTCGCGTTGCCAACAGCGGCACCACCAACACAATCATTCGGGGAAATTTTATCGGCACCGCCGTTGACGGCATTACCGCATTGCCAAACGGCACGCATGGCATCAACCTCAGTTCTCCTAGCGCAACAATTATTGGTGGCACGGGCGCGAATGAACGCAATACAATTTCCGGCAACACAGGTCACGGCATTGCGGTTTTCCAATCGGATGGGAATACGATTCAAGGAAATTATATCGGCGTTGGCGGAGATGGTACGACTGCGTTGGGCAACGGCGGAAATGGCGTTTTCCTTAGCGAATCTTCGAGCAACAAGGTCGGTGGCGCGGCGACAAACGAAGGCAACATCATTGCCAACAGCACTGGCACGTTTCCCAGCGCATCGGGAACCGGCAACGGTGTTCAAGTGCACAGCCAAACGTTTCCTGCACATTTCAATCCCATTCTTGGCAATTCGATTTACAACAACGCGGCGGAAGGAATTGCCCTGACCAATCTTGGAAACGATTTGCAAGGTTTCCAAACCATCACGCTTGCTGCCTCAGGCAGTACGACGATTGAAGGAACATTTACCGGAACGTTGAGTGAATCGTACCGGCTTGAATTTTTTTATAACACTGCTTGCGACGGTTCCGGTTTCGGCGAAGGACAAACATACATCGGCGCACTCACCGTTCTTGGGACAGGAGCCGCCGCGCCATTTTCTTTTTTCACTTCGAGTGTGACGGTGCCGGTCGGTTCGCAGGTGACAGGCACGGCGACCAATTCAAGCAACAACAATACATCTGAATTTTCTGCGTGCGTCGCGGCAGTGGCAGCCACCGCGACGCCTACGCTCACGCCGACCCGTACCAACACTCCGACCAACACGCCCACCAACACACCAACACCCACGCCAACCAATACGCCGACATTTACACCGACCAATACACCGACGTTCACGCCGACCCACACTTCAACCAACACCGCAACCTTCACACCAACCTTTACCAATACACCAACGAGTACGCGCACGCCAACGAACACGCGCACACCGACCAAAACGCGGACGCCTACAACAACCGCGACGCGCACGCCGACCAACACCAAAACACCAACACCCGGTACGCCCACCGTAACCAATACTCCGGGCGATGGACCTGACACGCCGACGGATACGCCGACGATTCCTTTTATTCCAATTGGCGGAACCGCCACCAACGCGCCGACCATTCCACTCATTCCGAACAGTGGCACAGGCACCAGCACGCCGACGCCGAGCAACACGCCCAGCATAACAACTACCCCAACGACACCGACCTCAACCACGACGGCGACAGCAACAATCACGGAAACGCCATCGTTCACCTTTACACCAACATCTTCGATTACACCGGCGGTTCTTGGCACTGTGACGTTCACGCCCGACGCGGCAGCGACGAATAACGCGGCAACGGAAACTGCCGCCGCGCAAACCGGCACGCTCGTCGCACAAGCAGGGACAAATACTCCGGGCGCGCTCGCTTCGCCTACACCGATTGGCGGAATTGGCGGCGGACCAAGTCCCACACCAACACCTACGGGAACGGGCGGCGGTGGCGCGTTAGGCGTAGGCGGCGGCTTTCCACTCATTGCGCTCGGCGGACTTGCCGATTTCAATTTACCGTGGTTCGTCGAACACGTCAGTACACCGCAAGAAGCATTCAGCGGCGGGCTGGCGAAAATTCTGCCGAATCTTTTGCTCGCATTGTTGCTCGCGCTGCTGTTTGGATTTTTTGGCACACTGCAAAGCAATGTGTTGGAAGACCATGAAGAAGAAATCAAAGGATGGATTGCGCCAATTACGCGTCCGCTATCCGCACTCGCCGCCGCAGGCGCAGCATTGGACGCAAACTTGAACGCGCGCGGTTTGCAATGGGTCTGGGAGGGCATCAAACTGCTTCTCGTGCTCTTTGTCTATGGCTTGATATTTTCCTTCCTTGACCCGAGTTTCAGTTTCAGCAATCCGAGTTGGCTCTTGCTCGTCGTCGCGGTAATGTTGAGCGTGGGGCTGGTGAGTTTGATTGACGACATTGCCGTGGTGTTGTACTCGCGACGTTATGGCGGACAAGGCACTGTCGGAGTGAATGGTGCGAACGCGGGCGTCGCGATGGCGTCCATGATTTTCTCGCGCTTTGTGGGACTCGCGCCGGGGATTGTGTTTGGCAGCGCGGGCAGCGCGCAAGGCGAACTCAAGGGACATCCCACCACCCACGCGACTTTGGGAATTGTCTCTATTGGTGTTACCGCGCTGCTCGGTTGGGCGGTGTCGGCGTTCGTGCCGCACACGCAGGGCGCGAATTTGTGGCTCTCGACTCTGTTTCTTTTGATTTTCGCAGTGGGGATTCAGACATTGTTCTTTGAATTGATTCCCGTGTACGGCAACATGGGACGCGACTTTTTCGCATACAACAAAATCTTATGGGCAATTCTCTTTACCACCGTCCTCTTTCTTTTTATCCAAACACAGTTGAACCCCAACGGCGATTTCGTACAAGCGTTCAATCAACGCAACATGATTACGCTTGTGATTGTCGTCGCGGTGTTTTGCGTAGTGAGCGGCGGATTGTGGCTGTATTTTTGGAATCGCGACCGACGGCGTTGATAAAGCGAACCTCCGATGTCGGCGATGAACTCCATCGCATGAGACACTCGGAGGTTTTTTTTTCAGTACGCCCCAATCTCTACCAACCTGTCATCGTCAATTCCAAAGTAATGCGCGATTTCGTGACGCACTACGCGTTTCACCATCGCGCGAATCTCGTCGTCATTGCGACATTGCGCCAAAATCGGTTGGCGATAAATACTAATTTTGTCCGGCGCAACGTTCGTATAATTTTGTGTACGCTCGGTGATGGGAATGCCGTGATAAAAACCCAACAACCCATACGGACTATTTACCCCTGCCGCGCGTAACGTCCACGCATCGGGAAAGTCTTCCACCATAATCGCGAGATTGTCAATCGCAGCGCGATAACGTTCTGGAATTTCCGCGTACGCCTCATCCACCAGATTTTCAAATTGCTCGGTTGTCACTTGTCCCGTGTCACCTTAAAGAAATACCACAACAATCCTGTCACCGACATTCCATCGAAAATTTCATTCCGCGCCATCATTGCGCGTACATCGTTTTCCAAATACCAGCGCGCGTCGTCCACTTCGTTCGTATCTTGAATCGCGCTAATTTTTTCCAAATCGCGCGCGACAAACAAAATAAATTTTTGATTGCTCGAACCGTTCGACGGATGATATTGTCCCAACGGTTCAAGCACGTGCGCAATGTGTCCCGTCTCTTCGCGCAATTCGCGCTGCGCCGCGTGTTCGGGCACTTCGTCCGCGTCCACGCGTCCAGCGGGCAATTCCCAATCGCGCGTGCGCGTCGTAAAACGAAATTGATTCACCAATAAAATCGCGCCATCCTCGCGCACCGGCACAATCCCTACTGCCGGAGTATGATAATCAATCCAATGCCAGCCGCGACCCACCGAACCATCGGCGAGTTCAATGTCCGACTGTTGAATCGAAAACCAATTCGCGCGTAACACTTCGTCGCGTTTCAATTCATCCCATGCGCTCACGCGTCCTGCCCTTTCTCATGCTCCCACCGTTCACATTCCAAATGTTCCGTGCGATTGATGGCGAGAATATGCCAGCGTTTTTCGTGCCAGCGCAAAATGTGAATGCCGGTGTTTTCCGTGATGAGCGAAAAATGATGACTGCCCGCAAGCGAACGCAGCATCGTCCCCATTGTGCCGCCGTGCGAAACAATTCCAATTTGCGCGTCCGTGTCTGCCCAATCCGCGTGCGCGTAGAGGATTTGGCGCAGCGCGCGCAGCACGCGTTCGTGAAATGTGATGTAATAATCGGAAATATACGCGGGACGAATCGGCTCGACAATTTCCAACGCGTCAACCGGCGTTTCAAATTTCGCCATGCTCAGTGAATAATCTTCACTGAACTCGCGCAACTCATCCATAAATGCAATACGCTCCAACTTCAAAAACGAGTTGATGATTTCCGCCGTGTCACGTGCGCGTTCATACGTGCTGGCATACAACGCGCGCAATTTGAATTGTGACGCGCAATAAATTCCCGCGCGGCGCGCTTGGTTACGCCCGTGCGCGGTCAACGGCGCATCTTCGCCGCCCGTTTGGTCAAAATTCCACTGCGATTGTCCGTGACGAATCAATATCAAATCCATAACTCATTCACTCAAAACGAAATCACTCGGCTCCCAGCGGCACAGATTCAGGACGTTCCTGCACTTGGACATCGCTCATCATTCCTTCTTGCCATTCTTGCGGCGCGCGGCGCTGACTCAAAAACACTGCCAGCGTCCACAGTGAGCCAAAAACAATAAACACCACACCCAAGCCGAGCGCAACGTAACGTGGTTCAAAATGGTCAACCGCAAGTCCCGTGACGAATGTGGAAAGCGCGAGCGTGAGGGTGAGCAAGCCCAAGTCCATTGAAAAAATTCTGCCGCGTATGAAATCGGGCGTGAGGCGCTGCAAGAGTGCGGCAGAGAGCGTCCAATTGCTGCCCCAACCGAAATGCGCGAAAAAGACAAAAATCATTCCCAACAAAATCGTCGGCGCAAGTCCGAAACCGATATAGCTCATGCCCGAAAGCAAAAAACATACCGTAATGAATCGCTGCGCGCGCCCAATTCGATTTGCCACCATGCGCGCGACAATGAACGGTCCGATGAGAATGCCCAAGCCGCGCGCCATTTGCAAAAGTCCAACGCCCGCGTCTCGGGCGTTAAACACTTCGAACGAAAACACCGTGAGCAATAACAACACACCGCCCGCCAAGCCCGCGCCCGCTTTGACCAACAACAACCAAAACACTTGTGGACGCTGAATCGCGTATTTGAATCCTTCCGCGAAATCACCAAACGGATTCAATCCTTTGCGTGTCGAGGTCCGCTGTTCACTGAACGACGCGCGAATCCGCCAAATAAAAAATGCCGACAACAGAAACGATATGGAATTGACCACAAACGCGGCATCCCGTCCCAGCGCCGCAATCGTCACCCCGCCCGCGAAACTTCCGACTGCCAGCATGGTGCCCCACGTCGCGCTCGACATTGCATTCGCGGTCAACAATTCATCGCGTTTCACCAAATTCGGAATCGCCGCGTTTTGCGCGGGATTGAAAAAACTTGCAAACAACACCGACATCGTTTGAAACACATACACCAACCAGATTTGGTCAGCGGTGCGTACCAACAATAAAGACAATGCGAGACATGCGCGCACCAAATCTGTCGCAATCATAATTTTGCGGCGGTCAAAGCGGTCCACAATGGAACCCGCAAGTGGAATCAAAAAGAACGCGGGGAGATTGGAAGCGATAATAGCGAGACCGGCAGCGAGTCCCGAACCCGTCAATTGAAAGACGAGTGTTTGCACGGCGATATATTCGAACCAATCGCCGAGCAAGGAAACAATCTGTCCATAATACAATTTGCGATATTCGGGGTTGTCTCGCAGCAGCGCGAGATATTTGTTATCGGCGAGGATAGACATGCGGGGAATTGTAGCACAGTTGGGAAATTTCGATTTTCGATTTTCGATTTTCGATTTTCGATTTTCAATTTTCAATTTTCAATTTTCGATTTGTCGCGTACTTGGCGCGCCAACCAATCCAACACCTCCAACAAGTGTTCGCGCCAATTTGCATCCACGTCGGGTCCTTGCAACCACATGCGGTCACGCGACGCGCGCACGCGCGGTCCAAATTTTTTATTCAAACGTTCCATCCGCGCGTTGTCCTCTTCGCGAAAGCGCACCATCAATCGTCCATCGTCGAGCGTAACCATCGCCGCGTTCAAGCGCGTTGCCGCAAGTTTCACACGCAGCAAGTACAGCAAATTTTCGACTTGCTCGGGTATTATGCCAAAGCGGTCTTGAAATTCGCGCGCCACTTCGTCCACTTGGGAATCATCATTCACATCCGCGAGACGACGATACAAACGCAAACGCAGCGCGCTGTCCGTCACGTACTCTTCAGGAATTTGTGACACGAGCGGCAAATCAATCGAAGGCGCGTTCAAGATGCGCTGCGCGGGGTTCACACTATCTTTGCCATTCGTGTGTTTAGGTTCCGCGCTTGCGCGCGCTTCTTGAATCGCGCCCGCGAGCAAACGCGCATACAAATCCAAACCCACCGCCGCGATGTGTCCCGATTGGCGCGCGCCGAGAATTTCACCCGCGCCGCGAATTTCCAAATCGCGCATCGCCACTTGAAAACCGGCGCCGAGTTCTGTCGCTTCCGCAATCGTTTGCAGACGTGAACGCGCTTCGTCAGATAAATTCAAACGCTTGTCGTACAAAAAGTATGCGTACGCGCGCGCCGCGCTGCGTCCGACACGCCCGCGCAATTGATACAACTGCGCGAGTCCGAATTTGTCCGCGTTGTTGATGATGATGGTGTTCGCGTTTGGAATATCAATCCCGCTTTCGATGATTGTTGTACACACCAACACATCGTATTTGCCCGCCGCAAATTCACTCATCACTTGTTCGAGTTGGTCTTCGTGCATTTGCCCATGCCCGATGCCGATACGCGCTTCGGGTACAAGTTTGCGTAATTGCTCGGCGACGATGCCGATGCCTTGTACGCGATTGTGTACAAAAAATACTTGACCGCCGCGATCCAACTCGCGCAAAATCGCGTCGCGCACGAGTCCCTCTTCGTACGCCGCAACGTACGTGCGAATCGGCAAACGTTCATCGGGCGGCGTTTCAATCGTACTCATGTCCCGCGCGCCGCTCAGCGAAAGATATAACGTGCGCGGAATCGGCGTCGCGGTGAGCGTGAGAACATCCACATGCGCGCGCAATTGTTTCAAACGTTCTTTGTGCTGCACACCAAAACGTTGTTCTTCGTCCACAATCATCAAGCCCAAATCCTTGAACACCACATCTTTAGACAAAATGCGATGCGTGCCGATGACAATATCAATCGCGCCTTCGCCTAATTTTTTTACAATCTCATCTGCTTCCTTGTCCGAACGAAAACGCGACAACATTTCGACCTTCACGGGAAACGGCGCGAGGCGTTCTTGAAACGTATTGAAATGCTGCTGCGCGAGAACCGTCGTCGGCACAAGAATTGCCACTTGCTTGCCGTCCATCACCGCTTTGAACGCGGCGCGCAACGCCACTTCGGTTTTGCCATAACCGACATCGCCAACCACCAAACGGTCCATCGGACGCTTTTGCATCATGTCCCGTTTCACCTGGTCAATCACCGTGAGTTGGTCAGGCGTTTCGACATACGGAAAGGATGCTTCGAGTTCATGTTGCCATTGCGTATCATCTGAGAACGCATGTCCACTGACAATTTCGCGCGTCGCGTACAACTCCAACAAATCTTTGGCAATGTCCGCGACCGCTTTTTTCGTGCGCTCTTTGACTTGCGCCCATTCTGCCGTGCCCAAACGATGCAAGGTCGGCTTGTGACCGCCGGGCGCGACGTACCGACTCAAGCGGTCGAGTTGATGCACCGGCACATATAATTTATCGCCATGCGCGTATTCGATGCGTAAAAATTCCGTGTCGGGTCCGCCGAAATCTAATTTTTCTAATCCTTTGAAAACACCGATGCCATGGTCAATGTGGACAACAAAATCACCTTCCGCCAAATCTGCAAAGAATGCCTCAGGCGATTGCGTGCGCGCGTGTTGGGTTGAGATGCGGCGCGGCTTGGGGCGCGACCAACCGAAAATTTCGGCGTCCGTGAGCAAAATCAGGGATGAGGGATGAGGGATGAGGGACGAGGCATCATCCGACTTCCGACTTCCAACTTCCAACTTCCAGCCCTCGGTCAACGCGCCTTGTACCAAAACAATATGTCCTTCTTCGGGCGCGTGTTCGATTTCGGTTTTTGGTTTGATAAAAAATTCGCGCTCGCGCAATAAATCGGCAAGCCGTTCCGCTTGACGCGTGACGGCAATAATACGCGCACTGTTGGCGCGCTGCTGCATCATTTCATCCACGACGCGTTTCACTTGTCCACCAAACCGTTCGCCGGGGAAAAACGGAAGTGTCGGCGCTTCTTGCACGCCGCGATAATCAAACAACAAACGCGTGTGCTGCAACATTTTTTCGCGCAACTCGTGCCACGAAAAATACGGTTTCGCTAACTGTAGCGGAATTTCATTGCGCGCTTGCAAATCTTCGCGCACTTGTTCCGCTTGCTGCTCGAACAATTCCGTCATCGCTTCGAGCTCTTGCCAATCATCCGCGACGACGAGCGCGCCTTCCGGCAAATGATCCAACAGCGATGCGCTCTGTGACACGCCTACACGCTCACGATTTTCGCTATCCGAAGCTGATTCTTCTGCGCGTCTAGTCGCGTCATCGTAAAAGTACGGCAAATAAAATTCTATGCCGCGAAAACGCTGTTTGTTTTCCAATTGGTCGAAATCTTGTTTGAATCCATTCGCGGCGACGGGATGAACAGTGGACAAATCCCACGCGCGCGCGATTTCGGCAACACGCGGCGCGCGCGAAATTTCCGCTTCGCTCGCGGGCGTAATGACCAATGTTTCGATTGCGCGTCCTGAACGCTGCGTCGCGGGGTCAAACTCGCGCAGCGTTTCCATTTCATCGCCGATGAGTTCGATACGCACGGGATTCGTTTGTGACGGCAGCCAAATGTCCACGATGCCGCCGCGCCGCGAAAAAAGTCCGGGCGCGTCCACAACGGGCGCGTGTTCATAACCGAGCGCCGTCCACGCGCGAAACATATTCGCCAGCGACAAATTTTCGCCGCGTCGCAACACAAACACTCCGCGTTGAAAGTCCTCGCGCGGCGCGGTGCGTGTCATTAACGCGCGCATCGTTGTAATGACAAGGGGGGGGGAATCCTGCGCGGGCGTGGACAAAGCAGACAGTGCGGCGAGGCGCAGCGAAATCGTTTCCGCCGCCCACGGCATTCGTTCGTACAACAACGGGTCGGGTTCGGCAAAGAAATAAACGCTTTCGGGATTTACACTCCACGAAATCAAATCTGCCCACAATTGTTTCGCGCGTTCCGTACGCGCGGTGACGACGACGATTGGCGCGGCGCGTTTTTGGTGCAGCGCGGCGAGAACAAATGGGCGCGCGGCATCGAGAACTTGAATCGGTTCTGTGACGCGCGGTTTTTCGAGACGCGTCAAGAGCGATTGAAATTCAGATGCTTGGTCAAGGAGGGATAACAAGCCGGAAAGATTCATCCGTTGAACCCATTCATCGCTTTCACAATTCCATCCTTCACCCACACGCGCAGTGCGTTTTCTGCGCGTTGTAAAACGTCGTCCAAAATGGATTGTTCATCCTCTGAAAAATTTCCGAGAACATGTCCTACGTCTTGGTTTGGGTCCGGGCGTCCAATGCCGATACGCAAACGCGGAATGTCGTTTCCGCCCAAATGATTGATGATAGATTCCATGCCGTGATGTCCACCTGAACTGCCGTTCGCGCGCAGACGAATTTTTCCGAGAGGCAAATCCAAATCGTCGTACACAACCATTACGTCGGTACGTTGTAAGCGATAGAACGCGGCGAGTTTCCCCACCGCGTTGCCGGATAAATTCATGTACGTTTGTGGTTTCACCAACAGTACGCGTTCGTGTTCAATTTTGATTTCGGTGAGTTGGGCGTTGAAACGTTGACGATTGAAATCGACGCGTTCACCCGAACGCAAGTGTTCACTGCGCGCGAGATGCGAGAGAACCATAAAGCCAACATTGTGACGATTGCGCGCGTATTTCATTCCGGGATTGCCGAGACCTGCAATGAGTTTCATTGGTGCGTACGAATCGAGGACAGCATCGCCGCGCTGTAATTTACGCGCGAGCCATTTGGTCGAGATGGGCATGGTTTTGAGATAGCGTGAGGGAGCGATAGAGTGATAGAGTGAGCAGTGAGCAGCAATCAGTTATCATTGAGCAATATGCTATCGGCTGTCTGCCATCGGCTACAAATATCGTCGCAAAAAATAAATGATTCCGAGCAAGATGAATGCGGCAAGCGCGTATTGTCCGCCGCGCCAGAATGCGTCAAACAAATCCGGAAACGTGGATGTAATAGAATTGATGAGTTGATTAAAGTCAGGCATGGCAAATCACAACACGCGTCGCACAAAATAAATGACGCCGACAAAAAAGAAAATTGCCCCCATCGCCAGCGCGCCAAATAAAAAGAGGCGTCCAAGCGCGCCAAAAAATTCCGTCGCCGCCTCAACAATTTGACCCAGCTCGATTCCGCCAATTCCACCCGACCCCGCTTCCGGTGTACGCGAGGGCGCAGCGCGGGGGGGGGTGATGGTCGCGGCGGGGGTGCCTTGCGCCGACGGTGTTGTCGGCACGGGTGTCGGCACGGCGTTTTGAATCGGCGGCGCTTCCGTCGGCGTGGGAGTTTCGGCAGGCGTAGGAATTTCCGTCGGACGCGAATTTTGAACATTGATATTGTTGACAATTGTTTCGCAATAATTTCCCGTCGGGTCCACCACGCGCAAACGAATCATGTACGCGCCGTCCGCGACTGCCGCACTGTCCCAAACACCCAGTTGTCCATTCACCACTTGTTGCGTTGCTTGCCCCGCGAGGTCGCCCCATGCTTCGGTGCCCATCGGCGCGACTTCGAGTTTGTAATATTGAAAATCGCCGCCGAGTGACGCGGTGCCCTCGATTTGGACGATGCCCGTAACAGCCGCCCCGCTTTGTGGGGTGAGAATCGCGGCATTGCCCGCGCTGCAATCGCGCGCATTCGGCGCGGCGAACGTTGGGGCGAGCCACATTGTGAATAACCCAACGGTGAGGCAAAACGCAATCGTCAAACGTAAAACCTTGAAAGTCTCGTGCATAATTCTCCCGCGCGGAACGCGCGCACATAGCCACGCATTGTACTACAACGCGTTGCAAATTGACAAACCTTTGTGCCGATGATACATTCGCTTTTGTAAATTATGGGCGAGTAGCTCAGCTGGCTAGAGCACTTCGTTTACACCGAAGGGGTCGCGGGTTCAAGCCCT
The DNA here is from genome assembly GCA_964469005.1 of uncultured Anaerolineales bacterium. Classification (GTDB taxonomy): domain Bacteria; phylum Chloroflexota; class Anaerolineae; order UBA4142; family SHND01; genus SHND01. Next base: position 198,731 of record CAYXXF010000012.1, read on the forward strand.
GCCTCGCCCATTCCAGTTCCGCTTCACCCGGATGCGTCATGCTTTGACGCGCCGGGTTTTTGTTTCAGGAGGAGTGATGTCAGACGCAAAGCATGATGATGGTTTGAAACAATATCTCATTGATGAATTCATCGAAGACTATGCGCACGGACAAATGACGCGGCGCGACGCGCTAAAACGCTTGACGGGACTCGTCGGCGCATCTGCCGCCGCCGCGTTAATCGCCGCGTGCGCGCCACCCGCAACACCCGCGCCGCCTGCCGCAACGGCTGTACCACAACCAACTGCAATGCCGCCCGCGCCAACACTTGCCCCAACAGCTGCTGTACCAACCACTGCGCCAAGTGCAACGACAGCGGCAGCAACTGCGACAGCGACATTGCCCGACCCAACGCTCTCAACAACAGCAACGGAAACTGTGACGGCGGGAGTGAACAATGTGCCCGTAAGCGCGGATGACCCGGCGATTCAAGCAAGCGATATTACATTTCCCTCGCAAGGCGCACAAGTGATGGCGTATCTCGCGCGTCCCAACGATAATCAGACGCACGCAACGATTCTGGTGTGCCATGAAAATCGCGGACTGACTGACCATATTAAAGATGTCACGCGGCGTTTGGCAAAAGCAGGATACATTGGGCTCGCAGTAGATTTGTTATCGCGCGAAGGTGGAACCGCAAAAGTTGGTGCGTCAGGTGTCCCCGGCGTTTTGGGCAATACACCGCCCGCGCAAATGGTCGGCGATTTCGCGGCGGCGTTAGAATATCTAAAGCAGCAAAATTTTGTCGCACCCGGACAATTTGGCATGACGGGCTTTTGTTTCGGCGGCGGAATGACGTGGCGCTGCGCGACACAAATTCCGGAATTGAAAGCTGCCGTTCCATATTACGGACCGAATCCACTATTGGAAGATGTGCCAAAAATTCAAGCAGCAGTGCTTGCACAGTACGGCGGGAATGATTCACGCATCAACGGCGGCATTCCTACAATTGAAAAAGCAATGAAGGACAACAATAAAATTTTTGAATACGCGATTTATGAAGGCGCGAACCACGCCTTTAACAATGACACGAGCGGCAGCTATAACGCACAAGCCGCGAATCAAGCGTGGGCGAAAACGTTAGAGTGGTTTGCCAAGTACGTGAAAGCATGAAAAAGACCTCGCAGGTGTCACAAACCTGCGAGGTCTTTTTTTCCAACTCGCGTTATAATACGCGCATGAGTATCTCTCTCGAAAACGATACGCGTTCGGCGGAATTGTTTGCACGCGCGCAAGAATCCATTGCGGGTGGCGTGACATCGGTCGTGCGCGGCACCGCTGCCGGATGGCTGCCCTATCCGCCGATGATTCAACGCGGCGATGGTTCGCATTTGTATGATGTGGACGAGAACGAATACATTGATTATGTTCTCGGACACGGACCATTGATTTTAGGGCATCGTCCGCGCAATGTTTCGCAAGCGGTGGCAGAAGCGATTTTGGAATATGGCAATATGTTTGCGCTGCCGTACGAGATGGAACAAATCGTTGCACAAAAAATTCGTGACCGTTTTCCTTCGATGGAGCTCGTAAAATTTTCCAATTCAGGTTCCGAAGCAACGCATTACGCGGTACGACTCGCACGCGCGCTTACAGGACGCGACAAGATTATCAAATTCGAGGGACAGTATCACGGCTGGACGGACGCAACGGAATACAGCTATCATCCTGCTGTCAAAGATTTGGGACCGCGCACTTCGCCGCGCACCATTCCCGCAGCCGCAGGAACGCCGATGGATTACGCGCGGCTCATCATTACACAGCCGTGGAATGATGCGGACATTTTACGCAAAACGATTCGTGACCAACGCGGCGAAATCGCAGCAATCATTACCGAACCGATTATGGCAAATTGCGGCGTAATTCCGCCGACAGATGGGTATTTGAAATTTTTGCGCGACCTTACGCGCGAGAATGATATTCTGTTGATCTTTGATGAAGTGATTACGGGACTGCGCGCGTCGCGCGGCGGCGCGCAAGAATTGTACGGTGTAAAACCGGACATTACCGTTTTGGCGAAAGCATTGGGCGCGGGTTTTGCCGTTGCCGCGTATGGCGGTTCGCGCGCGGTGATGGAACCTGTCGCGCGCGATGAAATTTTGCATGCTGGTACATACAACGCGAATGTGGTGGCGATGAGCGCGGCGAATGCAACGCTCGACGAATTGGACAAGCCGGGAACGTACGAAAATTTGGAACGCGTGAGCGCGAAATTGGCGAATGGTGTACAGGAAATTTTTGCGCGCGCGGGCATTCCGGTTCAGGTGCAGCGCGTCGCGTCGTTCTTTCAAGTTTATTTTTCGCCAAAACCGATTCGCGAATATCGCGACGCGGCGCAGTACGCGGATTTGGTGAAATTCCGAAAATTGCAAGTCGCATTGCGCAAACGTGGCGTGTTGATTTATCCGAATGGGTTGGGGCGTTGGTTCATTTCGACGGCGCACACAAACTCGGACATTGAAGCAACATTGAACGCGGTGGAAGATTCTGTCGGAGAATTTTAGGACATGATGACAACAAACGAACTCGTACAACTCGGCACAGAATTGGTCAAGGAAGCAGAGACACGCGGAATAGTTTTGCGAATGATTGGTGGCGTTGCGATTTACGCGCGTTGTCCGAGCATTGAAACAAATGCGCGTTTACAACGCACGCACACGGATTTGGATTTTATGGCGGAGGCGCAAGCATGGACTCGCGTGGGAGAAATTTTGACGGCGCGCGGTTTTAGAAAACGAGAGGAATCGTCAAACGAAATGCGTTTCGTGCAAGAGGATGTGACGCTTGAAATTTTGTCGCCGCAGTACCGCAAAGAATTTGCGATTGATTTTTCATCGCGTTTGAATGTGACACCATTGACACTGCCGTTGGTTGATTTGTTGTTGATGAAATTGGCGCGCGTAAATTTTACAGAAAAAGATATTCAAGACGCGGCAGCATTGTTGGTGGACCATCGCGTAACGAACGAGGGTGATGAGGAAGAAGAAATAAATCGCACACGCTTGTATCAAGTTGCGAACAACGTATATCGTTTATGGAAAACGATCTTTGATAATACGGTGACGTTGGAGAAAACATTCGACAAATATCTCGAACCGGAAGAAGCACAGCTCGCATGGCGACGCATCGAATTACTGCAAGAAGTGTTGGATGGCAAAGCGCATTCACTCGGCTGGTGGACGGGACGGGTGCTGACCAGATAGACAAAACTTTAGGACATCTAAATGAGTTCAACCACAATGGGACATCAAAAAGCATTTCTCGCGGGCGCATCTCTCGCCGGCGCGCAAGGATTTGCAATTGCGTTTGCGGCGATGGGTTTGCTGGCGCGTATTGTGACCATCAACGTCACGGACACGAATCTAAGCTTGGCATTGGGAACAATTTTGTACGGCGCGGCGGGCGCATTGGGTGCAGCCTATCTTGCTTCGACGATGCAGTGGAAGGGCTTGACGTTGTTATTCGCACTCGGAGGAATTTTGGGCTGCGGCGGTGGTTATTTGTTGACTACGTTGCTGCTCACATCGCGAGTGCAGCCGGAAATTTCCAATCGAACGATGATTGAAGCGGTGTACATCGCGCAACATGCAATCATCGGTGCGCTGTTTGGACTGTTTATTGGAATTGCAATTTGGAATCCGAAACAGTTGTTGTGGTTGATTGCAGCGGGCGCGGTTGGGTTTGGACTGGGCTATTTGATGCAAGCATCGCTGAACGATTTGTTGGCAGAGCCACTAAGTGATTTGGTGGCGCGCTTTACCGAGAGCGACGCGCTGAATTTGATTGCGGCGAGTTTGTTGTGGGGATTGGGCAGTGCCTTGTGCGGATTGTTGGGAGGCGGAGCTGTGGGCTATGCGCTCGAGATATAATCACGAAAGCCTCAAGATTGAGATATAGTTGCATCAGCTCGCAAACAAAAACCGCGCGGACGAATCCGGCGCGGTTTTTGTTTGCGAAAGCAAAGAGAGTTCTGCTGGCGATGACCTACTCTCCCGGAGGGTCGCCCCTCGAGTACCATCGGCGCTGGTGGGCTTGACGACCGGGTTCGGAATGGAGCCGGGTATTTCCCCACCGCTTGAATCACCAGAGAACTCTCTCGACCAACTCTGTTTGTAAACAAACTTTGTTTTTAACAATGTTCAATGCCAAAGCCACAATGTCAGCGACACCATGCCGGCACTTTCAGTTTTCAACTAAAGAGAAGTTCTTAACGTGAAGTGTAACCCGGATTTGTAATCTGCTAGATTGACAACACAGCAATCCCGAGAACAAGCGCTCGTGCATTAGGAGTGGTTCGC
>CAYXXF010000013.1:0-177353 GCA_964469005.1 uncultured Anaerolineales bacterium
TATCAAATGTCGCGACGATACCCCTCAGGGTAACATTTTACATGGCTTGATTCGAGTCATTGACGTTAATAGTCATGACACGTTATTCTCTTGGGCTACTGACGTTAACGTGCAGGCAGGAAATCTAGCAGAATGGCAAGCCGGTGAAACCAAAACAATCGAAACTCTATGGACACCCAAGCCGGAAGACTTTTACAGTGGTCGGACGCTCCATGTTGCGGGTTTTTTGAGCGAGGATTCAGAAATCGTCCAAAGTGCAGGAATAATCATCTGTATGGGTGGATGTGATCGCTAGAGAGTCACTGTTCAGAAACGCTACCGTAAAAAACGAAACCCGTTTTCTCCAAGCGAAGCGAAGGAAACGGGTTTCGTTTTTTTCTTACGGACACACCGTAAAGTTCAACCAATAATCGCGTCCGTCAGGCTGCAAGAAACTGAAACGCGCTTTGGCTTGGTCGAGAAAAATCGCTTTGGCGAGATACGGCGTACATGCACCAATCTGTCGCTGCTCCCACGCTACACCATCCAATTCACTTTGTCCCTCGACAATGTTTTCATTCTGACACGAAGTAATGCCAACCGACTTGCCGACATTCTCCGGTGAAAAAATTTCGACGCACCAGGTTGTGCCTTGCGCGCGCCCCGTTGTATTCAAGAATTGAACGGTGAAATGAATCGGGTCGCCTGCGCGCGGCTGCGGCGGGTCAACAATAATCCCATTCACATAAATTCCCGGCGGCGCGCTCACGGTGGGCGAAGCCGCTGTGGTCGCGGTGGGAGGCACGCGCGTCGCTGTCGGACGCGGTAACGTTGCTGTCGGCGGTACGTTCGTCGCCGTTGGTGGAATTCGAGTTGCCGTAGGTGTCGCTGATGGCGGAATGACATTGACCGTCACTTGCCGCGAAGTTTTTCCGCCGCACCCTTCGGCAGTCAACGTGTACGTCGTTGTCTGCAACGGCTGCACTACTTGCGAACCTTCCAAGCCGACTTTACCCAAACCGGGTTGAATCGTCACACCGGTCACGCGTTGCGGTTTGCCCCATTGCAAAAAAACCGGGTCGTTCGGTGCAACATTGTCTTTGGACGCACTGAACGAAATCACCGGTCCGCCTTGACATGTCACCGCCGCCGCGCTCGTACCAACCGCCGCCGCCGTTTCGCGAATGGCGACCAGTGTTTGCGGCACCGTCGCCGAACCCGTCGGCTGCGGCGCGGACAAAATTACTTGCGAAAGATTTTCGGCTTCTTGCGCTTTTTGCGTCAACTGTTGTTGACTGCGCTGCAAGTTGAACCACAACGCGCCGATAATCAACACGACGGCGAGCGCAACCGAGCCAATCGCAAATGCCAAAAACCGCGTGCGCCGCTGCTGCAAATATCTGCGCCGCCAGTCCAACATCGCGGGCGCAAGCACATCATGAAAAATTTCATAGCGCGTCGGCGCGTCGAGCTGGTCAGGCGGCGGAGCAACGGGACGCAAAATGCGAATGCCCGACGCAGACATTTTTTCCAAAACGGGCACAAGTTGCTTTTCGTTCGTGTGCGTGTACTCGGCAAGGTCGCGCGCAGTGTGTGCAATTTTTGCGCCCGACGGCGTGACGAGATAGTGAAACATTCCGGCGGCAGCTTGGCGTTCCATCGTGGGTAATCCACCCAACGTTTTGTCCAAATGCGTACGCACAATGCGTTCCGCGCCGCCCAAGCGATTCAGCGTTTCCAAACGCAGCACGTGTGAACCACTGCGTAACTCCTCGTCCCACAAACGCGTCATCACCAATTGTAGAAACGGCGTCTCAATGCGTTCCACACTAGGGTCATGTCCATTCGAACCGTTTTCGCTTTTGACCGCGCCCAGTCCCGTGTCCGTCAGCGAGACGCGCCCTGTTTTCACTTGGTCCAACACAGCATCCACGAGCGCAGGTTCGATGCTCACTTTTGAAGCGGGGTCGCCCATCGCCTTGTTGTACTGTTCGATGGGTTTGACAATCGCATCGCGCGCCGCCGTGCGGTCCAAATGGTCAATGCGAATGTAATTGTCAAACAGTGTAGGGATGCGTCCTTCAAAGCGGTCCAGTTTTGCAACAGCATCTTCGCGAATGGAAACGACAAAATTGACGCGCGCTTCTTTGTCTGTAACCACGCGCGGAAATTCTTCAACAAAGGTGCCGGGTCCGTCTTCGGTGGGATGATACAAAAAATAATCTTCGAATTGGTCGAGCAGAATCAACAAATCACCACCGACGCGTTCCGCCCACATTTTCAATTGTTCGTCCAGCGTTTTAAAGCGCGTCGTCTGCGGGTCATCAAATGTTTTACCGAGCAGCGCTTCCACTTCTTCGCGCACGGCGCGCAACAAACCGACCACCGGGTCATCTCGCCATTGATTGAAATAGACAACGGCAAATTCCGGCGTGCCGCGTTTTTGGAGATTTTGTTTCGCGCGTTGACGAAGATAATGCACCACGCCCGCGCCGACGACGGAACTTTTTCCGACGCCGCTCGGTCCGTACAACAACGTGAAACGCGACGAACGCAAGTTGGCGACGATGATGGAACGTTCCGCGTCGCGTCCAAAAAAGAGCGCGGCATCGTCGTCGGTGTACGGGACAAGACCTTTGTACGGCGCGGCAGGAATTTTGCGCGGGTCAACTTTTATTGTGCCGTTGCCGGATGAACCATTGGGAGGAACACTCATATTATTCCCCCCCCCCTTGCGTCATCATCTCGACGCGTTCTTGGAGCGATTCCACATAATCGTCCAACGGCATTTTGATAATGTCCACATCGCGCAGCCGCCAAAATTCTTGTTCGAGCGGCTGCGGTTTTTCTGCCAACACATTGGTATCGGACACCGCCCACGCTTTGTATTTAAATTTTTGCTCGCCCCAGATGCGATGCAAAATGACGCGCAAATTCCAATCGCGCAAGCTGTATCCCAAAAAGAGAAAATGACTCCAGCTCATGCGCTCCAACAATTGCGCGGGCAATTGCTGCGCGATGTCTTTGTGCGCGAGATATTCAATGTAATGGTCTTCGGTAATGACATAGCTGTCGCGCGCGCGGTTGTTGCGGTCCACGACACCGTGAATTTTCAATACGGTCGTGCGCTCTTCCGGCGCGAGTCCGAGATACTTGTTTGGTTTTTCAATCGGACGCGCTTTGCCGTCGGGCGACGTGTGCATAAATTTTCCACGCATATCGCCTTCTGCAATGTATGTGACCAAATCAAACGGTTCGTTCATTGCGCGAAATGCGCGCTCCAACGCGTCATCATAATTCGTCGTCACAATCATCAATTCGGGTGGAAACCCGCGCTCGCGCAGCAGACGCGGCAGCATCGCAAAAAACATGTGCAGCGGCGTCGGTTGATATTCCGCTTTGAACACTTTGCGCAGTTCGTCATACAACGGACCGATGCCCGCTTTCACGGCAGCATATTGCGACACGCGCACAAGGTCGCGCGGTTCATTCGAGGGATAGTCAAACAGACGCGCGAGATGTTCGGCGAGTTCCGAGCCAACGGGGAGAAATTCTGATTCACCAAAACGCCACGGGCGGTCAGTGGGGCGTCCGACCAAATTGACGCTCGCACCCAAAAATGGGACAACGCGATTTTCTGAAAAATTCCGCGCGACCGTTTCAAAATGCGCGCTGTATGAATCCAAAACATTCAACGGTGGAAATTCGGCGGGCAGGTCAGGCACGACAAGTTGAAAAATATGTTCGGGAATTTTCAAACCTTTAAGGCGATGTTTGCCGAGGTCGCGCAGATTCGCATCACCCGGCATGGAGCCGTTGACGTTTTCGACGGTTTCGCTCGACACCAAAATTTCGCCGCCGTGTCCCGCCGACATAATGCGCGCCACGCGATTCAAGGTATGGCTGACCGCGTAATCATTCCCAAGCCATTCTTCGGGTCCGGTGTGAATGCCCATGCGGACGCGCAACGCGCCTGTTTCGCCCCAGCTCGCGTCGCGTAACGCGCGCTGTGCGTCAAGCGCGGTATTCAATGCTTCGGACGGCGAAATGAACGCCGCTTGAAACGCATCGCCAATTTGCTTAAAAGCATAGCCGTTGTGTTTGGCGATGGCGAGATGGAGAATTTGGTCGTGCTGGGCAAGCGCGCGTTTCATCGCTTCGGGCATTTTTTCCCAAAGCGCCGTGCTGCCTTCAATATCCGTAAAAAGAAACGTAACGATCCCGCTGGGCGGAACACCGTTCGCTGAATCCATATGGCTCCGAAAATCGAGTTGGTGCCGGCGCAACGCGTTCGCTCGAGCGTCGCAAACGAGGGCGGCGAAGAAAAGGACGAGGAAAAGCGGACAATAAAATTGTAATTAAACTGTAATGTGCGCCATTTTTCCACGCGCGGAGAAATTTGTCAAATAGCACCAAAACGCCGTCCTAACGAGGCATATGCCAAGAGTGTTATAATCGAGCACAGCGTCGAAAAAAGCAGCGCATCTCACCATCGGAACGCTATCAAGTTGCCGCTTAGGAAGGGATTTAGATATGATGCTGAATCGTTTTGCAAAATACGCGTGGTTCGTCGTCGCCTACAACATTCTTGTAATTCTGTGGGGTGCGTTCGTCCGCGCGAGTGGTTCCGGCGCGGGCTGCGGCGCGCATTGGCCCCTGTGTGATGGACAAGTTGTGCCACTCAATCCATCGCTCGAACGCGCGATTGAATTCACGCATCGCGGCATGTCGGGAATCGCATTGCTGCTCGTACTTGGGTTGTTGATTTGGGCATTCCGCGCGTATCCGTGGGGACGCGTCCGTTACGGCGCAATCGCATCGGGAATTTTCATTATCATTGAGGCGTTGATTGGCGCGGCACTAGTGCTCTTTGGTTGGGTCGGAATGGATAAATCAGTGGCGCGCGTTTTTTCGATTGCCGCGCATCTCATCAACACATTTTTGTTGCTCGCGGTGTTGACGTTGACCGCATGGTGGGCATCAGGCGGCAAGGGAATGGATTTGCGGACGCGTCCGCTTTATACATTTGCAATTGCGCTCGCGTTGTTGGGTTTGATTGTCACGGGCGCGGCGGGCGCGCTCACTGCTTTGGGCGACACATTATTTCCCGCGTCGTCGCTGGGTGAAGGAATGGCGCAAGATATAAATCCCGCCGCGCACTTTCTCGTACAACTGCGCGTGGTGCATCCACTCATCGCAGTTTTCGTCGGAATGTATTTGTTGTATTTGACGGTGATGTTGAATGGCACACCGGACAGTCCCACGCGCAAACTCGCGCTGATGGTACGTTTGCTTGTGGTCGCGCAAATTCTCGCGGGTGGCATCAATGTCATGCTCCTCGCGCCAACGTGGATGCAGCTTGTGCACCTGCTGCTCGCGGATGTGGTGTGGATTGTGTTGGTGTTGTACGCGGCGTCCTTGCTTGCGGTACAGAGTGAAATCACGCGCGATGCGTTATCTTCTGCAGCGATACATGCCCCAGCAGAATAAAAATTTTTCGCTCCAACAAAAAATCTCGTTGCGGGCAACGAGATTTTTTGTTGGAGATTTTTTTAGAACTTGCCAAAGAAATAGTTGCCCGCCACATTCGGGTCATCGCTATAGAAAAAATCGCGCAAGTGCTTCAATGTCTCGTCACGCGCAAGCGAACCATTCCCGTTCGTATCGAGACGCGCGAAAATTTCATCCGCTTGTGTGGGGTCAATATTGTGCGCTTGATAAAACGCACGCCATTCCTCTAACGTGATGCGGTCATCCCCATCCGCGTCCAGTACATCAAAATTCATATTGCCAATCGCGTTCATTACAAAACTGTAGCCGTCTTCGGATGCCAACAACATTTCATACGCATTCAAAAATTCTTCCGGCGTCACGCGTTCGTCGCCGTCTGCATCCAACACTTTGGTCATGCCATCCCACACAAACATCCAGCGCCCGTGCAATTCATCATACCCCGCAACGCCTTCGTTCCATCCGCGCAGTTTGCCCATGCGCTGCACCACTTGAACAAAATCATCGCGTTCCAACAAACCGTCCTTGTCCGCGTCGAACAAGCCAAAAAAATGTGCGCCCTTTTTATGTTGAAATTCGGAAAGCATCTGTCACCTCCCTGTGAGTTGCGATAGGTCATCGGTGAGTTATCGCGCGCGATTATAGAATTGAAAAATGCACGCGTCAATGGCGCGCGAAAATCATTCGCGCCCCGCGCTGAATCCAAACAAAATCGCGAGCGCGCAAAAATTCCCCACGAGCGCGAGTGCGTACAACCAATACGCACCCACCACATCAAACACAATGCCCCCAATCGGCGCGCCGAGAATTTGAATCAACGCGGTGAGCGTGACGGTAAAGAGCGCGAGCATCGTCGAAGTTTGCGACGGCGCGGCGCGCTGCGTCACGTAATTGATGAGTCCGATGGTAAAGAGACTGAACGCGATGCCTTCCACCGCGCGCGTAACCAACACCGACCACACCGCCGGAAAAATCAGAATCAACAACAATTTAAAACCAGTGATGAAAAAGGAAATAAGCATCGTGCGCGTCGCGCCGATTTTTCGCACCACGCGGTCGGCAATAAACATGCCGGGCAATTCGACCGCCGCCGCCAACATACTCGCAATCCCAATAATCGCGGTGCTTGCACCCAATTGCTCGAGATAGATATTCCCGAATTGTAAATGTCCATCGCTCAACATGCCGCGCACAATCAACGCCAGCGCCAAACCAAAAAAGGCGCGCGTGCGCAGCAAGGTGCGCGCCGCATGACGCAGACCGCCCGGCTCACGCGTCCGTTCGATGGGGCTTGTACCCGCCGTTTTCGGAATGCCAAACAAAATGACTGCCGCACTTGCGAATGCACTCGCGCCGCCGAAAAATCCTGCGACCAAACTGGTGCGTTCAATCAGCCACCCACTGACCAACACAATCACCGCCCAACCGGCGGAACCCCAAACGCGAATACTGCCATACCCCGCGCGCCGCGCTTGACTGATTCGCAGTGCCAGCGTATCCGAAAGCGGAAATAGTCCGGCACTCGCCAGTGCTTGCAGTCCCGCAGCCAAAGCGATGCCCATAAATATCGTTTGTTGACTCAACACCACCAACGCGAACGCGGTGGCAAACAAACCCACTTGCAACAAACGCGGCAGCGGTGCGCCCGAATCGCTCAACCGTCCCCACAAGGGCGAAGCAATCAAACCGATGATTGAACCAACGGTAAGCACCAAACCGATTTCGGTCCCGCTCAATCCTTGTTGGCGATAAAATAAATTCAGAAAGGGATAATAAAAACCGATGGCGCCAATCCACACAAAAAAATAAATTCGCGCCAACCACAAATCTCGCGACATGCGTCACCTTTTTCGAGTTTTGCACATCATACCAACGCATTTCAAAAATGAACATTCCAAAAAACTCTATTTGACCATTTCGGCGATGCGTTGAAAATACATTTGTGCCGGAACTCCCCGAATTGCAGGTCGTGCGCGATGTGTTACAGTCACGCGTCGTGGGCAAAAAAATTACGCGCGTCGAATTGCTCCAACCGACGGCGGCAATTGTCGTGCGCGATTTGACCGGACTCGGATTCGTCGAAACACTCACCGCTGCAACAATTGAACGCGTTGCGCGGCGCGGAAAATTTTTGGCGTTTGATTTCGACATGCCGCAAAAAGTTGTTATCAATCCGAAACTCACCGGGCGCTTGCAGCTTGCAACTGCAACGGGCAAACGTTACAAAAAAACCGCCGTCGTCTTTACGCTCGATGACGCAACCGAGCTGCGTTACTATGACGACAAGGCGATGGGGCAAGTGTATCTCACGGACGACGTGAATCGCGTTCCCGATTTTTCGAGCATGGGTCCCGAGCCGCTCGAAATTTCGATTCAAGATTTTCGTGAACGGCTCCGTCCCTTTCGCGGTGAAATCAAAGGCGTTCTCACGCGCGGCGATTTTCTGGCAGGCATTGGCAACGCGTACGCCGATGAAATTTTGTGGCGCGCGCAACTCCACCCATATCGCAAACGCACCCAACTCACGCCCGACGAAATCAATCGTTTGTATGATGCAATTCACACCACACTGCGCGAATCTATCGAACTTGTGCGCGTGGAAATGGGGGAAAACATTCATCGTGAACCGCGCGATTTTTTCAAGGTTCACCTGCGCGCGGGGGAAGCGTGTCCGCGCTGCGGCACAACGATTTCGGAAATCACCGCGCAGCAGCGCATCACGAATTTCTGCCGCACGTGCCAGCCCGGCGGATTGATTCGGGGAATGTGAATTGGAAGTTAGAAGTTGGATGTTGGTTGTTGAAAGTTGAAATAGAGAGACGCATTTCACTCACGATGGAGGAGTCGAATGAAGTTGGTCATGCGCGTTCAACTCGTGTTGGACGAAAATCGAAAACAAGTTTTACCAAATGTAAAGGTTTCACTGTATGACCGCGACTGGAAAAGCGACGACGATTTTCTCGGCACCGGTGTCACAGACGGCAAAGGCGAAATCTTTTTCGAGTTTGATGAAAAGAAATACAAAGACGACGAGGACGGTCCCGATTGGCGCATCGAGTCGCTGCCCGATTTGTACGTACACGTGTACGACGCACAAGGCAATGTAGTGTACTCGACGCGCGATGTCGTCGAACGCGATAAATTTCCAAAATTGCTTGTGGTGCCAATTCCGCGCGTTGTTGTGGAGAAACACAAATTATCCGCCCACATTGGTTGACGCCCAATGTATTCTGCGGTACGATGCAAAAGTATGATTGGAGTGAATAAAATGCAAAATCAAATTCCCGATTCAGAAACACTGCTTGAACGCATTACAATTGACCCTGAAATCGCGCATGGAAAACCTGTTTTGCGCGGCATGAGATACCCGGTTGAATTGATTCTCGAATTGTTGAGCGCGGGGATGACGCATCAAGAGATTTTGCAGGACTATGATGACCTTGAAGAGGCAGATATTTTTGCCGCCCTTGCCTACGCCGCGCGCGTCACCAAAGTCAAACAGATTCTGCCGCTTGCAATATGAAATTTCTCGGCATAGCTTTCTCGAGCTAAACCGTAAAGCACTGATTTTCCACGAATGATGCGACGCAAACGCGCCGCATTTTTTTGAACCTGCTTTGTGGATTTACCTACCAATCGGTAGGCAAATTTCCCCCTTTGTGCTACAATATCTTTGTTTATGACGCAATGCGTCATAAAGAGAAACCTGTTGCGAAACGCAATTTGCCATCCGCGCTTTGCGAACCTCTCCACGAAGGAGTTACCTACAATGTCGTACAATATCCGTCGCGTCGCCGTCATTGGTTCCGGCACTATGGGCGGCGCGCTCGCTGCCCTCTTTGCCAACGCAGGACTCGAGGTCGCTCTCCTCGATATTGTCCCCAACAAACTCACATCGGACGAAGAAAAGAAAAAATTAACCCTCGAACATCCCGCCGTGCGGAATCGCATCGTCAACGCGGGAATGCAAGCGGTCGTAAAATCGAAACCCGCCGCGTTGTTCACGCCGCAAATGGCGGAACGAATTCGCGTCGGCAACCTCGAAGACAATTTCGAACTTGTCGCGCAAGCGGATTGGATTCTCGAAGTTATTGTCGAAAACCTCAACGTGAAACGCGCGTTGATGGAACGCATTGACGCCGCGCGAAAACCTGACAGCATAGTCACCACCAACACGTCCGGCATTCCGATTCAAGCGATTGCGGCGGGAAGGACGGCATCCTTCCGCGAACATTTTCTCGGCACGCATTTTTTCAATCCGCCGCGCTACTTGAAACTCCTCGAAGTCATTCCCTCCCCCGACACCGCGCCCGATGTCGTCGCGTTCGTGAAACAATTCGGCGAAACCGTTTTGGGCAAAGGCGTTGTCGTTTGTAAAGACCGCCCGAACTTTATTGCGAATCGGCTCGGCTCGTTTCTCGGCACCTACGCGATGCGCTACACGTTGGAAAATAAATATCGCGTGGACGAAGTGGATGAATTTACCGGCACCGCGATTGGGCATCCCAAGTCAGCGACCTTCCGCCTCGGCGATTTGGTCGGCGTGGACGTGATGTATCACGTCGCGGACAATTTATATAATGCCGTTCCCGAAGATGAAGCCCGCGCCGATTTGAAACCGCCGGAATTTTTGAAAACGATGGTCGAGCGCGGCATGTTGGGGAATAAATCGGGCGGTGGCTTTTACAAAGAAATCAAAGATGAACGCGGCAAGAAAAAGTTTTACGCGTTGAATCTTGAAACACTCGAGTACGAAAAACCCGAAAAATTTTTCTTTGATTCCATCACCAATGCCGAAATGCACGACACGCTCGCGGAAAAATTGCGCTACATCATCACGCAAGATGACCGCGCCGCGAAATTTATTTGGGACATTACGGCGCATTATCTCGCGTACGCGTCGCATCGCGTTCCCGAAATCGCGGATGATATTGTTTCGATTGACAACGCGATGAAGTGGGGATTCGCCCACGAAGCAGGTCCGTTTGAAACGTGGGACATGCTCGGCGTACAAGAAACACTTGGAAAAATGGAAGCGCAAGATATCGCCGTTGCGCCATGGGTCAAGGAAATGTTGGCGACGGGACACGCGTCGTTTTATCACAATGGTTCGTACTATGACCCCGCGTCGAAAAAATATATTGCGAAACACGCGACGCCAAACATCATTGTATTGAAAAACGAACGCGTCATTTCCGAAAACGACAGCGCGTCATTGCGCGATTTGGGTGACGGCGTCGCGCTGTTGGAATTTCATACCAAAATGAACGCGCTCGACGACAACATTGTCGAAGTGGCGCGCACCGCGCAAGCAGAGGTCGAGAAAAATTTTGTCGGCATGGTGGTTGGCAATCAAGGCGAACATTTCAGCGCGGGCGCAAACATTGTCGGCATTTGGATGATGGCAGAAAGTGCCGAGTGGGAAAAAATTGACGAGGTCGCCAAACAGTTGCAAGATTTCACCATGCAGCTGCGTTATTCGCAGAAACCGATTGTGATTGCGCCGTTCGGCTACACACTCGGTGGCGGCTGTGAAGTATCAATGGCGGGTTCGCGCGTCGTCGCGCACGCGGAAAGTTATGTCGGTCTCGTCGAAGTCGGCATCGGCGTCATTCCCGCCGGCGGCGGCTGCAAAGAAATGTTGCGCCGCGTCGTTGCGCCCGCGATGCAAACCCCGAACGCGGATGTGTTGCCATTTTTGCAGCGCGTCTTTGAAACGATTGGCACTGCCAAAGTTGCCACCAGCGCGCACGAAGCGCAGCAAATGGGCTTTTTCGCCAATGATACGCGTATCGTCATGAATCGCGACCATTTAATTTCGGAAGCCAAGAAAACCGTTTTGGATATGGTCGCGGAAAATTATCAAGCCCCCGCGCGCGCAAAAATTTACGCGGCAGGCGAACGCGCCCTCGCGGCAATTCGCATCGCCATTTATTCAATGGTGTCGGGAAAATATATTTCGGAATACGACGCGAAAATCGGTGAAAAACTCGCGCACGTGTTGTGCGGCGGAAAACTCACCGCGCCCGCGTGGGTGGACGAACAATACATTCTCGACCTTGAACGCGAAGCATTCATTTCGCTCTGCGGCGAAGAAAAAACGCGTGAACGCATTTCGCACTTTGTAAATACGGGAAAACCATTGCGGAATTGATGGTACTCACACCCGCCGTCATTTTGGGTTCAGGGACCGGCGGCTTGAGTTTCGCGCGTTCGCTCGGCAGACGTGGCGTACCGTTATGGATGCTGTCCGCGTCACGTTTTGTTGGTGAATGGTCGCGATATGCGCGTGTCATTCGTCTGCCGATTTCGCGGCACGAACCTAATCGCTGGCTCGACACCCTCGACCAACTCGCCGACCAAGGCGCGCGAGTTTTGTTTCCGATGCACGACGAGTATGTGCAGCTCCTCGCGCATCATTACGAACGCGTTGCCGCACATTACAAAATTTTGATGCCCGCGCCCAAAACGGTGCATCAAATTATGGACAAACAATCGCAGTACGAACTTGTCCGAACGGCGAGCGTGAATGTGCCGCGCGCGTTTTATCCCGTAACACACGCGGACATTTCAAACATTGCCGCGCGCATTTCATTTCCATGTATTGTCAAACCGCGCGTTTCGCATGTGTGGCATAGCACGCTCCAAGTCAAAGCGCGTGTCGCGCACACGCCACAAGAATTGGAATGTGCGCTGCGAGATATTCCGCTGCGCGAATTTTTGGTCCAAGAAATTGTGCCGGGCGGCGACGAACAAATTTTTGTGTATCTGGGATATTGGGACGCGGCGCACGGCGAAGTGGCGCATGTGGTTTTGAATAAATTGCGACAGTATCCGCCCACATTCGGCGACGGCGCGTTATTTGAAACGGTGGACGCGCCGGAAGTCTTGCAATTATCGCGCACCGTTTTGCGCGCGTTCGATTACTGTGGAATCGCAGATGTAGAATTCAAATTCGACGCGCACACGCAGACTTGGTACTTTATCGAAATCAATCCGCGCGCGGCGGGCATGACGGAAATTGCGCCGCGCACAGGCGTAGATTATGCATGGCTCGCGTACTGCGATTTGCTTGACCAGCCGGTTGCGTGTGTCAACACATTCAAGCCCGGCGTTCGAATGATGAATGAAGAAATTGACCCGCTCGCATTTTTGGAATTGCGACGACGGAGAGAATTGAAAACAGTGTCGTGGTTGAAATCACTGCGCGGCGCGCAACCGATGATTTTTGCATGGGACGACCCACTGCCATTTTTACATGGCGGCGGACGCATCGTAAAACGCCTTTTGGGAAATTCTCGCCCCTTATGAATCACGCGCACATCGAAACAACCATCAAAAAAATTCTGATTGACGATTTGCAAGTGGACGGCGCATTGCTCGAAAACGCGGACGCGCAAACACCCTTGCTCGGACGCGGCATCGGTCTCGATTCAGTGGAAGCATTGCGGCTCGCGCTCGGTCTGGAAAACGCGTTCGACATTTCGATTCCCGATGCGGAATTGACGGTGGAATTATTTTCGTCGTTTGGCGCGTTGACGGAATACGTGGCGCGAAAAATTTCGGCGCGTGCAGCATTGGTGTAATGAAAACACTTCCTGACCTTTTCGCCCACATCACCCAAACGCACGCGTCGCACTACGCGCTCGTGTACAACGACCAACGTTTTATGTTTGACGATTTACGCACCCGCGCGTACACACTCGCACAAGCATTGCAGCAGCGCGGCATCCGCGTCGGCGACCGCGTAGGTTTGATGTTTCGCAACAGTCCCGATTACGTGATCGCGTATTGGGCGATTTTGAACGCGGGCGCGCTTGCGGTCCCGTTGAATGACCATTATCAACAGAATGAAATTTTGTATTTCATTGACGCGTGCGAATTGAAATTGATTCTCACCGACGAAAATTTTCGCGCGTTGTGTGAAACCGTTTTGCCGCTAGCGCAGAACCAGTGCGAATTGCTCTTGCGCGAAACGTGGGACGCGTTTGAGTTCGATGCAAATTGGCAGCCGCCGAAGGTTGACCCGAACACGCCCGTCATGTTTCAATTTTCCTCAGGAACGACGGGGAAACCAAAACGCATCTCGCGCAATCACACGCAAATTTTGTGGGAACTCGACGCGCTGAAAAATACGTTGGCGCTGAATGTCACTGACCGTTTTCTCGGCGTCGCGCCGTTTTCGCACGTGAACGGATTGATGCGAACGATGCTGGCAAGTTTTCGCGCGGGCGCCTGTTTGTATCCCGCGACATTCGAGCGACATCGCGTCGCGGAATTGATTGAACGCGAACAACTTAACATCTTTATCGCCGTCCCGTTCATGTTTATCACGCTCGCACAAACGCGTTTCGAGCGCGCGCCGGATTTTTCATCGCTGCGTTTGTGTGTGTCCGCGAGCGCGCCATTCCCAACAAAATACAATCGCGAGTTTCAGCAAAAGTTTGGAATGTACGTGCGCCAATTGTATGGCTCGACGGAAACGGGAACGATGAGTGTGAATTTGAGCGACGACATCGCAAGCACACTCGAATCGGTTGGCGAACCATTACAAGGAATTTCGTTCGCGATTGTGAACGACGAAAACGAACGCGTCGAAAGCGGAACGGTTGGACAAGTGATTGTTTCGAGTCCGTGCGCGATTCGCGGTTATGACGATTTACCCGAACTGAACGCGCAAATGTTTCGCGACGGATATTTTTACACGGGCGATTTGGGACGCCTCGATGCGCAAGGACGTTTGTATTTGCAGGGACGCATCAAATTTTTGATTAACAAAGGCGGATTCAAAATTGACCCGCGCGAAGTCGAAGAAGTTTTGGAAACGCATCCGAGCATCGAGGAGGTTGCCGTCGTCGGCGTTCCCACCGCGTATGGCGACGACAAAGTAAAAGCGGTGGTGGTGCGTCGCCTCGCTTGTACGGAATTAGAACTCGCGGAATTTTGTCGTGGCAAAATCGCGGATTTCAAAATTCCGAGCGTCTTTGAATTTCGCGACGAAATGCCCAAATCGCCGACGGGAAAATTACGGCGCGGCATGTTGACGAATTGATGAGCCGTTTTGATGCCACCGACCTTTATTTGTTGTCGGTGCTTGCACTTTTTCAATCTATCGAGTTCACGCGTTCCGCGCGTGCGAGTGAATTGTTCGCCCAACGCGTCGCGCAGTTGGCGTATCATACTTCACGCGCGAAACGCGCCACCATCCGCGCAAACCTCGCACAGTATTTTGGAGAAAAGTACAACGCGCGTGATTTGGAACCCATCGTGCGCGGCACGTTTGAATCGTTTTGGGGCGACGCGTGCATGTTGTTGAATGTCGAAATGCGTTCCCGGTTGGAACGCGCAAACGTGCGCGGCATCGAACACATTGAACACGCGTTGGCGCAGGGACATGGCGCGATTTTGTTTGAAAATAGTTTTTTCGGACAGCGCAGCGCGGTGAAACGAATTTTGTTTGCGCGCGGTTTCAAGGCGCATCAAACCCATTCGCGCGAACATCTCGGCGGCTTTTTTGCAAAAGGTGAAACCCAAGTTCGCGAGCGCGTGATTCGTCCGTTTTTTGAAACGCGCGAAAAAAAATATGTCGCGTCCATTTTGTATTTGCCGCGCGGGGAATCGCTCGCCGTCACGCGTCACTTGATGCATTTGTTGCAGCGCAACGAAATGGTCTATCTTTCGGGAGAAGGACAAATCGCACACAAGCACGTCGAGTTTAAATTTCTGAACGGCACGCGGCGTTTTGCCACCGGCGCGATTCATTTAGCAAAACTGACGCACGCGCCGCTCTTGCCGACTTTTTGTTGGCGCGATGAAAAGGACACGCTGCAATTGGTGATTGAATCACCGCTCGCATTTCCAAATGGCGCGCACGCAGCAGAAATCGGCATGCAACAATTTGTGGATTTGTTGGAGAAATACATTCGTCAATTTCCGGCGCAGTATCGAAATTGGCAGGCGTCGTATCTGACATGAATTTTCCACGTACCTTTAACAACGCGGACATTGAATTGATTGAAAATCGTTGACGTTCACTCGGTTACATCGAGTAAGGAGAAAAAATTATGCGCGAAGCAGTTATCGTTTCCGGAGTACGCACCGCCGTCGGCAAAGCGCCGCGCGGCAAACTACGCACCACGCGCCCCGATGATATGGCGGCAACCGTTGTGCGCGAAGCGTTTCAACGCGCGGGCGGCTTGAAACCCGAAGATGTGGACGATGTGATTATCGGCTGCGCAATGCCCGAAGGCGAACAAGGTCTCAACATGGGGCGCATCGCCGCGATTCGCGCGGGCTTGCCCAACGCGGTGACGGGCATGACGGTGAATCGTTTTTGCGCGTCAGGTGTGCAAACCATCGCGCTCGCCGCGCAGCAAATTCGCGCGGGCTGGGGCGATTGCATCATCGCAGGCGGCGCGGAAAGCATGAGCATGGTGCCGATGATTGGTTTTCATTTCGCGCCAAATCCCTATCTCGCGATGGAATATCCGTCCGTGTATCTCGGCATGGGTCTCACGGCGGAAAACGTCGCGGAACAATATGACGTTTCGCGTCAGGCGCAAGATGAATTCGCGTATCGTTCGCATCGCAACGCGCTTGCCGCGATGGAAGCAGGAAAATTTCGAGACGAGATTGTTCCATTGAATGTGGATTTGTTTGAAATGGAAGCTGGCGGCTCCGAACCACAAAACGGTTCGGTAACGGAACAAAAATATATTTTCAACATTGACGAAGGTCCGCGCCGCGATACCACGCTCGAAGCATTGATGAATCTCAAACCGGTCTTTCGCAATGGCGGCAGCGTGACAGCTGGCAATTCCTCACAAACGAGCGACGGTGCGGGCGCAGTCGTTGTCATGTCGGATGAAAAAGCGCGCGCGTTGGGCTTGAAACCGTTGGTGAAAATGGTGTCGTTCGCCGTCGGCGGCGTCGCGCCCGAAATCATGGGCATCGGTCCCGTGCAAGCGATTCCAAAAGCATTGAAAATCGCGGGACTCGAATTAAAAGATATTGATGTTTTCGAACTCAACGAAGCATTCGCCGCGCAAGCCGTCGCGGTGATTCGGCAACTCGAAATGGATGAAGATAAAGTGAATGTGAACGGCGGAGCGATTGCGCTCGGACATCCGCTCGGCGCAACCGGCGCAAAACTCACCGTCCAGCTCATTCACGAAATGAAACGCCGCAACTTGCAGTACGGCATGGTGACGATGTGTATCGGCGGCGGAATGGGTGCGGCGGGGATTTTTGAGAACGTCGAATAATAACTCAGAAACCGAAAGAAAACGCAAAAATCCAGTTAAAGGATGATATAATACGGACAATTTCTATCCGTTCCAATCTAGTTCCCGAAAGGAGTCAACATGGCAGGCACAGGAACAATTTGCGGCGATGGTACGGTTATTTTGAGTGGAAATTGCCCAGCAATCTCGGGTCTGAGCCCTCTCGACGATGCACTGGAAAATTCGGAGAGAGCCGGTGCGGCTAAAAATGACGCAGATGCGGCTGTCAAGTTCGCTACCACAAATTTGACAAACGCCAAGACAAAATATGCAGCCGCCACTACCAATTCCAATAGTCCTCAGGGAAAAGCATACCCCGCTGACGCACAGCAAGCAGTGAATTGTAATCAGGCAGCTGTCGCCAAGTGGACGACGGTTCTGACTCTCGCCACAGAAATGCAAAAACTCGCCGATGCGGCAGTCAAAGAGGCGGACCTTCGCGTTACTGTATTCAAGGAAAACGCAAAGGTGAAGCAGCTTGAAGACAACACGATACCGTGGAGCTATGACCTTTACCAAGCCGCAAAGAACGAACTCCAACTGGCTTTGGAGAGTATGAACCTCGCCCTCTTTAGGTACGCCAGCGCTTTCCAATCTTACAAGGTCGCCCTCATCATAGCTGAAAACGCCTCGGAATCCGCGAGAAGGGCAGACCAGATATGGGAGAGAGGAGGGCTCACTAGTAACCCCTCCTTCGCCGAGCTTCAAAAGATATGCGATACCTTGCAAAAGAACATGGACACTGCCAAACTCGCGATGACGAATGCACGGCAGAAATATACAACCGCCAGCCCCAACGACAAGCCAAGTGCTCTGGCTGCCTATGAAACGGCTGCGGACGCGTATGCTCTCGCCAAGAACTGGTTTGACGAAGCGCAGCAACTCTTGGTCAAGCTCACCTATGGGAATGAATACCAAACCATCACAAGGACTGCGATTGTTCAAGATCCCTTTCAAAAAATTGACAAATCCCCATCCGCCAGCGCGGCAAGTGGTACTACTGACATCAACATAGACCCGAAGAACTGGCAATAATTCTTGCCATTCGTACAAAAGCATAAACGAATCTGCCACAGGGTTGGGGCAGCAAGCAAAGTAACTCAAGTCAAAAATAGACCCGCTCGCAAGAGCGGGTTTTGTTTTTGGTGCCCGCGCCGAAGAGTCCTACCAATATGCTGGGTCTGGATAATTTTGCAAGTGCCTGTACAAGTTATTTACAAGTATACCGCGCAGGGTCTTGACTCTCCCACGATGGTAAGGTGTACAATGCGCGCATGTTTCGCATCCGCGAGTTTTCGCGCTTTACGCGCGTTTCGGTAAAGATGCTGCGTCACTATGACGCGTTAGGACTTTTGAAACCTGCGCGCGTAGATGCCGCGACGAACTATCGTTACTATTCCTCCGAACAACTCCCGCGTCTCAATCAAATTATCGCACTCAAAGAACTCGGCTTTTCGCTCGATGAAATTTCAAAACTGCTCGACGAAAAACTGTCGCTGGACGAATTGCGCGGCATGTTGCGTCTCCGCCGCGCGGAAATTCAACAGCAGCTCGCGCAGGAACAATCGCGTCTCGCGCAAATCCAAGCGCGCCTGAATTACATTGAACAGCAGGGACGCGCACCACAGTACGAAGTCGTCGTGCGCGCAATTCCCGCGCTGCATGTTGCGTCCATCCGCGAAATCGTTCCCGAAACAGATGATGCGGTTGCCGATTTGTTCGCAGAAGTTGAAACGTACGTCGCGCAATTCAACGCACGCGAGGATGCGAGTCCGTTGATGTTGTATCACGACGACGAATATCGTGAGGTGGGCGCGGATGTCGAGATTGCTGTTCCGATTTCTCAAAACATTCCGTCGAACGAACGGGTCAACGTGTACGCCTTGCCTGCGCTGGCGCGCGCGGCGTGTGTGGTGTACACGGGTAGTTACGAACGCATCACAGATGTTTTGAGTACGCTGCTTGTTTGGATTGAACAAAACGAGTATCGCGTTGCGGGCGCATTGCGCGAAGTGTATTTGCGTTTCAATGCCGACAACGTTTCGGAATTGAAATTGCCCAAAGCATATCTCGCCGCGCAAGAAAACGCGTACGTTACCGAAGTACAGTTACCAATTGAGAAATAAAAGGGTCAAATAAATGCGTTACAAACTTTTAGGCAAAAGCGGGTTGCGCGTTTCGGAATTGTGTCTCGGCACCATGACGTTCGGCGAGGATTGGGGCTGGGGCGCGTCTCTAGAAACGAGCCGCGAAATTTTTGAAACGTTCGCGAACACGAACGGAAATTTTATTGATACCTCGTGCAATTACACGAACGGCACGGCGGAAAAATTTGTCGGCGAATTTGTGGCGAACGACCGCGACCATTTTGTCATCGCGACAAAATATACGCTGAACGCACGCGAGGGCGACCCGAACGCGGGCGGCAACCATCGCAAAAATTTAATGCATTCGTTGCGCGGCAGTCTCAAACGTTTGAACGCCGACTATATAGATTTGTTGTGGCTGCACATGTGGGACTATTTCACGCCGATTGAGGAGGTGCTGCGCGCGTTGGACGATGTCGTACGCGCGGGCAAGGTGTTGTACATCGGTTTATCCGACACGCCCGCGTGGGTGATTTCGCGCGCGGATGCGATTGCGGAATTGCGCGGCTGGTCCAAACTCGTCGCGGTGCAAGCGCCGTACTCGCTCGCCGACCGCGCGCTCGAACGCGAAATTTTGCCGATGGCGCGCGCGTTGGATTTGGCTGTGACGCCGTGGGGCTTGCTCGAGGCAGGCGAACTCACGGGCAAATACAATTCGCCGTCGAATGAACCGCGTCGTTCCAAAGAAGTGAGCGCGGAGAATTTGAAACTCGCAGAGACGTTGATGCAAGTTGCGCGTGACATCGGACGTACGCCGTCGCAAGTTGCCATCAATTGGGTGCGGCAACAAAAAAGCGCGTTGATGATTCCGATTCTCGGTGCGCGCACGTTGAAACACATTCAAGACAATCTCGGCTGTTTGGAATTTGAATTGACGCGCGAACAAATGGAACAGCTCACCAACGCCAGTCCGATTTCGTTAGGATTCCCGCGTTCGTTTTTGGAAAGTGAACACGTGCGCGGGTTGATTCATGGCAAGACGTTTGCGTTGGTGGACAATCATCGGGGATAAAAAATGGGTAGCAACAGAACCGGGTTCTGTTGCTACCCATTTTTGCTACCCATTTTTAGGAATATACACCACAAACCGACTGCCCTTCCCCACTTCACTCTCGACCTCAATCCGTCCGCCGTGCGCGTTCACAATATCGCGCGCGATGGCGAGTCCCAAACCCATTCCCTGCGGAAAGCGCGCGTTGTGTCCGCGATAGAACGGGTCGAAAATGTGTGCGAGGTCATCGCCCGAAATTCCGATGCCCGTATCACGCACCTCAATCCAAAATTCTCGCGCATCATTTCCCGCACGCAGCGAAATTTCACCCCCCTCCGGTGTGAATTTAATCGCGTTCGACAACAGATTTCCTATCACTTGCGCCAGCTTGTCCGCGTCCATTTCAACAATCGGCAAATTGTTTGGAATCTCTTGGACCCATTTTAATTTCTTTTGTTCCGCCGCTTCGCGCCACGTCACAATTGTCTTGGGTAACCACTCACTCAACAAAGTCGGTTTGTGTTTCAACTCCAGTGCGCCGCTCAAACCGCCGTGCAAACTCGCGAGATTATCAAGCAGCGGTTTCAACCGTTCCACTTGCGCGTCCATTCCTTGCAGCAATTCGCCAAGCATTTGCGCGTCGTTATCTGCGCCCTGCTGCAACGCGTGAATCGCCGCTTGCAGTGCGCCGAGCGGTCTGCCCAACTCGTGCACCAAATTCGCCAACAGTCGTTTACGTGTCTCTTGCGCGTCGCGCAAACGATTCTGCAAATCCTTCACTGCATCGAACGTCGCGCGAAATTCGCGCGGCATGTTTGCGGAATTGAATTGCGTGTTCTCGCCGCGCGCAATATGTGTGATGGAATTTGTAACGGCGTTCAAGCGCTGCGCGGTGCGATTCGCCAAGAACGCGCCGACTCCGATGGCAACCAGCATTGCGACAAACGTCGCGCCCAAAATCAACAAACGCATTCTAGTCAACCGCTCTGCCAAACGGTCCAAATGTTCACTTACGCGCACAATGCCGAGCAATTGACGCCGCGCGCTAAAGACCGGCACCAATACTTCTGCCATTGCTTGTGCAGGGTCAGGATGTGTCGCGAGACGTGTTTGCGTTTCGGCATTGAGCAGTTCGCGTATTTCGTCTTGCGTCGGCGGCAATGACGCACGCGCATTCGTTTCCACTATCACTGCTGCTTGACTCCCGTTCGGTTGATACAAGGAAACGTTACGTTCGTACTGTGCGCCTGCTGCGCGCGCAAAAAATTCTGCTTGCGCGGGATTTTGAAAAACAGTTTCTTGCTGGCTCGCGATTACTGCCAACACCAGTGCCTCACGCTCCAAATCATCTGTCAGGTTTGACAACACCACTTGTGTTTCGATGGTGTACACCAAAAGAATTCCCAAAAGCGGAATGAGAATCAGGAGCGGGAGAATGTGCGAGAGGATGAGTTGCGCGCGGAGAGATTTCATGGTGTACCAAGAAATGACAGATTTTGAAAACCGGTCACGTCTATACTCACGGCATCAATTTATATCCCACGCCGCGCACCGTGACGAGACGTTTTGGATTCGACGGGTCGTCTTCAATTTTTTCGCGCACCCACCGAACATGCACATATACCACCTGCGGTTCCCCTGCGAACTCGATGCCCCATACTTGTTCAATCAATTGGTCAACGGACATTACTTGCTGCGCGTTTTGCGCCAGCACGCGCAAAAGCTCAAA
Organism: uncultured Anaerolineales bacterium; assembly: GCA_964469005.1. Classification (GTDB taxonomy): domain Bacteria; phylum Chloroflexota; class Anaerolineae; order UBA4142; family SHND01; genus SHND01. The sequence goes on from CAYXXF010000013.1 coordinate 21,640, forward strand.
CGCTTTGGGTGCGAGGTCAATCGGCGCGCCGCGGACTGTAACAATGTGCGCGGCAGCATCAATCACAACATCACCGCACACAACTTGAGACAAAGCCTTGCGCGCATCACTCGCGCGTTCATTGCGCCGCAGTACTGTTTTGATGCGCGCAAGTAAAATATCTTCGTTGAACGGTTTGGTGATGTAATCTTGCGCGCCAAGTTCGAGCCCCAACACTTCATCCAATTCACGGCGGCGCGCGGTCAAAAAAATCACGGGAATCTTTTTTGTTTGCTCAATGCGTTTCAATGTTTCCAAACCATCCATTCCGGGCAATCCAATGTCCAACAAAATTAAATCGGGCGCGTTTTGGTTCATCAACGCGAATCCTTGTTCCGCGCTCGTCGCCGTTGTCGTCGTATAGCCATTTTGTTTCAACGTGTATGCGAGTGATTTCACCAGCAGCGCGTCGTCGTCAATGAGGAGAATGTGTTTGGGCATGGCGCGTGTATTATAATCGCGGTTACAGAAAAAATTTCGCAAGAGGAGTACAAAACCTATGCCGCGTGCTGCTGTAATGACTGCGCCGCACCAACCGATTCAAGTACAAGAGTTGCCGAACGCGCCGATGGAGGCGGGTTCGATTTTGCTCGAAACGATTTTTTCCGAGGTGTGCGGGACGGATGTGCATTTGCATCACGGACAACTCGCGGGCGTACCGTATCCGATTATCCCCGGACACGTTTCCGTTGGACGCGTGATGGAAACGGGCGGCATCGTGAAAGACATCGAAAGCGCGCCGATTCAACGCGGCGATGTGGTGACATTTCTCGACGTTCATGAAACGTGCAACCATTGTTGGTACTGTCTCGTCGCGAAAGCATCTACGCGCTGTCCGCATCGCAAAGTGTACGGCATTACGTATTCCGCGCGCGACGGATTGCTCGGCGGCTGGAGTGAACAAATTTATCTCAAGCCCGGCGTGAAAGTGATTCGCTTGCCAAATTCCGTTCCGCCGGAACGATTGATTGCGGCTGGCTGCGGTTTGCCAACGGCAGTTCATGCGATTGAACGCGCGCAAATTCAATTGGGCGATATTGTCGCGGTGCAAGGCAGCGGTCCCGTCGGTTTGAGCATTGCGATTCTCGCGCAATTATCGGGCGCGGGTGGCGTGATTGTTTTGGGTGACCCGCCGAATCGTTTGCGAGCCGCTCAAGAATTTGGCGCGGATGAAATTATTTCCGTTGGAGCGACAACCGCACAACAACGCGTGGAAAAAATTCGCGCGTTGACGAATGGGCGCGGCGCGGATGTGACGATTGAAGCCACCGGCGTTCCACAAGCGGTGCGCGAAGGTATGATGCTCACACGCGACGCGGGGCGCTATGTGATAGTTGGACAGTACACGGATGCGGGGGATGTAAGCATCAATCCCCACCTCGACATCAACAAAAAACATTTAGAAATTCGCGGCTCGTGGGGTTCGGACTATTCGCATTTTTACAAAATGGTCAAGGTCCTCGCGCGGCACGGCGCGCGCATCGGTTGGGAAAAAATGATTACCCGCGAATTTGCTTTGACGGAAATGAACGAGGCGCTGAACGCAGTGGCGCGCGGCGAAGTAGTCAAGGCAGTAGTAAAGCCAAACGGGTAGCAACGGAACCCGTTTCATTGCCACTCATTCGCAATAAAAACGTCTCACCCCTGCTCCATGCTCTTGGGGGGATAAGAGCATGAGTGGACAACGTTGCCAATCCACGCCCGGTTCGACACGGATTGATTATGTTGGAGGTGAGACGCAGCTATTTTACACACTTGGGCGATTTTTGAAAAGTACGCGCGGGCGAACTAGAACAAATGCTACGGCACAAATTCCAACAGCCGTGAACGCCAGCAGCGCGCTTTCGTTTTGCGTGAACGAAATTTCATTTCTTTGCGCGGTTGGTTGAAGCTGGGCGTCACGCGGATTCAGTGCACGCGCCCGCGTATACATCTCTTCGGCTTGATTTGCGTTTCCCATCGCCGCGTAGGTCATTCCCAAATTGTAAAACACTTCCGCGTTCTCGATTCCGTTTGTAATCAACTGCTGATACAAATTCGCGGCGGCGTCATAGTTTCCCTTTGCATACAATTGATTCGCGCGCGCAAACGTTTCCGCGTCCGCGTTCGATACGCGCGTCGGCAAAGCCAGCTGCCATGCGACGAACAAACTCGCGCCGAGCAAAAACAACGCGCCCGCAATGAATGCAATTCGTTGTTTCATTCTTGCCACTCTCCTTCCAACGCGTTCAACACGAGTTCCACGTCCGTCACGGTTTGTTCACGCGTCGTGCCGTACAATTTTCCAAACTCGGACGATTCGCCCGCGAGCAAAATCACCAGCACATCTTGAATCAAATCTTGCGTGATGCCATGTTCGGTGAGTAACTGCGCTAACGCGCTGTGCGAAACGCCGAGCAGTGAACGATTCGATTTGTCTTCCAGATATTGCACCATTACATTCGAGACTGCGAGCGAAAGGTTTGGTTGATTCGACGCGCGTTTCAAATTTCGCCGCGCTTGCTTCAATGCGCGCGTCGCGCGAATTTCTGCCGCATGTGCGTCGAGATAGCGTTTTCGCAGACCCATTCCAACATCAAACGCGACAATGCCGAATGGAATCACAAACAACGCGAGAAACAATGGCTGCGCGACAAGCGGTTTCGCGGCAGTGGTCAACGGCGCGTGCGCGGGAATAATTTGTTTGACGTTTGACCCTTCCTCCGTCAGGGCTGGCTCATTCACGTTTGACGTATTGACGCTTAAAGTACTCGCATCTCCCGCCGCAACCTGCACTTGAATGGCTTGTGTTTCAACAACGTGATATTTTTCGTCGCTGGGGTCAAAATACGCGAAACGCGTTGCAGGAATTTTCAGTGTTCCTTCTTTTGTCGGAATCAATGTGCGTTCGTACGTTTTCGTACCAACGAGCGCACCATTCACTACATCGCTTTTCGTTTCCGCCTTTGCATCGAACGCGCGCCAATTGGAATCATTTATCCATTTCGGTTCGGCGAGCATATCAAAATTTCCTGCACCGCGAATTTCCACGCGCACCGTAATTGGTTCACCCACACGCGTTTCTGTTTTGTCGGGCGTCGCATTAATTTCAAATTGTCCCACCGCGCCATTGAATTCCGCAGGCGCGCCTTGCGGTAATGGTTTCACTTGAATCGCCACAGGTTCCGTTTTTCGTTCCAACGCGTTCGAGAAAAATCCGCCATCCGCGCGAATCGTCGCAGGGTCAATCGTCAGCGTTCCTGCTTTTGTCGGAAACAGCAGCGTTTTGATTTCACTCGCGTTCGCGCCTTGACGCGATTGCGGCGGTTCATGTGCCCAGAACCCTGTGAATTTCGGTGCGTCGTATTGTGGCTCACCGAGCAGCATCGCATCCGCTTGCACGCGCACCGTGTACTCGAGCGGCTCGCCAACATAAACGCTTTGTTTATTCGTCGCCGCTTGAATGTTTAGATTCGCGCGATTGGAAAACATGTCGTTGCTGAATGGGTCACTAAATGGGTCATTACCAAACAAGCTGCTGAACGGACTTGGACCAAACGGACTCGTACTCTGCGATTTTTTTCGCGTCGGCATTCCATTGCCTTGTGTCACGCGCACCGTAATCGAATCGGACGAAAGCGTTTGCCCATTCATATCGAGATGCAAGGACGGAATCGTAATGTCGCCCGCGCGCGTCGGCTGCAATTCGTACGAGTACGTCATGCTCGCGCTTGCGCCGCCATTGACGAGGCTGTATTGCGATGATGTTGACGAACCAACAACGTCGAATCCATCGAGTACGGGCAAATTCAAACGCGGTGTGTTCCCGTCGGGCGTCGTAAGCGTCAACGTGAACGTCACGGTATCGTCCGTTGTAATTTCGTTCGCGTCCACTTGCGCGCGCAATTCATACGACGACTGCGCGTGCGCGCGTGTTGTGAACAGCGCGAGCATCAAGCCGAGAATCGAAAGTGTGATGAGAGAAATACGATAAATGCGTTTCATAATGTTCTTGACTGTCATTTCGAGCGATTCGCTGATTACAGCGAGCGAGAAATCTCGCTTTTGCGCCAAAGAGATTTCTCGCAAGTGCGGCTCGAAATGACAATTAAAGATTACCAATCCTTGTCGGGTTCGCCGCCCGGTACGTATAGATATTGCTGCAACTTTTCCATCAACGTTTGTGAATTGCCGCCTACTGCCGCGAGTAATTGTTCCGCTTGTTCTTGCGTCAACTCGCCCGGTACGTATGCGTAACCTTTTTCGTTGTCTTGTTGGTCTGTTGGCTGTCCTGCCGCGCCGCTGCCTTGTTGTGGCTGCTGCGCGGTTGGGTCCTGTTGTCCATTTTGCTGTTGCGCGTCTTGCTGTTGTCCTTGTTGCTGCTGTGGCTGACCGTTCTGTTGATTTTGCGATTTTTGTTCTTGCTGTCCCTGCTGATTCTGTTGCTGTCCTTGCTGTTGTTGTTGACCATTCTGTTGATTTTGTTGCTCTTGATTCTGCTGACCATTTTGCTGCTGTTGGTCTTGCTTGCCCTGACCATTTTGATTTTGCTGTGACTGATTTTGATTTTGATTATTTTGATTTTGCTGATTCTGATTTTGTTGTTGCTGTTGTTGGTCTTGCTGCTGTTTCTGCAACAGCGCGAGTTCCAAATTGTATTTCGCGTCCCCGTCGTCGGGATTCAAGCGCAGTGCGTCTTCATAGCGCGCAATCGCCTGCTCGAATTGTTTGGCATTGAACGCGACGTTGCCCAAATTGAATTGCAAGAACTCTACAATTTTTTCATTTGAGCGTGTGAGCGCTTGCTCCAACAATTTTTGCGCGTCCTCGAACTTGCTCTGTTTGTACAAAACGTTCGCGGAGTTATAAAACGGTTCTGCAAAAATTGGCGCGCTGTTTTGCGCGGCTGTATATTTTTCCAACGCGGTGTCGTACTGCAGCGACGCAAATGCTTTGTTCCCTGCCGCAATCGTCGCGTCGGCAGTGTTGAACTTGTACACAAATGTTCCCACTGCGCCGAGTGTGATAATCAACGCCGCCACGATTGCAAACAAAAGAACATTACGGCGAACGTTGCGCGCGGACGGAACGTTGCGGCGAACGTTGCCTACATTTTTCCTTTTCATGCCACACCTCCGCGCGCGCGTTTCCACCATCCCAACATTCTCGTTTCTCGTTTCTCGCTTTTCGTTCCACGTCTTTCCGAAATCAATTCCGACAACGCCAACAGCATCAAAGCAGGCGCGAGAAACCATTGAAACTGTTCGTATTTTTCAACCGTCTCACGGCTCACGATGTCGCCCTTTTGCAAACGATTGAGTTCATTCGCGAGCGCGTCGAGTTCACTGCCGTTCGTGGTTGCAGGAAAATATTTTCCATTCGTCGCCGCCGCGATTTCGCGGAGCGCGTTTTCGTTCAACGCCGAGCGCACTTGCTTGCCGTCCTTGTCCGTTTTGAAACCGATTTGGTTTCCGTTCCCGTCAAATTCGGGAATGGGTTCACCGTTTGCAGAACCGAAACCGATGGTGTAAATAATCGCGCCTTGTTTCGCCGCGTCTTGCGCCGCCGCGAGCGCGTTCGATTCGGTATCTTCACCATCGGTGACGACGACAATCACTTTTTGCGAACTGCGTTTTGGATCGAACCCGTTCATTGCCGTTCGAATCGCGTCGCCAATCGCCGTGCCGCCGCGCGAAATAATTTCTGGACGCGCGGTGGCGAGAAAACTACGCGCGGTGTTGTAATCACTCGTCAATGGAAAAAGAATGAAACTCGCACCGCTGAATGGGACGAGTCCGATTTCGTCGCCGTGCAGACGATTCATCAAATCGCTGATTTCCATTTTGGCGCGCGCGAGACGATTTGGTTTCAAATCTTCTGCCAACATACTTTTGGAAACATCGAGCGCGACCATCACTTGAACACCTTTTTGCGGCGCGGACGATTTTGTTTCGCCCCACTGCGGACGCGCCAACGCGAAGAGCAGCAGCGCGAGCGCGCCGAGCCACAACGCGTATTTCAAATGACGTCCGCGCTGATTCACATTTGCGGCGAGACGTTTCACGAGTTGCGGTTGTCCAATCCGCGCGAATGCTTTGGCGCGTGCGCGTTCTGCCCACAGCAAAAATAAGGACGCGAGTGGAACGAGTACGAGAGCATAGAGAAAAATGGGGTGTGCGAATGACATGGAATTGTCGGCGTAGGGGCGAAGCATTTTCAGACGCGGGCGCGAATCGAGTCACTTACGTTCGTGAAAATGCTTCGCCCCTACAGTTATGGAATCCGTCGGAAAATCGTTTGACTCAAAAGTTGTTCGCTCAGCACGAGTGCAAGCGCGGGGAGGAGCAGCCAGCCGAACAACTCGACGTGCTTGGCGAAATTGGTAATGTCCACTTGCGATTTTTCGAGTGCGTTGATGCGCGCGTAAATTTGTTGCAGACCGCTTGTATCCTGCGCGCGGAAATAGAGCGCGCCTGTTTTTTCCGCGATTTGTTTTAGCGACGCTTCGTCAATTTCACTTTCTTGATAGACAATTTGTCTGCCGCCGAACGCGTCGGTCACGGGAACGGGAACTTGCCCCGTGCGTCCCATCCCAATCGTGTACACTTTGATGCCCAGCGTTTTCGCCGCGTCTGCTGCCGTTTGCGGGTCAATCTGTCCCGCGTTGTTCACGCCATCGGTCAATAGAATCACGACGCGCGATTTCGCATTCGAATCTTTCAACATGTTCGCCGCGTTTGCGATGCCAAGACCAATTGCGGTGCCGTCTTCAATTTTCAAATCGGGCGCGAGTTCTACATTTTCCAAAAGACGATTCAACACCGCGTGGTCTGTCGTCAACGGCGCTTGATTGAATGCTTCTTTCGCAAACACGACGAGTCCGATGCGGTCGTACGCGCGTTCACTGATGAAATTGGCAAGCACGCGTTTCGCCGCTTCCAAACGATTCGCAGGTTGAAAATCGAGCGACGCCATACTGCCCGAAATATCGAGCGCGAGCGCAATGTCAATTCCTTCGCCCTTGACAATTTCTTTTGCCTCGACGAGCTGCGGACGCGCGAGTCCAACTATCAGCAACACGAGTGCGAAAATTCGCGCGACGTTCAACAATGGACGCAAGCGCGTTTTCCAACCGCGTCCCGCGCGCACGGGCGCGATGTTCGCGTATTGCAATGCAGCTTGCTGTTGCGCGCGTTTTTTCCAAACCAACCACGCAATCAACGGAATCACCGCGAGAAATCCGAGCGCAAACGGATTCGCAAATTGAAACGTCATTTTTTCACCCCACGTTTTTTCGTTTCGGGCGCGGGCGGGTAGAGCAGAATAATTTGTTGTGCAATGCTCGTCAGAGTTTTGATTGCCATCGCGTCGGAAACATCATTCGCAAATTTCACGTTGTCGCACACGCGCAAGACATTGATAATTTGCGCGGCAATGTTTGTAGGCACATTTTTTTCTTGTAACGTTTGCGCGAGTTCGCGCGTCGTCAAATCGTTCGCATTGATATTGCAGCCGCGTGCGAGATATTCGCGCAGTGTGTCGGACACGCGGACGCAGTAGAGTTTCACATTCGTGAGGTCGAGTTGCTCCGCTTCAAGCGCTCTCAATTCGTCCAGCGCGCGTTCGCGCGGCGTACGTTTGTCAACGAACGGACGATGTTTCCATGCCCATACGCTTGCGCTGCCCAACACGGTGAACGCCAACGCGAGCGATGCGACGAACGGAATCGGCGACGACGACAACTGCCACAATTCCGCTTGCGGTTTGATGTCGCGCAATGTCGTATCATTTTCGTGCAGCACAGATTTCACATTCAACACCATTGGCTCCACGTTCAATTCTTGAACGTTTCCTTGCGTGTCCACCACATTAACTTGCATTGCAGGCGTCGTCACTTGGGCGGGACGAAAATACATCACATCAATTTCTTGCGTTGTCGTTTCCGAACCATCCGCGTTGTCCGAAATCTTTTGCGGGTTCTGTGCGCGCACTTCTAACTCGCCCCATTTTTTTTCTAGCATTGGAAACATCACGCGCCAACCTTTCGGATGATTCACTGTTACCATCAGTGGAATCACATCGCCCACATGAATTTCCTCGCGCGCAACATTCACCGAAACATTCACGCCACTATCCGCAAACGCAATCATGGGTATTGCAAACATCAGTAACCCGAGCGCAATTGTCAAAATTCGTTTCATTGTCATGCTTGGTCAACGCGAATCTACGCGAATCAAAACGAATCTGCGCGAATCCTTTTTTTTTCGTACCGATTCGCGTAGATTCGCGTTTTCATCCCCTCGCCATACGACGGACACGCTGTTGAAAAAATCGCGTCAACGCGCCCACATGGTCATCGGGCGTTTGCAGAATGATTCGGTCCACTTTCGCGCCGTTCCACACGCGTTTTTTCGCAGCATCGTATTCTTGCATTCGCTTGGCGAATGCAACGCGCCACGCGTTGTCCGACGTATCCACTTCAATCCATTCGTCTGTCTCCGCGTCTTGGAGCGCGAGCAAACCAACGTTCGCAATTTCACTTTCCATCGGGTCACGCAAATCAATCGCAATCAAATCGTGCCGCTTGCCTGCCATGTTCAAATTTTTGCGGTATGAATCCGCGTCGTTTTGAAAATCGGAAACGACGACGACAATGCCGCGTCGTTTCAACATGCGATTCACGTGTTCGAGCGCGAGATTGATATTGGTCCCGCGACCGCGCGGTTCAAATGCCAACAGTTCGCGGAGCAAGCGCAAAATATGTTTGCGTCCTTTGCGCGGCGGTATAAACTTTTCGATACGGTCCGTGAACAACAACAAACCAACTTTGTCATTGTTGCGAACCGCCGAGAACGCGAGCATTGCCGCCATCTCGATTGCTGCGTCGCGTTTGAATTGTCCCTGTGTGCCGAAATCATTTGACGCGCTCATGTCCACCACGAGCAGCATCGTGAGTTCGCGTTCCTCGACGAAACGTTTCACATACAAGTCGCCCATGCGCGCGGTGACATTCCAATCCACGCTCCGCACATCGTCGCCGATTTCGTACTTGCGAACTTGGTCAAATTCGATACCGCGTCCTTTGAACACGGACAAATAATTTCCCGCAAACAAATCTTGGACGAGATGCCGCGTGCGAATTTCGATGCGGCGTATTTTTTTCATCAATTCGATGGTGTTGGGTTCGGTCATGTTGACTCAAATTGTCATTTCGAGTGGAGCGAGAAATCTCGGTCTTGCCCCAATGAGATTTCTCACAAGCGCTGCTCGAAATGACAGCTGTAGCGAGAGAGGTTGCTTTTTCGGACGAGTAAGGAATCGCGCCCGGCCCGACGTGATACCCTACTCACCCGAAAGAACAACCCCTCGTGAAATTGGAGATTAGAGATTGGACGTTTGACGGGAGACCACAAGGGTTCGCCCCTACGGAACATTCACTTTATTCAAAATCTGTTTCACAATTTCGTCACTCGAAATGTTTTCGGCTTCCGCTTCATATGACGTGATGACGCGATGACGTAAAACATCGGGCGCGATTTCTTTGACATCATCGGGAATCACAAAACCGCGTCCGTGCAAGAACGCGTGTGCGCGTGCGGCTTCAATCAAATAAATTCCTGCGCGTGGTGATGCGCCGAACGAAATCAACGGTTTCAAATTTTGCAATCCGTATTCCGACGGTTTGCGCGTGGCGATGACGAGATGCAGGACGTAATCTTTCAAACGTTCGTCCACGTACACGTCTTTGACCAAACGCCGCGCGTTCAAAATCGTCGCGGGTTCGACGACGGCGCGCGCGTGTGGTTTGGTTGCGCCCGTCATGCGGTCCAACATCGCGCGTTCGTCGTTGCGCGCGGGATAGTCCACAAACAGTTTGAACATGAAACGGTCCACTTGCGCTTCGGGCAACGGATACGTGCCTTCTTGTTCAATCGGATTTTGCGTCGCCATCACCATAAACAATTCAGGCAGTTTGTCCGTCTTCGACGCGATGGTGACTTGGCGTTCTTGCATCGCTTCGAGTAACGCGCTTTGCACTTTGGCAGGCGCGCGGTTGATTTCGTCGGCGAGCAAGAGGTTTGTAAAAAGGGGACCGCGATGAATCGAGAACACGCCCATTTGCGGGTTGTACACTTGCGTGCCAATCAAATCGGCGGGCAACAAATCGGGCGTGAATTGAATGCGCGCGAAATCCGCGTGAATTGCTTCCGCCGTCGTTTTTATCAAAAGCGTTTTTGCCAAACCAGGGACACCTTCCAACAAAACGTGACCATCGGCGAGCAGCGCGGTCAACACGCGTTCCACCAATTTTTCTTGACCGACGATAACGTGATTGATTTGCGCGAGCAGGTCATTCACAAAAATTGTTTCGCGTTCGAGCTGTTCCTGCAATACAGGCATTGCGGTACGAGTTGGAGTCATGGAATTTTTCTCCTTGCGGTATGACAAATTTCAAATTTGTCGAACGAATAATTTCTGTGAACCCAATCTCATTGCGAGAGCGGGGGTTCGCGCAATGCTATTGGGTTCAACGAGGAACAGGATAGCGGAAATCATTTGTGGGGGCTTTACGGTGAGTTACGCGTTAGCTTATGGTGAGCTTAAGATGATGGAAAAATCAGACCCGTTTTTTTGGACGAGGCGGTTTTGATTTTTTCAGCTTGCCAATCTCAAGAATTTCAACAGAATACAAACCATGCAGAATCTTGACTGGCGCAGCGTGGCGCGGCATGTCCTCCTTGCGCGAGAACTCGACCAACTCGAAGAACGCGAACTCGTCGCGGGAAAAATGAGTGACCCGCGCAAAATGATTAAATATCAATTCAGCGCGGGCGGACATGAACTCGTACAGGTTTTGCTCGCGGGCGCGCTCGACCATTCGCACGACGCGGCGGGCGTGTACTATCGTTCACGTCCATTCATGTTGACGATTGGACTCACCGCGCGTGAAGCGCTCGCGGCGGGCATGGCGCGCACAGGCTCGCCGAGCGAAGGGCGCGATGTTGGCGTCGTATTCAATTTGCCGTCGCGCGGACGCGCCACCGCGCTGCCGAGTGCGGGCGATGTCGGTTCACAGTATTCCCCATCGGCGGGCTGGGCGCACGCGATTCGTTATCGCGCGCGCGTGTTGCAAGAACGCGAATGGGAAGGCGCGATTGCGGTGGCGATGGGCGGCGATGCGAGTGTGGCATCGAATGGATTTTGGGCGGCGTTGAATATCGCGACAACGCAAAATCTTCCTCTGCTGTTTTGGATTGAAGACAACGGGTACGGTATTTCCGTTCCGGCGCACTTGCAAAATCCGAACGGCAACATCGCGGCAAATCTCGCGGCGTACGGCAATTTGAAAATCTTTGAGTGCGATGGAACAAAGCCGCGCGAGTCCGCGCAGACGATTTATGACGCAGTGCGTTATACGCGCGAACACGGGACAACCCTCGCGCGTTTGCGCGTCCCGCGTTTGCAAGGACATACGTACGGCGAAGACCAACGCGCGTACAAAAGCGAAGGTCAAATCGCGCGCGAATTTGAAACCGACCCCGTGCTGCGTTTGCGCGAATTTGTTTTGCAAAATGGAATGTTCGCGAGCGAATGGGACGAAATGGTGAACGACGTACGCGCGGAATTGCGCGACGCGTTGAGTGAAGCGGAGGCAATGCCTGACCCCGATGCATCTCAGTCCACGCGCTTTGTTTATTTTGACGGAACGGTGAACGCACAAGGCGGTTTGCGTACAGAAAACGCGAACTTGGAAATTGGCAATGCCGCCGCACAACGCGATGGTTCGCGGCTGAACATGCTCGACGCCATTCGCAAAACGCTCGAACATGAATTGTGCGTCAATCCGCGCATGTTATTGTTTGGCGAAGATGTGGGACCGCGCGGCGGCGTGCATCGCGCGACGGTGGGCTTGCAAAAAGAATTTGGCGACGCGCGCGTATTTGATACATCGCTGAATGAAGAGGGCATTATGGGACGCGCGCTCGGACTTGCGTGGGCGGGACTGCTGCCTGTTCCCGAAATTCAATTTCGCAAATACGCTGACCCCGCGCAAAATCAATTGGACGACATTGGCACAACGCGCTGGCGCACCGCGAATAAATTTGCGAATCCGCTCGTGGTGCGAATGCCGCTCGGTTTCACCTTTAAACAATTCGGCGCGCTCGGCGACCCTTGGCACAGCCCAACTGCCGAAGTGATGTACGCGCACATGCCTGGTTGGCGCGTCGCGTTTCCGAGCAACGCGGAGGACGCGGTTGGACTTTTGCGGACCGCATTGCGCGGCGATGACCCAACCATTTTTCTCGAACATCGCGCGCTGCTCGACACCAATCACGCGCGGCGTCCGTACCCCGGCGATGATTTTTGTTTGCCGTTCGGCGTTGCATCAATCGTAATTGAAGGCGATGAACTCACAGTGATTTCGTGGGGCGAATGTTTGTATCGCTGTCTCGATGCCGCGCGAAAGTTCGAGGGGCGCGTCGAAATTTTGGATTTGCGAACGATTGCGCCGTGGGACAAGGAAACGGTTTTGACCTCTGTGAAAAAAACGGGCAAAGCAATGGTGGTGCATGAAGACACCATGACCGCAGGATTCGCGGGCGAAATCATCGCGACGATTGCGCGCGACGCGTTTTTGGATTTGGATGCGCCGCTTGAACGCGTCGCCACCGCCGATGCGCCGATTCCCTTCAATGTCGAATTGTTGAACGCAGTGATTCCATCCGTAGAAAAAATTCGCGCGACGATGGAACGATTGTTGGCGTTTTAGTAGGGGCGAAGCAATGACATTAACCTTTGTGACTCACTTTGCAGACGCGTCTGTCAATGCTTCGCCCCTACGCCGATAAATGTTAGACCTCAACGCTTTTCACCATCTCCCCCAACTCGATTCGTTGTTTGACGAAATCGCGCGTGAGGACGCGGGTCTCGTAATTGTTGCAGGACTCGAACCGCGTCCGCATTTTGAATTCGACGCGTCGGCGAGCGGACGCGGCGCGGTGTTTGGCATTTTGGCGCGGAAAATTTTTGGCGCGCAGCCGCATACACGCGCGGCGATTGTGAGCGAACACAAAGACGCGCAATTGCGCTTGTCGTCGCGCACGCGTGAACGCGCCAAGATTTTTTCCCCAAGTGGCGACGAAGAATATGCGGCAGTGATGGAACGCGCAATGTCACGCGGCTACCCATTGGTGTTTGCCGAAAAATTTACGCGCGAGTGTATTGCGCCCGCGTTGCAAGCGGCACAGCGCGGACGACATATCGTTACGCAAATGGACACGCCGCTTGCGGGCGCGTGGGTTGTGAGAGAATTGCGCGAATCCATTGACGATGACGCGTTGTTAAAAGAATTGCGCGCGGTGATTGCGGTGCAGCGGTTGCAAACGTTGTGCGACGATTGCAAAACGCGCGACGGCGAATTTTTTCACACAGCAGGTTGCCCGAAATGCAACCAAACAGGACGACGCGGCGAGATTGCAATTTTTGATGTGTGGCGCGGCGAAGCACAACGCAATCCATTTCACACTCCCAGCGCGTTATCGTTTCAACACTATGCGATGGAATTGGCGCGGCAAGGATTTTTAACGCGTGAGGATGCGGAACAAATCGAGACCGCGCAATTGCACCGCGTGTTTCATTTGTTGACCGCGAGCGAACGCCATACGCTTCGCGCAACACAAGCATTACGTACCGAAGTTCTTGATTTACGCACGAAAGCGCATACGTCCGAACAGCAGTATTTTGTTTCGATGGCGTTGCAGCAAGTCGGTTACAAATTATTGGAATTGGAATCGGTGCGGGAATTGGGCGAACATATCTTTCGGCGCGCGCAAGATTTGTGCGGGGCAGACCGCGCAGTCTTGTATTTGCTGCATCATGACCAAACGGCAGAGATTGTGGCGCTGCACGGTTGGAACGCGCGCTGGTTGAATACGCGCGTGCGCTTTGAAGACTTGTTTCGCGCGACCGATGTGGGCGAAAGCGCGCTGCCGTTCACGGGGTATCCGCCAGGAATTCCCAAACGTACGGCGGACGAAGAGGGCGCCAATGTGCGCGCGGGTTTGCGCGTGCCGCTCGTCGCGCAGCGCGAAGTGATGGGCGCGATGATTTTTCACAGTACGACGCGTGCAAATTACGCCCAAGGCGAAGAAGCATTGTTGCGCGCGTTGGCGAACGCGGGCGCGGCGGCGTTGCAGCGCGCGGACTTGATTGCGAGTTTGCGCGACAAAATTTCGCAGCTGGAAGCAGCGCAAAAACAAATCGCGCAAAAGGAACGGCTCGAACGCGAATTGGAATTGGCGCGCACGGTACAGCAAAATATGCTGCCGCATCAGTTTCCGCTTGTCGCGGGTTTGCACTTGTACGCGCGCAATGAACCTGCGCGCCAAGTCGGCGGCGATTTTTATGATGCGTTTTTGTTGGACACGGAACGCGTGGGCGTTGTGATTGCGGATGTTTCGGACAAAGGCATGCCTGCCGCGCTGTTTATGGCATTGACGCGCAGTTTGGTACGCGCCGAAGCACAGCGCGAACGGTCGCCCGAAAAAGTGTTGCGCCGCGTGCATCGTTTGTTGCTCGATGTAGCCGAGCCGACGCAATTTGTCACGTTGTTTTATGGTGTGTTGGACGTGCCAAAGCGAACCTTAAATTTTGTGCGCGCGGGACATGATTATCCAATGCTCGTGCGCGCGAATGAGGTCCTGTATTTGCGCGGCGTGGGAACAATGTTGGGGCTGTTGGATGAAGGCGAAGTGATTTTGAATGAACAACAAATCGAATTGCAGGACAATGACCGTCTCGTGCTGTACACCGATGGAATGACGGATGCAATCAATTCACGCGAAGAGCATTTTGGGCGCGAACAATTGGAACAAGCGGCGTTGGAAAATTTTTCATTGCCGCTTGAACAAATGGGCGACGCGTTGTTCGACGCGGTGACGCAGCATCAAGGCGACGCGGAACCGTTTGACGATATGACGTTATTGATTGTGGAAGTGAAATGAGAAACCCACCGTGAGCGCGGTGGGTTTTGTTATTCCAACGCGCGCCGTGCGTTGATTTGCGCGTCGGTGAAACTCAGCGCGCGGATAATTTCTTTGGCTTGGGGAATGAGAGGCGCAGACATCGAGAGTTCGTCCACACCGAGACCGACGAGGAGGGGAATCGCTTTTGCGTCGCCGCCCATTTCGCCGCAGACGCCGACCCATTTGTTTTGCTCATGCGCGGCATTCACAACATTGGCGATGAGTTGCAAAACGGCTGGATGAAATGAATCAGCAAGCGCCGCGACGTTCGGGTTGCCCCGTTCGGCGGCGAGCGTGTATTGCGTCAAATCGTTTGTGCCGATGGAAAAGAAATCTACCTCGCGCGCGAACGCGTTCGCGTGTAATGCCGCGCTCGGGACTTCGACCATGATGCCCGTTTCGATGCGTTCGGGTACGGGAATGTTTTGTGCGCGCAATTCCGCGCGGGCATCAATCAACAACCTTTGCGCGTCGCGAAATTCTCGCAAGGTCGAAACCATTGGAAACATGACGCGCACAGGAAATTCCGCCGCAACGCGCAGAATCGCGCGCAATTGCGTTTTGAAAAGTTCGGGCTGCGCGAGACAGAGACGCAAGCCGCGCAATCCTAAAAACGGATTTGCTTCGTGCGGCATATTCGCATACGACAGCGGTTTGTCGCCGCCAATGTCGAGCGTGCGAATCAACAGCGAGCGATTTTGTAGTGCTTGCGCAACCGCGCGATATTTTTCGTATTGTTCCGTTTCGCTCGGCGCATCGCGGCGGTCGAGAAATAAAAATTCAGTGCGAAAAAGTCCGACGGCTTCCGCCCCCATCGCGACGGCGGACTGTGCGTCGGCGAGCGAGCCAATGTTCGCGGCGATTTCGACACGATGGGCGTCGCGTGTCAAGGCAGGTGCATTCCGCGCGACGCGTGCTTGTTCGGCTTGCCGCTGTGTGTTTTCGATATAGCTTTTGTATTCAACCAAATGCTCAGGGTCGGGACTCACCAACACAAAACCGCGTTCGCCGTCCACAATCAAAGTTGCGCCATCATCGAGCTC
Source organism: uncultured Anaerolineales bacterium (assembly GCA_964469005.1). GTDB lineage: Bacteria > Chloroflexota > Anaerolineae > UBA4142 > SHND01 > SHND01. The sequence continues at coordinate 37,727 of CAYXXF010000013.1, forward strand.
GAGAATTTTTTCGCCCAATCCGACCACGGCAGGAATGCCTAAACTTTTTGCCAGAATCGCGCTGTGGCTCGTGGGTCCGCCATATGCGGTACAAATGGCTTGAACAATTTTTGGGTCGAGATGCGCGGTCTCGGCGGGCGTAAGGTCCGGCGCGACCAGAATGCCCTTTTGAAAAGAAGGCGTTTGTGCCGCGCCGAGCAAGTTCATCAACACTTGGCGAGCGACGGCGCGCACATCCGCCGCGCGCGCGCGTAGATATTCGTCGTCGAGCGCGTCGTATTGCGCGGCAATTTGGGACGCGGCATTTTCAAATGCCCGTGCCGCGTTTGTTTTATTTTCAAAAATCGCGCGGCGCGCGGGTTCTTGCAATGCGTCGTCTTGGAGCATCAACACTTGCGCGTCAAAAATTTCCGCTTCGGCAGATTTGCCGCGTCCGTTGAATGCTTTGCGCGCTTGCAGCAATTGCGTTTGCGCTTTTTGAATTGCTTCAGCCAAGCGCGCCCATTCACGCGGCGCATCTTGAATCGTATTTTGGGGAATGGTCGGCAGCGTCGGGCGATACAAGCGCGCCGCGCCAATGGCATATCCGGTGGAGGCGGCGAGTCCGACGATTTCGTTTTGAAAAACGGACTGCGCGGCTTGCGCGGTTGACAGCGTTTGCGCGCTTTCTACCGTTTCGACATCACCAAAATTTTCGCGCGCCAACTCTTGCAATGCTTCGAGAACACCCTGCGCGTCCGCGCCGCGCGCGCTAATTTTGATTTCATGTCCGCGTAACACACCGAGCGTTGTTACGCCATTGATGCTTTTTGCATTCACCGGTCCGCGCCCATTCGTCAAATCTTGCACGCGCACATCCGATTCAAAACGCGCGGCAGTTTGCACAAATTTCGCAGCGGGACGCGCGTGCAAACCCAAACGATTGGTGATTGCGAGCGTCATTTCGCGAACGGGCAGATTGGCATTAGCAGGATTGGATTGTTCGGCTGCAGAGTGTGCCGCTAACGTCGTTCCGAGATGCACAAGTTTTGCATCGAGCGCGGTGCGCGCTTCATTTAGGACGGCGTCCAGTGAACTGCCGAGCCGCGCTTGGACTGCTGCCGCGATGCCGCCTTCGACCAACGGCGCGGGTGCAATGACAATGTGCGCGCGTTTTTCGACGGGAAACATTTCGATGGCGAGCTCTGCCGAAAGAATCGCGCTGCCCAAATCTACGAGTACGACAACGCCGTCCTCAGAATACACTTGCGCAATCGCGCGTTGAATGAGGTTCGCGTCCGTGCCGATGGGTTGGTCGGGCAAATCCATGCCGCCGGCAGGCGCGATGCGTACATCCGCACCCGCCATGCCGCGCATGAGTTCGGCAACGCCTTGCGCCAATTTCGCGCTGTGAGAGACAACGACCAAACCGACCATGAAGGATTAGTGGGTTTGAAAAATGAAAAATAAATTTTAGAGAAATTTATTTTTCATTTTTCAAACAAGCGGGACAATTCCGCACTTCAGCAACCAGTTGCACACTTTCATTCGTTACCTTGAATCCGACTGCCCCACACTGACACGCATACCACCCACCATCAAAATTTGAAAAGGAAAGGCGCGGCGCGTCCAAATCAATCAATTCAACGTCCATACCCCACCGAGCGTTCGTAATCAATTTTTTGCAGCCGACGCGTTCGAGTTTTTCGCGATAGTGTGAAAAATGTTGACAGTGGCGCATCAATAAAATCGCAACAGAAATGTTTTTTGGAAATTCAATTTCGCGCGCGTCGCCACAAATTACTTGAATGTTGCACGGCAAATTTTCGGGAATCAATTCCACGCGCTGTTCAATTGCAATCACTTGCGTTACGCGTTCTGCCGCGCGTTTTGCAAAACGTAAATCCCCCGCGCCAATATCGAGCACAATGTCGTTCGGATTCAATAACGCGAGCGCGTCACGATACGTTTGTTCGTCGTACGGCGCGAACGCGGCTTCCCAATCGAGACCTGACAGGTTTTCGAGCGACACGAATTTTTCAAGCGTTGCTGACATTTTCAATTTCGGTGAATCACGAACGTTCTTGCTAAAACCTTTCAGGTCAGCGGAATAAGAATGCTGTCGGCGCGCTGCCTTGCGCGAGAATCGTGTAGGTCAACCAAAAGCCGTACAACACTGTCAACACGCCGACGACTATGCACGCTTGAGTGACAAATTTTTCCAGCTGCGGACTCAAGCCCAAGTCAAACAAAATCGAACGCATTCCCAGCATGGCATGAACGGTGACGCTGATGAGAAACGCGAGTTCCGCGACGATGATGATGGGATTCGACAGGTATTCGATGACCTGCCGAAAATCGCGCAAGCCGCCTTCGACGATGAAATGGTGCGCCGCCATATGCAAGCCGACGAGCAAGATGAGCAAGATGCCCGTGACCGCTTGCCAGAACCAACTCCAACTCGATTTCTTGTTCTGCATGTTCAACCTGTAAAAATTTTGATTGCGCCTAGTACCAACAAAATTGCCGCGAAAATCATCAACGCGACGAACAATGGTTTCTGCGCGCGCACACCGTAACCGAATCCCGTCAACGCGACGCGCAAACCGTTCAGTCCATGAATGAGCAAGCCCGCGAGCAAAATCACATCGAGTGCGAGAAAAAACGGTGAACGCACAATCGCCACAAACGGGTCCCACGATTTCGGTCCTGCCGCGAGCATCGTCAGCACAACAAGATGAATGTACAAATACAAAACGAGTCCGAGCGCGGTGACGCGATTGAGAATGTACGCCAACATGCCCAAACGCCACGTGCGAAAATCAAACCAGCGCAGGAAACGAAAACGTTTGTATTCGGGACGATAGAGGTTCATAGAGATTAGAGATTAGAGATTGGAGATTAGGGATTTTCGAATTTCGAGAAACGAGAAACGATTGGTGATATGCAATACGCGATACGCGAAATCCTCAACGACGGAAAAATTTTTTGAGACGCTGCGCGGTGATTTCTTTTCTAAGCGCCATGATGGATTCGGCGGGATTGACATTTTGCGGACACGCTTCGGTACATTCCCACGCACTGTGACAACGCCAGACGCCTTGTTCGTCGTCTGCAAGTTGCAATAGTTTTGCGCGTTCGTTTGTGTCCGTTGTTTTATCGAGTTGGCGTTTGATGGCGGCAAGTCCCGCAGGTCCAAAAAATTTGTGGTCGGCTGCCATCGTCGGACACGCGCTCAAACAAATGCCGCACTCGACACAATTTTCAAAACGATTGAACGGAACAATCGGTACGCTTTCGGGGTCGAGACCGTCGGTGTACGCAATCGGTTTGCCGTCCAATTCATCTTCGGTTGGACGCGTGATAATAAAATCGCTCGCTTGCTGATTTTCAAAAAATTGCGCCACATCCACAACCAAATCGCCGATGATAGAAAAATTTCGCAAAGGTTCAACTGTGATTTCTTTTCCAACATAATCCTTGACAGGCGCGATGCACGGCAATTTTTCCGCACCGTTGATTCGCACCGCGCACGTTCCGCACGACGCGTGATGACACGCGTGACGAAACATCAAATCGCGGTCGTGATGCGCCCACGCTTGCTCAATCGCGTCCAACACATTCGCCGCTTCGGGAACACTGACATCGAATGTGTCATAGTGCTGCGTTTGATGCGGACGCGAGCGTAAAATTTTTAGCGTAACGTTGAGAGACATTCAGATTCACCACGGATACCGCGGATTGTCTGGATAGAAAAATCCGCTTTATACGCGTAATCGGTGGTTAGTTGTAAAAATCGCGATATGAAACTAACGGCGTTGTTTTCGTTTTACATTCGGCGTTTATGCCGAGTTCAGCGCAAACGACATCGGAAACTTTTTCTGCCATGCCGCGCGCCGTTGTCGTTTTCCCGCCAGAGATGGTGATGATGCCTGCCGCGCCGCCTTGCTTGCGATGATTGAATGCTTCGAACGTGCGCGAAAAATCGCGCGCATCTACGTTCGCACTTGCAATCAACGGTCGCGCGACTGCCATCACACCGCGTTGTCGTCCCGCTTTGATGGTCGGTATCAACAACTCGCCCGCGTGCATCATCTTGTCAATTTGGTCTTGCGGAATTTCAATCGCGTCGGCAGAAGTGACGCGCCATGACGTTGTGCCGATAATTGACGTGTTGCGAACGGGAACAACAATATCGCCATCATGCGGCTTGTGCATCCGATTGATGACCATGTTGTTGAAACGAGTGCCAATCGTAACCATGACGCCCGCCGTTGGCGCAACGGGAACATTCACATGCGCCATTTCCGCAATCATGCCTGCCCACGAACCCGTAGCATTGACAACCAAGTCCGCGCCGAGCGTTTCCGTTTTGCCCGTGCGATGGTCGAACACTTGTACACCTGCGACGGCGTTACCCTGAAACACCAAATCACTCACTTCACAAAAATTGCGAATCGTCGCGCCATTTTTTTTCGCTGTTGCGAGAAACGATGTGCAGAATCGCCACGGCTCGAATACGCCGTCGGGGACTTGGACGGCGGCCTTGATGTGGGGATTCAAGAATGGTTCGAGTTGCAGCGCGTCACGCACCGAGACAACACGCGCGGGAATATGACATTCTTCGCAGCCCGCGAGAAATTTCTCTTGGAACGCGACATCTTCATCATCGAGCGCGACGAACAAGCCATCGTTCAGTTCGAGCGCGTGCGGCATGATGCGGCGCAAAATTAAATTCTCTTCGATACATTCAATCGCGCCTTCTTTGTCATTCACGCAGTAACGCCCGCCCGAATGTAACAAACAATGATTGCGCCCCGTCGTACCCGACGCAATCTCGCCGCGTTCAACCACAGTCACACGCAACCCGCGCAACGCGAGGTCATGCGCGGTCGCGCTGCCCGTCGAACCCGCGCCGATGATGAGGACGTGAGGAGTACTCATAGGATAAAAAAGCCCAGAAGCCCATCGGCTCCCAGGCTTCTCAAGATTATACGCTACCCTGCGACCTGACAGGTTTGCAAATCGCTTACTGATTCCGCGAAACTTGTCAGGTCGCACTCATTGCTAATTGCTTATTTCACACCCAATCAAACGTTCGCGTCACGGCTTTCTTCCAGCCCGCATACAATTCATCGCGTTTGCCCGCGTCCATGCTGGGATGCCATTCCTTGTCTTTGCCCCAGTTGGCGCGCAGACCTTCAACGCTGTCCCAGAATCCGACGGCGAGACCCGCCGCGTATGCCGCGCCGAGCGAGGTCGTTTCCGCAACGGTTGGGCGAACCACAGGCACGCCGAGAATGTCAGATTGGAACTGCATCAGCAAATTGTTGTACACCATACCGCCGTCCACTTTCAAGGCAGTGAGTGGAACACCCGAATCATTGTTCATCGCGTCCAACACTTCGCGCGTTTGATACGCCGTCGCTTCGAGCGCCGCGCGCGCAATGTGATTGCGATTGATAAAGCGCGTGAGTCCGACGAACACGCCGCGCGCATCACTGCGCCAGTACGGCGCAAACAAACCGGAGAACGCGGGGACGATGTACATGCCGCCCGCATCGGGAACCGCCGCGGCGTAATCTTCGACGTGTTTCGAATAATCAAACATGCGGAGATTGTCGCGGAGCCATTGCACGAGCGCGCCGGTAATCGCAATCGAACCTTCGAGCGCGTACACGGCAGGTTGTGTGCCGATTTTGTAACCGAGCGTGGTGAGGAGACCACTTTTGCTCGGAACAATTTTGGTGCCGGTGTTGAGGAGCATAAAACAACCGGTGCCGTATGTGTTCTTTGCTTCGCCGGGCGAGAAACAGGTTTGTCCAAACAACGCGGCTTGTTGGTCGCCCAAGTCGCCTGCGATGGGAATGCCTGCGAGCGTACCCGTTGCGTTGCCATACACATCTGACGACGCGCGAATGGTTGGAAGCATGGAACGCGGAATGCCCATCAAGTTGAGAATCTCCTGGTCCCAATCGAGCGTTTGGAGATTCATCAACATGGTGCGCGAGGCGTTGGAAACGTCGGTGACGTGTACGCCGCCATTGACGCCGCCGGTCATGTTCCAAATGAGCCATGTATCAATGTTGCCGAACGCGAGGTCACCCGCGTCAGCGGCAGCGCGCGCGCCATCTACATTGTCCAAAATCCATTTGACTTTGGGTCCTGAAAAATAAGTCGCCAACGGCAAACCTACTTTGGCGCGCAAACGGTCTTGTCCACCGTCTTTGGCAAACTCATTACAGATTTGGTCGGTGCGCGTGTCTTGCCAAACAATCGCGTTGTACACCGGTTTGCCTGTTTTCTTGTTCCAGACAACAGTTGTCTCGCGTTGATTCGTCACGCCGACGGCGGCAATATCTTTCGGGTCAATTGCGCCTTTTGCCAACGCGCCCGCGATAACGGATTGTACCGCGCCCCAAATTTCCATCGGGTCATGTTCGACCCAACCGGGTTTGGGATAAATTTGTTCGTGTTCCTTTTGGTCGTACGTCACAACTTTGCCACTGTGATCAAAAATCATAAAGCGCGAGCTTGTCGTGCCTTGGTCCACAGCAGCGGCATACTTTGCCATTTTTTGCCTCCTTGCAAAAGAAAAAGTAAAAAGCTAAAAGTTCCAAGCTAAAAGTTTCGTTTTTGGTATGTCACTTTTAGCTTTTTGCTTTTGACTCTTAGCTTTGATTCCATGTTTCCGACGCCGTTTTCATGAGATACCATGATGACGTGGCGCCGGGGTCTTGGTGTCCTGCACTGCGTTCGCCGAGATAACTCGCGCGTCCTTTGCGCGCGACCAGCGGGATTGTCCCTTCCATCCCCTGCTTGGTCGCATCGGCAGCAGCGCTTAGCGCTTCAGAGATAGATGCGCCCGCGTCGCGTTTTGCTTTGAGTGCGCTCAATCCGGGATTCAGCGCGTCAACCATCGTTTTGTCACCGACTTGGGCTTTCCCGCGCATTACCACACCGTCATAACCCGCCTGCATTGCGACAATCCAATCGTCGAGGGTGAGCTCCATCTTGCCCGTTGTCGCGCTGCCCATTTGCATAAACATCGTGCCGTACAATGGACCACTTGCGCCGCCGACAGTGGATACGAGTTTCATTCCCACAGTTTTGAAAATTGAACCGATATCTTTGTCAGCCACACCGGGCAGAACGGTCAACACCGCTTGCATTCCACGATTCATATTTGCGCCATGGTCACCATCGCCAATATCCGAATCGAGCTGCGTGAGATAGGTGTTGTTTTCGTTAATGGTTGCGGCAAACGCTTTGAGCCAGTCGAGAACCGCGTCGCGTGAAATTGTCATGTTAGTTCGATCATGCGATAGCTTAGTAGTGCGATAGCATAATGTTGTTCAGACAACATGGGACTATCGCACTATCGCACGCTTGCACTAGACGCCCCAGCGTAAGCCCGGCGTTTTCACCGGCGCGTCCCACAATTGCGTAAGTTGTTCGTCCAACTTGACCAGCGTAATCGAGCAGCCCGCCATTTCGAGCGAGGTGATGTACGAGCCAATCAAATTGCGCGTGATGGTGATACCCCGTGCCTTGAGGAAATTGTTCAGCTCATTGTAAATGACATAGAGTTCGATAAGCGGCGTGCCGCCCATGCCATTCACAAACGCCAACACTTGGTCTCCCGATTGGTACGGCAAATCTTCGACGATGGCGGTTGCCATCATTTCGACAATCTCGTGCGCCGACGCAATTTTCATGCGCGTGCGTCCGGGTTCGCCGTGAATGCCAATGCCGATTTCCATTTCGTCTTCGGGCAATTCAAACGTCGGTTTGCCCGCGTGCGGCACAGTGCAGCTCGTGAGCGCCATGCCCATCGAGCGACCATTCGCATTTACTTTTTCCGCGACCGCTTTGACCTCGGCAAGCGAATGTCCACGCTCTGCCGCCGCGCCCGCGATTTTTTCCAGCAAGACCGTGACGCCAACGCCGCGTCGTCCTGCGGTGTACAGCGAATCTTTGACGGCGACATCATCGTTCGTCACAATCGCTTCGACTTGAATGTCTTCACCACGCGCGAGGTCCGCTGCCATTTCAAAATTCATCACATCGCCCGTGTAATTTTTGACAATGTGCAACACGCCTGCGCCGCCATTCACCGCTTTGGTTGCTTCGAGCATTTGGTCGGGTGTGGGTGAGGTGAACACTGCGCCCGGCGCAGCCGCATCCAACATGCCCATGCCGACGAATCCGCCGTGCATCGGTTCATGTCCCGAACCGCCGCCGGAAACAAGCGCAACTTTGCCCTTGACCGGCGCGTCCGCGCGCACGACATAATTCGGGTCAAAGTGAACTTTGACCAAATCAGGATGCGCGGCGGCGATGCCCTGCAATTCTTCTACCACTACATTTTCCGGATTGTTGATTAACTTTTTCATCTTTGCGTCCTCCAGCAGAACCTCTACTGCTCCAGAGATGTCGGGCGAGTTGCGTGCAACACCAAACGACTAGACCTGTTCGATACAACATCCGCTGATGATGCACGAGGGAGCGTCGAAGGTCCGCCTCACCCGCAAACGATTACACTTGTCGTCGTATGAAATTACCAGCGTCCGAGACCCGTCCACAACAGAGCAGCAATCACCGCGCCGATAATCGGACCGACAACGGGAATCCACGAATAACCCCAATCGCTGTCGCCTTTACCCGGAATCGGCAACACAAAGTGTGCGATACGCGGACCAAGGTCACGCGCGGGATTGATGGCATACCCTGTCGGACCACCGAGCGACAAACCGATTGCCCACACCAAGAACGCGACGGGAATAATGCCCAACGCGCCGAGTTGAATCGGCACTGCCGCGCCACCGGTGCCCTGCATGGCTGCGCCCTTGATGAGGAAAATCCCAAACACCAACACGAACGTGCCAATGATTTCTGACACCAGATTCCAAACCGTGTTGCGAATCGCGGGTCCGGTTGAAAAGACCGCGAGTTTGAGACCCTTGTCTTGCGTCTCTGCCCAATGCGGCATGTACATCAAGAACACAAGCACTGCGCCGATGAACGCGCCGATGAACTGACCGATGATATACATCGGCACATCGCCCCACGGTGTATTCCCGGCAACTGCCAAACCAATGGTCACTGCGGGATTCAGATGCGCACCGCTGACAGAAGCAACGGAATACGCGCCGACAAACACCGCCATCGCCCAGCCCGTCACAATCACGATCCAGCCCGAATTATTGGCTTTGGATTTCGCGAGCAACACGGCAGCGACTACGCCATCGCCAAGCAGAATCAGAAGCATGGTTCCGACGATTTCGCCCAATAAGATATTCATTGCAACTACCTCCTTGTAGATGACCTGCAAGTGCTAACACTTGCAGAATGAAATGGGATACGAACGCGAAAAGCAAACGGAGCAATAAAATTTCGGCAAAGCACCTCCTTGCAATGCACGCGTGGAATAAAAAAAGCCGTTCACGCGCACACGCGCGGAACGGACAGAAAAGATTCCAAGACAAGGGAATGGGACGGGTTGGTCCAAAACATGGCGAGGAAATACTGTTGACCGCAACTTGCCACGTTGCAAGCGACAGTAAAAGCAAACATCCAACTGGTGTAAAGAGTATCACGAATCGCGCGCAAACGTCAACGAAAAAAGGGTAACTGTTTCACAATGAAACAGTTACCCTTTTCCTATATGGTTCAAAATGAAACACTAACTCAAGTCCGCCAGCGTCATGCCCATTTCTTTCATTTTGCGCCAGAGCGTACTACGCCCTATCCCGAGCGCCCGCGCCGTGGCGCTCAAATTCCCCTTGGCGGCGCGTCCTGCCGCCAAAATTGCCGCGTGTTCACTTTCGGTCATGGTCCGCACGGGTTCACCCGAACGCGTAACCACGGTGCGCCGTTCCCGCACTTGCGGGGGCAAATGCTCCGGCTTGATGAGCAAGACATTTTCATCGCGACTGCGGGCGCGTGAGGACAAGGCAAATTCGCCCTCACAGTGCAGCGCTGCACGCTCAATAATGGTTTCCAGCTCGGTGATGTTGCCCGGATAGCGATATTGCAGCAAACGTTCGCGTGCGCGCGGTGCCAGCTTGATGGCGTGCCCAAACTGCCGTGACAATTTTTCCAACAGGCGGTCAATCAAGACCGGCACATCCCCAGCCCGTTCGCGCAGCGGCGGAATCGAAATCACCAACGGCGAGAGCCGATAATACAAATCGCGTCGAAACGTCAACTCGCTCAAGCGCCTTTCCAAATCAAATTCCGTCGAAGACATGACGCGCACGTCCACCGGAATCACACGGGTCCCACCCAAGCGAATCACTTCGCCAAATTCAATCACCCGCGCCAACACGGTTTGCATTTCCAATGGCAGCGCGTCCACCTGATCCAAAAAGAGCGTCCCGCCTTCCGCCAATTCAAATTTGCTTGGTTGTCCACTGGGCACATTCGCGTTGAACGCGCCTTGCTCGTACCCCAAAAATTCGCCCAACACCAAATCGCGCGGAATCGCGCGGCAATTGATGGCGAGAAACGGACCTGCCGCGCGTTTGCTCGAATTGTGAATCGCGCGCGCCAACGCGTTTTTACTCGTGCCTTCTTCGCCAATCAACAGCACACTGCCCTTGGCGTTCGCCGCTGCCAATGCTTGTTTGCGAACGCGCCGCGTCGCGGGACTGTTGCCCACAATGTCATCCAACGTCAAGCGCGCTTGCGCGCCGACGAGCCGCGTAACGAGTTGACGCACTTGTTCCGTGCGCCGCAGCGTCGCGATAAATTGAATCGGCGTGTCATCTTCTTTTTTCAAAACGCGCAGCGTCACAAAACATTCGCGCAGTGAATTGTTCACACTAAAACTGGTTTCCACTTCGCGCACATCTTCGCCCGACGCGGCGGCGCGCGCCAGCGGCTCGGGCAGCGTGAGATATTCATTCAACGCGCGTCCAACGACGAGGTTCGGTTCGAGTCCCAACAATTGTCCCGCGTGGTCGTTGAGATGCATCACAATCCCACGCGTGTCCCATGCCAGTACGCCATCCGAAATCGCATCGAGCGCCGCATTCAATTCACTTGCGCGCGTGTTTGCTTCGCGCATCAGTAAATCGGCGGACAATTGATTTTCAATCGCCTTGGCTGCAGCGACGACAATGCCCAGTGCGTGCGCCGTGTGTTTTTCGACGCGTTGAATCACACCAATCGCGCCGAGCGATGAACCATCCAAATCAAAAATCGGCGCGGCGACCGTACTGTACATGTGAAACGGGACCAGAAAATGTTCGGCGCCGATAACTTGCACGGGCGAACTTTCTGTCAACGCAATCGCAAACGCATTTGTCCCCACACGCGATTCATCCAGAAACGCGCCCGGACGAATCCCCCAGCCGCGCACTTCTTTGAGAATGCGCTCATCGCCCAATTCTTCCAACACGCAATGCGTGCTGTCCGTCAACAAAATCAATGCGCCCGCCCCCTCAATGAATTGATATACATCCTCCATCAACGGACGCGCCAGCGCGAGCAGCGACGCATGTTTTTGTCGCGTGCGCGGAAAAACATCTTCGCTCAAGTACGTCCATTGCGGCGTGCCGCGCGGATTCAAACGCGGCGCAGAACGCTGCCATGAGCGAACCACCAACGGGTCAAGTTCCGGCGCAAGCGTATTGTGCGTGACAAATTCTTGCCACGCTTGCTGCAATTCTTTAAGGTTGGGCTGTTGACCGGCGGGCTGCATAAATCGAATCCATCACTGCGCGCACGGTGAACCTGAATCGTTCACGATGCAATCAGACCCATTTCACGCGCGCGCTGTAATGCTTGCGTGCGACTCTGCGCGTCGAGTTTGCGAAAGAGATTGTTGATGTTCGTTTTGATAACGCCAACTCCGACACCCAATTTTTCTGAAATCTCGCGATTCGAATAACCTTCCGCGAGCAATTGCAGCACGCGCATTTCAGGACCATCGAGCGATTCTGTTGATTCGGGCGCGCGCGGCGCGGGCGTTTTCGGCGTCGGCACAACGGACGGAGGCGCAGCCGTGTTTGTGGTGATGAAACGGTCACGCTGCGCGCTCGCCAAGAGACGACGGATATACGTTTGACGTTCGGGCGTATCGTGCGGGCGCGGTTTGGCAAGCATCGTAGCAAGCAATTCCTCAATCGTGTAACCTTCATCAATGATGGAACGCACAAAATTGCGCCCCTCGCCCACATCCAGTGCGCGGTCAAGCCGTTCTAATGCTTGCGCTTGGTCGCCCGAACGCGCATACATCAGCGCTTCCACCGTGTACAAACGCGGCAAACTACCGATGCGTCGCGATTGTTCTGCCGCTTCACAGAGGCGGCGCGCAATGTGCAGCGCCCCCGAATAATCCTGATGCATAATTTTTACGCGCGACAACGTGAGCTGCGCGAGTTCATTTACGTAATCCGGTGCTTGCGTGATGCCCAAATCATTTTGTTCGAGCCAGCGCTGTGTTTCCTGAAAATCCCTGTCCCAAATATCCAAACCTTGTTTGGTATCAATCAAGTGGCTCGAAGCCCACGCGGGAATTTGGTACTGCCGCAAATGCGCTTCACCGCGCGCGACCAAATCCATCGAGCGCGCGCGATTCCCAAGTAAAAAATAAATCCACGCGAGAAACGCCGCGCTAATCAACCATTCACGCGGCGCGCTGCCGAAATCGCTCAATTCCATCGCGCGTTCGAACGCGGCGCGGCACGCGTCCAAATCATTCACTTCGAAATACAACATCCCCCAATTCACATGCAGCAGCGCCACATACGGACGATGTTCGATGCCCCACTGTCGTGCTTGTTCTTCCAACGCGCGAAAGTGCGTCAACGCTTCGTGCAAGCGCCCTTGCGTCATCAACACTTCGCCTTGATGACACGCCGCCGTCATGGCAAAAAATAAATTCCCACTCGCAAGCGCGCGCTGCGCGGCTTCTGCCAATTCCACATCCACACCTTGCACCTGTCCGCTCCAGAATTTCGCCAGCGCGTGATACATTTGCGGCGCGGCGCGCATCGGTTCATTATTCAGTTGCAACAGCGTTTGTGCGCGCGCAGCATGTTCTATCGCAGTATGATAATTGCCAATTTCCAACTGCACCGCGCTGCGGACGGTTTCAATCTGACTCGCCACAATGTTTGCTTCGCCCGCTTCCGGCGGATGTGACGCCAACGCCCGCTCGGCAAGTGTAATCCATTGTTCCGCTTGTTGACGCGCACCTGTGAGAAACAAAAACCACGCGCGCTGCAAACACAAACGCGGACGCGTTTCAAAAACCGTCGGCGGCAATTGGGCGAACCATTCGCGCAGCAGCGCAAACTCGTTGCGATTAATCAACTCGCCCGCGTTGGCGTCCACAATTTCCGCCGCGCGTTCGACATCCTGCGCGGCGAACGCATGATGCACCGCTTCGCCAAACAGTTGATGACTTTCAAACCAACGACTCGCCGTTAGATGCAATTCACGCACGCGCGCCGGTTGAATTTGCACCAGACGATGCCGCAGCGCGTCGAGCCATAACGGATGATAGCGATACCATTCGTGCGCGGCATCGAGCGGCGCGAGAAACAAATGCGCGCGCTCGAGCTCTTGCAATTGCACGTGCGCGCGTTCGGTACTACCGCCGCTTTCTTCTGACATGGAATTCACCAACGCGGCGCACAGTGGCGCCGAGAGTCGTTCCACGATCGAAGTCTGCATCAGGAATTGTTGCACTTGGGGCGATTGACGCTGCAACACTTCTTCCATCAAATAATCCGAGACAACGCGATGTGTCCCGGCGAACGCAGAAATAAAACGCGCGCGATCTTTTTCGTGCAGTTGTCCCTGTTCCGCGTCGGTCAAGGCAATGCCCGCGAGCTGCAATCCGGCAATCCATCCTTGTGTGCGCGTTTCCAGCGCATCAATTTCGGACGCGTTCAAATTCAACCGCATCGTCGTATTCAAAAACGTCGCGGCTTCCTCGCGCGAAAAGGTGAGGTCGTCCGCGCGCAGCACACTCAATGCGCCGCGCGCGTGCCAGCGCGCCAATGGCAATGGCGGGTCAGTGCGCGTCGTAATGATGACGTGAACATGCGGCGGCAAATGTTCAATCAAAAACGCGAGGGCGTTGTGAATATCTGTCGCGTGAATGACATGATAATCATCGAGAATGAGCAGGCGCGACGCGGGACTGACGAATGTGAGTTGATTCAAAACGGGCGTGAGAATCGTTTCCGCGGGGGGCATCGGAAAATTCGAGAGACGTTGTACGAGTGCGTCCCATTCTCTGCTTTGCGCGACGAGCGGTTCGACAGCCGCAAGGAGATAGGTCAAAAAACGCGCGGGGTCGTTGTCCGATTCATCCAGTGTCAACCACGAAAATTTTGGGCGCGCGTCGGTTGAGGGTTGCGGTGATGGAGCACCCAGTGTGCCGAGCCAATCACTGACCACAGTCGTTTTTCCAAACCCTGCAGGCGCTGCAATCAACGCGAGCCGATGTCCCGGACGGAGCGCGTCGTCAAGACGCTGCGAAAGGCGCGGACGCAAAACGCGATTCGCGCGCGGAGGCGGCGCAAAGAGTTTGGTCGAGAGCAAGAGGGTGCGCCAATTTGGCGCGCGCGCTTTCATACATAGCGATTATAGTCTTTTTTTAGTATGGTGAGAATACAGAGAAAATAAAAAACCTTCGTGGCATGGTGACCGCGAAGGTTTCAAACTCGATGCTCATTTCAAAATTTTGCTCATCGCCGCGCGGATGGATTCTTGTGCGGCAGCTTGTGTGATGGACTTGTCCGTTAATGCTTCAATCACCATATACGAATCGTGATCGCGCACGAGCAGCGCCGCATAATTGTTTTGCGTTCCTTGACGCCAAATCCACAAGCCATCATCACCGAAACTATCCACCCGTTCCATCGTCAATTGCGTCCCGCCGCGCCCCAACGCCTCAATCGAGTCAAACAGCCCGTCCCAATCTCCGGCAGCGAGGCGCGTTTGCAAAATCATAAAATCCGTCGCGTCCGCATTCGGATTTGCAAAGCGCACAATGCTTGCAATGCGCGCGAGTTCCAGAACATTCGCGCCTTGCAATCGCGCGGCGGTCAGTGCGGCGCCAAACGAACGCGGGTCGAGATTCGGCTCCTGCATCAAAACCACATCGCTCGTATTTGGCGCGACACTGAAATAACCGCACACGCCCTTGATAAGATTGGCAAATGTTTCATCCGCCGGAATTTTTATCAACACATTCGCAACGGGTTTTGTTTGGACTGCTTCGCCCAAAATCGCTTCGGCATCTTGATTTGTCAAACCCAAACATGCCGTCGGAATAACACGCGTCGGTGTTTTGGTCGGGATGTTTTGCGGCGACGCGAATTTGCGCACCAGCAATGTTGCTTCATATTCTTCTGCCGCGATTTCTTTAGCCGCGCCATCCGCGCGCGGGTACGGCGTCAGTGCCAACAATTCCATGCCGTACAAGCCGCTGTCGGGAATACGTTGATTGTTTTTCGTATCGTGCGTGTTGAGGATAAATTGATATTGCGTGCCGTTTGCTTCCGTCAGCGTCACCTCAACGGGCGCATTGCCTTGCACCGCGCACATGACCATGTATGGACAGCGCGAATCTTTGCCCACACTCACCAATTTCACCTGCACATTTTCGTCTTGGATTTGTGCAGTCTGTCCAATTTTTAAAACAAACCCTTCGTTCTTGCTCACCACTTGCGGCGGCGTCATTTTGCGTACAACAATCGTCGCAAGATATTTCGCAGCAGGTGTGTTGTCGTTCGGTGTTTCGGGATACGGCTGCACACTCAACAACTCGACGGCGTATCCTTGAAAATACGCGCGCGTTCTGCCATCCGGCGGCGATGTGGACAATTCAAACATGCCAATCCGTTCATTACGCTCAAGCAAAAACGCCATTACCGCGCGTCCCGCTTGAAAACAATTCACACTTTTGGGACAACGCGATTCTTGGAGCAAACCATTCATCGTCACGCGCAATTGTGCTTGCGGAAATTCAACGGGTTGAAACATTTTTACCGTCAACGGTTGGTCGAGCGCGCCCGTCGTTACATTGGAAACGGGAGTTGGTGTTGCGGGCGCGGGCGTTACGCGAAACGTTGCAACATAATCTTTTGGTGCAATCGGCACACCTTCGATGCGCGGCGGTTCGACTTGGACCAATTCAACCCAATAGTCTTCGACGCGAATTTTGCGGCGCTCGTCGCCGGGATTCGTTGTCAATTCCAAAATCGGCGGATGCAGCAAGCCGCGTTCTTGAAACGTAATCTGCACGCGCACTTCACCCGCCCACGCACATACGACGCCTTGCGGGCAACGCGAATCTTGTGCGACGTTGTAAAACATAATGCCAAATTGATTTGGTGAATCGAGCAAGATGCCGGTCTGTTGCACGCGCAACGAAAATTCCTCACCGAGACGCGCGTTCACGATATTTTGCGCGTTGGGTGCAACCGTTGGAGTTTGCAAAACGGTTTGCGCGGGCGGCGTGAGCGTCGCGCCATTCGCCAACGCGACGCGTTTGTATTGGTCGCCGTCGAGCGACAGAGCATCTTTCTCCATGCGCAGCGCATAAACGGTCACCGCGTCCGGTCTGTCATTCAAATTCGTGCTGGAAACCCACGTCAAGCGCAAATGGTCCGGGTCCGGCATTGCTTCGTAGGTGTACGTCAATTGATGTTCCCACAAATCTATCAATAGTTTGTGGTCATTCTGAAACGTCAAGGTGCGCGCTTGATTCGGCGCGGGGGTTTTTCCATCGCGCAATTGAACCAACTTCCACGAACCGAGCAATTGCACTTCGCGCTGTTGATTCAACGTGAGAAATTCCGCCGGGTCGCTGTGGCGCGGCGTGCAGGCGGCAAAGATAAAAAGCAGAGTGAACAGTAGAAAAATTTTGGGGTGTGGCATAGGAATCTCTTTGTGCATTGAATTTACTACAAGACGTTCGCACGAACGATTTTGTTACATTTTTGCCTCGTACGAATTTGCAGATATACGCCAAACGCGCCGCAATGTAACACTCGGCGTTAAGAAAGTTTGAACAAATCTTTACGCGCGCGTAATCTCCTATTCAACCCATTTTAACGCGGCGGCGCGATGCTTTGGGGGAAATTCGGAACGGAGTCACCATGCCTTTTTCAATTCAAGCAAACCCTTCAACTCTTTCCCTCGCGCGTGAACGCGACGAATGGCGCGCGCGCAAAGACCAATTTTTCGTATTGCGCCAAAACGCGTGCCGCGAAGAAGATGACGACAACCTCGCGTGGTTCACGCAACAGTACGAGAACGCACTCGCCCATTATCGCGCTGCCTGCGAGGCGCTCGATTTGCGAAACTAACCGCTATCCTCAATTGAGAATAAACCCTGACAGGTTCGCCTGTCAGGGTTTTTCGTGTACATTGTAGAGGTCTGGTGTTTCATCTTCTGCACAAAAAAGAAATGGGGAGATAATCAAGCACATGAATAGTTTTGTCGCTACAGATTTGGAAGGCACGTTGAGCGCGGGCGAAGCATGGCGCGGCATCGCCGCCTATCTGTCCACACACGGACGCAAACGCGCGCATCAAATTTTTTTCGCCACGCATTTTGTTCCCGCGCTGTTGGCGCGGGTGGGAATTTTGGACAAACAGACCTTTCGCAATCAATGGCTGGTGGACCAAGCAAAATTATTGAAAGGTTCTACAGCAGAGGAATTGCAAACGCTCGCGGCTTGGGTTGTCGAAAACGAATTGTGGGCAAAACAACGCGCGTCAGTCATTCAAGAATTAAAACAACATCACGACGCGGGCTGTACCATCATCATCGCGACAGGCGCGTACGAACCAATCGCCAACGCGTTCGCGCGCCGCATGAATTTGCAAAACATGCGCGTTCTTGCCACGCCGCTCGAAATGGTGAACGGACGCGCCACCGGAAATTTCGCGGGCGCGCTCGGCGTGGACATATTAAAAGCCCAACGCGTGCGCGACACGATAGGCGACGGCACACTCGTCGCGGCGTATGGCGACACCGCGCCCGATGTCCCGATGTTGGAAATGAGCACGCAGCCCGTTGCGGTTTCACCCGACGCCGCGTTGGAAAAAATCGCGCGGGAAAAAGGTTGGCGCGTCTTGTGAGATGAGTCACTCCATTCCCATCCTCACGTTTCACGCGCTCGAAGCAAACAGCATCGCAACTTCGTTTCCCCCCGCATTGTTCGCGCGCGCGCTAAAAAAATGGCATGCCGCAGGTTGGCGTACCATTTCGCTATTTGACGCAGTGCGTCACATTCAAACCCGCACCGCGTTTTCTCCCAAAACATTCGTCCTCACCTTTGACGACGGTTATGCGTCCGTCTTTCAACATGCGTTTCCCATCTTGCACGAATTGGAAATGACCGCGACGATTTTTATCGCGCCGCAAAAAAATGTCGCCGGAAATTCCATTGATGCTCTGCCGACACTTTACAAACGTGCGATGTTGCGCTGGGATGAAATCCGCGAACTGCGCGCGCACGGTTTTCATTTCGGCGCGCACACGCTCACTCACCGCGATTTAACTCGCCTGGACGACGCCGAAATTGCATACGAACTGCGCGCGTCGCGCGATATTCTCGCCGACGCGTTGGGTGAAAAAATTTCGTTGTTTGCGTATCCGTTGGGGAAATACAATGCGCGTGTGCGTACACACACGGCGAAATTTTTCGACGCCGCGTGTTCCGACCAACTCGGCATCGCCAATTTCAACAGCGATATATTTGCGCTCGAACGCGTGGACAGTTTTTATCTACGCGCGAATTGGGCGGCAGACGGATTTACGCGCGCGTGGTTTCCGCCGTACTTGAAGATGAGGAATGTGCCGCGCTTGCTGCGGCGACTTGGTTCAAAATGACAAACCCGTTCTCAAAGTGAGAACGGATTTTGTATTTCGCAGTATGCTTCATCAAACAGCCATTCTACTCTGCACAATCCGAAACCTTCCACTCACAAACGAAGCGTCAGTGAGAGTTGCATTGCCCGCAGGATTTAACCCGCTGACGTGATAATCGCTGAACGCGGCGGCATACGTCAACGGCATTGGACCAATCATGTTGATTGACAAATTCGCGCCCGCGTCGCCGAACGCGTTTTGCGCGCGTTCGATAAATTTTTCATTTGTCGAATAGGCGTACGAATTGATGGCGCCAAATTGTTTCGCATCGCTCGCGGCTTGCTGCAATGCTTGTTCGGCGGAATCGGCGGCGATGAAATG
Organism: uncultured Anaerolineales bacterium; assembly: GCA_964469005.1. Lineage (GTDB taxonomy): Bacteria > Chloroflexota > Anaerolineae > UBA4142 > SHND01 > SHND01. Next base: position 56,934 of record CAYXXF010000013.1, read on the forward strand.
AATGACGGGTCCGAACCATTCTTTTGAAAAAATATCATTGTCAGAAATGTCGAGTCCAAGAATGGCGGGCGTGCGCGTGCGCGCGTTTGGAAAATCGGGATGCGCGTAGGGTTTGGATTCGCGCAAGAGTTTCGCGCGCGACGGCACGAGTTCCTCTGCGCGTGCTATTAAATTGAGAATGTTTTCGTTTTGAATCGCGCCGAGGACGCCGCCCGCGCGTGCGTTGTCGGATAAAAGTCCGTTGATACTTGCCACGAGCGCGTTTGCGGTCTCGTCAAACGACATTTCCGTTTCACCATTGCGGAAACCTTTGCGCGGGATGTACACATTTTGCGGACTCGTACACATTTGTTTGGAATACAAACACAGCGCCATGCCGAGCGTTTGCGCCAATCCTTTAAGGTCGTTCGTTGAATCCAGAACAACGGAATTGACACCTGACGTTTCGGTGAACACGGGTTTGCCGCGCGCGTTCTCTTCAATCCATCTGCCAAAATGCGCGCTGCCCGTAAAATCCACAATCGCGGTATCGGGACGCGTTACCAATTCTTTTGCAATCGGTTCGGCGGGCGTGTCCACGACAAGCGTGATGAGATTCGGGTCCAAGCCCGCGTCGCGCAACGTCTCGCGACAAATTTCTACCGCAAGCGCCATCGGCAAAATCGTGAGCGGATGCGGTTTCACCACAACCGCGTTCCCCGTTGCCAAATTTGCAAACATCGCCGGATACGCGTTCCACGTTGGAAACGTCGCGCACGCGATGACGAGCGCGATGCCGCGCGGCGTGAGCGTATAATTTTTTTGCAATTTCACTTGGGTTGAGCCAAACGCGCGTTCCCAAATTGCGTTTTCGGCAACCCGCGACATTTCCTGATACGCGTACACAATCGCTTCGAGTCCGCGTTCTTGCGCGTTGGGTCCACCGCCCGCGAATGCCATCGGGAAACTTTGCCCTGTGGTGTGCATCAGCGCGTTCGCACTTTCAAAACTGTTTTTATTCAGACGTTCAACCATCTCCATGCACACACCAACGCGCGTACGCACACCGGCATCGCGCCACGCGGGAATCGCTTCGCGCGCGGCTTTATACAATACATCCACATCCACTTGCGGATACGTGATGCCAAGCGGCTCTTGCGTGTACGGCGAAACTTCAAACACGCGCATGTGCGAAATGGTACCGGGCTGGTCAATTTGAAACGGTTTGTTGAGTCGCGCTTGAAATGCGGCGAGTCCCGCGTCCACCGCGTCGCCATGGATTTTGCGCGAAGGCGAATCGTTAAAGGGACTCCACGCCGCGCGCGTTTGGGTTACGTCAATCGCTTGTTGTAAGCGTTCGTGATGTTTGTCGAAAAAGTCTGTCATATGCGGTACGGGTAATGCGGACTGCGGACTGCGTAAACAAATTTCGCAACTCAGTCCGCAGTCCTCATTGCTCGTTGCTGATTTTCTCCCAAATCAATTCCCCGCGCATTGTTTCACCACGCAGCGAAGCAGGCGGTGTTCGCAAATAAAGGCGATTGCCGGAAAATTCATATTCGCGCACCAAATCGGTGTCCACCCAATTTGGAATCACACTCCCGCGCACGTGATGCGTGACCGTGCGCGCTGTTTCGTTCACCGTGTAGGTTCCGAAATACGCGATGTAGCCGATGAGAATATCGTGATAGTCTTTGAGCGCGTGTTCAGCCTGTTGCCCTCGCGGAATCGGCGGACGATGCTCCTTCATAATTTGCACACTCATCATCCCGTCCGCACTATACACAAACAGACCGCGCGGCGAGTCGCCGTACAACTTTACAATGGTCCCGTCCTGCTTGTAAAAGTTGACCGCAACCAGATTCCAAGTGCCGATGAAATCTTTTCTCATATCGTTCGTCGCGCAAAGGGCGCGCGCGCATTTCGCAACACCTCGCGCCAAATCACCCAACCGTCAATCGAAGGCAACGGCAAAAAACTGCCTGCGCCAAAGAATAAATTTGTCGCCGCGAGACTAACGAGTAAATCGAAAACGAAACCGCGTTCCACCAACGGCAGCAGCAAGTATATCACGCCTGCGACGAGCAAATTGAAAACGGGTCCACCGAGCGCGCGTCCGAGATGAACATAGCTCGGCACACGCGTTTGGTCGCCGTGATACATGTTGACGCCGCGCGTTGCAGTCAACAACAATTCATCCATCGGACTGCCCACAATTTTGCCGCCGAGGATGTGACCGAATTGATGCAAGAGTGTGGTGATTTCGACGCCGACGAGATACACGAGCGCGAGATAAAAAATTCCGATGATGTTATCGGACACGCTCCAATTTTGAAGAATGCCGAGTGCGAGGAAAACGAACGGACTCAACCAGAGAAGCGGCGTGATGGAAACGGGGATGCCCCAAAATTTGCAGAGAGGAATGTGCCGGACCGTATCGAGATTTTCGAGCCAGCCATAGACAAGATATTTGTGCAGCACATTCCCCTCGTGTAAAAATTACTCGGCGATTGATTGGCGCTTGCGTTCTTGTTCGGCGGAAACGCGCTGGACATTCCACGCCAAACCGATTGCTTCTAACACGCGAATGCAATACGCGGACAAATCAAATTGCCACCATTTCATTCCATGAAACGCGGCGCGCGGAAACGCGTGGTGATTGTTGTGCCACCCTTCGCCCAACGCGATAAAGCCGACCCAGAAATTGTTGCGGCTCACATCCGGCGTCGCCCACGGACGCGCGCCAAAGGTGTGACAAATCGAATTCACACTTCCCGTACTGTGCTGCATGAGAAAAACGCGCACCAGACCGCCCCACAACAACCCTGTCCATCCACCAATCGCAAACGGAATCGCAAGTCCCAACAAAAACCACACGAACCAAAACCGGTCAATGAATACAATCAGACGGTCTTTGGTAAGCCATGTGCCATACTTGTCGAGTTGCGGATGATAATTAAAAGCCCAGCCCATGTGCGCGTGCCACAGACCTTCCAAGGGCGAATGCGGGTCACCGTCCGTATCCGCGTTGGCGTGATGCTCGATATGGGTCGAAGCCCACGAAATGGGATTGCCTTGCAGCGCCATACAGCCCAAAATGATAAACACCGCTTTGAGGATTGGGTTCGTTTCAAAACTGCGATGCGTGAGCAAACGATGAAAGCCAATCGTGACGCCAAACCCCGTCAACACATAGAACGTTACGAGCAGCGTGAGGTCAAGCATATTGAAATAACGCTGCCACAGCAAAACCATTCCATAAAACGTTGCCACCAAGGGAATGACCACGCCCGCGAGAATCAGGGCTTTTTCGTGCAATGGTTTTTCGTACGGGAGAGTTTGAACAGAAATGGACACAGACACACAAACCTTTCCTACCTCAGAGAATTGTATTACCTCAACGCGCGACGCCAATCGCCGCGCGCGAGAAAAACGCCAAGCACAAACGCGACCAGGGTAAAGCCATAGAGTACAAACAACGCGACGTTCGCAAAATGTACTTGGTCGGCGAAACGCGCGATTTGAATTGTCACCGTCGGGAGAATTAACAAGAGCATCGGCACGCCGAACAAAACGCGCGTGCGGTCATTTTCGCGCGCCATTGAAAGCATCAATGCTGCAAGCGCCATGAGCCAAGAAACAAACGCGCGCGTCGTCAACGGCGTCATCCGCCACGGAGCAGCGGCAATCAGTATATCAGGGAATACGAAAAGCACGAATGCGATAACCGCCAGCGCGCCGCCCCAATGAATGAGCGCGGTGCGAACCTCACGCGGCAGCGGTTCATTCGGAACGACGAGGCCGGAACTTGTCACCTTGCGCTGCAAATAAAAATAGAAACCGATAAAAATCGGCGGCGGCAAAAGATAGCTGATGAACCAGCCCCAAAACGATGGCGTGCCGACCAAAAATTTATCCCAATGCAAAAGCGTCGTGATAAATTCTGCCGTACTAAAAATCGCGGTTGGTAAAATCATGACGCGAATCATTTCCCAACGCCGCGCCAACAACGGCAACACAAACAACAACGCGGACGACATGTAATACGCGCCCAACACGGACGCCATCACAACGGGCTGCACGTCCCACGCAAAATTGTTGCGCGTGTTTTCGGGAACGAGTCCGATGCTCAAGACTGCGCCCAAACCAAAAAAGACTTCGGCGACGAACCATATGCGCAGTCCCAACGGAATTGGTGTACCGGGATTTTTCATGCTGCCAATTCCTTTGCACGATTCGGCTGATAGCCAATTGCCGCCGCAATCAATCCGGGAATTCCCGCAAGCAAATGAAACGGATGGTCAAACGGCTGCAAACCTAAACCGAATTGAAACCCCGTCAGTAAACCGATGAACCCCAACGCGGTGTAATAAATTCCAAACAACAATGCGAACCACCACACTGCCGCGCGTCCACCCCACTTGAGCGCGGCGAGCGCCAACAAACCTGTCACAATGTGCATCGTCGAATGAATGGGAATCATGCGCGTCGCTTGCAGCAATTGCGGAAACGCGCGGTCGAGCGCGGGGAACATCAAAAACAATAACGTGCTTGTACCTTGCAATAGTAAAAATCCGCCCGCCGCGGCGGTGTACCACGCGGGCGCGCGTTCACGAATGTGCGCGAAATTCATCACGCGCTCCTTTCGGCAAAAATTTGTCGCGCCATTTCATTTTTCCATCCAACTTGACGCACGGAAAACATGACCATCACACTCAATACAAGCGTCATCACTGCCAACGCGCCGAGCCACAACGCGACAGAAATGGTTGGACCATTCAGCATATTGAAAAAACGAAGCGATGCGAATAATTCCGCGCTAAAAAAAATCGCGTGCGCGATGAGCGCATTCCGAATTTTCGACCAACCATTCAAACGCGACATTAACCAACTGCCGACGCCGTACGCGAGCAGCGGCATCGAATACAGCTGCAACATCATCTCGCCCGTTTGCCACGCCCACACTGCTTGCATCAACTTGGGTGCGAGCAATAACGCGAGCCCCAGCACAAGCATTACGCTGCCCTGCGCGCGCAAATAAATTTTCACAATGCGCGAAAAATTCGTATCGCCTTCCATCGGCGCGTTCCATTCCGCGCGATGAATCCATAACAACACGACGGCGGTGACTGGAAAGGCAATATACGCGAGCCACCAGAACCATGTTTGGTGACGCGAAAAATCAAACGCGGGAATGTAAAATAAAGAAACGATGGCGAGTCCGCCCGTCCACAACGCGCACTGCGGCATGAACATTTGGATTTCGCCCCAACGTTTTGAAAAAATACAAATGACTGTGTACACCGCGCCCGATAAATACATCGAGCCAAGAAACGTCGCGCACAACGGCGGCAGTGTCCACGGAATTCCATTCGCCGATTGCGACGGGTCGAAATAACACCAAAAGCCCACAGTGATTGCCAAAAAGCCAACCGCAACAAAATACAACCGTTGAATCAACGTCACGCGCGTCATGCTTCCTCCTGTTTTGTATTGGCGGCGGGAGCAATCACGCCAAAGTATCCGAGAATCGTCCCCGTGACGAGATGCAGCATGTTGTCGGTCAAGAGATTCGCCGTTGGTGATGCAATCAACACGCCAATCAACATTGGCACTACGAAACCGAGCACGCCGAGAAAAAATAAAACGCCTCCAACCAAACGACAATAGAGGCGTCCCATTTTTTTCCATCCTGCGAAAATGCCGAGCGCGCCGACGCCGATGTGAAACACATGATGAAAGGCGTTCACCTCGAAGATGCCAAGCAGCAAACCGCCATTCGGGGCGAGTACGAATCCGACTATGCCCACGCCTAAATAAATGATTCCGAACACGAGTGCGAGGGTATCAATCATGTTTGCTCCAAAACGCCGCTGTGTAATTTTCTTTCGTCGCCGATTGTATGTAAAGCGCAGCGCGTCTGCCAGACCATTCGCTATTCATTTTTTGTTCAGTTGTGCCAAGCAAAATCTGCCGCGTGATTATGCACGGAGGATACTATGTCGCCGATTGTATCATAGACGCGCGCGCTTAACGCGCGTATTTTTCTGCCGCCGCGAGGTCAACGCGATAAATTGCCACATCCCCTTTGGTATCAAAATAGAGTTCGGACACAACCGCTTTTTGGATCAGTGGCTGCAACACAAGTACAAAGCGTCGCACTCTGCCGACGCGCAAATTATCATTTTCTTGCGTCGGAGTCAGCCCCGCCACAGCCACTACATATTCAATCTTGTGCCGCACGAGCATTGTCGCAACATCATTGCTCGTTCTGATATCGCGCGGCACCTCAAGGAATGGATTGGGCATATACAAATAATCGTTTTCCGCGCGTGAACTTAGGACCACCGCGTCGGGAGGAATGTACTGTTGCAAAAGTCCGGCACGCGCATAGGGGTCTTCAGGCAAAAGCATCGTCGCGTTGAGCCGCAGACCCAACCAGACCCACCCGAACAAAATCAACACCGTCATTCCAATGACCGCGAGCCGCGCGAATGTTCTGGAACCGCGCGCTGCGACTGCCAGTACGCCCAGCAGCAACGCCAAAAAAAGGTGCGGTTGAATCGGATACATCAACCGCGAACCATTCCACGCCCACAACAACAGCGCGCCAAAATACGGCGGTGCCACCAATTGAAAAGCCGTAACACCGGTTCGTCGTACCCAAGACCACGCGCCTGCCACGCATACTCCCAGAGCAAACAAAATCGGCACATACCGCAAAAAGGAAACATGGAACCGTTCGGTCGTGTCAATGACGACGCGTTCCAGTTGATACGGCAATTTGTCCGCAATATCCAAATGATTCAACACCGAAACCCGGAGCGCGTCCAAGTATTTCACAGGAAGTGGCGTGCGCGCGTTATTATTTGTTGGGTTAACGGGAGTGGTTGTCTCATTCGTGTCGGGCGCCACTGCCGGACGCCCTACACCATTGACCAAATCCGAATATTGCATCAAATATTCTTGTGGAAGAAGGTCTTGGGCTTGCACCGTCGTCGCGGCTAAAACGATTCCCAACACCACCACAGCCGTCATCAATGCCGCACCCATTGGTTGAATCGCGCGTGCGCGCAGTTTCCACCCCAGATACAGGAGCAATACAACGAGAAAAATCCACCCGATAGTGCGCGTGTACACCATTGCTACCGCGCCCAAGCCAAATAAAATTCCCCACGCGCGCGGTGAACGTTCGACCACACGTTCCACCCACAGAATCAAGAGCAGTGTGAACAACATAAAGGGCGCTTCCGCCATGACGGCGCGCCCGTGCAAAATTGTCACCGGCGAAAGCGCCATGAGTGCGGTGACTGCCAAACCCCACCACCACGACAAGCCGCGTCCAAGCCAACGCCAGCCCCAAAACAAAACAAGTACTACCCCCAGTGTGGCGACCATTGGCACAATGCGTAATGCATCCAGCGTATGCGGAAACCATACACGCCACGGCGCAAGCAAGAGCGGAAACAAAAAAGGAAATTGGGTCGGTTCTTGACGATTGGGGTCCAATAAAGTTCCGTACGGAATTCGTTTCACCAGCGAATCGGTTGCCGCAATGTACGAGCCTTCATCACCGTACGTGCCCACACGATAGCTGTTCCAGTCAGACACGAGCAACCAGAGTGTCAGTCCGAAAATGACGAACCACAATCCGACCTGCAGTCGTGTCGGTCCCGTACCGAGAGACTCTTGAAAAAAACGCCGCATCATTTTTCCTTCCGACAACTTGCCTCGTTCCAGTCCTTGTGCTTGCGATGGCGGGCTGCATGATAATCGAATCCGCGCGCGCAAACAAGATTTACAAGCGACAGCGGCGCGTTTGACAATGCCTCATTCACGCATAGAATAACCAACGAATCTTTTTTCCCCTGACAGCAAAGAGGCTGCACGCAAAATTCTTGCCCGTCAAGTAAATTGCAGCAACAGTGGCGTTGCGTTCCGAACAAAAATTTTCTCGGACGAACATGCTGCACCAATTTTTCTTTCCGTCAGTCAAAATGCCCTGCTGCATCCGCCGCGCGCCGCGCGTTTGCAATTTCATTGCCCTTGTAAATCTCTAGAGAGCCATGCTTGGTGGCTCTCTATTTTTTTTCTTTATGACCGAATCGCCAATTCACTGTCTTGTTGTTTCCCCACGTGTTGCTACAAATGCGCGCGCGCTTGTCGCCGACGCGCACGCGCTCGGTTTGGAACACATCGCGCAGATTGAAAAAAGCGACTTGTATTTTTTGCAAGGCGCATTGAGTGAAAACGATTTAGCGCGTTTGGCAAATGAATTGCTCACCGATTCCGTCACGCAAAAATTTTCATGGCGCAATGGAAACGAAAAGCATGACGCTCAAGTCATTGAAGTCGCGTTCCGTCCCGGCGTCACCGATTCCGTTGCACACGAAATTGTTCGAGCGGCGCACGCGTTGGGCATTCCAAATGTGGAACAAGCGGCGACAGGACAACGCTTTATCGTACACGGCAAAACAGAGCAGCCCCTCACCGAAAACGAATTGCATTTGCTCGCGCGTCGTCTTCTCGCCAACGATGTGATTCAACATTACGCGCTCGGTGAAATCGAACCGACCTTTCCACAAGACGCGCACGCATCGGGAATTGTCGAAACGATTTCAATTACCGAACTCTCTGACGATGAATTGTTACAACTCTCGAACGAACGCCGCGCCGCGCTCGATTTGAACGAAATGCGCGCGATTCAAAATTATTATCGCGCAGTCGGACGCGAAGCCACCGACGTTGAATTTGAAATGCTCGCGCAAACGTGGAGCGAACATTGTGTGCATAAAACGTTCAAAGCGAAAATCAGTATCCAGTCAACAGTCAACAGTCAACAGTCCCCAATCTCCAATCTCCAATCTCCAATCTCCCCAATCGATGGAGTTTTGAAAACGTATTTGCGCGCGGCGACGGAAAAAATCAACGCGCCGTTTGTGCGTTCGGCATTTGTGGACAATGCGGGCATTATTGATTTTGACGACGAGTTTGAAGTTTCTTTCAAAGTGGAAACGCACAATCATCCGTCCGCGATTGAACCATTCGGCGGCGCAAATACGGGCGTCGGCGGCGTGATACGGGATGTCTTGGGTGTGAGCGCGAAACCGATTGCGGCGACCGATGTGCTGTGTTTTGGTCCACAAAATGTGGACGCGGAAAAATTACCCGAGGGCGTTTTGCATCCGCGCGTCATCCGTTCGGGCGTCGTCGCGGGCGTCCAAGATTACGGCAACAAAATCGGCATCCCCACCGTCAGCGGCGCGATATATTACGATGAAGGTTACACCGCGAACCCGCTCGTGTTTTGCGGTTGCGTCGGCATCGCGCCAAAAAATAATCATCCGCGCATGCCACAAAAAGATGACCGCGTAATCGTTCTCGGCGGACGCACGGGGCGCGATGGTTTGCGCGGCGCGACGTTTTCGTCAATGACAATGGACGCGCAGACAGGCGAGGTGGCGGGCGCGTCGGTACAAATCGGTGACCCGATTACGGAAAAAGGTTTGATTGAAGTCATCACACGCGCGCGCGACGAAAATTTATATCACGCGATTACGGATTGCGGCGCGGGCGGACTTTCGTCTGCCGTCGGCGAAATGGCGAGCGAGACGGGCGCGAATGTGGACTTACAAAACGTGCGTTTGAAATATCCCGGTCTCGCGCCGTGGGAGATTTGGTTGTCCGAAGCGCAAGAGAGAATGGTGCTTGCGGTTCCCGAAAAAAATGTCGCGGCGCTGCAAAAATTATGCGACACGTACAACGTCGAACTCACCGACATTGGCGCGTTCAATGATAGTGGACACATTGTCGTGCGTTACGCGAATCGCGTTGTGTTGGATTTGGAAAATGATTTTTTGCATCACGGAATTCCGCAGCGCGAGTTGAAAGCGGTTATCAGTCAACAGTCAACAGTCAACAGTCAACAGTCATCAGTAATCAGTAATCAGTCTCCAATCTCCAATCTCAACCAACAGTTACTCGCGTTTCTCGCGCATCCAAATACCGCGTCCAAAGCCGACGTGATTCGCATTTATGACCATGAGGTGCAAGGCGGCACTGTCGTCAAACCATTGACGGGATTGTGCAATGACGCGCCGTCGGACGCGGTGGTGTTGAAACCGCTTGGGACAAAAGGAACGCGCGGCATTGTTTTGTCAGCTGGTCTCAACCCCGAATACGGCAAACACGACGCGTATCGCATGGCGTTGAGCGTAATTGACGAAGCAATTCGGAACGCGGTTGCTGTTGGCGCGGACCCCGAACGCATCGCGCTGCTCGATAATTTTTGTTGGGGGGACCCGAAACGTCCCGAAACACTCGGCGCGTTGGTGGAAGCAGCGCGCGGTTGTTACGATGGCTCGCTGTTGTTCCATGCCCCATTCATTTCGGGAAAAGATTCGTTAAACAATGAATATCTCGGCGCGGATGGACAGCGCCACGCGATTCCACCGACACTTTTGATTTCGGCAATTGGCATCATTGACGATGTGAATGACGCGGTGACGATGGATTTGAAAACGGCAGGGAATTTTATTTATCGCGTTGGAATTTTTTCGCATGATGATTCATTCGTTCCAACGCTTTCACCCGAAATGTCGCGCATTTACCGCGCGTTGCATCAAGCGATGCGCGCGGGACTCGTGCGCGCGTGTCACGATTTGAGCGAAGGCGGTCTCGCCGTCAGCGCGGCGGAAATGTGCATCGGCGGACGGTTGGGAATGACTGTCGAAATTGATAACGCGGAAACGTTGTTTGCAGAAACGAATGGTTGTTTGCTAATTGAAGTTGCGACGAACGATTGTGAGTCGTTTGAAAATTATTTCAAGAATTTTTCGCACGCATGTACGCGCATTGGACGCGTGACAGAAAATCAAACATTGGAAATTTTTGACGCGAATGAAAAATTGATTGCGTTGAATGTGGACGAACTTGCGCAAACATTCAACCGATCCCCAATCTCCAGTCTCTAATCTCTAATTATGATTCCTCGCGCTCTCATCCTCCACGCCACCGGTACGAACCGCGACCACGAAGCTGCGTTCGCGCTCGAACACGCGGGCGCATTACCCGAAATCGTTCCTCTCACACAATTGCGCACGGGAGAAAAAGATTGGCGTGACTATCAACTGCTCGTGCTGCCCGGCGGATTCGCGAATGCAGACGCGCTCGGCGCGGGGAAATTGCTCGCGCTCGATTTGAACTTGTATGTCGCCGACGCAGTGAATGAATTTATTGACCAGGGGAAACCTGTGATTGGAATTTGCAACGGATTTCAGGCGTTGGTGAAGGCGGGGATTCTACCAGAAGCGAGAAGCGAGAAACGAGAAACGAGAATTGGAGCGACATTGACGTTCAACGAACGCGGTCACTTTGAGTGTCGTTGGGTGATGTTGAAGCCTGTCTCGCAAAAATGTGTGTGGACGCGCGGATTGAACGAATTGATTTACTGTCCCATCGCGCATGGTGAAGGAAATTTTCAGTTGGCGAATGATGCTGACTTGGAAACGCTGCGCGCGAACGAGCAAATCGCGCTGCGCTATGTTTGCGAAAATGGTGAGCCAGCGAACGGCGCGTATCCGTTCAATCCGAACGGTTCGCTCGGCGACATTGCGGGTGTGTGCAACGAACGCGGCAATGTGTTGGGTTTGATGCCGCATCCCGAAGACCATATTTTTAATTTTCAACATCCGCGCCACACGCGCGGTGAACGCGGACAATTGGGATTGAGTTTATTTGAAAATGGAGTGCGCTATGCCGCCGCGTTATAACCTCACGCCAAGACGCAAAGGCGCAAAGAATTCATGAGTGTGTCGTCTGAACAAATTCGCGCGGCGTTGCCGTTCGCGTTGAATGAGACCAATCTGCCATTGCCCAACAAACGCGCGGGCAAAGTGCGGGACGCGTATCCTTTGGACGACGACAAAATTTTGTTTGTCACAACGGACCGCTTATCTGCGTTTGATAGAATTCTCGCGTGCGTGCCGTACAAGGGACAAGTGCTGAATCAACTCGCGGCGTGGTGGTTCGGGCAAACGCGCGACATTATTCAAAATCACGCGTTATCCATTCCCGACCCAAACGCGCTCGTTGCACGCGCGGCGGAACCGTTTCGCGTGGAAGTGGTGGTGCGTGGTTACATTACGGGCGTGACGACGACGGCGTTGTGGTATCGCTACAATTTGGGTGAACGTGAAATTTATGGGTATCGTTTTCCCGAAGGGTTGAAAAAAAATCAAGCGTTGCCGCAGCCGATTGTGACGCCGACGACAAAAGGCGATGCGGGCGCGCATGATGAACGTTTAACGTCCGCGCAAGTTGTGAGTGAAAATTATTTGGATGCGCCGACGTGGTATCGCGTGGTGGACGCGGCGCTCGAATTGTTTCAACGCGGACAAGCAATTGCAAAACGCGCGGGTTTGATTTTGGTGGATACGAAATATGAATTTGGACGGGCGAAAGATGGAACGATTTTGTTAATTGACGAAATTCATACGCCCGATTCGTCGCGTTTTTGGAAAGCGGATTCGTATGCGACGCGTTTTGAAAACGGCGACGAGCCAGAAAATTTCGACAAAGAATTTGTTCGTCTCGCGTACGCGCAAAAAAATTATCGCGGCGACGGCGAACCGCCAAAGATGTCCGATGACTTGTGGATTCAAGCAAGCGAGCGTTACATCGCGATTTACGAAATGCTCACTGGGAAAATTTTTGACGCGGGCGAATATCCGATTGAACCGCGTTTGTTTGAAAATTTGCAACGCGCGGGAGTCATTCAAAAATGAGTATTCTTGTTGGCGTTGTGATGGGCTCGCGTTCCGATTGGGAAACGATGCAGCACGCCGCGCAAACTTTGGACGCGCTCAACATTCCGTATGAAACGCGCGTTGTGTCCGCGCATCGCACGCCCGATTTGTTATTTGAATACGCGACGAGTGCGGAGGCGCGCGGTTTGCATGTCATTATCGCGGGCGCAGGCGGCGCGGCGCACTTGCCCGGAATGCTCGCATCGAAAACGATATTGCCTGTGTTGGGCGTTCCCGTCGAATCGAAAGCATTGCACGGAATGGACTCGTTGCTCTCGATTGTGCAAATGCCTGCGGGCGTTCCCGTTGCGACGTTTGCGATTGGACGCGCGGGCGCGGTGAACGGGGCGTTGTTCGCGGCGGAATTGTTGGGAATTAAATTCGCGGAGATTCGTGAGGCGTTACGCGTGTATCGAAACGCGCAGACGCGGACAGTGTTGGAGAATCCCGACCCAAGCAAATGAAACGCATCGGCATCATCGGCGGTGGGCAACTTGGGCGAATGATTGCGTTGGCAGCGTATCCGTTCGGCGCGCGCGTGACCTTTCTGGACCCCGCGCCCGACGCGCCGATGTCGCATTTGGCAAAGCAAATTTGCGGCGCGTACGACGACGAACGCGCGTTGGAACAACTCGCGCGCGAATCGGATGTGGTGACCTACGAATTTGAAAATGTGCCTGTTGCGTCCGCGCAGTTTCTTTCACAATTCACAAAAATTTTTCCGCCGACTGACGCGCTGCGCGTGTCGCAAGACCGTTTTGTGGAAAAAACATTCTTCAATTCTTTGGAAATTCCCACGCCGAAATTTGCGCGAGTAGATTCGTTCATTGATTTGAAAAATGCAATCGCTGAAATTGGTTTGCCAGCTGTTTTGAAAACGCGAAGACTTGGGTACGACGGCAAGGGACAATTTTTGATTCGTTCGCGCGATGAAATCGAACGCGTGTGGAGTGAACTGAGAAATGATTCGTTGATTCTGGAGCAATTTGTGAATTTCACGCGCGAGGTTTCGATTCTGGCAGTGCGCGGACAAGATGGCAAATGTGTTTTTTATCCGCTCGTCGAAAATTTTCATCGCGACGGAATTTTAAGGTTGTCGCTCGCGCCCGCGAGATTTCGCCCAAACGCTGGTTTGGGAGCACCAACCGAGATTTCGGCGATGAACGGCATCGCAACTCCGCCTCGAAATGACAAACGCGCGCAAGAGTACGCACAGCGCGTTCTTGACACATTGAACTATGTCGGCGTGTTGGCGATTGAATTTTTCCAAGTGGGCGATGAATTGTTGGCGAATGAAATGGCGCCGCGCGTTCACAATTCGGGACATTGGACGATTGAAGGCGCGGTGACAAGTCAATTTGAAAATCACGCGCGCGCAATTTTGGGAATGTCGCTCGGTTCAACGGAAACGCGTGGTTACAGTGCGATGGTAAATTTCATCGGTGAGTTGCCTGATATTGACGCACTGTTGAAAATCCCCGACGCGCACATTCATTTGTACGACAAAGCCGCGCGCGCGGGACGCAAGCTGGGACATGTAACGATTGTGGCAAGTGGTGAGAAAACGCGCGATGAAAAATTGGCGCAAGTGCAGGAGATTTACCACGGATAACGCGGATTCTGCGGATAGAGAAAATCCGTTCAATCCGCGTTATCTGTGGTTTCAAAGAAAATGAACGAACACGACAAACCTCACGAAGAGTGCGGTGTGATTGGCGTCTTTGCGCCGAATGAAGATGTGGCGCGGATGATTTTTTTTGGTTTGTACGCGCTGCAGCATCGCGGACAAGAAGCGGCGGGCATTGCGGTTTCGGATGGCGGCGCGATGCGTTTGCACAAAGACGCGGGACTCGTCGCGCAAGTTTTCAATTCCGAAAATCTCTCGCATCTCGAAGGACATTACGCGATTGGACACACGCGTTATTCTACGACAGGTTCATCGCATCGCCGCAACGCGGGTCCGTTTATGGTGGAAACATTTCACGGTCCGCTCGCCGTCGCGCACAATGGCAATTTGGTGAACGCGATGGATTTGCGCCAAAACGTTTTGCAGCGCGGCGTCGGTTTGTCATCGTCATCGGACAGTGAAGTGATGACGATGATGCTCGCGGGCGCGGAAGGCGACACGTGGGAAGAACGCATTGCGAACACGATGCCGCAGTGGCACGGCGCGTATTCGCTCGTCATTCTCACGCGTGACCAAGTTTTCGCGGTGCGTGACCCGTGGGGTTTTCGTCCGTTGAGTGTGGGACGTTTGCCGAGCGGCGGACATGCGGCGGCTTCGGAAACGGGCGCGCTGAAAACATTGGGCTGTGATGAAATTCGTGAAGTGAAACCGGGCGAGATTGTGACGTTGAGTAATACGGTGTTGCGTTTTCGGCAAGGACTCGCGCCGATGCCGCAATTGGCGCGCTGTATTTTTGAACACATTTATTTTTCGCGTCCCGATTCGTTTTGGGATGGACAGCGCGTTCACAATGTGCGGCAGCGATTGGGCGAAGAACTTGCACGAGAAGCGCCGATTGAAGCGGACGTCGTTGTGCCTGTTCCCGATTCTTCCATGCCTGCGGCGATTGGTTACGCGCGTGAATCGAAAATTCCGTACAACGAAGGGTTCACCAAAAATCGCTACATTGCGCGCACGTTCATTCAACCGACAGATTCGTTACGCAAACAAGGCATCGCATTGAAATTCAACGCGCTCGAAGAAAATTTGCGCGGGCAGCGTGTGATTATGATTGACGACAGCATCGTGCGCGGCAATACATCGGGTCCGCTCGTAAAACTTTTGCGCAATGCGGGCGCGCGCGAAGTGCATGTGTGTATTACATGTCCGCCTATCGCGCATCCGTGTTATATGGGCGTGGATATGGGAACGTATGACAACCTCATCGCGCACAAACACACGGTGGAAGAAATTCGCGATTACATCGGCGCGGACTCGTTACACTTTTTATCCGTCGAAGGAATGATGCGGGCGGTAGGACGCCGCGAAGGATATTGCAACGCGTGTTTTACGGGCGTGTACCCGTTGGAAATTGATAGGGCGCATGTCAAGACGGGGTTTGAAAAGGCGTTGGCGGGGTGACGAACGACGAATGACAAATGTTTTGATTATTGGCAACGGCGCGCGTGAACATGCGCTTGCGTGGAAATTGAAACAATCGCCGCGTGTTGAAAAATTATTTGTTGCAACAGGCAACGCGGGCACCGCGCGTCTAGCGCAAAACATTGCGATTGCGCCCGATGATTACGCGGGATCGCTCAAACTCGCGCGCGAGGAAAAAATTGAATTGATTGTGATTGGACCCGAAGCGCCGCTCGCCGCAGGTTTGGCAGATGCGCTGCGCGCGCAAAACATACGCGTCTTTGGTCCGAATCAAAACGCGGCGGAGATTGAATCGTCGAAAGCGTTCGCCAAAGATTTCATGCGGCGGCACAACATTCCTACCGCGCGCTATGAAACGTTTTCGAATTTCGATGACGCAGTGCGTCATGTGGAAAGTGTTGACTATCCGATAGTGATTAAAGCATCGGGACTCGCGGCGGGCAAAGGTGTGATTCTGCCCGAGTCACTCAACGCGGCGCGTGACGCACTGCGTCAAATCATGCTCGAACACGAATTTGGCGCGGCGGGCGATGCGGTGGTGGTTGAGGAACGATTGAGTGGAGAAGAGGTTTCTGTGCTTGCGTTCAGCGATGGATACGTGGTGAAAGCGATGCCGCCCGCGCAAGACCACAAACGTTTGCTCGACAATGATTTGGGACCAAATACAGGTGGCATGGGCGCGTATGCGCCGGTCAATGTTTCAGAAAATTTTTTGGATGAAATTACGCGCGATATTTTGCAGCCGACGATTGATGTTTTGCGCGCGGAAGGGCGAATGTTTGTCGGCGTGTTGTACGCGGGTTTGATGTTGACAACCGACGGCGCGCGCGTGTTGGAATTCAATTGTCGTTTCGGTGACCCCGAGGCAGAAGTGATTCTCCCGCTGTTGGAAAGTGATTTGCTCGACGTGTTTGAAGCGTGTGTGGACGGAACGCTCGCGCAGTGTGAGGTGAAATGGAAACGCGGTGCGGCGGCGTGCGTGGTGCTTGCATCGGGCGGTTATCCCGGAAAGCACGCGACGGGAATTCCCATTCACGGACTTGACGCGATGCAAAATCGGAACGCGATGATTTTTCACGCGGGAACGAAATTGCATGACGGACAAGTGCTGACGAACGGCGGACGTGTGTTGTGTGTGACGGGCATGGGAAAAAATCTAGGCGACGCGTTGGATACTGCATACGCGGCGATTCGTCCGATTCGATTTGAAGGAATGCACTATCGGCGCGACATTGGGCAAAAGGCATTGATTGGACGCGGATTGGCGCGGATAAACGCGGAAAAATAAATCCGCGAAAATCCGCGTGTATCCGCGCCCAAAATAATTATGAGTTCTGCATATTCCGAAAGCGGTGTGAACATTGACGCGGGCAATCGCGCGGTGGAGTTGATGCGCGAGCATGTACGCGGGACGTACAACAAAAATGTACTCGCGGGCATTGGCGCGTTTGGTGGACTGTTCGACGCTAGTGATTTACAAAAGATGCGCGCGCCCGTTCTCGTCGCGTCAACGGATGGCGTCGGCACCAAAGTCAAAATCGCCGCGCAGGCGAATTGTTTTGAAAACATCGGACGTGATTTGGTGAATCACTGCATCAACGACATTTTGGTGCAAGGCGCGCGTCCGTTATTTTTTATGGATTACATTGCAAGTTCCAAATTGATTCCTGAAAATGTCGCGGCGATTGTGACGAGCATGGCGAATGCGTGTTGCGATGCAAATTGTGTGTTGTTGGGCGGCGAAACGGCGGAAATGCCCGGTGTGTATTTGGAAAATGAATTTGATGTCGCGGGAACGATTGTGGGAATTGTGGAGCGCGAAAATGTTTTGCCGCGCCAAGTTCGTGCGGGTGATGTATTGATTGGTTTGAAATCGTCGGGCGCGCACACGAACGGGTATTCATTGATACGGAAAATTTTTCAAGATGTTCCGTTGGATACAATTTTTTCGGAATTGGGTGAACCATTACAAAATGCGCTGCTTGCGCCCCATCGTTCGTATTTGCCTGTGTTGGAGAAATTTCTAACACTATCGTCACCAATAAAAGCATTAGCGCACATTACGGGTGGCGGTATCATCGAAAACCTGCCGCGCGTATTGCCTGAAAATATTTCTGCAAACATTCATCTCCACACATGGCAAATTCCACCATTGTTCCAATTAGTTCAACAGCGCGGCGAAATTCCCACCCAAGAAATGTTTCGCGTGTTCAATATGGGAATCGGCATGATTGCGATTGTGGCGAAAGAGGATGCGCGAGATTTTCAAGATGCGCTAGGCGAAGAATCGTTTGTGATTGGTGAGTTGATTCAAGGCGAACATCGCGTGAATTTGCAATGAAACGATTGGTAGTTTTGATTTCCGGCAATGGCTCGAATTTGCAAGCAATTCTTGACGCGTGCGCAAGTGATGAATTGAACGCGCGGGTTGTTGCAGTGATTTCCAACAAAGCGGACGCGTTCGGATTGACGCGGGCGCGGCGTGCGAATGTTCGCGCGATATTAAAAACGAAACCGCGCGAACAAGAACGCCGCGCGTATGACGCGGAACTTGCAGAACTCGTCGCGCAATACGAACCCGATTTTGTCATCCTCGCGGGTTGGATGCGAATTTTATCGTCCGCGTTTCTCGACAGATTTCCAAATCGCGTCGTAAATCTGCATCCCGCGCTGCCCGGTACATTTCCCGGCACGCACGCCATTGAGCGCGCGTTTGACGCGTTTCAACGCAGCGAAATTTCACACACGGGGGTCATGGTGCATCTCGTTCCCGATGAAGGCGTGGACAACGGTCCCGTACTCGCCCAAGAAATTGTGCCGATTGAAAAAGACGACACGCTCGAAAGTTTGGAAACGCGAATTCATCAAGTCGAGCATCGGTTGTTGGTCAGCACGCTAGAACAATTATGTGAGGTAAAGGTAAATGCCTAAAGCAATTTTATCCGTTCACGACAAAACAAATCTCATTCCCTTTGCGCGCGGGCTGCACGAATTGGGCTGGACGTTGATTGCGTCCGGCGGCACCGCGCGCGCGTTACGCGAAAACGCGATTCCCGTAACCGAAGTCGCGGAATATACACAGTCGCCCGAAATTCTCGGCGGACGTGTGAAAACATTGCATCCAGCGATTCACGGCGGACTCCTCGCGCGCAGCACGGAAAGCGACCTTAAAGAATTGCAGCAGTTGAATTGGGATTACATTGACCTCGTCGCGGTGAACTTGTATCCGTTCGAGGAAACGGTTGCGAAACCGAATGTGATGCTCGACGACGCGATTGAGAACATTGACATTGGCGGCGTAACGCTCATTCGCGCGGCGGCGAAAAATTTTCAGCGCGTGACGCTGTTGTGTGACCCGAACGATTATGAAAATGTTTTGCAGGAATTGCGCGAGGGAGGAGTGAAAGAGGATACGCGCAGAAATTTGGCGGTGAAGGGATTCGCGCTTACGTCCCATTATGACACCGCGATTCACACGTATTTGCTGAACGCCCATCCCCCATCTCCCGCTCCTTTACAAATCACCGCGTACTCAGTACAAACATTGCGTTATGGCGAAAATCCGCATCAGCGCGCGACGTTGTATTCGTTTGAGCGGAACGGCGGCGCGTTGGGCGGGCGCGTATTGCAGGGCAAAGAATTGTCGTACAACAATCTGCTTGACCTCGATGCGGCGTGGCGCGGTGTAGTGAGCTTCAACGAAACGAGCATCGTGATTGTGAAACATCTTTCGCCATGCGGAATGGCGTCCGCAAAAAATTTGTGCGATGCGTTTGAACACGCACGCGCGTCGGACCCGATTTCAGCGTTCGGCGGCGTGATTGCGGCGAATCGCGCGTTCGATGCGGAAACGGCGAATGCGTTAGGCGAATTGTTTGTGGAATGTATTGCCGCGCCCGCGTTCACGGACGAGGCACGCGAAATTTTAGCGAAACGAAAAAATTTGCGGCTCGTCGAAATGCCCGATTTAGAAATCGAACCGCGTTATGAATTGCGAACGATTACGCGCGGAATTTTGAAACAAGATGTGGATTTCGGCGACCTGCTTGAAACGGAATGGAAAGTGATTTCAAAACGCGCGCCGAGTGATGCCGAATTGCGCGCGTTGAAATTCGCGTGGAAAGCGTGTCAGCATGTGAAATCGAATGCGATTGTTTTCGCGCGTAATTTTGAAAATGGCGTCGCCACTGTCGGCATCGGCGGCGGACAACCGAACCGCGTGGACTGTGTAAAAATTGCGACAGAGCGCGCAGGCGAAAAATCGCGCGGTGCGGTACTCGCAAGCGACGCGTTTTTTCCATTCCCCGATTCGGTGGAAGTTGCCGCGCGCGCAGGCATCACCGCGATTGTTCACCCCGGCGGCAGTGTGCGCGATGCAGATTCCCTCGCCGTCGCGGATGCAAACAATATCGCAATGGTGCTGACGGGTGTGAGACATTTTAGACATTAGTCTTTAGTCGTTAGTAAATAGTCGCTAGTCAATCAACGCATACTAGCGACTAACGACTAGCGACTCTCGACTCCCCAACATGAACGACCAAATTTTTCAACAACTCGACGCGTTGACGTTTGACGATTTGCTGATTGTGCCGGGTTATACCGAAGTGCTTCCCGACCAGACGAATGTGCAAACGCGTTTGACCGATACGTTGTGTTTGAACATTCCGTTATTGTCCGCCGCGATGGATACGGTGACCGAAGCGCGCATGGCAATTGCGTTGGCGCGCGAAGGTGGAGTTGGAATTTTGCATCGCAATCTTTCGCCGCAAGCGCAAGCGGAGGAAGTGGAAAAAGTGAAACGTTCGGAATCGGGAATGATTGTGGACCCGATTACGCTTTCACCGGATGCGACATTGAACGAAGCGGAAGAAATGATGGCGCGCTATCGCATCAGCGGCGTGCCAATCACAGAGAATGGAAACCGACTTGTCGGCATTCTCACGAATCGCGATACGCGTTTTGTCGAGCCGTCCGATTTGTCGCGTCCTGTTAGTGATTTCATGACGCGCGAAAAATTGATTACAAGTCATGTTGGCACAACGCTCGAACAAGCGAAAGCGATTCTGCAAAAATATCGCATCGAAAAATTGCCGCTCGTGGATGAGGGGGGGGTGTTGAAAGGACTCATCACGGTCAAGGATATTCAAAAGAAACGCGATTATCCACACGCGGCAACGGATGCGCGCGGACGATTGCTCGCGGGCGCGGCGGTAGGCGTCGGCGCGGATTTGGAAACGCGCGTCGAGTTGTTGATTGATAAAGGAGTGGATGTACTTGTCGTTGACACCGCGCACGGACATTCGGCGGGCGTGGTGAATGCGATTAAACGCATCAAACAAAATTGGCGCGGCGTGTCCGTGATTGCGGGAAATGTGGTGACCGAAGAAGGTGTGAATCTTTTGCTCGACGCAGGCGCGGACGTTTTAAAAGTCGGCGTCGGCGCGGGTTCGATTTGTACGACGCGTGTGATTTCGGGCGCGGGGATGCCGCAAATGACCGCGATTTGGGAATGTGCACGCGCGGCGCACAAACGCGGCGCGACGATTATTGCGGATGGCGGCATCAAATACAGCGGCGATATTGTAAAAGCGATTGTGGCAGGCGCGGACGCGGTGATGCTCGGCAGTCTGCTCGCGGGTCTGGAAGAATCGCCGGGCGAACTCGTTTTGTACGAAGGGCGTCAATTCAAAATGTATCGCGGCATGGGTTCGATGGGCGCAATGTCAAGTCGTTTTGCGGCAGACCGATACGCGTCGGGACAAAACGGTTCGGGCAAATTGGTTCCCGAAGGCATCGAAGGAATGGTCCCGTATCGCGGCACCGCGCACGATTATATCTATCAACTCGTC
This sequence comes from uncultured Anaerolineales bacterium, assembly GCA_964469005.1. Classification (GTDB taxonomy): domain Bacteria; phylum Chloroflexota; class Anaerolineae; order UBA4142; family SHND01; genus SHND01. Next base: position 78,677 of record CAYXXF010000013.1, read on the forward strand.
GGCGGCTTGCGTTCGGGGATGGGCTACGCGGGCGCCGCAACCTTAAAAGATTTGCACACGAAAACAAAACTGCGCCGCATCACAAACGCGGGTTTGATTGAATCGCATCCGCACGATGTGACGATTACGCGCGAGGCGCCAAACTATCAATCACGTTTAGCGTAAATTTGAAGTGAGTGCGCGCCGAACGTTGAATCGCGGCGTGGATGAAATTTTTGCAGTGCGAGTCCGTTCATCGGTCCAAGATGAGCGGATTTTTTATCGCGCGTATCTTTCGCCCAACTCTATTACATGCGATAATAGTTCTCGTATCACATTGTCATTTGAAATTCACGGAGGTTACGATGTCATCAAACATTCAAATTGTCGGCATGGGCGGAAATAGTGTTGACCCAATTCCGAACTCAAAACTTTACCGTTACAGTTTTCGTCTCTCGGCAATGCCCGAATACGATTGGAAATTGTTGTACGAACAAACCGTCAAGAGCGGGGCGACCGACAGCACACGCCGCCGTTCCACAATTGTGGACGACACAATTCTTGTAGAGATGAGCGCGAGCGATGACAAGCAGCAGCAGTTGGACTTGCAAAAAGAATTGGTTGCCGAAATCAATCACAAGTATGCCATCGCGCAGGAAAAAATCGCGGCAGACCTGGCAGCGCGCGCGCAAGAAAAACAGGATTCCGAGAATGAGATAGCGCGCTTGAGAGAGGAAGTAAAGGGATTGCAGTTTTGAGCGGGTTGCGCCGCATCACGAACGCGGGCTTGATTGAATCGCATCCGCACGATGTGACGATTACGCGCGAGGCGCCAAATTATCAGTCGCGGGCAGTTTGAGATTCATCGGCGCGGTCAATGCGTGCGTGATAGAATTGTAAAGTGATTGCGTGCGTTATGCGAGGGCGACGCGAGTTTCAATTTTGAAATAGTTTTTAATTGCCGCACTGCGTAGAGTGACTCGTTCAATCAGAGAATCTTTTAGGAGCCATATATGATTGAATTAAGCGACGAATATCTCCGGGCTTTAGGGCGTATGACGGCAAATTTTGCTATTTTGGAATATAATTTTTTGTTCGCGCTTCAGGTTGCTGTCTCTCCTGAACAACGTGTTGGTCAAATGCTTGCCTCAGAAATGTCCTTCCCACAAAAAGTCTCTGCGTTCATGACAATTTATAGTTACAGGTTACAATCCCTGAAAGTTCCTGAAGGCAAGTGGCTCAAAGAAGTGAGAGACATTACGAAGGTAGCGGAAGACTTACAATTAAAACGCAATACGTACTCGCATTCGGGGTGGATACTTTCTGCTGACCCGTCCGTGACTCCAAAACGCATAAAAATTAGTGCAAAACCGAAAAAGGGACTGCAATTAGATATGCCCGAAGTTACTGTAACTGAGATTAATGATTTAGCAGACGAGATGAATAACTTGACAGAGAGATTGCAAAAGTTCTGGGCAAAATACTCAAAGCAATTTTTCTTTTGATTTGACTGAGAAAACATTTTCTCTCTCTGATTCAACGACCATAAAAATGGATATTTTTACAACACTTCTAATTTTCTGGTTTGCGTGTGGATTGATTGCCGGTGCTATCTACAGTTCAAAAGGACGATCAGGATGCAGCGGTTTTGCTATTGGCGTTCTCTTGGGTCCAATTGGGATATTGATTGCTGCAGTCAGTTCAACTACACCTCAACAACTCCAAAGTGAACAAAAAGAGTTTGAATGGAAACAGTTACGCGCGGGAGAACTCAAGAAATGTCCTCATTGCGCGGAACTGATAAAGCGCGACGCAAGGGTTTGCCGTTATTGTGGACGTGATTTACCTCTTGTCACTCCAACAATTCAAAAGACAGGAATCTTTAATAAATCACCCAAGCTAGCGAGAGCTAAATGTTTTTCAACTGGACAGTGGGTTATCATAGGAATTATGATGGTTGTTGTTACAATCATCTTTATCGCCATTTTTTACTTCCTATGGTTTGTGCCAGCTCCTACTGCGAATGTCACATCACCTATTGGCGACCCAAAAAGTGAAGCCACATTTACTATCCCTGCTGTATTAGATACTAACCAACCTCAAGTCCAGCCCTCGAGTACAGAAAATTGGCGAAACATGACACCTGAAACAAAAACAATTTGCCTCGAGACCGCTTATGTTTATGCTGACCCCGATGATAACCATCTTTCGAGTACCGTGAAGCGTGGCGAGACCGTTCGAGTATTGGGTAAAGTTGGCTCTTGGTATTACATCGGTGATAGTTCGGACAATGCAAAAGGATTTGTATTTAGGGATGTTTTTTGCCGATAGCAGTGAGAGCAGATGTGGAAGGTGAGACTGAAATTTCAGTCTCGCCTTTTTATTTGTATCCCCCGCGCCCCTTGAAAAATTTTTTGAACGGGCGTATTGTAACGAGCGAAATCTTCAGTACGCGTTTTCAACGGAGGAACCACATGCAGCAAATTCCCACTTACGTCCGTTTTTGGGACCCGCGTCTCGACAATCTGAATATCAAATTGGTTGCCGCAGACAATCCCACGTTTCGTCTCGTCGAAGCATATTTTCAAGACAATCGTGACCCGCTTCATCCAAATGACCCCGAAGCCGCCGAAGCGAAAAATGGCATTCGCATCATGGTCGGCGTCGAAGATGCGCGCGGACGCGCGTTGACGAATGTGCGCGTGATTCAACATTTCGGCGACGAGGACGCGTTCGCGCTTACGAATCCGGCGGGCTATGCAGATTTTGACCAGAGCGGCGATTCGAGTTTTGACCCCAAAAAAGGACAGCAAGGCGCGTACACGATTTTTGTTCCCGGCGGCGACAAAGTGGTTGGCTTGGGCTTGCCGTTGAAACAACACGTGCAGTATCTTTTAAAATTTCAACAAGTGCCAAAAACGGTTGCGCTCGATGGTTTTGATTTGGGCGTCGCGGCAAAAATCGCGTTGGCGAATACGTATGGCATTCCACTCAACACCGAAGCCGCGCTCGCAAAATTTGCGATTGAAAAAAAGTTGGGGATTCCGCTCACCGATGAAATTGAATTTCGTTGGAAGGGCGAAACGTTTGTCGGACAAATGTGGTCGGGCGGCGCGGTCTTTTGCAAAAAAGGCGATTTCGGAAATATCCAATCGTCCTAGCAGAAATCTCGATTTGCTTCGAAATGCATTCGCAGCGAGACCCATTCCTTAAACAAGAATGGGTCTCGTTTTCTTTCCTGCGCTTGTGAGGCGTACAAAACAAGACATACCCACACTCGCTTTTACACGAGCGTGGGTATGTAGGGAGATGAAACCCTTTCAAACGCAATGTGAAATTACCGCGAAATTTTTTCGCGTGCCGATTCCGCTTTTCGTCCCTTCAACTCACTCGCGGCAGGTTTGCCGTTCCGTTTGAATGTTTGCAGCGAACGCGTCAGACGATTCTCGCCCTCGTTTCGCAAATATACAAACCAGTACACCGCCGCGACCAACAGCGCGCCGCCGACGATATTGCCCAGTGTGACAGGCAGCAAGTTATTCCACAAAAATCCTTGCCACGTCAGATTTTGCAATTGCTCGGCGGTTTTGTTTGCCGCTTGCAAGACTGCCGTTTCATTTTTCAAAAACAAACCAATCGGAATGAAATACATATTCGCAATCGAGTGTTCCAAGCCGCCCGCGACAAACGCGGCGATGGGCGGAATGATTGCCAAGATTTTATCTGTCGTCGAGTGCGCGCTAAAACACAACCACACGGCGAGACACACCAACGCATTGCAAAACACGGCGAGCATGAACGCGGAAACAAAATCCAACGACACTTTGGCATTGGCAATGTTCAACGCGGTTGCGCCAACCTTGTACGAATCGAATGTCCACTGCCGCGCGAGATAAAAACCAAATGCCGTCGCGACTGCGCCGATAAAATTTCCAACATACACAATCGTCCAATTGCTTACCAATTGCCGCGTCGAAATTTTGTGCGATGCCCACGCCATCACAATCAGACTATTCCCCGTAAAAAGTTCTGCGCCGCCGACAATCACCAAAATCAGCCCAAGTGTAAAAACGAGCGCGCCCGCGAGCCGAGACAATCCATAACTCAAACCATTGTCCGTCCAAACCATCGTCGCAAAATTCGCACCGAGCGCAATGAACGCGCCCGCGAGAATACTCAACGCCAGCGTCGTCACCCAGTCCAGATTCGCTTTTTTGACGCCGACAGTTTCGACGCGCCGCGCCATTTCATTCGGCGCGTACGCATCGAGCGAAGGAAAATTCGATTCCGCCATACTTTATTCCGCCAATTTTTGCATGTTCACTATCGCACCGATTGCGCGTGAAAACATTTGTCGTTTGTCCCGCGTTGCTGGGGACATTTCCACCGCGCTGTTTTGAAAATAACGGCAACGCACGCCAGAACCGTGCTATACTTTTTTTCCATTCTTGTTCATAACGCACTGCGTCATACAAGCGCACGCGGTTTTCATCGCGCGTTGTTGATGAAGGTCGCGCCCAAACCATTCCCTCATGGAATTTACAAACCTGCTCCGCCCCTACATCGAACTCGCGTCGCTCGTGATTGAAACACTCGCAATTATTATCATTGTCGCCGCGATTCTGTATGGTCTGGTGTTGTACGTCTTGGACACATTTCTGCGCCCACGCGCGCAAAGTGCGTATCACGAATTCAAAGTGCGCCTCGGCAGCGCGTTGTTGTTGGGACTCGAAATTTTGGTCGCGGCAGATATTATTCGCACTGTTGCGCTCGAACCCACGCTCGACAATGTGATTGTGCTTGGCTTGCTCGTCGTCATTCGCACCTTTTTAAGCTGGTCACTCGTCGTTGAAATCGAAGGACGCTGGCCCTGGCAGAAAAAAGAAAACGCGGACGAATTGGAAAAATAATTCGCCCGCGTTGATGTAGGGAAAAAAAATTTATTCCGCCGCGCCCAACGTACTCGCGCCTGCCGCCAAATCGCCCAATGCGTCTTGCGCCATCGCGCGACTCATTTCGCCAATGCTTTCGGCGGCTGCCATTTCCGCCAGCCCCTCGGCAATTTTTTCTTGCCCCGCGTGCGCGCTCGCTTCACTTGCCGCGTTTGCAAATTCGGCGGCGACCAGCGCCTCCATTCCATCTTGCACTTCGCCAACGCCGTAATTCGCAATCGTTTCACCGCTCGCGCTGATTTCGCGCGCGAGTTCGCGTGTGCCGCCGGCACGCGACAAATCACTCACCGCGAATCCTTTGAGCCGCAGACCAATCTCATCCAAAAACGTGCCGAGCGAATTCATCCCCATCGCATTCATCACTTCGCCAATCACGCCGATTTGTCCTGCCATACCCGCGAGTTCCATTCCGCGCGCGAGTTCGCCCGCGCTCATCGCGCGCACCAATGCCGACAGCTCGCTGATGTCTTCGGAAACCTGAAGCATCGCCGCGCCTTGCTGCATGTCGCGCAGTGCGTTCGCCGCAGCAAGGTCGCCGAGCGCTTCCATTTCTTCGGAACGGTCAAGGTCGCTCAAACCATGCAGCATGTTCACTGTTCCGGACTCGGCGGTCTCTTTGCTTGCACGATTCATTTCGCTCGCTTCAAGCAACGTATCTTCGCCGCGTGACATTTGTGCCGCGCCCGCCATGGCTTTGGCAGCGGTTTGCATTTTTTCTTGATGGATGCCGCCTTTGGCTTTTGCTTTGGCTTTTTTTGATTTTTCCTTTGCCATTTTTCCTCCTCGAATTTTACGCATCCGTCCAACCCAATTCGCGCAAAAATTTTTTATCATCCTCGCTCAACACCGCGCGCAGCAATAAATCGGGTCGTCGCTCCAATGTGCGTTTCAATGATTCGTGCCGCCGCCAGCGTTCAATCTGCGCGTGATGTCCCGAAAGTAAAATGTCCGGAACGCGCATCCCGCGAAATTCCACCGGACGCGTGTAATGCGGATGTTCGAGCAAACCTGTCGCGTGCGAATCTTGATGCGGCGCGGTCGGGTCGCCGACAACGCCGGGCAAAAAACGCGACACGGCATCCACCAACACCATCGCGGGAATTTCGCCGCCCGTCAACACATAATCGCCAATCGAAATTTCATCCGTCACCAATGCGCGCACGCGTTCGTCAATCCCTTCATAGCGTCCGCACAATAACGCCAGACGCGGCAGTTGCGAAAATTCGCGCGCAATGTCGGTATTGAATACGCGCCCTTGCGGCGTCAACAAAATCAACGGCGCGCGCGGCGCGTCATCATTCCCCAAAACTGTTTCCACCGCTTCAAAAATCGGTTCGGGTTTCATCACCATGCCACCGCCGCCGCCATACGCCGTTTCGTCGGTGATGTGATGTTTGTCGTGCGCGTAATCGCGAATGTTGTGCAAAAAAATTTCGACGCGTCCCGTTTCGCGCGCGCGCTGCAAAATGCTGTCGTCAAACACGCCCGCGAACATGTTGGGAAACAACGTAAAAATATCAAAACGCATTGCGCGTCATTGTAGCATAATCCGACGGGTCTGTTGTCATTGCGAGGAGCGGTTTCTGCAATGCGATGCAGTTCATCGCCGCAATCTCACACGCAAATCCCGAAACAGCGCGTTGTGTGTACTCCACACGTAAAGATTGCTGCGCCAATCAACACTCTAACGCTCGCAATGACTAGTCCGCGACTGATGTTATAATCGCGCCCCATGCGACTTCGCATTTTGTTGGCGTGTATCCTCGCGAGTATTTTGGTCAATGCGCTGGTCTTTGGCGCGATTGGCACGCGCTTGTTTCCGCCCACGCCGCGTCCTGCACGCGTCATGGTGCAACACAAAACATTTACGCCCAATCCTGAATTGGCAAAACGACGCGTCACTGCCACCGCAACGCCGTTACCGACGGTGACACCGTACGCGACATGGATTCCGTTAAAAGACCCGCGCAAACCATTTGGCGGAACGGATGAATAAAAAAAAGCGATGCAAGAGCATCGCTTTTTTCATTATTGCAGTTTGCTGCATTCGTAACCTGTCGTGCCTGACAATTTCGGATTCGCGTATGGATTGCTCACCGTCACCACAAGTTTTGGTGCGGTTGCCCCTTTTGCAAACGCGGACGCCATGCCTTGATAATTTGTCCCCGCCGCCGCGAATTTGGAATCGGACAACAGGACTGTTACCGATGTTTGCGCCGGAACACCCACTTTGGTCTGGACAATTTTCGCGCCCGTATCGGGATTGAACAAACGCAGAATCACTTGAGTATTTGTGTTGCCCGTATTCAAAATCGAAATGCGGCTGTTTTGGGTTGCCATGCGCGAAACATCACCGCACACATAACGCGTCCCCGCGCCATTGTTCGACAACGCGTTGATGCTGTACATCCGTTTGCCTTTGTTGAAAATTTGCAGCATCGTCGCGCTCAACGGTTCGCCGCCCGATGAAATTTTTACCCAACCATTGTACGAATTTCCGAGCGCGGCGAAATCGTCATCGTTCAACAAAAATTGTGCCGCGCCATTCGGTGCAATGGCGGACGCGGTGGACGACGTAATCAACGTTCCGGTCAGCGAATAAAAATCAAGCGTCACATCCGTCGCGTTCACGCCATTGTTTCGCACAAAAATTTCTGACCATTCGACGGTAACACTCGCGCCGTTGATTTTGCGCGTCGCTTGATTTGCAAAGAGCAGCGTGTCGGCATCACTCGCGGCGGTCCCGTCGAACGCGGCAGTATCTTTGTAATACAACGTTTGCGCGGCAACCGCAACAGGTTGGTTAGAATCTACATACGCGCTGCCGACGAACGTGTTGCTCGTAAAAATTTCATCGGTGTCGAGATATGCGGATTGATGCGGCGCAAGCTCGAGATTTTCTGTGTGTGCCGTTGAACCATCCAGATTGTAAAGTGTGATTGTGGTTGTCGCCGAAATCCCGGTCGTGTTTTGAATCGCGAGTGTACTGTTTTGCGTGTTCGCCGCGAGATGACGCACGAGCGGCAATGTCACAGCGAGCGCGGGCGCAATCGTTCCTTCATACGAATCACGCGCACTCTTGTTTGTGTTTGCGCCCAACACAATCGCTTGCACATTTTTATCCGAAGAAATTTGCGCGCCGCCTTGAAAATTTGTACCCAAAGAACCGGGTAACGTGACCAATTTCATTCCGTTCGCGCTCACGTCCACTGTTGTCGTATAGGCAACCGCGCCGTTCGCATCATACACGTCGAGTTTCACCGCCGCCGCACCGGACGTATCGGGATTGAAAATCAAAATTGTCGAAGTCATTGCGCCGGGCGCGACAGGACTGGTCTCTGCATTCGCATCGTCTTCTGACGCTTGCGGCAAAGGTGTCGCAGTCGGTTGAGCCGATTGTGTGCGCGCTGCGCGACGCGTCGCTTGCTTGATGGGGTCACGCGTGGCTTGAGGTGTTGACGGGGGAACACTGCCTTGCGTTGGCGGCGCGGCGTTTACCATCGCGCCAAACAGCCAGAGCGAAATCGCGAACACAAACATACCAAAAAGAAAAATTCGTTTCATTCGTTCAACTCATGAGCAGTTTGCGCCGCGCCACAAATTCGCGCAACGCGTTCACTGCGTCAAGCGGTTCGTCCAGCCCCATCGTCAATTGTTCGAGCGGACACGCGCCATCATTCCGTTTGTTGCGAATCAACGGCACGAGCCGTTCGGTTTGAAACGCGATGCCATGTGCGCGCAAAACATGTTGCGCGGCTTGACTGCCGAGTGGCGTATAGATATGTGAAATGCCCGCGTGTGCGGCAACCAACGCCACCGCTTTGCCCACAATTTTATCCGCGAGCGCCGCACCGCGCAATACCTCGCCCAATGCTCCAACGGCGTCCAACAATTCGCCAACGCCATCGCGAGTTCCTGTCGCAAGCACTTGGGCGTCGCGCACAAGCACGAACGCATAGCCATTCGCTTGAAAAATTTCTTGTGCCAATTCCAAATCATTCATCGCGACGAGTGTAGCACGCGAAAATAGAAATGCAAAATGCCCAAGACACAATGCTATAATCTAACGCATGAAACTCGCCATTGGTTCCGATGAAAAAACATATTTGACCGATGCGGTTGTGGCGGAATTGGAAAAACGCGGACATCAGGTTGAATTGTTTGGACCACTGCACGGCGAAAATCAAAGCTGGACGCAAGTGGCGCAAACTGTCGCCGAACGCGTCGCGCAACACAACGCGGACGAAGGCATTTTATTCTGTTGGACAGGCACGGGTGTTGCGCTCGCCGCGAACAAAGTGCCGACGATTCGCGCAGCATTGTGCCACGACGCGGAAACAGCGCGCGGCGCGCGGCTGTGGAATCGCGCGAATGTGTTGTGCATGAGTTTGCGCACAACTTCGGAAATCGTCGCGCGCGAAATTCTCGACGCGTGGTTCAATACGCCCTTAGGCACCGACCCCAGCGATGTGTTGGCAGTGGAGCAAGTGAGTGACATCGAAAAAAAATACGCGCGCGGTTGAGACCTTTGAGGTTTCCGGAAACCTCAAAGGTCTCAGGCGGAATAAATCGCTCATGCGCGCGCTCGTACGTTGGGCATTGAACGAACTTTATACGCATTTCGCGTTTGCGTACGATTGGGTCAGCATTTTGGTTTCGCGCGGGGAATGGCGCGCGTGGACGCGGGCGGCGGTTCCGTTTATTCAAGGTACGCGCGTCTTGGAAGTCGCGCACGGCACGGGCAATTTGCATCTTGATTTGTACGACGCGGGACTCGTGCCCATCGGCATGGACCTTTCACCGAACATGGGCGCGCTCACGCTCAAGAAATTTCGCGCACAGGAAAAAAACGCGCCGCAACTCATTCGTGCGCGCGTTCAAGAATTGCCGTTTCCCGACGCATCATTTTCGTCGCTCGTGATGACGTTTCCGCCGGGATTCGTATATGATTTGAATGCCATGCAAGAAATGTGGCGCGTGTTGGCGCCGCTCGGCGTTTTGTTATGGGTGGATGCGCCGCAAATGTATCCGCGCGATGGGTGGAGTCGTTTTTTGAATTGGCTCTTTCAAACGACCGGCGGCTGCGCGAATCCGGAAACGGATGAGATTTCCAGTCTGCTGCGAAATTCGCATGACGGCGCGTTGGCGCAGATGTGGACGTGGCGCGTCGAACGCGTCGAATCGCAATCCAGCGCGGTGCATGTTTTTATCGGAACGAAAAATGAAAATTCAAGTCAATGATGCAACGCTCGAAATCATTCAAGGCGACATCACGCAGCAAGATACCGACGCGATTGTGAACGCTGCGAACGAAAGTTTGCTCGGCGGCGGCGGCGTGGACGGCGCAATTCATCGTGCGGCAGGACGCCAATTGTACGACGAATGTAAAACACTCAACGGCTGCAAAACGGGCGATGCGAAAATCACGCGCGGTTACAATTTAAAAGCGCGTTATGTGATTCACACCGTCGGTCCCGTTTATCGCGGTGGCAATCATAACGAATCGCAATTGCTCGCGTCCGCATTTCGTCGTTCACTGGAACTCGCGCGCGAAAACAATTTGGCGAGTGTGGCATTCCCCGCGATTTCGACAGGCGTGTATTGTTATCCAATGGCAGACGCGGCGCACATCGCGTTGACGACAATAATTGATTTTCTTAAATCGCACGACGCGCCCAAATTGGTGCGGATGGTGTTGTTCGATGTTAACGCGTTACGAACGCACGAACGTGTGTTGCAAGAACTCTCAACGTAAAAAAGGAAACAACGCATCATGTTTGAACGTAATAGGAATGTATGAACGAAGAATATATTAACGTTAACGGCTGGCGAACGCGTTATGTGCGCGCGGGAGAGCAAGGTCCGCCGATTGTTTTCTTGCATGGACTCGGCGCGTCGCTCGAATCGTGGCATCTCAATGTCCACGCGCTCGGCGACGAATTTCGCGCGTTCGCGCCCGACATTGTTTATTTTGGCAAAAGCGCGAAACCCGAACGCGACCCCCAACACGCAGACTTTGTAGAATTCACGCGACACTTTATTGACACGTTCGATTTAGACCGCGTTTTGTTGGTGGGCAATTCGATGGGCGGCGCGATTGCCGCGCGCGTGGCGATGGATTTTCCTGAACGCGTGGCGGGCTTGATGCTCGTGAATTCGGCGGGCTTTGGTCCCGAACTCGCGTGGTGGCTGCGCTTGCGAACCTTGATTGATGTGCGCCCAACGGGCACCCCCCCCCCTTGGCTCGCGCGCCTCGGCTTGCGCGCAATTTTCGACGACCCCGCGCGCCTTTCCGATGAAATGTTGGAACTGTTGATTCGAGTCGAACAAGATATTGAATCCATGCGCGTCGCGCGGCGTGTGTTGAATATCGGCGTAGATTGGCGCGGACTGAAACCGATTCTGCTTGAACAGATACGCGACGCGGCGCATCAAATCAATGTGCCGACGTTGATTCTTTGGGGCAAACAAGACCGCGTTGTCCCGCTGCGCCACGCGTTCGAGGCGCGCAAAAAAATCCCGCACGCGCGCATTCATCTTTTTGACCATTGCGGACACACGCCGCAATTGGAATACCCCGCACAGTTTAATGCGCTTGTGCGCGAATTTGCGCGCGAGGTTTTTGGAGAATAAAAAAACGGGCGGAAAATTTTCCGCCCGTTTTTTTTGCTACGCGTTCCTGCGCTGCATTGCTTTCCACAAAATACTCGCGCCGATGATGACCAAAATCAGGGGCCACGCTTGCCCGACCCACGTCAGCATTTGGAGCGCCGTCCCGCCGACCCATATTGCAATTCCGACCAGCGCGAGAATTGCCGCGACAATGAGGGGCCAAACGCGAAATTCTTGCAGCACGAGATACCAGAGAATCGTTATCATCGCAAAGCCGCCTGCGATAGACAAAATCATTAACGCGCCGCGCGGCTCTTCTGCCAGCTGGAACATTGTGGATTGGACGAGCCAAATGCCCGTCGCCACGCCCCCCAAAATTCCGGCAGGCACGAGCAGCCCGCCGTTACGCACGACAATTCCCCAGATTGCAAAGATGAGCGCGAGTCCGCCCAAAATTACAACCGCCATATTTTCCGAACGGAGAAATTGCGCGGCAAACGCAAAAATGCCAATCACAATCAACGCGATGCCACCCACCAGACCGCTGCGTTGTTGCGGTGAAAATGTGGTATTCATTTTGTTTTCTCCTGTGAATCGTTTGAAAAAATTTCTGCCCGACGCACGATTTTGGTTACAGGATAAAACGCGTTGGTGAAAATTACGTTTGCGTACCGTTCAAACGCGGTCACGGTTTCGTCACTTGCGCCACACTTCCATTCCCTTTGGAATCCGATAAAAGCCCAGTTCTTGCAAAAATTTTTCGCCTACGCTTTTCAAAACACTCGCGCCATTCCATTCGGTCACAATCGCATGACGCGGCGCATTCGCGCGCGTAAAAAATTCGCGCAATGTCGCGCGCGTCAATTCATCCGAAACGTTCGGCGCAATCGTCAACCGTTCGCCATTTTCTTGCGCGAGCAAAATGGGTTGTCCGTTCGATAGAACAATGTGCGTGGATGGAACGCGCGCGAATTTCAAATCCGACGCGTCACCGCCAAACACATTCGCCGGGTCAACCGCGTTCAAAATCACAATTGCTTCATCACGCCGCGTCTCGCGCAATGTTTCCACCGCTTCAGGCAGCGCGTATTGAATTCCTGTCATCCCCGCGACAAAAATCCCGCGCCGCGCTTGCCCGCGCCATTCCATGCGCTGCCATTCCGCATACACCATTTCCAAATTTGGAATTTCTTCGCGTTCCAACATTTCGCGCGTCACCACACCATAGCGTTCCAACAACAACCGCGCCCATTTTTCGGCGCGTTCCTCATTTGAAAGCGGCGCGCCCAAAATGCCCGCGCGTTGTGTCAATGTCCAACGCCCGCGCCACGGCGACGCTTGTTGTGAAATCGAACGCGCCACTTTTTCCATTGTGCGTTTTCTCATTTCACGATACTGCGTCATTTTCAATGGACGTGCGCCCAAACGGGCGTTCAATTCTTGCTCCAACGCGGAAACAGGTTTGCGCGGCGCGCTCGTTTGCACGCGCGCGGAACGAAACACTGCGCCGTGTTCGACGAGATTGCGTAAGGTCACGAGTTCATCATTCGTGGCGAGTCCGCGCAGCGCGAGTTCTGTCAGCGCGTTCGCCAATTCGTCGGCTTTCAAACTTGTTCCATGTTGAATATCCGTTCCAAACGACGCGCCTTCGCTTTTCAAAAATTCATAAACCGTTTGCGCGTGCGCGCTCAATTCATCCAAGTTCGGCGCGGACAAAAATAGCGCGCCTTCACCGCGCGCAACAAACTTTACGCGCATCCGCTTGGCATCGTTCCCATCCGCGACCCAAACCCACGCTCCATTTTCGGTCAACGCGTCCAAATCGTTCTCGGAATAGTTTTCGATGCGCGCGTTCAACACCTCGCGTTCCCACACCGCGCCCGCGAGCGAAACGCCGCGCAATTGTTTCAAAACAGTTTCCGTCGCCTCATCCTCGCGCAAACGTGAATCAGGATGAACATGCTGCCAGCGCGCGAGAAAATCCGCGTACGCGAAAATCGAAACGGGCTGCACCTCGCCGCGCAAAAGATTCAACGTGCGGCGATGAATTTGTTCGAGCAAATGCGCGTCGAGAAACTCATCGCGTTCGGTGGACGTAAAATGTCCGCGCACGAGTTCGCCCGTGCGTACAAACCGCGCGAGCGATTCATCCAACCATTCGCTCGCAAACGCGTATCGTTCCAAAATTTCGTCGCGCGTGATGGGCGCGGACGTTGTGAGAAAACGTTTCAAGACATCTGTTTCGCGTTCGATATTTTTGTATTCGTCAACGAGTTCGACATTGATGAAACGTTTTTCCTTTCCCCGCGCGCTCGGAATTTCAATTTCGACAACTCGTTTTTCCTGCGCGAGTTCATGAATCCACGCGTTCGTTTCTCCAACACTCCGCGCCAACAATTCCTCGCGCGACAAATCGCCTGCTTCGCGCAAATAAATCGCGAGTTCTTCTTTTGAGCGCGCTTGATAACCTGTGGCAGTGTGCTGCGCGCGCGCGACACCTTGCGCGACGGCGTCGGGTTTCAATAGCTCGCTCCACTCGACGCCTTGCATCACCTCTTGCAGTGCTTGGCGCGGGACGGACAACAATTGCAGACTGCGTTCCGCTTTCGGCGCGTCCCATTCGTACAAATACGTGCTGACAAAATTAAACATCAGCGCGGACGCAACGGGCGACGGCACAACGGATTCGTGCGTGACGACGCGAATTTCGCCGTTGTTGATGCGGTTCAAGACGAGTTCGAGATGCGGCAAATCAAACACATCGCTCAACACATCGCGATACGTTTCAATCAAAATCGGGAACTCGGGAAAATGTTTGACGTACGCGAGCAAATCTTTTGCTTTTAATCGTTGCAGCCAAAATGGCGTGCGTTTTCCCGCGAACGGTTTCGTCAACAATAACGCGCGCCCCGCGTTCATACGAAATTGCGCGCCAAAAGCCGCCGATTCGGGCAACTCGCGCAGAATGCGTTCGCGCGCTTCGTGTGCCGTCATTTGCGTAATCGTCGAAAGTGGCGCGTCGCGTTCAAAGGAATGAAAGCGAAAAATTATTCCATCATCATTCGTCATCACTTCGGGCGTGATACTCGAATTTTCGCGGAACGCGCTGGTCAATGCCACCGCCCACGCTGCGTTGACGCGTCCGCCAAACGGCGAATGAATGACGAGATGTGGGTCGCCCACATTGTTTTGAAATGTTTCGACAATAATCGTCTTGTCCGACGAAATCGCGCCGATGGAATTGATTTGCGATTCGACGTAATCGAGCAAGTTGCGCGCGGATTTTTCATCGAGCGCGTATTCGTTTTTTAACCACTGTAGGGGCGGACGGCCGTCCGCCCCTACGTCATCAACGCGTTCCGAAACCTCGCGCCGAAATTTTCCAATGCGCTCGCCCAATTCAAACGGACGCCACGGCATCTCGCCGTTCCAAAACGGCATACGCGGGGTTGCGCCCGCGGCATCGCCCACAATCACGCGGTCTTGTTTGATTTCCAACGCGCGCCACACTTGCGAGCCGAGCAAAAACGTATCGCCCACGCGCGTTTCCAAAACAAATTCTTCATCGAGTTCGCCGATGCGCGTTTTGTTGTCGGACAAGTACACTTTGTATTGTCCTGTATCGGGAATCGTGCCGACGTTTGAAATGGCGAGCAAACGTGAACCGGGCAGCGCGCTCAAACGATTGTGCACTTTATCCCACGCGATTTTTGGACGCATTGCAGAAACCGCGCGCGCGCTGGGCTCTTCCAAAAAATATTTTCCCGTGAGCATTTCGAGAACGGACACGTACGCGTTGTGCGACATATTGTGGTAGGGATACGCGCCCCGTACGAGCTCATACAATTCGTCCGCGTCCCAATGTTCCATCGCCACACACGCGACAATTTGCTGCGCGAGAACATCGAGCGCATTTTGCGGCGTGTGCGTCTCCTCGACATCACCATCCAACATGCCGCGCACAATCGCGGCGGCTTCGGCTAAATCTTCGCGGAACGTCGCGTAAATTTTTCCGCGACTCGTTTGTCCGACGAGATGCCCCGAACGCCCGACGCGCTGCAAACCTTGTGCCACACTTTTCGGCGATTGCAATTGCACGACCAAATCAATCGAACCAATGTCAATGCCGAGTTCGAGCGATGACGTGCCGACGAGCGCGGGAAGTTTTCCCGCTTTGAGTTGTTCTTCCATTTCATGGCGCGCTTCTTTGGACATGCTGCCGTGATGCGCGCGAATGGGTCCTTGCGCGCCGATGGCAAAAATTCCTCTGTCGCGCATTTTGCCGCCGGGCGCGAGCGCGAGCGGACTGCCCGGTTCGATTTCTTCTGATTGTTCCGCTTCGAGCTGCGCGTTCAATCTGTCCGCTGTTCGTTCGGCAAGCCGCCGCGAATTCGCAAACACAAGTGTCGTGTCGTGTGTACGAATATCATTCAACACATTCGGCACAACATAGGGCCAAATGGAATCCGTTCCGCCGAGTTGTCGAAAATCATCTACGACGGTGACGATTTGGAGGTCGAGATTTTTTTTGTAACGCGCGTCAACGACAAAAACATGACGGGGTGAACGGGTGAACGGGTGAACGGGTGACTGATTACTATGCTCTTGCCCGCCAAGAAATTTTGCTACTTCTTCCAACGGTCTAATCGTCGCGGAAAGTCCGATGCGTTGAATGGGTTGATTCGCAATATGCTGCAAACGTTCGAGCGTGAGCGCGAGATGCACGCCGCGTTTGTTTCCCGCCAGCGTGTGAATTTCATCAACAATCACTGTGCGCGTGGTGCGAAATAATTCGCGCGCGCGCGGACTGGTCAACATCAAGTACAAAGATTCGGGAGTCGTGATGAGAATGTGCGGAGGATTTTTCAACATGTCCGCGCGAGTTTTTGCAGGCGTGTCGCCCGTGCGTACGGCAACGCGAATGTGTGGGAGATGAATTTTTTGTTGTGCGGCAAACTCGCGGATGCCTTCGAGCGGCACGCGCAAATTGCGTTCGACATCGTTGTTTAATGCTTTGAGGGGAGAGACGTATAGGAGATGGATACCATCGGCGGACGAAGGACGATTCGCTAAAGAACGGAGTGAGACGGAGGACGAACGCGATTTCTTTTTCGTCCTTCGTCCTTCGTCTTTCGTCTGTTCGCTTTCAATCTCGCGGAACAGTGTATCAATTCCCCAAAGAAACGCCGCGAGCGTTTTTCCCGAACCGGTGGGCGCGAGAATCAACGTGTGTTCGCCGCGTTGAATCGGCAGCCAACCTTGTGTTTGCGGCGGTGTCGGTTCGCCAAAGGTTGCGCGGAACCAACTGCGGGTAACGTCGGAAAAATTTCCGAGCGGATTTTTTTCGGGAGAAGAGTTTTCGAGTCGCTCGTTCATAAATTTGTGATTGATGTTTGAGGTCGTCTACGTCCGTCTATCACACGCACCGGATTACGACCCGATTTTGACCTGAATATGTTTTGATGATGCCGCATACCCATTTCGAAAACAAAATTTGGAGGGAGTTATGATTTCCGTACAGACACTGCAAGTGTATCCGTTTTTCGCGCGCTTGAATAAAACCCAAGTCGAGGCGTTGATTCCACACGTGATGGAAGAACACATTCCGTACAACGGCACCTTTTTTGAAGAGGGTCAGCCGGCGCAGTATTTATTTTTGCTGACGCGCGGCAGTGTGGATTTGTATTTCAAGATGCCCGACGACCCGCGTCATCGCGTCCTCGCGGGCGAAATTAACGCGGTCGAACCGTTCGGCATTTCCGCGTTGATCGAACCACACACGTACGCGATGACCGCGCGCGCCGGCACGGATTGTCACGTTTTGCGAATTGACGCGGCGCCATTGCGCGCACTATTGGATAAAGATACGCAGATGGGCTACGCGCTGCTCCGCGAAATTGCCAAAGCGAGTATGGAACGCATGCATCTGGCGCAACAACGCCTCGCCGAAGAAGAACAACCCGAGTTGGTCATTTGAATTTCACGGAAACAAAAACGCGGTGACAATTTCGTCACCGCGTTTTTGTTTTCTCTCAATCGTCGTTCATTTCCATATGATATTTGAACGACACTTGGACGCGGGCACGATATGCTACAATTTTGCCTTCTTCGATCTGAATGTCCAACTTGGACACTTCGGCGATGCGAATATCTTTTAGACTTTTCATCGCCGTCTCGACGGCATTGCGTGCCGCTTTGTCCCACGACTCGCTGCTCGTACCAACCAATTCGATGACTTTGTACACACTGTCTGCCATACTACTCCTTTCAACATTGAAAAAGATTTGAGCATCGCTGCTCCTGCATAAATTGTCGCGCAGACGTGGACGAGATGCAAGTGTCCGTTGTTTGGAAATTTACGATATAAAAAAAGAAACAAGCATACAACAATGATGTTGCCTGCCTTGTCATCTATTCTTGCTTTCGTTTGCCGTGAAATTCGAATCGGCGGTCTCTTGTCGCGCGTCTAAAACTTTGTTACACTCTTGTCACTATTTCTCGACGAGGAGTCCTCTATGATTATCCCCAGCATGTTGTTGAAAAAATTGTACACGCTCGGCAGTTTGCGAAATGCGGAAGGTGGCGTGCAGTTCGCGGTCAAGAATCGGTTGAGCGATGTGGAATTGATTGGTGTACGCAAAGTCGCCATTGATGGAAAAGAATTGCCACTCGATTCGCTGCAATTGTTGCTCAACGACGGACGCGCGCTCGCGCCCGCGCAAATTTCGGCGGCGACTCCCCTTGCGTTTCCTTTGCGTTCGCCCATCACCGTCCAAACTCAATTGCCCGCGCTGCCAAAAGGCAAACACGAAATCGAACTCGGCTTTGAAGCAAAGACATTTGGCAAATTGCAATTCAAAGTGGACGACGCGATTACGGATGTCGAGAAAAAAGGAATTCGCATTCCGCGCGACGAGAACGACGACTATAACCCCGACATTATTAAAAAGCGTCAGGAATTGGTCGAACAATTTAGCAGTACGAAACTCGAACACATTCCAAGATATTCATTCGACCCGCACATTGCAAAAGGCAACATCGAACATTTTATCGGCGTCGCACAAATTCCCATCGGTCTCGCCGGACCGCTCAGAATCAACGGCGAACACGCACAGGGTGAATTTCTGATTCCGATGGCGACTTCGGAAGGCACACTTGTCGCGTCGTACAATCGCGGCATCAAAATTTTGAATTTGTCGGGCGGCGTGACGACGACTGTCGTCGGCGATGCGATGCAGCGCGCACCCGTTTTCGTTTTCAGCAATGCGCGCGAGGCGCGCGATTTCGTCGCGTGGGTGAATGAAAATTTCGCGACGATTAAAGAGCAAGCAGAAGCAACTTCGTCGGTTGCAAAATTACAAGACATTGATTCATACCTCGCCAACAAATTTGCGTTCCTGCGTTTTAATTACAAAACGGGTGACGCGGCGGGACAGAATATGGTGGGACGCGCGACGTTCGCGGCGAGCAGTTGGATTATTGACAATTACGCGGGCATCACGAATTTTTATTTGGAATCGAATTTTGCGACGGACAAAAAAGCATCGTGGATAAATATCGCGCGCACGCGCGGCAAACGCGTTGTCGCCGAAGCGGTTGTCAAACGGGATGTGTTGATTGAAAACATGCGCGTCGAACCCGAAAAACTTTTTTATCATTACAACGTTGCCAACGTCGGCGGTTTCATGTCCGGTGTCAACAACAACGGCGCACATTCCGCGAACGGCATTACGGCAATGTTTATTGCGACAGGTCAAGATGTGGCAAACGTGTCCGAGTCTTCAGCGGGAGTGATTTATTGCGAAATGACAAAAGACGGGGATTTGTATATTTCGATGACGATTCCGTCTTTGATTGTAGCGACCTACGGGGGCGGTGTTGGGCTTGCGACACAACAAGAATGTTTGAGCATTCTCGGCTGCGTCGGCAAAGGCAAAGTGAACAAACTCGCGGAAATTGTCGGCGGAGTTGTTTTAGCAGGAGAGATTTCTCTGGCGAGTGCAATCTCTTCGAGTGATTGGGTTTCGTCACACGAAAAGTACGGACGGAATAGATGATGATTGAAAACAAAAATTTTTTCTGCGAAAAAATTTTTGTTTTCGACTTGGGGCATGTTCTCTGCGCGTATTCCTTTCATAATCGCAGTCGCAAGTGTGATGCTACTCACACTCTTTATTCCCGCGCACGCGCAGTCGCCCATCGTCATCAATGCGATTGATAGCGATTCCGAAAATCGCTTGTGGAACTGCGAGACGAATCGCGTGCCGTTTGGCAATCAAGAAACAGACCGTTCGCGCTGTTTTACGTTTCGCTACGCGGTGCCGCCCGAAGGCATTGCGAGTGCAACCGTTCACATCGCGCTCGACACGCTCGGCAGTTTGCAAGACACCGACGCGACGATTGTGGCGGTGGGCAAGCCCGTCGAAAATTGCGCGTGGGGGCAAGGACCGATGGCGGGCTGTGTTGTTTTGCACGGCGGATTCAAGGGCGGTGAAAAAAGTTTAAACTTGAATTTGCTCAACATCACGTGCGACGCAAGCGTTCCCAATTCACCAGAAAATCAACAGCTTGTGCGCGAGGCATTGAACAGCGGCGTATTGCACATGCTGTTGGAAGATGATACGGCGGTGTACAGCGCGCAATTGGTGTTGAACGGCGGCGCGCCAAGTTTCACATGCGGCACATCCGAAGAATCGGTCGCGCAAGTTGTTGCCACGCGCGCAAGTTCTGCGCCAACAAGCGCACTAGACCAAATTTTCAATCCACCACAATTTTTGATTCATGCGACAGGACACGGAACGATTAACGGACCCGTTCAAGACGATTGGTATTTGCTGTATCCGCGAGCGCCCGACAATCAAGGATTTTTTGAAATCGCGGATGGCACGGGCGGAACGTTCACGTATTCGAGCGATTATTCGAGCGGACCATACACCACGCCGCGTCAAGTGTGCGATGCCGCAGGCGGGAGTCTCGGCAATCGTTCACTGTCCGCGTGGAATGGCGGCGAATCGTTTCAATGCAACACTGCCGCGTCAACACAAAACACAAATTCCGCGCCCGCCGCACAATTTGAATTTTCAAAACAGGTGACTGAAATTTTAACCGGCACGCCCAATCCCTCGCCGCCGAATCTTCCCGGCGCGGCAGCAGCAAGTGTCGCAGGCGCGCTCGCCCTCGCCCTTTTTGCCGCGTCGAACTATCTCATCAGCAATCCCAACTTTGTGCAATCCGCGATGGAAAAAGCAACACAGCGTTTTTCTGTGCGCGGAAAAAATCTAGTACGCGAAACGCGTATGCAAGAATCTGCGCGCGATGCAACACCGCCAATCGAATCCGCACGCGCGGGTGCGCGCGTGGAGGCAGCGCGCGGCGAAACCATCGCGGTGGATAGGCAAACGATGCGCGGACAAGCGGTGTCCGATGCTACGATAAACATGTCGAACGCAGGCGCGGAAAATGCAATCCCCGCGCGAACCATTGACGCGAGTGGCTCGGTGGGCATTGGGCAAGAGATTTCGGCGGGGAGTGAAATCGGCGCGGTGGCATTGGACAAGGCGGTGAAAGAAGGAGTCTCGTCCGTTCCCGACGCGAGTGAATTGGTCAAAGATAAATTGATTCAAAAAGCGGAACAGCGCGAAAAACGCGAACGTTTGCGCGCGGAGCAAACGCAGCTTGAAGAAAAAATTGCCGCGTGTGAAATTCGTTTTGCCAAGGCGCGCGAAAATCTAAAACGCGCGATTGATGGGGGTGATTTTGACGGCGCACAGCGCGCGTGGCGGCAAGCCGAACATGAATTGAATCAAACACGCGCAGAGTTGGAACGCGTTACCAAACAACTCGCCGCACTGCAAGAGAAAAAGAAAGAGGAAGGATAGGAATGTTGGGTCTGCCGTTAGAACGATTCGTTGCATTGGGCGCGGGCGCATTCGGTTTCATCATGTTATTTCTCTCGATTCGCAAAATGCGTCAAGAGATGTACGTGCCGCGCTGGGCGCCCATCATTCTCATCGGTGTCACCGCGTTCACAGTGATGCTTTATGTGTGGCTCACTGCCGCGCCCATCAATTGGCTGCTCGCAATTGCGCTCATTGCGCTGGGTCTCGTCATTGGCGCAGGGCAAGGACAAATGACACGCTTGTATTATCGCGGTCCGCTCATTTTTGGAAAACGCACAACAGGGTATTTGTTGTTTTGGGGCATCGCGTATTTTGTTTCACTGTTGCTCACGCAATCCGGTATCGCCGCCGCGCACGCGCTCGGTGTCTTGGGAATGATGCTCGCGTTGGGCGTTGCCGTCGGCGACAATCTTAACATTCTATTTCGTCAAGGCAGATTGATTCGTCCGCCCATTGGCAATCCCGAACCTGCGCCGCAAGCCAATCGTCCCCTCGACAATTTACAAACGACTGCGCGCCCGCGACCAACCACATTACCGAAATAAAAAATTTTTCAATCCCCCGCCAACACCGCCTGCACTTGCGGCGATTGCGGCGTGAGGCGCGGAAACAATCCCGCGCGGCGAATAATTTCGGCGACCATTTCTTCTTGGCGATACGCCATCACATGCACACCCGCAACGCCCCGCATTTCGCGCACTTGCGAAATAATTTCGACACAAATCTCCATCCCCTCTTCTTGCGCGCGTTCTTGCGGTGTTTTTTTCAAACGTTCGACCACGGCATCGGGAATCACAACACCCGGCACACGCGTTCGCATAAACTCGGCGGCTTTCCAACTGCGTAACGGTCCGACACCGGCGAGAATATACACTTGCTCGTGCAACCCCAAATCCACCACGCGCTGCATGAACGCGCGAAAAATTTCCACATCAAAAATATATTGCGTCTGAATAAAATCCGCGCCTGCTTGCACTTTTTTCCCCAAACGCAGCGGGCGAAATTCGAGCGGCGGCGCGAATGGATTTTCTGCCGCGCCCAAAAAAACGCGCGGCGGCACCGTCAATTTTCGTCCGCTCAAAAATTTTCCCTCATCGCGCATAATCTTTAATGTTCGCAACAAGTGAATCGAATCAAAATCAAAGACGCGTTTCGCTTCGGGTTGGTCTCCGGCGGTCACATCGTCGCCCGTCAAGCACAAAACATTTTTCACGCCCAATGCCGTCGCGCCCAACAAATCGCCTTGCAGCGCGATACGATTGCGGTCGCGGCAGGACATTTGATAAATCACTTCATAGCCCGCTTGCCGCATCACCGCGCACAAGCCGAGCGACGACATGTGACAATTCGCGCCCGATGCATCCGTCGCGTTAATCGCATCCGCAACTTCGGCGAGATGCAGCGCGGCGTCGTACACACCTTGGGGGTCGGCAGAATCGGGCGGATTCAATTCCGCAGTCACCGCAAAGAGTCCCGCGCGCAACACGCGCTCAAGCCGCGAGTCGGAACGTACGGGTTTGGATACAGGTGCGTTCGGGGAAAGATTGGTCATGGCAGGAATTGCCATTGTACATCAGAACCGAACCAACCGCGCGACTTTATATTTCACCACGCTCAACCACACAATTCCTATCAATACAGTGAGAATTGTAATCGGCACCCCCGCTTTTTGATATTCCACAAACGAAAGCTTCACGCCGCGCGACGGATTATCTGTGCGGTGCATGATTCAATATGCTCGAATCCCCAAGTGATGGAAACAAAAATAAAAAAACCGCCAAACGTCAGATGACGTTAGACGGATGCTACGCAAAACCATTCGCAAAAAAATTTCCGCGAACACGATTGCGGGAGATGGTACGCCGACGGAGTTAGCTGACGGGTTCGGGTCCCACTACTTGACCCTATCGCAGTTGCGTCTGGAAAAAATTTGACGCAGTGCGTCAAATTTCCCACTGCGAATTCACCCCACCGGATGGTTCCCCCGTGGTCTGTTTCTCCTCCAAGAACAAACCTTTGGCGTTCATTGTGTCACATTGGACCACAATGTTCTTCCCGGACAATCGAGCTCAGCAAAGCTCTTTTGTCGAACGTGATTATACATCCGATAACGTATTCGCGGTCAATTTTGCCAAATCGCGAAATACGGTTTCACTCCGCGCTTCCATCTCGTTTTGTGATAACGCGAGCAGTGAATCCACGCGCGCCGCGATTTCTTCCAATGCGTGCGGATTCGCGCGCGGCGCGAGTTCGTGGAATAACATTTCGTGCGCGCGTTTGCGTTTCATCACTTCGAGCGCGTCGAGAATTTGACGATGCGGCGCGCCCTCCCAGATGGCGAGAATCATGCTCTCGCGCAGCAATCGCTCGACAGGAAATTCGTCCAACACGCCCGCGCTGCCGTGTACTTCCATCGCCCATTTCGACGTTTGCGCCGCAAATTCTGCCGTGTGATATTTTGCCAAATGCGCGACGAGGCGAAACAAATGATAACGGTCGGAATACGGTGGCGTTTGCAAATGCACCTCGTCTAGCAACTTTGCTGCGTACCACGCGAGTGTAGACGCGTTTTGCAAATCGTTCACGCGCTGTGCAAATTGCGCGCGCATCAACGGCTGCGCGATAAGTGGTTTCCCGAACGCGACGCGGTTCTGCGCGAAATGGTACGCTTCGGCAAGCGCGCGCTGTGCGACGGCAACACTGCCGATACTGTTGGCGATGCGCGAAAGATTCAGCACTTCGAGAATGAGATAAATTCCCGCGTCGGTTGTGCCAAGCAAGTACGCTTCGCTGTCGCGCAATTCCACTTCGCCCGTCGGAACAGAGCGCGTTGCGATTTTGGATTTCAAGCGGCGCACAAAATAATTGCGCGAGCCGTCCGCGCGAAATTTTGGAACGAGGAATAACGCAAGCCCGCGCACACCGCTTGGTGAACCTTCGGGACGCGCGGCGACGACTGCGAGTTCCGCACCGACGTTGCTGCAAAAAAATTTATCGCCTGTTAATTTCCAAATTTCGCCGTCGGGTCGCGCCATTGTTTCCACGTTCGCGCCCAAATCGCTGCCGCCGCGCGCTTCGGTCATCCACGTCGCGCCTTGCCACACTGATTCGTCGCGTTTCAACATGTGCGGCAAAAATTTTTCGCGCACTTCTGGCGCGCCGTATTTTGACAATGGCACAGCCGTTGACATGGAAACCGTGTATGGACAATACAAACCCGAATCGTAAAACGACGCGACGTAACCGATTTGGTACGAAGGCAAGAGGGATTTTTCTGAAAATATTTTTTCGATTACACCCGCGTTGTAGCCGCGATAGAGCATCGTAAAGTATTCGGGCGCAAACGCGATTTCATCAGTGCGCGCGCCGAAACGGTCAAACATTTTCAACAGCGGTGTCCCGGCGCGGTCAACTGCTTCGGAAATTTTTTTACCCGATTGTTCCCACCACGTTTCGTACGCGCGCAAATTGTCGGTGACAGAAAAACGTTGTTCCAGAAATTGTGTTGGCGATAAAAGTGTTTCGATGTTTTGCATGACCTGATGATAAACTGACGTTACGCACAATGCCGAAAAATTCGTTTGCAAACGTAGGACAAATTTGAAATTTGTCCCACCACTGCGTAACGTGAGTTATTTTTCCCCCGCGTCGTTTTCGCCTGTGTCGGGTTTCGCTATGCCATTTCGGCGCGGGTCGGTTTGACCGCGCGCGTTGCAAACACCCACAGAATCGCGGTGAGAAGCGCGGAAGCCCAGAACGGCGCGCCCGCCCCGCCGAATTGAAACAACGTGCCCGCGAGCAACGGCGCGAGAAAATTCGCGCCGCTCAACATAGAGGTCGCAAGTCCCAACATACCGCCGACCTCGTTTGGCGCGACGCGTTTTGTAATCAACGAATTGAGCGTAGGTTGAAGAACGCCTGCACCAATCGCGGTTGGAATTTGCGCGAGCAGCATCCACGCGAAACCGAACCAGCCGACCGGCGTCGCGGGTGGAAGCGCAATGTTTGCTTCTTGACTGCCTTGCCGCAAGGTTGCCGCAACTGCTTCGGGATTGTACCACGGCGGCGGCAGCATCGGCGTCATTGCACTCAGGGCAAGACCGAGCGCGAGCAGCGCCATCCCTGCGAGCATGACGCGGCGGTCACCAAAGCGTTTGCTCCACGGTCCCACCAGTCCGCCCTGCACCGCGACGAGAATTACGCCCACCCAGACAAAGAGCGCGGCGTTTGCGGAAGCGTCCAGTCCGAGCCGACTCAAGGTAAAGAGCGAAAAGAAATATTCGAATCCGCCAAAGGCGAGCTGCTGTACAAACACGAGAATGAGAAGAATGCCCACGAGCGGATGCAGAATGCCGCGCCACAACGCGGTAAGCGAAAATGCCGCTTTGGTTTGCCGCGTGCCGCGCTGTGCGGGCGCGAGCGTTTCTCGAAACCAAAACGCGGTCAACAAAATGGACAGGACCGAAAATCCTGCGGCGACGAATGCGGGGATGCGATAATCGTTATTCGTAAGAGCGAGCGTCACAAACGCAATAATCGGTCCGATGATGAAACCGAGCCCGAACGCCGCGCCAATCAAGCCCAGTGCTTGCGTGCGCGTTTTTTCGGTGGTGCTGTCGGAAATCGCCGCCTGCGCGGTGGAAATGTTTGCGCCGGACAAACCATCAATCAAGCGCGAGAGAAACAACATCCACAACGCGCCCGCGAAACCGAGAATGAGGAATCCGATGAGGGTTCCGATTTGGCTCAGAATTAAAATCGGCTTGCGTCCGTATTGGTCCGAGAGCCGACCGAGCACGGGCGCGCCGATAAATTGCATGAACGGATACGCCGCGCTCAAGATTCCAATCACCAGTGGTTCTGCGCCGAACGCGGCGGCGTAAAAAGGCAGGAGCGGCAAGATAATTGTCACGCCCAATAAATCAATCAGGACAATGACAAAGATGGGAAGGATTCTTTTGAAATCCAGTTTTTCATTAGTACTTGACGGTGTGACGTGTGTTTCACTCATTCCAAACTCCGGATGCCCACGGCTGTGCCGTCGGCGCTCATTTTGAATTTTGTTTAAGGGGACTGGCGCGTGTTTTGCTTGCCTGTCATCCAATAGGCAACGACGAACAAGATACCGAGTATGAAATCAATCGTCGCGGAAAACATGATTTGCTGCGGCGCGCGCGCTTGAAACGCCAATGCCAACACTGCGAGCGCGAAACTAAACTTTTCGACGAGCGTGACGAGCATCAACATCCGATAACGCAGTGGGTCATGCGCAATCAGCAAAAATGCAAATTGCCATGCCAGCGTCAGTCCGACGAAACCATAATAGTATTCGGGATGATTAATGGCGGGCGGCATCATTTCGCCAATCGCGCTTTCGGTAAAATACAACGGCAAGGTGACGAGAATGCCGTAAATGCCCGCAATCGCATACACCCATTTTGCGAATCTCATAGCGCTCCTCATGTAAAATGGAATGACAGTAACCACAAGAATTGTAGCCCCAACAAAATAAAACACCAACCTCTTGACGTTGCGCCGAGAGAGTTTATACTTGATGTTCTTGAATCGAGCGCCAAAAAATCCGCATGAGCGCTAGTGCAAAAGAAGAATTCTATGAAACAGAAAATCATCTTGTGCATGTTGCTCTTGAGCATTACCGCGTGCGCGCCCGCCGTGATACCAACGTCCGTTCCCACTGCCGCGCCGACGAGCACTGTACCGCCTCCAACCATTGAACCGATTTTCGCGGACACGCCTTTGCCGACACCATACGACCGTCCATTTGAATTAAAGGCGGTACCGCAAGACAAGCTGATTGGGGAATGTCCCTTTAAACTTTCGCCCGACTTGCCCGCGCATGGATTGACGAAACTGGCGAACGTTCAATACATCGGCTGTCAGTACGGCGAAATCGGACTGTTTGAAATCGGCGACCGACTCTATGCGGCTCAAAGCGGTCTTGGGGTTACCGCGTTCAGTTTGACCGATGTGACCGACCCGACGATGCCCAAGCCCGTTGGGGTCTGGCTCGCCAGCGCCTTTGGTTTTGAAGCCGACCTTAAACCATTTCGTCAGGGCGAGCGTCATTTTCTCGCCCTCGCCTTTGACGACAGAGCGCCCAAGTGCGGCATTGCGATTGTCGAAGTGACCGACCCGCATTCGCCGCAAGTGCTTGGGCGTTATGATGGCAGCAAGGTTGGCGCGGAGACTCCTTGGTGCAATGTTCATACCATCGAGATTGATGCGGACGCGCAAGGCAATGCCAATTATTTGTTGGCGTCAGATACGGATACCAAGAGCATGCGCGTGCTCGATATTCGCGACCCGAATCAAATCCGTCAAATCAACACATTCCATTTGCACGAGCATCCACACGTCAATCCGAGCGGCGGTGAGTACCTCAACTTTGTGCATGACACCTCCATCTCCGCGCAGCATGTGTACGTTGCATACTGGCACGCGCGTGCGGTGATTCTCGACAAGCAAAAATTGTACGCAGGCATTCCACAACAAGGCAACATCGTTCAGCCCACCGACAACGTGCCACCTGCTGGCTTTCTCGCCCATTACGTCGCCGCATCACCGGATGAAAATTATCTGTTTTTAGAAGATGAGGTCTACGCCGAGAATGGAATGCGAATGTTTGATATTCGCGACCCGACGCAGCCACGCGAGGTGGCGACCATTCGACCCGACCACCAAATTTTTGCGCCGCATAATTTTGTCGTGCAAGATAATTTACTGTACGTGGCATGGTATCAAGACGGCGTGCAAGTTTTTCGATATGACACCAGCAATCCAAATCAAGTACGAGTCGAGCCGGTGGCGCAATTTCCTGTACGCGCATCGTTGTCAACGGGTCCGTTTGGCAAGTATACGGGACTGTGGGGCTTGCGCGTTCATGCGTGTCAATTGCAAGGCAAGCCGCGCACGTGCATTTATGCGTCGGATATTCAAGCGGGTCTCGTAATCTTTGCGTTAGACGAGGGAATTGCTGGGCAATAAAAAGTGAGCAGCCAAACCGATAAAGGGTACGTAGATTCGCAATATCTCGCGCGGCTCGGCGCGGTGTTGGAAAATGTAAAACGCGCGACGTATCATCACATGCGCGTCATGGAAGGGAGTCGCGTGCTTGATGTTGGCTGCGGTCCCGGCACCGATACAATACCGTTGGCGAAACTTGTCGGTGCGTCGGGACACGTTGCGGGAATTGATAAAGATGCGGCGATGATTGAGCAGGCAAATTCGCGCGCAATTCAAAATGGTGTTGCCGCGTGGACCGAACATCGCGTTGCGGAATCCGACGCGCTGCCGTTTGATGATGAATCATTCGACGCGGTGCGCGCGGAACGACTCTTTCAGCATTTGCAAAATCCCGCGCCGTCGCTCCGCGAAATGATTCGCGTGACGCGCGCAGGCGGAACCATTTGCGTTCTCGATACTGATTACGCGAGCGCATCCATTGCGATTGACGAACACGAATTGGAACGAAGATTCACGCGCGTGGTTTTGGAACACAGCGTGAAAAACGGTTACGCCGCGCGCGAAATGCCATTGTTGTTTCAACAATCCAATCTCGACGAAATTGATTTGGAAATTGTGCCGGTGGTGTACGCCGATTACGCGATGGCGCGCGAACTCGGACGTTGGGACACGATTGAACGCATTGCATTAGAATTGGATTTGTTGAATGAGCAAGAGATTCAACATTTGCGCGCGAGCTGCAAACGCGCGGATGAGCAAGGCGGATTTTTATTGCACGTGAATATGGTGATGGTATCTGGAAGGAAGGGATGAGGAAATGACAGAGCAGATTGATACTTTGATTATCGGCGGCGGACAAGCGGGACTCGCGTTGAGTTATTATTTGTCGCAACAAGGACGCGCGCATCTGATATTAGAACAAGCGGCGCAGCCCGCCGAGGTGTGGCGCAATCAGCGTTGGGACTCGTTCACTTTGGTCACGCCGAACTCGACAATCAAAATGCCCGGCGGCGAATACAATGGACCGGACCCCGACGGATTTTTGCCGCGCGCCGAAATCGTCGCGTACTTTGAAGACTATATCAAACGCCACAACTTGCCGATTCGTTTTAATGTGCGCGCGACCACGCTCTCGAAAACGGACAATACATTTCGCGTGGAAACAACAGCGGGACCTTTCGAAACGCGCAATGTGGTGATTGCAACCGGTCTCTTTCAAAAACCAAAACTGCCCGCGTTTAGCAAAAACATTGACCCATCCATCAAGCAGCTCCATTCGGGCGAATATCGCAATCCCGACGCGCTCGCGCCGGGCGCCGTGCTGGTCATTGGCAGTGGGCAGTCGGGCTGTCAAATTGCCGAAGAGTTGTATCAAAGCGGACGCAAAGTGTATTTGAGTACGGGCAAAGGTCCGCGTGTGCCGCGCCGTTATCGCGGCAAGGATTGTGTAACATGGCTGGATGCAGTCGGCTTTTTCAACGTGACCGTTAACCAGCTCCCTTCCCCGCAAGCCAAATTCGCTGCGACTCCGCAAGCCACCGGCAAAAACGGCGGACATACGATTAACCTGCATCAATTCATGCGCGATGGTGTGACGTTGCTCGGGCGCGCTCGAGACGCATCGGGAACGCATGTCTATTTTGCGCCGGACTTGTACGACAATCTCAAGACCAACGACAACGCCGAACGCGAAATAATAAAAATGATTGACGGCTATATCGCGCGCACAGGGCTTGATGTGCCGTCCGAAACGTTGCCCGAACCGCTGACGGACGGATACAGTGCGCCGCTCGTCGCTGAATTGGATTTGCGCGCGCACAACATCACAACCATCATTTGGTCGAATGGGTATGGTTTTGATTTTTCATGGATTCCCTTTCCGATTCTTGATGCGGACGGTTATCCCATCCAAACGCGCGGCGTTACGAGTGTGCCGGGACTTTATTTTATCGGTTTGCACTTTATGCACACGCGCAAATCCGCCATCTTGCTCGGCATCGCCGAAGACGCGGCGTATCTGGCGGAACAGATCGCATCGAAGGAGTGACGAATGACGAACGACGAACGACCAATTTTGTCTTTCATCGTTCGTCGTTCGTCGTTTTCCAATTATGTGCCGAAGTATCAAACAATTGCGTCATACTGACGCGCAACCCACCGAACAAGAAATTTATGACGCGGCGCGTCAATTCGTTCGCAAAGTGAGCGGCTATCGCGTGCCGTCCAAACGCAATCAAGAAATTTTCGAACAGACGATTCAAGAGATTGCAAACGCAACGCGCAAAATGCTGGACGAATTTTCGCAAGTTACGGCGACGAATGTTCATCAGTGAAAAGCAGAGATTCCTCACTCCGTTCGGAATGACATTCTCTAATCTCCAATCTCACACAAGGAGCATACACATGCGTAAAGTCCGTTGGGGTCAAATCAGTACCGCAGATATTGGTTTGCGTAAAGTTTTGCCCGGCATGAAGCAGAGCAAACATGTCGAACTCGTCGCCATCTCGTCGCGCAATTTGGATGCCGCGCGCAAAGCGGCGAAGCAGTTGAAAATTCCAAAAGCGTACGGCTCGTACGAGGAACTGCTCGCGGACCCGGAGATTGACGCAATTTATAATCCACTGCCAAATCATTTGCACGTGCCGTGGTCTATCAAGGCGTTGGAAGCGGGCAAACATGTCTTGTGCGAAAAACCGATTGCGCTCACTGCCGCCGAAGGGCAAATGCTTGTAGACGCGGCGAAAAAATTTCCGCACTTGAAAGTGATGGAAGCGTTCATGTATCGCCATCATCCGCAGTGGCAAAAAGCGAAACAATTGGTGCTGGACGGAAAAATCGGCGAACTGCGAACGATTCAATCGTTCTTTTCGTACTTTAACGACAACCCGAACAACATTCGCAACATGGCGGACATTGGCGGCGGCGGTTTGATGGACATTGGCTGCTACAACATTTCGCTCTCGCGTTTTATTTTCGACGCGGAACCAGACCGCGTCGTGGGCATCGTTGAATATGACCCGAAATTGAAAACCGACCGCCTCGCGTCGGGGATGATGGATTTTGGACGCGGGACTGCGACGTTCACATGTTCAACCCAATTGTCGTCGTACCAACGCGTCAACATTTTTGGTACGCGCGGTCGCATCGAAATCGAAATTCCGTTCAACGCGCCACCCGACAAACCCTGCAAAATGTGGTATCAACACGACGGCAAAATTCAAGAAATCGTATTAAAGACAACAGACCAGTACACCGTACAAGGCGAATTAATGTCGCTCGCGATTTTGAACAATACGCCCGTGCCGACACCGCTTGAAGATGCCGTACAAAACATGCGCGTGATTGAAGCGATTGTTGCGAGTTCACGCGATGGCTCGTGGGTGAAAATGTAAAAAATTGTTGTGTAACAATTTCGCGCGTGAAATGACAAATGAGTGAAAAAATTCTAGGGATGTTGTCATATCGAACGGAGTGAGATATCTCACTCCGTTCGATATGACATGCGGCTAGCATGGCAGATTCTCAAATCACTCTGTACGGCACGTATTGGTGCCCCGATTGCAAGCGCGCGAAAAAATTTTTGGGCGAGCAGCGCGTCCTATACAACTATGTGGACATTGAAAAAGATGACACGGCGCGCGCATACGTCGAACAAATCAATCACGGCAAACGCATCATTCCGACGATTGTTTTTTCGGACGGCACGATTTTGGTGGAACCGAGCAATGCGGAACTCGCGGCGAAAATTGGTCTCGATACGAAAGCATCTCGTCCATTTTATGACCTCATCATCGTCGGCGCGGGCGTGACGGGACTGACTGCCGCGTTATATGCCGCGCGTGAAGGCATCGAAACGCTCATTATCGAAAAAAGCGGCATCGGCGGACAAGCGGGCATCACCGAAAAAGTAGAAAATTATCCCGGCTTTCCCGATGGCATCAGCGGCGCGGACTTGGTAGAAAGAATTCGCAAACAGGTCGAACGGTACGACGTTGAAATTTTGCAGGCGCAACAAGTTAAAGAGATTGGGTTGAATGTGCCGTATCGTCATGTTCACACGGGCGACAACGCGATGTATTCAGCGAGCGCGCTGCTGATTGCGACGGGCGCGGACTATCGCCGTTTGAATGTGCGCGGCGAAGACGAATACATCGGCGCAGGCATTCATTTTTGCGCGACGTGCGACGGTCCGTTTTACAAAGGCGCGGAAAATCTCGTCGTCGTCGGCGGCGGCAACAGCGCGGTGGAAGAAGGATTGTTTCTCACGAAATTTGCGAAACAAGTGACACTGCTTGTGCGCGGCGACAAATTATCCGCAAGTAAAACCGCCACGGACAAGGCAATGATGACGCCGCAGCTCGACATTCGTTTCAATACGCGTGTGCAAGAATTTCGTGGTTTCGATTCCGAAACAAGGAATGGAAAATTGAAAACGATTGTGGTGGAAAATACGCAAACGCACGCGATGGAAGAATTGCATCCTGCGGGCGCGTTCATTTTCATCGGACAAAAACCCAACACGGAAATTTTTAGAGATTTTCTCGAATTGGACGAGTACGGCTATATCAAAACGGGACACGATTTGGAGCATGTCAAAAATCTCGCGTTCTATTCCGACGAATGGCTCAAGCGGCATCCCTTTGATATGGAAACGTGCCGCCCCGGTATTTTTGCGGCGGGCGACGTGCGCGCCGGCGCG
The DNA here is from genome assembly GCA_964469005.1 of uncultured Anaerolineales bacterium. Lineage (GTDB taxonomy): Bacteria > Chloroflexota > Anaerolineae > UBA4142 > SHND01 > SHND01. The sequence continues at coordinate 111,803 of CAYXXF010000013.1, forward strand.
ACGAATCAAATCGCGGCGGCGACGGGCGAAGGCGCAAGCGCGGCGATTTCGATTCGGGCATTTATGAGGGGAATGTAACAGCCAAGAACCGTCAAGCACATCTGTTTGGCGGTTTTCTTTTTTTTCTTGACGCGCGGTGCCGACTGTGCTAATATGTCGTCTGACGACATATTGCCGCACGGCATATAGGAGCAACGCTTGGCACAATCAACCAACAATCTGCCTTTGTCCGAAACGACGTTTTACATTCTCTTGGCACTCGCGCCCGCACCCAAGCACGGTTACGCGATTATGAAAGATGTGAACGCATTGAGCGACGAACGCATTCAACTAAGCACCGGTACGTTGTACGGCGCGCTCAAGCGGTTGTTGGAAATGGGCTGGATTGAACCCGTACGCGAACGCAAAATACGCGCGTCACTGCGTCCGCGCCGCGCGTACACGCTCACTGCGCTCGGACGGAGTATGCTTGCCGCCGAGACGAAACGGCTTGAAGCACTCGTAAAGGTTGCGCGCACGTTCACAGCAAAAGGGCGTGTGAGGTAACGACGATGAACGCTGAACAGAGATTGCTGAAATGGGTCTACGCACTGCTCCTGAGTCTATACCCGCGCGCGTTCCGCGACGAGTTTTCGTTCGAGATGCAGGCGGATTTTGACGACGCGCTGCGCGCGGCAGGCGCACATGGACGCTTTACGCCGGTTGTGTTTTTTGCGCGTGAGGTGCGCGATGTGGTGCGCGCGGCATTGATGGAACGATGGAAGGAGAACTCGATGGATTCAAATCCCATGCCTCGTTTGGGACGCGTCGCTGTGGGCTTTGCCGTTGTGCCATTTGCCGTCGTGTTATTGATTACACTTCCGAACGCGTTCCGAATTTATTTGCCGCCGTGGATTGCGCCACCACTTTTAACATTTTTTGGAATGATGATTTTGATTGGTTTGACGCGCGGACTACCGGAATGGTGCTTGCCGTCTGTGGGGTTGTGTTTCGGCATCGCCGCGCTCTTTTCTCTAAATTTCATGTATCCAATCTTGCAACCACTGTACCGCGTGAGCAAAGCGGCATGGTGGGTTACCGCGTTGGACGAAGGCGTGTTGTGGTGGGGCTGGCTCGCCGCATTGCCCGGATTGTTGCTTGTCACCGCGCTCTTGCCGCCGCTGCGTTCTTTTTATCGGCGGGTGTGTCAAGATTGGACAGTGCTTTCGTTTGCCGTATTTGGCGCAATTCCGATTGTGCTTTTACTAACGTTTGATGAATATATTGGCGAAGAATGGTTCGTCGCGGCGACATGTGCTGTTTTGATTTCGAGCGCGTATCTTTATTTGCGACATCACAGTCACACGCAACGCGTCCTGGTGCTTGTGTTTGGGCTTTCACTTTGCGCGGGAATTGTCATATTCGCCAAATGGATTTTGCTGCCATATCAACTTTGGGGGAATGTGCCCAAGCCTCCAACGCCCGATACGTTCGGGCATGAATTGGTGCGCGCACTGGCAATGTGGGGCTGGATGATGTTGATGATTGTTGTCCTGCCCGCGTTGTTTGGAAAATTGCTTGCGCGTTTCGCACCAATGCGTGCCGCGTAATCAAAGCTCCCCTGGCAATTGCAAAAAAAATCCGAACCATTTTGGTTCGGATTTTTTTTACTTGACAATTAACACGGGACACGCCGCCCCATGCAAAACGCTATGACTGACGCTCCCCAGAAATAACGCGGCAGCATTGCCCAAACCGCGCGAACCCATCACAATCAAATCGTTGCCGCGCACATCTGCCACACGTAAAATCGCGTCGGCGGCAGGTCCTTCCAACACTTCGATATGCGGGTCTAACCCCGCCGCGCGCAATTGCGCGGCTGCCTCTTCCGCCAACATGTTTGCCTGCACCGTTTCGCGCTGAACTGTTTCTTCGTACGCGGGATTGCCAATGATGCGCGAGATGGGATTGAACGCCGTCACCACGCGCACAGTCGCGCCAAATTTCAAAGCGACGTTTTGCGCGCACGCCAACGCGCGTTTGGCATTCTCCGAGCCGTCATAAGCGAACAAGATCGTTTGAAACATTTCACACTCCTTTGTGTTGTTTGAATTATTCCGACGCGGCGGACAAAGTCGGCGCAAACGCGTTTTCAATTTCGTACTGTGAAGTAATGGTCGCGCACTTGCCCAACATTGCACCGACACCGCAGTACTTTGTCTCGGAGAGTTCAATCGCATGAGCGAGCGATTTTGGATTGACCTTGCCGCGCACGCGATACAAAACTTGAATGTCGGTATAGACACGCGGATGTTCGTGTGCGCGGGCGGCATGAATCACCACCTCGAATCCTTCTACCGGTTCGCGTTTCTTTTCCAAAATTGCAAGTACGTCCATCGCCGCGCAGCCCGCGAGCGCGGTAAGCAACAACTCCATCGGACGCGCGCCGCGGTCATCGCCATTCGGCGGAGCGCTGTCGAGAATCAGCGAATGTCCGCTGTTGGTCGTTGCGTCAAAGGTCATTCGTTCGCGCCATACGACGCGAGTGGTAGGTAGTTCGTGTGTCATACACACCTTTCGTCAAAAAAGTTGCGGTCTTGCGTTATCGTGTATCGCAAGACCGCAACATTGTATTCAGAATCGTAAAAATTCATACCCCCCAAGGGGCGCGGCGTGTTCAAGGCAGGAATGGCGCAACGTGTTCGGGTTCCTCGAACGCGACCGATGCATTCGGCGCAAATGAATTTTCAATTTCATAACGCGACGTAATGCGCGCGCGTTCGCGCAGCATTGCGTTGACGCCGCAGTATTTGGTTTCCGAGAGTTCGATGGCACGCTCCACCGCCGCAGGATTCACATTGCCGCGCACACGATACACAACTTGGATGTCGGTGTAAATCATGGGATGTTCTTGGCAGCGCGCGCCTTCGACGTACACTTCCAAACCTTGAATCGGTTCGTGTTTCTTTTGCAGAATCGCAAGCACGTCCATGGCGGTGCAACCTGCAAGCGCGGTCAGTAACAATTCAATCGGTTTCGGTCCGTTGTCGTTTCCCGCCGGCGGCACGGCATCAATGACCAAATGATGTCCCGTGGTTGTCGTCGCGTCAAAGGTCATGCCCTCGCGCCACACCATCCGCGTAAATTGTTTTTCCATGTTGGGTTCCTCTCATACCTCGTTGTATGTTCGACGCCTCTCAAAAATGAAACATATGATATTCGATTGGTAAATCTATTGATGATTCCGACACGTTGTACGCCCAAGTATTTTTGAGAGGTGTCGTCAATAAAAAAAGACAGAGAGCAAAAGGGCGTGTCTCTCTGTCCTCACCACACCAACAACCCAGCTAGGTTCTGCAGCCAAGCCGCGCGCATCACTCGGCAGAACGCTTCGCCGCTTTTTCATCACTGTACTCGTGAATAATGCGGCGAATGTCGTTGCCGGAGGGCGCGGGAATTTCAAACGCTTCGGGGGGAAAATCCGCGAACTTCATATAGCCGTCATAAATCACTTGCTCGCGAATATCATCCGTAATGACGAGTTCGCGTGTATAGGGACCCGATGTAATCACTGCCGTGACTTCGGGTTTGTCATCCTCGATCACATCCAACATACAGCTGCGGTCCGGATATGCACCCTTGAGCAAAAATTCGCCGAAACATTTTTCGCATGCGAATGGCGGATGACCGCACAAGTTTCGATTAATGATGACACGCATAGTTTTCCCCTTTCGGACAAAACAATCCTACTATTACCACAGTACGCCCGTTTGGGCGCGCAAACAAGTGGCAAATGTCCCATACCCGTTGGGACAGAAAATCTAGCGCGTCCGCAACAAACGCAAGCCATTCAAGACAACGAGCAAGGTACTGCCTTCATGTCCCACGACCCCAATCGGCAGTGGTAACGTAATTGCAAACACCGAAAGAATCAGTACCACAATCACCGAGAGTGAGAACGCGATATTTTGCCAAACGATGCGACGCGCGCGCCGCGCCAAATCGAGCAAGTATGGCAGACGCATTAAATCATCGCGCATCAAAACGACATCAGCAGTTTCCAGTGCCACATCACTGCCGATAGCGCCCATCGCTACACCAAGATGACTGACCGCGAGCGCGGGCGCGTCATTCACGCCGTCGCCAACCATTGCAACAGATTCTTGTTTGGCGATGCGCTCCACCAACGCCACTTTGTCTTGCGGAAGCAAGTCTGCATAGTATTCGGTAATATTCAATTCATTCGCCACAGCGGCAGCCACACGTCGCGTGTCGCCTGTGAGCATGAGTACGCGTTTGATGCCGCGGGCGCGCAACGCGTCCAACACCTGACGCGCGTTCGGACGAATCGTATCGGCGAACGCGATAAAGCCCAATGGATGATTATTGCGACTAACGCCGACAACCGTTTTACCTTGCGCTTCCAAATCGCGCGCGGCGCGGCGCAATGGTTCGGGCCACACTTGATTCGCCCCTTCCATCATGCGCTTGTTACCGATTTGAATTTGCGCGCCATTCACAGTCCCCGTCACGCCGAGTCCCGGTAACGCGGTAACATCACTCACTTCAATCCATTCCACATTGCGTCGTTGCGCTTCTGCCAAAATTGCATCACCAAGTGGATGTTCGGAATGACGTTCTACACTCGCGGCGAGAAGCACTAATTCATCTGCCGCGCAACGTTCGGGCGTTGTCGGTCCTTGCGGGTCGAGGTGCTGAAAGAAATCTGTGTCGAACCATTTTTCGCCCAACACATCGGACGCGGCAATCACGTCCGTTACGCGCGGTTTGCCCGATGTGAGCGTCCCCGTTTTATCAAAGGCAATCGCGCGAATCGTCGCCGCCTGTTCCAAATACGAACCGCCTTTGAACAAAATGCCATTGCGCGCTGCATTCGCAATCGCGGACAAAATCGAAGCGGGTGTTGAAATCACCAACGCGCACGGCGACGCGACGACGAGCAGTGTCATCGCGCGATAAAACGATTCACCCCAAGGATGTTGCAAAACAAAATACGAAACGACGAGCGTGATGATGGATAACAGGATGACCCCAATCGCGTACTTTGGCTCAAACTCGTCTAAAAATCTTTGGGTGGCGGCTTTGCGTCCTTGGGCTTGTTCTACAAGGTCAATAATGCGCGCGAGCGTAGTGTCTTGGGCGAGACGCGTGACAGCAATTTCCATGACGCCGTTGCCATTCACCGTTCCCGCAAACACATCGTCGCCGACTGTTTTTTCGACAGGCATAGATTCGCCCGTAATCGCGGCTTGGTCCACCGCACTCGCGCCCGCCGTGATGCGTCCATCCATCGCGATCCGTTCACCCGGTTTCACGATGATGCAGTCGCCAATTTGCAATTGTTCAATCGGCACAATTTTTTCCGTACCATCGGGCGCGCGGAGTAATGCTTCGTTCGGACGCAATTTCATTAACGCGCGAATCGCGTTGCGTGAACGGTCCATCGCGTATGCTTGCAGCGTATTCGACAAGGAAAACAAAAAGAGAAGCATCGCGCCTTCTGCCCAATAGTCAATGCTCGCCGCACCGATAGCGGCAACAATCATCAACACATTGACATCCAGCCGCCATTCACGCAGTGCGCGCAGCGCGGTGTATGTGCCAACATAACCGCCCGTGAGATACGAACCGATATACAACGCAGTGTGGAGCCACATCGCCGTACCGAGCGCATCGGCAATCCAACCCGCAATCAGAAATAACGCGCACAATACGGTGAGAAACGCTTCGACGCGATTGAATTGATAGGGAGATGTTTCGCTCGCCGTTTCGTTTTTTTGTTTCGAGAGGTTTTCGTTTGGTGTTAGTCGCGGTTGCAATTTGGTGTTAATCATAGCTCATCCAAAAAAAAGCGGAGCAAGGGGTGTTGTCCCTTGCTCCGCAACCTTTACGCCATTTCGGTTTCATTGTTTTCTGCTTCGCGCATTTCCAACGCACTCAAGACGGCAATCGCAGTAACAATTATAGCGGAGAGGACACACCATGGACAGATTTCATACAGCACGTACAATTCAATGTAGGTGAGGTACGCAGAAAATGCGACACCAATGGCTGCCATACCAAAAATGCCGCGCCGCGCCCACACCGGTTGAATGTTACGCTGCGCGGCGATGCTCAAGCCCAGAATTGCCGCATACGCGCCCATGCCAAAAAGTGCAACGGGGATTCCCAAAAATTCGGAGTAGCGGCTCGTATTGACGGCTTCGCAATCGCCAACGCCCAGACACACCGCCGTCCACCAACCCCAATGCACAGTGAGCAAATATGCAGAGACGGCGAGACCGGCAAGGGAGAGTATGGAAATGATAAAGGTGCGAGAAAGCATGGTCTTTCTGTAATAGGTAGCAAGTAGTAGGCAGCATGTTGAAACTTGCTACCTGCTACGCGTTCCCTACTACTTGCTCACATACGAATCAATCGTCGCGGCAAAGGTATCAATCGGCAAGAGTCCTTCGATAAATTGCCCATTGATATAAAACGACGGCGTGGCGCGAATGTTACGTCCTTGTGCTTCGACTTTTTCCTGTTGAATTAAATTCGCGTATTTGTTGTTGTCGAAACACGCGTTGAACGTAGAAGTATCAAGTTTCACATCCGACGCGAATTTTTTCAAATTGTCCTTGGAGAATGCGCCAACATTTTCACCCGTTTGGTGATCGAAAAGATAACTTGCGTATTCCCAGAATTTCCCTTGGTCGTTCGCGCATTCCGCAGCCTGCGCTGCCCATTCCGATTCTTGACCGATGAACGCGAAATTATGATACACCACTTTGGCTTTGCCGGTATCAATGTATCGCTCTGCCAGTTGGCGAATGGTAATATCCGCGCGGCGACAGATGGGACATTGAAAATCGGAATACAAATCAATCGTCACCGGCGCGTCGGCTTTGCCCAACACGCGTCCCGCGTTCAACGCGGAAGGCGGCGCTTGGGGCGTCGAAGTTGCATTCAAATTGATGAATACGAGCGCCAGTACCACAAGCGCCGCGGCGACAACACCGCCAATAATCCAATACGAGCTGTTATTTTTTTTCTGGGCGCGCTGTTTGCGCGAACTAGCTTTTGCTGTCATGGCATAACCTCAATTCAGGTATGCGCGATTTTATCTGCGTGAGATTAGCCGCGCATGAAAGTACACACAATGTAGCGTAACTCGCGCGCTGCATACAAGGGCAAACGTCATACCCTCGCAATGACAATTGCCCTACTCACATACACAACCTCCGCAACTTACAGTTGCTAGCAAGGCAACAAACTAAAGATAGTTCGGCGTTGCGCATCACAGGTTTTAAGCTTGTCCTTACCACGAGATTTTAATCGCAGGAATCTCGAAAAATTTGACAGCGACGAATGGGTGTGCTATATTTTTTTTGCGCTTGAATGAGCGCGTTGGTACGTGGAGGCGTGGTGTAGTCGGTTAACACGCGGCCCTGTCAAGGCCGAGAGCGCGGGTTCGAGCCCCGTCGCTTCCGCTAAAGTAGTAAAAAAAACGCCGTTTTAAACGGCGTTTTTTATTTATCCTTCAACCCCTCCACAAACTCTCGGACCGCCGCATAACTCATTAGCCGCGCGCGGAAAAAGTCGTTCACGATTTCGGCGCAGCGTTTGCGGACGGCTTGCAAAATTTCGTCCCAATCCGAACCGGGCGGCTCGCGCAGTACATCCATTTTCAAACGGAATAATTCTGCGAGAATGCGCGCCTCGTCTTTTCCTTCCGTTGCGTTCTTGACGTGTCCCATCACCGCGTCTATTTGTTTCAGCACCGTCGCGCGGTCAATTTCCGCGCGCGGGTCGTGCAACGCGATTTCTGCCGCTTCGAGCAGACCGGGAACTTGGTACAAACACGCAGTCGGTTCATCAAACAATTCGCGCACGTACGCGGCGGCTTCGAGTTGGTCGGTGAGGCGAAATAAATTATAGAGCCGCTTGCACGCCTTGCCGTAATTCGGTTCGGCGTGTGTGTAATGCGCGACTTGGGAACGCATCATGCTTTTGTACGCATTCAACGCGTCCGGCGTCACCTCGCGCGCGAGTTTTGAAAAAATCGGCTGCTCGTTTGCAAACAAATACACTTCTTGAAAAAACGGGTCAATCGAACCGTCGAGCGCAGTGATAGTTCCATCAGGAGACTGCCACGTCACATCAAGCATATTGCTCGCCAACGCGATGCGCCCGCGTGTGCGGTCTGCGACAATCCAACCCAGATACGTCCACCCCTGCCCCGCTTCCGCGTCATCCCAATTTATCTGCAACACGTTTCCGTGTGAATCCTCAACGGCGATACATCCATTCAACACATCTTGCGGCGTCCACGTAATCGGGTCGCCTGCCGCGCGCGCTTGTCCGCGTTCGTGCACAGCTTGTTTGTACACGCCGAGATTCGCTTCAATCAAAACAATGTCGGGTTCGGAAAACGCGCGCAGCGCGGTTGCGCGCATCACCTCGCGCAAAATTTTTTTCGCCGCTTCCGCATCCGGTGCGTGAATGTGAACGCGTTCAAAAAAATCACAATCGCCGGGAAACAATTGTACGCGTCCTTGCGCCGCGCTGCCCGAAATGGCTATCGCCGATTCGACGTTCGGATGCGACACGGTACGAACGTGTTGCGCGAGCCGCCGAAAATAATCCAAATCATCTGCGTCAAAATCCAACAGCGCGATGTGATGTCCAAAAATGCCCGTTTGGGAATCGTGCGCGATGGCATCGGCGCGTTCCGCGTTTGACATGGCGACGAGCCACTGCGCGGTTTCACGCGCGTCCACTTCGACGCCGCTTTGTTTTGCGGTGGCGGCAATTTCATTTGCTTGCGCGTCAGCGCTTGGTTCGGGGATGGTGTTCATTTGCAAAAGCAAACAGTTCGGTCAACAAGCGCGCTTGGGCAATTGCGTCCTCACGCGCGTTGTGGGACAAATCTTGCGCAATGTTGAACCGCTGTTTGGGTGAAAATGTACTCGCTTGTTTCCAGCTTGCTCCGGTAGCGCCCATATAAAATGATTTGAAATCAAAACCGGTATAGCCAAATGGATTGCGTCCGACGAATCGGTGAAAATAGTACGCCACAAACATCCAATCGAACGCCAGCGGATACGCGCAAAAAATCGGGCGGGCATTGCGCGGTGTTACGCGCGCGAGCCACGCGTCAAATTCAAACATTGCGCGCGCAGGTTCTATGCCGTCGCGTTCCAATTGCGCCAAGTCAAAGCCCGCGACAGCCAATGCTTCCGCGTCAAAATTTTTCGTAATGGGTTTCAATTCCGCGTAAAAATTATTTTCCGTCGCCCCGACCACGCACGCGCCGAGCGACAACATGCTGTATTCGCCCGGCACAGGTCCCGATGCTTCAATGTCAACCGAAATGTACGTTTCCATTTACCACCAATCTTTTTTGGAACGCGGGTCCATGAACGAACCATTGTCACGAATGACGACGCCAATTTCATTCCCGAGCGCGCGTCCAAATCCTTGTCCTTGTTTCATCACGGGCAATTGTCCGCGTCCGTTTTCATTCCACGTGCGATACAAATCCAACAACGCAGGCGCAACGCAAACATTTTCGACGTGCATCGTATAACCGCGCACCACATTGTCCTCGCGCGTATATTTCAGAGTGATGCGTTCGGTAGACGCGTACAAGACCATCACTTCAAATTTGCTCGAATCGTCTTGCGGTGAATCAATCAAAAATCCGCGCGGTGGGCGCATCGTCCGCGTGCCAATGTTGTATTCCGATTTCGGCACACGCAAAATTTCGCCCGGCGTCACGTGCATTCCCGTGAGCGTCACAGACGGATTTGTAATCGGTTCGCCGCGCAAATTGGTAATCCAATTCCACGCGCGCACTTGCGCTACACTCGAAAATTCAGGCACGCGATTGTCGGTGAACAGCGAAAATAATTTCGGCGCTTTGTTGTCGGTTGCGCCGCCATAATCCACGAGTCCGAGCGTTCCCGTTGTCGCCACGTAACCGCGCAGTGCCAAATTCAAATCGGCGTGTTGTTCGGCGGGACGGTCGGTGGGCAGCGATATGGGAACGAGTGTTTGGTATGTTTCGCCCGCAATGTTTTCGCACGTCGAGGTCATTAATAGCGGCAGAAAAACGCGCGGCGTCAATTCCGTTTGCGCGGCTTGCGACGCAGTTAGCTGCAATGGCACGCGCAAGCTCAAGATGAACAAAACAGTAAATAGAAACAGGGAACGAAAATTTTTCATTGGGTTATAATTCTATCATGAGCGCACAAACTGTTGCCCAAACAATTCAATTGATTCTCGCACCCGTGGTGATGATTACCGCGTGCGCGTTTATTACGAACGGACTGATGAGCCGCTTTACGCGCATCAATGACCGCATGAGGATGTTGGCGCGCGAACGTTTTGACTTGCTGCGCACGGCGAGTCAAGATACGCGTGCGCGCGATGACCTTTTTTTTCAACAACGCTTGCGCGAAACCGACCGCCAGCTGCCAATGCTCTTGCAGCGACATCAATTGCTGCGGAATGCGTTGCTGTTGGTGTATTGCGCGATTGCGACGTTTATCGTGGACATGTTCACGATTGGTTTGAGCGCGCTGCTCAAGCAAGAAATTCTCGCGACCATCGCGCTCGGCGTTTTCTTGCTCGGCACGATGATTTTGTTTGTCGCCGTCATGCTCGAAATTGTCGAAGTCATTCGTTCTCATTACGGCTTGAATGTCGAAGTACAGCACATTGCCGAATTGTCGTTGGATGAGGAGGACGAATGATTACGCTGCGCGCCGCCACCGTCCAAGACGCCGCGACGATTGTGAATGTGATGCAGCGCGCGTTTCAAGAATATGTTGACGCGCTGAAACCGCCTTCCGGCGTTCACAAGGAAACGGTAGAGAGTGTCCGCGAAAAAATAAATACGGGGCAATGGGTTCTCGCCGAACGTGCGGGACAAGCGGTGGGCTGTGTGTGGTACGAAGTGCGCGGTGACCATGTGTATCTCGGGCGCTTGTCCGTACCGCCGGAATTTCGCGGCAACGGGATTGCAGGCACGTTAATGGATTACGTTGAAACGCAAGCGCGCGCCCATAACATTTTTTGCGTCGAATTGAGTGTGCGTATTGTTTTGGAAAAAATGCGTGTGATGTACGAACGGCGCGGCTATCAATTATTGCGCTATGAAACGCACACCGGTTATACGGAACCAACGTATTTGGTCATGCGAAAAATGCTGGACGCGTCGCGCGTGAATGTATAACACTAGCGTTTTGCGTATCAACAACACGTAACATAATCCGCTTTTGTGTGACTAAGTTTGAGATATGGAATACCTTGACCGCATCGAAATTCACGATTTGTTGCTGCGCTGTATTGTTGGCATCAATGAATCCGAACGCAGAAACAAACAAGATGTTTTAATCAATATCGTGATGTGGGCGGATACGCGCGCCGCCGCGCAGAGTGACAACATTGACGATGCGGTGAATTATCGCACAGTGACCAAACAAATTATTGAACACGTCGAAGCATCCGATTATTTTTTGGTCGAGCGTTTGGTGGAACGCATCGCGGGAATTTGTTTGCGCGATCCGCGCGTTCACCAAGTGCAAGTGAGTTTGGAAAAACCGGGCGCGCTGCGTTTTGCGCGTTCTGTCGGCGTGACGATTACACGCACGCGCGCAGAGATTGCGAGTTTGTAAGACATTTCCTACAGACATTCGGCAACAATTTACGTTATAGTATGAGAAACAATAACATGAACGACGCATATATTTTCATTGGTTCGAATATCGAGCGCGAAAAAAATTATCTCGCCGCATTTTCCCATTTGCGCGCGTTGGGCAAACTCGTCGCAGTCTCACCCGTGTACGACACGCCCGCCATCGGCGGCAAAGAGGATGCGCCGCGTTTTTACAATGGCGCGGTGTGGTTGAAAACCACTTTAACGCCGCACGCGTTACGTAACGAACTGCGCGCAGTGGAACATACGCTGGGACGCATTCGCACGGCAGACAAATTTGCGCCGCGTGCAATTGACCTCGACCTCGCCTTGTACGGCGAAGCAACCATTGACGACGGCGAATTGAAACTCCCCGACCCGGATATTTTTGAACGCGCTTTTATGGCGCGCGCGCTGGCGCATCTCAATCCCGATTACGTGATTCCGCCCGATGGTCCGACGCTCGCCGAATTGGCGTGTCGCGTGCGCGGCAAAGCCGGCGAAATGGTTGAAGTTGTAGAGATGAGCGAATTGGTTCAACACGAGCTGGAAAAAACTTTCAAGGAGCGACCGGTCATGTCCGAGCAGCGAATATTTACCGCACGCGGTTTTGGTGATGAGGAATGGGGCAGTCCGATGCCCGAATTGGAAACGCCGCGCGTTTTGCCCGATCTGCGCGTTGCGCCGGAAAAACAAACCGCGCGCGAAGCGATTGCGGATGCGGTACGCACGATTTTGGAAAATGTCGGCGAAGACCCGACACGTGATGGCTTGCTCAAAACACCGGAACGCGTCGCCAAAGCGTACGAAGAATTGCTCGCCGGTTACACCATTGACCCCGTGGCACTCATCAATGACGCGTTTTTTGACAGCGAATATCACGACATGGTCGTCGTCAAAGACATTGAGTTTTTCAGCATGTGTGAACATCACATGCTCCCGTTTTTCGGCAAAGCACACGTGGCATACATTCCCGAAGGACAAGTGCTGGGGCTTTCAAAAATTCCGCGCATTGTAGAAATGTACGCGCGGCGTTTGCAATTGCAAGAAAAAATGACGCACGAAATCGCAGATTTTATTCAAGAGTTGTTGAATCCGCGCGGCGTCGCAGTCATCGTGACCGGACAACACATGTGTTCGATGATGCGCGGTGTGAACAAGCCCGACGCAAAAATGGTAACGCAAGTGATGTACGGCGCGTTTCAAGAACGTCAAGTGCGCGAACAATTGAATGACCGTTTGCGCGACGAACAATAGAAAAAACGTGTTGCCCGAATCTTTCCAACGGCGTTCCAAATGGAACGCCGTTTTGTGTTAGAATGCTTTCGCCGCAACGCATTCCAATTAAGGAGACACACCTATGATGCCATTTACACCGCCGAATGAAAATGTCGAGCGTGTGATTAAAGATTTGGAACAAGGACTACCCGAAGACGGTCCGCCCGCAGCACAAGGCGGGATCGGCGCAGACACACCCGACATGAGCCAGGCGCAAGAGGCGCTCCATCAAGAAGGCGCACTTGACGAATCTCAAGTAGATAAAAAAGAATAGTGAAAAATCGCAGTCCACACAGGACTGCGGTTTTTTTTTGGCGCGGACGAATGAACAAAAAATGAGCAGTTATTGGTCTGGCAGCGCGCCCTTGCATCCATTACAATCTTGACAACAAAATTCGGCGGCGCATGTTGCAAATCACAAATGCGCGACGCGTTACGCTGCGTAATACAAACTGTTTCCACCAATGCAAGGAGGTGAGCCGGTTTAGAGTTCATCAAGTTGTATTTTTCGTTCAAGGAAATTCATTTGCCCAAATCCAAAATCAAGGTGCCGTGAATCCCACCCCAAGCAATGAATTTCCAAATCATCGTCCGTGTAACCCAAAAAAATTTCAAGGAGAACCCTCATGCGCAAGTTGATTGTGCTTGGCGTGTTGTTGGTTGCGGCGCTCTTGCTCGGTGCTGCCTCTCAATTTATCACGCGCGACGCGGGCGCTTCCAGTCATCGTGAAGCCCCGTTGATTTCCCAAGACCCTGTTGCGGACAATACCGATGTGTACATGTTCCGCAGCCCCGAAGATGACACCACCATTACCTTCATCGCCAATTACTATCCGTATTCCGGTCCTGCCGGTGGTCCGAATTTCTATCGCTTTGGCGATGATGTGCGGTATGAATTCAACGTTGACAACGACGGCGACGCGAAAGCGGACATTCAATATTTTTTCAGATTCAAGACCGCGATCTTGAAAAATGATACGTTCCTCTACAATGTCGGACCCGTTACCGGTCTCCAAGACGCAAATTTGACCGTGCGCCAAACGTACACAATTTGGAAAAAACAAGGCGCCACGACCACACAGTTGTATGCAGGTTATATCGCCCCACCCTCTAATGTCGGCTGTCACTCGTTCGCGCAAAATTGGGCAATCTCGATTCCCGCGCAAACGTGTGCCAACAACAATGGCATTTCAAATTACGAAGCCGTCGCGCAAACTGCCGTGTATGATATTCCCGGCGGCGAAGGCAAAGTGTTTGCAGGACAACGCCGTGATTCATTCTTTGCCGATGTCGGTTCTATTTTTGATTTGCTCTCGATTCGCGACACGTTCAGCACCGGCGGTTACAATCTCTTTGACCAATTCAGCGTGCAAACGATTGCGATGCAAATTCCAGTCAGCAAGCTCACGGCAGGCGATGATGTGATTGGTTTCTGGGCATCCAATTCGCGCAAACCAACGCGCGTCTTGCCGAGCGAAGGCAAACAAACAGAAGCCGCCGAAGCGAGTGACGGCAACATCAATTCCAAAGATTGGAAACAAGTGTCGCGGCTCGGGCTGGCGCTCATCAACGAAGCCGTAATTCCGATGGCACTGAAAGACAAATTCAACGCGTCGAAACCAAAAAATGATGTGGCGAATTTTGCGGGTCCCGTTGTTGACCCCGAATTGGCGAGATTGTTGAACGCGATTTATGGCGTTTCCATTCCGCCGACCCCGCGCCAAGATTTGGTGGACGCGCTCTTGTTGGGCATTCCCGGTTTGAATCGCCCCGCAGGCAATCCGGTTGCGTCCGACATGCTGCGCTTGAACACTTCAACGCCGGTCTGTACATCGAGTTGTTCGACAATGGGCGTCATTGGTGGCGACGTGCAAGGATATCCGAATGGTCGCCGCTTGACCGATGATGTAGTAGATATCTCCGAACGCGTCATCGCCGGTGTTTTGGTGAACGGTTACAATATCTCGCCAAACAACGTGTTGGGTGATGGGGTCAACGGCGCCGCCGGAACCTTCGGTGGCACGTTCCCCTATCTCGCCTCACCGGTGGATGGTTTTAGTTACGGGAATTAAAACGGTATGATGCAGGGGCGGCATTCGTGCCGCCCCTCACTCTGTCAAGCGAACTATGCGAATCGTAAAAACGTTTGGACTGATTCTGTTGATTGTGTTCCTCCTCAGCGTGGGCGCATTGGCGACGCGTTGGTATCTCGACCAAAACGCAGATGTTACACACACTGCGTCGCAATATGACCCCACTGCCAAAGAAGGACGCGCGTCGCGCGAACAAACCACCGAACGCGTCATTCGCACTCTACAAACTTCTCTCGAAAAAAATTCTTTTGATGCGGAACGCTGGGCGCTCTTGGGCGCAGCGTTTCTGCAACGCGTCCGCGAAAACGGCGACCCCTCGAATTACGCGCGCGCGGAACAGGCATTTCAAAAATCTTTGGCGCTCGACGAAAATAGTTTTCATGCCGTCAGCGGGATGGGCGGACTGAAACTCGCGCAGCATCAATTCCGCGAAGCAATCAAGTGGGGCGAACGCGGTGTGCAATTGAATCCCGACAACGCGGGAATTTACGGCGTACTCGGCGACGCGCATCTCGAATTGGGCGAATACGATGCCGCGTTCAAACATTTTCAAACGATGGTGGACACGCGTCCCGATTTGTCTTCGTATGCGCGCGTTTCCTATGCGCGTGAATTGATGGGCGACCGCGCGGGCGCAATCGAAAATATGGAACGGGCAGTGAACGCGGGCGCGTTGAACAGCGAAGCGCGCAGTTGGGCATTAACCCAATTAGGACATTTGTATTTTGGACAAGGCGATTTGGAGAACGCGCGCAACGCGTATCAAGCCGCGTTACAGAATTGGAATGATTATCCGTATGCGCGCGGCGGACTCGCCCAAGTGTATGGGGCGCAAGGCGATTCCGCGCAAGCGATTGAAACGTACACGCGTTTGCTTGAAACAATTCCATTACCGGAATTTGTTATCGGTTTGGGCGACGTATATGAAGCGAGCGGCGATTCGGCGAACGCGCAAAAACAATACGCGCTCGTCGCGGCGATGCAACAATTATTTTCGGCGAACGGTGTGGACACAGATGCAGAGCTCGCGCTCTTTAACGCCGACCATAAAATTGATTTGCAAAATACATTAGCCCTTGCGAAACGCGCGTACGCAAAACGTCCGAGCATTATCGTTGCGGATACGTTGGCGTGGACGTACTATCAACTTGGTGATTACCAAAACGCGCAAGCGTACATGGACAAAGCATTGTCGCTCGGCACAAAAAACGCGCTGCTGATGTATCATGCGGGAATGATTTACGTCGCGTTGAATGACGAAACGCGCGGACGCGAATATCTGGAACAGGCATTGCAATTGAATCCGCACTTTTCGCTGAGGCATACCAAGTCCGCGGCAAAGATGTTGAGCGAATTGCAAGCGGCGGGCAACCAAACAAAATGAATTGCGAACCAGAGGACGGACAACGGTGAAACATTTTTCGATTCTTGCTATTTTGTGCATTGCATTTTTTAGCGCGTGCAGTCCGCAAGTGGAGACGCGCACGAGTCCCACGGACGGCAAAACGATGGTGCGCGTTCCCGCGGGCGAATTCAAAATGGGCATTTCCGGCGAACAAGAAAAAACGTTGATCGAAAAACAACGCGCGGCGGCAGGCGGATTCGAGTTTGAAAAACCGGAACACACGGTGAACGTTGCCGAGTTTTGGATTGACCGCGATTTGGTCACGAATCAACAATACAAAAAATTTCTCGACGCGAATCCTTCCCATCCGATTCCCGATATTGAATTGCAGCAACTGAAAAATTGGAGTTGGGACGCGGACACGCGCACATTTCCAAAAGGTCGCGAGACCTTCCCGGTGGTACTCGTGACTTGGAACGACGCGAACGCGTATTGTCAATGGGCGGGGAAACGTTTGCCCACCGAAGCGGAATGGGAAAAAGCCGCGCGTGGGACAGATGGACGTTTGTATCCGTGGGGCAACGATTGGGGCGGCGACAAAACCGCGTTTGGAGAACGCGGCGCGCAAGACGCTGCACCCGTCGGCAAATATCCGGCAGGCGCGAGTCCGTACACCGTCAACGATATGGTGGGAAATGTGTGGCAGTGGACGAGTTCGCTCTTTGAAAAATATCCCTACAATGCGAACGATGGGCGCGAAGATTTACAAGCGAACGGCGAACGCGTCACACGCGGCGGCATGTTTGCGTTCGGCGCGGCAGTCTCGCGCGCAAACGCGCGCAACAAACTCGTGCCGACGGACAAAGCGATTAGTGTGGGGTTTCGGTGCGCGTCAAATTGAAAACCTGCGAGGTTGGCGATGAACTCTATCGCAGAAACCTCGCAGGTTTTTTTGTTGCTATTTTTTTCTCCACACCAAAAAATGCGAAAGCCCTAAATTTCGTAGCGGCGTATTTTCCAGCGCGTATGTGACGTTGCGGAAAATTCCCGCCAATTCTTTTCGACGCAATGCAATCTTGTCGTATCCCGGATAAATTTGCGTATGCGCGATGAATTCGCCGTCGAGCCCGTCAAACAATTCGCGAATATCACTCTTGCGATACGCGCGCACATGCGGCGCGAATTTGTTGCGCAGTGCGTCGGGCAAATAGCCGACGAACGGGATATTGCCGAAAACGTATTTTTTTCCAAAATACGCGCCGTGCGTTTCAAACGGATACAGACGATTCGGCGCAAACACTATCACGACGCCGCCCCGTTTGGTGACTCGATTCGCTTCGGAAATTGTTTCGCGGTCATTCGT
Source organism: uncultured Anaerolineales bacterium (assembly GCA_964469005.1). Lineage (GTDB taxonomy): Bacteria > Chloroflexota > Anaerolineae > UBA4142 > SHND01 > SHND01. The sequence goes on from CAYXXF010000013.1 coordinate 129,565, forward strand.
CACATGTTCGATGACTTCGTGCAACAGCACTCCATCGAACACGTCGCTCTCATACGGCAATGCTTCGGACACGCTCAACGCGAGCGTGTCTAAATTTTTTTCGCGATTGCCCCGTTCCAATTTTTCCGCGTCCACGTCCACACCGAACGCGTGCGCGTTCAACGCGCGAAATTTTTCCACATACGTTCCAATCCCGCATCCAATGTCCAACACACGCGCGTTGTCCATTTCCAAATACGCGCGAATCATATTGAGCCGTCGGTCTTGTCCAAAGCGCCAGACATAGGAAGGATGACCGAGCGTGATTGCTTTGTCGTCAGTCATTGCGAGCGACAGGGTGACAAGGTGAACAGGTGACAATTCACCTTGTCACCCTGTCATCCGTTCACTTTATCTCCGGTCCCTTGTTCCAATCGTACCCAATCTTGGGGTCGTCGTGCGGGATGCGTCCTTCGTCGGCGGGATTGTAAATGTTGGAGGTGATATAAAAGAGGTGCATGGGTCCTTGAATGACTTTGTAACCGTGTGCGACGCCGGGGGGAACTCTTAAGATTTGCGCGGGATAATTTTCGCCCATGAAAATTTCTTGCAACTCGCCGCGCGTAGGCGAATCTTCGCGCGTGTCGTATAACACCGCTTTGATGGCGCCGATAGCGACGTACCACCAATCAATTTGTTTTTGATGAATGTGCCACGCTTTCGCCGCGCCTTGATGCGTGAGTGTGTGACTCCATTGTCCGAACCCCTCGCGAAAAATCGGGTCATTGACGCGAATGAGTTCGCGGAAAAAACCGCGTTCGTCGGAATGAGTTGTCAGTGCTTTGAGTTCAACGTCGTGAATCATATTTGGAGATTAGAGATTGGAGATTGGAAATTGGGTGATTGGGTGATTGGGTGATTTGTGCATTAAACATTGTGCATTGTTCCGCGATTCTAGCATAACGCAATGGAAAGGGAAAATAAATTCAATATGCGGCATATTGCAATATGCTATAATTCTTGCACCCCAACATTTCCCCTCAATGTCGCGGGAAGGAGCATTGACATGTTACGAGAATTGGACCCCCATTCGACTTTCGCTCATGGGAACCTGACGCGTTTTGGCAACTTGCCACTTGAAGAAGTTGACCCCGAAATTTTTGAAATCATCGAACGCGAACAAGAACGCCAACGCGAAGGATTGGAACTCATCGCTTCGGAAAATTACACGAGCCGCGCGGTACTGCAAGCCGTCGGCAGCGTGTTGACCAACAAGTATGCCGAAGGTTATCCGGGCAAACGCTATTACAACGGTTGCGACAATGTGGATTCGTCCGAATCGCTCGCCATCGAACGCGCGAAAAAATTATTCGGCGCGTTTCACGCGAACGTGCAGCCACATTCCGGTTCACAAGCAAATTTCGCCGCGTATGTGGCGTTGATTCAACCGGGCGACACCGTTCTCGCGTTATCGCTTGCGCAAGGCGGACACCTCACGCACGGCGCGCCCGTGAACATCACGGGACAATTGTACAAATTCGTCGGTTATGGCGTGAATCAAAAAACCGAACAGATTGATTACGACGAATTGGAAAAACTCGCGCTCGAACACAAACCAAAATTGATTGTGAGCGGCGCGACCGCGTATCCGCGCAAATTTGATTTTGAACGTATCCGCGCGATTTGCGACAAGGTCGGCGCGAAAATGCTCGTGGATATGGCACACATCGCCGGACTCATCGCGGGCAAGGTGCATCCCGACCCTGTTCCATTCGCGGACGTTGTGACGAGCACGACGCACAAAACATTACGCGGTCCGCGCGGCGGTTTGATTTTGTCGAACGAAGTGGAAGCGAAAGCAATTGACAAAGCAATTTTTCCCGGCACGCAAGGCGGTCCGCTGGAACACGTCATTGCGGGCAAAGCTGTCGCGTTCAAGGAAGCATTGCAGCCCGAATTTGCCGAATACGCACGGCGCATTGTCGAAAACGCGCAAGCATTGGGTGAACGATTGCAAGAACGCGGTTTGCGCGTCGTCAGTGGCGGCACGGACAATCATCTCTTGCTCGTGGACGTGAGTGTGCGCGGCGCAACCGGCAAAGACGCGGCGAATCGTTTGCAAGACGCAGGCATCACCGCGAATAAAAATCTGATTCCATTCGATACCGCAAAAGCGACGATTACGAGTGGCATTCGCCTCGGCACCCCTGCGTTGACCACACGCGGCATGGGCGTCGAAGAGATGTTCCAAGTCGGCGATTGGATTGCAGACGTGATTGACCACATCGGCGACGACGAAAAAATCGAGCGCGTACGCAACCAAGTGCGCGAGTTTGCGTGGCAGTTTCCGGTGCCGGGGATTCAATGATTCTCACGCAATCTCAACTCGAACAACTCTATGAACAAATGCGCCGCGACGCGCCGTATGAAACGTGCGGGATGATTGGCGGCAAAGATGGACGCGCGTTGAAAATTTATCCCGTTAAAAACGTCGCCGAAAATCGCGTCAAAAATTATTTCATGGATGGCGTGGAACAAATTCGCGCGATGCAAGATATGGACGACAACGGTTATGACATTCTCGCCATCTATCATTCGCATCCCGTCACGCGCGCGTATCCTTCACCCACTGACGTGCGCGACGCGTATGATTCCGATTTGCAAGAGCCGCGTTATCCCGGCGCAGTGTATATCATCATGTCGCTAATGAATCCCGATGCACCGGAAGCGCACGGATATTTGTTGAATGGAGAAACGATTACAGAAATAGAATTAGAGATTGTGGCAGTTTGAGGGACCAAAAATCCAGATTCGGAATCTGAAAAATCAGCGGGGGCTGATTCTCGTTCGGAGCAGAATATGCGTTTTACGTTTTCACTCATCGCCGTATCCAAAACAATTTTCACGAGCGCGCTTGTTTTTTTTCTCGTGATGCTCGGAATGCCTGCATCTGTCGCGCGCGCAGAAACGATTCCACTCGCCACATGCTCGGGGCAAGATTTAATTAACGCGATTGTGCAAGCGAACGCCACCGTCGAACATGACATCATCGCGCTCAAAGCGGGCTGCACCGGCGCGAACGCGTACACACTTCAAATTGTCAACAACACCGACGCGACAACGGGTGCGAATGGTCTGCCTGTCATCACACAAGATTTGACCATCTCTGGCGCAAATTCTGAAATCGTACGCGCGACGACGAACGGCATTGCAAACTTTCGATTGTTCCAAGTCGCGGCGGATGCTTCACTCGAATTGGTTGCGGTCACACTCAAGCAAGGTCGCACATCGGGCGCGAGCAGCATGTCCGCCAATGGCGGAGCAATTTACAACAAAGGGACATTGAACCTGTCCGCTGTGAGTCTCGACAGCAACAGCGCGAACGAAAGTGGTGGGGCAATTTTTAACGACATTAACAGCGTCGCCACCCTCACTGATGCTACGTTGCGCTCCAATACAGCCGTTGGGAATGGTGGCGGATTGTATGCTGCCACCGGAACACTCGCCACGATCAATCACAGCACATTCGATTCAAACAACGGCAAGTTCGGCGGCGGAATCGCGAGTGAAGGCAGCGTCAACGTTCAACGTTCTACCTTTAACAAGAATGTTGCCTTGGCAGCAGGCGGCATTGCGATTCTGAGCGGCGGGACACTCAATATTGCAGCGACCACATTTTCAGAAAACAATGGCGGTACTGCAGGCGGAGCGATTGCCACTTCCAAACAAACGACGACCAACATCAACTCTAGTACGTTCGTCAAGAATCAATTGAACGCGGGCGGCGTCGGCGCGGGCTTGACTTCAGACGGCGGCGTGATTATTGCCAACAGCACCTTTACGGAAAATGGCGGCGACAATGTGAATGGCGGCGGCATTTACTCGAATGGTAACGTCGCGCTTATCAACGTCACCATCGCAAACAATCGCGGTTATGGCATTTTGAATGTCAAAACGCTCACGCTTCGCAACACGATCGTCGCGGGCAACAAACCTGACAATTGTTTCAACGACTTGACCGACGGCGGACACAACCTCGATTCCGGCACCACATGTGGTTTCACCCAACGCACTTCCTTGAACAAAACAAATCCGAAATTGAAAGCGTTGGCGGACAATGGCGGACCCACGCAAACAATGGCGCTTGAACCGAACAGTCCCGCTCAAGATGGCGGGAGCAATGGTGTCTGCAAAGCACAGCCCGTCGGTGCGCTCGACCAACGCAACGTGCATCGTCCGCAAGGCACGGATTGCGATATGGGCGCGTTTGAGTTGCAAGAAATTACCGCGCCTTGCACCTTACCGCAAACCGCGCCGGTTCTCGTCGCGCCCAAGGATAAAGAAATTTCGTCCACACGCATCGTTTCGTTTGATTGGGAATCGGTAGAATGTGCGCCAAAATATCAAGTGCGTTATGCACGCAGCAACCAGTCGTTCCTCACCGAACAAACGCCGGTCTCGCATTTCACTACGCCGGAATTGGAAAACGGCGCGACGTACAATTGGCAAGTGCGCGCGTGCCGCAAACGTTTGTGCGGCGACTGGAGCGAGCTGCGAACCTTCACCGTCAACCAATAACAATAGACGTACAACCAACAACCAATAGCTAGCAACCAACGACTAACAACTAACCATGAACAAACGCGAACGCATTCACGCAGCCATCCATAAACAAAAAGTTGACCGCCCGCCGATTGCATTGTGGCGGCATTTTCCCGGCGACGACCTCGACCCCGAAAAACACGCGCGCCGCGCGATTGAATTTCAAAAACAGTACGATTTCGATTTCGTCAAAGTGACGCCTGCCGCGAGCTATGTCGCGGAAATGTACGGCGGCGAATTAACTGACGCGGGCAATCGCGAAGGCACGCGCAATCACGCGCGCCGCGTCATCAACGATTGGCGCGATTGGAAAAAAATCGAACCCATTCCGAACGACCATCCGGTCATTCAACGCGAACGCGAAACGATTCGCCGCATTCGCGCGGAACTCGGCAAGGACGTTCCGATTTTGCAAACACTCTTTTCGCCGTTGTCCTGCGCGCGCACGCTCGCAGGGGACCGTTTGATTCAAGATATGCGCGAGCATCCCGGCGAATTGATGCATGCGTTACAACATCTCGGCACGACGATGGAACGCATGGGACACAATTCGATTGACGCGGGCGCGGACGCGTTGTTCCTTGCGACCCAAGTGGCGAGCCGCGATGTGTTGACGCCCGCCGAGTCGCGCGCCTTTGGGCAAAGTTTCAATCTTACACTCATTAACGAATTGCGCGGACATGTAGAATTTATTTTGCTGCACATTCACGGCGAAAACATTTACTATGAACATCTCTTTAAATATCCCGTGCAAATTGTAAATTGGCATGACCGCAAAACCGCGCCAACACTCGCTGAAGGAAAAAATTTATTCGACGGCGCGATCGCGGGCGGAATTGACGAATGGAATGTTTTGGCGGACGGGACGCCTGAACAAATTCGCGCGCAGGTTCAAGATGCAATGCAACAGACTAACGGAATCGGTTTAATCGTCGCGGCGGGGTGTGTGATTTCGACAGACACGTCGGAAGAAAATATCCGCGCGGCGCGCAGTGCGGTGGAAGGTTAAGTTATGCCTCAAGAAGAACTCGGGTATGTTGAGTTAGAGTGGACGTGCAAAAATTGCGGCACGCGTAATCCGGGTACGCGCAAAAATTGCGCGTCGTGCGGTGCGGCGATGCCGAAAGATGCAAAATTTGAATTGCCTGCGCAGCAAGAACTCGTCAAGGACCAAGCAAAAATTCAGGCGGCGCAAGCAGGTCCTGATGTGACATGTCCGTACTGCGGCACGCGCAATGTTTCCACCGCGACCAACTGCAAACAATGCGGTGGTGACTTGAAAGGCGCAGAGGCGCGTTTCAAGGGCGGTGTGTTGGGCGCGTTTGATGAGACCAAACAGCCCGACGTGAAATGCCCGAGCTGCGGCACAATGAATCCCGCAAGCGCGTTGAAATGTTCCAACTGCGGCGCATCGCTGAAACGTCCCGAACCCGCGCCGCCGCCCGCGCCACAAACTATTGCCGCACCAACGCGCACAAGTCCGTTGATGATTGGCGGAATCATCGCGGTAATTTTATTGTGTATCGTCGGCGCGTATTTTTTGTTTTTCCGCACATCGGACACCGTTGGCACCGTATCGAATTTACAATGGCAGCGTACCATCGCCATCATGGCGCAAGTGCCTGTGCGCGATGCCGCGTGGCAAGACCAAGTTCCCGAAGGCGCGAATGTGTTGGGCTGCGAACTCAAGCCGCGTCGTTTTTCAAATGTCGAGGAACCCAATTCACGTAAAGTCTGCGGCACGCCGTACATTGTGGATACGGGAACCGGCGTTGGCAAAGCGGTGCAAGATTGTCAATACGAAGTTTCGGAGCAGTATTGTTCATTCACGCGTTTGCAGTGGACGGTGATTGATACGATTGTCGCGCGCGGCACCGACCTCAATCCAAATTGGCCCGCATTGGCGCTCAAGACCGGAGAAAAGGAAGGCAACCGCGCGCAAGAGTACCGCGTCATTTTTGATGCGGGCGGCAAACAATATACTTATACACCCTCCGATCCAAATGAATTTGCGCGCTTTCAACGCGGCTCACGTTGGAATTTGAAAATCAACGGTTTGGGTGACATTGTGGAAGCGACCCCCGCCAACTAGAAACAAAAATACGATGCAAACAGCGCATCGTATTTTTTTTGCGTAACGCCGCGCGCCTTTGTCTCATGGACGCGCACGCGCCGAGTTACGTACGCTGTTCGCACCATTGCGCTACATCGAAGGAGTCTATGATGTTGTATCGTCTAGCAAAACGCTTGCGTCCCTATGCAATTGTTCTCCCTGTAATCCTCGTTGCGCTCGCACTTTTTAACTCCACTCTCCATGCCGCACCTTTGTCAACCGGATTCAGTCGCGCGCTCGTCGCGAGTGGTTTCGATTCACCAACCGCTTTTGCATTTGCAGCCGATGGGCGAATTTTTGTCACGCGTCAAAGCGGCACGGTCAATGTCATCAAAGACAACGCGTTGTTAGCAACGCCATTTGTCACCCTCTCGGTGGACAGTGCTGCAGAACGCGGCTTGTTGGGCATCACATTGCATCCCGATTTTCCGGCGACGCCGTATGTGTATGTGTACTATACTGTTCCCACGGACCCGATTCACAATCGCATCAGTCGGTTCACGGCAGAGGGTGATGTCGCGGCAGCAAACAGTGAAGAAATTTTGGTCGAACTCGACAACTTGAGCGCCATCTTTCACAACGGCGGCGCGCTGCATTTTGGCAAGGATGGAAAACTGTACGTCGGTGTCGGCGACAATACGAACGCGGGTCAAGCGAAATCATTAAACAGTCGCTTGGGCAAAATGTTGCGCTACAACGCGGACGGCACAATTCCTGAAGACAATCCGTTTTACAATGTGGCGAGCGGCGATAATCGCGCAATTTGGGCGCGAGGTTTTCGAAATCCTTTTACCTTTGCTGTTCAGCCGACGAGCGGACGCATCTTTATCAACGATGTAGGACAAGACACGTGGGAAGAAATCAATGATGGCGTCGCGGGGTCAAATTACGGATGGTTCACGTGCGAAGGGTTTTGCGACCCACCCAATGCAAACTTTCGTGACCCCTTGTTAGCGTATCCACACACCGGCGGCGATTTCAACGGTTGCGCGATTGTCGGCGGCGCGTTTTACAATCCGACGATAGTCCAATTTCCTCCCGATTACGTCGGCAATTATTTTTTCGCCGACTTGTGCAGTGGTTGGATTCGACGCTACGACCCAACAAACAATACCAGTCAAGAATTTGCAAACGGGATTTCAACCCCCGTTGATTTGCATGTGAGCAATGACGGCACGTTGTACTATCTCGCGCGCGGGAATGGCGGACAGGTCTGGCACGTCACCTATCAGCCGACTGCCACAGGGACGCCGACAGAAACTTTTACACCGACAGTGACACATACGCCAACAATTACAAATACACCGACTGACCTTCCCACGGAAACAGCAACGCCCACTCTCACCTTCACACCAACACATCCATTTACCGCAACGCGAACGTTCACACCAACGGGTCTCTTCACCGCAACTCTAACCGCGACCCCTTGCCCCGTCACCAAAGCAGAATTGTTACATCCTCACCCTGACGCGACGCTCAACAAAGTACGCATCCGTTTGGATTGGACGGATGTGCCGTGCGCGAAAGTGTATCGCGTGAAATTGCAACAACAAGGCGGCAGCAATCGCCAAGTGATTCCTGTCACCCAATCGCAATTGCGGACCGACCCGCTCGAACGCGGCAAGACCTACAAATTTCGCGTTGTCACGTGCAATGAGCTCGAATGTGTGCGTTCCGCGTGGCGCATCTTTTCCATTGCCGCGCGCGAAACGCGTTGACCTGTTTTGTACGCCGCGCCGAATGCACATCGCATGACGCAAAAGCGCGCGCAGTTACATTGTCTCATTGACGCGCGAATTGCGACGTGTGTACACTGGGCGCGCCTTTTTCGCTTTGCCTCCGCATTTACCCAAACGCACAAGGAGTTTTCATGCAAGAGAACGTTCTAAAACGCTTGCGTCCCTTTTTGCTCGTTTTCGGATTCGTCATTGTTACACTGATCGTTTTCAATTCCACCGCGCACGCTGCAACTCTGCCGAGTGGTTTCAGCGAAACACTCATCGCGAATGGCATCTCCAATCCCACCGCGTTCGCGTTCGCGTCCGACGGCAGAATTTTTGTCACACAACAAAATGGAAATCTGCGCGTCATTAAAAATAATACACTGCTCGCCACGCCGTTCGTTACGCTCACTGTGAACAGTACGGGTGAACGCGGTTTGCTCGGCGTCGCGCTCGACCCCGATTTTCCAAACACGCCATATGTTTATCTTTATTACACGGCGACGACACCGACCATCCACAATCGCGTTTCCCGTTTCACTGCGGATGGAGATGTGGCAGCCGCAAACAGCGAAACAATTTTGCTCGACCTCGAAGATTTAGGCGCAACGAATCATAACGGCGGCGCGCTGCATTTTGGCAATGATGACAAATTGTATGTTGCCGTCGGCGAAAATGCGCTCCCTGCCAACGCACAAACGCTGAACAATCGGCTCGGCAAAATTTTGCGAATCAATTCCGATGGCTCGATTCCCAATGACAATCCGTTTTACAACACCGCCACGGATTTGAACCGCGCGATTTGGGTCATGGGTTTGCGGAATCCATTCACCTTTGGTTTTCAACAAACGACCGGACGCATGTTTATCAATGATGTCGGCGCAGGAACGTGGGAAGAAATCAATGATGGCATTGCGGGTTCCAATTACGGCTGGAACGCGTGCGAAGGTTTTTGCAATCCACCCAACGCATCGTATCGAGACCCACTGCTAGCATATCCGCACAGCGGCGGCGATTACAACGGCTGCGCGATTGTGGGCGGCGCGTTTTACAATCCCACGACGGTGCAATTTCCTGCCGATTATGTTGGCGATTATTTTTTCGCGGACTTGTGTCGCGGTTGGATTCGTAAATACGATATCGCGTCCAACACCTCAACCGAATTTGCAACCGGAGTTTCCAGTCCCGTAGATTTGTACGTGAGCGGTGATGGCGCGTTGTATTATCTGGCGCGCGGCGCGGGCGCAGTCCTGCGCGTGACTTTAAGCTCGCCGCAAAATACAGCAACGCCGACGGCAACGCGCAGCAGTACCCCCACCCTTACACCAACGACAGTCCACACGGCGACGCAGACGCCTACGCGTACAGCCACGCGCACTGCAACCCAAACGCGCACGCCCACCCGTACCGCCACGCGCACCGCAACCGCCACACGCACAAATACGCGTGCGAATACCCCAACCTCTACCTTTACGCGCACCAACACGCGCGTCATCACCGCGACGTTTACGCCGGATGGCGCATGGAATTATTGTGCCAAAGAAGGACGCACGTGTACGTTTAGCGGTACGCGTCAAGTGCGTTTTGGCGCGAATGGAAAATATAAAATCAAAACGTTCACTAACAGTACGCCCTGCACCGTTGCCGTGTTTGGCGACCCCGCGCCGGGTGTCGCAAAACTGTGTCACTATCAGTGAGCTGCGAGGGAGAGAAAAATTTTTTCTCTCCCTCTTTTTTTTCGTTATAATGTCGCGCAAATGAATTCTGTAATGCCCACACTCGCCGACAACATTCCGCCGGGTTTTGTACGCGTAGAGTCCAAACTAGAGGGCATCACCGTCTACGCGCCTGCGCCGCAAGTGGAACAAATTCCCGACGCGCAAACCTTCAAATGTCCCAACTGCGGCGCGACCACCTCGTTCGACCCGCGCGCCGCGAGCGTCACTTGTTCCAACTGCGGTTCAATCTATGCCTTGCACACGCAGCGCGTCGGAGGCGATGCAAAAGAGTTTGAGTTCACGCTCGATACGCTAAACAGTGCCCCGCGCGGTTGGGGTGTCACACGCCGCGATTTGCATTGCGAAAAATGTGGCGCAACGACTTCTGTCGCGCCAACCGAATTGAGTACGACCTGTCCGTTTTGCGGTTCCAATCACGTCGCCGCGCGCACTGCCGTTCCCGACGCGTTTCGTCCACGTTTCTTGATTCCGTTCAAAATCGAACGCGACGCATGTGCGTCGCTCGCGCGCGCGTGGTTGAAACGCGGTTGGATGTACCCACGCGATTTGGTGAATGTTGCAACCGGCGCTCAATTCGTCGGCATTTATTTGTCATTCTGGACATTTCGCGCGCGGGTGCAAGGAAATTGGCGCGCCGAAGTGGGACGTGAAATCACCGAAAAATATTTCGACGTAAGCGAAGCGAAATTCAAGACGCGAACGCGCCTCGAATGGAAATGGCAGGAGGGCAATGTCCTGCTCGCGTTTGATGACGAACTCGAAACGGGGACCACGCACATTCGCGCGAATCTTTTGAAACGGCTCGCGCCGTTTGACCTTAACGCGCTCGTGGCGTACGAGCCGGGGTATTTGGCGGGCTGGCGCGCGTCGAGTTACGAAATTGCTTTGAACGACGCGTGGGATTCTGCCCGCGCGCAGATGCGCGAAAAGACGCGCGCCGCCGCCTATGCGGACATTGATTCCAACGAGGTCCAAAATTTTACAGTGAACGCGGTGTTTGACGATGAAGCATGGCGGCTCGTGCTGCTGCCCGTTTATCTCGCCGCGTATCGCTTTAGAGAAAAAACGTACCAAATTGTCATCAACGGACAAACGGGCAAGGTCGCCGGCGACAAACCGTTGGATTGGAAAAAAATTCTGCTCATTGTCGCGGCGCTCGTGTTGCCCGGCATTTTGCTCGCCGCCGGTGCAGTTGGACTCGGCGCGGCGGGTTACGAAACGAGCGGCATGTTTATGGTTGGCGGAGTTTTATTCACTGTTGGCGCAATCGCGGCAGTGTGGGTTGTGCAGCAAGCGACGTCGACGAGCGAAACATGAGCGCATTGCCACTTTACGCCGCACATTGCACAAATTGCCGCGCGGGTTTTTATGTGCCGCCGAACGCGGGCGCGCCGTATTGCCCCAATTGTTTCGCCACGCGCCTTAAGCCGATTCCCGCACTCGTGCATGACGAAGCGCCCGAACTCGTCATTCCCTTTCGCATCAACGAGACAACCCTCGCCGCAAATTTGGAGCGCTGGCTGCGCGACATTCCTTTCAAAGATTCGTCGCTGCATGTGAGCGCGTTGCGCAAGAGAATGATGCGCGTGTACTTGCCGATGTATTTGGCGGATGCGCGCGTGTGGGGAACGTGGAGCGCGCAAATGGGTTTTGATTATTTGGTGGCGAGCAGTGAAGAACGTTATCTAAAGGGAGAGTGGATAACGAAGCGCATGAACGAAACGCGCATTCGTTGGGAACCGCGCGCGGGCGACATTTCGCGAGCGTACGAAAATATCGCCGCGCCTGCGTTGGAACAACACACGCGCGAATTGTCCGCCTTGCGCAGCGCAGACGGAAGCGCGTTCGACACGTCGCGCGCAATTCCTTTTTCACCCGACGCACTGGAAAATTCTATTTTGCGCGCGCCCGATTTGGCAAAGGATGCGGCGTGGAAATTCGCGCAGGTGGAATTACAGCGCCGCGCCGCAAAGGATTGTCAAACTGCCGCGAACGCACAGCATATTGAACAATTTGAATTGCGCGCCGCGTACGGCGAACCGCATTGGACGCTGCTGCTTTTGCCGACGTACGTAACGAGCTACAACGACGACAAGGGCAATTCGATTCCCGTGCGCGTGAACGAACAAACCGGTGCGGTGAGCGGCGCAAAACGCGCGTCCATGAAAAACGCGCGGCGTTTGAGCTTGCTCTTCGGCGGTGTTGCGTTCCTCACATTTTTGTTCGCGCTGGTCATTATGCTGTTGACACAACTCGTCAACACGCTCGCGTGGCTCGCCGCGATTTCGCTTGCGGTGACATTAGTGTTCGCGCTCGCCGCGCCAATTCCAATTATCATTGCTTGGCAATTCAATCGGCAACAAGCAGAAAAATAAAACAGAGCGAGAAAATTCTCGCTCTGTTTTTCAATCGTGTTGATGTTCCTTCATCTCGCAATACAACGCGTCGGGCTCACAATGCACGCATTCAAGTTGCAATGTTGCGTGAGCGATGCCGTACTGTTCATGTAACACGGTGTTCACATCACGTTGAACGTTTGCGCCTTGACTGATGGTGACATCCTCGGTCAAGATGTGCGCGGACAATGCGCGCAAGTTTTGCGCGAGCGACCACACATGCAAATCGTGAACGCCGCGCACGCCACGCACATTTTTTATCGCGCGCACCAATGCGTTCACGTCCACATCGCGCGGTGTACTCTCCAACAAAATATCCAACGCTTCGCGCACGATGCCAAACACATTCCACAAAATCAATGCCGCAATCAAAATACTTGCAAGTGGGTCGAGCCAATTCCAGCCGGTGAAAAAAATACCGATGCCTGCAAGGAACGCGCCGAGCGTTGCCACCGCATCGCCTGCGAGATGCAAAAACGCGCTGCGTTGATTCAAATCGTTTTCACTGCCGCGCAAAACCAAAAGCGCCGTCCCTGCATTTACAAAAAATGCGACGAGCGCGACGCCAATTAAAATCGAATCTTCTACAACCAGCGGATTCATCAACCGTTGAATCGCTTCATAAAAAATATACAGCGAAATCAAAACGAGCGACAAGCCGTTGATGAGCGCGACGACGATGCCCACGCGGTGATAGCCAAACGTTTTGCTTTCATTCGCCGGACGCAAGGCGACGCGCAGCGCGTACCAACTCAAGCCCAATGCAATCACATCAGTGACGTTGTGCGCGGCATCGGTGAGCAGTGCAAGCGAATTGGCATAAATTCCCGCCGCTGCTTCAAACACCACAAACGCGAGTGTGATACCGAGCGCAATCAACATGCGTTGCGCGTTCACGTTTGTCGCGTGCGAATGGGAATGACTGTGTGTGTGTAATGCCATTGTTTAGAAGTTAGAAATGGGAAATTGGAAAGAGTTCGGATTCCGACATTCAATAGCCAACAGCCAACATCCAACTTCCAATATCCAATCTCTAATCTCCACTCTCTTTCTCCCCCGCCAATGCTTCACGCGCTTCGCGCACAATGAAATACACCATCACGAGCGCAGCAACGGGGTCTGCCCACCACCAACCGAAAAAATAATTCGCGGCAAGTCCGAGTAACAACGTTCCCGAAAGATACGCGCACGCAATCGTTTCAAACGCATCGGCGCGTAACGCGCGACTTGCGAGACGTTCTGCGAGTTGCAATTTCCAACGGGCAATGAGGGGCATGATGAGCAGTGACGCAATTGCCAGCGCAATTCCCCAAATGCTCGTGTCCGGCGCTTGTTGTGTCCACAACGAATAGACCGATTGAAACACCACATACGCGGCGAGCGCAAGCAGCGTGATGCCAACAAATTTTTCGGCACGGTGTTCGATGCGTTCGATTTGTTCCTCATCGCCGCCGCGCCGCTCGACACTCAAACGCCAAATCAAAATAATTCCGGCAGTGACTTCGATAATGCTGTCAATGCCAAACGCTTCGAGCGAAAGACTCGCAGCGGCAATGCCCAGTGCCACTGCGAGAATTCCTTCGACGATGTTATAACTGACGTTGAAAATTTCCAAACCAAGCGCGGTTTGGAGGTCACGCGCGCGCGCAGTGAGATTCATTTACAAGACACCCGGAATAAAACGCGCGGTGCGCGCCATATATTCGCGGTACGCGTCGCCGAATTTTTCCATGAGCATTTTTTCTTCGGTGGGTGTACGCACAAGCAGCATCGTCAGTGCCGCGCCGCCAAAGAAAATAATCAACGCGTTTGCCGCGAGCAACATCAGCCCGATGAAAAACAAGAGTCCGAACGAATACAACGGGTGACGAATGTAGTGATATGGACCGCGTACGACGAGCTGCGCGCTCGCACGCGTTTGGACCGTGTCGGTGATATTGTTGCCGAGTGAGCGAAACATCCACACCATGAGCGGTAACGCAAGCAGCGACAATACCAAGCCGAACCAGCGCACTGCGTCCGGAATCGGCAGCGCGGCGAACGCGAGCCAATCGGGATTGACCACATACACCAGAACGCTGAGCCAAAGCCCAAAACCCGCGAGGCGCAGCACAATCATCAACGGCACGCCTTCTTGCGTGCGGTCAATTTTGTCGCCGCCAACGCGCTGTGCTTTGCGGCGAAAGTATGCCGTGAGACTCAACGCCGTCACCACCAACGCCAAAATTACGATTCGAAAAATTGTGTCATTCATTTTTGTTTCCTTTATTTAATCATCAATCCGGTAAAGTACAACACTGCCATGCCTGCCAATACCCCGGCAAGCAATGTAAATGGCATCGGACGTTTCGCATTGTCGCGCAAAATCATTTTTGAAATTTGATACGCAACCTGCAACACTGCGCCCGCGCCAATTGAGAGAAACAGCACGGCAAGGACTTGGGAATAACTCAAGCCGCCAATCCACGCACCCACAATCGCCGGTGCGCCGCCAATCAAACCGAGCAGCACGAGATTCAACCATTGCGGTTTGTCTTTGACAATTGGCGCAATGATGCCCAAACCTTCGGTGATGTTTTGGATAATAAAACCGATAACGAGAAATGCGCCGAGCGCCGCCGCGCCCACACTGTATGACGCGCCAATCGCAAGTCCTTCGCCGAGATTGTGCAGACCGATGCCGATGGCAATCATGAACGCCACATTCATGCGCTGCTGCGATTCGCTCCGTCCCACATTAGTTTGACGCGAGGAAATTGCCTCCAGCAAAAGAAATGTGCCGATGATTCCGAGCCCAATCAGCCCAATGCCTTGAAACGGTCCGCCCAGACCATTCGCGGTTTCCAATGCTTCGCTCGTCGCGTCCAGTCCCAAATACAACAACAAGCCAACGGTGAGCGCCATCAAGAACGCAAACGCGCGCACACCGAGTCGCCGCAAGGCGGGATACCAAAAGAGTCCGAGAAAAATCGGAATGACGCCGACATAAAAACCGATGAGCGTGAAACTCAATAGCGTATTTCCATCCACACCGCGCGTTTCGGATGCCGCCTGAATCGTCGTTTCAAATGGCACTGCATTCGCGGAAAAGATTTTGACAAGGTACGGATTCGCTTCAACCCACGGATACGGAATTGTGATGGTTGCGCTGCCCAAACGTGGAATCGTCGCATCGGGCGAAATGCCAAAGGGAATAATGCTGTCGTTGATGTTGATTTGGGCGACAGTGATTTCCTGCGGCGAAGTATTTTGCAATTGAATTTCAATTACACCGGGTTTCAAGACCGTGCGCTCAAACATCACGCTTTCAATCGGCGCGGCAGGTTCGACATTCAAACCCGCGCCGCTCGTGAATACAAACAACGCGATCACGCCCGCGAGCAACAAGACGGGAATGAGAAACAGTCCGATTGTTTTCAGTGTATTGGTCGAATTTGTTTTTTCGTTTGCGGTTACATTTGGTAAGGTCATGTTGATTCCTCCGCGATGCGGCGTAGGTTACGATTGCACATCAAACACACCCGTCCAACCGAGTTCGGCAAACTCGGTGACGTGCGCGTGAAACATGTACTTGCCCGGATATTTATAGCGAAATTCAATCATGCCGCGCTGTGCTTGTCCTTGAACAATCGTGTCCGTAAATTCACTCGGCGTGCGGCTCGTGCCGGTCGGATAGTAATTGAAAAAATTCGCGTGAATGTGAAACGAGTTCATCAAATCGTACTCGAGCATGTTAATCAAAAAGATTCGCACGAGCGCGTCCTTTTGGATGACGATGGGATGTTTGTCGTAATGAAAGGGGATAAAGTTCACGGCGTAAAAATCGTTGACGCCGTCAAAATCAATATCCACACCATTTTGGACCATCACAAATTCGTGTTCGGCTTTTGCCCAACCATCTTTCGGGTCCACAATGAACGCGCCGTACAAGCCGCGCGAAATGTGTTCCGCGAGCGGAAACACGTGGCAATGATATTGATGCACGCCGAAGGGTTCCGCATCAAATTCGTACACAAATTTTCCACCCACCGGGACCGGTTCGTACACACCGTCCATGTTCGCGTGATGCACGCCGTGAAAGTGTATCGAGTGCGGATGCGCGGTGCCGTTCACAAATTCGATGCGAATGCGGTCGCCTTCCGTACAGCGAATCGTCGGACCCGGCACGCGTCCGTTGTAGGTCCACGCTTCGTATTGAATGCCCGGCGCAACCTCGACCATTTTCGTTACCGCGTTAATCCGATATTCGCGCAGCGTTTGTCCATTCGGCAGCGTACTCACCGTCCCGTAATCGAAATCGGTGAGAATGTCCGTCGGGTTGAAACCATTCGCCGCGTGGTCCACTTCGCCGACAAAACCCGGCATGAACATTGCATCGCCGTTTGCGGTGTGTTGTGTATGCGTTGGCGTTGGCGTGTTGAGACGTTCCAATGGGGCGTCTTTACTTGGCGCGCACGCGTTCACTAACGCCGCTGTGCCAACAACACCGAGCGCGGTCGCGCCGCCCACTTGAAGAAATTTTCTGCGTGTTAATGTGTCTGCCATACATCCTCCAAAATCATTTAGCGTAATGGTTCTGCGCCCGCCACGCGCAAGAGCAATGTGGGCGCGTGTGTGCGACTGAGTACGCGCGGCGCGATGCTGCCCGACCAAAACGCATCGAGTCCCGCGCGCCCGTGCGTTGCCATGACAATTAAATTCGCGTGCGCGGCTTGTTCGGCGGCAACAATTTGTGCGGGAATGTCGCCGCGCAAAACTTGAAGCTCTGCCGCAACATTTGCTTGTTTCAATTGTGCCAATTTTTGCTCCAGATATTCATGCGCGCCATTTTCGGCAAGGTCGAGCATGGCGCGTGTACTCGTGGGCAATAAAATGCCTGTCGCCGCGCGTTCGGGTGAAAGCGTACGCACGGTGGGTACGACGATGACGAGTTCCAGCATCGCGTCCAGCGCGCGTCCCAGTTCTGTCGCGACCTCTAATGCCCGTTCATATAACGGACTGCTGTCGAGCGGCACAAGAATTTTTTGGCACGTATAGTTTTGCGGTGCACTGGCGCTTGCCGCCTTGACCAACAAGACGGGAATCGCGCCGCTTTGCAACACTTGCTGCGCAATGGAACCGTACACCGCTTGTTTGACGCCGCCGCGTCCGTGATTCGTCAGGACAATCAAGTCCGCGTTCAATTCGCCGCCGTGCGCGAAAATCGCGCGGACGACATCACCGCCTTGCGCAACATCCACATGCAAATTTGCGTTGACATTTGCCGCGCGCAATTGCGCCGCGATGGTTTCTAGATAGGTGCGCGCGTCCTGTGCATTCAAAAGATGTTTGTCGCCGTGAATGCTCGCGGGCGCGGCGGGTTCGACCACATGTAAAAGCGTCACCGCCGCATCGAGCGCGTGTGCCAGCGTTTCGACGACAGGCAAAATCGTTTCGGCGAGATGGGAGCCGTCGAGCGGCACGAGAAAATGTTTGAACATAGAAATCCGGATGTTGGAAATGGGAAGTTGAATACGACTTTCTAACTTCCGAAAAATGTTTGATAGAGTAAAAAGAGATTCAATGAAATGATGAGCGTTGCCACAATGACTGCCGCAATCGTTGTGAGTTTGTGATTGACCAACACGCCCATCAAATCGCGTCGGCGTGTGAACATGACGAGCGGCACAACCGCGAACGGCAGCGCGAAACTTAATACGACTTGGGAAATGACCAGCGTGCGCGTTGGGTCCAGTCCGAGATAAATGACAATCAGCGACGGCAGAATCGTGACCAAGCGGCGCAACCAAACCGAAATGCGGCGATGCAAAAATCCTTGCATGATAACTTGTCCTGCCATCGTTCCCACGGTTGAAGAGGACAAGCCCGACGCCAAAAGTGAAACTGCAAACACAGTCCCTGCCGCAGGTCCCAACAAGGGCTGCAATGTCTTGTACGCCTCTTCAATTGTGCCAATCGCGCCCAGTCCGTTTGCATGAAACGTTGCGGCTGCCATAATCAACATCGCGGCATTCACCAAGCCCGCCACGCCCATCGCAACGGCAACATCAATCAATTCAAAGCGAAATAATTTTTTCAGTTGCGCGGGTTCGCGCACGACGATGCGTCCTTGCGTCAATGCCGAATGTAAAAAAATCACGTGCGGCATCACAGTTGCGCCGAGAATCCCCGTCGCCAACAAAATACTTTCAGTGCCTTGAAACTGCGGCACAACAAAATGATAGCCAATCAAACCCCATGTCGGTCGGTCCAAAATGGTTTCGATGACATAACAGATTGCAATCACACCGACGAACGTTGTAATCACCGCTTCGAGCGGACGGAAACCGCGCTTTTCTAACGAGAGAATTAGAAATGTAGAAATCGCGGTCAAAATTCCAGCTTCAAAAAGTGGAATGCCAAACAAAAGATTAAAGCCGAGTGCCGCGCCCAGAAATTCCGCGAGGTCTGT
Organism: uncultured Anaerolineales bacterium; assembly: GCA_964469005.1. Taxonomy (GTDB): domain Bacteria; phylum Chloroflexota; class Anaerolineae; order UBA4142; family SHND01; genus SHND01. The sequence goes on from CAYXXF010000013.1 coordinate 148,566, forward strand.
CGCCATCGCCATAATTTCCATCAGTCCCCACATCGCCCACACGACGGGACGCGGAAATTGTTCGCGACACATTTCGGCAAGATTTTTTCCGGTGGCGATGCCGAGTTTGGCAGAGAGTGCTTGAATCAACATTGCCATCAAGTTGCTTGCCAAAATCACCCACAACAACATATAGCCGTACTGCGCGCCCGCCGCGATGTTGGTCGCAAAATTGCCGGGGTCCACGTATGCTACGCACGCGATAAACGCGGGTCCCAAGAACGGCAAGAGACGCGCGAAAAATCCTTTTTTGCTTGTGCCTTGCAAAACCGCATTAGCGGCTTGAATGGTGCTTGCATCATTCTTGTCCGCTGTTGTCGGAGTTGCGGTGAGCGTTTTTTCGAGTCTCGTATCCATAGTCTTAGCGTTTCTTGTGCGCAATTTTTGTCGCCGCATTCACGGGCGCGACCCAAATCGCGCGCGCCAACGTTTCATCCAGTGTATGCTCATGCCCCGACGAAACGCGCACGCGCAGCGGTCCTTCAAACGGTTCGCGCTGCAACACATCCACAGTCGCATCCGGTACAAGCCCGAGTTTGAAAAAATGTTTCAGGTGTTCGGGATTTTGGTCGCTGACGCGACGAATCACCGCCGAATGCCCTGCCCCAACATCCACGAGTGATTGATAGAGGGGATGTTCGACGTGTCCTGCTTTGGTCGGAATCGGGTCCCCATGCGGGTCATGCCGCGGGTCACCGAGAAAATTGGCAATGCGGTCTTCGAGGTCTTCGGAAATCACATGTTCGATTTTTTCGGCTTCGGCATGAACTGCTTCCCACGGTACGCCCAACGCTTCGGCGAGAAAGAGTTCGATGAGGCGATGATGGCGAATCACTTCAAGCGCCATTTTTTCGCCCGCCGTCGTTAATTCGACGCCGTGATATGGCGAATGGCGCACCAATTTCAGTCGCGCCATTTTCTTAATCATATTGGTCGCGGACGCGGCAGAAATATCAAGGTGCTGTGCCAACGCGGTGGTTGTCACCGTTTCGCATTTTTCTTGCAGTTGGTAGATTGCTTTCAGGTAATTTTGCACCGAGGCGCTGGTCATTAGTGGCTCCAAAATTTAGAATTAGCCACAACTAAATTATTTTGGTCAAAATTTAGTCGCGACTAAATTTAGTCACAGCTAAATTATATGCAGATGGCGGCGTTTGTCAAGAGGCAAATTCGCACGCGGGCGTTTTCCGTATATTCGATGCAGCCGCGCGGCACAATTGTTCTGTCCGCGCGAATGCTTTGCCCTTTCCCACAAAGCAAGTTAAAATCGCGCTGTCATACAGCGCGGTGTGACAAGACCAATGGTACATACTGAAACAGAGCTATGAAACCTCAACGCATTCTCCCTGCCCCCGACCAAGAGTCGGTCTGGGACTATCCGCGCCCGCCGCGCGTGCAAGCGACATCCAAACACATTCGAGTTGTCTTGAACGGGATTGTCATTGCCGAAACGCGTCATGCACAACGCGTCTTGGAAACGAGTCATCCGCCGGTCTATTACATTCCACCCCAAGACCTTCGCACCGAATTTTTCAAACCCAGCGCGCACGAGACATTTTGTGAATTCAAAGGCGGCGCGCGTTATTACACCGTTTCCGTCGGCAACAAGACCGCCGAAAACGCGGCGTGGTATTATCCCAACCCGACACGCGATTTTCAAGTCATCAAGGACCATGTCGCGTTCTATCCGAGTTTGATGGACGCGTGTTTTGTGGATGGCGAACGGGTGACCGCACAAGCGGGAGATTTTTACGGCGGTTGGATTACACGCGAAATTGTGGGACCATTCAAAGGCGACGCGGGAACGTGGGGCTGGTGACTAGCCGATAGCAAATGGCGAATGGCTTTGCATCTGCTATCTCTTATCTGCGAAATGGTTCTCCTCGACGCGTTCAATTATGCACTCTCGCGCAGCGATGAATGGTGGCGCGCGTTAGGACAACATCTGTTGTTTGTTGCCGTCGCGTTGGGCATCGGAATTGTCGTGTGCGTACCATTAGGGATTCTCACATCGCGTTCGCGTTCGGCTTCACTTGCCATCATCAATACGGCGAACGCGGTACGCGTGATACCGAGTCTCGCGATTTTATTTCTCGCAATTCCCTATTTTGGATTATCATTCGGTTCGGCGGCGTTGGCATTGACCGTCCTCGCGCTGCCGCCGATTTTGATAAATACAGATGCCGCCTTTCGCACGATTCCGGCTGCCATCAAAGAAGCCGCGTATGGAATGGGCATGACGCCCAATCAAGTGCTGCGACGAATTGAATTTCCGCTCGCGTTACCTGTCATCGTTGCAGGCGTCCGTACCGCAACCGTCGAAGTAATTGCGAGTGCAACGCTTGCCGCGTTTATCGGCGGAGGCGGTTTGGGCATTTACATTACGCGCGGTTTCGCCTTGTTCGATAATTCAATCTTGTTGGTCGGAGCCATTTCGGTGGCGCTTTTGGCGCTCGCCGCTGAACTTGTCATGGGGAGTTTGGAGCGTCTCGTGCGTGTTCCCGCCTGAACACGCCGTAATGTTCGTCGTCAAACATGCATCATTGTTCATCACTCTCAAGGAGGAAAATTATGCTTCGTCAACGTTCACGCCTTATTCTTGCAACCTTGTTGCTGGCAATCACGACCGCGGTACTCTTTACAGCGTGCGGCGGCGCGGGGGCAAAACCCGTGCGCGTCGGCTCGAAAGATTTCACCGAAGAATTTATCGTCGGGAATATGTACGCGCTGTTGTTAGAGAACAACGGCATTCCCGTCGAACGCAAATTGAATCTCGGCGGCACGCCCGTTTTGCAGCAAGCATTGGTGAGTGACCAAGTGGATATTTATCCCGAATACACCGGCACGGGTCTGCTCACCGTGTTGAAACTTCCGACGAATACAAATCGCGAACAAGTATTCAACAGCGTGCGTGATGAATACAAAAAACAATTTAATCTCGTTTGGCTCACGCCCGCGCCAATGAATAACACACAAGCGTTGGCGATGCGCCGCGAAGTCGCGCAGGCAAAAGGCATCAAAACAATTTCCGATATGGCAGCGCAAGCCGGTACATTGACGATGATTGGTCCGCCTGAATTTGAACAACGCGAAGACGGTTTGCCCGGCATTTCCAAAGCATACGGCAATTTCAAACTCAAAGCATATTTGCCCGTTGACCCCGGTCTGCGCTATGAGGGTCTCGTGAACGGACAAGCGGACGTTGTTGTAGCGTTCGGTACCGACGGACAAATTTCCGCGTTCGATCTGGTCTTGCTGGAAGATGACAAAGGACTGTTTCCGCCGTACCAAATCGCGCCCGTAGTGCGACAACAAGCAGTGGACGCGAATCCGAAACTCGCCGAAGTGCTAAACAAGCTCGCGCCGTTGCTCACCGACGCGACCATGCAGCGTTTGAATTATGAAGTGGACGGCAAAAAGCGCGAACCCGCCGATGTCGCCAAAGAGTTTTTACAGCAAAACGGGTTAATCAAGTAAATGCGGCAATAGACGACGGACAGCGGACGACACAATGCCAAGCTCCGTTGTCTGTCGTCTCTCGTTTCTCGTCTATCGTCTGTCCTCATGCCCTTTCTCTCTTTTCGGCACGTTTCCAAAACCTTCCCGAATTCCACCCACGCGGCAGTGAATGACTGTACATTCGAAGTGGATTCGGGAAGTTTTATTGTCCTGCTCGGTCCCTCGGGTTGCGGCAAGACGACGTTGTTGAAAATGGTGAATCGGCTGCTCGAGCCAACAGCAGGCGAAATTTTTCTGCAAGAAAAAAATATCCGTGATTTCGATGTGACAACGTTACGCCGACACATCGGTTACGTGATTCAGCAGGTCGGTCTGTTTCCGCATCTCACCGTCGCACAAAACATCGCGGTAGTTCCCGAGTTGCTTGGTTGGGACAAAGCGCGCATTGACGCGCGGATTAATGCGCTGCTCGACTTGGTGGAATTGAAACCTGAATACTATCGCGCGCGTTATCCCGCGCAATTGTCCGGGGGACAGCAACAGCGCGTCGGATTGGCACGCGCGCTCGCGGGCGACCCCGACTTGCTATTGATGGACGAACCGTTCGGCGCGATTGATGCCCTTACACGCGCGTCCTTGCAAGAGGAAATGCTGCATCTGAAAAATGCAATCAACAAAACAATTTTATTCGTCACGCATGACGTAGATGAAGCAGTGCGCCTCGCGGATAAAATTGTCGTCCTCCGCGCGGGACATCTCGTGCAATACGATACACCTTATAAAATTCTGACCGAACCCGCGAACGATTTTGTACACGAACTCGTCGGCGCGGGCGATATGGTGCGCCAATTATCGCTGCTGACCGTTTCGACGATTATGTCGCCACTGCCGCAAAATTTTAGATTGAACGGCACGCCGACAATTCCAGCGGACGCGGATTTACGAAACGCGTTATCCAAATTATTGCAGACCGGCGCGTCCTCCTTGGCAGTCGTGCGCGACGAACAACCTGTCGGCGTTTTGAGTTTCGAACAAATTCGCGCGTCGGCGAAACAAAAGTAATTCTCACGCCAAGCCGCAATGGCGCAAAGAAAAAAGTTGGATTTATACTCTATTCATCCTTCTCCCTTCATCCTTTCTTTTTCATGGACTATATTCTAAAAAATCCACTCGTCGTTTTTGATTTGTTGCTGCAACATCTTTTTGTAATTGGCATTGCGCTCGTTGTAGCAATTCTCATTTCGCTTCCGGTCAGCTTGTTGATTCTCCGCAGTCCGCGCCTCACGACAATCGTTCTCGGCATCTTTGGCACGTTCTATACAATTCCCAGCATCGCGCTGATTATTTTGCTTTTGCCCATCATTGGTTTGAATGCGTGGTCTGTGATTGTGGCGTTGATTTTGTACGTGCAGGTCATACTCGTCCGCAACAATATCGCCGCGCTCAACGGCATTGACCCTGCGCTGCTCGAAGCTGCGCGCGGCATGGGCATGAATCGGTGGGAATTGTGGTGGCGTGTGCAGTTACCACTGGCGCTGCCGGTGATGCTCGCCGGAGTACGCATCGCGGCGATTGTGGCGATTGGCATTGCAACGGTGGGCGCGAAATTTAACGCGGGTGGTTTGGGACGCTTGTTGTTTGACGGAATTGCTCAAACGGGACGCTATGATAAAATTTGGGCGGGCGCGATTGCCGTCGGCGCGTTGGCGTTGGCGGTGAATCTCGTGCTCGTCGCGTTGGAACGCCATTTCAGTTACGCGCGCCATACGGAATCAATTACAACCGTTGCATAGACGCGCAAAAATGGAACCCCGACGATTTCAATTCAAGCTAGAGCAACAAACATGAACCAAGGTATCGAACCGCGTTTTAGTTGGTGGGTTGTTTTACGTTTATGCACATTCCAAATCGGTTCGGCGATGGGCGACATTCTCGTCACCTCGATTTGGAATCGCATCATGATTGTGAATTTCGGTTTTCCCGCGCTCCCCGTTGGTACACTGATTGCGCTGCGCTATCTACTCTCGCCGTTGAGTTTGTATGCCGGTTTTCGCTCGGATACCACAACATTTTTGGGAATGAAGCGCACGTCATACATTTGGCTTGGACGCGCGTTGATGATGCTGTCGTTCCCATTGCTCGGATTCAGCATCACGTTGTTCGACGCGAGCCGCAACGATTCCATCGGCTGGGTTCTCGCAATGATTTCGTTTTTGTTGTATGGCACCGGCACGCTACTTTCGGGCAGTCCGTTTCTTGCGCTCGTGCGCGATACAATGCCAAAAGAACGACAGGGACTTGCGCTTTCTGTGGTGGAGACGGCGCTGATTTTATTTTTCCCCATCGCCGCGATTTCGTTCAGTCTGATTTTGCACGAATACACCCTCGCAGGTTTTTGGGAATTGATTGGCATCACCGCTCTCGTCGGCGGATTCTTTTGGGTGTTTGCGATTTTCGGCGTCGAACAACGCGCGGTGATTCACAAAGCGGCAGAACACAAAGCGGAAAAAACGCGCGCACAATTTCACGAATTTCGGAGCACGTTTGTAAAAATTTGGCAAGATCCGCGCGCGCGCGCGTTCATGCTTTTTCTCGCGGTTGCCACGTTTGCCGCGTGGATGCAAGACGCGATTCTTGAACCGTTTGGCGCAGAAGTATTGGGCGCAACACTTGCACAAACAACGCGTTATTCCAGCACGTGGCAAGGCGCGACCGCAATCATTCTAATCCTCGCCGCGATTGTGTGGCGCAAACGTAACCCTGAACAACAAACGCCGATTGCGCAAATCGGTTTGGCAATTATGGCAATCGGCATGGTGTGGCTCGCGCTCACCTCCCTCACAACGATTCGCTGGATGGTGAATCCCGCGCTCCTCGTATTTGGCATCGGCTTTGGTTTATACACCTTTAGCGGATTCCAATTGCTTGTGGTAATGACTTCGGACAAAGCAGCAGGCGCGTATCTCGGTTTGTGGACTGTGACGATCTTGCTTACGCGCGGTTTGGGAATTTTTTCGGGCGGCGCGCTGCGTGATGGCTTGTATGGTTTGACCCAATCGCATTCGCTCGCGTACGGAATTATTTTTGGACTTGAGGGGTTGGGACTCGCGCTTGCAATTCTGCTCCTCGCGCGGGTCAACATCATCGGCTTTGCGCGCGATACGGGGCGCATCTCTACCGCCGATGCCCAAGTCATAGGCGCTGAAGTGTAACGAAAAAGCGGAGCGTTCGCTCCGCTTTTTTATTGCCCGCGCGTGAATGTTTTTCGGGGCGCACGGCGTATTATTCTTTGGCGAGTATTTGACAACGTCTCTATTTTGGTTGTACACTAATTGACAGTAATTTCAATTGCGACTGGTTGCAATAAACGTTGGTCTCAATTTCCGTTCTGCGAGGAATCACAGCTATGGCGCAGCATTTTGAACTTGTCCAATCGTTACGCGAGGCAGGACACCGTCTGACCCCCCAGCGCGAAAGCGTCCTCGCCGTCATCGCCGAAAGCGACAGCCATCTCACCGCCGAAGAAATTCTCGAACGCGTACGCGAGCGGTATCCGTACCTCAACAAGTCGGCAGTGTATCGCTCGCTCGATTTATTGCGCGAACTGAGTCTCATCAATCAAACGGATTTGGGACACGGACGCGTGGAATATGAATTGCATCGGCATCCACATCATCATCATTTGATTTGTCGCCACTGCAAACACATTCAACAGATTGACCATACCGTCTTGCAAACGCTTCAAAAAAAACTGGAACAGGAATTTGGGTTTCACGCCGACCTTGACCACTTTGCTATTTTCGGTACGTGTCGCAAATGTCAAGCCCGCGCCACAAAGAATACGAAACGAACGCTGCGTTGAGTTCAACAAAATTCTCAAGGAGAACTGGTTATGCTTTCTGTACCGCTTGCGCCGCCCGCCATGCACATTCCCGATGGTTTCCTTTCCATCGCGTTGGCACTCGTTTTATGGATTGTGTCCATCGCCGCGGTCGCTTTTGCCTTGCGCATCGTTGGCAAAGATTTGGGTGAACGCCAAGTGCCGGAAATGGGCGTCCTCGCGGCCGTCATTTTTGCCGGACAGATGTTGAATTTTCCTGTCGCCGGTGGCACCTCGGGACATTTGATTGGCGCAGCCCTCGCCACCATTTTGTTGGGACCGTGGGCATCCATCATTATCCTAACTTGCGTGGTGAGCATTCAGGCATTAATTTTTCAAGATGGCGGACTGCTCGCGCTCGGCGGCAATATCTTTTTCATGGGCATTGTGGCTACGACAGTCACGTACTTTATCTATCAATCCGTTCAACGCGTTGCCAATGGAAAAACGTGGGGCTTTTTTGTCGGCGGCTTTCTCGGCGCATGGCTTTCGGTTGTCGGCGCTTCGATTGGCGTTGCATTGGCGCTCGGACTTTCAGGCACATCACCGCTTGCCGTTGCCCTGCCCGCGATGATGGGCATTCATGTTTTTATTGGCATTGGGGAAGGTCTCATCACGGCAGGTGCGCTCGCGTTTTTGTTTGCCACTCGGCGCGACCTTGTTACAACCCAAGACCAGAAACCGTTGAGCCGCACCGTCTGGATTGTGGGACTCGTGATGGCGTTGGGACTTGCGATTCTCTCACCGGTCGCGTCCTCTTTGCCCGACGGACTCGAATGGGTCGCGAAACAATCGGGCTTTCTCGAAAGCGCTATGGGCGCGCCGTACCAAATTATTCCTGATTACACGTTTCCCGGTATCAACAGTCCCCAAATTGCAACTATTGTCGCGGGCATTATCGGCACGCTGCTCGTCGGCGGCGTCGCGTTTGCAGTGGCGTATCTACGCAAGAATCGTGTGACCGCGTAGCGCAAATTCAAGTTTGTTCAACTATCATGCACGTTCATTTTCTTGACCCGTATCACGCAGGCAAAAGCGTCATTCACCAACTCGACCCGCGCGTCAAGCTGGTGTTGACGCTTTTGTTTATTATCACCACTTCGCTCACACCGTTCGGCGCGTGGGCAGCGTACATTTTGCTTTTTGCCATCGCGTTGTCGTTCGAAATGTTGTCGGAATTGGGCATCGGCTATGTGCTAAAACGTGCGGCGTTGGCGACGCCGTTCATGCTCGCCGCGTTTCTACTCATCTTTACCGTACAAGGCACCCCGTTGCTCACGCTGCCAATTTTTTCTTGGAATCTCGTCATCAGCGCGCAAGGCGTCGAACGCTTTTTGAGCATTGCCGTCAAATCATGGATTTCCGTACAAATGGCAATCGTCCTCGCGGCGACGACTTCCTTTCCACAATTGCTCTTGGCGCTGCGCGCGCTGCATGTGCCAAAACTCCTCGTCGCTATTTTTGGATTGATGTGGCGTTACATTTTTGTTTTGGTGGATGAAGCATTGCGACTGTTGCGCGCGCGCGATGCGCGCAGCGGTGCGCCGCCGGAATTGGGGAAAAAAGTTGGCGGGAGCATTGCATGGCGTGCGCGCGTCACGGGCGGGATGGCGGGAAATTTATTTGTGCGTGGCTTTGACCGCGGTGACCGCATTTACGATGCAATGCGCGCGCGCGGGTATGATGGCGAAGTGCGCGCGTTTGCCATGCCGCCGCTCACTGCCGCGCATTGGAGCATCATTGGCGCGGCAGGTCTCGTTTGTCTTTTGATTTTGTTTTTGGCGAATCTCGTTACACGCTGAGGAATCGTTGTGCATCACACCATTCAAGTTAAAGACCTTGTGTTCAAATATCCCGACGGCACGCACGCGTTGGACGGCGTAACCTTTTCGATTGCGCCCGGTGAAAAAGTTGCACTTGTAGGTCCGAATGGCGCGGGCAAGTCCACGCTCATTCTTCATCTCAATGGCATTCTGCACGGCGAAGGTCAAGTGTGTGTAGCAGGAATGCCGGTGACACAAAACGGCACTCTGGCAAAAATTCGCGCGGCGGTGGGTCTCGTTTTTCAAGACCCCGATGACCAATTGTTTTCACCGACCGTGTTTGATGATGTCGCGTTCGGTCCAATTTATCAGGGCTTGTCAGAATCCGAAGTCCGCGCGCGTGTGAGCAACGCACTTGCCGCCGTCCACATGCAAGACTATGCGGAACGCGTTTCGCATCACTTGAGCGTGGGTCAAAAGAAACGCATCGCGATTGCAACGGTGCTTTCGATGCAGCCCGACATTTTGGTCCTCGATGAACCAAGCGCGGGACTCGACCCGCGCGCGCGGCGCAGTTTAATCAATCTCTTGCGCGAACTTTCGCAAACCATGTTGATTGCCACGCACGATTTACATTTGGTTCAAGAACTTTTGCCGCGCACGATTGTGATGGACAATGGGCGCGTCGTCGCCGATGGCAGCACGCACGAAATCCTAAATGATGACGCGTTGTTGAGTGCACATGGGTTGGAAAAACCATAAGCGAAAATAAAATGCGACGCATTGTGCGTCGCATTTTATTTTGCAAACCAATCAAATCCGCCCATGCCTCCATCTTCTAAAAACAACGGATAAATTTCTTGACGTCTCAAATCAAGCAAGCGAATCCCGGTGAAATCGTGAATCGCAATTTGCGAGTTGTCATGCGACCACGCGGGAACGGGGCTGTCATCATAAATCCCTGTCAATTGCTGAAATTTTTTCGTCTCTAGATTCACGCGCCACAATGCGCCGGGCGCCGAATGGGCATGCGCGATCTTGGCAAAACACAGAAAAAAATTTTCCAGTCCGCAAGTTGGTGCGTGCATCGTCGGCAAATTTTTTTGCGCCGCGCCATGCACGCCAAAAGCGAGCCATTTGCCGTCGGGCGAAAAACGCGGATTCAAAATCGCCGTGAACGTTTTCGCATCCACCAATGCTTGTGCATTCGTTCCATCCGCGTTCACCAACCACAAGCTCGAACGCGTCGTTGCCACCTCAAAGCGTACAAACGCGACCTGTTTTCCATCCGACGAAATATCCGCATCGCGCGCATCGTCCACCACGCGCGTTTTTTGAACGGTGCCTTGTGTATTGACCCATTCCAGCCCCGCGCGTTCCTCCGTCGTCTGCAACTTTTCAATGCGCGTCACCAGCAATCGTCCATCCCGCGCAAAACGCGGATAAAAATAAACAACGTCGTTTGCGTCTGCCGCGACAAGGGTTGAGGTCTTTTGGGCAGCAACGTCCGTGATACGCAGGTCGCCGCGCAAATTGCCATCTGCCAAAAATAGCATCGCAGAATATACGACGCGTTTTCCATCGGGAGAAAACGCGGGCATTTGTGCAATGGCTTCGGTAGAGCGTTCGACCAAAACATTCGGCTCACCGCCCGACGCGTCTTGCAGCCACAAGCTGCCATCCCCTGCGGCATAGACAAATGTCCCGCGCAAGGCAAGTGGAATCGCCGGTGTTGCTTCGACAAAAGAAAAATTGGGGAGTGGCGCAGAAATGGTCGCCGTTTGTGTAACAAGAGGAGAAGGAGAGGGAGAAACGGTTGGCAACGGCGCGCACGCCATGAGCAAAACAAGCAGCGCGCCAAAAAGCATTTTCATCGCGTTAAAGAATTGGCGCGCGCCGCACGCAGCAACATTGTCCAGAACAGTCCGCGCGCGGGGGCAAATACGTACGCGATAAAAAAGAAAATCGTCGCAGTCAAAACGACTGCTGCGCCCGATGCAATGTTGAGATAGTACGACGCATACAAGCCAATGATGGACGCGAGCGCGCCCAACGCGCCCGAGACGAGCATCATCGTCGGCAAACGGCGCGTGAGCAAATACGCTGTTGCCGCAGGCGTGACCAACATCGCGGCGACAAGTCCGACCCCAACCGTCTGCATCGAAATCACCACCGCGAGCGCAATCATAATCAGCAGCACATTTTTCAAGAGTTCGGTAGGCAAATGCAAAGTCGCCGCGAGTACGGGGTCGAAGGAAACAACCAGCAATTCTTTGTACAGCAAAACAATCGTCACCAAAACAATCGCGCCAAGCGCCGCAATCAAAAGCAAATCCGTTTCACTCACGCCCAAGATATTGCCAAACAAAATGTGCGTGAGGTCGAGCGCGTATGTTTTTATCGTACTGATGAGCGCGACGCCGAGCGATAACGTCGCCGCAAATAAAATGCCAATCGCTGTGTCTTCTTTAATCGTTCCGCGCCGCGTGAAAAATCCGATGCCGAGCGCGACGATAATCGCGGCGATGAGCGCGCCAATCAAGATTTCGCCTTTGAGCAAATACGCAATTGCGACGCCGGGCAAAATTGCGTGCGACATCGCATCGCCGAGATATGCCATCCCGCGCAAGACGACGTAACAACCAACCACCGCGCACAAGATGCCGACCATGATGGCGGCGAGCATCCCGCGCTGCATGAATCCATACGCCAGTGGCTGTGTGAAAAATTCAATCATCGCTCCAACATCTCCAATGTTGGCGAATCGCCTAACGCGTGATGCTCGTCTGGTGGACAACATTCGTCCACAATCATTTTGCCGTCCATGAACATCGCCTGCGCACCAAACGCGCGCAACAAATTTTCGTTTGTGAAAACTTGCGACGGCGCGCCATACGCAATGACGCGATGATTCAATAACAATACGCGTTCAAAACACGACGCGGCAAGATTCAAATCGTGCGTCGAAACCATCAGCGTCACGCCTTGCAACTGCAATTCATTCAAGAGCTCCAACGTCGCTTCTTGCGTAGTGACATCTACTCCCGTGAACGGTTCATCCATCAACAAAATGTGCGGTTCTTGCGCCAACGCGCGCGCGAGAAACACGCGCTGTTGCTGTCCGCCGGACAATTCACCAATCGAATGACGCGCGAGATTTGTGATATTCATTTGCGTCAACGCGCGATTTACGATGGCATCGTCTTGACGCGACGGACGTTTCAACCAGCCCAATGCGCCATAGCGCCCCATCATCACCACATCACGCACATTCACCGGAAAACGCCAGTCCACTTCTTCCCGCTGCGGCACATACGCCACACGCAAGCGGTCATTCTCTCTGCGCGCGTCAGGGAAAGGTTGACTGCCTCCGCGACGCGCTTGATGCGCGCCGAACGCAATGCCATGAATCAAAATCTCACCGCGTTCGAGGGGCAGCAAGCCAACCAATGCTTTGAACAAGGTTGATTTGCCCGCGCCGTTCGGTCCGACAACCGCAACGCGCGTGCTTTTCGGTACACTGAACGAAACGTTCTCCAACGCGAGGCGCGGATTGTTATTGTATGCGACCGAGAGTTCGCGGATTTCGAGATGGGCAGGAGCAGAGTTCATAGACATTAGGGATTAGAGAGTGGGTGATTGGGTGATTTTCGATTGATGATTATGTTTGACCCCTCAATATTTTGATGCAGGCAGTTTCACAGTTGACGATATGCACATTCGCTATGTGCCATCGGCTATCCGCTATTTCAGCGCGTCCACAATTTTTTGTGCGTCGTATTCGAGCATTTGGATGTACGTTGGCGCGGGTCCATTCGATTCACTCAAGGAATGGGTATAAAGTCCCGTTATGACGCGCGCGCCCGTTTCGCGCGCAATCTGTTCTGCCACTTGGGGATTCGTACTCGCTTCGAGAAAAATGGCGCGCGTCCCTGTTGCTTTCACGGTGTCAATCAATTCTGCCAACTGCTGCGCTGTGGTGGAATCCGCCGTACTAAAACTTGGCACAATCATTCCGACAATTTCAAAACCGTACCGGTCCGCAAAATATCCGAACGTGTCGTGGTCGGTAACGAATTTGCGCTTTGCCTCTGGAATCGCGCTGACCTGTTGTTTGATGGTCGCGTCGAGCGCGTTCAATTTTTGAATGTACGCGTCAGCATTCGATTTGTAAATCGCCGCGCCTTCGGGGTCGGCTTGCATCAAACCATCACGAATGTTTTCGACGTAGCGAATGGTTTGCACCGGGTCAAGCCAAAAATGGGGGTCGCCTTCGTGTTCCTCTACAATTTCGCCCGGTTTTACTTGGCGCATTTGCAAACCTTTGGATGCTTCAAGGACAACGCGCGTGCCGCCTGAATTTTCCAAAAGTTTATCAAGAAATCTTTCCAAACCCGCGCCGTTGATAATCAACACATTGCTGTCTGCTATTTTTTTTACATCTTGCGGCGTTGGTTCAAAACTGTGCGGGTCGAGTCCAAGCGGCATCAATGCTTGAATTTGCGTGCGTTCGCCCGCGACATTTTGTGCAATGTCGGCGAGAAAAGATTCTACCGCAATCACACGCAACTTGGTTTGCGGCGTTTGGTTTGCAGTGTTCGTTGGGGTGCACGCGACGATGAAAGAAAGAGCAGCGCAAATCAGAAATAAACGCGCCATGCTTGGTGGAAAATTTTTGTAATTGAAAATAATTTTCATTTGAAAACGCCAAAAAAAGAGATATGTTACCGCCGCACGTTGTTCAACATTGCTTTTTCCGCCGTTGCACAAGCAGGACAGCGTCCCATCAATTCGAGCATGTGGACATTGATTTCAAAACCTGTTTTACGCTGCAATTTCGCAATCAATGGCTCCAATTCGCAATTTTCAAATTCCTGCGCTTTGCCGCAGTTGGAACAAACGAGATGATGTGTGTGTCCTCGCGCGGCGGCGATGTAACTGTGACAACCGTCGTTGAAATGCACGCGCTGCACGTACCCGAGTTCGGTCAACAACTCGAGCGTGCGATAGACGGTGACAAGACCAAGATGCGGATATTTTTTGCGCGCGCGTTTGTGAATCTCGGCAGGTGTGAGATGATGGTCAGCTGCCGCGATAATGTCGAGAATTGCTTGGCGCGGACGTGTGAGTTTGCGGCGATGTTCCCTCAAACCATCGCGCATACCGGAAGAAACAGGCGTTATCATATTGAAAATCTTTTTCAATTAGAGATTATAGAGTCTAAACGAAAAATTCCAAAATTCGTAGAATTTTGGAATTTTTCGTTTAGACTTTGTGGCTCCAAACCACTCCATCTCGTGCGGGAATTTCAATGTCTGTCATTTGTCCTTGATGCACGGTGCGCTCGTGGCGGTCCCATTCGCGATTGAGACGCACGCCGTCTCCAAGAACCGCGCCGACATTCAAATCAATCGTCACGGGTTTATCACTCGCGTTCATGGCGACGATGACCGTTTCTCCTTCGAGTTGACGCGCGAAACTATAGACCATGCCTTGTGCGTACAAACGCGCGTAACCACCTGGACGCCGCAATGCGCGATATTTTTTTCGCAGCGCGATATATTTTTTCGCGGTCTCGAACAAATCCAAATCCCATTTTGCTTTGTCCCAAACCATGCCGCGCCGCGCTTCTTCGACAGGCATTCCGCCTTCCATGCCGATTTCATCGCCATAATAAATTGTCGGCGTGCCGGGATAGGTGAACATGGCAAGCCACGCGAGTTTGAGCGCGGTCTTGTCGCCTTTTGCAATCGAAACGAAACGCGCGGTGTCGTGACTGTCAATCAAATTCATTTGGGCGTACGTGATTTCGGGCGGATACCACGTTTGCACTTGCTCCAACATTTCCGCGAACTGTGCGGCGTCGGCATTGACTATATTGCCATAGCCCGTGTGCAGCATTTCTTTGGGCGCATTTTTCGCGCCGATGCAAAATGACAACGCCGCGCGCGTGAATTGATAATTCATCACGGCATCGAATTGGTCGCCGACGAGCCAGCGGTCAGCGCGGTGCCAAATTTCGCCGACGATGTACGCTTCATTATTTTTGGCTTTGACGCGCGTGCGAAATTCGCGCCAAAACGTGTCGTCGTCAATTTCGCCTGGTACATCGAGCCGCCAACCGTCAATGCCTTGCTCGACCCAATACTCGGCAACGCGCATAACGTATTCGCGCACTTGGGGATTGAACGTGTTGAGTTTTGGGAGCGCTTTGTCGTTCCACCATGCGGCATAGCCCGCCTGTCCATCGTGATACGCGTGCAGTGGAAATTTTGTGAATGTGAACCAATCGAGGTACGGCGACTCGCGTCCATTTTCGAGCGCGTGATTGAAATAATAAAAGCCGCGCGACGCGTGATTGAACACGCCATCCAACACAACGCGAATATGGCGCGCGTGCGCGGCTTGGAGCAATTGTTGAAACGCGATGTTGCCGCCGAGAATCGGGTCCACGTTGAAATAATCGTGCGTGTGATAGCGGTGATTTGCGGTGGATTGAAAAATGGGGCAAAAGTAAATCGCGTTCACGCCGAGTTCTTGCAGATGGTCGAGATGTTCGACGACGCCCAACAAATCGCCGCCTTTGAAACCGTGAATCGTCGGCGGCGCGTCCCACATTTCGAGATGATGTGGCTTTTCGACGCGTGTGCTTTTCGCAAAACGGTCAGGAAAAATCTGATAAAAGATGGCGTCCTTGACCCAATCGGGGGTGATGGCAGACATTGGTGATGGAGAGATGGAGAGATGGAGAGGTGGAGAGAGTGAGGACAATCACTCTAGCTCTCTCTCACTCTATCACTCTATCTCAGAAACAGGTTCAACAAATTCGATTCGATTTCCAAACGGGTCGTGCGCATAAAAACGATTATAGCCAATGAATAAATCGTCGTCTTGCGTGGCGTATCCTGCCGTGTTCAATTTTTGGCGCAGTGCGTTGAGACCTGTCCCGAGCGCAGTCGAGGGATTGGCAACAACGAACGCGGGATGCGCTTTTTTCGCGGCGACAAAATTTTCCTCGACGCCGATGTGGATTTGCTGTCCGTTGCCCAATTCAAACCACACGCCGCCGCGTTTTTTCAATTCGGGCGGTTTTTCAATTTCGAGGAGTCCCAACAATTCGCCATAAAATTTTCGCGCGTCGTCTTCGCAATCGCGCGGCGCGGCGAGTTGGATGTGATGGATGGAAACTAACATTGGAGGTTGGATATTGGAAATTAAAAGTTGGATCTCAGAGTTCCGACTTCTAACTTCCGACTTCTAACTTCTAATTCCCTTGCATATCCTTCAACACTCGCATCGCCGCCGCGCGGACGTGTTCCTTTTTGTCGGTCTGCGCGATTTCGGTGAGAGGTTTGATGGCGAAACTGCCGCGAATTTTTTCGAGCGCGAGAATCGCTTGCTCGCGCACATCGTCGTCGCTCACCTGCAAATCCACAATCAACGCGGGAACAGCTTTGTCAGTACCGTATTCGCCCAATGCTTTCGCCGCGGCGATTTTCATGCGCGTATCACTCGCGGCAACGCGCGGGTCGCCGCGCAACGCGACGAGCAATGGTTCAATCACGCGTTCACTGCGACTCGCGCCGAGTGAGGCAATCACTTGTGCGCGCACGTCGTCGCTGGGGTCGCGCAATTGCGGCAAGAGATATTCGAGTGAACGGTCGGTGTGAAGTTTGCCGAGAATGTATGCGGCGCGCAAACGCACCTCTGCATTTTTGTCTTTGAGCTTTGCCGCAAAAAAATCGCTCGCCATGTTGTTACGCAAACTGCCTAACGCCGTCATCGCGTTTTCGTCGTTGTTATCCCATGCGCGCGTGACGAGACCTTTGACTGTTTGCTCTACTAGTTTGGCATTTGGTTCTGCGGCGGCGGCGAGCGCGGCGGCGGCAAATTCCAAATCGTTTTTCTCTAACGCGGCTTGGACGATTTCTTGTGCGTCGCCCAAACCCGCGTAGAACAACGCGACGTCGCGCCATTCGGCATCGAAAAGATGTACGCGCATCGGTTCGAAATCGGGATTGCGACGGATGGCGCGCGAGGCGAGAAAATCTTGAAGCAAGGAATGTTTGAATTCGACGCGTCCGCCCGCGCGTTTTTCGAGAAAATCGAAACCGCGCGCGAGATGGTCTTCCGACGCGCGTTGTCCGCGTTTGGTGGAGAGCGCGATGCCTTCGACAGCGCGCGCGGCGAAATCGGAATCGCTTTCGTTTTTCAATTTTGCGTTGATGTATGCGTCGAACAATTGCGCGCGGCGGGAAGGCAATTGCGCGGCGTGTGTACGCTGGGGCACGGCGAACGGCGTTGCCGCATTCCCGCCAATCATCGGCAGTGCAACTTTTTCTTCAACGACTGTTTCTTGCTTTAACGCGGGTTCGTACACCTGAAGCAACAGGTACAAACAAAGCGGTGTGATGGCAAGTTCACGCGTGCCTGCGTTCGCTTGGACGGACGCGATAAAGTCTTGTGCGGCGCGATTGATGCGTTTGTGTTTTTCGTTTTGGGGAAACCACGCTTCGGCGAATGAAACAATTTCGCGTTCGTTCAGCGTTTGCAATTCGAGCGATACGAATTTGTCTGTGGACAAATTCATATCACGCGACGAAGCCCAAATTTTCGCGCTGGGAAATTTTTGCGCGAGCGATTCGAGATATTCGAAATGCGCGGGTTCGCTCACATCGTCGAGCAAAATAAAATTTTCGTTCGGGAATTTTTCGGGTAATGCTTGCGCGTGATAGTCCGCGAGCGAAAGAACGGGCGCGAGAACCTGCGCGGAAATAAACGCGAGCGCGGACGATTTGCCCATGCCCGCCGCGCCGACAAGAATTGCGCGCGTGTGTTGATGCAGCGCGTTATCGAGATGCGTGATGTTGCCCGTTGCGCGTTCCAACACGCGCGGGACGATGTAGAGATGTGTGGAATCGAAATTTTGTTTGAGTGGTGGAAAAGTAAAGGTCGGCGTGACAGTCTTGAGTGCGGAACGTTCGCCGCGTGTTTTGTTGCGAGAAAATAGATTCAATGCAATGCCTCGTGAATTTTGTGCGGTTGAAGATTGTAGCACGAGCGCGGAGGTTTCCCAAAACAATGCCGTCACTTGTACGACGCGGGTATCGTACAGGCACCGGCTTTTGAGGACAACAGCCGCAAAATTAGAAGCGAGCGGAATTTGGGAGATTCAGAATTGGGCAGGCGCAATATAATATTCTAGTCTGTCGCCTTCGCTCATCCACCCATTTTCACCTTGTACCGACACCTGCCACCAACGCCAACCTTCGCGACAGACCGGGTCACCGGTAAGTTGGAGCGTTGTGTTTTGGGGAAATTTTCCAATGATTGCAGCGGCGCGGCTTGGCTGTGCGCGCAAGTTCACACCATCGGGCGTTACCACACGCGCAATCATTCCTTTTCTCAAACGCTGTGACGGCGCGCTGCCACACGCTTGTTGCGAATTTGAATTGTCGGGGGAATTCTGGGATGGGTCATTTGAGGGGATCGGCGCAAGGTAATAAAGATTGCGATTGCCTTCGCTAATCCACCCTGTTTGCCCGTGAAAAGTGACTTGCCACCAACGCCATGTGTCGCGGCAAACGGGTCCGCCGATGATTTCAATTCCTGTCGTCCCCACCAGCAATTGGGCAAGCACGTTGCCACTTTGACTTGGGGTCGCGCGAAGACGTACGGTTCCCGTCTCGGAGCCGCTGATTTGTACGGTCATTCCAAGTCGAACGCGCGGCTGTGGTGCGAGTGAGCAATCTCCGGAGGGGTTGGTGTTTCCGCCGGAGGATGGCGGATTGTTCGCGCTGAACGGCTCTAGGAAATATTCATTGCCTTGTCCTTCGGCAACCCATCCTGCCAAATTGGAAATTTGAATTTGCCACCAACGAAGACCATTGTTGCAAACGGGTCCGCCAGTAATTTGGATTCCTGCTGCTCCTTCCGGCAAGCGCGCAATCACCCCGACACGCGTGGATGGTTGCGAACGAATCCGTAATGGGAGTCCATTGCCAAAGGGAACGCGCGCTTGAACTCCCACAGCAAGTCGAGTACGTGGCGAGTTTGAGCAATTCCCATCATTGTTGATTGTTTGCCGTGTATCTGTCGGGAAACCGGTATAGTCGTCGGCGGTCTCGCCATTGCCATCGACGCGAGCCACCTGAAGTTTTCCCGAAGAATCCCCAATGACTTGGAAAAACCACTCGCCCGCGCGTTGACCAAGTTTCACCTGCCCCTTTCCTTCAGAATTGACCCGAAACGTCTGCGAACCGATGAACTTTTGGTTCAAGTAAGCAAAGACACGAACGCGCTCATTCGGCGCAAATCCAAAAAGGAAAATACTATCGGCGGTACTAACGGCAGTGGGAACGGATGGATTGCCAAAGCGTACACTGCCGGTGATAGTTTTGTTATTGCCTTGCCACACGAAGCGATAAGTTCCCTCCGGATAGTCGAGTGAGGTGATAAATCTCAAATACAAAGATTCTTGTGCATTGCTGTTGTCAATTTGGCGGCTTTTCTGGCGTCCATCCGGAAAATGGATGGTGAGTGTAGATGCGGGTTGTTGCCCCAAACCGCAAATCCAGAAATCCATCGGCTGCCCCAACTCGGCTCTTTCCGGCAGCGAGCAAAAGGATGCAGTTTGTGTGCCGGACGAAGGTGGGTAATTATACCAACCAACATGCGCAAGTTCTTGTAGAATGTCCGGAGGCAAATTAGCATCTAGCGCGCTTTCGGAAAAAGTACCCACTGCCGGAAATGACACTCTTGAACCTGATTGTCCTCCTGAATTATTTTCTGTTGGGACGCTTGAAGTTGGCGGAGCCGCTGAAGGTTGTGGGGCTGACGTTGCTGGTGGAACAGCCGTAGCCAGTTCCGTTGTCGCAACAAACGGCGCGGGTTGTGTCGTTGGCGACGCCGATGATGTGGACTGTTCGGTTGGCTTATCGGCAATCAGCGTTGGCGTCTCGGTAATTTCGATGATGCTTTCTGTAAATCCAAAATATTTTCCCTGTGTATCTTGCGGATAAACAATTCCTGTCTTGTCGCCGAACGCAGAAAATGCCGTGATGCCTTCTTCGGCGTACGAAATTTCCAAGAAACCCGTTTGGTCGGTCTAGACGCGAGTCCCTCCCATAAACCGCGCTTGGTTCCATTGTTTGTCGAAAACATATCCGAGAATCTGAATGTCCTCGGCGGGCTGAAAACCGGTCAAACGTACAAGATGCTTGGTTTGGTCAATCACAAGTCTCGCTTGCGAATTTTGTTGGAGGAACGGCGGGAGTGAAGGATGTTCAAGATTCACATCATACGCCACTTCAGACTTGATGCCCTTTGGTGGTTGTTTGTCCGCGCCAAAAATGGATATGCTTTTACCTTGCAACTCGAACGTTGGCGTAGGATTCGCGCAACCGAACCCTGCAAGCGCGAGGACAAGAAGGAATGTGCGTTGCACCAAATTCCAAATGTGATTGCGATTGTTTTTGTCAACGTATTGCCAAAACATTTCCATTCACTCCAAAGCAAGCGCACCACCCGCGCTTTGACACGAACTCGGATTTGAATTCCATGTATTCAATTTCTTTTCGTACTCTTTTGCAATTTTAAACTCTCCACCTTGTTTTGTATCCTCGTGCAGTGATTTGGCAATGGTATATTGCTTTTTTGCTTCATCGCAACGCTTTTCGACAAGAGCAATTGCACCCAACCGCGCGTGCGCTTCGGCGGCGTACCACGTCAACCGCAGATTCTTGTTCGTTTCGAAATCTGTAATGACAGCTTGATACTCGGCAATAGCCGGCACAAAATCAGAAAGCTGTCCCGCCAATTTTCGTATCATCTGAACTTGTCCCAATCCGAAATGTACTTTGCTCTCGATGTCCGACAAGGCAGGTTGATGTTTCGCGTTACGAGCGTAGAGAAAATTTTTTTCTGCCTCTGCCAATAACCGCCTTGCATCGTCAGCATGTACTCCCGGCTTGAGAGTTTGCAAGACAGCGATATTTCCCAAACCAAGATACGGGCGCGCATATTCATTATCAAGCGCCAACGCTTGCTCGTACATCGCTTTTGCTTCATCCAATTTTTTTTGCACTACCAATAGATTACCAATCAGAAGATAAAGCACTTGCTTGCCCTTTGTGTCGGACTTGTCCATTACCTCTAATGCGGTTTGAAATTCCTGCTGCGCTCTTTCATATTTCGCATCGAGCCCATACGCGAGACCCGTCGAAATCCGCACAAACGCGTGTGTCCGCGTAACCAATTCATCTCCCAATTTCGTTCCCTTGGCAAACGGATCATATTCTGGCAACTTTATCGGCCCGCCCAATTCGTACTGTCCGGTCAATTCTTGGGAAGCGAAAAAATTCTGGTTCACTAAATAAAATTCAGGCACAACAATCGTCAGATCTCCTGACTTGAAGACGGTGCCATAGACAATGATGTGCGCGTTGATTTCATTCGCGCGGCGCGCCGCAGCGATTGCGCGCGCTTCGGCGGTATCCCCTTCGATTTTTCCTGTTCTGTTGGCATCCCATATCTCAATACGCACATCCGATTTTTCAAATTGGTGTTTCAACTCACTGGCAATCTCTTGTGCGGCAAGCGTACGAAAGGATTCCAATGAAGAATCGTTCGCGACAAAACCCGCGACGGCGATATTGAAACGCCCCTGCATGGGCTGCGGAAACACCCTATCCCTAATGTCGGGATTAAACAGGAGCAAAAGTGCAAACCCAACAAGTAGCGCAATAAAGATGACCGCCAAAAAGCCTGCGATGAACCAAAGTGTTTTTCGATCAACACCTTGGAAAATGTTTTTATCTCCCCCAACTACATCACCGCTTATGGTTACATCCGTGCCCTCGATATTGATTCCGCCCTCACGCTTGTTTTTAGCCACGAATGCCTCCACGTGCAAAAGTCTATTGCCGTTGCGGAATGTTCCAAACTATTTTTCCGAGACGCTACGAACAGCATACAACAAAAGAATTTCAGTGGCTAGGGGCATCGCAAATTTGTATCGCTTCTTGTATCTGTTTCTCTTGATTGACACCGCTTTCGAGGAATGGTACATTTCAAACATGCCACAACAATACAAAAATTACATTGACGGACAATGGACAGATGCGTCGAACAACGCGCAGACGCATGACATTAATCCCGCGAATACGCGCGAGGAATTGGGCACATTTCCTTCCGCCACGCGCGAAGATGCGCACCGCGCGATTGGCGCGGCACAGCGCGCCTTTTCAAATTGGGCGCGGACGCCGATGCCCAAGCGCGGCGAAATTTTGGACAAAGCGGCGAATTGGATGGAGGCGCGTTTAGACGAAATCGGCGCAGCGTTGACGCGCGAAGAAGGTAAAACGTTCGCAGAGGGCAAAGGCGAAGTCGCGCGCGGCGTGAGCATCTTGAGATTTTTCGCGGGGGAATGTTTGCAGCCGACGGGCGACGTGTATCCGAGCGCGAGCGCGTCCACATTTTTGTTTGCGGAACGTGTGCCGCTTGGTGTTGTTGGGTTAATTACCCCGTGGAATTTTCCGTGCGCGATTCCGACTTGGAAAATGGCGCCCGCGCTCGCGTATGGCAACACGGTTGTTTTCAAACCTGCCGAAATTACACCACTGACCGCGTGGTATATCGTCAGCGCGTTCGAGCAAGCGGGACTGCCGCCCGGCGTTTTGAATTTGGTTGTCGGACGCGGTTCGCAGGCGGGACAGGAATTTGTAGAAAATCCAAAAGTGAAAGCGATTAGTTTCACCGGTTCGAATGAAGTTGGCACGCGGCTCGCGGCAACTGTCGCGCAGCGCGGGGGCAAATCGCAACTCGAACTCGGCGGTAAGAATCCCATCGTTGTTTTGAATGACGCGGACATTTCACGCGCGGTGGAATTGACAATACAGGGCGCGATGCTTTCGACGGGACAAAAATGCACTGCGACGAGCCGCGCGATTGTGGTGCGCGATGTGGCAAAGGATTATGGCGATGCGCTCGCCGCGCGCGTAAAACAATTGCGCGTGGGTGATGGGATGAAAAACGATGTGTATATGGGACCGCTCGTCAGCGCGGACGCGGAGAAAACCGTTTTGGAATATATCGAGATTGGAAAAAACGAAGGCGCGCGTTTGGTGACGGGCGGCGAAAAATTACGCGGGGATGAATATGAACATGGTTTTTTTGTTGCGCCAACTGTTTTCGACAATGTGATGCCCGACATGCGAATCGCGCAAGAGGAAATTTTTGGACCGGTCGTCGGTGTCATTGAAGCAAAAGATGTTGACGATGCAATCGCGTTGGCGAATCACACGCGTTTTGGTTTGAGCGCGTCTGTCGTTACGCGCGATTTGAATTTGGCGTTGCGCTTTATGCGCGAAATCGAAGCGGGCATTGTTCACATTAATTCGATGACGGCGGGTGCGGAACCCCAAGTGCCGTTCGGAGGTTTCAACTACTCACCAAACTAACGGAACGACCGCTTTCATCGAGTTCATAGACTGCATCGCCTACATGACTTTTTATCCTGATTGTCCGTCCTGTGACTGTAACCCAAACGTCGAGCGTCCAGAATGTTTCGATCTTTAATTCGTCCGTTGGGTTCGCTATCCCTAGAGCCACATCATCCCGAAATTGGAGTAGTGTCTCTTTTTCCTCTGGTGTGAAAGGTTGAGCTGCAATTTCGGCATCAATTTCCGCGAGCCGACTCTTCTGATCTTGATACATCGAGTCAATTTGGCGTGACTGTTCGGCTAGGGTCTCGTAGACGACTCCCTCTTTATCCACGAGTGACATGCCATTCCCAAGTTCCTTCGCCCTCTGTTTTGTCTTTTCCATTTGAGCTATCAGTGCCGCTCGCTCTAGACGTAACGGCTCGATCACATTTTCATGTCGTTTCGCAGCTTCGTCCAGCCGTGCCGCAAATTTTTCGCGGTCCTCAAACATTTCAACTAGAAACGCCCAAACTGTTGCTTCTAAAAGATTGGCATCGAGATGCCGAGCTTTGCATGTGGGCGGGCTTATCCGTGTTCGACCAGGGCAGCGATACTCACGACGTTCTTTGCCACTAGGGTAAATACGGACATGTCCCTGCATTCTGTATCCGCACCCACACTTGATTCTGCCTTTGAGTAAATTCAAAGTTTTTGAATTGCGTCGCGAGAGCGTTTTGTTCTGCTCTCTGACCACCTGCGCCAATTCCCATATTGGACGAGACACTATTTCTGGAACTTGAACTGCTATCCAGTTCTCGCGTGGTCTGTATTTCGGACTAGAGGGAAGACGGTCGGTTCGCGGTCCCTCTTTGCGATAATACCATGTGCCTGCATAGGTCTCGTTGACAATCATATGTTGGACACTGTAATAAGACCAGACCTCTCCACGAGGTCGCTTCGCCCCACCGACTCGTCCAGGGGGAGGAATGCCTCGTTCATTTAGTGTTCTGGCAATTTGTCTTGGCATCATGCGACGCGTGTAAAGGTCAAAGACAAGGCGGACAATTGCTGCATCCGCCTCGATGATTTCAAGGCCGACAGGTCGGAGGCGCGATTCGCTAATTCTTTCATAGAGAAACCGATAGCCATATGGTGGACGTCCTCCCCCGTAAATTTTTCCTTCTCGCACTTTCTGAATACGTTTTTCCATACTTCGCCGGGCAATATCTCGACGCTCCTGCTTTGCTTTCCAACCGCCAATTAGTAGTGAGATGTCGTTGTCGTCCGTGACCTCCTTGCCGTCTGCGAATATTCGGATTCTGCTTTTAAGCAGTGTGCCTACTGTCGAGATGAGATCAACAGGATCACGAGACAAGCGATCAGTCTCATAGACAAAGAACGCCTGAACAGTGCCAGAAGACAACACTGTGAGGCATTGCTTTCCTTGTGGGCGTTCTCTGAAAGGCACTGCGCCACTGATACCCTCTTCGACGAATTCTCCTACGATACTATAGCCCATGTCCTCGGCACGTTTCCGACACTCTACAACCTGATGCCGAAGACTGTAACCATGTTTAGCTTGCTCGTCCGCGCTCACTCGCGCGTAGATTATTGCTTTTTTCATCTCTTACCTCGCTTGAAAGACAGCCAACTGCACGTGATCTTGGTACCGTTGGAGGCTTTCCAGAAAAAGAAAACGGGCAGTCCGCGAATAGGCAGACTGCCCGCATTGCTATAAAATGCGACTAGCCATGCCCGCCGGTTCGTCGGTGGGTTTGGTCAGTTCCGTGCCAGTGTTGACGCACTAGCGCGGAACGTTTTAGATTTGAATTGTCGTGTTACAAGACAATTGAATTGTAACTCTAATCTTCTTGTATGTCAATGTTTTTTTTTCGACCTCTTTTAGCGCCAAGTTCTGCCTGACGTTTCAAAAACAATATCAAGGAGCGCTTGTCGATCATCCACTCGCGCCCCCATTTTTTGGCTCCGATGCTACCGGCGCGAACGAGACGTCGCAAGGAATCAGGATGGTATCCGCTCAGTTCAATTGCTTCTCGGGTAGTTATCCAATCTGCCATGCCGAACTCTCCCCGTAACGTTTCTCGTAGTTCCGCATGATTATAAATCGCGCTCCCATGCTGCGCAATCCCATATTCGATTTTCAATGTACACTATGAGTCAATAACCGCGCGAGATTTTCCTCATTGCCCCTTTGCTTTTCGCCAAACCACGAGCTGAGGTGAGCAATGAACAGTAGATTATTAGCCGACCACTTCGGTCAGACTACAAGCTCCCTTTGATGGTGGGGGAGCCAGACTCTCTTTACTATTCAAACCTGTGCTTCAGCGGCAGCGCCTACCTGATTGTCGGTATACGAGTGTGAGCTGACTGTCAGTGGTTTTTGTATCCTGGAGGCTGCCATCTGGGTTTGTCGTGCAACGCGTAGCGCGCGACCATGTGCCGCAAATCTCAGCAAACAAGTGATGATCGCTTGCTCAATTTCCTCAGGAGTCGGCGGATCAAGTCGTGTTTGTTTCTGCATTTATCTCCCTTGCTACCTGGGCTGTTAGCCCCACAATTTACTCAGTAGTAACAGGGAAGCGCCGAGATTTCTATGACTTTGCGACTGATGATGCGACACTTGATGCGTCATTTCCTGACAATAGCGGTACCCAGTCCCCTTAAACTCAGGCAGAGGTTGTCGTCAGAATTGACGCGGATTATGTCGCAAGAAAGTTGCGCGACAGGTTGGCAATAGCTAAAATCCGTGTAACTAATCTGACAAGGCAGATAGGTGCAATGGGGAAGATGAAATGTTAGGGGATGGTCTGCGGTCAAAATGTGAGGAGAGTCTCTTATGGGCGTGACTGAATATTGGAAGGCGATGCGCTTGAGCAAAGAGCATTAGTCTCTGGAACCATGGTTCCTTTGAATCCAGAAGCCGAGATATCAAGAAGTGCTAACTTTTCTCTATACCACGCGCCGAGTGCTAACATCATTTGATAAAGTGGGTCGTGCGGATTCAATCGAAATTGTCCGAGAGCAAAGTTCAACCAGTGACCGCGATGGTGCTGTGAAAGAATGTCGAGAGACGCCAGAAGATACGCGATTTCAGGAACGACAAAGCGAAACGTTTGATTGGCTATCGGTTGCAGGAACTTGCCTTGAACTGCCGCATCAATTCTCTCATTGGCAAGTTGGCGATTCTCTGCGCGGTTACTCGCACCCATGTACGGAGTAATTTCGTCTGTCACGATTTGGGAAAGGTCTTTCGGGGATCCTGTTTGGCAACGACTGATTGCTTTGACAATGAGATATGCAGAGGTGAGCGGTTTAGACTCGAACGCAATCTGCCCCTCGCCATCGAAAACAAGGTTATTGGAATTGACGATTGGCTCTCCTATTTTCTGCAGAAGCGAGTTGATATAACCGCACAGGACATCAATAACGGTCTCGTGTTCTGGGTGCGCGCAAAGGTACTGCAAACCATTTGGCAGTTGTGCGAGTCCAGGCAGTTGAGACGCTCGTCGCTCAATGCGGGCTCGTTGACTTGGATCTGAGATATTGGTCTCAATGAACTCCTCAACCTGCCGTTGTGTGAATGGTTGAATTGAGACAGTACCTGATAGAGCAACCCGATTGGATTTGAATCGTTCGATTCCCGATAATGGGTTTGAAGTCGCAAGAAAAAAATGAGATAGGGACGCAATACTCCGGGTGAGGGCTTGCAAATTGTCTATCGGAAGATCATCCCATCCGTCGAGATACCAAGTGATTTTCCGATTCGCGTCGAGCATCTGCAAATCATTTTCAAATTGGAAAATTGTCGCGCGATCCGGCCCAAGACGCATGAGAACCTGATCGGCTGCAAATTGATAAAATGTACGGAACCGAGACTCTGCAAAATCCGCGAGGTCAATGTATAAAGGATACATCGCTGAATTGGTTGCGCGTAGAACGAGTTCTTGAAGCAATCGTGTTTTGCCTCGACCCGGAGGCGCAACGATAAAGAGACGCAGGTTTGCCATACTGACCAATTCGTCAAACGAAATGCTTCGGGTTTCTGCGAGAGAAAAATCTCGAAGGTCAAGATGTTGAAACACATAATTTGTATCAATCGAATCGCGAATCGTCTTTTCTTTACCCCGCTTGAAAGAATCCCAAATCTCTGTGTTGTCAAATGTGTGCAATACGGAAATTGGCGGCAAGGGATAATGTGAATTTTTCGTTGATGGCTTCGCGGTGGATTGATTCGCGTTTGGCTCTACTCTGAGCAATTCGCCCTTTTCATATTTGATGAGCAATGCAGAGGTGGCTTCTGCAATCATTTGGGCGAGAGCAGAATCGAGGGAAGTCGAACGGAGAAGAGATTGAACGCGCTGCGATGGATTTTCGATACATCGTTTGCAGCCATCACGTAAATGCGCGGCTATCCGCTTTGCAAACTTGTCCACATACCGGTTCAACGTGCGCTCTTGCACGAGCAATTCCAACGGGTCAGAACCGTTCTTTGATGTCACTTGCTTTTTTGTGCCTTGGGAAATTCGCGCGACGACATCGCGCAATCGTTCATCGCAAACGTAGGACGCGACGTACTCGCAAACAAAGGAATGTCCTAACTGCGCGAGGAGTTGATAGATTTTGCTTTCACTCAAGAAAAGTTCACACGGAAATGATTTGCCATTCGAGAGGGTAACAACTTCATTTGAAAATATCGCCGCCCCGTGTTGTGGTTCAAGCGGAAGCGCAAGCTTGATGTGCAGTGATATGCCGCCCCAAAAAATTCGAGATGTTCTGACGCCGACAAATGATGGGGTGTCTTGACGATAGTGCAAGTGGCGAACAATTTCCGTCTCAATCACGCGGCAAATTATTTGAATGGTGCGCTCGTAGGGTGTAACGCGCGCGGAAGGGGTTGGAATTTTCGAATCGTTAATTGAAAATGCCGGTTGAGTGAACGACTCGGGGCACTCGAGCAAGAGCCAGATTTGTATAAGCAGGTCTTGAAGCAGTTGCTCATCACGTTTGCGTTCGGGCGCGCCTAGCAAATCAATTAACTGCTCGACAAATTCAACAGGTGCCTTTTCAAGGCGTTCGATGACGGTCGCCAACAGCGTTTTGATTTGGTCATTTGATGCTAATTCCATAGTTGCTTCAGCAGTTTTGTATCTGAAGTTCAGACATAAGTTGGGACAGGATGTTGGACCATCAGGGTGAATTGGTC
>CAYXXF010000014.1:0-174163 GCA_964469005.1 uncultured Anaerolineales bacterium
CGCAAGCGACGACTCCGAAAATTGTAAGTCGAAAAGTTATTTCAGATAAAGTCTAGTAGATAGTCAACAGTCGCCAGTCGAAGGAACGTAATTGTTCATTGACTGGCGACTGTGGCAATCGGTTACGATTGCAGCTCTCGACTAACGACTCCCCATGAAAATTGGTCTGATTTACTCGCGCGTGCGGTTTGAGGAAAAACTGCTCATCGAAGCGTTGAACAAACGCGGCGTTGAACATGAATTGATTGATGACCGCGAGATAATTTTTAATCTCACGCCAAATGGTCACGCGCACGAAGGCAACATCGTCGAACCCGCGCATTTCAAATCGTTTGATGTGATTCTCGACCGCGCGATGGAATTTACGCGCGGACTGTATGCGCTGCAAATTCTCAATTCGTGGGGCATCAAAACCGTCAATCGCGCGAGCGTCGTTGCCACATGCGGCGATAAATTATTGACCACTGCCGCGTTGTCGCAGCACAATGTTCCGTCGCCGCGTACGGAAATTGCATTCACACCCGAAGCCGCGCTCGAAGCGATTGAAACGATGGGCTATCCCGTTGTGTTGAAACCTGTCATCGGTTCGTGGGGCAGACTCGTATCCAAAGTGAATGACCGCGAAGCCGCCGAAGCATTGCTCGAACACAAATCGGTGCTCGGACATTTTCTCCACGAAATTTTTTATCTTCAAGAATATATCAAAAAACCCGGGCGCGACATTCGCATCATCATGCTCGGCGACGAAATCATTTCCGCGATTTATCGTTCCTCCGAACATTGGGTGACGAACACCGCGCGCGGCGCAAGTTCAACGCCGTGTCCTGTTGATAATGATTTAGAAAAAATCGCGCGCGATGCATCGAACGCGGTGGGCGGCGGCTTTCTCGCGATTGATGTGATTGAAGACGAAACGCGCGGTTATCTCATCAACGAAATCAATCCCACGCCCGAATTTCGCGGCAGTGAAACCGCAACGGGCGCGGATATTCCGAATCGAATCATTGATTATTTAATTCAGGTAGCGTCAAAGTAGTAGGTAGCAGGTAGTAAGTATCAGGGCGCGTCCATGCTACCTACTACCTGCTACATGCTACTCCTCACCATGAAACCCAACATCAAAAAAGTCGTCCTCGCCTATTCTGGCGGACTCGATACAAGTGTCATCGTTCCGTGGCTCGTCGAAAATTATGGCGCGCAAGTGACCGCGTTCATTGCCGATGTGGGGCAGGGCGATGATTTGGAACAAGTCGCGGACAAAGCCATCAAAAGCGGCGCATCGAACGCGGTGATTGAAGATTTGAAACACGAATTCGTCACCGAATATATTTTTCCCACGATGCGCGCGGGCGCGGTGTACGAAGGCAAATATCTTTTGGGAACATCAATGGCGCGTCCCGTGATTGCAAAACATCAAGTGCGCGTTGCAATGGCAGAAGGCGCGGACGCGGTGGCGCACGGCTGCACGGGCAAGGGCAATGACCAAGTGCGCTTTGAACTCGCGTACAAAGCATTCGCGCCGCAACTCCAAGTGATTGCGCCGTGGCGCGAGTGGGACATCAAAGGACGCGACGACGCGCTCGCGTATGCTGCCGCGCATAACGTTCCCGTTTCGCAAACCGCCGCGAAAATTTATTCGCGCGACGGCAACTTGTGGCATTTGTCGCACGAAGGCGGCGAGCTCGAAGACCCGTGGAACGAACCGAATCCCGACATGTTCCAACTTTCGGTTGACCCCGAACAAGCGCCCGATACGCCGACAACCATCGAACTCGAATTCAAGCAAGGCACACCGATTGCGTTGAATGGGCAAGAGCTCGAACCCGTTGTGCTGGTCGCGCGTTTGAATGAAGTCGGCGCAGCGAACGGCGTCGGACGCGTGGATTTGGTAGAGAATCGTTTGGTGGGCATGAAATCGCACGGTGTGTACGAAACGCCGGGCGGCACACTTTTATACACCGCGCACCGCGAACTCGAAGCATTGACGCTTGACCGCGAAACAATGCACTATAAAGATTTGGTCGCGCAAAAATATGCGGAACTCGTGTACAACGGTTTATGGTTCACACCACTGCGCGAAGCGCTCGACGCGTTTGTCACATCAACACAACAACGCGTCACGGGCACGGTGAAACTGAAATTGTACAAAGGCAACGTCATCATCGCCGGACGCAAATCGCCGTACTCGCTCTATCAAGAATCCGTCGTCACATTCATGCGCGACCAAGTGTTCAATCAAGCGCACGCGGACGGTTTCATCAATCTCTTTGGTCTGCCGATTACGGTGCGTTCGATGGTCAATCAAGGCATCTTGGGCAAGTTGGAATTTGGTGATTGAACCATGAACGGGTGAGCGGGTGAAGAGGTGAGGGGGTGATTTGTCACCCGTTCACCCGTTCACCCCCTCACCTCTTCACCTCTTCATGCTTTGGGGCAGTCGTTTCGACAAACAACCTGACGAATTGTTCGCGCGGTTCAATAATTCGTTTCATTTCGATTGGCGCATGTACGACGCGGACATTCGCGGCAGCATCGCGTATGCAAAAGCGCTGGCGCGCGCGGAAATTATTTCGCAGCACGAAGCGAATGAAATTGAACGCGGGCTACAGCTCGTGCGCGAGGAATTTGCACGCGGTGAATTCATCTCTACCCCGAACGACGAAGACATTCACACTGCCGTCGAACGCCGCTTGCACGAACTGATTGGCGAACCCGCGCACAAACTCCACACGGGACGTTCGCGCAACGACCAAGTCGCCACCGACGCCCGTTTGTATGTCATTGACGCGATTGCGCGCATTGATTCTGCCATCTGCCATCTGCTATCTGCCATCTGCCATCAAGCCGAACAACACCTCGACACACTTCTCCCCGGCTACACTCACGTTCGCCGCGCGCAGCCGATTTCGTTCGCGCATTTTCTTCTTTCGTTTTTCTGGATGCTCCAACGCGACCGCGAACGTTTTGCTGATGCGAAAAAACGCGCGTCTGTTTTGCCGCTCGGCTCGGGCGCGCTTGCAGGAAATCCATTTTCGATTGACCGCGAATTTCTCGCGCGCGAATTGGGTTTTGAACGCGACAGCGAAAATTCACTCGACGCGGTGAGCGACCGCGATTTCATTGCCGAATTTTTATTCGCCGCGTCGCTCACACAAATTCACTTGTCGCGACTCGCCGAAGATTTTATTTATTACTCTGCGCCTGAATTTGGCTTTATCGAAATGGACGATGCGTACACGACAGGTTCATCGCTCATGCCGCAGAAAAAAAATCCCGACGCGATGGAACTCGTGCGCGGAAAAACGGGGCGAATCATTGGCGACCTGAATACGCTGCTTGTCGTATTGAAAGGTACGCCCTCGACGTACAACAAAGATTTTCAAGAAGACAAAGAGCCGTTGTTTGACGCGGTGGATACCCTCGAAATGACTTTGCCAATCACTACGGGCGTAATACAAACGATGCGCGTGAACGCGGAAAAAATGCGCGCGGCGTTGGATGAAAGTATGTTGGCGACCGACCTCGCGGAATATCTCGTGCGACGCGGCGTGCCGTTTCGTCAAGCGCATCACATCGTCGGCGGCTTGGTGAAATTGGCAGAAACGCGCAGTGTGAAATTGTCCGCATTATCGTTGGAAAATTTTCGGGCGGCATCGGAAAAATTTGCTGACGACGTGTATTCTGTTTTTGATTTCGACGCGTCGGTAAAGTCGCGCAACGTGTTTGGGGGAACTGGCGCAGTGCGCGAGCAATTACAGTTGGCAAAAGATTCGTTGAGTAGAGTCGAGTAGAATTCTTTGGAAGCAAATTTAACGCGAATCTACGCGAATCGAAACGAATTATTTTTTCGTAAAGATTCGCGTAGATTCGCGTTTTCAATCCTATGACAACATCACGACAGGAATTTTTTGCAGGCGTACGCGCGGAATTACCGCTGCAAGTTGGCGTCGTGCCGTTCGGGTTCATCTACGGCGCGTTGGCGATTCAACTCGGTGTGCCTATTTCCATCGCGCAAGCCATGTCGTCAATCATTTTCGGCGGCTCGTCACAATTCATCGCCGCGCCCCTCATCGTCGCACAAACGCCCGCGCTGATTTTGATTCTCACGGTGTTCGTGGTGAATTTGAGGCACGCGCTGTACAGTGCGTCCGTCGCGCCGTACCTCGAAAAATTATCCGCGTGGTGGAAAATTTTGCTGGCGTATTTGTTGACGGATGAAGCATACGCGGTAGCCATCGCGCATTTTCATCAAAAAGGTGACGCGCAACATCGGCATTGGTTTTTGTTTGGCGCGGGGCTTACGTTGTGGAGTTTTTGGCAAGCGAGTACGGTGGTTGGAATTTTCGTCGGCGCGCAAGTGCCGCCCGAATGGTCGCTCGATTTCGCGCTGCCGTTGACGTTTATCGCGATTGTGGTGCCGATGTTGAAAAATCGCGCGTATGTGATTTGTGCGGTCATTGCGGGAATTGGCGGGGTGTTGGCGTTTGGCTTGCCGTACAAATTGGGCTATATCGCCGCGGCGATTGTGGCGATTGCGATTGGATTTGTTTTGGAGACACGCGTGCATAGATTGGACGCGGATAAACGCGGATGAACGCGGAAAACGCCAAGTATTTTGAAATCCGCGTTCATTCGTGAAAATCCGCGTCTCTAAAAAAATGGAGTTCTCACTCAATTTGTGGCTCACGATTATTGCGTGCGGCATCGTCACGTTTTTGATTCGGCTGTCTTTTATTGCAATTCATGGACGAGTGACTATGCCGTTGTGGTTCACACGCGCGTTGACGTTTGTGCCTGTCGCTGTGTTGTCCGCGATTACGCTGCCCGAAATTTTGATTCGGAATGACGCGGTAAATTTTTCATTGTTGAATCCGCGTTTGATTGCAGGAATCGTCCCGGTGTTTGTCGCGTGGCGCACGAAAAATGTATTGCTAACAATTGCGGTGGGGATGACTATTTTGTTGGCGATGCAATTTTTTGTTCACTGACACACCACTTTTGCTTCTTCAATCGTCGGCGCATTAAACAAATCATCCACCGCCGCGCGCACTTTATTTTTATCAAACACTAGCACCGACTTCCCATCAGGCGTCATCCAAAAATTCCACATCGTTTCGTCAATCACGCGCCCGCGAATGTTGCCCGGCTTCACATTCGTTCCGATTTGGACGAGCCCGGGTAAATCGAGCGTGCCGAAATCGGATTGCACCGCGTCCTGCAATTGTTGATACAGCGCGGGAATTTTCGGCACAATGTTCGGTGACAAGATTTTTTCGCGCAGGGCATACACAAGACGCTGTTGGCGCTGCGCGCGCGACACATCGCCCGTGTTGTGGCGCTGCCGCACAAACATCAACGCCGTTTCGCCGTCCATGTGCTGCATCCCCGCGTCCACTTGAAAATGGCGAAATCCCGTCGGCGAACTCGCATCAATAAAATCATCTTCGAGCGCGCACGGCACATTCACCTCAATTCCGCCGAGCGTATCAATAATTTTTTTGAATCCTTCAAAATCCACGCGCGCGAATTTATCAATCCGAATCCCAAAATTTTCCGCGATGACGCGTTTCATCAAACCCGGTCCGCCGCCTTGATATTTCGTGTACTCGCCCCAAAAATCGGTAATGTTCAAACGGTCCCAGCCGCGCGTGGGAATGTTGACGTACAAATCGCGCGGCAAACTCAACACCGCCGCGCGCCCATTTTGCGCGTCGAGAAACGCAATCATCATCACATCCGTTCGCCACACGGGGTCATTCGGACGACGGTCACTGCCGAGCAACAACACATTCAACGTTTTATCCAATTTTCCTGACGCAGTAGGAAACGGCGACGCGTTGTTTGCCGCTTGCGCGGGAATCGTTGGTTGATTTAGAATGTTGACATCGTTCGCTTCTTCGGGCGGAACAAACGCGTTGCGCGGTGTAGGTGGAACAGAAGTGGGAATTTCCAACGTCGCTTGCGCGCCGAAAACATTTTGCGCCAATTCGTCCGTACTCGAATTGAAATAAAATCCAAGCGCGCCCAAAACCAGCGATGCCAACACCAAACCGACAACCCAACGCGATAAACGGCTGGGCGCGACGGACTCGCGCGGAACTGCGCGGCGTTGTCTTTTGCGGCGTGCCATGTCGGCAATGATACAACAAGTCGCGCGCGCTGTATAAATTTCATCGAAGCGAATGCTTCTTCCCAAAACACGGTAATCCATGATTCACACTTTACCCGAATCCGAACCCTCTCCGCTCTCGCGCGACATTCATTTGCTCGGCGACTTGTTGGGCGAAACCTTACGCGCGCAAGAGGGCGAACAATTTTTTCATGTTGAAGAAAGCGTGCGTGCGCTTGCCAAAGCGCGACGCGGCGGTGATGCGCACGCGTCGGCGGAATTGTCCGCACAGCTTGCGGGCGATAACGCGCCAACACTGGAACGCATCGCGCTGGCGTTCAACGCATATTTCGATTTAGTGAATCTCGCCGAAGAACAACATCGCGTCCGTGTCTTGCGTGAACGCGAACGCACACAAACCGAACGCACGCGCGAAGAATCTATCGCGCGCGCGTTTGCGGAATATCGCGCGCAAAATGTTTCGGCGGAACGCGTCGCGGCGTTGATGGAACGCTTGCGCGTCGAACTCGTTTTCACTGCGCATCCCACCGAAGCGCGACGGCGCACGTTATTGTCAAAACTCGCGCGCATGGCGGATGTGTTGTACGAATTGGACCGTCCCGATTTATTGCCGCGCGAACGCGAAGAATGGCTGCATCATTTGCGCGCGGAAATTCATTCGCATTGGCTCACCGAACGCGCGCGTACGACGCGTCCCGAAGTGACTGACGAAGTACGCACGGGGCTTTATTTTCTCGACACCGTTTTATGGAATGTGATGCCGCGTTTGTACGATGATTTGCGTCACGCGCTCGCAACACATTATTCCGAAATCCCCCCCCCCGCGCGTTTTATCGAATTTGGTTCGTGGATTGGTGGTGACCGTGACGGCAATCCATTTGTCACTGCCGATGTGACGGCAGAATCGCTGCGTCTGAATCGGGGACTCGCGCTCACAAAATATCGCGACGCGGTGCATGAATTGGAACGCGAACTGTCCATTTCTGAAGACCGCGTGCCGATTTCGGATGAATTGCGTGAATCGTTGGATAATGATTTTCGCGCGCCGAGTCTGCGTCTCGCCAATTTGCAGAAACGTTATCCGAACGAACCATATCGTTTGAAACTCGCCGCGCTGTTGGAACAATTGGATGACGCGAATCAAGACCGCATGAAGGAACGTTTGCTCGGACAAGCGGTTGCGCCCGTGCCGACATTGCATCACGCCGCGCAATTGTCCGACGCGCTCGACGCGATGGCAAATAGTTTGAACGCGCATCGCGGCGACATCATCGCGCAAGATGATTTGCGAACGCTGCAAGAGCAAGTGAATGTGTTTGGGCTGCGCGCCGCGCGTTTAGATATTCGGCAGGAATCATCACGCCTCATCTCGGACGTGGACGCGTTGTTGTACGCGCATCGCATCAATCCACCGTTCGCCAAAATGTCGCGCGAAAATCAACTGCACCATCTCACGTACTTGTTGCAGCAGCCGCCGCGCGAATTGCGAGGGGGGGGGGCGTACAGCGACGAGACGAACGAAACGATTGCGTTGTTCCAGGTATTGAAACGCGTGCATGAAAATTATGGTGACGAACCGCTCGGCGCTTTTATTATTTCGATGGCGCAATCGGCGAGTGATGTGTTGGCAGTTTTGCTGCTCGCGCATTGGGCGGGCATCGCGGACAAACTCGACATCGTTCCCTTGTTTGAACAAATGGACGCGCTCACGGGCGCATCAAACATTATGCGCGAATTGTTTGAAAATTCCGTGTACCAAAAACATCTGAACGCGCGCGGGATGCAGCAACAAGTGATGGTGGGCTATTCTGACAGCAACAAAGAAAGCGGACTCGTCGCGGCGAACTGGGCATTGTATCAAGCAAAAATCGCGCTGACGGAATTGTGCCACGCGCACGGCGTCACGTTGACATTGTTTCACGGACGCGGCGGCAGTGTCGCACGCGGCGGTGGTCCGCCCTCGCGCGCGATTCTCGCCGAACCGCCCGGTACACTCGACGGACGTTTTCGCATCACGGAACAAGGCGAAGTGCTTGCGGCACGCTACGGCAATCCGCATCTCGCGCATCGCCACATGGAACAAATTTTGTACGCGGTGTTGCGTTCGAGCATGACGGAATCTGCACCATTGCGCGAGGAGTGGCGCGCGATGATGCAGGAATTATCAAACGCGGGTTTGCGCGCGTATCGCGCGCTCGTGTACGAGAATCCGCGCTTTATTGAATTTTGGGAACAGGCAACACCGATTCAAGAAATCGAACAATTGCATATCGGTTCGCGTCCCTCGCGTCGCAAATCTACGCGCACGGTGCAAACATTGCGCGCGATTCCATGGGTGTTTAGTTGGATGCAAGGACGTTTCAATTTGCCGGGGTGGTATGGATTGGGGACAGCATTTGACGCAATCGCAACAGACAACACAAAAATCGAAATGTTGCGCGCCATGACGCACGAGTGGCAATTTTTCAACACGATGCTGCAAAACGTCCAAAACGCGTTGGGCAAAGCGGACATGGGCATCGCCGCGCAATACGCGCAATTGGTAGAAGATGAAAATTTGCGCGACGAAATTTTCGGAAACATCCGCCACGAATTTGAACGCACACGCGCGTGGATTTTGAAATTGACGGGACAATCGGACATTCTCGACAATGAACCCGTCTTGCAGCGCGCGATTCATTTGCGCAATCCGTATGTGGACCCGTTAAACTTTATTCAAATTGAATTGTTGAAACGTTTGCGCGCCTTGCCCGAAGACGCAACAGACGCGCATCAAGAATTAATGGACGCGATGGTGGTGACGATAAACGGGATTGCGGCGGGGTTGAGGAATACGGGGTGAGGAGTGCTGCCAACGGATGGCAAAGCAGATAAGCGGATGCGCGCGTTGTATCCGCTTATCCGCTTTTATTATCCGCTGTCCGCTACCCGCAACGCGATGGTGGTGACGATAAATGGGATTGCGGCGGGGTTGCGGTTACTGGTTCACAAAAAAATCGAACGCGGGGTGCGTTCGATTTTTTTGTGGGCCCGGCTGGTCTCGAACCAGCAACCAAAGCGTTATGAGCACTCTGCTCGACCATCGAGCTGCGGGCCCCGAAAAAAGTGCCGAGTAACGAGGAATAAGGACAGAGCATTTACTCTTACCTCAGCACTCATCACTCAGCACTGAACCAGAGCGGGAGACGGGAATCGGACCCGCTTCGCTAGCTTGGAAGGCTAGAGCATTACCATTATGCTACTCCCGCATCAAGTCGGGGTGAGAGGATTCGGACCTCCGGCTTCTTCGTCCCAAACGAAGCGCGCTACCGGGCTGCGCTACACCCCGATTTCGTTGACACCATTATAACGGATTTTGCAGTTTTGAAAAATCAACGCACGCGGAGACTGCCCAACTCGATTATGGCGCCCAACACCTCGCCTGAACGCGGCTCGTACAATTTCACAATCGCGCGATATTCGCCCGGCACGAGTGTTTGTGGAATTTTTACGCGAAGTGGCTCACGATAGAGTTCGTCGAGTTTCCAGCGCGTCATCGGCAAAATTTCGCTCAATGGAATTTCATCATACTGCGCGACGTTTTCACCGTTCGCGTTCAAGAGTTGTAGCGTCACTTGATAATTGTAATTCACCGTTTGCAACAATTTCCAATACATCACCACATCATAAAATTTTCCGCGTTCCAATTCGCGCGCGCCTGTTTCATAGCCGACGAGTTCGACGCGTTCGCCTAAATTTTTGTTTATACGCGTCGCGTTCGGTGGCAAATCGCGCGTCGGTTTTGTGATAAAGCCCTGCACGCGCGTTTGCGACTCGCCGCCAAATGCTTGGTCGTCCAATCGTGTGGCATGTTCATTGAAATACGCGCGGACGATTCCATTTGGGTCAACTACCGTGTCATATATTCGCAGCATCCACACGCGCGAATAATTTTCAAACACGCGGTCAAGCGCCGCGCGCGTTTCGTCCGCCGTCGTCGCGTAAAAATCGGAACGCGGGTCGCCCCATCCCAAAGTTTTTGCGCCGTCAATCGAACCAGTTTGCAATAAAGTCGGTTCGTCGGCTCGTCGGTTCATCGGTTCGTCGGTCAACCGTTCGCGTTGCAATGGTTGAGGAAAATAATAAACAAGCGCGGGATAGGCGTAACCTGCATTCACCAAAATCACATCGCCCGGACGCCAACGTTCCGCAATGTAATTCACCGCGCCGCGCAAATCATCTTCCGCATATTGCGGATTGTGCCAAAAGTTGTAAAGCGAAAATCCTGTGATGATGAAAAATCCGATGCTCACCAACATTGCCGACACGCCGAGTGCATACAACCAACGCGTATTCACAGCACGTTGCGCGGTTTGAAATTCATTCGCCAAATTCACCAACGCATACGCGGCGAGAATATAGAACGCGGGCGAGTACGTGAACATGTAGCGCACGTGATAGAGCGGTTTCCACAGCGAGAACAGATAAATGGATGCGAGGGGAATGAGGAAATACCCGAGCAGAAATATTGATGAAACAGTGGAGCGAGAAGCGAGGAGGGTGGAGCGATTTCGCTTTGCGTACGAGGAGTTCGCTAACACCGTACTGCGCGACGATTTCCATTCGCGCCACAACAATGCAGCAATCGGAATGAATAACAATAGCGAGACAAATCCAAACACATTCCACTCCATCGCTTGTCCAAACGCGAGCGCGCTGAACGTTTCCAAAATCACGCGCGGCAATGCAATAAATTCGCGCCATGGCGGCACGGGCGGGTCAGTGGCTTGACGAAATGCGATGGGGAGCCAGGGGAGATAGAGCAGAGCGAGTGCGATTTGTGACAGCGCAAATGTCGAGAGAAATGAGAAGCGAGAAACGAGAAGCGATTTGACATTTGCTATCCGCCATGCGCGATATGCAACATACGCGTATTGAAATACCATCAAGAAAATAAAATAGTACAGTGTGTAAAATCCGAGAACGGTGAAAATCACATACGCGAAAAAATCGCGCGTGAAAAATTTTTTCTGTGCGAGCATGTTTCGCAAAAAATAGACAGACAACAATCCCAACACCGCGCCGAGCGTGTACATTCGCACTTCTTGCGAGTACCAAATGTTGTACGGTGAGATGGCATCGAACAATGCGGCAACAATCGCAATGATGTTTTGTGCCAACCACTGTCGCGTGATGCGATAGGCGAGCGCGATGAGCAGCACCCCGAACCATAATGAAACAAACGCCATCGCAAATTCGGACCAACCCGCGATGCGTCCCCAAAAATGCAAGACGATGTAATAGAGGGGGGGGTGAATATCGCCTGCCGTATGACGAATGAGTTCGGCGAGGTCACTCTGCGCGAGATACAAGCTCACTGTCTCGTCATACCACAGACTGTTCGCGCCGAGACGATACAAGCGCAGCGCGAAACCGACGAGCAGAATCAGATACGGGGCAATTTTCAAAAAATGTTTCACAGGTGAATCATGTTAGCACAACATCCAAGAGATAAAAAACCTTTGCGGCTTTGCACCTCTGCGTGAGCAACTTATAATGCGCGCATGAAACGTTTTTCTTTGCTTGTTGCCATCATTTGTTTGACGAGTTGTCTCAATGCTCCGTTGTCCACATTAACGCCAGCCCCCAGAACCGTTCCACCAACTGCATCACGAACCATATCATTGCCAATTCGCACGGCAACTTTTACGCGCACCGCAACTTTTACGCGCATCGCATCTTTTACGCGCATCGCATCTGCACAGCCAACGCCCACGAAACCGCCCCCGACGAACCGACCAACCGACGAGCCGACGAGCCGACCAACCACCCAGCCAACTCCGCGACCAACCTCCCCCGTCCTCGTCGGCGCGGGCGATATTGCCGTATGCAATGCGCGCGGGGATGAAGCCACTGCCGGAATTTTGGACGGAATCGAGGGAACAGTTTTTACGCTCGGTGACAATGTGTATCCGAATGGGACGCGCGAGGAATTTCAAAATTGTTATGGACCGTCGTGGGGCAAACTCAAAGGGCGCACGTATCCCGTGCCGGGCAATCACGATTACGGTACCGCGAACGCGAGAGGTTATTTTGAATACTTTGGCGCACTTGCAGGCGACCCGTCACGCGGTTACTATTCGTACGCACTCGGCGAGTGGCGCGTTTTTGTTTTGAACAGTGAAATTGATACGGATGAAAATTCGGAACAAGTACGATGGTTGCGCGATGAGGTGGCACTGCATCCGACGCAATGCGCGGCGGCAATGTTTCATCGCCCGTTATTCAGTTCGGGTCCGCACGGGCGCGACGGCAGCGGGGAAAAAACGCGCGCGGTGTGGAATGTGTTGTACGAAAATAACGTGGACGTAATTTTAAATGGACATGACCACGATTACGAACGGTTTGCGCCGCAGAATCCGATAGGCGAACGCGATGATGCGCGCGGGATTCGTCAATTCGTCGTCGGCACGGGCGGGGCAGTCCCGTACGTTTTTGGCGCGGTCAAACCCAACAGCGAAAAACGCATTACGGGCGCGTATGGTGTTTTGAAATTGACGCTGCACGCAACGAGTTACGATTGGGAATTTATTTCAATTGCGCCGTTATTGTTCAAGGATAGCGGGAGCAGCGAATGTCATTGATTAAAAACCTCGAAGGTCTCGCGATGATTTTTATCGCAACCTTCGAGGTTTTTAATCGCGCATCAATTCCGCGCCGCGTTTTTGTACGGTGCGCCAAAATTCCAACAGCAACGCGTCGGGTTCGCGCGCTGCCGCGACATTTTTGTACAGCAGCAATGCACCATTCCATCCGTCCGTGTGCCATTCCGCGCCGTCTGGTAAAGGCGAACCGATAAAATTTTCGGGCAAGGGATACGCGGTGATGTAAAAATACGGTTCGGGAATTTTTTCGTCGCCTACGGAAAAACCGAAATTCATTTGCTCGTCCGCAAATTCTTCATTTGCTGCGTCTTGTCCCGGCACCAAGCGCCCACTGAACCACAACATCGCCAAATCAAAATGATGCGCCCAAAATTGCACGGGACTCGTTTCCTCGCGCAGTTCACCTTGAAATTGTTTCAACAAAATATCCACTTGTGATAAGGCGCGCCAATAATTTTCGATGCACGCGGCGTCATACGCGGGCGAGGCATCCGCGTAATCGGGCTGCGTCGCGTTCGGAAAAATTTTCATTTCCGCGAGTGCGTCATTCAATTCATTCCAAAATTGCGAAAGCGGCTGCCCGCGCAATTGCGTTTCCCAACGCGCGCCGCGACTTGTGATGATGATGACGCGATGCGCTACAAGGTCTAACGCGAGTTCTGCAAACACGGTTTGCCACAATTCGCTTTGGTACGGAATCGGCGTTGTCGTCAATCCTGTCGCGTTCAGGCGTAAACTCACGTGCGCCCAATGTTTTTGACGCGGCGTCAACGCGCGGCGAATCAAGTTGAGCGCGCGTGCATAGCCGTGCAATGGCTCGAACGAAGCGTCTTGAAAATTGAGAATGTCGCGCGGAAATTGATAAAGAGACATTTAGGGAATGGTGATGCCGCCGATGCCTGCGTTCACATCCAAATCAATTTTGTTTGTCGCAGTTGCGTAATCGGGACTCTCGTACACATCATCGCCCACGCGCGGAAAACGCGCTTGATTAATGGTCGCACCGCCGATGCCCGAATGCGAACGAATGCGCGCCG
This sequence comes from uncultured Anaerolineales bacterium, assembly GCA_964469005.1. Classification (GTDB taxonomy): domain Bacteria; phylum Chloroflexota; class Anaerolineae; order UBA4142; family SHND01; genus SHND01. The sequence goes on from CAYXXF010000014.1 coordinate 13,812, forward strand.
CGACGCCTTGCGGAATCAAAACCGTCAAGCCGCCGATGCCGCCGTCCAATTTTGCCGTGACGAGTCCTGCGTTCGACGGCATCACCACTTCCATGCCGCCAACGCCCGTATCCAAATCTACGCGCGTCACTTGGAGCGCATTCAAGTCCACTTTGGAACCGCCAACTCCCGCGTCCACTTTTAACGTGAGGGGTGTTTGCGGTGACAGATTCACATTCCAGCGTTCCGCCGCATTGCCAAAGAAAAACATCGTGCCTTCGGTGTCCAATTTCAAACGCGCGTTTCCGTCAGTTACTGCATATTCTTTTTCGAGACGCATGGAACCGGGATGCGTGATAGTCCCTTCAATCCAATTCGTCGAATTTGCATCAAGCGGTTTGATGACGAGTTCGCCCACGCCCGGGTTCAATTCCAAATTCGCCGCGCTCACGCCATCGCGCGTTTCGCCAACGGTGTCGGTGTTCATGCTCGTACCAATTGCGAACGTACCGGGATTGATGAGCAGCCAAAGGATTCCGCCGACTGCCAACAATCCAACGAGCAGCACGACAAGTTGTCCGCCGCGCGTGCGTCCGAATAAAATTTCGAGACCGGCGAGAATCAAAATCAGGGGCCAAAACTGTATGAGCATTAACCAAAACGAACTCGTGATGTAACCGAAATTCGCAAGCAAAAACAGACCGCCGATAGTAATGAGAATCAGCGGACCAATGATACTGCCGCGTCTAGGTCTTTGAGATTGATTCATTGTTTTCCTCCCAGTGCTGATTGCAAATCGCGTATCGCATATCGCTAATCGAAAATTACCCAATCACCTAATCACCCAATCCCTCCATCTTTCATCCTTCATCCTTCATGTACAGCCCGCCCGTTTGCTCCATCCAGTCCACGATATTTTCCACCGCGCGTTCAACCTTATTGTCAGAAATATCCAATGTCAACGTAGGCAAAATAGATTCGCGCACAAGTCGCGTCATCAAATTTTGCTCGCGCACAAACTTTTCCAAATCATCGTACTGGGACGGATTGCCCGAAACTTTTAGACGTTCTGTGCGCGCGGCGGCGAACGATTCAGGCGTTCGATTTAGAAATACGAGACGAAAGCCAAGCGGTAACAAACGTGCTTCGAGCCAGCGAAAATCATAATCTTTGTTGTAGGTTTCGAGTTGATACGCGCGTGTAGAAATATGAAAGCGGTCAACAATCCATGAATAATATTTGTTCAATTCAAACAGCCGCGCCCACGTCGCGTACGTTTCGAGCGCCAACGCTTCTTCGTGCGGTTCAAAATTGATGGGTCCGCGTCCCCACGGGAAACTCGTGAACGCGCACCATTCCGCCGAAATCAACGGCGAATGATATTTGTACTTGCGCGGTCCGACGAGACGCGGATGCTCATTCAACGCAAACGCAATATCCGTTTTGAAAGTAAGCCGTGTGCCTTCGAGAATTATTTTGGGGACGAGTTTGGGCATTTATTCCGTCGCTTGAGATTTTTGATACAACAAAATGCTTGTCACACCAAGTCCCACAAAAATCCAAAACAACGTAACCGAGTGCGGAAAATCCAAATTGAAAAAATAATGGTCAACGACGCCCGCCGTCATCGCGCCAATCAACGCCGCGCACACGCCGAGCAAAAGCGGCGACAACCGCGCGTCGTCTTTCAAGCCGTCGAGCCATGCGAGTAATGAACGGTAAAAGAAAATTCCCATTGTTACAAGAAATGTGGCAACGCCGACGAGTCCCATTTGTTCCGCCATCAAAAGGTACACGGATGAAACGCCGATATAGGTATCCAAATCGGGCGAGCCAAGAAAGCCGACGCCAAAAATCGGATAACGCGAAATCAATGTGAACGCGTCTTGATATTCGCCGATACGCATTTGTGTTGCGCGGTCTGCGCCCGCGAACGCATCAAGCAAGTGCGCGATGTACTCTTGCGTGATGGGAATGAACCAAAACAAAATTGCGCCAACCGCGAGAATGGGTAACAACCGGCGATATTTGAAAAACGAGATGACGACGAGCGAAACGCCGAACCCCAAAAACGCGCCGCGCGAAAATGTGAGTACCAAACACAAAAACATTGCGGCGACACTCGCAAAAAGAATCGGACGCGGCAGCAATGTCTTGGGCGCAAATACTTGGGGTGTTGCCAAGCCCGCCATCAAAATCATCAAGCCGCCCAACACATTCGGGTCAACCGAAGTCGAAACCGCGCGCATCGTCCCGTCCACATCATCGTTGATAAAACGCAAAACACCGGGACCGTCAGGATATTTTACATAGCGCAAGAATGACAGAATGCGAATAGTGAGGTCACGCGGCAAAAAATAAAACACGATGCCCAATACCGCCGAAATCGTTCCTGCAATGATGATGAATCGCATCACGCGTTCCAAACGTTCGCGCGTATTCACCACATTCACAATCAAAAAGAATGTCGCAATCGCCAACAGAATTTCGGCAAAGCGTCTAACAATTTGAGTTTGCAGTCCAGCGAATGACATGCCAATCACGAATGAAAAAATTGCCAGCACCATGAATGCCACAATCGGCACGCCCAGAAATGTAAATTGAAATTTTTCTTGAATGTTTTCCTCTTGCCGCGTCATCGCGCGCGTGAACCACATCGCGAACAATGCGAGCAGCGCGAGGTCAAGAAACGTCGGATTGAAACCGAGATTGACGGGAATCGAAGCGAACGGCAAGAGAATCGCCACACCCAACACCGCAAACAAGCCAAATTCGATGTTGGTCATAATGACCACGCCCGCTGCCAGCGCCAAGATGCCCGCAACCACAATCGCAGGCGACGAAAACGAAACTGCCGCTGCGAGAATCAGCGCGAGCGCGCAACCAAGCACCAGCGCGAGAATCCACGCGAGCGTATTGTTTGTAATCAAGCGTTCGGTGAAATTTAGTCGCATATCGCGTATCGCGTATCGTGAAACGTCAAACGTGCGATGTAGTTCATCGCCTTATTCGTTCAATCGCCGTAGGGCGATTTTGTGTTCGTGTTGCTGCGAATTACATTCGCCCCTCTCCAAAAAACCATCGCACCCACACACACCAACACTGTCATCCCCGAAATTACACCACCAATTTTGAATGACAGCGGTTCGTACCACATTTCAATGCGATGTTGTCCCGCGCGTACGGGAATCGCGCGCAGTGTGTAATCTGCGCGCAAAATTTCAACGGGTTCGCCATCAACCGTCGCGCGCCAACCGGGATAAAAGTTTTCACTGATGATGAGCAAACCTTCGGCGGGCGCGTTGACATCAAGCGACATTTTTTCGGTGCCGCGTGAAACAATTGTTGCCTGTCCGCCGCTTGCACGCGCGTCAAGTGTTCCAAAATTGTTTGTCGCGACGATTGCGGTTTGTTTGAAATCCAACGCGGCAATTTGCGCGTCTGCTTCTGCGACAACGCTTCCGACGAGCCATGCACGCGGCTGTGAATCACGCAGCGCGAACAATTTCAAATCAGTATCGGTTTCCAATAATTCCGCGCCTGAAATGTTCTCGCGCGCCACAACATATTTCACATTCAGCAATGGCAAAACCATTTCGCGCGGCAATTTCAACAACGCATCATATCGCGCTAAGCGAAGCGGCGAAATTCCGCCGACCTCTTCCAAACGCGTCGCAATCCCAAAATGTCCGGGCAATACTTGTTCGTCCGCCGCGACGCGAAAAATGCCCGAATCGTTTTGCAAAATTTCTGCGAATGGAATATCTGCGAAACGTTCCTCGACGCGTCCCTTGTTTGCGGTTTCGCCCACACTCCACAAATCAAACAAAATCAAAACAAGGGCGAGCGGCGCGAACCATTTTGTTGAAATAAATTTTCGCAAGTACAAACCGAGCAGCAAACTCGACAATATGAACAGCAACAGCATCAACCCCGCGCGGTCTCCCAAAAATGCCAAACGTCCTTCTGAATTTTCAACGCCCGCGACAAAAAATGCAAACAGCAATGCCAACATCACTGCCGCGCCGACGGGCAAAATCAAAAAAAATTTTCGCGCGTGTTTTAAACTAAACGCGTTCAACAATTCCGTGATGCCATATCCCGCCAACATCGCCAACGCAAAACTCACGACAAACGCCAAACGTTCTTGCTGTCGAAATAGCGACGCGCCCGGCACAAACAAATAGAAAATCACGTACGCGAACACATAAAATCCGAACGACAATATCAACGCGCCGAGCGCGAGCAATCCCCAAAAAACAACATCCGTTCTTTGTTGTTCGTTATTCGTTACTCGTCGCTGTAATAGGGCAAAGATTGCCAACCACAATGGCAAAACTCCTACATAGAGCGGCGATGCGAACGCGCTCGCATAGCCCGGCAAAATAAATTGCAAAATATCAAGCGTCGGAAAACCTTTCGCCGCGTCCGCGAACGATAACGCTTCACGCGTCGAAAGCTGTTGATATTCCATTGCGGGAACGAGTTGAATCGCCGCAATGCCGAACGCGATGACAAGCATAAATGCGATTGGAGCAAATGTAGAAAATGCGAATTGCGAATTACGAATTGCCACTCTCCGGTCTCTAATCTCCAGTCTCTTCCAAACTAAATAAATCACGCAGACTGCGACAGCAAACAAAAACGTTTGCGGATGTCCTGCAAGTGCTGCGACGCCCAATACAATTCCTGCGAGAATAAACCAATTCATCGTCAGTTGTCGGTCGTCCGTCGTCGCTTTATCTATGCACAACAGCGCGAGCGGCAGCCACACCGCCGTTTCCAAAATTGCCAATTGCAGGGACGGATACGAGGTCAAATATCCGCCGAACGTAAAGACGATTGCGCTCGTGAACGCACCGACGCGATTGTTTATCACACGCCGCGCAAACAAATACGTGAAAGCGCCCGCGAGCCAAAAATGAAACAACGCTTCAAGTTCTAGCGCAAATAGCGAAAACGATTTGAACAACGCGAGATTCAACAATGTATTCAACAACGCGGGAGGATAAAAGACCGCGCTCTGAATGTCCGCGAGAAACGGATGCCCACTGTTGAAATTTTCGGACCACAATGGAATGCGCCCTTCGGAAAACGCGCGTGCTTCGTACAAACGAAACGCGTAAAATTGGTCCGTGAAATCGCCTGCCGGAAATTGCGCGCGGTCCAGAGGATTCGGTGTGAGGATGCGCCAAAAAAATAACGCGACGAGTCCTGCGAGCAAAACGAGGCACGCGAAATCAACGCGCGTAAATTTTGGCGGAGCGGACTGTGACAATGAATGTTCGCGCGTCATGCGATTTAATTTCCGGTCGGAATGGACAAACGCCCCGACGACGATTGACACAGATCGCCGTCACACAATGAAACAGTAAAGGTATTCACTGCCGCGCTGTACGGCAAAGTATGTTGGTCAACCACCAATTCATTTTTGCGCCACAGCGTCATCGGATACGCGTCACGCACGGGCATCCTCGTTTCTTCCGCCAAAACATTTCCGTCCGCATCGAGCGTTTGCAATTTGAGCGTGTATGCCTTGTCCGGTTTCACCAGCGCGCGCCAATAGAACACGATACGTAATTCATTGCCGCGTATTTGTGTGCGATATCCTCGCAGCGCCAAAAGATTTCGAAACGTCAAATTGGTTGGACGCATCGCGCCCAAATAGTATGACGGCGTGCTGTATAAATGCAAATTGAAATCGCCCGCGCGCCATTCGTCCAACAAATCAGCTTTGCGATTCAGCCACTGTTCCACAACTTGTTCCGGGTCCCAAAAATCCGGCGCGGCGGGAATGAACCACACACGTTGGTAATTTGCGTTCATCGCGTTCAATTGGCGCTCGGTTTCACCGTCGGGCAAAAATGTTTCGGGATAGACCACTAACGGCAATTTGCTTTTGTCGTAATACAACAGCGACGTTTCCGGAAAATTTTGCACAATCAAATCCCCGCGCTGCGCGTTCGTATTGATAATGCGCGCCAGCCCGCGCCAATCGGGCGCTTTGGCATACGCGGGATTCATCCAATAATTTGCCAGCGCGAGATAGGCAATTACGAGGAGAGGAATCAAGAGTGCGGCGACAACGACGCGCTCGCGTAGGAGGCGTTCTCTAGCGTCACGAAACGAGAAACGAGAAACTGCGACAATCCCAAACGCAAGCAGCACATAATACACAGGCGCGATGCCATTCAAATAACGTTCGAGATACAACGGACGAATGGTGTTTAATCCAAACAGACACAGTGTGGGAACGGCAAGGTACACGACAAAAAACAAACCGCGTTTCCAATCCCGCGTCCACAGAAAAATCAATCCCGCCACCACGAGCAATGCAAATGGAATCCAAAGCCATGTCCGCAAATTTTCGCCGAGCGTATCACTCAACACAAACGCGCTGAATGTTTCGCGCGCAATGTCCCACAACGCGACGCCTTGCCGCCCACTGCCTTCCCCGTACGACGAAACGCGATTCGATAAAATCAACGGATACGGCAAATACAAAATTGCCAAAACAATTTGCGCGCCAATCCATTCCAATACTTTATTTCGTTCGCGCCACAATGTCGCAAACACAAACAAATTCAACGCCAGCAAAATAAATGCTTCGTAATAATGCGCATACAACGCGGCGAGTTCCGCGACAATAAACCCGAGTAGGGGCAAAGCATTTTGCGCCCGGCTGCGTCTTGATTGTAATGTGCGCTCGGCAAAATGCTTTGGCTCTACAGCATACCACTGCCAAAAAAACATCAACGCCAACAAACTCAACGCCGCCCACATCGTATAATTTCGCACATCCTGCGAATGCCAAATTTGATACGGATTGATTGCCACCACAAACGCGGCTGTGATTCCGAGCATATTTTTATTCGCGCCGATTTCCGCAGATTCGCGGTTGCCCGTAAGCCCTGTTAACACGTTACGCGCGACGCGAAATGTTAGCGGCACACACAACACCCCGAACACAACCGAAAAAAAACGCGTCACAAATTCACTGTCGCCTGCGAGTGCAATCCAACCGCGCAGCACCAAATACAACAACGGCGGATTCGGTTCCACCGTCAACGTTTCGTGCCACATTTGCGCGAACGGTTTTTGCACAAACAGTACGGTGAATGATTCATCGCCGCGCAAGGAAAAAAAATCGAGCCGATACACACGCAATGCAAACGCGAGCAGCACGATACACAACAACACCAAATACATTTTTGGAAAACGCATAACGAATTCGAGTCAATCCACGCGCCGCGCAATCGCCAGCAGCGAAATTCCATACGGTAAACGCCAATCCAACGCGCGGCGCATCTCGGCACTGAAAAGCCGCGTCAGCCCTTGATTCAACGCGTGCGGCAGCGGCGTCAAATCCGAATGCGCGTGTCCATTGACGGCAGCGGGACGACGCGCGAAACGCATCAGTGCGATAAAAGGAAACAACGCGGTGTTCAAGTACGTGAGCGTTTCGACTTGAAACCCTGCGCGCGAAATTTTTTCGCGCAACTCGTTCGCGCTGTAGCGATATTTATGTCCCACGGCGACATCGTGCGCGCTCCACAACCACGTGTACGCGGGCAATTGCGTAATGAGCCGTCCCCCCGGTTTCAACGTGCGGCGAATTTCGGCGAACGCCGCGACATCATGTTGAATGTTGCAAATCACGTCGAACGAAAACGAAACGTCAAAGTATTTATCCGGAAACGGCAATTCCAACAACGACGCCACTAGCGCGCGTTCGGCGGGAATGCCGCGCAGGCGACAAAAGTGAATCGCCTCTTGTGCAATGTCCACGCCGCGCGCATCGCCGCGTTCGAGAAACATTTGCAAATTTTTGCCTGTGCCACAGCCCGCATCCAAAATGCGCGAGGAACCATCGGGCGCGGTATAACGCGCGAGCAGTTGGTGAATCAAGACGCGCAGACCGCGATACCACCAATACGCTTCTTCAATTTCAAACATGACGCGATACTCGCGCGGGAGCATCGCCATGCTGGCAACCGATTCATGGGAAACGTTTTGTGGTTCCATCATGGCACGCGCAAATCCTCAAACAAAACGCGGTCACCCGTCGCGTTGCCATTCGCATCAAAGGTCGGCAAGCGTACAAAATCCGGCGTGGTGTAAAAACCGATTTCGATTTTGTAATTTCCCGGCGGCGCATCGGGCGCAACGGTAAATTCATACACGTCGGTGAAAATTTCACCGGCTGCCCAACTCGTCGTCGGACGCACGCCGTCCAGTGGAATTTTGTCGCGCTGTCCAAAAATGTTGTTGTCCGCATTAATTAGATGTGTGAACACCGTGTATGAAGTATCCATCGGTTTGAGTGCGCGCCAATACAATGTCAAACGCACCGCGTCATTCGCTTTCAATGGCTGCGGTGCAGCGAGGTCATAACCGAGCAATTCAATCTTGTCCGCAAAACGCGCGTTGAGCGAATGTGAAATCGGCGGCAGCGCGACGGAACGCGCAATCGAATCCACGCGCACAGTTCCAAAAATTGCCGCGTTCATTCCATCCAACGCGATATGCAAATCATAAGCACCCGCGCTCGCATCGCCCGGCACGCGCACTTTCACGCGTGCTTGGACAATTTCACCTGCTTGGCGATTTTCAACATCAAGCGCAAACGGCGCGCGCACAATGGCGCGATTCCAAAATTGCCACCACGGTGCGCGCAATTCAATTTCCCCTTGCGCGTTTGTTTGTGGGGCGCGCTGCATTTGAAAATATAACGTGAGCGGAAATTCACTGCCGGGCTTGGCGGCGCGCTCTTCCAAATCGTATCCGACAAACCGCAGTCCATCGCCGAATGGAATGTCTGCATGTATATCCATCACCAATGCGCGCGGGTCGCGCGGCGGATTCGGACGCGTGACATTGATTTCGGCAATGCGAAGCGTGTCGCCACTTTTTTCACCGCCGCGATACGCCGTCCAACGTTCATTGTCTTGGGGCGAGTACACACTGATTTCGACAAAATATCTTCCGGGCGGCGCGCCCGCATCCACCACCACATCATGCTGGTCCAAGTAGGTTTTGTCTGCTTCCCATTTAGACATTGGCTGCAAAGTGCCAATCGGTGGCGCGTCCCATTGTCCCCACACTGCACCTGTTTCATCCACCACACGTAAAGAGACACTGATATCTTGCGCGGATTTTTTTCGTACGAGCCAATACAAGTTCACCACGCCGCGCGCACCGGCTTGAATTTCTTGCGGCGCATCTACACCGGCGAGTTCCAGATTGTGCGTAAAGAGAATGCGCTCGCCTTTGGGAAATGGACGCGGCGGCTCTTGTGGCAATTGATTATAAACGAATGCTTGCAAACGAATTTCGGTGCTGATGCCGCGAAACGAAATACTATCCGTCGCAGTCCCCCAGCGTGTCAACAAGTCCGTAATGTGCAGCGTCGGGTCAGCAACGGGCTGATGCAATTCCAAAAGCCACACGCGCGGATGATTGCGATACGCCTTCAAAATCGCTTGGCGGTCCAACACTTCTTGCCGCTCGCGCGTTTGTCCGAGATGCGGCAGCGATTCCCACTGCACGTCAGCAGGCAAATAGTATTGGACCACTTTTTCCGCTTGCGGCGCGACGAGCAACAAATAATCGTTTGCGCGCCAACGTTCGCGTAAAAATTGCGCCCATGCTTTGTGGTCATCTTTGGCAAAGGTTTCGTCGAAATATAAATGGTTGAGCGATGTGAACGCGCCAAACAAAATCGGCAGTGCAATAACGACGGGTAGCGCAAAGCGGAGGACGCGCCGTGATGTTCCATCTGTTACGCGTCGTGCGATGGCTTGAATGCCAACTGCTACTCCAAGATAAAACGCGGGACTGGTTGTAATGAGATGGCGCGAGTTCAAATACAACGGACGCAAGTACGAACCAAGTTGCAGGGCGAGCGCGGGAACCAACAGATAGCAAAAGAAAAAAAGTGCGAGCCGCGCGTCGCGTTGTTTCACGCGCACCAGTGAAAAAATTCCGACGAGCCACAGCGCGAGCAAAAACACATCCAACAGCGCAGCTTGGTCGAGCGTGAGTGTCAAACCGACTGCGAACGAGTTCCACACATCGCGCAGCATGACAAACAATGGGACAAAACGCGGACCCACTTGGTCCCACGAAGTCAAGTCTGTTTCGCGCGGCATCAAAAACAAAACGACGACAAACGCGACGATGAGCAACGCGGCGAGAATTGTGAGCGGCGAAAAAATTCGTGCGCGCCACGGGCGTGTGCGGTCTCCAAAGAGCAACATCGTCGCGGCAAAAAATGGCAGCAACACGAATGAAAGATAATGCGTCGCCAGCGTTGCCGCGAACGCGAGTGCAAACAAAATGCTCCAACGCGAGAGGATGTCGCGCACACCGCGCGGGTTGGTCTTTAACCAACGCAATAGCGCGTACACACTCAACATGCTCAACAAGAGTACCAACGCGTAGGGACGCGCTTCTTGCGAATACCATACATAGAACGGTGAGAGTGCGGCGAACAAAATAGCAAAGAAACTGATAGAGTCGCCGCGATTGCCAAACAGAACGCGTGTGAGAGGCACGAACATTGCCAACGTCAAGAGATTCGCGGCAACGGACAAAAAGCGCAGCGCGAACTCGCTCGTTCCCGCGAACAATGTGACGACATGCAGCAGCACAAAATAAAATGGCGGATGCAAATCACGCGTCGCTATCCTTTGAATTTGAATCGTGTTGGAGAGAATGTTGGGCAGGGTGTTGGTGGCGCGGTCCCACGACAATGCTTCATCCCACCACAAACTCATGGTGTCGAGATGGTACAAACGCAGTCCCCATGCCAACAACAACAAGAGAACGAGTACGAGCAGTGCTGGCTGCCTGCCCATAAATGGTCTAACGGAAAAATTGCGAAACGCGCGGGAAATGTTTGGAAAAGAGACTTGCATGAAAAATAGGTGTTGACGTGCGGGGTGGTCAACGCGGAGATTATATGCGCGGCGCGGTGAGGCGAAAAATTGACGTGCTGTAACAAAACATGGTTTGACATTGCTTTTGTCGAGTTCTACAATTCGTTCACTGCACGCGTTTCCTTTGGTTTGCTTTTCCGATAGGGGGCTGCTATGAAACTCGCTTCGTGGTTCGGTTTGACCTCATTCCTCTGCGTACTCATAATTTTGTTATCTCCTGCGCCAGTCTCTGCCTCACTTGAATTCGTCCCCGGCGAACTGCTCGTCTCGTACAAACAAAAGGTCGCGCGCACGCTCAACGCGCGTTCCAATGCGGCTGAACTTGCGACGGGCGACACATTGCTCGACGCGTTGAATCAACAACTCGGCGTCAAAAATATCGCGCCGCTCTTTCGCGCGCATGACAATGCGGCATTGCCGCCGCGCCTCACGCGCATTTTCAAAATCAAACTCGCAGATGAACAAGATGTGCGCGCTGCCGCTGCACAATACGCGCTCGACCCCAACGTCGAATTCGCCGAACCGAATTATCTCGCGCACACGCTCGTCGTTCCAAACGATCCCGAGTTTGCACAGCAGTGGGGTCTCGCCAAAATCGCCGCGCCCGCGGCGTGGGAACGCAGTACGGGCAGTCCCTATGTCACAATCGCGATTATTGATTCGGGGATGGATTTCGACCATCAAGATTTGGTTAACAAACTCTGGCGCAATTTGGCGGATTCGACGATTAACGGTGTGGATGAAGACCACAACGGATATACCGATGATGTGAACGGTTGGAATTTCATTGGCAACAACAACAATCCGACTGATGATAATGGACACGGGACACTCGTCGCGGGCATCGCGGGCGCGGCAACGAATAACCCTCCGCCGCAGCAACCAATTGGAATTGCAGGCATGTGCTGGCAATGCCCGTTAATGCCGGTCAAAGTTGCGAATGCCGCAGGCGCCGCCAATTACTCAGATATGGCAACAGGAATTTTGTATGCCGCGCAAAAAGGCGCGCGCGTCATCAACATTTCACTCGGCGGCACTGCCGATTCGCAAACCCTGCATACAATGATTCAAACCGCCGCGAACAATTATGGCGCGGTCATCATTGCGGGCGCGGGCAATGATAGTGCCGAAGCGCCTTTTTATCCTGCCGCGTATGACGAAGTGTTGGCAGTCGCGGGGACGGATGAAAACGATGCGCGTGTCACGACATCCAATTATGGTGCATGGGTGGATGTCTCGGCACCCGGGCAAAACATTCGCACCACCGCGAGCGGTAACGCCTACGCGACCAGTTCAGGGACATCGCTCGCCGCACCGTTTGCGGCAGGACTCGCAGGATTGCTGCGGAGCCAAAATTCAGGTTGGAGCGAAGGGTTGGTGCGTTCCCACCTCATCCAAACGATTGACAACATTGATGCCCAGAATCCGAGTTACATTGGCAAATTGGGGAGTGGACGCATCAACGCCGCAAAAGCATTGAATACTGCGCCGCGTCCGCAACTCGTCATGACCGATTATTCCGTGAACGGAATCGCGCAAGGCAAACCGAATCCGGGCTCAAATTTTCCGCTCAAGGTCAGCATCAAGAATACGTGGGCAGATGCGTCTGGGGTTGTCGGCACGTTGACGACCACCGACCCGTTGGTGCAACCAAATTCACAAGGACAGAACTTTGGCACGATTCTGAATGGCAAAACGATAGAGAACCCTGCGCCGTTCACTTTGTTCGTGAATCAGAGTGCGGGCTATAACCATGTGATTCCATTAAAACTGCGCTTGACCGCGAACGGCGGCTATGTAGTCGAACACAATTTCACGATTACCACACGCAGCAGCGATGAACCCATTGGACCGGTAACGCTTACGACGAACACCATATGGACGAATGACAAGACCTACATTGTGAACGGCAACGTCGCGGTGGCAAATGGTGCGACGTTGACAATTCAACCGGGGACGACCATCAAGTTCAATGGGAATTACAAGTTGTGGATTCAAGGCAAGTTGATTGCGAACGGAACGGCAGCACAGCCGATTGTGTTCAAGTCGAATACAAGTGGAACGTGGGACCAGATTTTGTTCGACGATGCGGCGGAAGATGCGGTAGCGGATGTAAACGGAAATTATACGTCAGGGAATATCTTGCGCTATGTGCATGTCGAAGGGTCAAGTGCCGGAATTCACTGCACGAATGCAACTCCTTATCTCGCATCCTTGCAATCGGCAGGGATCACTTGCTTGGCGGGAGCAACGCCAATATGGTTACTCGATAGCAATATCAATGGAGCAATATGGTTACCCGATACCAATGTCAATGGCAATAGTGCAAAGGTTCTTCGCAACATCGTTCGGGGGATGCTCTCGGTTGGCAAATCTGCAAGGGTCGAACAAAACACGGTGGCTGAGGGCGGTATCAGTGTGGACGATGGCTCTGTGGTCCAAAACAACAAGGTTCAAAATTCCGACGTTGCAGGAATCGCTGCAAGTGGAAATGTTACGCTTACAGCGAACCGTGTGGTGGGGAACGCAACCGGCATCAACGCGAGTGGGGGCACAGTTCAGAACAATCTCATCGCCAATAATACAGGCATTGGTTTGCAACTCAACGGCAATGCAACAGTCAGCAACAATACATTCACCGGTAATCAAGGAAACGCGATTGTCATCAACAACGGCGCGCCGACACTGACGAACAACAACCTCGAACGGAACAAAGGACAATATGACCTCGAGAACAATTCCACCCAAAATATCAACGCCCAATCGAATTGGTGGGGGACAACGAACGCAAATACGATTGCGTCGCGCATTTACGATTTTAGTGATGGCAATCCAACATTGGGACAAGTAAATTTTTCATCGGCGTTATCGAATCCCAACCAGACCGCACCGGCATACGTACGGAACGTGACGACGAATCCTGCAAGTCCGGTGGGATTGCAAAAGGTGACGTTTGATGTGGAGTTCAGTCGCGATACGAATACAAGTATCAACCCCAAATTGAAAATCATGAATCAGGGTTCATGGAAAACGCAGGCGAACATGCCTACCCCGAGATCTGGAGCCGGAGCGGCAGTAGCGAGCAATGGTAAACTCTATGTAATAGGCGGAGGCTACGGTGCGGACAAAGTTGAAGAATACGACCCGGCAACGAACACTTGGCAGGCACGTGCAGAGATGCCTACACCGCGAAGTGCGCTCGGAGTCGTTGCGTTGAACGATAAAATCTATGCTGTTGGAGGAGGAGACGGTAATGCAATGCATGTGGTCGAAGAATATGACCCAATGACGGATACATGGAGAGCACGTGCTGACGTTCCCACTGCACGCTCTAACTTTGGTATCGCGGCGAGTAATGGGAAAGTCTATGCGATTGGCGGCGAGGGCAATTCAGGTGCCATCGTCGAAGAATATGATCCGTTGACAGATTCTTGGACGAGGCGCGCCGATATTCCCACACCACGGTACGTCTTTGGTGCTGCAACTGCCGGTAACGGCAAAATCTATGCCATAGGTGGCGCAGGCGGTCCAGATTCTGTCGAAGAATATGATCCTACGACAGATAGTTGGGTGACTCGAACCCATATGATATACGGGAGCTATGGCACACGTGCTGTCTCTGCTAGTAATGGCAAGATTTACGCCATAGGTGGAAATGCAGGAGTGTACGTGCAAGAATATGATCCCTCTACAGACTCGTGGGCGATACGCACAAGCATTCCTGCCGTAGATAGCGGCTTGGCATTGGCGGCATCTAGGGATGGAAAAATTTACGTCATTGGTGGTTGTGGAAGCCCATGCCCCTTAGCCACTGTGCGTGAATTTGCAATACCTTTCGAATTTGCTACGTTGTACAATTTACAATGGGTTTCGAACACACATTTTGTTGCGAGTTATGACATCAGTTCGATTGCTCCCAGAGACACTTATACAAACTACATCTCCAACGCCATCGGCACCGACGGTATCGAAATCGCGCCCTCGTCCGATTTCACATTGCAGGTAGATTATGCAGGCACCATCACCGACCAAACACCACCCAAGCAACCAAAGGTGATAGACGATGGCGCTGGCACAACCTCACTCACACAACTCCATACCAAATGGAGTTCCTCTGATAAAGAATCACCAATCACACAATATCAGTATGCCATCGGCACATCACCGGACGCAACGGATGTTGTAAATTGGACGACACCAATACCTGCAACTGCAACTGAAGTAACACACACTGGTTTAAATCTCAATGCGGGACAGCCGTATTACTTTGCCGTGCGCGCGCAGAATGAAGGCGGCTTGTGGAGTGAAGTTGGGACAACCGATGGCATTTTGGCGGACCCGAACTTTGTCCCACTCGCAAAAGCGAAATTGAAAAAGCCCGCGAATGGTGCAACGGTCACGACGACAAAAGCCAAATTGGATTGGAATGACGTTGTGAGCGCGACACAATACAATGTCATCGTCAAAGTGGACAGTACCAAAGGACAAAACGTTTTGCAGAAACAAGTAACCAAGTCGAATGTGAAAACGCCGACACTGCAAAAAGGGAAAACGTATTATTGGCGCGCGCAAGGATGCACGCAATATGGTTGCGGCGCATGGTCCAAGTGGTGGAGTTTCACCGTTAAATAACAAAACAAAAAACTTTGAGGACTTGAGCTCCTCAAAGTTTTTTTATTTATCGCACCGGCAATTTCACTTGAATCCGTGTTCCTTTGCCCACATCCGTTTCAATTTCAAACGTGCCACCCGCGCGTTCAGTCCGCTCGCGCATTTGCAAAATGCCGACGCTGCCGCGTCCGCGCGCGGCATCAAGCGCTTTCATCATGTCGAAACCTTCGCCGTCATCGCGTACGACGAGCGTTGCCCATTGGTCATCAAAATTAAAATCGAGCCACACGTTTGACGCGTGCGCGTGTTTGCGAATGTTGTTTAACGCTTCCTGCGCGAGCCGATAGAGCGCGGATTGTGATTTCGGTGCGAGCCGCGCCGCATCGCCTTGTACGTTCAGGTGGATTTTGATTTCGTTGGCGATACCGAAATCTTGAACAAATTTTTCAATCGCGTTGATAAAACCGAGCGTTTCAATTTCCACCGGCAGCAGCGCGAAAATGGTTTGACGCACTTCACGCACATCGCGGCGCAGCGTTTGATTCAATTGTTCCAGCTCTTTGGGCAAATCAATTTCTTTGCCGAGTTTGGCAGCCGTCTGCAACGTTTGCACGCGCATCAGCATAAAGTTAATGTCTTGCGCGAGCCCGTCGTGAATTTCGCGCGCCATGCGCGCACGTTCTTCGCTAATTACTTTTTCTTCGGACCATGCGTACAGCTGCGCGTTACGCACAATCAGCGCAGCAGAGCTCGACAATACGGTGAGCAAATTCAAATGGCGCTGTCCAAACATACGCGGGTCACGATGCGTCAAAACAATTGCGCCTTCGACGCGCGTGCCAACGGTGAGCGGTGCTGCCATCATCGAGCCGATACCGCGTGCGCTTTCGTCGGGGTCATATTTTAAAATCGCATGGTTCGCCGCAATTGCTTCGCGCGCCACTTCGGGCGGCGCGCCACTGCCGAGCTCGACCCATGAAGATGTTTCGGAATTGTTGCCGCCGCGAATAAAAATCGCGCCGTTCTGTGCGCCGCACGCTTCGGCAATCTGACGCATTAACCGTTCCAACACTTGCTGCAAATTGGATTCACCGCGCAACGTCATATCAATTTCGCGGAACGCAATCGCTTCGCGCGCGCGCAGGCGATGCGATTCAATCACCGCGGCGGCAGTATGCGCGAGCGTTTTCAAAACGCCGAGGCGGTCAGGACGAATGCGTTTGTGTGGTGCAAGATGAATTTCGAGCAAACCAAATTTTCTATCGCCGCGCAAAATGGGCAGCCACAGTACGCCTTGTTGTTCGCGTTCGCGCGCATTCACCGAATCGGCGGGCGTGACGAACGCGGGCGGTTTGAGGCGTCGTTCTTCTTCGGCTTCAAAGCCGGTGGATTTGAACAAGGTCAGCTGTGAAGATAAATCTTCGACGAGCCACAACACCGCGCGTTTTGTGCCTGCCAAATGGGTCGCGGCTTCGAGAATGGTCGTTGCGGCATCATCGAGGTCGAATGCGCCCGCGAGCCGTTGACTCGTTTCGCTCATGTTGCGCATCACATCAATCAAGCGCGCTTGGTCAATGGCGACGGCGGCTTGACCGACCAACACCGTTGCCAATTCCAAATCACTGCGCGTGAATGGTGCAATGCCGCGCAAGCGCGACAAATTCAAAACGCCAAATACTTCGCCGCGCGCTTTCAGGGGCAGAGACAAGGCGGAACCCAATTCCGGTTTGCCAAGCGATGCTTTAACCTCTTTATCCATCGGCGCATCATCCGCGATGAGAACGGCTTCGCCGCGTTCGGCGACCATGCCCGAAATACTTTTGCCGAGCGCCGCGCGGCGTTGTGTCTCGACCACTTCCTCGGGCAACCCATCCGCCGCCGCAATCGTCAACTCTGTATGTTCTTCATCCAACAACATGAGTGATGCAATTTCCGCGCGCGTTTCGGAACGAATGGTGGTCACAACTTGATTCAACACGTGGGACAATTCCGTCGCGCCCATAAACGAACGTGCCAATTCGTACAATGGGACGAGTGCATGCAGCCGCGCGTTTTCGCGGCGCAGATATTCTTGTTCCAGCGCGGCGACGACGGACGACAAGAGTTGTTCGGAAGGAAAGGGTTTGACGAGAAAGCCTGCGAATCCGGCACGCAGCGCCTGCATCGAAACTTCCCAACTGCTGTAACCCGTCATCGCGATTCCCGCGACATCGGGCAGCACTTGGCGAATTTGGGTGAACGCGTCAATGCCGTTTTCATCCGGCAAATAAATATCGGCGAGCAAGAGGTCAAACGCATGTTGGCGCGCGAGCGCGATGGCATCTTGGGTGGTCGCGGCAGATTCGACCAAATACCCCGCGTCGGCGAGCATATTCGCAGTTTCGAGGCGGAGCGCCTCATTGTCGTCGAGTACGAGAATTCGCTCGTTGGGCATGGAGATTGGGGATGGAAATTGTAAGTTTGATATTGGAGATTGGATGCCGGACGTTTCCAACCAGCGCATCAAGTATAGCCGCGTATAAAAAGTTTGACAAGCGATTTTTTAGAACGCCTATGTTATAATTTCGCCGTTCGGGTCAATAAATTTCAGACAGCCAAAATTTTTATTTTCAATCCCAAGGGGGTCGTGTGGAACTCAAAGTTGAGATCGGACAATTGTCGCAATGGCGCGGCGACGGCATTGCTGTCCCCGTTTTTCAAAATGAACCGTTGAGCGGTGCAGCGGCGGAGGTGGACCGCGCATTGCAGGGTGAAATTCAGCGCGCTTTGGATTCCAATGAATTTAGCGCGCGTTATACTTTGCATTACGCCTTTTACACACTCGGCGCATTGCCTGCCGCGCGTGTCGCCGTCGTCGGTCTGGGCAAACACGAAAAATTTAAATTGGACCGCACGCGCCGCGCGGCGGCGGATGGCGCAAAAGATTTACGCAAACTTGGCGCGAAACATATCGCGCTGGGAATTATAAGCGATGGGCTTGACCTCGCTGATGCCGCGCAAGCGACTGCGGAAGGCATCGTGATGGGGCTGTTCCGTTTTCAGAAATATTATACGGATGCTGCCGACCCTTTGTGGGACGATGATTTCCGCGCCGAAATCGAGAGCGTGACAATTTTGGTGCAAGATGCCGCGCAATTGGAAACGGTGCGCGCTGCCGTCGAGCGCGGCAGAATTTTGGGCGAAGCAAACAATCTCGCGCGCACGCTCGCAAACGAACCGGGCAATCACTTGACGCCAATGCTGTTGGCGGAACAAGCGCGCGCGTTGTCGAAAAAAAATGGTTTGGAATTTTTTGTGATTGACCGCGACAAGGCGCAAGCGATGGGCATGGGCGCGTTTCTCGGCGTCGCGCAAGGTTCACAGCATCCGCCCGCGATGATTGTGATGCGTTATTGGGGCGACAAGGAAAACCAAGACAAAGGCATCGGGCTCATCGGCAAAGGCATCACGTTTGACAGCGGCGGCATTTCTATCAAACCGGCGGACGGCATGGAAAACATGAAAGGCGACATGTCCGGCGGCGCGGCGACGATTGCGGCAATGCAAGCTATCGCGCAATTGAAACCCAAAATCAATGTGACGGGAATTGTCGCGGCGGCGGAAAATATGCCGAGCGGTTCCGCGTTCAAACCCGGTGACATTTTGCGCGCAATGAATGGCATGACGATTGAAGTCAACAACACGGACGCGGAAGGACGCCTCGTACTCGCGGATGCCGTCGCGTACGCGTCGAAAGAATTGAAACTGAATCCGATTCTCGATGCGGCAACGTTGACGGGCGCGGTGGTTGTGGCATTGGGTTTGTATCGCGCGGGCGTGTTCACAAATGATGATGAACTCGCGGACACGTTGTACGAAATCGGTGAAAAGACCGGCGAGAAAAATTGGCAGATGCCGATGGATGAAGAATATCTGTTGGCAATGCGCAGCGATTGGGCGGACTTGCGCAACAGTGGTGGACGCGCTGCCGGCTCGATTACGGGCGCATGGTTCATTCGCAGTTTCGTTGAAAAAGGTACCAAGTGGGCGCATCTCGACATCGCGGGTGCGGTGAATTTGGGCGATGGCAAAGAACGCGGTTACATCAACAAATGGGGGAACGGCACGCCGACGCGAACGTTTGTCGAATTTGTGTTGCAGAATGCAAATGGTAAATAAATGTTTGCAAAAAAATTCGCAACGGTCTAACGTTGCGAATTTTTTTGCAAACCCTACTCCTATTGACCCCGCGCGCGGTCACTTGTACAATGCGCGCAATCGCATGAATCGCTTTACGCTTATTGTGATTGTCCTCGCGCTCGTCGTCGGAGTTGCGCTCGGTCTTTACGTTGCCACCTCGTTCATTGACACCGCGACGGTTCCAACCCCGCAAGTGATGGCGCTCACGGTTGCTGACCAAGAAGATTACATTCTTAATGTTGCCGATGCGTTCGCGGCGGACGGCAATTTGAAACTTGCCCAAGACCGCCTCGCGCGTTTGCGTGACCCTCAAATCGCAACGCGTGTGGAAAATTTTGCGAGCAATTATTATTCTGCCAATAAAAATAAATCGGCGACCAATCTGATTCAGCTCGCCATCGCGCTCGGCTCGAAAAATGGCGGATTGATTTCAGTGGTGACGACGGTGACGCCAACGCCGCTGCCAACCTTGACGCGCGAAAACGCGCCGTTATTCAGCAATGTGCGCGCGACTCCAGTGCCGCCGCCAACCGATACGCCTACGTCCAAAGCAACACAGCCACCGGTATATGTGGTGGTGACGAATGAAAATCCATTTGTGGTTCTGCCGACGAATACGCCGACGATTACCAACACGCGACGCCCGAACACGCGCGTTCCGACGCCGACGATTACGCCAACCTTTACACCGGTTCCACCGCCGCCCGCACCATTTTTTGAACCGGACCGCAGTCGCTGGCCCGGCACGGTCTATTATGAACCGGCGAATGTGGAACCCGGACAAGGGTATTGGCATCTCGCGCACGCGATTTATTGCGATGCGTTCGATTCGAGCGATGACCGCAAATACGATTTTGGGTGTGAAGAAGGACCGGGCGGCGGCGCAGGCACAAGCATCTATGTCATGTCCGGCGGGAATGTGATTGACGTTTGGGCGGGCGGCGAAAATGTGACCGATGACCCAACGATTGTTGGTGACAAGAAAAATCCCGGTGACATGTGTCAATGTGACTATTCGTTTGAAGCCACCAATGTAAAAATTAATGTGCGCGGCGCGCCGAGCGATGCGATTGGCGGCTTTTGTCTCTGTGGCGTCAATTTCGGTTGGGGTTCACGCGCACATGTCCGATACTTTTTGTATTTCGAGTACAGGATACGTTAAAATAAAAAACCTTCGAGGTTTCCAAAACCTCGAAGGTTTTTTGTTACACTGTCGGATTTGCCGGAGGCGCAGGTGGTTTATCGTCCACGCGTTCGACGACGATGCTCACTTTGGCGACGAGCGCGGCAATCGCGCCCAATGCTGCCAAGACGGGCGCAACGAGGACGCTCACGCCCACAACGCCAACGCCAATCGTCAATGGTACTTCGACGAGGGTTCTGCCATCTTCGCTTTTGAGAATGATGCGGCGCACGTTTCCTTCATTGACAAGTTCTTTGATTTTAGAAACGACTCTGTCGCCATCCACGCGAAATTCTTCGGTGCGAGTAGAATCTGCCATAATGGTTCTCCTTGAAAGTTTCACTCATCTTACGCAGAGCGTCAGCAAATGTTTCAGCCGGTTTATTGCACCGTCACATTGACGGTGAATAAATCATTGGGCGATGGTGTAACTGTTGTTTCCCAGGGACGCACATACGCGAGCGTAAGCGTGGTTGTACCTTTGGCTATACTTTTGAATTGGAATGTTTGTGTGCCGCCCGCGCCGGGAAGCGGTGCTTTGCCGCCGAGTGAAAATTGCGGTTCGCCCAACGGCAGCAAAATTTTCGCGTCGTTTTGATTCACGTGCCACGAATATCCGGTGGTCGGATTGCTTGCGAGTTCGATGCTTAACGTGTCACCAACGTTGAGTGTTACGTTCGATTTGTTATCTTTGCTTGTGAGTGTTTTATCCACCGCTGCCACTTGATTCGCGCCTCCTTCAAACACATTCGGCGGTGTGGTTGGTTGATAACGCGCGACTTTGCTTAAATCGGCGCCGCGCACGACGCCATTCGCTTTGTACGTCAGACCCCACGAATCAATCGCGGAACCGTCGGGAAACATGCACATGCCAACGACTTGGAAATTTGTTTTGCTGTCGGGCGCAGTGGTGACCCAACCGCCGCCTGCCGCGTTATTTTGTCCGCCCCAAATATCGGTGCCGCCGAGTTTATTACAATAGAGCGTCGAAGGATTCGCGCCGGTGAATGGCGGCAGCGCGACGGGTTCGAGATACGCGAGCACGGCGAGAGTTGGTTTGTCCGCGTACAATGTATCGAGTGCGATTTCGATGTGCGATTGGAAACCTGTATCATCGGCAGGCGCGAGGAATGTGCAAAAATCGCGCGAACCCGCGAGTGTGAGCCACTGTGATTGCGGCGCGTTCGTGTTGTAGGTGGGATAGCGCGTTGTGACCGTGCCTTTGTTGTCGGTGCAATATTTCGCGGCAGCTGCGCCGTCATCCATATCGTGGTCCATTGCCATTGTGGTTGCGGTTGCTTGCGCGTTCGGTTGCGCTTGGACATTCGTTGTCGTGAATAAAATGGTCGCCAAGAGCGCGATACCGAGCAGCGCGAGTGCCGTGAGTTTGAACGTTTGTTTCATTTTGGTTCTCCTTGCGGCTATTCAATCACAAATTTGCTGAAAATAAAAGTGCGACAAATTGCATTTTTTGCAGGAATCAACATACTTGCGACGCACGGCACACTTTACAGGAGCAAACTGCATGGCAACGATTTTGGAAGCGGTGATGGAAACGTTTACGCCGCAGATGCGCACGCAATTTGGCGAGATGGTTGGAATGGAACAAACGCAAGTGACGCAAGGGCTGGAAAATGCGGCGCCGTTTTTGTTGGCGGCAATTGGAAATAAAACGGCGGCAGCCAATGGTGCGGACGAGCTGCTCGGTGCCCTCGAACGCGAACCTTCAAAGAATCCGATGGATGCGCTCACGAATGGTCAGAGTGACGCGTTGTTGAATCAGCTCTTGGGTATTGGCGCGAACAAAGCGGCGCGGTGGTTTCACGATACAACCGGCATCAACATTGCACCATTCCTCGTGCTCGCTGCGCCGTTGGTGATGAATGCGATTCACAACGCGGTGAAACAGCAAAAGTTGGACAGCGCGGGTTTGACCACTCTTTTGAAAAATGAAAACGATGCGTACGCGCGCGCGCAGCCGCAATTGGCAAGCGAAATCGCCGCCGCGCTCGACGCGGGCGCGAACGTGAACGAACGCGCGGAACGCATTCGCGCGCAATTCACAGACGACGAATGGAACACGCTTGCAAAAACGCCGATTCTCGCGGGCTATGCGGTGATGATGTCATCGTTGAGCGGACCTATCGGCATCAATAAAGAAATTCGCGCGTTGCTCGAAGCGATGGATGAGTATGGACATCAAGCCGAACCCGACTCGCTTGTGGGTCTCATCAGTCACGAATACAACACCCCCGCGCATATAACATCGCTGGGCGCGAATCGCGAGAACGCAACGGCAATGATGCGCGACGCGTGTTTGGATGCGTTGCACATTTTGAATGAAAAAGAAACGTACGACGAAAAATTGGCGTACAAAGAGTTTGTCGTACACGTTGCGACACGCGTCGCGACTGCGGCGATTGACGGCGGCATCATGAGCATCGGCGGGAAAGCGATTACGCGCGAGGAACAACAAACGCTCGATTTGCTCGCGGCGGCGTTGGCGTATCAACCTTAAGAAAATTGCGCGCTGGTTAAAAACACGCGGCGGGGAAATTTCCTCGCCGCGTGTTTTTTGTGATAGCACTTGTTGCGAACCATTCCCGTTTGACGAACAAAATTCCGTGCGAATATAATGCGGTGCGTCGTAATTCGCCAATACCGTTCGCACCAATCACAAAAGGAGTCTGTAATGCCGCGCCCATTGCTTCGTCTCGCGTTCCTCGTTGTCCTCCTCATCACACTCTTGTCCTTTATCAACTCTTTTCCATTGCGTGTCGTGAGCGCGAATGGTTCATGCACCAACCAAGGTCCCACCAATTTTGCCAATTGCGTTTTCGACATTCTCGGCGGACGACGCTTGTTATTTCCCGTAGATGATGTCGTCGTCGGTTTGAGCGCGGAACAAATTGATGTCACTACGACGGTGGTGCAAACCGAGAATGGCGATTTGGGGAATCAAATTCCATACGCCGTGACGCAGGCGCCGGATACGTTTGCCGTCGGTGCGGGGCGCATGTTCAATCTGCCGCGCGATGTGGTGGTGACATTGACGACAGGCACGATTACGATTTCTGATGAGGACCCAAATAATCCGTTGAATCTCTCACTGCCGTTGAATGCGAACGCGCCGGTGAATCAAAACCAATTGGCGAAAGCCGATTTTACGGGCGACGGGCTGGAGGATTTTGCGTACATTATGCAAGGCGCGATTTATATTGTCACCGCGCAAGATGTCAACGTCATGTTCGCGGGCGTGTTTGTGAGTGATGCGGGCAATCCCACCATCGGCACGCAAGGTTGGACAACGCTTGCGGCGGGTGATTTCAACGGTGACGGCACGCAAGAAATCGCGCTTGCTGCCGCGCAAACGCAAAGCAATTCTATCGGCATTGAAATTTTTACCGTGACGTCAACGTTCAACACCAACGGACAAATCCAATCCATCACGCTTACTTCGTCCGGTTCGTCCATGCTGCCTGTCACCAATTCCGCGTCGCCTGTGTACATCACCGCAGGAAATTTCGCGGGTTCGTACAATCCCAACACCGCGTATCCGTACGAACAAATCGCGTTGTTGTACGAATTTCAAGGCGGACAAAACGGCAATGTCGTGCAACTCATGTCCGTCAATCCGAGTCCGCAAGACGCGACGCCGACGACATACAGTCCGACGCAAGTGGACATTGTGCAGTTGATTGATTCGGGCGTCGTACTCAACGCGCTCTCGCTCACCAGCGGCTATATCAATTTTTACGGACAGACGGAACAAATTATCGCGGCATATCACGAAGCAGATTACAACTCGTACATTGACGCGCTCACGTTCAACGAACAACTACAGATTCAGTATGTCAATTCGACCAAAGCGTTCACCGCGTCGAATCAAGAAGTGGTTGGCGTCGCGCTCGGCAATTTCGACCAAGACGTGAACCCGACAGGACCGATTGATTTGGAACTCGCCGCGCTCGTGTTGGAACTTGACGCGTTCCAAAACAATTGCGGCGTGGCGAGCTTGCAGCCGGTGGTGTATCTGTTTCAAATTGACCCAACGAATAATTACGCGTTGACGCAAACGACGAACGCGCAAGTGGGTAATTGTTTTAACGCGCTCGACAATCAAAATCCGCAAATGACGCTCGCGGTTGGCGATACGCAAGGACGTTCATTGTTGCTCGGCATTCCGTCGCGCGTCACCGCGCAGCACATTCAACCCGAAGTGATTCTCGCCGCGCCGCCGATGCACATTGATTACATTACGCCGTCCGGTTCCAACAATGCAACTACATTGAATTTGAGCGGCGTGCCCGGCGGTTTTTATTCCAGCTATCAAACGGCGCAAACAAATCAAAATCAATCCAGCCGCACAAGCACCACAAGTTTCAGCACTGCGCTCACCGAATCCATTGACCAAAAAGTTTCGCTCGGCGTGCCCGACATCGCGTCCGTGAGCATTGACACGAAAACCAGCGCGTCGCAAATGTGGCAAAACAGTACGTCGAAAACGTACACCAATCTCAATTCCGAATCGTTCGACGCCTCGACGCATACAGGCTTTGGCGACCAGTTGTGGTACGTGAGCGAACGCCAAAACATTTACATCTATCCCGTGATTGGACAATACGGCTGCCCCGAA
Organism: uncultured Anaerolineales bacterium; assembly: GCA_964469005.1. Classification (GTDB taxonomy): domain Bacteria; phylum Chloroflexota; class Anaerolineae; order UBA4142; family SHND01; genus SHND01. The sequence goes on from CAYXXF010000014.1 coordinate 39,340, forward strand.
GGTACGACGACCTGCGATTCATCCAGTCAAGTTCCGCAAGTGATGATGTTTTCCGGTCCCGACCAGGTGCAGCCGACGACGATTAACGGCGCGGTGGTGGAATGGTATCAGCCGGTCCAAGAACCCGGCAATGTGTTTTCGTATCCGTGGAGTTTCGCGCAGCTCCAAGGACAACAGCCCAATATCAATCTGCTCACGTCGAACGCGCCCACGACGTTTTACACCGATTCGTCCACGCTCACCGAACAAGCGAATTGGGCAAGTCAAAGCGGACAATCTCAAACAAGCGGTTCCGTGAAAAATTATTCGTGGTCAAAATCGGTTTCCGTTTCGGGCAACCTCAGTGTGAATATCGAAGGCATTTCAATTGGTGGCGGGACTTCGTACTCCTTTTCGTACAATGGCAGCAAATCTATCAGCACCTTGAACAGTTCCAAGACAACGCTCGGACAATCCACCGGCATCGGCATCGCCAAACCGGGCTCGTTCGCTAATCCGGGCGAATACGAATACGCGGTAGCACCGTACATCTTTGGCGCGAATCCCGTCTCGGGAACTCTTCAAACAATTGACCTCGGCACGCAAATTCAAACGAACGGAATTCTCACCACGGGCTTTACTGCCGACCCCACTGACCCGAACGCGGGCGCGTGGTGGGGCAGCGCTTATCCGCTGCCCGATATTGCGCTCAATCATCCGAGTCGTTGGAGCGTCGGTACGCAAACCAACACCAACCCCGACAGCAACTGCCTCCGTCTCAACTCGTCGAGTGTGACGGTGGACTGCGCGACGTTCAACGCGCCGAACGCGGCACAGCTCTGGCAGAGTGAATTTTTGTGGATGAAAGGATTTTTCATCACCCCCGCCGACGCGAACGGCGAAGGTCCGCAGATTGACATGGCAACTGCAGGCGACCAACTTTTGCTCGAAACGCGCGTCTACAATTATTCGCTGACCGATATGCCGCCCGACAGTGAAGTTGTCGTACAGTTTTACGTACAGCCGTGGAATCAACAAACACTCCAACCGGCAAGCAACGCGGTTTTGATTGAAAACGTCGGCATCGGACCCATCCCCGGATTCAATTCCAATTCCAACGCCGGCACATTGCCAAATTATTCTGTTGCCAGCACTACATTCGACACGACGCCGTACAGCGACCAATATCTTGTGTTTTGGGTGTTGGTGGTGGGTAAAGACCAAAATGGCAATCCCATTTCTGAAATGCCGCAGCACGGACTCACCGGCGTTCCGCCGCAGCTCAACAGCATTGCCGCCGCGCTCGATTGGACGCAACCGTACAGCAATAACGTCGGCATGTACAAGATGCTGTTTTATGTTGCGCCGAAAAATTCCGAATCGGTTGCACGCGTAAACGACGACGAAGGTGCGCCGCTCGACGCGCTGCAGCTGTCCAAAAAGACCGCGTACTTGAATGAACCGGTGGTCGTCACTACGAGCGTTCGTCCCCGAAATGACCGTTCGAGTTTGCTCGTCACGTTCTACAGCGGCAATCCAAAGAAAAAAGGCAAAGCGTTTGAAGTGGAACGCTTGTCACACGTGCGCGGCGGCGACGCGCATTTCGTCCAGGTGTTGTATCGTCCGCAGCGCTGCGGAAATCACAACCTGTACGCGCTCGTCAACGCAGGCGGCGTCAACAAACACGCGAAACTTAAAGTGACCATCAACCCGCGTCCCGTCGTGCGCGACATGCTCAAGCGGCTCAAACAAATCTTTCCGCCAGAAAAACGCGGCGACGGCATGATTGCGCGGTTGCAAGAGGCAAACAAATTTTTCAAAAATCAAGACAACGGGTCCGCGTTGGCATCGCTCGAAAAATTCCGCGAACGTGTCACGAATCAAAGCGGGAACTCTATTCCCAACGACCAAGCCCAAATCATGCTCGAACAAACGCAACAAATTTTTACGTGCGTGAAACCGTAGAACAAATTTAAAATTTGTTCTACCCCTCCAAAAAACAAACCCGTTTTCTTCAAGCCATAGTTTGGCAAAGAAAACGGGTTTCTCTTTTTCAACTCATCCGTGTCGCGCTAGAGAGCGCTTGCTACACATTTATCCGCGCTCGGTTTTGGCATTTCATCCTTCATCCCTCATCCTTGACTTCATCCGCCAGCTAATGCCGGTAACAGCACCACCGTATCGCCATCTTTCACATTCGTTTCCAAGCCATTCAGAAAACGAATGTCCTCGTTATTCAAAAAAATGTTGATGTGCGATTTCACTTGTCCTTGTCCATCAAACAAGCGTTCGCTGATGGTTGGATATTGCGCGGTGAGTATGTGCAAGGTTGCGCGCACATTTTCACTTGCAGAGATTTCGACTGTCGAGAGTCCGTTCGTATGACGACGAAGCGGGGTGGGGATTTTGATTTTGGTTGACATGGTTTTGGGAGAGTAGTAGGTAGCAAGTAGCATGGAAAAACCTACTACTTGCTACTTGCTACGCAATGGCAAATACTTTCGGTTCAAATTGTTCCTGAAATGATTCGAGATTCGGTTCCGTATCAATACGCGTGTGTGCGACGCCTTCAATCACTTCGCGCGTTTTCAAACCGTTGCCCGTGAGATACGCGACGATAGTTTCATCGGGGTCAAGCGCGCGTGCATCTGCCAACTTTTTCAAAACGGAAATCGTGACGCCCGCGGCGGTTTCACCAAAAATTCCTTCCGTGCGCGCGAGCAGTGCCATACCTTCAGCAATCGCATTTTCGGGAATCGAAAAAACGCCGCCGTCCGATTTGCGCGCCGCGTCAATCGCGTAACGTCCATCCGCCGGATTTCCAATCGCGAGCGATTTCGCAAGCGAACGCGCTTTGACCGGCGTAATTTCGCGCGTGCCGTGCGCGAACGCGTTGGCAACGGGCGAACAACCTGCCGCTTGCGCGCCAATCATTTTCGGCAACGGACCCGCAATCAAATTCGCGTCATACAATTCTTCAAAGCCGCGATTGATTTTGGTGTACAGCGCGCCGCTTGCCACCGGAGCAACCACCGTATCGGGCGCGCGCCAGCCCAGTTGTTCCGCGACTTCGTACGCCAGCGTTTTGGAACCTTCCGCGTAATACGGACGCAAATTGATATTCACAAAACCCCAGCCGTATGTTTCCGCGGCTTCGGTTGCCAAACGATTCGCCTGGTCATAATCGCCTTGCACCGCGACGATGGTCGCGCCATAAATCGCCGCACTCAAAATTTTCGCCGGTTCCAAATCGGCAGGAATGAAAACATACGAGGGCAAACCCGCGCGCGCGGCATGTGCCGCCACCGAACCCGCGAGATTTCCCGTACTCGCGCATGCAAGCGCGGGCAAATCAAACTCCAACGCTTTCGCCGCCGCGACCGAGACAACGCGGTCTTTGAACGAGAACGTAGGATTGACCGTATCATTTTTCAAATACAAATTATTCAAACCCAATGCGCGTCCGAGATTGTGCGCGCGCAAGAGTGGCGTCCAACCGTCATTCAAATCCACGCGCGGCGTGTACTCGCTCGGCAAAAAATCGTGATAGCGCCAGAGCGTGCGCGGACCATTCGCGATATTTTCGCGCGTCACATGCGCGTTGCGCGCGCTTTCGTCATAATGCGCTTCCAGCGGACCGAAACATTCTTCACACACAAAGAGCGCGTCAATCGGATATGTCGCCTGACATTCCCGACAACGCAAACCGCGTAGCCAAGACATGACCTCTCTGCTCCTTTGTGTCCGCTGCTTTTTCTCGTAGTAACGAATTCATTCGTTAGGGTTAACGACTCAAATCGTTACTACGCTTGAAACAAAAAAACCTCTCCAAAAACGAATTGGAGAGGTGGGTTGATTTAGTGACAAATTGCTTTGTGCGTTCCCTCAATTCTTCGGGACAAGTTTTGCAAAGCAACTTCACAACGCTTGTTTCATCTTGCAGAATCTCTCGCAATCGAGTTAATTCCGCCGGAGTTGGCACCGAGGCTTACGCATCTTTGCGTAACTGGTTGCCGGGCTTCCAAGGGCCGTTATCCCTCCACCTCTCTGGATGAAAAAGCGCGGACAAATTGTTATTTGATTGTTGCATCGAAACTGCCGATGCTATCGAACGCTGCAACTTTATAGCAGAAAAAAACGCGCGTGTCAATAATTTTTGCACAAATTTAATGCGCGCTCCAATCCTCTGCCACAATGCGCCACAGCGCCGCGTGGTCCTCTTCCCCAAACCCGCGCGCAATCAATTCTTGAAACATTTCCGCCACACGTTGCGTACTCGGCAAACGCGCGCCGTGCGTCCGCGCAACATCCACCGCAATGTTTAAATCTTTCAAGTGTGTTTCCGCGCGTCCGCCCGGCACAAAATTTTTTTCAATCATGCGACGCCCGTGCAATTCCAAAATGCGACTCGCGGCGAATCCACCCAACATCACCTCGCGCGCTTTCACCGCGTCAACGCCCGCTTTTTCACAAAAGTTCAACGCTTCCGCGACGGCTTCAATCGTCAACGCGACGATAATTTGATTCGCGGCTTTGACAATTTGTCCCGCGCCCGCGTCGCCGACGCGCGCGATATTTTTTCCGAGATGCGGCAAAATCGGCAACACACGCGCGAACGCGTTTTCATCCCCGCCGACCATGATGGAAAGTGTCGCTTGTTGCGCGCCGACTTGTCCGCCGGAAACGGGCGCGTCGAGTACGAACACGCCGCGTTGTGCGCCGCGTTCCGCCAATTCACGCGCAAGACGCGGATGACTGGTGCTGCAATCAACGACTATTGTGTCCGCGCGCGCAAATTCCAAAATTTCACTAATCACGCTCTCAACCGCTTCGGGGTTCGGCAGCATCGTAAAAATCACATCACATTCTTCCGCAATCTCGCGCGGAGAGAATGCGGCACGCGCGCCGTGCGCGACCAATTCATCCACCGCCGCGCGACTGCGATTGTGTACGACGAGTGAATAATTCGCGCGCAATAAATGTTCTGCCATCGGTTTGCCCATGAGACCCAAACCGATGAATCCGATTGTGTTCACAGAAAATAACAACGGAGCGATTCGTTTTATAAAACGAACCGCTCGTTACTCACTACCCTCCCGTCTCGAAAATTGTTTTGGCATTTGTGACTTGTGTTTTACCTTCGAAAGAACTTGCGATAAGAGAGCAGCAGCGTCATCATTGCGAGGAGGAAAAAGATGGTCCCTGAAACGAGTGGCGGCGGAATGCCCGCGCTCGGTTGTTTGACCACAGCAAGCAAGAGCAAGGGAACAAAAGCGAGCCAAAGGGGCCACAGCCACATTGCAAACCATGCCCATCGTTCCCCGCGTCGAAAGGCGTTCGCAGAAACCGCACAGCTCAAAAGCCCCAGCAAAAAAAGTTGCGCGCCGCCGGAGCGAACCACAAAATCAATGAGTTTTACAGTGTTGGGACTCTCGGCTTGCAATTGCTCCCACGTCATCCCAGTGATGCCTTGCATCGTCGGCGCTTCACCGCCTCCGAATGTCGAACCGCCCGCGAAGACGTCACCCAAGCCAAAGAGGGTGATGATGATACTCAAACCTAAAAACACCAGCCATCCGTGCCGTTCAAAAAAATTTTCGCGCGTTTGATTTTTCGTTGACATGTTTTTTCTCCATCTGTCTCGTTCAGCGTCTCGCCGCGATGGTACATTGTCTGGCGTTTTCAAAATCTTGTCTGCATCAGGTTCCCACCTGAACAGGAGCCGTCCACATACTGAGCCCCGTCCAAACCAGCGCGATAGCCAAGAGAATACCGAACAAGGCAGAACCAACTTGACCCGCTTGTGGAGGGAGAAATTCGGCGATAAAGAAATCAAAAAAGAATCCCGCCATCGCGGCAAGTAGTAGGATGCCCGCCCATCGCGGAAAGACTCTCGCTTGAAGCATCGCAACGCCTGTCAGAAGCAGCCCGAGGGTGAGCGAAATCCCCAAGAGGAACAAGATGATATTCTCGCCCGGAGGTTGATTGAACGAGGGATACAGGAGCGGAGTGGCGGCGATGACCACCAACAAGAGGACACCTATTTGCAATAGCACAAACCCCGCGAGACCAAGCCATCCGGCGGCATCTGCTTGCTTCACATACATTGCAGGGAGCGCCAACAACAACAGGATTGCGGCAAGCAGCAAAAGGAGACTCGCATTCGATGATAGCGCCTGATTCACGACGGGCTGGAATGAGATCATAACAATGGCGATTCCCAAAACTGTCGCTCCCAAAATGAGCGCCAGTCCACTTGCGCGCAAAGCAGTTTCAATCATGGATACACCTCCTAAAATAAATCGCTCATGCCGGTTCGGGACGGACATCCTGAGATACAGGAACGCGCCCATTCGATAGTACCAGCCCCATCACTGCGCCGCCACAAATCGCCGCCGCGAAATTTCCTGCAAACAATGTAGTCAACATTGTCGCGCGTTCAGCCGCACCCGGCGCGCCGACAACCCAGCCGTTCATTTCCATCAACAGGTTGACGGTCAAAAACGCGAGCGCGGCAGTGAGACCCACGCGCCAGAATAATTTGCGCGCGAGTTGTTTATCGTTCAAGCCAATGCCGAGTGCAAACGCGCTCACGCTTGCAATGAGAAACGCGCTCGGCACGAAAAAAAATGTGAACAAGCGATGAATCGGAAATTGCGCGCCCAGCTGTTCCACCGCAATGGGTTCGAGGACTTGCATCAGAATTGCCAGCCCCAGTGTAATCGGCGCAAAACCGAGCGCCCCCGCGAACGCCGCACGGCGCTGATTTTGCGCGGATGCCGTGCGTGCCATAAGCATTCCCCACAGCGCGCTGCCGGCAAGAAAGCCGGTGAGCGCGGGGAGCGCGGCGAGGAAAATATATACGGGATTTGGATTCGCGAAACTGTGCCCGGACAGCACTTGAAAGATGCCATCCCCGACGGCAAAGCCCAATACAATTCCACCCAACAGTGTCAAAACAGTGCTGCCTGCGCCGTACAGCGCCGCGCGAAAATTGATTTGCATGGTTCTCTCCTTTTTTTATTGGTGATAGCATACAAATCAAACGTAACCAAAGCGTTACCGTGCGCGTTACGAGAGAAATTTCATGTTTTGATAAAGATAAACCCGTCTTTACAAAAGCGCATTCGGCTTTGAAAAGACGGGTTTGGTTTTGGCTTGCGCGTGTATTGTAATTCGTTATTGGTTTGGCAGAATCGGCGCCAAGCTGTGGAGATAGAGATACAACGCTTCCAATTCCACATCATCCAATTTGCCAATTGTTTTCCATGGCATCGGCGGTTGCACTTGGTGTCCCGTCGGGTCAACGCCCGTCCGCATCGTTTTAAAGAAATCGTCTTTCGACCATTTCGGCACAATCACTGTCAGATTCGACGCACCGGGCGGCGCGGGTGGCGGCGCATTGCCGTCGAGTTTTTCACCGTGACAACCGCGACAATCACCAAAATTCGCAACATACTCACCATACTCTTTGGTCACAGCTTTCGGCGGACCACTCACAGGTTGAACCGGTAACTCTGCGCCGGGTGAGGTGATAAAGCCCAAACCGACAAAGGCGGCGAGAACGGGGGAAGCACTCAAAGGCGGACGCGAACCTTCAACGGCAGGCGCTGTGCGTAAATAAGCAATGACTGCTTTGGCATCGTCATCGCTCAAATTACGTACGGGAAAAAATGCCATTGCAGTCAGGCGTCCACTCGGTTCTACGCCCGAACGCAGGATGCGAAAAATATCCGCATCTGTGAGGTCTTTGATTTTTCCCCCGGGCGTGATGTTGGGCGGGTACACATCGCCGAGCGGCAATCCGGAATCTTCGCTCAGGTTTTTGCCGCCGCTCAAGGGCAGTTCTCCATTTTCGGTATGACACGACGCGCACAAAAATCCTGCCAGATGTTTGCCGCGCGCGACTTGGTCCGGTGTGCCTTCGATGGTGACATTGACCGCTGCAACCGGATACGAACGGGTCAGGTCGTACACGCCTTTGCCGATGACAAAAAACAAGAGGGCGAAAAGCAAAGTTGCCAAGCCGCCCAATATGCCGCCGACGATTTTGACCCACATTTTTTTCGCGCGGACTGCGCGTAGTGTGAGCCAGCCCAAGAGAACGGCGAGCGCGAGCAGAACAAATAAAGTGATGTAGACTCCGAGCATGTGCATTTCCTCCTTGTAAAGTTCCCCTAGCAGTTGTTGGGTTTGTAGTGCAGTTGGGTGCAGCACGAATTATACACTAACGCTTTGCACCAATGATGCGATGCGGCATGGAAATCAACGTAGGTCCGTGCATGGTCAAAACGGTTTGAACATCATCAACGCCAATATCACCAACAAACCCGTCCAGCCAATCAACGCGCTGTACATTCCATGTGGCGATTCCAACATCCGCGCGAGTTCTGCATCACTCACAGGGGGCGCGGGGGGCTGTATCTTTCCGCGAAGCATGTACGGCAGTCCTGCCGCTTTGCGTAAATTGCCATAGTACGGAATAACATACACAGACATCACGGCGACCATAACAATCAAGAGTACCAGCGCTGCCCAAATCCATCCTTGCCCCCACCAATTCAACAGGAATCCGCCCGCAATCCCCGTCAGTAAAATCAACAATAACCCGCCATACATCATTCCGAATGTACTGGGCGAAAACAAAAGCAGCGCGCGCACGTGTTCCATGTTGCGTTCCTTTCGCAGCGCAAACGCTACCGCTTGCGACGTGCCATGCGCGAGCAAAAATATAAAGACACCGACGACATGCAGAAAAATGACAATGTTGTACATTCCGATTTGCCTCCCGGCTCTCTGTAATATGGATAACTGCTTGATGCGCGCAGTGTACAAGGACAACGTAACGAAATCGTTACCACAAGCGTTACGCATCAGCGCGTGGTCAGGACAGAATAGAGCAAAATCCCGCCCAACACCATCGCCGCGAAAATTTGAAGTCCCCATTGGAGTAGAAAATTTTTGATGTTCATACGGTTCTCCATTTGAAGCATTGCCGCTACTGTATCAAACGAACGTTTGGAAAGCATTTGCCAAACAGACCGCGCCGTGCCATTTTTTCGCGCGGTCGGGTTCGCTCATCCGTTTTGGGCAATGTCCAAAGACGGCGTACTCAACTCGTCCGCTATTTTTTCTTCAAGCACTCTCTGTTTCAAGAATGCAAACAGCGCCTCTGCGTCAACAAAGCCAAACTGCTCGCCCGTGCGCGGATTCTCAAGGCGATAACGCACCGCGTCGCCTTCGTACCACAACGCGAGGATGAAATTTTGATTACGGTTTCGCTGACCCATGTAATTTTGTGACATTCGCGCTAGCCACATCTCCTGCAATATGCTATCCTTGCACCAACAGTATCAAACAATCATTTGGAAATCGTTTGCCGGCAGCCGGCTGACAGCGGATGACAAATCACAAAAACTGAGTACTGACCACTGAACACCGGCTCCCATTGCACGAGTGCACTCCATTTCTCCAATCTCTAACTCTCATGCTTCGCCTCGAACTCCTCGGCGGTCTCACTATTACGCAAAACAACGCGCCCGTCACCAATTTCATGTCCGGCAAAGTCCCTGCGTTGTTGGCGTATCTCGCCGTCACGAAACGCGCTCACTCGCGCGACGCGCTCGCAGCGCTGTTGTGGGGCGACCTCCCCGAAACCGACGCAAAAAATAATTTGCGCCAAACGCTCTCGAATCTCAAAAAGTTTTTCGAGCCACATCTCGACATTACGCGCGATACGGTAGCGTTCGACTCGCGCGAGCCGTACTCGCTCGATGTAGAACAGTTTGAGAAAATTGGAGACCGGAGACCGGACATTCCAATCTCCAATCTCGAATCGCTCATCTCTGTTTATCGCGGTGATTTTCTCGACGGCTTTTTCGTCCGCGACGCGTCCGAATTTGAAGAATGGATGCTGCTGCAACGAACGCGTCTCCGCGAACTTGCATTGAACGCATTGCACACGCTCACCGAACATCACATCACGCACGGCGAGTATCAGGACGCAAAAAATTACGCCGCGCGTTTGTTGGACATGGACGCGTGGCGCGAAGAAGCACATCGCTTATTGATGCTGTGTTATGCGCGTACGGGGCAGCGCAGCGCGGCATTGGCGCAATACAAAAAGTGCCGCGCGATTCTGCAGCGCGAATTTGGCGTTGAACCTTCGGCAGAAACGAACGTGTTGTATGAACGCATTCGCGCGGCGGGCGAAACCCCGCGCCACAATTTGGCGCGCCAAGCCACCTCGTTCGTCGGGCGCGCGCAAGAACTCGCGCGCGTGGAAACACTTTTGCTCAAGCCCGAATGTCGGCTCGTGACCATCTTGGGCGCTGGCGGCGTCGGCAAAACGCGCCTTGCCCTGCACGCGGCGGAACAACTTTTGCAGCGCGGTGCATTTCTCAACGGCGTCTTTTTTGTTTCGCTCGTCGGTTTGGAATCCTCCGCGCAAATCGCGCCCGCCATGGCAGACGCGTTTGGACTCGTTCTCGCGAGCGGCGAACCCAAAACGCACGTGGCGGATTATTTGCGCGAAAAAGAAATTCTCGTTGTCCTCGACAATGTGGAACATTTACTTGATGCCGCGGCATGGTTTGTCGAACTGTTGCAACTCGCGCCGCGCCTAAAATTCCTCGTCACCTCGCGCGAAAAATTAAACACGCGTTGGGAATGGATTGTGCCATTGGAAGGATTGGATTTCCTCCGCGCGGATTCGCCCGCGCTGCAGTTGTTTGTGGAACGCGCCCAACGCGTCGCGCCAAATTTTCGAGTAGATGATTCCAATCGCGCCGATGCCGCGCGGGTGTGCGGCTTTGTGGACGGAATGCCGCTCGCGCTTGAACTTGCGGCGGCGGCGGTGAGTCATCATACGTGCGCGGACATTGCTGCTCAGCTGGAACACAATTTGAATTTTCTGGAAACGACGCTGCGTGATGTTCCCGCGCGTCAACGCAGTATGCGCGCGGTGTTTGACTATTCGTGGAATTTGTTGAGCGAACACGAACGCGCCGTGTGGCGCAAGCTCGCCGTGTTTCACGGTGGTTGGACGCGTGATGCCGCGCGCGCGATTGCCGATGCCGCCGCCACGGAATTGAACGCGCTTGTGGACAAGTCGCTCGTGCGCGTACTAATTTCCGCGCACGCGACGCGCTATGACATGCACGAACTCGCGCGTCAATACGCGCGTGAAAAATTGAAACAACACGCCGACGAAGCTGCTGCGACACGCGCAAAACACTCTGCCTATTTTGCCGCGTATGTCGCGGCACACGAACGCGCGCTCAAAGGTGCGGACGACCAAAACGCGTTGAGCGCCATCACGCAAGAATTGGAAAATGTGTTGGCAGGTTGGGAGCAGGCGTGGACAGGTCTGGATTGGCAAGCGATTCGCGCCTACATTGAACCGTTGCTCGTCGTTTTGGAAATGCGCGGACAATTCGCGCTCGGCGCGCAGTTGTATCAGCAAGCGCGTGTGCGTGTGGAATTGTTACGCGAATGTCCGCCCGAAGCCGCGCATATGTTGGGGCGATTGCTCATTCGTGAGGGCTGGATGCGTTTTCGTTTGGGTGAATTTTCCAACACGCTCGAATTGGTGCAGCGCGGCTTGCCGCTTTTGGAAAACGCGCGCGACGAGTATGATGTCGCGTATGGTTTGCTCTTTATGGGCGCGGCGGCGTATGGACAAGGTGAATTGGAAGGGAGTCAAAACTTTTTTGAACAAAGCTACGCGCTGTATGAAACCATAGATAACGCGTGGGGCTGCGCGGGTACGCTCAACAATCTCGGACAAATCGCCATCGAACGCGGCGATGATGCGGCGGCAGAAAATTATCTCGCGCGCGCGTTGACGATTGCGCGCACGGCAAACATTTCGCACCTCACCGCGCACACGCTCAACAATCTCGCGCTCTTGGCAATGCGTCAGTCCGACACGAAACACGCACAAGAATTTTTGGACGAAGCATTGGACATTTCCAAACAACGCGGCGAACCGCACGTCACTGCGCTCACCATGTCCCATCTGGCGCGGGCGCTCGCCCATGCTGAACCGATGCGCGCACGACGGGTGGGCGAAAGCGCGCTCGCCATGTTCCGCGAATTTGGTGACCGTTCCAATATGTTGGATTTGCTCACCCTCTTGGGCAATTTGGCGCGCGCCGAAAATGAGAATCCCCACGCCGCCAATTATTTCCGCGAAGCATTCACCCTCGCGCGCGAAATCGGCGCGTCGGCACAAACCATCCAAGAAATCGCGGACGCGCTCAAAACGTAATTCCATCGCGCGCGTGCAACAAGCATTCTCCATGGCGGCGTTATCAAGTGGAGTTCCTTTGCAAACAACGTTCTCCCCTTTCCAAGACAACCCTCTTGACCCCTCTCTCAATTCGTTTAGAATACACGAATCATCCGCGCAAGTTCTTTTTCCTTTTCCCCTTGCGAATGAACAAGGATTGAACATCTTTCGGTCTGGCAAACGTTCCGGAACGTGATAGTCTAAGTTCTAGACTGCGACAAAATGCGTTCGGAGGTTTCACATGCTTTGCCCCAATTGCCAACACCCCAACACCGCGACTGCAAAATTTTGTGAGAACTGTGGTCATAAATTGCAGACGACGGACGATGGACGAGAGACGACAGCTGTCACGCTCCAGCCCCTGCCCCCCGACCCCTCTGTCACGCGCCTCGAAAAACTCGTTCCCAAAGAATTTGCCGCGCGCCTTTTACAGTCGCGCACCGGACGCGTCGAAGGCGAACGCCGCATTGTGACGATTTTGTTTTGCGATGTGAAAGGTTCTACCGCGCTCGGCGAAGAACGCGACCCGGAAGAAATTTTGGAAATCATGAACGGCGCGTTCGATTATTTGATAGAGCCCGTCTATCGCTATGAAGGCACGCTTGCGCGTTTGATGGGCGATGCGATTCTCGCGTTTTTCGGCGCGCCCATTGCGCATGAAGACGACCCCGAGCGCGCGTGTCTCGCTGCGCTCGCGATGCAAGAAAAAATTTCCGAGTACGCCAAACAGGTACAAAAAAAATACGGGATTGAAAATTTTGCAGTGCGCGTCGGCATCAACACGGGACTTGTCGTCGTCGGCGAAGTGGGCAGTGATTTGCGCGTCGAATACACCGCGATGGGTGATGCCATCAATCTCGCCTCGCGCATGGAACAAAGCGCAGAACCCGGCACCATTGTCATTGCCGAAAACACCGCGCGCTTGGTGCGTCACGCGATTGAATTGGAATCGCTCGGCGCGTTGAATGTCAAAGGCAAAGCGGAACCCGTCAACGCGTATCGCGTCGCCGGAGTGAAAGCGGAACGCGAATCCACACGCGGCGTTGTCGGATTGAGCTCACCGCTTGTGGGACGCGCGGACGAATTGAATCTTTTGCAAGAACGCGTGAATGCTGTTTTGAACGGACGAGGACAAATTGTTTCGGTGATCGGCGAAGCGGGACTAGGAAAATCGCGCTTGATTGCGGAATTGCGGAAAAGTGTCAGGGGACAAGTGTCAAGTGACAAAGGACTCAACTCCGTCACCCGTCACCTGTCACCTGTCGTATGGCTCGAAGCACGCTCGCTTTCGTACGAAACGCAAACCCCCTATGCGCCGTTCGTGGATTTGTTTAATCATCTTTTTGAAGTTCACGTTAACGATGACGATTTCATCGCATACGAAAAAATCAAAACAAAATTAAATGAGCTCGTCGGCGCGCAAGCGCAAGAACTCGCGCCATTTGTCGCGACGATGTTGGGCATTGCACTCACAGGTGAAGCTTTGGAACGCGTGCGCTATCTCATGCCGCCCTTTTTGCGCGGACGTATCACGCAAGCCGTCGCGCAAATTTTCGGCGGGCTCGCCGCGCAGCATCCGACGGTGCTGGTGTTTGAAGATTTGCATTGGGCGGACGCGACCTCGCTCGAAATGTTGGGCGCACTCTTGCCACTCGCGGAAAACGCGCCCTTGCTGTTTTTATATTTGCTCCGCCCAAACAAAACGGACCCCGCGTGGAATTTCATCGAAAACGCGCGTGCAACTCTTTCTCGTTTCTCGTCTCTCGAATTGCAGCCACTCGACGAACATTCGTCGCGCGAACTCGTCGCCAATCTTCTCGAAATCGAAGACTTGCCCGAAAGTGTGCGCGCGTTGATTTTGAAAAAAGCGGAAGGCAATCCATTCTATGTCGAAGAGGTAATTCGTTCGTTGCTCGACCAAAAGTTGGTGATACGCGACGGAGAACGCTGGCGCGCCACGCGCGAAATTTCCAACATTGCAATTCCTGATACGCTGTCGGGTGTCATTACTGCGCGCTTGGACCGTTTGGACGAAGAAGCAAAACGCACCGCGCAAACAGCTTCGGTTCTTGGACGCGATTTTGAATACGCGCCGTTGGTGGATTTGTACGATTCTGCTCCAACACTCGAACCATCGCTCGATACCTTGCAAGCGCGCGAACTTGTGCGTCCGAAACGCGATGCGACACTGCGCGCGTATTTATTCAAACACGCGCTCACGCAAGAGACCGCCTACAATTCGATGTTGCTGGCGAAACGCCGCGCGCTGCACAAACGCGCCGCCGCGTATTTGCAAACGCACGAAGCGGAACGTGTGAACGACATTGCGCGCCATTGGCTCGACGCGCAAGAGAACGAACGCGCGCTGCCGTTTCTGTTGCAAGCCGCAGATAACGCCGCGCGCGCATACGCGACGACGGAAGCGATGGCGTATTACGAACGCGCGCGCGAAATTGCAAAACAATTGGATGATGTTGCCGCGTTACGTCGCGCGTACGAAGGTCTCGGCAACGCGCTATCCTTCACGCCCGAATTGCCGCGCGCCGTATCTATTTTTCAAGAAATGTTGGAGGTCGGCAAAGCACATGATGATGCGTTGATGCAAATTTCCGCGTTAAACAAACAAGCCAACATTCTTTCGCTGCGTATGGGACAGCCGGATAAAGCCGAGCCATTACTTGTACAAGCCGAGGAACTCGCGCGCGCGTATCAAGACAAAGTGGGTCTCGGTGAAATGTTTGTCATCCGCTGCCAAATCAGTCTCGGCTCATCCGACTTTGATACCGCAATGCATTACATGGGCGACGCGATACAGGTGGGCAAAGACCTCAACGTACAAGAACAAATGCTGTGGGGGCTCGCGCATCTCAGCAGCACGTACACGTTCATGTTGCGCTTTGATGATGCAGAACAAGTCGCGGCGGAAGGGATGAAGTTGGCGCTAGAACTAAACAATCGTGAATTTCAGTCGGACATCTTGACGACGAAATCAATTCTCGCTTGGCGCAAGGGCGAGTTGGATTCCGCAATTGCAGCGGGGCAAGAAGCGGCAGAAATTGGCGAACGCATTGGCTTGACGATTATGGTCGTGTTTGGTTTGTGGGGCGCGGGCTGGGCATATTGGCAGCGCGGCGAATACAGCGCGGCAGTCCACACGTTCCAAACCACACTGCGCGCCGCAGAACCTTTTGCCGAGTTCATGCCGTTTTTGATTACAATGGCTAAAGCGCCGTTGAGCGGTGTAATGCTTGCAGGCGCAATCGAACTCGAGCGTGCGCTCGAATATCGTGAACAGGCACTCGAGCTCTCAAAGAACATGGTCGGGGGTATGGTGAATGGCGCCGCATGGGCGGATATCGGATGGAGCGCGTTACAGCGCGGTGAGCTCGAATTGGCGGAACAATTGTTCACGGGTGCGCTCGACTATCCATCCTTTTTCCGTTTGCTTATGCGCCCGCGCAATTTGCTCGGTCTCGCGGAAATTGCCAAACAACGCGGGAACTTTGACGCGGCGCAAACCCTCATTGACGAAGCGCGCGCGCTCACTGAGGAAAAAGGAATGCTTCCGTATCAACCGTTCGTCGCGCTGCAAGATGGACAATTGCAAGCCGCGCGCGGGGAACACACGCGGGCGTTCGAATTGTTCAAAGACGCGGAAAGGCGCGCCCTCGCAATGAATTTGCGCCCAATCATTCTTGACGCGCGACTCGGCGCGGCGTCGAGTTTAGACGCGTTGGGACGCGCATCCGAAGCGAACGAAAAACGCGCGCACGCGCAAACAATGTTGACTGAAATCGCCAATCTCTTTGCCGAACCCGCCGCGCGCGACGCGTATCTGCAAACTGTTTCGCTCCGTTTGGAAATGCAAAACGCATGAATCATAAAGTATTTCAACAAGCCGAACGCGAGTTCTTTCTCCTCAAAGGACAACTCGCGACCAATCGTCTCACGCGCGCGCAATTCGACGCGGCATTGCAAAAATTGAATGTACGCGATGAGTATGGACGCGCGTGGCGCGTTGACCCCGAAAGCGGCGCATGGCTCATACAGCAACAGGATGCGTGGGTGCCTGCCGACCCCGCGACGCATCCCGCACCTCTCACCGCACAACCCAAAACATCGCCGCGTTCCAATAATCTTGTTCCGTTGCTCGCGCTGGGCGCGCTCGTGTTGTTGTGTGTCTGCGGAATTGGCGCGTACGCACTGCTCAACGCAACGGGCATCATTACAACGCAAGTGAATCTCTTTGGCACGGCAACGCCAACCCAAAGCATTGTCAACGTAACCGCAACCCCGACCTTTGTGGCACTCAATTCACCAACGGTCTCTGCGGCAACTGAACCGCCACTCGTCACCTTCGAGCCGACGGGCGCAATTCCGCAAACGCCCACTGCGTTGGCAACAAACACAGGGGCAGGTACGCCGACACCGGAAATTCCCAAGGCGTTTATCTCGTTCGACGCGGATTTTTTTGCCGACGAGTGTCCGCTCTTTGAAGGCAGCAACGAAACGCGCACGTATGCTTGCGAACTTGGCGAATACTCGATGCTGCATCATGTTCCGACAACGCGTTATACGTTTTATGATGCCGAGTACGCGGATGCGGTCATTGATGCGACGGGCTATTTCACCACAGGCACTGGCAAGTACGAATACGGTGTTGTGTTTCGCGCGGACGCGGACGGCAAACAGTATTATGTGTTCACGGTTACAAATGACGGCAGGTACAATGTCGCGTTGTACAAAGATGAAAAATACACCGACCTTATTCCGTACACGGCATCACCGCTGGTCAAAACGGGTCCCACTGATTTTAATTTTTTCACGGTGGTAATGCGCGGCGCCAAGTTCGATTTTTATTTGAATGATGGATTTGTCGGCAGCGTCACTGATTCCACGATTGCGAGCGGATACGTCGGACTCTTTTTTTACAATGCGGAAGCGAATACGGGCGTGGGCTTTGACCAATTTACAATTTCGACCTTCACACCACCGCCGCCCACTGCAACACCCGATGTCAATGCAACGGTAACACCCGATACGAATATAATTGCGACAGCCACGACGACGACGAATGTACCAACGGCAATCATCAAGCCCGGGGTGTATGTCAACAGTTTGCGTTTTACGCCGCGCGCGCCAAAACGCGGCGAGCCGGTTACATTTTTTGCAACCTTTGTAAATTCAACCGGACGCGCGCAAAATTACAAATGGCTCGTGGAAATTTGGGAACAGGATGCCAACAAAAGAAATCCGTACGGACAAGCCGACGCGCAACAGCCACAAATTCCAAGCGGCACGAACGAACGCGCAACCGGTGACAGTTGGAAAGTCGCGGGTGGTGGTCCGTGCATTCCATTCCGCGCGCGCGTAGTCTATGAAGATGACCAGAATCGGCGCATCGCGTTCAAACGCACGAACGGCGCTGACTTGTGGGTAAATTTCCAAGTGTGTCCATGAGAGCAGGGATGAGAGATGAGGTTCCCATGAGCGAAAGTCGAAGGGGGATGAGGGATAAAAGTGTTGTCGTCAAACATTCAAGCCGAACATCAACTGTAATTTGCGAGCGGCAATTTGCCGACGCGATTTGCGAAACGCGATATGCCAAAGGAGCAAAAGAATGAAATGTTGGAATTGCAATTTTGAAAATCCGCAAGGCGCGAAATTTTGTTCCAATTGCGGACAGCCGCAGCAGCGCGCGTGTCCCAATTGCAACACGGTGAATCCCGCCGGCGCAAAGTTTTGCAACAACTGCGGCTTTAATCTCCAGCCCCAAGTTACTGCATCACCCCCCCCCACCGCGCCCCCGCTCGCTAATCCCCCGTCGCCGGTCTCGACTTCCCGCGAGTCGCTCGTCGAAAAATTCATGACCAAAGAAGTCGCCGCGAAACTTGATGCGGCGCGCACCTCGAAAGCGGTGGAAGGCGAACGACGCATCGTGACGATTTTGTTTTGCGATGTCAAAGGTTCGACCTCGATGGCGGAACAGCTCGACCCCGAAGAATGGGCAGAGATTATGAACAACGCGTTCGAATATCTCATCAAGCCCGTGCATGATTATGAAGGCACGGTAGCGCGCTTGATGGGCGACGCGATTCTGGCGTTCTTTGGCGCGCCGCTCGCGCACGAAGATGACCCGCAGCGCGCGATTCTCGCGGGGCTTGAAATTATTTCAAGCATCGAGACGTACCGCGAAAAAATTCAAAAACAGTATGGGATGGATTTTTCCGTGCGCGTGGGTTTGAACACGGGGCTCGTCGTCGTCGGTAACATCGGCAGTGATTACAAATTTGAATACACCGCAATGGGCGACGCCATCAATCTCGCCGCGCGGATGCAAACGGCTGCCGACCCGAACACGATTTTCATTACCGAAAATACGCATCGCCTCGTCCCCGCGTTGTTTGATTTTCAAGACAAAGGATTGATGGAAGTCAAAGGCAAAGCCGAACCGGTGCATGTCTATCGCGTGTTGGAAGCGAAACGCGGCGCAATCAAAACGCGCGGCATCGCGGGACTCTCGTCGCCGATGGTGGGACGCCGCCGCGAATTTTCCACGCTGTTGCAAATCGCGGACGATGTGAAAATGAATCACGGTTCGAGCGTCGCGGTGATTGGCGAAGCGGGTTTGGGAAAATCGCGTCTGATTGCCGAATGGCGCAAAGCCGCGTTAATGGAGACAGGCGAAAAATCGCTGCGCTGGGTGGAAGGTCGTTGTTTGTCATACGGTTCTTCGATGGCGCATCATTTGAGTGCGGATGTTTTGCGCGCGCTCGTCGGTGCGCCTGCGGGCGCAACCGAAGAAGAAACGCACACCGCCCTCAAAGGCGCGATGGAAAATTTATTCGCCGATGAAATGAAAGACGTGTATCCCTTTCTTGGGCATCTGCTCGGCGTGAAATTAGAAGAAGATATGGCAGCGCGCGTGAAATATCTCGACGGTCCCGCGCTGCAGGCGAAATACGTTACCGCGTACAAACGCTTTTTACAAAAATGCGCGGAATCATCTCCGCTCATTATCATTTGCGAAGACATTCACTGGGCTGACCCGTCCTCGGTTGAATTGTTGTCGCAAGTGAATCCCATTGTTGCCGAAGCGCCCGTGGTGTTTGCATTCATCACGCGTCCTGACAAAGACGTGCCGGGTTGGAAATTGGTCACGAACGCGCGCGAAATCGCGGGCGCAGGCATGACGGAATTGCATCTTGCACCGCTTTCGGAAAAAGATTCGCAAGAGCTAGTAACGAATCTTTTGGAAATTGAATCGCTACCTGAAAATGTGCGCCAACTGATTCTCGCCAAAGCGGAAGGTAATCCGTTCTTTGTCGAAGAAGTGATTCGTATGTTGATTGACCGCGGCAATCTCGCGCGTCAAGATGACCAATGGATTGTGGCGAAACCAATCAACACGATTGACATTCCCGACACGTTGCAAGGTGTTCTCATCGCGCGCATTGACCGCTTGCCCGAAGACGCGAAACGCGTTTTGCAAATCGCGTCGGTCATTGGCAGAAAATTTCAAGTCAAGGTGTTGGAGCAAGTGCTGGCGGCGGACCAGGAACGGAACGCGTAAGCCTTCATGAACAACAGCGCGCAGTTTCGTTTTTCTGACAAGATGAATTTTGATTTCCATGCGCCGCGTCGGACGCGTGGAAATTTGGACGCGTCATTGTCTGAAATGGAGCAAGCGCAGCTCATCCGCGCGCTGTTGGAAATCGAACCTGCGTATTTGTTCAAACATGCGTTGGTGCAGGACACGGCATACAATTCCTTAATGCGGCATGAGCGCAAACGTTTGCATCAACTTGTTGGGGAGACATTGGAAAGTTTTTATCCCGAACGCTTGGATGAGTATGCCGCCGTCCTCGCGCATCATTACGCTCAAGCCGATGTATATGACAAGACGTGTGAGTTTGCCGCGCGCGCCGCAGAAGCGGACCTTCGTGTCTCGGCGTATCCTGAAGCGCGGCTGCATTATGCCCAAGCATTGGATGCCATCGCGCGAGTAACCGACTCTGCCCCGAATCGTCGCCGCAAAATTGACCTCGCGCTGCGGTTTCTCGATCTGCGTTGGACGAGTGACACCGCCGGGCAAGACCTCGCGTTGCTCGACACTTTGGAAGAATCTGCGCGCGCTCTTGCTGTCGAGTCCAACAATGCCAAAGAGGATCAAATCCAGCTTGCCCAGATTCATCTGACAAGAGGGGGAATTTTTCTTGCGACCAATCAGATCGCGGAGGCAATGCAAGTGTATGAGCAAGTGCTTGCCAAAGCGCAAGACCTTGGCGAGCCGCAGCTGCTCGCAACGCCTTCGGTACTGATTGGTGCTGCTCTGAATGGTCAAGGATTTTTTGGCAAGGCATTACCGCTCCTTTTTCAGGCATGGGACGTATTCATGGACCAACCGGACGGGTGGCAATGGGTGTGTCTTGTGCATTTGAGTACAGCGCTCGCGAACCTTGGAAGACTTGAAGAGGCACGTGAGCTGGTTGAAGCGGCAACGATGAAATTGGATAGGACAAATAATTTGCGCGCAAGCACGTTCGCTCATTTTAGTCTCGCCAACATTGCCCTGCAGGAAAGGTCAATGCCCATCCGGCTCGAACACAGCCGACAAGCCGTTGAAAACAGCCGTATCGGGAATGATCCACTCTATCGGTTTATAGGACTGACGATGCTGGCGCTGAGTGAAAGTCATCTTGGTCAAGGCGACGCGGCACAGGCGCACATGGGCGAATCACAGTACCTGCGTGAAAAAATGGGTGGACAGCCATTTTTCAGTGATTGGGCTGGCGCGATCTACGCCGAAATCGCATTGCAACTTGGAGACGTGAACAAGGCACAGCAACTCGCGCAAGAGGCGTTGATTCTCGCTCGCTCGATTGACGGGTGGTATGCGCAGGGATGGGCGCAGCGAATTTGGGGAGAAGCATGTCTGCAGATGCAGCCGCCCGAACGGGAACAAGCACACGTACACTTCGCAGCTAGTCTTGCGGCATACGAAGCATGTCAAGCGCCTCTCGAAGCCGCGCGCACGCGCGTCGCGTGGGGAAAAGTTTTGCACGAACGCGGAGAAAATGATGCAGCCTGCGAGCATCTTGAAAAAGCGTCGGCACAATTTGAAGCGTCGGGGCTGATGGGTGAATTAAAAGAAACGCGTGTGTTGCTTTACACACAACCTATTCCAAAAACGTGACCCCCAAACCTTTCACCCCCCCCTACGCATCGAGTTGGTTCGACCGCTTGCTCGATTTCATCGAACGCTTGCCGGGACCGACGTGGGTGTATCTGGTTGCGCTATTGGTTATTCCATTTGCGTACCTCCAAGTTGTGTTGTGGTGGAATGGGACACTCCCATTCCCGAGCATTGACATACCCCGCGCTTTTTTCATTCCCCTCACGCCGTATGTGTTGGGCTTTTGGTTGTACATTCGTCATGTGGCGCGCAATCAACTTGCCAAATTTCGCCCTGTGCTTGATGTGACAGATGCGGAATATGCTGAACTCGAATACATCTTGATGAACATGCCTGCGCGACTGACTCTGATGGTCACGTCTATCGCCATTCTTGGCGACGTGATTTTTTATCTCGTCCTGCCGCAAGAAATTGTTCAGCGCTATGGTACGAATGTATTCGCGGTTTTGGCGCAATTGATTTGGATTCAATTTCCTGCACTTCTCTTGGCGGGCATCGGGATTTTTCGCGCATTGTATCTTTTGCGTCAGGTCAGTCGTGTGCATCGTCGCGCGCGTCAAATCAATTTGTATCAGGCATCGTCTTTGTACGCGTTCTCGTCCCTCACCGCGCAAATCGCCATCGGTCTCATTGCACCAGTGTATTATTTGTTTGCCTCACAGCAAACGTTAGTGATGACAAACGCGCCGCTCTTGGGCGCGATGCTGTTTGCGATTGTCACTGCCGTCGCGTGTTTCCTCTTACCGCTGCGCGAAATGCACAACCGCATCGTTCACGAAAAAGCGCGCTTGTTGCGTGCCGTAAATCAACGGTTTGAACAACTGACAGCGCGCGTGCATCAAGCGATGGATGCGAACGAATTTCAACCGATGGACAATTGGAACAAAGCATTGACGAATCTTGTTATTGAACGCGACACGCTCGACAAAATTCCGACCTGGCCCTGGGAACGCGGCACGCTCACCGGCTTTCTCACCGCATTGATTTTGCCAATTGTATTGTGGCTCGTCACGCGCATTTTGGAGCGTGTACTGTGAAAGGTCTCGCGCTCGAGCATTCCCTTGCGGAGCTGCTGTACAGCGAACTCGTCCGGGCCGCGTTGGATTCGGAACAATCGTATTTGTTCAAACACGCGCTCGTACAAGACACTGCCTATCAGTCGCTTTTGAAAAATGAACGGCGCGCGTTTCATCGCGCTGCCGCACATGCCCTGCAATCGTGTTATCCCGACGCGTTGGACGAAAACGCCGCGCGCCTCGCGGAACATTATTGGCACGCGGAGGAATGGGAACGCGCCGCCGATTTTTCACAGCGCGCGGGTACGCACGCGCTGCGCGTGTTTGCGATGCGCGAAGCCATGCAGCAGTTTGAACGCGCCCAAGCCGCGCTGGAAAAAATTTCCGACGCGCCGCGCGAAAAAAGGATTGATGCGATTTTGGGGTGGGCGGACGCCAGCGCGAAATATCGCCCTTATGCAGAGCGGCTAAAAGCATTGCAAGACGCAGAACAGCTGGCGCGCGTAATGGAGGACAAGCGGCGTCTGGCACAACTGCTTTATCGCATTGGCAGCATCCATAATTTGCAGGGACACAACCTGCGCGCGCTTTTGCCGCTGACCGAATGTTTCACGCTGATTCAAGAACTGGGCGATGAACGTTACGCGGTCATGCCAACATACTTTATGGGGATGGCGACTCTGGACCCCGACCCGCGCGCAGCCGTTGGTTTGTATGACCGCGCCATTGAACTGGCAGAGTGTTTTCAAGATGATGACATGCAAGCAGTTTCGTGGAGCGCGAAAGCGTGGGCGCTCGCCCGTTTGGGCGAATTTGCGAACGCGCGCGCGGCGTCCATGCGCGCGCAAGCGTTACTGGAACGCGTCAAGTCTCCGATGATTGCCTCGGATGTGGACTTGTTCACGGGGTGGGCATATTTCGAAGCAGGTGACGCCGCGCGTGGGTTGGAATTTGGGCGGCGCGGCTTGAGCAAAGCACATGCCGCTGACAATATGGATTGTGTGTGCGGCGCGTATTTGTGTGTCGGTTTCAATCAATTGATGGCGCAGCACACGCGCGACGCGACGGATACCTTCCGCGAAGCCATTCGCCAATCGCAATATGCGGGCGCGGACGCCTTCGAAAACTTGGGGCAGATGGGGTTGGCGGTCGCCAGTTATTACACCGAAAAGCGTGACACGCTTGCGGATTTGGAAAAGACCTATGCGCGCGCCCGCGCGATGGACGATGTAATGAGTATGGCGCTCATCGCGGAAGCAATGTGCGAGATGCTTGTCGAACGCGGCGAAATGGAACGCGCGGAAATTTTGCTCAATGAAACTCTCCAATTTTATCGCCGCAATCAAATGATTCCTTCGCTCGTGCGAACTCTCCACACTCTGAGCAACGTGTATGCCGCGCAAGGGCGCACCGTACAAACGCAAGCGGCGCGCGCCGAAATACAGGAATATCAAAATTCGTTGGCGCGTGCTGCTGAAAACGACGTGCCCGCGGGCGCTGCCCTATGAATCTCTCCAATCCGCTGGCGCATTTGGAATACGTAGAGCTCGTGCGCCGTTTGCAGACGAACGAATATCTCTTTAAACACGCGCTCGTACAAGACACCGCGTATCAATCGCTGTTGAAAAATGAACGCAAGCGTTTGCATCGCGTCATTGGCGATTCGCTCGAACAAGCTCATCAAGCACACGCCGACGAATTGGCGGGCGAACTCGCGCATCATTTTTTCAATGCGGGGGACGATGCGAAAACATTTGTGTACGCACAACGCGCCGGTGACGATGCCGCGCGCGTATTCGCGCATCCTGAAGCGTCGGCGTACTATCAACGCGCGCTTGACGCGTTAACGCGTTTGTCTGAAACCAATGACCAACAGCGCCAACGCGTAGATGTCATTGTAAAACTCGTCGCCGTTTCGCTGCGCGCACAAGGACCCGATTGGTGTTTGGAAAAATTACGTGTCGCCGAAAATTTGTTGCGCGAACCGAGTGAACCGCAAGACCGCGAACGTTTGGCGCGCGTGCATTTTTGGATGGGCGACGCGTATTCGCATCTCAATCAACAGCGCGAGGCGATTGCGTATTTGCAGCAAGTGTTGGAAATCGCGCACGCGGGCGTGCAAGATGAAACCTTGTTGGCGATTCCTTCGAACGTGATTGGACGCGCGCTCGTCGCGCAAGGAAAATTTTCGCAAGCCGAACTATTGCTCGCGCAAGCCGCGCCGTTGTTGGAAAAATCCGCGAATTGGTACGAATGGGTTTTGGCGGTGGGTTTTTTGGGATTTGCGCGCGCCGCGCAGGGCAACATTGACGCGGGTTTGAAGGAAACGGGGCGCGCATTTTCGCGCGCGCGTGAATTAGGAACGCCAACCGGCATCGGTGACAGTCACATTTTCACATCGTTCATTCATCACCAACGCGGGGATTATGATGCGGCGCTGGCGCACGCGAACGACGCGCTCGTTGCCGCGCGGCAACTCGATGACCAGCTCTTGATTTTTCTCGCGCACAACGCGCGCGGGTGGGCGCATTCGTATCTCGGAAATTTTGAGGCGGCGAAACAAAATTTTGTGCGCGCCCAAGAGCTCGCCGCGCAGCAAGGCGGACAACTTTTTTTCGCCGATTTATTTTCTGCCGCGTATGCGGAACTTGCTTTGCGTCAAGGGAATATCACAGAAGCGCACACACGCGCGCAACACGCCATCGAAATGGCACGCAGTGTCGGGAATGTTTTTTCAGAAGGACTCGCGCGCCGTGTTTTGGCACAAACGCTCGCACGTCAAGACGCGGCAGAACATTTTGCACAGAGCATCCAACTTTTTGAAATAGGCAACGCGCAGCTGGAAATCAAGCGCACGCGCGTAATATGGGATGCGTCGAGATGAAAACAAAAACGCGCACGCCGCGCCAAACCAAACACACGCGCTTGAAAAAAAGCGTCGAGGCGGGCTTGCGCGAACTCGCGCGCGCGGAACTCGTACGCGCCTTGAACGATGCCGAACCCGCTTATTTTTTCAAACACGCGCTCGTGCAAGATACCGCGCAGTCCACGTTACTGCACGGCGAATATCGTCGTTTGAATTTGCTCGTCGCGCGCGCATACGAAGCAATTTACGTCAATCGTTGTATGGACGAATTTGCGGCAGTGTTGGCGCAGCATTACGCGCAAGCCGGCGACGACGCGAAAACATTGACGTATGCGATGCGCGCGGGCGACCTTGCCGCGAGCGAATACGCCAATATCGAAGCGATTGCTTTTTACACGCAAGCGTTGGAGGCAGCCAAACGCGGCGGCGCGACGACCGCGCAGTTCATTCACCTCTACACCAAGCGCGGGCGTGTACATGAGGTGCAAGGAGATTACGAACGAGCGTTGTTCGAGTACCAAGAGCTGCTGACCTTTGCGCAAGCGCGGAATGACCGCGCGTTGGAGCTCGGCGCGTTGATGCTGCAAACCACACTGCGCTGCGGACCAATGCCGACGTTCGAACCAACATTAGGCAAAGAACTCGCAGAACAGGCGCTTGCGCTCGCCAACGATTTGAACGACCGCGCGGCGGAAGCAAAGATTTTGTGGAATATGCAGCTGCTCTCGACACACACCCAACAGCCGCAGCGTGCCGTCGAATACGGTGAACGCGCGTTGGCGATTGCGCAAGACTTGAACGCAAACGGACATGATATGCGCGAGCAAATTGCATACATCCTCAACGATTTGACGCTGCCATGTATTTTGACAAAAAATTTCGAGCGCGGCACAGTTGCCAATCTGCAGGCACGCGAGCTCTGGCGGGCGTTGGATAACAAACCGATGCTTGCAGACAATCTCGGCAGCTATGCACAGTTCCTGTATTTCCGCGGCGAATTCGCGCGCGCCATTGAAATTAGCACCGAAGGTGCGGCGGTTGCTTCGAGCATCGGGAACGATTTGGGGGTGATGTTTAATCGGTCATTCATGACGGGCTGCTATTTTGAATTGGGCGACATTGCAACCGTATGGCGCGAAGGACATGAAGTGACGCGCCTCGCAATCAGACTCGGACTGGATGCTCTGGGACAAGCCGTCAGTCCTGGGAATTTTGTTCTCCTTGCGGCAACCCTTGGCGAAATGGAGCTGTCACGCGAGTTTGACCGGCGCGCACGCGCCGGCGTTGCCTTTCATGCACCGGAATTTTTTCGCGCTCTGGCGTATGCGAGCCTTGCGCGCGCAAATGTGCTGCGCGGCGATTGGGCGCAAGCGGCTCAAGACATCGCGACCGGTCGGGCATACCTCACCTCCAACGCACAGGTTTTTGTGTGGATGCAGCTCGCCATCGCCGAGGCGGGTTTGGCGGTGGGGCAGCATGAACCGACCAAGGCGCTTGAGGCGGCGGAACCCTGCATCAAAATTCAACAGGACGATGGCTACCGTCTGTGGCTTGCGGAATTGTTGTACCTGCGCGCACTGGCGCTGCGTGAATTGAAGCAAGACGATGGAGCATGGGACTCGATGCAGCAAGCGCGCGACGCGGCGGAAACTATTCACCAGCGCCGCATGTTGTGGCAGATTTACGCGGCGTTGAGTGAAATGGAAAACGAACGCGGCAATGTGAGCCAAGCAAACGCGTACCGCGAGCAAGCGCGTGCCGTAATCGAGTTTATACACTCGCATTCGCCGCAAGAATTACGCGATTCGTTTTTGAAATTGCCGCGCGTGCGCGAGGTATTGGCGCAAATCGAGGCATAAAAAAAATAGCTCGCACTAGACAAGACGTTATGAATTACGATTTTCGCGCTACTGCTGCTGCACCACGTAAATTACATCTTACACTGTCGGAAATCGAAACCGCGCAGTTGGTGCGCCGCACCGACGAGTTCGATTCGACAGCGGGTTCGGCAACAATGATTTTCAAGCACGCGTTGATTCAAGACACGGCGTACGCGTCCTTGACGCGCGCCGAGCGCAAGCGTTTGCATCGTCTCGTTGCCGAAGCGTACGAAATCATGTACGCCGACCGTTGTATGGATGAATTTGCCGCGCGCCTCGCGCAGCATTACGCCGACGCGGGCGACGATGCAAAAACATTGGCGTATGCAATGCGCGCGGGCGACATTGCCGCCAGCGCGTATGCGAACGTCGAAGCCATCGCGTTTTACACGCAAGCGCTCGACGCGGCGAAACGAATCCACACGACGACCGCGCAGTACATTCATCTCTACACCAAACGCGGACGCGTGTACGAAGTGACAGGGCGCGACCCCGTTGCCTTAGCGACGTATCAAGAGATGGGCGAATATGCGCGCACCCGCGATGACCGCGCCCTCGAACTCGAAGCATTGTTACTTCAAGGCAAACTACATTCCGCCCCGTCCGTTGTGTTTGACCGCGCGCGCGCGCTTGCGCTCGCAGCGGAAGCAGAAAAAATTGCCGTCGCCTTGGGAGACCGTCTGGCGCAAGCAAAAAACCTTTGGAACCAACTCATCCTTCATCACTACAGCGGCGAAAGCGCAGAGGCAATTCGGTGCGGCGAACAAGCCATGACCCTTGCGCGCGAATTGAACGCGCGTGAGCTGCTCGCGTATATTTTGGGCGACCTTGCGCGCGCGTATCTGCAAAGCGGACAAATGGAAAAGATGTCGTCGCTCCAAGCCGAAGTACGCGCGCTCTGGAAAGAGTTGGATAACAAACCGATGCTGGCAGACGCGCTGATGCAATCCGCAACGCTCACCATGATGCGCGGAGAGTATGACCGAGCTCTCGCGTTGACCGAAGAGGGCATCGAAATCAGCAAAGCGATTGACAGCAAACTGAGTTTGCTGTCGAATCAAGGCACAAAATTATTTCCACTGATGGAGCGTGGCGAATTTGCCCGCGCCTTGCAAACGGCGCAAGAGATTTTGCGCGTCTCGTTGGAAATGAAACTCTCTTTCAACGGACCGCTGGCATACACGCAAATCGCATGGATGTACGGCATCATCGGTGCGTACGCACACGGTGAGGAAATGGCACAGACCGCGCGTGAAATCTTGAATCACCCGCTGCCCGAATTTTTTCGCGCGTGGGGCTGGGTCATGCTCGCGAATTTTTATCTGGCGCGGGGAGATTTGGACGCCGTCCAAGGCGCTTTCGCCGCCGCGCAAATTGAAAATGCGAACCAGAGCGGCGGTCCCGCCGCAATGTATGGCGTCATCGCGCTCGGCAATTATTCATACGCGCGCGGCGAATTTGTGCGCGCGTCGGAACTGATGTCACAGCGCGTGAACGAGCTGCGACAATTTGGACTCGCAGCTTCTCTGCATGACGCCCTTTACATTCAAGCGCAAGCGGCGCGCGCCTTGGGTGATACTGCACACGCGTTTGACCTCTTGCATCAAGCGCGTCAAGTCGCGGAAGAGATTCAAGCGCGCCGTATGTTGTGGCAGATTTACGCGGCGTTGAGTGAAATGGAAAACGAACGCGGCAATCTCGAACAAGCGAACGTGTATCGAGAACAGGCGCGCGCAGTTTTGAAATTTATTGTCGAACATACACCACAAGAATTTCGTGAATCGTTTTTGAATTTGCCGCACGTGCGCGAGGTAATGAATTGAAAACGAAAACCCGCGCGCCGCGTCCAACCAAAAACGCGCGTCTGAAAAAACGCATCGAGGCAGGATTGAGCGAACTCACGCGCGCGGAACTGGTACGCGCGTGGAACGACCCTTCAACGAATGCTAAAGAACCCGCGTATTTTTTCAAACACGCACTCGTGCAGGATACCGCACAGTCCACACTGCTGCACGGGGAGTACAAACGCTTGAATCTACTTGTCGCGCAGGCGTACGAAAAAATCTATCCTGCGCAAACGATGAACGAATACGCGGCGGTGTTGGCGCAGCATTACGACGCGGCAGGCGACGACGCGAAAACATTGCAGTATGCTTCACGCGCAGGTGATTTGGCGGCGCGGGTGTATGCGAACGCCGAAGCGATTGCGTTCTATTCGCAAGCCATCGCGCACGCGCAAGAAATTCCCGACGGGCATACGTCATTGCGCGAGTTATTTTCCAAACGCGGACGCGCGTGGGAACTTGTGGGGGACTATGAGCGCGCGCTCGCCAGTTATACTGAAATGGAAACCACCGCCCACGCGCGCGGTGACCGCGCCTTGCAACTCGCCGCGCTGATGCAGCGCGCAACCATTCATTCAACGCCCAATGCAAAATTTGACGCGCCGCGCGCGCATGCATTATCGGAACAATCGCTTGCACTCGCACGCGAATTGGGAGACCGCGCGTCGGAAGCAAAAATTCTGTGGAACTTGCTGCTGCTCGCGCATTTTAGCGGTCACGCTGCCAAAGCGATTATGTATGGCGAACAATCCATTGCGCTCGCGCGGGAACTGAATTTGCAGGAGCAATTGGCGTATTCGCTGAATGACACGGGGCGCGCGTACTTTCTCAACAATCAAATTACAGAGGGACTTGGACTTTTGCGTGAGGCGCAGACGCTGTGGCGCGCGCTCGACAACAAGCCCATGCTCGCCGACAATCTCAATACGCTCGCAACCACCGCGAGTACGCTTGGACAGCATGACACGGCGCTCTTGTATTCTGACGAAGCGTTTCAACTTGGTCGCACGATTCACAATGCGTGGACGATGGCGCACAGTCAGATGACGCGCAGCTTTATTTATTTCGAACGCGGCGATGTGGCGAACACGTTGGCGGCAACGCAAGAGGGTTTGCCGCTCGCGCAGCAGGTTGGTTTTCAAATTGCGCTCGAGACCATGAAAATGTTGCTGGCGTTGACGTATGCATATGTAGGCGAGATTCCGCGCGCGCTTGAAGTGATTCGCCCGCGCGCCGAACTCTCCGAAAGTGTATGGCAGTCGAATGCGTTCGGCGTGCTGGCACAATTGTACGTGGCGCAAGGCGCGCTGGCAGAGGCGCGTATGACATTGCGAGCGAGTTATGCGTCAATGCAGCAAGGTCCGCCAAATCCGTTTGTCGGCGGTACGACCGTGTTGGCGGATGCGGAATTGGCGGCGGCGGAAGGGGATTATGCGCGTGCCCTTGCGCTGTTGGATGAGCAGTTCGAGCGCTTTGCTTCCGCGCGCATTCGTTCGATTCATCTCGCGGCGCTAACGCTCAAGGCACGCGCGCTGCAAAAATTGGGGCAATTGGACGAGGCGGTCCGCGTTGCCAATGACGCGCGCGCCAAAGGAGAGCAATATGATTCGCGCCGCATCCTTTGGCGCATTTACGCGGTCTTGAGCGAAATCGAAAACGAACGCGGCAACGTCGCGCAAGCGCACGCGTATCGAGAACAGGCGCGCGCAGTTTTGACATTTGTTGTTGAACATACGCCGCAAGAATTTCGTGAATCGTTTTTGAGTTTACCGCACGTGCGCGCCGCAATGGAATCCTGAATGAATCAAACCTCTTTGACAATTGTCAGGGGTCAGCTCTCGTTTCTCGCATCTCGTTTCACATATCATCCATGTTCACGCTTACCACGCCACTCACCAAACTCGAACACGCGGATTTGATTCGCCGCATCAAACAAGTCGAAGAGGCGTATCAATTCAAGCACAACTTGATTCAAGAATCGGCGTACAGCTCGCTCTTGAAAAATGACCGCCGCACTTTGCATCGCGCGTGCGCCGAGGCGTTGGAGCGCGCGTATCCGAACGATTTGGATGAATATGCCGCGCTGTTGGCAAAACATTTCGCCGAAGCGGGCGATGACGCGAAAACATTCGAATACGCGCGGCGCGCGGGTGATGCGGCATTTCGCGTCCACGCGTTGGCAGAAGCGTTGATGCACTATGACACGGCGAGCTTGCTTGCCGCGCGTTTGCAAATTTCTGTTGCTGATATTTTGCATTTGCATCAACAGCGCGGGCGCGTGTTGGAAGTGATGGGTCGTTACGAAGAAGCGGTGGACGCGTATCGCGCGTTGGAGCAATTGGGCAAAACGCGGAACGAGCCGCAATTGGAATTGGGCGCGTTGTTGTCATTGGCGACGTTATTCACGTTTCCGAATCAAGCGCAAAATTTAGAGCAGGCGCACGCGGTGAATCAAGCCGCATTGAAACTCGCGCGCGAAATTCATGAGGAAGCAGCTGAAGCGCGCGCCTTGTGGAACATGCAGCAGCAGGCGTACTTTAACGGACGCGCAAGCCAAGCGGTGGCGTACAGCAAGCAAGCGTTAGCTCTCACCGACCGTTTGAATTTGCGCGAACTGCGCGCGTATATTTTGAATGATGTGAGTCGCGCGTTGGTGACGGCGGAATCTGTGCCGAGCGCGCTGCACGCGTTGGCAGAAGCGCGCGAAATTTTTCGCGCGGAAAACAATTTGCCGATGCTCGTGGACAATCTTTCCACCACCGCCGAGACCGCGCAAGTTGGCGGCGAATTGAACATGGCGGAAGATTTCGCGCGGCAAGCACAAGACTTGTCACAAATGATTGGCAATGTGTGGAATCTGGCGTACAGCAATACTTCACTGCTCACCATTTATGCCCAGCGCGGCGAATACAGCCAAGCATTCGAGACGTGCGCGCAAACCATTCGCCTTGCCGAACAAAGCGGTTTCTTTATCGCGCGCCAAATAGCCGAGACCCAGCGCGCGCTCATGTACGGCGAATTGGGCGAACCTGCGCGCGGGATTGAAATTCTAGCGCACCTCCGGCTCCCTGTGAGTTTT
Organism: uncultured Anaerolineales bacterium; assembly: GCA_964469005.1. Classification (GTDB taxonomy): domain Bacteria; phylum Chloroflexota; class Anaerolineae; order UBA4142; family SHND01; genus SHND01. The sequence continues at coordinate 71,492 of CAYXXF010000014.1, forward strand.
ATGATGATGGAAGCGTGGCGCGCGGGCTGTCTCTTGGGACTGTATTTGCTGAATCACGATTTGGCGTCGGCAAAGGACGCTCTCGTACGCGCACAAGCAATGCTGAATGTGGATGACCTTTCCACCTTTGGACCGATTTTTGTCGCGTTGGGCGGCGCAGAAATTGCGTTGCTCGAAAAACGCTACGCCGATGCGATTGAAGCGACGCGCGAATTGGCGAAACGTTTGCGCGCGTTGCAATTTCGGTTTTTCTTTGCCGACTTGATACTGCGACAGGGACGCGCGCATTTGGCGCTGAACGAATGGGACGCGGCGGAAAACGTATTGCGCGAAGCGGAGGGTGTCGCGCGTTACATGCAAGCGCGTCCCGTGCTGTGGGAAATTCTCAGCGCGTTGAGTGAATTGGAAATAAAGCGCGGCAATGTGGAACACGCCCACGCGTTAAAGCAAGAAGCGCGCGAAATTATCGAATGGCTCGCCGCGCGCGCGCCACAAGAATTCCGCGCAAGTTTTCTCGCGCAAGAAAAAGTTCGTGCGCTGTTGGATTCCTAAACATGAATCTGGTGGAACCGCTCGCGCGTTTGGAACATACCGAACTGGTTCGTCGGCTCGACGAATTGGATGTTTCATATTTGTTCAAACACGCGCTCGTCCAAGATACCGCGTACGCGTCGCTGTTGAAACATGAACGAAAGCGTCTGCATCGCGCGATTGGCGAAACGCTCGAACAGACATATCCGAATGCGTTGCAGGAAAATGCCGCGCTGCTCACCAAACATTTTTTGGAAGCGGGCGACGACGCGAAAATTTTGGAATATGGCGTGTGCGCGGGCGATGCCGAAGCGCGCGTCTTTGCTAAAGCGGAAGCGATTGAGCATTATCGCGCCGCGCTGGACGCGGCGCTGCGTCTGGAGGCGTCGCGCGAAACCATCATCGCACTTGTGACGAAACTCGGACGCATGTACGAGCTGCGCGACGATTACGCGAATGCGTTAAACACGTACGCGCGTTTGAGTGAATTGGCGCGCACGCGCAACGATTCCCATTTGGAACTCGCCGCGCTGATGCTGCAAGCGACGTTGCGCGCGACGCCCACCGCCGTTTTTGAACCGCGTCTCGGACGCGAAATTTGTGACCGCGCGCTCGCGCTCGCGCGTGAATTGCAGGACGGCGAAGCGGAAGCAAAAATTTTATGGAATTTGCTTTTGGTGAGTGGCTTTACGGGCAATCCTCGCGCGGCAATCGAGTACGGCGAACAATCGCTCGCGCTCGCGCGCACATTGAATTTGAAAACGCAAATTGCGTACACGTTGAACGACCTTGGCAATTATGGTTATTTTGCGGAAGGACAGACCGAAAAATCGCGCGCCGCGTTGACGGAAGCGCGGGCGTTGTGGCGCGAACTCGAAATTTTGCCGATGCTCGCGGACAATCTCAACAATTCGGGAATTTTTGAATACGTTTGGGGCGATTACGCGCAAGCTGAAATTTTGTACGCCGAAGCGTTAGAAATTAGTGAGCGCATCGGAAGCGCGTGGGGACAGGGTTTGGCGCACACCAATCGCGGTTTTCGGTTTGCCGAAGTCGGCAATTACGGCGCGGCGTTACAAGATTTGGAAACTGCGTACGACATCGCGCAGCGGACCGGCACAGGCATCGCGCTGATTGCGTCAACGAATTTGGCACTCGCGTACAGCATGATTGGCGAAATCGAGCGCGGCTATCACGTGATTCAAATTGCTCATCACGAAATCGAAATCCCGTTGTATCGCAGACCCGCGAAAGCGGCGCTCGCGTATCTGACATTTTTGCGCGGCGACGTGGAACGCGCAGAAATGATTTTGCAAGACGCGCACCCGCGTGCACATTCGGAACTCGAATTTTCGTACCTGCCCAGTATCATTGCCGAAGGCGAAATCGGATTGGCGTGTGGACGCGCGAATCAAGTCGTTGAATATACGGAAACGCTCGCGACGAATTTGATTCAATTCGGCATCTCTAGTTTTGTTGCCGACGCGGACTTGTATCGCGGACGCGCATTGACCATGCTCAAACGTTTCGACGAAGCGCGTGCCGCATTCGACCGCGCGCACGCTTACGCGACCCGCATCGGCTCGCAGCGCGTCTTGGCGCAAATCTACGCGCACTGGAGCAAATTGGAACGCGCACAAGATAATTTGGAACGCGCGGCGGAATTAGCGTCGCACGCGCGCGTGTTGATTGATTCCATCGCCGCGACGTTGCCCGAAAAATATCGCGCGTATTTTTTAGCAAATAGCAAATAGCGACGCGACGTTTTTTGTCGCAGCTATCTGCCATCAGCCAATCATGTGGTCCAACACCGTCGCGCTTGACATGCACGCATCACCTGAAAAAATTTACGCGTATCTCGTAGATTTCCCGCGCCATGCGGAATGGTCGTCGAATGTAAAGGAAATCAAATTGGTGCGCGGCGAAATGGGCGAGGTCGGCGCGAAATATGAAGCGATAGAAGACTTCCCGCGCCCGATGACGACGTACGCGCGTATCGTCGAAGTGCGTCCGCCGACGCTGATTGGTTGGGAAGCGACGGACTATAAAGTATTCAGAACACAATGGCGGTTGCGCATTCAAGCGCGCGACGAAAGTGAGCCAAGCGTTTCGCATGTCTCGCTGCGGGTCACGTTTTACCCATTGAATTTTTTCGCCAACATTATTTTGTATCTATTCCGCGTGCCGGTTGCGGAAAAGGAAAATCGCGCGAGTTTGGAACGAATACGTCAGCGGATGGAAAGCGGATAAGCGGATGCGTAGCTCGCATGATGGTTAGAATATTACGTTTGACGTTTGACGTTTCACTTTTTTGACCACTGGCTACTGATAACTGATAACTGACCCATGGAACTCTCCACCTCGCTAACGCATCTCGAAGCTTCAGACCTTGTGCGCCGTTTGAAAGACAGCGAACCCGCGTACTCGATAAAACACGCGTTGGTGCAGGACACCGCGCAAGAATCGCTGTTGAAAAATGAACGCAAGCGTTTGAATCTATTGGTCGCGCAAACGTTGGAAAAATTGTACGCCGAGCGTTTGGATGAATTTGCTGCGCGTTTGTGGCAGCACTATGACGCGGCGGGTGATGAGACAAAAGCGCTCGAGTACGCCGAACGCGCGGGCGACGCGGCAATGCGCGTTTCGGCATACGCCGAGGCGATTGCGGCGTATCAACGCGCGTTGGATTTGGTGCGCGAACGCGCAGACGCGCCGGGAACATTGATCCGCTTGATGACGCAGTTGGGACGCGCGTACGAGCTTGCGCCGGATTATGACGCGGCGTATCTGTTGTATCAACAAACACGCGAGCACGCGCGCACACGCGGCGACCGCGAACTCGAACTCGCCGCGCTGGTGCAATTGTCCAAAGTGCTGGCTGTTGCGGCAATACGTTATGACCCTGCCAAAGCGATGGAAATTGCGCAAGAGGCGCTGCACATTGCGCGCGCTTTGCAGGACCAACACAGCGAAGCGCGCGTGCTGTGGATAATGATGTTGTTGAATTTATACGGCGGCGCGGGTCCGCACCAAGGCGTTGTTTATGGCGAACAAGCGTTGGCGCTCGCACGCACGTTGGATTGGCGCGAACAGATTGCGTACACCTTGAATGATTTGGTCTATACCTATCTCAACCTGGGCGAAATGGGCAAGGCAGATGAGTGCGCGGTTGCCGCGCGCGCGTTGTGGCGCGAATTGGACAACAAACCGATGCTGACCGACAACTTGAATGCCTCGGGGATGGGGTACTTGATACGCGGCGATTATCAAAACGCACTGGACGCCGCGCACGAAGGACGCGCGCTCTCACAGACCATCGGCAACCCTTGGGGTGAGACCACCTCGTACATGCTCGAAGGATATGTTCATTTGGAACGCGGCGAATGGAACGATGCCCTGACTTTATTCCAACAGTGCATTCGCGTGGGCGACCCCATCGGCGTATTTGGTCCGATAGCGATGGCACGTTTTGAATTGGCGCAACTGTTGGCGTTTTTGGGCGACTCGATGCGCGCCGAACAAATCGCGCACGATGGTTTGGAACGCACAAAAAAGCAGGCGCTCAATTGGAATGGTTGGGCATACGCCGTCTTGGCGGTCACCGCGCACGCACGCGGCGATATGGAACGTTTCATGCACGCGGTCCAAGAAATCGGCGACGCGCCCAGTGAATTTTTTTATGAACGCGTTTTGCCGATGGGCGCGGCTGCCATTTCGCTCGTCCGCGCGCGCGCCGCGCTTGCGCGGCAACAGTGGACAGAGGCGCGCGAAATTTTAGACGTTGCCTTGACGCGCATTCGAACAAGTGAATATCATATCTTGGAACCAATGCTCTTGAATGAATTGGCGCGCTGGTATATGGCGCAGCAGCAATTCGCATCCGCGCACGAAACGCTACAGCACGCAGCGGAAAAGGCAAACGCGTTGGAATTGCGCGGGGCGCGTTTGGAAATTGCTGTGACGCAGCTGGACTTGGCGCACGCACAGGGCGCAGATGCTGCTGTTGCCATCGCCAACGCGCGCGCCGCGTTGGCGGAATTACTGCCGTTCCTTCCAAACGAATTGAGCGCGTCATTTTTACAAACGCGTCTCGTACAGCGAGTGAATGACAGTGCTTGAAACTCAACTCGCGCGTTTGGAAACGAGCGAACTCGTACGCCGTTTGCGCGACGAGGAATTGACGTACCTTTTCAAACACGCGTTGGTACAGGACACCGCGCGCGCGTCATTGTTGATGCAAGAACGCAAACGATTGCATCGGCTCGTCGGCGATTCGTTGGAAACATTGTATCCCGAACGCCGCGCGGAATTGGCGCCGCTGCTCGCACAGCATTTCGAAAGCGCGGGCGATGATGCGAAAACGCTTGCGTATGCGACATTAGCAGGCGACCAAGCCACGCGCGTCAATGCAAACACGGAAGCCATCGCGCATTATACGCACGCGTTGGAACTCGCGCAGCGCGACGACGTGCTGAACGAAATACTTCAAGAATTATTTTTGAAACGCGGACGTGTGCTTGAAGTACAGGGGAATTATCACGCGGCGGTAGAAAATTATGATGCGATGCTGCGGACGGCAGAAGCACGTACAAGTCGCGCGTTGGAAATGGCAGCATTGATGGCGCGCGCGACAGTCCATTCGATTCCGAGCGTGGTGTACGATGCGGTGCGCGCGCAAGAATTGAGTGACCGCGCGTTAGTATTGGCGCGCGAGTTACAAGATGCAGAGGCGCAAGCGAAAATTTTGTGGAACTTGATGCTGCTGAATTCGCGTGTCGGCACATATCGCAGACTTGCCGCCGAGTACGGCGAACAAGCATTGCAAATTGCGCGCGAACATAATTTGCGCGAACGGTTGGCGTATGTGCTGAATGATTTTTCGCCGCTGCTCGCGTTTCATGGGCAAAGGGAACGCGCCATCGAGTACGCGTCGGAAGCGCGCACGCTGTGGCATGAGCTGGACAATTTGCCAATGCTTTCGAGCAATTACGGTTATGCCGTAATGATTCATTTGCTGTTTGGCAATTACGACCAAGCCATTGCAGAGGCAGAAGAGGGTTTGCGCATCAGCCGCGAAATTGGCAATTCGTGGAACGAAGCATTTACGCAAACGTGGATTGGGCAAGCATACATTGAACGCGGGGAATTTGAAAAAGCAATGACGGTGATGAACGCGGCAATTGCACTGGGCGAAAGTGTGTTTCCGCCAACATTGATTTTGACGCGCAGTGATTTGGCGCGTTTGTACACCGATTGCGGACAGCCCGAACGCGGGATTGAACTCGCGTCGTTGGCGTTGCGCGCGGCGGAACAGCGTTTTCCCGCGATGAGTCCCGTCGCGGCAGGCGCATTGGTTCATGCCTATCTCGCGCGCGAAATGGTAGAGTCCGCGCGTGCGACGCTTGCCGATACGCCTGCAGAGTTTCAACCCGAAGCCAATCCGTTTTATGCCGCAGACCTCGCGCTCGCGCACATTGAATTTGTTACCGCAGAGAAAAATTTTACGCGAGCGCGTGGCTTGAGTGAGGAATTGCTCGGCTCTATGCGCGCAAACAAGATGCGGCAATATCAATTGGTTGTGCTGCTCACATACGCGCAGGTATGTTTGAGCATGAATGATTTAGATGCGGCAGACGAGCTTCTCCAAGAAGCACGCGCGCTCGCGGAAACGATGAACGCGCAATGGAGTATGCTGCGCGTGTTGGAAATGGCGCGCGCGCTCGCGTTGGCGCGCGGCGATGTGAACGCGGCGGACGCGCAGGACAAGGCGGCGAACGCATTGCGCGAACATTTCGCCGCGCGGATGCCCGAAGGATTGCGCGCGAGTTTTGTGGGACGCGAATAAATTATGAACTTTGATTTTCACGCGCAAACACATGCGCTACAACTCCTGCCCAACGTATTGAATGAAATTCAAAACGCGCAATTGATTCGACATGCCGAAGAACAAGAGAACGCGTTTTGGTTCAAACACGCGTTGGTGCAAGATACGGCGTATGCGTCGTTAATGCGGCATGACCGCAAACGTTTACATCGGCTCGTCGCGGAAACGTTGGAACGCATGAATCCTGAACGACCGGATGACCTCGCCCCGCGTTTGGCAGAGCATTTTGAAGAAGCGGGTGAAACGGCGCGCGCGTTATTTTATTTGGAACGCGCGGGGCAGGCGGCGGCGGCGCGCTATGCCAATCGCGAAGCGGTGGATTTTTATACGCGCGCGTTGGATGCAGCAAACGAATTGCAAACGGACACGCGCGATTCGCTGCATCGCGCGCGCGGTGTGGTGTACGAGCGCATTGGAAAATTTGACGAAGCGCGCGCGGACTTGGAACATGCGTTGAACATTGCGCGGCAAGAGGGCGACGCGCTTGCCGAATGGCAGAGTCTGATAGATTTGGGCTTTGCATGGACGGCGCGCGATTATACGCGCGCGGGCGAGTATTTTGAAAACGCACTCGAGTTGGCGCGCGTGAGCAATGATACGGCGCGCATCGCGCATACGTTGAATCGCGTGGGCAATTGGTACGTCAATAATGATGAACCACAGCGCGCGGCGGCGTATCATCAAGAAGCATTGCAAATGTTTGAAGCGTTGAACGATACGCGCGGCGTCGCGGAAACACAAGACTTGCTGGGCATGACAAAAATTCTTGGCGCAAATTATCTCGGCGCAGTTCAACACGTGGAGGCAGCCATCGCGTTGTTTGAACAATTGAACGACCGATGGGCAACGGTGAATACACGCATGCTCAGTTATTTGCAGCATACGTTTCTGCAAGCAAGTGTTTTGGTGGTTCAGCCCGTAACGCGTGATTTGGAAAAAGGAACTGTAGAAATTTTGGACGAGATGCGCCAATTGGGTTGGCGCTCGGGCGAAGCATTCAGCATGATGGTCTTGGGCGAAGGGTTTGCGGGACAAGGCGCGTATGGACGCGCGTTAGAATTGGAGCGCGCTGCTATGACATTGGCGCGCGAAATCAATCATCGGCAATGGCTCGCGGGCGCATCCATCGTGTGCGGCGAGATTTTCGCGCAGCTGTTGAATTTTGAATTGGCGCTGCCCTATTTGGAAAACGGACTGGCGTTGGCGCGCGAGTTGGGTTCAATGCACTGGAAAGGCATCGGCAGCGGCTTTTTGGCTTCGGCGCTGGTTGTTCAAAACGAGCTGGAACACGCGCAAGAAACGATGGACTTGCACTTGCCGCTTGACGCGCCCGCCGTAACGGTGGGACAGCGCCAAGTCTGGGCGGCGCGCGTGGAACTCGCATTGGTGCGCCATGACGCGGACGCTGCACTGGCAGCATTGGAAAAATTGGAGCGCGGCGCGGTGAATCTCGAACCGGGCGTAACGATTCCGCGTCTCGCGCTTTTGCGCGCCCGCGCACTGTTACTCAAAAATGACACGCGCACGGCGGAACAATTGATTTTGGCAGCGCGTGACGCGGCACAAGCAACAAAACAACCACCGTGGGAATGGCGCAGCCGCGCGGTGTTGGCGCAGTTGTACCGCGCGCAAGGACGCGACGCCGACTCGACGCGGCAAGTGAACGCGGCAACCCAAGTCGTACAAGAGTTGGCGGCTACTGTACAAGAAGAGGCAGTGCGCGAGACTTTTTTAACGCGCGCGATGCAAAGGATTCAAGGCGCGTGATGCTGCAAACGAATTTAGAACATTTGGAACGCGCGGATTTGGTGCGACGCGCGCAAAATATCCCTGAAATCGAATACTGGTTCAAACACGGACTCGTCCAAGAGACGACGTACGAAGCGTTGTTGCGAAACGACCGCAAACGCCTGCATCGTTTTGTCGCAGAGTCGTTGGAACGTACGGTGGATGCGAATGTGTTTGCGTCGTTGTTGGCGCAACATTGGGACGAAGCTGGCGAGATGGGACGCGCGTTCACCTATTACGTGCGCGCGGGCGACCAAGCCGCGCGCGTCTATGCCAACACGGAAGCGTTGATGGCATATCAGCGCGCGTTGGAATTGTCCGCCGCGCTCGAATTGCCGCGCGAACAACTGGCGCATTTGTACACCCAACGCGGGCGCGTGTACGAATTGAACGCGCAGTATGATGCTGCGCTCGAAAATTATGATGCGATGGAAAATAGCGCGCGCGCGCGCCACGACCCTGCGTTGGAGCTTGAGGCGCTCCTCGCGCACATTCCGATTTATGCGACACCCAGCGCGCGTTTTGATTTCGAGTACGCAACCACGTTGGCACAGCAAGCCATCGCACGCGCGCAGGAATTGAATGACCGCGCGGCGCAAGCGAAAGCGTTGTGGCTGCAAATGTTGGTGTATGCGCGTTCGAATCGTCCGCGTGAAGCGATGCCGAATGGTGAAGCGGCGCTGGCGCTGGCGCGCGAATTGAATTTGCGCGAACTCGTGGCATACACGTTGAACGATTTGGGCGGCGCGTATATCGGTGAAGGAGATTTTGCGCGGGGGCTTGCCTGTCTGCAAGAGGCGAATACGCTGTGGCGTGAGCTGGATAATTTGCCAATGTTGGCGGACAACTTGAGCAGTGCCGCGAATTACCTTATTTATCCCGGCGATTTTGATGCGGTGCTGCAGTTGTCGGATGAGGCGTATCGGCTTACAGATAAAATTGGCAACTTGTGGGGCAAATCATTCAGCTTAATGTCAGTCGGGCTGGCGCATGTCGAACGCGGCGAATTTGCCCTTGGCATTCAAAAGATGCGGGAATGTATCACGGTAGGCGACCAAGCAGGATTTCTCGCGCCTCACTTGGATACGCAACTCGATTTGGGACGCGCGTATGCGTGGCTCGGTGACGCGCAACACGCGTTAGCTGTCGGAGCCAAAACCCTGCGCGACCTTGAAGCGTTTCCAATTGGGCTGCCCGCGTGTTATGCGGGGCTGGTTGAATTTCATGTTGCGGCAGGAGACCTCGCATCTGCCCAAGCCGCACTGCAAAACGCGCGCGTGACCTTGGCGCAAGCGAATGGTTTGCTCGTTTATCAATTGTATGTGGAACGCGCCGCACTGCTTTTGGCGGATGCACACGGCGATTGGGAAACGGTGCGCGCCTTGTGTGCGGAATTTATCTCGCAAATGGAAACTCTGCACGTCCGTTTGTATTTAGCAGATGCATGGCTTTATCGCGCACGCGCGCTGTTTCAGTTGGGGGATTCGGCAGCGGCGTTCGAGGCGGTGGAAAAAGCGGAGCAAGTGGCGCGCGAGCTTGGTTCGCGGCGGATGCGCTGGCAAATTCTCGCGCTGCGCGCGGAAATGGAAATACAACGTGGCGATGTTGCATTGGCAAAGGAATTACGCGACGAGGCGCGGGGGCTGCTTGATTTTATTGTTGAACATACGCCCGAAGATTTGCGCGCAGGATTTTTGGGGCGGAAGGATGTGCGAGAGATAATGGGGATTGGAGATTAGAGATTTGGAATTTCCCAATTAAATCGTTCTTGTTCCTCGTGTAAAATTTTTTTTGCTGCGGCGACATCAAAGAAATTTGCCGAGCAATCGCCGACGGAACAAAATCCTTCGATGTTGTTGAAGAGGCGCGCGGTGAGCGCTCGATTTTTTTCGCTGCGCGGCGTGCCTGAAAAAGTCGTGTCGGGATGACACCACGGCAATGCTGTACCGTCTTGCCACAATCCAAAGATTGCGCCGAAAAAGAAAAACGTGATGGAAACATTTTCGCGGATACAGAGCTCCGCGATTTTTTTTGCCCCCACCAAACTCCCCGCAGGTGTCCCCAATAAAATTTCGCGCGGTTTCGGCGCGTTGGCGAACGCGGCTTCGAGTCCGCGTACAAGCGTTGCGCCTGTCGCAATCGTATCGAGCATCACCCACACGGGCGCAGGCGATTCGACGCGCAGATATTTTACGCGCGCGTCGAACGGGGTGTACGCATCCGTTTCATTTTTCGGCAACGCAAAACGACTGACGCCCATGAAATTATCGCCGCGCTGATGATTCGGTGCGAGTGCGTTTGCTAACGCCGCAGGTAAATTGTGTCCGATGCCTTCGGCGAGAATGGTCATGGTGCAAACCTCATCCGCATTTTTAAAGAATTCTTGTGCGACGAGAGCGCGGCACCATGTTATCGTCGCTTCGTACGCGGTGTTCATGCGTTCGCCGCCCAACAATTTTCTGCCGGGTGAGACGAGTAAGCGGTCAATGCTGTCAGATTCGAGGATGAACGTGCGAGGGAAATTTTTTAGGCTCTTGATGGTGAGGGTATAGGTTTCCATAAGTGGAAAATAATTTACATCATTTCCGCCATTTTTGATAGATGATGAGAATGAGCAGGGAAATCGAAAAAACGAGAACAACCCACACCCAATTGATTTGTCCTTGTTGCGCGAGACTGATCGCGCCTGCGATGGCTGCGCCGAATGTACTCACGAGAAGTTTGCCAACAAGGTCTTCGTTCTTGGAAATCTGTTGTCTTTCGATGGGTGTAGGGAGTGAGGTTTGGGTACGCTTTTTCTTTTTCACGGGTTTGGGTGGCATTCCGATACGCTCCATTATTTAGAACTTTTGTTCTAAATTGATTTTAGCAAAATGAGGCGTGTTGGTCAACCAACGTGCGATTACAATTCGCTGACGACGCACCGCGCGTTTTGTGTTTTCACGTTCTTTCAAACTGCCATTGACAGTACAGTACGGAATACTTAAGATACGTACAGCTCCGCAAGAAAAAATTTTCCTCCCAAGGCAATTCTCATGGCACAACTTGACCTTGTCGTTCATTCGACGCATGAAGCAGGCATCAAACTCGGCGGCATTGGCGCGGTGCTGGATGGTTTGTTGGCGCAAGCTGCGTACAGCGAAAAAGTAAAACGTTCCATTCTCGTCGGACCGATTAACACATCGGACGATTTGGACATGTCGCGTCTGTTCGCGCCGCGCAATAATTTTCGCGCGCACTATCTCACGTGGCGCGGCGAGAATGATGTGTCGTCCGAACTTGCACAAGCGTTCAATCAAGTCGAGCGCGATTATCACGTCTATATCGTGTATGGCAAGAAAAAATTTGGCGCGTATGAACATGAAGTTCTGTTGATTGACCCGCACAATGCGAATCCTGCGAGTGTAAGTGAAACAAAATATTTTTTCTCGGAACAATTCGGAATTGATTCGTTCCGCTATCAAAGTGATGGCGAATACAACTGGTATCTCGCCGCCGCCGCGCCGAGTTTCGCCGCATTGGGCGCGTTGGTGAATTGGAACGCGGGGCGCGCGGTTTTGCTCGCGCACGAATGGTTGGGTTTGCCGATGGCGTTCGCGGCGATTCATCGCCAGCCCGGTGCGTACAAAACCGTTTTTTACGCACACGAAGTTGCGACGATGCGTCCGATTGTCGAGAGCGATAGAGGACACGATACGCGTTTTTATAATGTGTTGAAACGCGCGCGCCAAGAAAATCTGTACGTGACCGATTTGTTCGATGACCAATGGTGGAATTATCGGCACGCGATGATTCATGCCGCAAGCGGCTTTGATGCGTTTCTCGCGGTGAGCGATATTACGATGAATGAATTGCAATTTCTTGCGCCGAACTTCTCGGCGCGTTCGCAATTCGCGCAGCGTCCGATTGCGTTGGTGTATAACGGTGTGCCCGCGCAAACGACAGACCTCGACCATCGCTGGGTGAGCAAGGACCATCTCGCGGTGTACGCGCAGAATTTATTGGGCTTTCGTCCGACATGGGTTTTTTCGCACGTAACGCGCATGGTGTTGTCAAAAGCGTTGTGGCGCGATATTCGCGTGATGGAACATCTCGATAACATGCTCGCGGCGCGCGGCGAAAGCGCGGTGTTGTTCACGTTGAGTTCAACAATTCCGGCGGGACGTTCGTCAGAAGATGTGTGGCGTTGGGAATCCGAGTACGGTTGGCCCGTGAATCATCGCGCGGGCAACGGCGATTTGCAGGGTTTGGAAATTGAATACTATCAAGCGATTCAAGAATTTAATACGCGGGCGCGCGCAAGTCGCATTGTGTTGGCGAATCAATTCGGTTGGAGTCGTGACCGCAGTGGCGGACGAATGCCTGCCGAGATGGAATACATGGACATTCGACGCGGGACGGACGTGGAATTTGGACAAAGTATTTATGAACCGTTCGGCATCGCGCAATTGGAGCCGTTGACGTTCGGCGCTTTGTGCAATCTGAGTACGTCGTGCGGTTGCGCGTACTTTATTGAAAAAAGCGGTGGGTTGGACTTGAAAAATATCGTGCTCGCGGATTACATCACGTTACCGTACGGCTGGGAATATCCGAACGCGTATGCGATGCGAAATATCGGTGAGTGGGAGCGCGACCAAATCGAAGCGGCGGAAAGTTTTCGCGCGGCGCAAAAAATTATCGAACGCTTGCCGCGACAGGGACACGATGCGTGGGTGCTGTTGCAAGACGGACGCGCCCTCGCAGAAAAAATGTCGTGGAAAGTGGTGGCGGAGGAACAGCTGCTGCCGGCGTTGGAAGAACTTTTTTAGAAACCGCGAATCTACGCGAATCTGCGCGAAAAAAGGAGATTGCAAATGGCAGAGCTGATTTATAAGAAAGAGTCGTATGCAATCATCGGCGCGGCAATGGAAGTCTATAATGAGTTGGGACCCGGATATTTGGAGGCGGTTTATCAAGAGGCGATGGAAATCGAGATGGGGTTGAGAGCCATTCCATTTTCATCGCAGCAGGAGTTGGTGATTTATTACAGAGGACGACCGCTCAAGAAAAGATATACGCCTGATTTGCTTTGCTATGAGAAAATCGTGATTGATTTAAAAGCAATTGAACGACTCACAGCGAATGACCATGCTCAATTGCACAATTATTTGAATGGAACAAAATATGAATTGGGTCTCCTCATAAACTTCGGCGCGCAAGATAATCTTGAATACAAACGCATTGCCTACACTGAAGCGCGCATCGGCAAGAAAAATAGATATTCTCCACGTTTTTGATTTTTATTCGCGTAGATTCGCGCAGATTCGCGGTTTCTATCCAACGAGGTGAACAATGTCAAATGTTCTAGCAATTATTATGGCAGGCGGCGCGGGGACGCGTTTGTCTGTGTTGTCGGAAGAACGTTCCAAACCCGCTGTCCCGTTCGCGGCGCGGTATCGGATTATTGATTTTACGATTTCGAATTGTGTCAATTCGGATATTTACAATATCGCGGTCTTGACACAATATCGCCCGCGTTCGTTGAACGACCATATTGGCGTCGGCAAGCCGTGGGACTTGGACCGCGCGCGCGGCGGCATTCGACTATTGCAGCCATACCAAGCGCGCGGACGCGAACAATGGTACGGCGGCACGGCGGACGCGGTGTTTCAAAATTTGGACGATGTGCGCGAACAACGCGCCGACCACGTTGTCATTTTGTCGGGCGACCATATTTACAAAATGGACTATCGCCCGATGCTGCGTTTTCATCAAGAGAAAAATGCCGACCTCACGATTGGGGTCATGAATGTGCCGCTCGAAGAAACCGACCGCTTTGGTATCATGAGCGTGAACGATGAAATGCGCATCACCGCCTTTCACGAGAAGCCGAAAAAGCGCGACAAAGGCACGCTCGCTTCGATGGGCATTTATGTTTTCAACGCGGAAAATCTCGCGGAACAATTGGAGCGCGAGAGCAAGAATCACATTGATTTAGATTTTGGCAAGCATGTGATTCCGGGAATGATTGAACAGGGGCGCGTGTATGCGTATCCGTTTGAAGGATATTGGGTGGATGTGGGAACGATTCAATCGTATTGGGAAACGAATCTCGCGTTCCTCGCGCCGACGCCGCCGTTGAATCTCGATGACCCGTCGTGGGTGATTCATACCAAAAGTTCCGAACGTCCGCCGGTCAAAGTGGGACTGCAAGGACAAATTCATACGAGCATGGTGGCGAATGGTTCCAACATTCGCGGGCGCGTGGAAAACTCGGTCTTGTCACCGGGCGTGTACGTTTCCGAAGGTGCGGTGGTGCGCGATTCGGTGGTGATGAACGATGTATGGATTGGACCCGGCGCGATGTTGGACCGCGTGATTGTGGACAAACAAGTGGTTATTGGCGCAGGCGCGCACGTCGGTTTCGGTGATGACAACAAACCGAACGAACAAGAACCGGATAAAATCAATACGGGCATCACCGTTGTCGGTAAAGGCGCGCACATTCCACAAGGCGTGCGCGTCGGACGCAATGTTGTTGTGGTGACCAAAGCGGAAGAACAAGACTTCAAGGGGTTTGGAGATTTGGTGCCGAGCGGCGCGACAGTGGGGGTGAGATAATGAACATTCTCGCAATGATTCTCGCAGGCGGTGAAGGACGCGGACTTGGAGTTCTCACTTCGCATCGCGCGGAAGCAGCTGTCCCGTTCGGCGGAAAATATCGGTTGATTGATTTTTCACTTTCGAACTCCGTCAACTCCGGAATTTACAACGTCGGCGTGCTGACGCAATATCAACCGCGTTCGTTGAACGAACATATCGCGATTGGCAAGCCGTGGGACTTGGACCGCGCGCGCGGGGGGGTGCGATTGTTGCAGCCGTATCAACGCGCGCGCGGGGAGGCAGGCACATGGCAAGATGGCACAGCGGACGCGGTGCGTTTCAATTCTGAATTTATCACCGAGAGCGACGCGGAACATGTTTTGATTCTCGCGGGCGACCACATTTACAAAATGGACTACAACATGCTGCTGCGCGTGCATAGCGATACGAACGCGGATGTGACGATTGGTGTGCGTTCGGTGAATCCACACGACGCGCAGCGATTCGGAATGGTAACGCTCGATTCCGATGGACGCGTCACGCATTTTGAAGAAAAACCAAAACGCACGCGCAGTTCACAAGCGTCAATGGGCATTTATGCGTTCAAGCGCGAGTTTCTGCAGCACTGGCTTCACGCCGAACCTTCGCAGCACGATTTTGGACGCGATGTATTGCCCGCGTTGGTGGCGCGCGCGAATGTGTACAGTTACAACTATCAAGGATATTGGGCAGATGTGGGAACGATTCAAGCGTACTTTGAAGCGAACATGGCACTCTTGGGCGAAACACCCGCGCTCGATTTGTACGACCCCGATTGGGTGATTCATACGCGCAGTGAAGAACGACCTGCCGTGTATGTCGGCGCAAACGCGCGTGTGGATGGTAATTTGTTGTGCGACGGCTGTCGCGTGGATGGCACTGTGACGCGTTCAGTGATTGGAGCGGGCGTTTACATTGCGCCAAACGCGATTGTGCGCGATTCAATTTTAATGAAAGATACGTACGTTGGCGAAGGCGCAATCGTTGACCGCGTGATTACGGACAAACGCGTCCACATTGGCGCGGGCGCACAAGTTGGCGCAGACGGTGACAACACGCCAAATCAACAATCGCCCACACGATTGAACACCGGCATCACCGTCATCGGTAAACGCACACAGATTCCCGCGAACATTGTGATTGGGCGCAACGTGGAAATTTTTGCGAATCTGCCCGCGAGTGTGTTTCCGAAAGATGGAGTCAAGAGTGGAGAGACGGTGACGGGGTGAAAGGGTGACAAGGTGACAGGGTGAAACGTCAAACGTGAAAGAATCTTTGTATGACAACTCTCGATGAAATTGATTTGCAATTTCTCCGCCAAGCCATTCGCGTCGCACAACGCGCGCGCGACAAGGGCAATCATCCGTTCGGCGCGGTGTTGGTGGATGAAAATAATGTTGTAGTGTTGGAAGGCGAAAACACGGTCAACACTGAACACGATGCGACAGGACACGCGGAAGCGAATCTCGTGCGCGCGGCATCCAAACAATTCGACGCGGCGAAGTTGGCGAAATGTACGTTGTATTCCAGCACAGAACCTTGCCCCATGTGCGCGGGCGCGATGTTTTGGTCAGGGATTGGGCGCGTGGTGTATGCGTTGAGTGAAGCAGAGTTGTACACATTCGCGTCCGATTCGGAAAATAAATTGCCGTTAGGTTGTCGTCAAGTGTTGTCGCACGGCGGACGCGTTGTGCAAGTGATGGGTCCTGCGATTGAAGATGAAGCGCGGGTGGTGCATGTGGGGTTTTGGAAATAATTAAATTGGCAATGAACCACACCAGAACAATTGTCACTGCTGATGAAATTCTTGGCGCACTTGACGCGTTGGACGTGAAATTTCTAAGTGGTGGCGCGCAAACCAAAAACGCGAACGCGGTCACGCCAACGGAATTAATCGAGTGTTTGGCTCAAGCATCGGAAGCGCGAATGCAGTCTGCGCTCATTCCGCTATTGTTACGCCATCCTGAATTTGCCCAAGACGCGTACATAGCAGCAACACATTTAGAAGGAGAGCCACTCTACACGCTCGCATTGTTTTACACAGCAGCGATGCTGCTTCAAAAAAAATATGCGGCGCGACTCGAACGGCTATTTGGCGCGCAGATTACACTACGCGATTTGTTTAGTGAAAATTTGGAGATTGAATTGGGAGAAGATTTGATGCAAGCATTAGCGCGTGTCGGAAACCGACATGCGGAATTGCGCGGTTTGAATATGAATTGGACAGGCGGCTATGAACACGCAGCACGAACATGGCTTGAATATGTCGAGTTGAGGGAGGAACGAAAGAGGCAACACACATGGCGGACATATTAAGCGCAGAACAAATTACAAGATTTCTTCAAGAGTTGGGCAAACGTTATCCAAAACGCGAAACTTTGTACTTGCTTGGCGGCAGCGCGCTCCTTCTTTTGGGCAGCAACCGTTCCACACTTGATATAGATTACATCGGTGACGATAACCCCGCACGGTGGAATGACTTGCAGCGTTTAATTGCTGAACTCAGTGCCGAAATGGATCTAAAAGTGGATGCGGTACCGTACGACGAAATGATTCCGCCGCTTGGTGGGACAACGGAGCGACAAATCGAGGTTGGCGCGTATGGTAATCTTGAGGTGGTTGTTCTTGATCCATACGCGATAGCGATTGGCAAACTGGAACGCGGGTTTCCGAGCGATCTCGAAGATGTTGTGTTTTTAGTGTTACGAGGGTACATACAGTTGGCGCAATTAGAACAAGAAGTGCTAAAAGTTTTACCAAAAGCGCGTGAATTTGATTTGAATATAAGACAATTGCAAGAGAGTTTGGCAACTGTGCGACAATTGCTCAAGTCGTAATCACGACTCAAGCGCATTCATGTATTGGGGAGTAACGCTGAACACTTTTTTCAAACCTTATGCGCTTTGGCGCGGTGGTGAATATCGAAAATTTGCGCTGCGCGCGGATTGGGGAGGGGGAGGGGGAGAAGAGGCAGATAGAGGTGGGGTTGGCGGTATGATTCACTTTGAGAGAAAGGAAATTTGTAATCATGGCAGAGCTTCGACACGAATCTGATCAAATGACTGTGCAGGATGTCATCAATCTATATGAAAAGGACAAACTCATGCTATCTCCTGGTTTTCAGCGCGATTCCGTTTGGACAACGCGTGACCGCCAAAAGCTTGTAGATAGTATTGTTCGCAACTATCCGATTCCAAGCATCTTTCTTTATCGCCGCATTGAAGAGGGTGATATTCTTTACGATGTGATTGACGGCAAACAACGTCTTGAGTCAATCTTGATGTTTGTTGGATTAATTCGCGGAAATCGTTTCCAAGCAAAAGTGCATTTGCCTGATACAAATGAACGTGAATGGGTTGATTGGCAATCTCTTCAAAAGCAAAAAAAGCAAGCGCTGATTACGGGTTACAAGCTCCGAACGATTGAAATTGAAGGGGAGCTTGCAGACATTATCGATTTGTTTGTCCGTATCAACTCGACAGGCAAAGCACTCACTGCGGCTGAAAAACGTCATGCGCGATTTTACCGAAGCCAATTTCTCAAAACAGCTGGAAGATTGGCGAGCAGCTTTGAAAAATATTTTCGCAAGGCAAAGGTTCTGAGCGGAGGTCAAATCTCCCGCATGAAGCATGTGGAATTAATTTGCGAACTCATGCTTTCTATTCATCAGGGAGATGTCATAAACAAAAAAGCCGCGCTTGATCGAGTAATGAAAGCGGAGAGTTTGAGTGATAGAGATGTGAAACGCGCAAAAGAAAAAACGGCGCGTGCAATTAACCGCGTCAAGCGCATGTTCCCGCAACTTTATCGAACGCGTTTTCATCAGGTTTCTGACTATTACAGTCTCACTATGCTCATCGCGCAGTTTGAAGAAGATGGCTTGATCTTGACCGATTCCCGCCGCAATCAGTTAGCTTGGGATCTGCTGGTCGCGTTCTCGAATGGAGTGGATCAAGTTCGTGTTTTACAAAAGCAAGCAAAAGGCACTCGTCCAGAACAAGAGACGTACCGAGAGTATTTGATGTCTGTTTTACAAGCAACAGATGAAATTAGCCAACGGCGCAAGCGGCAAGAAATTTTGCGCGGTCTTTTGGAGAGTCTCTTTGAGCGCAAGGACGAGAATCGGACTTTTAGTATTGAACAGCGAAGATTGCTATGGAATACCTCTGCGGCACGCAAATGTAGCATCTGTGGCAAGCCAATGACGTGGGAAGATTTTTCGATTGATCACATTGCACCTCACGCGAAAGGTGGGCGTACTAAACTTGAGAACGCCGCACTCGCTCACCGCGTGTGCAATTCCAAGAAAGGTAATCGTTGATTCGAGAGAATTGCACGACGCGTGTGATGAATAAAAAAGCGAGACCTCCAAATTCAGCCGCTCCGAAAAATCGGGGAGAGTGGATCTACCACCTTCCTCTGTAATTTGGACTTACGTCTCGCTTCTCAACAATAAGCCAGTCTCGATGATTGACAAATTGATTTATTTGGAGCCACACATTGACGCAGCCCACCATCGTTCACGTCGGCATAGATGAAAGCGGTTCGCTTCCTGCGCCAACGGGGCTATTCACTTTGGCAGCGGTTGTTACGCCCAATCCCGAAGCTGTTCAAAACTTGATTCGGCGTACCGCGTTTCACTCTGGCAAAAACCTTGGACACGGTGCCAAGAATGTGGGCGAGCTTAAATGGAGCAATGCGAGTTATCGCATCCGTCAAGATGTGCTACAACGAATTGCGGCAAGCGAAGTGCAACTCTTTGCGCTGATTGTCGAAAAAGAACAGCGCCGCGTTGAGGATTCTGCCGAGAATTATGCTTTTTTGGTTTGTGAATTGTTGAGCGCAGGATGGCAGCGTTATCCCAATATGACAGTATTGCTTGACCGACACTTTACCTCTCCCGCGCACGTTGCCACAGTGGATACAATCGTTCATCGTCATTGGCCCCGTCATGGTGTCGTTTCCATCAATCACGTTGACAGCCAGCGCAATCCGTTAGTCCAGTTGGCGGATTTTGTCGCGGGTTGCGTGTACGAGTGGAATAGCGCGCAAGATGATCGCTACCGTTTGATCGAACATAAATTTCATACGGTGGTAAGAAAACACTGGACGGATATCAAAGCAGAGTGGGTAGAGAAGGACAAACAAAAAACGAAGCCCCCAGAGTGAGACGCTCCGCCGTACTGAAATCCGAAGATTCCATGACGACGGGAAGGGTGGATCAACCACCTTCCTCTCTAAACTGGATTTACGCTTCGTTTGAATGACAGCATAGCCCTTTATGGCGATGTTGTCAAACAAAATTTTGTAACGAATTTTCGCTGTATCTTACGAGTTTAACCATGCCTCACCTCCATTTCCACATCCGTCGCGCGCTGCGCGAAAAATATCAGGTTGACGACGCGTTGTTTTCATTGCGCGGCAACATCGTCTTTGCGAATTTTTATTCCGCGCGGCTGCTCGCGCAAAAAATCAATCAAGCGCGCGGCGCGGACGCGGTGCAGGCGGGCGAACTGAATGCGCTTGGATTGATTCATGAAATTTTGCACGCGGTGTTGCAGCAATATCGCCAACAGCGCGGCGATGTCATGGCGCAAGCAGTGAACGCGTTGTACGAAAATGTCGGACGCGAAGATGTAGAGAAGACGCTGCAAACGTTCATTGACGAATTTCCGCCCCTGCCCGTGTATCGCGAACAGTTGACGGTTGAGCAATATCTGAACGGCAGCACCGACGGCATTTTGAACCGCGAAATTGTTTTGGAAGAAATGCTCTTGGTGTGGCTGCAAAATCAAAATCCCGCCGCGTCGCCGTTCAAAGAATTGTTTGATGATAAGACGTTGTCAGAGACAACGTCTTATCGAAAAATTGTCGCGGGTCTGCGCGAATTTTTTGCGGGGCAAGAACCGCTTGGCGCGACGGGACAAACATTGTTCGACGCGTTACGCGCGCCGTTTCTCAACGCGCCCGATTCGTTGAGCGCGCAATTGGATTTCATGTTGTATCGCTGGAACGCGGTGGCGGGACGTTTTGATGTGTCGCGTTTTTTCTCGCGTGTGATTGGCGGCTTGCAGTTTATACAAGAAGAACAAAAATTTTTGTGGCAGCAGCACGCGGCACCGTTCGGTGGGGGGGGGGGCTTTACCGCGACAACTCCGCCCGTGCCCGTCTTTCGCCGCGAGTTGCAAAAACGCGTTGACACGGAAACAGGTAAAGAAGTTTGGTTTGAGCCAGAGCCCGAACAATTCAGTCCCGATTTGGATTGGATGCCGAATCTCGTGCTGCTTGCGAAATCCACGTACGTGTGGCTCGAGCAACTCGCAAAAAAATATAGTTGTGCAATCACGACCCTCGACGCAATTCCCGATGAAGAATTGGATGAATTGCGCGCGCGGGGGATTACGGGCTTGTGGTTTATCGGCGTGTGGGAACGCAGTCAAGCGTCGGCGAAAATCAAACACATGATGGGCAACACGGGCGCGATTGCGTCCGCGTATTCGCTGTACGACTACGAAATCGCGCAAGAACTTGGCGGACCAAGCGCGTTGGAAAATTTGAAACAGCGCGCGTGGGTGCGCGGGATTCGGCTCGCGTCCGATATGGTGCCGAATCACATGGGCATTGATTCGCGTTGGGTCATGGAACATCCCGAATGGTTTATTCAAAACAGCGTGCCGCCGTATCCGTCATATCAATTTCACAGCGCGGATTTATCGAGCGATGCGCGCGTGACGATACAAATCGAAGACCATTATTTTGATAAAACCGACGCGGCAGTTGTGTTCAAACGCTACGACCATCCAACGGGCGAAGCGCGTTTTATCTATCACGGCAACGACGGCACAAGTTTTCCGTGGAACGACACCGCGCAGTTGAATTATTTGATGGCTGAAGTGCGCGAGCAAGTGATTCAAACGATTTTGAATGTTGCGCGCCAGACGCCTGTCATTCGTTTCGACGCGGCGATGACGTTGGCGAAAAAACATTATCAACGTTTGTGGTATCCGCAGCCCGGCGAACAAAACACAATTCCCTCACGCGGCGAATATAGCATGACCAAAGCGGAATTTGACGCGGCGATGCCCGAAGAATTTTGGCGCGAGGTGGTTGACCGCGTCGCCGTCGAAGCGCCCGATACATTGCTGCTCGCCGAAGCGTTTTGGTTGATGGAAGGATATTTCGTTCGCACGCTCGGAATGCATCGCGTGTACAACAGCGCGTTTATGCACATGATGCGCGACGAAAAAAATCAAGAGTATCGTCTCGTCATCAAAAACACCATCGAGTTCGACCCCGAAGTTCTCAAACGCTACGTCAATTTCATGAACAATCCCGACGAGCGCACGGCGGTTGACCAATTTGGTAAAGGCGACAAGTACTTCGGCGTCGCGGTGTTGATGTCAACGCTCCCTGGACTTCCGATGTTCGGTCACGGACAAATCGAAGGTTTCACCGAACGGTACGGGATGGAATTCAAACGTGCGATGCTCGACGAAACATCCGACCACTGGCTCGTCGAACGGCATCAACGCGAAATTTTTCCGTTACTGCACAAACGTTATTTGTTCGCGGGCGTCGAAAACTTTTTGCTGTACGATATGTTTCGCGCGGACGGTTCTGTCGAAGAAAATGTTTTCGCGTATTCCAACCGAGTTGGCAACGAATCGTCGTTGATTGCATACAACAATTCGTTCACCGAAGCGCGCGGCACCATTCGCGTGTCCGCCGCATCGCGCGACAAGTCAAAAGATGAATTGGCGCAACGCACACTCGCGCAAGGATTGAATTTGCGCGATGAAGAAAATAGTTTCGTCATTTTCCGCGACATGATGAGCGATAACGAATTCCTTCGCTCTGCGCGCGAACTCATCGAACATGGTTTTGATATTTCTCTTGGCGCATACAAATACGCGGTCTATCTCGATTTTCGCCAAGTGAGTGACACACCCGAAAAAGCGTATGCGAATTTGCACGCGCGCCTGCATGGACGCGGTGTGCCGAATGTGGAGCAAGCGATTCGCGACATTCGCCTCGCGCCGTTGTACGCGGCGTTTCGGGAGATGGTGAATGGGGAGACGCTTCAAGTTTTGCGTGAAACGTCAAACGTCAAACGTGAAACGTCCAGTGTAATGCGGGACGTGCGCGAAAAAGCGATGGCGTTCGCAGAGGTTGTGAAAGAATACGGTGTTCAAGATGTGGATGGCGAGGCATTTGCCGAACGCGTCGAGAAAAATTTGAACGGTATCCGCCAACTCAATGAATATGCTTTGCCGAAACGCCCGTCGAAAAGTTTGAAAACGGCGGTTGAGGATTTGCAAACGCGGCTGGATGATTCCACGCGCGATGGGCTTGTCGCGTTCGCGTTTTTGGATGCAATGAGCAATCTGGCAAGCGGCACAGCGGATTCCTCGCTCGCTGTAATCAGCGAACCGCTCGGAACGAGTGGCGCACAAATTGTCGCGTGGATTGACGAATGGCAATTGGGCAGTATGTTGGGCGATGCGTTACGCGCAGCAGGTGTGGCGGATGCGCGGATTTGGCAATTGATTCAACTCGTCAAAATTGGACTTGTACAATCAAGCGCGAGTTCGTTGGAAATTTTGGTGAGGGACGCGAGCGTTTCGCAATTCCTCAACATCAACATCTTCAACGACATCGCGTGGTTCAATCAAGAACAGTTCAATGTGTTGCTGAATTGGCTGCAAGTAGTCGGCGCGTATCGTATTTTGCGTGACAAAACGAACGCGGCGAAAGAGAACGCCGCATTGATTCAACAACACGCGCAGTGGAAAGCATGGCGCGACGCGGAAAAGAAATCGGAATATCAGGTGGAGAAACTATTGCAAGCCGCGAAACCTGTGAAACGTGCGCGCAAAACAATTACGGTGAAAAAGAAATCGGCGCAAGCTGCAATAGCGACGTTGGCAAAAGCGCCCGCGAAAAAAGCCGCGCCGAAAAAAACATCCGCCGCGAAATCCGCGAAAAAGCAAACCAAGCCGCGTAACAAGAAAGCATGAATTGGATTCGCTCTCTGCTCGAACGCATCAAGACGTTGGAAGATCTGGGCGCAGCGTTCGGCATTGCGGGATTCGCGTTCATCGCGCTCGGAAATTTTCTCAATGTCGCGCCGATTCTCAATCTCGGCATCGCATCACTTGGCGCGGCGGTGGTGGCGTGGGGCGTGAACGCGATTCAAACGCGCGAGCTGCAAATGTTTCAGCGTGGGATTCGGCTTGCGGAACGCTTTGAAGAATTTTTCGCGCGCGCGTGGGGACTGCTTTTTGTTGGCGGCGGAATCTTGATGCTCGGCTATGGCGTATTGGCGATGTTGAATCCGCGCGCGCCGATTCCGAATTCGCTGCAATTATTTTTTGCGACGCCGCAAGGTTCAGGCGTGTTGCTACTCATCGGCAGCGCGGTGGGATTTCTTTTTGCACTCACCATGATTTTTGTCGTTGACGCGCAGGGGAGCAACGCGCTCGTGCGTTTTGTTTTGAGTTTGCCTGCGCGCATCTTTGGCATCATCCTCTTTATTTTTTTCGGCGCGCTCACAGTGATTGCGTTGTTGCAAATTTTCGCGCCCGATGTTCTCGTCGAGCTCGGACACGCATTTTTACAAAGGATGGGACTCGAATGAACAAACAAGAATTGTTGAATGAAATTGAACGCGCGCATCAGGACATGATGCGTTTTATCGCCGCGTTGGACGACGCGGAAAAGACCGCGCCGATTTTGAATGAAGGATGGAGCGTCAAGGATTCGCTCGCGCATCTGATTGATTGGGAAAAGATGACACTCGATTGGTTGACGCGTTCGTTGCAAGGCGAACACGTCAAACGTTTCGTGCCGGGATTTCAGTACGACAGCGAAGCCGACCGCGAAGCAGTGATGGAAAAATTAAACACGCATTTGTTCGAGCAGAATAAAAATCGTTCGCTCGACGACGTACTGCGCGATTTTCGCGCAACGCATCGCGCCATTTTCGATTTCGTCGCGCAAATGAACGAGAACGATATTTTTGACCCCAACCGTTTCGCGTGGCGCAATGGCAGTCCCGCGTTTGATATGATTGCGGGCAATACGTTCGAACATTACGACGAACATCGGCAGTGGATTTTTGAATCCCAACAAAACCTATGAGTTACCCAACCACCAAACAAGAATTATTAAAGCGCATCCGCGAACAGCACGCGGACATGGAAGAATTGTTATCGTCGCTCTCGCCCGCGCAGATGCGCGCGCCCGAACTCGACGCGGGATGGAGTGTAAAAGATTCCCTCGCGCACATTGCCGCGTGGGAAAAGATAATGCTCGATGCCATTGGTAAATATCGGCGCGATGAAAAGGTCATTCTCTGGGCGCCCGGGTTTCAAGTTGATGGCAGCAACAATGAAGAACAAATGAATCGCTACAATGCGCATTTGTTTGAACAAAATCGCGAACGCGAACTCGCGGACGTGTTGGATGATTTCCGCGAAACATTCATGAACATTGTCGCGACGATGGAATCCTTGAGCGATGCGGAAATTTTTGATGACAATCATTTTTCCGCGCGCAAGGGGCGTCCACTGCTCACGTTCATTGTCGGTGATACGTACGAACATTACGACGAACATATCGGTTGGATTCGCGAGTGGCTCGCCAAGACTGCATGACCGCCGCGCTGGAAAATTTTCCTCTCCCGTCCACGCGCTTTATTGGACGCACCAACGAATTAGAAACCCTCGCGCAAAAAATCCGGCACGCGCAAATCGTCACGCTGGTTGGCACGGGTGGCTGCGGTAAAACGCGGCTCGCGCTCGAAGGTGCGGCGTACGCCGCCGCACAATTTTCCGACGGCGCGTATTTCATTGACCTCGCGCCGTTGAACGATGCCGCGTTCCTCTCTGCGACCGTTGCCGCCGCGCTCGGCGTACGCGACCAAGCCGAACAATCGCTGCGCGAAACAATTTTGCTCACCCTCGCCGAAAAAAATCTCTTGCTCGTTTTCGACAATTGCGAACACCTGCTTGGCGCGTGCGCGGAATTTGTTGCCGCGTTGGGCGCGGCGTGTCCGCGCGTGACGGTGTTGGCGACGAGTCGCGCGGCTTTAGAAATTCCCAACGAAATTGTTTTCGCGCTCGCGCCGCTCGAAACGCGCGACGCGATGGAATTGTTTGCCGACCGCGCACACCACGCGTTGATGGCATTCCAACGCGACGCGCAAAACGAAAACGCGATTGCCGAAATTTGCGCGCGCTTGGACAATTTGCCGCTCGCGGTGGAACTCGCCGCCGCGCGCGTAAAAATGCTCGCGCCCGCGCAAATCGCCGCGCGGCTCGACGCGCGTTTTCAATTGTTGAAAAATCAAAACGCGGCAGCCCCGACGCGGCAAAGCACCCTGCGCGCGCTGCTCGATTGGAGCGATGAACTTTTGAGCGACGCGGAACGCGCGCTGTTTTACACACTCGGCGTGTTTGCGGGCAGTTTTGATTTGGAAGCGGTGGAAGGAGTGACGACCAATGACGAACGACGAACGACGGAACCAATTGATGTGCTTACGGGACTTGCCGAAAAATCGCTGTTGGTGATTGAACCGAGCGCGAATGAAACGCGTTATCGGTTGCTTGAAACACTACGCGAATATGCGCGCGAAAAATTGCGCGCGGGAAACGCGTGGGAACACGCGCAGCAAAAACATTTGGCGTACTATTTGCAATTTGCGGAACGCGCGCAGGCACAATTGACGACGAGTTTGCAGGTGGAATGGACCAAACGTTTGGATGCCGAGCAAGACAATTTGCGCGCGGCAATGCAGTTTGCGTTGGACAGCGCGCAGTTGGAAAGTGGTTTGCGTTTGGCGAACGCGTTGTGGCGGTATTGGAATACGCGCGGACATTTTTATCAAGGCAAGCGTTGGTTCGATGCGTTTCTGGCGCACGACGTACAGCACGTTTCAGCATTCGTGCGCGCACAGGCACTGTTTAGCATTGGCGCGCTGTCGTATCGTTTGGGCGAATTGGAACGCGCACAGCAGTTGGGGGAAGCGGCATTGGACGCGCAGCGCGCATTGGGCAATACGGCGGGCATGGTGTTGACGTTGAATTTGCTCGGCATCGTTACCAGTGACCGCGGTGAATATGCGCGCGCCGAAGCATGTCACCATGAAGCATTGACACTGCGCCGCGCGGCGAATGACCAATGGGGCATAACCGCATCGCTAAACAATCTCGGACTGTGCGCGCGGGCGCAAGGAAAATTCGCGCGGGCGCGCGCGTATTACGCGGAAAGTTTGGAATTGAAACGCGCACTCAGCAGTCAGCCCGATATTGCGATTGGGTT
Organism: uncultured Anaerolineales bacterium; assembly: GCA_964469005.1. Lineage (GTDB taxonomy): Bacteria > Chloroflexota > Anaerolineae > UBA4142 > SHND01 > SHND01. The sequence goes on from CAYXXF010000014.1 coordinate 98,637, forward strand.
GAACAATCTCGGTGAAATCGAACTCTTGAGCGGCAACTATGCGCGCGCCGCGAGTTTGGTTCAAGAGAGTATGGTGCTGTGCAAAACGTTGGGCGATGAACTTACGCTGGCGATTGCGCTGCTCAATTTGTCCGTCGCTGAACGCGCATTGGGGAACGAGTCTGCGGCGCGCGCGTTGAATGTCGAGTTGCTTGAATTAACGCGGCGGATTGGCGATGTGCAAGATGAAGCGATGGCGTTGGTAAATCTAGCCGACCTCGCGCGCGACGAAAACGATTTGGCGCACGCGGCAACACAGTACGAACGCGCGGTGAGTTTGCTTCGGCGCGCGCAAGACCGACGCATCATTTCCTACGCGCTGAATGGGCTGGGGGTTGTGCGGCGCATGCAAGGTGATTTACTCACGGCGGCGCAACAACATCACGAGGCGTTGGATATTTATCAGCGCGCGCAAAATCGGCTGGGCATCGCGGAAACATTGGAAGGGCTTGCCGGCGTCGCGCTGGCGTGGAATGAACCGACGCGCGCGTTGGAATGGTTGGGCGCGGCGCACGCGTTGCGCGACGAAATGGAAACGCCCGCGTATCCATTTGACCAAAACATTTTGGCTGAAATCGAAACGCGCGCGCGCAATACATTGGGCGAAGGCGCGGCAGCAGAAGCGTTACAACGCGGACGCGCGCAAACTTTGGAAACGATTCTCGCGGCAGTGGACGCGTGGTATGCGCGCGTGACGCAAATTGAGATTGCAAACACGCCGCGCGAACTTGAATTGTTTGCGTTCGGTGAGACGCACGTTTTTCGCAACGGTGAATTGTTGAGTTCGAAAGCGTGGCGCTATGCCAAAGCGCGCGAAATTGTTTTTTATTTGTTGGCGCGCGATGCGGTGACCAAAGAACAACTCGCGCTGGATTTGTATCCCGACGCGTCGCCCGAACAATTACGCAGTACACTGCATCGCGTCTTGCATCACGCGCGCAGTGCATTGGGCAAAAGCGATTGGATTTTATTTCAAGACGAACAGTACCGTTTCCATCGCGGTTTGTCCTACGCGTATGATGTGGAACGGTTCGCGCAAGCATTGGCGGAAGCGAACGCGCGCAAAAATGGCGACGCCTATCTTGATGCGTTGCAGCGCGCGGTGAATTTATACAACGGCGATTTTTTGCCCGATGTCGAAAGTGAATGGGCGGTGACGGAACGCGCCACGCGCCGCGAACAATTTTTGGATGCTGCGACAAAATTGGGACAAGGATTTTATGACGCAGCGCGTTATGCGGACGCGGGCGCGGTGTATGAAAAAATTCTCGCGCACGACAATTGGAACGAAGATGCTCATCGTGCGCGGATGCAATGTTTTGCGAAAGCGGGTGATGTGCCGCGCGCGCTGCGGCAATACGAAACGTTGAGACAAATTTTGCGCGATGAATTTCAAACCGAACCGTCGCGCGAAACGAAACTGTTGTACGAGAAATTGAAACGCGGCGAGTCCATGTAAAAACCTCGCAGGTCTCTGAGACCTGCGAGGTTTTTTATTGGCGTGAGAAGCACTTGGAGAAGCGCGGGATGCAATAATCTCCTCAATGCGATATTACAGGAGGAGAAAATGTTCAAAAAAGCCCTTTTTTACGGGGGAATTGCAGTGGTGAGCGCACTGCTGTTTGTCGGATGCGGCTCGGACAATGCACTGCCCGCCGCGACGCGTCCTGCGCCGCCCACGCTGGACGCTGCGCCAACGGTTGCGAATACGCTCGCGCCGCAAGCGGCAACCTCAATTCCAACTGCCGCGCCGCCACCCAATTCACAAAACGCGCCAACAGATGCACCGCCTGATGTGATTCGCCGCGCGATGCTCGCACAATTGCAAGCGCCGCGCGAACGCGTCACAAGCAAACTCACGAGCGCGGACGGAACTGTTACCACGTTCGTAATGGAATACATCGCGCCTGCGAATTTTCACATTCGCTCGGATGCAATGGAATTGATTGCGGTGGATGGCAAAGGCGCGTGGACGAAACAAGGTGACGCGTGGGCAACCGCCGACTCTGCGCTTGCCAAAGCATTCACTTCCGCGCGTGACCCCGAAAAGATTCAAGAGTTGTTGGACATGATTGTGTGGGGTGACGCGAAATTTATTGGCGCGGAAATGTTGAACGGCAAACCGATGTGGTTGTATTCGTACACGACTGTTGTCAAAGGTTTGCGTTCCGATGGCAGTGATATTCGCGGTGCCAATCAATTGTGGGTGGGCGCGTTGGACGGACTGCCGTACAAATTGGTGAGCGAGAGTGATTCGCTTTTTACAAGCAGCGGCAAAGACCACGCGGAACAACTGCACGAATACGATGCGGTGTTCACGATTGAACCGCCGTTGTGAAATGCAGATGGCGAATGGTGTATCGCGAATCGCGTATCGCAAATCGAAAATCGAAACTTGTCCCGAACGAATGTGAGGGATTCAAAAATCGAAGATAACCACATGGAGGAGACTATGAAAAAAACAAATCACACGTTGCGCGGAATTTTATGCGCGCTGGTATTGGTGAGTGCGGCGGCAATGTTTGGCGCGCGTCCTGCCGCAGCCGCAGGCGTCGTTGGGAATGGTAACGCGGCGAGTTGTACGGAAACCGCGTTGGATAACGCGTTGAACGGCGGCGGCGTGGTGACATTCAATTGCGGCGCGAATACAAAAACGATTACGTTGACATTCACGAAAAATATCCAAGCGAATACGACCCTCGACGGCGGCAACAAAATTATTCTGCGCGCGCCGAACCTGTATCACTTTCAGGTGTACGCCGATTACACTTTCAATATCAAAAATATCAAATTGCAGGAAGGCACAAGCGGCAGCGCGGGCGCGATTGAAAATTATGGCACGCTGATTACGAATCGCGTCACGTTCTTTAACAATCGCGCGACGGGCAATGGCGGCGCGATTGCCAATTACAGTGTGGCGACGGTGAAATCGAGTACGTTCACGGACAACTTTGCCGAAAATATGGGCGGCGCGATTTATCACACGGGCAGCGCGTTGACGATTAACAAAAGCACCTTCACCAACAATCAAGCGACGAATTACGGCGGCGCGGTGGCAACGGATAACGGGAGCATCAATATCAAGCGCAGCACATTCGTCAACAACAATACGCTCGCATCTGTTTCGGGCGGCGGCGCGTTGAATTTGCAAACGCCGACGACAGGCACTGTCAGCGGCAGCGCGATTGATAACAATTACGCGACGAATGGCGGCGGCATCGCGAGCAACGGCGACATTACCGTTTCCAAAACAAAAATTATCAACAACATCGCGGGCGCGTTCGGCGGCGGCGTTTGGCAGGGCGGCAACATGACGCTGATTGATTCGACGATTGATAACAATCGCGCGGTTGCGGCGGCGGGAATTCATGCGGCGTTCAATGTGACGACGTTGACCAATTCAACCGTGAGTCGCAACGAAGCGAGCGATTACGCAGGCGGCATTTTGACGGACGCGGACGCGGTGATTACCAATTCAACTATCAGTGGTAATTACGCGGCGGTGGCGGGCAGCGCGATGTGGCGCAGACAGGGGAACGTTGATATGCAGCACGTCACAGTTGCAAACAACACATATGGAAGCGGTAACGGTTCGGGAATTTATTCGTCGTACCTTGGCGCGGGCGTTTTGTATTTGCAAAACACCGTCATTTCAAAAAATGGCGCGGTGAATTGCGGCGGACAAGGCACGATTGGTTGGGGTTCCTACGGCAATAATTTGTCGAGTGATGCGAGTTGCGTCGTGTTGGTGCAAGGCGGTGACAAGCAGAGCAAAAATGCAAAACTCGGCGCGTTGGCAAACAACGGCGGACCGACATTGACGCATCTCCCGTTGGCAAAAAGTCCACTCATCAACAAAGGCGCGAATGTAGGTGTTTCGGAAGACCAACGCGCCATGCCGCGTCCCGTCGGTAACGCGGACATTGGCGCAGTCGAAGTGCAATAAATTATCAAGGTGAGACGATTCAGGTTTGTGCATTGATGACAACGCGAAAAACCTGAATCGTCTCGAACATTATCATGAAACGCAAAATAATTTTTCTGATGTTTCTCTTGGGCGCAACAATTTTGTTTGCGCCGCGCGCAGCGTTCGCCGCCGGTGTTGTGGGCAATGGCACGCCCGCGAGTTGTACGACCGCCGCGCTCGATAACGCGTTGAGTGGAGGCGGACTCGTCACCTTCAATTGTGGTGCAGGAGTTGTTACAATTGTGATGACCGGCAATCGAAGGATTACGGCTGACACCACCATCAACGGCGGGAATCGAATTGAGCTTGTGCCTTCCACCTCGCGTCATTTTCGCGTGCGTAAAAATGTGACGCTCAAGCTGCAAAACATCACACTCAAAAATGCTACGTCCAATAGCGGCGCCATCGAAAATTCCGGCACCTTGATTTTGCGAAAGGTGACACTGCGCGACAACACTTCGAGCAACTATGGCGGCGCCATCAATAATCATGGCACGCTCAAAATCAATCGCAGCACATTTTTACAAAACACCGCGCAGCATCACGGCGGCGCGATTTACAGTGATGGCAATACCGTCACAATCAAAGCGAGTACGTTCAGTGGCAATCATGCGATTAACGGCGGGGGCGTCTATACGGACCTCGATACGGGAAAAATTACGGTGACGCGTTCGACGTTTTATAATAATTCCGCGAGTTATGCCGGCGCGGGAATGTACACAAATGCCACCGCCGAAATTGTCAATTCCACATTCACCGGAAACAGTTCACAATTCGCGTCCGGGTTTCATCGCGAACGCGGCGATGCCACCGTGCGACATGTAACGTTTGGGACGAATCCTTCGCAATATGGCGCGGGTTTCTCTTCGCAAACTTCAAACGGAACGCTCTATGTGCAAAATTCTGTTTTCGCCAGCACGGGCTACAACTGTAATGTGGGCATTTATGTTTCGTTGGGCAACAATGTCTCAAGTGACGCGCTTTGTTCTTTTTTAACGGCGAGCGGTGATATGCAAAATACGGATGCGAAGCTCGGCGCGCTCGCCAATAACGGCGGACCGACGCTGACGCATTTGCCAAGTAACGATAGTCCGCTCATCAACAATGGCGCGGAAGCCGGTGTAACGATTGACCAACGCGGGATGTCGCGTCCCGTTGGTAACGCGGACATTGGCGCAGTCGAAGTGCAATAAGTTGTAATTCAATTGCAATCAGCGCGATTCGCGCAAAGGGTGTATCATCTGCAAGGGGCGGAGCAATTCAACTGCCCCTTTTTCTTTTTCTCAGAGGAGGTCACACGTGTTGCGAGGAAAAATCGTTTTGTGGGTCGTCGTACTTGGCGCGTTTGCATTTTTGTTCGCGCCTCGCAATGTTTCGGCGGCAGACCAAGTTGTTTCCAATTGTGTGGACGATACCGAATTGCGCAACGACTTGCAAGCGATGCAGGACGGCACTGGCGGCACACTTTCCTTTAACTGCGGCACGACGACCATTATATTGACGGGCGGTGTCCTGCCAACGATAACCAAGAACACAACAATCCAGGGCAACGACAAAATTACATTAAGCGGCAACAATGGCTCGCCTATCTTTGTCAGCGACGCCACGCTCACACTGAACAACATCACCATCAGGAACGGCTACAATAATGGCGATGACGGCGGCGCCATCATCAGCAATGGGACACTCAACATCAACTCGAGCAAGTTTTTGAACAATCGGGCGGACGGATGGAGCGGCGGCGCAATCATCGCGTTTGGCGCGGTGAATATCACCAACAGCGAATTTGCCAACAACAAAGGGGCGAACGGCGGCGCGCTGTATGCCAAATGGAGCAATGCGGTCGTCACGATTACGGGAAGCAATTTTCACGATAATGAGACGACCAGTACTACGGATGGTTGGGGCGGTGCAATTCTGGTGTTCGACGGCGCATCCGTAACGGTCAATTCGACCACCTTTAATTTGAATCAGGCGCGCGAGGGCGGAGCGGTCTATATCACTTTGAACTCCAAACTGACCATGAATGACAATAGCACATTCACCAACAACAAGGCGAACCACGGTGGCGGCATCTACAACGAAGGCACACTCAACATCACCAATAGCACTCTGAACGGCAACAAGGCAACCTACAGCGGCGGTGGCATCTTGAGTTTCACGACTTTAATTCTCACCAACGTGACCTTGAATGCAAACGAGGCAGATGACGGTGGCGGCATCAACAATCCGGGAACAGCAACGCTCACCAACGTAACACTGAGCAACAACAAGGCGAAGGATGGCGGTGGCATCTCAGAGTTTAAGGGGGATGTGACAGCCATCAACACCACGTTTAGTGGGAATTCGGCGACCAGTCGCGGGGGCGGCTTGCTGAACGACGACTCGGACGCCCGGCTCACCAACGTAACCTTTAGCGGTAACTCGGCTCCCGACGGCGGCGGCATCTACCGTCATGCGAGTGGTGAATTCGTCAAGAACACGCTCTTTGCCAAGGGTGCGAACGGGGACAATTGCAGCGGCTCGTTTATCACGAGCAGTTTCAATCTGTCTGACGACAATTCGTGTGGGTTCGGTACAGGGTGGGATAACGTCCCCAACTTGAATCTTGGTCCGCTCGCCAACAACGGCGGCTTTACCCAAACGCATCTTCCGGGCATAGGCAGTGCCGCAATTGATAATGGCACAGGCACCAGCGCGCCAACAAATGACCAACGCGGAATCGCGCGTCCACAAGGCGCGGCGGTGGACATTGGTGCAGTGGAACGCTGCGCGAACAAACCTGCAAAACCCGTTCTCGTCATACCCGGCAACAACAAGAAAACCAAGGGACCGCAAGTCGCGCTCGATTGGAATGATTCACTCTGCACAAACAAATACAATGTGGTTGTGCGTTTGGGTTCAACGAGCGGCACAAAGGTTTTTTCCAAAAAGAATCTCGCGTCCTCCGCTGCAATAACGAGCGCACTGACGAAAGGACAATCGTACTTTTGGCAAGTGACGGCGCTGGGTGATGCAGGCAAAACAAAATCGGACTGGTGGAAATTCACCGTCAAGTGAGATAGACCAAGAACCGCTTGACGAATTTGAAATGCGTTCGCCCTAGCGGACCGTTTCTCAATCTCATCATCGGCGACACGTACGAACATTTCGCCAAACATATCGGATGAATTCGCACGTGGCTGAACCAGCCCGCCTAATGTAACCCACCTGCAATCAGCGCGATTCGCGCAAATGGTGTATCATCTGCGAGGGGCGGAGCTATTCGACTGCCCCTTTTTCGTTTTCCGCAAAGGAGTTTGCAAATGTTTCGAGGAAAAGTAATCGTATGGCTCGTGGTATTTTGTGCGTTGACATTCTTGATTACGCCGCGCATGGTGAATGCTGCCGACCAAGTTGTGACCAATTGCAGTAACGATACCGAATTACGAAATGATTTAGCTGCGATGCAAAGCAGCGGTGGCGGTACTCTCACGTTCAACTGCGGCAGTGCGAGCATCACGCTGTCAAGTGGGTTGCCCGATATTACAACCGCGACGACAATTGACGGCGGTAACAAAATCACTTTGAACGGCGCAAACTCGACGCGTCATTTCATTGCGCGCAGTGGCAGTACGTTGACGCTCAAGAACATTGTGTTGACGAACGGCTCGAGCGGCGGCGATGGCGGCGCGATTTATAATGATTATGGTTGGGTCATTCTTAATCACACGACGATTCAAAATAGTACCGCAGGCGGCAGCGGCGGCGCGATTGTCACGTACGGACAGCTGAATATCAATGACAGCACTCTGGCTTACAACAAAGGCGTGAATGGCGGCGCAGTCTATCCGCGTTGGTCCGCCGCGCAAGTGACGATTCAAAACAGTGTCTTGCATCACAATCAGACGACGAGCGCAACGGACGGCTGGGGCGGCGCAATCCTTTTGTGGGACGGCGCGGCGGTGGGAATTCTCAACAGCGAATTGTACAGCAACACCGCGCGACACGGCGGCGCAATCTTTAACAGCTTTTCCAATTCTTCCGTTTCCCTTCAAGACAGCATTGTGCGCGACAACAAGGCAACCAATGGTAACGGTGGAGGAATCTACAGCGCGAATGGCGGACTCACGACGAACAACGTGACCATTTCAGGAAATACAGCAACCAATGTTGGCGGCGGCATCATGCTTGACGCGGCTAACCTTGGCAGCATCCTCAAAACGACCTTTAGCGGCAATTCCACTGACTCGAGCGGCGGAGGGATATTTATCGGTCATAGTAATGCTGTTATGACCATCCAGAACTCGACCTTTAGCGGCAATTCTGCAGCGTTTGGTGGCGCGGTTGACGTTACCAAAGCCACCGTCTCTGTCACGAACGTTACGATTTTTGGAAATTCCGCGACTCTGGGCGCGAGTGGCTTGGACAATGGCACGTATGCGAATGAAGGCACGACGTTGAAAAACACAATCATTGCGGGCAGTCTCGCAGGAGCTAACTGTCATGACGGAAACGCCCAAACGATTATTTCCGCCGATGGAAACCTTTCCGATGACACCTCTTGCAGCACTTTTTTCAACAAACCTCACGACTTGAACGGTGCGGCAAACAATCCAATGCTTGGTCCTCTTACGAGCAATGGCGGTTTCACTCAAACGCATCTTCCCCAAAGCGGCAGCCCCGTCTTGAATGCGGGCATCGCCAGTGGCGCGCCAACGACAGACCAACGTGGCGTCACGCGTCCACAAGGATTTGCGGTGGATATGGGCGCGGTCGAACGCTGCGAAACCAAACCCGCGAAACCTGCCCTCATCACACCAAACAATGGAAAAAAAGTTAAAGGTCCACAAGTAGCGCTGGATTGGACGGACGTATTGTGTGCGGGCAAATTTAACGTGGTCGTGCGTTTGGTTTCAACGAGCGGCACAAAGGTTTTTTCAAAAAAGAATGGGGCTTCCTCTGACGCGCTAACAAGCGCGCTGGTCAAAGGGCAAACCTATTTCTGGCAAGTGACCGCGCTCGGTGATACAGGCAAAGCAAAATCGGACTGGTGGAGTTTCAAGGTCAAATGATAATTAACACTCTGGCGCGCAACAGGAATACAATGAGTGCATGCAAAGCGCTTTGAAAATCATGTTACTGGGCGGGTTTCGGCTTTATCACCAAGACCAGCTCATCACATCACTTGCATCGGCGAATCTACAAACGCTTCTCGCCTATTTGCTGCTTTATCGCGATGTGCCGCACTCGCGTCAACAGCTCGCGTTTCTCCTTTGGTCCGATTCTTCCGAAGCGCAAGCGCAATCCAATTTACGCACGCTGCTCGGACGATTGCGTCGAGCATGGCACGACGCAGAACAATATGTCCAAATCGAAAGCCGAACGATTCAATGGCGCAGTGATGCGCCATTTACTTTTGACGTCCAAGAATTTGAGAACGCGTTGGCGCGCGCGGAAGCGGGTGATACGCAAGTGGAACTCGAACGCGCCGTCGAAGTGTATCGCGGCGATTTGTTTCCGCAGTGTTATGCCGATTGGATTCTCCCCGCCCGCGAACGCTTGCGCCAAAAATATCTCAACGCGCTCGTGCAATTGATTCAACTCCTCGAAGTACAGGGAAATTACAACGCCGCGCTCGTGTACGCGCAGCAGCTGCTGCAACTCGAACCGCTGCAAGAAACAACGTATCAACTGCTTATGCGCTTGCACTCGGCGCAAGGAGACCAAAGCAGTATGCTGCGCGTGCTACGCCAATGTGAGTTGGTGTTGCAACAAGAGTTGGGTGTGGAACCGAGCCGCGAAACGCGCGAATTGTTTGAACAATTGCAGCACGCCGAACGCGCGAAACGCGCGCCTCATTCAACATCCCAAGCCCATCACAACTTGCCCATGCCGTTGACGCGCTTTATCGGGCGCACGCGGGAAATTTCCCAAGTGAAACAGCTGCTCGCACAAACGCGCTTGCTCACGCTTACGGGCGCGGGCGGTTCAGGCAAAACGCGTCTCGCATTGGAAATCGCACACGCGAGCGTCAAACGCGAAAACGACGCGCGGGCGTACAAACACGGCGCGTGGTGGGTTGAACTCGCGAGTCTCTATGACGAAACGCTCGTCACCCAAGCCGTCGCCGCCGCACTCGACATTCCCGAACAGCCCGGACACGCAATGCTCGAAACCTTGTCGAACGCGCTCAAAGCGCGCGAGCTGCTTTTGATTCTCGACAACTGCGAGCATCTCATCACCGCGTGCGCGGAATTGGCGCACACGCTGCTCTCTCATTCCCCGCATTTGCAAATTCTCGCCACGAGCCGCGAACCGCTCAACATTCCCGGCGAAAAAATTTATCGCGTTCCCACATTGACGGTTGCGCTATCGAATTGGCAGACCCCGGCAGAATCAGATGCGGTAAGTTTGTTTGTCGAACGCGCGCAAGCCGTCTTGCCAACATTCACGCTCATGCGCGAGAACGCGCGGTATGTGGCGCAAGTGTGTCAACGGCTCGACGGCATTCCCCTCGCGATTGAACTCGCCGCCGCGCGCGTCAAATTGTTTTCGATGCAAGAGCTCGCGCGGCGCATGGAAAATCGTTTTGACGTGTTGACGGGCGGGAATCGCGTGGCACTGCCGCGTCATCAAACTCTGCGCGCGGCGATGGATTGGAGCTATGACTTGCTCGCAGAAAACGAGCAGCGCTTATTTCGACGGCTCGCAATTTTTGCGGGCGGCTGGACGTTTGAAGCGGCGTTACAAGTGTGCGCGCACGATGGACTCGCACCGTCAGAGCTTGTAGATTTGTTGGCGCGGCTGTTGGACAAATCGCTTGTACTCATGGAAGCGCCTCAAGGCGAAACGCGTTATGTGATGCTCGAAACAATTCGCGCGTACGCTTTGGAAAAATTGGAGCAAGCCGGCGAGCAAGAGACGATGTACGCGCGGCACTTGAATTATTTTCTCACGTTGGCAGAGACCGCGCAGCCGCAGCTCAAACGCGCGACGCAGCTCGAATGGATTGCGCGCCTCGTCGCGGAACGCGATAATTTCCGCGTTGCTTTGCAGCGCGCGATGGACACGCCGCACACGCAAGCGGCATTGGAACTCGCCGCGCGCCTCGGTTGGTTGTGGTTCATTCATTCCGATTTCGACGAAGGACGCCAATGGCTCGCGCGTGCGGCGTCATTGTCCGCCGCGTCGCAATTCCCGCAAGCGTACGCGGCGGTGCTGACACAATTGGCTCATCACATTTGGATGCAAGTCGGTGCCGCCCAAGCCAAACCCTTTGCCGAACGCGCGGTGGCGGTGGCATGCGCAAACGCGGACAAGCCCAACCTCGCACACGCGCTGACGGTGCTTGGTCTCTGCTTGACCGTGCAGCGCGATTTCAGGGCGGCGTGCGCGGTGTTTGGCGAAAGCCGCGCGTTGTGTCAAGAACTGGGCGACGAATGGGGCGATGCCCACGCAGTAATGGGTCTCGGGTTGGAAGCCGAGTTAGATGAAAATGGAAACGCGTCGCTCCTTTTGCATACGCAAGCGTTGGCAATTTTTCGCAAATTGGGTGACAGTTTTTTTATAAGCGTCGCGCTTCGCCAAATCGGCAACCGTTTGCTCAAGCAAGGCGAATTGGAACGCGGGCTTGCCGCCTTGCGCGAATCGCTTGAACACGCGCAGCGTTTGGACAGCAGATTTGAAATTGCGATGCTGTTGTGGCGCTTTGCGGAAGGCGCGCAGCTTACGGGCGATTTAGCGCGCGCGCTGTGCTTGTACGTTGCCGCGAAAACGACGCTCGAATCACTCGGCGCGTTTAGTGAACAAGAAGATGCGGCGTTCAAGCAAATCGAATTTGAACTGGAGGCGGCGCAACCCATTCACACAAACATACAAGCACCGCGCCGAGCGAATCCGAACGCGATAACGCCCACCAACTGGGAAATGGCATTAGCAGTATGTCGTACGGGAATGGATGAGGCGACGTTCGCTGCCGCGTTGGAACAAGGACGCGCGTTTTCGCCGGAGCAAGCCGTCGCGTTCGCGCTCACATAATTTCATAACCGCCTCGTATATCGCGCAGCCCTCGTTCAACTTGAACGGGGTTTTTTTTTTGAGGCGCGAGAGAGGCGCTTTTGAGGCGCGTGCTTTGCTATATTCGCTCGCATGATTTCCAAATTCGCTCCAACGGAACCAATGGCAACCGCACCCCAATCGTTTCTCTTTACCTTTCGCCTGTGGCAAGCGCGCGACGCGCATGGCGATGCCGCATGGCGCGGCAAACTGGAATCAGTGACAACCGGACAGGTGCGTTATTTAAACGATTTGCAAAACGTGACAGCGCAGCTGCGTGAACTGCTGCGCGAACTCGAAACGGAAACCCATTCACAGGAGAACATTCATGTTTCGTAAATTCACATTTATGCTTTGTCTGTGCGTCGTGTCGAGCGCGCTGCTCTTGCTCTCGCCGCGCGTCGCGCGCGCGAACAGTGTGGTCACCGATTGCAGCAGTGATACACAATTCTCTCAGCTCTTGCCCGCAGGCGGTGTAATCTCGTTTCAATGTGCCTGCAACGCCCCCCCCATTGTTTTGACCAGCACCAAAGTCGTTAACGTGGATACAGAGTTGTACGGTCCCTGCCTTGGCTTTACCTTGAGCGGCAACAACGTGCGCCGCTTGTTTATTGTGAATCCCGGCAAAAAACTTGTTCTGTCCAATCTCACTTTGGCAAACGGCAATGCCGGCAGTGATTATGGGGGCGCGGTCTATGTGAACGGCGGGACACTGCAAACGCAAAACGCGGGAATGAGAAATAACGTCACGAACGGTTATGCGGGCGGCGCCATTGTTTCTCCAAATGGCAATCTCATCATTGAAGGCACTATCTTTGAAAACAACAGCGCGTCCAGCGGCGCCGCCATCAGCGCAACCGGAAACATAGACATATCCGGGACCACGTTCACGAACAACACTGCCACTGAGGGCGGGGGTGCGGCGCTCAGCGTTGCCGGCAACGTGACTGTTGACCGCAGTCTGTTCGCCAACAATCAATCGCCCAATGGTTACGGGGCAATTTACACCAACGGCGTCCTGACCATTCGGCGTTCGACGATTAGCGACAACTCGGCAAATACGAATGGCGGCGGCATCTATAATCTCCAAGACCTTGAACTTGAAAATGTAACTATCAGCGGCAATTCAGCAGGAACCGGCGGCGGAGGCATTTACAATCGAGGCACAACCACTTTGGTCAATGTCACCATCGCCAACAACACCGCGCCTTTGGGCGGCGGCATCTTTCATTACGCGGGCAGCGCAGCCAAAACCATTGCGCTCAAGAACACGCTCCTGGCACACGGCGCAACGGGGGGCAACTGCGCGGTCCAGAGCGGCAGTCCCACGAATATCTCTTCACAAGGTTACAACTTGTCCGACGATACCTCTTGCGCCGCATACTTGAACCAGACGGGCGATTGGAACAATTTGGACGCCAAACTCAGTCCCCTGCAAAACAACGGAGACTATTATTTGCTCACGCATCTGCCGCTGCCCGGCAGTCCGGCGATAAACCGGGGGACTAGCAATGGCGCGCCCGCGTATGACGAACAAAACGTGTCGCGCCCGCAAGGCACCGCATTCGATATTGGCGCGATGGAAGTATGTGCAGTCAAACCGGACAAGCCCGATTTGTATCGTCCCGCCAACAACACCAAGGTCAAAGGCACAAAGGTAGAATTGGTAAGGGGCTATGCCAAGTGCGGTGACAATTATAGCGTGACGGTCAAAGATGCGGCGACCAATCAAACCGTCTTTACCAAAAAGAATATCCACGATTACACCATCAAGACCACAGCTCTGACCAAAGGCAAGACCTACATATGGTTCGCGCAAGCATGTAACACCATCGGCTGCACGAAATCGGATACGTGGAAATTCACGGTCAAATAAGAAAATTCCCGATGAAAATTTCATCGGGAATTTTCTTTGCATCAACTATGCCGCGTGTTGCTTGTCCTTGCTCGAGGCACGATGCAATGTATCCAACACCTCGTACATCTCTTGCAATTCAGGATAATCGCGCATGTTCTCGGCGTAATGCGAAAAACGGATGCGCCCCTTTTTATCCACAATGAGCAGCGCGGGCATCCGTCCCCATTTCAATAAACTCACTTGTTGTTCGTACTGCTCTGCGACATGATGCTGCGGGTCCGCCAAACCGACGAACGGCATTTTATTCGTCGCCCAAAACAATTTGAACGCCGTCGCGCTATCAGGTCCAATGACCAAAATTTCCGCGTCGCGTTTTGTAAATTCCTCATAGTGTTGACGCAACTGCGCCAAATGCTTGCGGCAGTGCGGTCACGTGAACCCGCGCAAAAACGTCAGTACGATATTTTTCTTGCCGCGAAAATCGGACAAGCGAATTTCATTTCCCTGTGTATCGGTTAATGTAAAGTCAGGCGCAATTTCCATTTATCAGTAGTAGGTAGCAAGTAGCAGGTAGCAGGGGTTTAGGCGTTCCCCTGCTACCTGCTACTTGCTACTCGTTTCCTCAATACCCCACATCCCCGCGCGCGTTTCCGTATCCCGTCATTTCCACGTAACCTTGTCCGCGCACATTTTTTCCATTCGATGTTCCCACCACATTCACCGCGCCTTCCCAATACGTGAACGACACGCGCATTTCTTGGTCGGCAATCAATGGTGTCAATGTCAAATCAAAATTTCCAACATCGCTTTTGACATTCCACTTATTCGGATACTTCCCTTGCGAAAAATTGCTCGTCCAAAATTCTTGCGGCGTAATTTTCACATCATCGCGGTTCAAGTATTTTGTCGAGCCATCTGGTTCAACCAATGTTCCCGACGACAATGCTTCGATGCTGCCATCTTTGTTGCGAATTTGAAAAAACATGAGCTCGCGATTGTCGTCGAGTTGAATCGAAAACCAGTCCCATCCCGCCGCGTTTTCACCGAGCGATGTTGTGCCCCATTCGTGGTCGAACCAAGAATTTCCAGTGACTTGAAATGTCTCGTCATTGATACGCACCGTGCCTTGTGTTGGCATCCGTGTAAAGGAAACATAATACGACGCGTTGCCGCGCGTTTCCGTTTTTTGCGACACGCCATGTTCGCCGTGAACGACAGGTGGTTTGCTCGCGTTTAATTCCAAATTCAAACTCATCTTGCCATCATCGGCAACGAGTTTGACGTTTGACGCATCACGATTCAATCCTTCTGCTGACCAATTTTCAATCCACACGCGAAAGGGTGTTCCCGACGCGCCCGCCATTCCCGCGGCGCCGCGTTCAAAAATTTCTGCTTCGTTGTGCGAGTTATTTTTTTCGTCTGTGATTGCAAAGTGCGCGAAATAAATTTGATTCGTCGCCCAATCCGATTGACGTGTTTCTGGAATTCCTGCTGTGATGCCGCGTCGAAAAAAAGTCAATTGATATCCGAATCTCCGCCCATCATTTGCAACGAGATTGCCTGTGTAGTACCACCATTCCGTTTGAAAATCGAGATGCGGTCCATGGTCTTGCGGGAATTGCATCACACGCGCTTCTGTCACGCGCGCGAAACCTTCCGCCCCTTGCGCCGATTGCAGCGCAACGATTTCTGTTGCCAAAGGCGCGCGCTGCTGCGAACGCCAATACAGAAATGCGCTCGTAACAAGAATCGCAATAAGCAATATTCCAAAAACAAATCGTCTCACCTCTTCACCTCTTCACCCGTTCACCCGTTCACCCTATCACCCTGTCACCCTGTCACTCTTCCCTCAACGCCTCCACCACCTGCAAACCACTCAACCGAATCATCGGATAAATCGCCGCAATCAACGACGCCACTATCGAAACCAATAACGCTTGCACGTACACTTCGGGAACGCTCGTGAAAAAAATTGTCCAGCCGAACGAACGCAAGTTGATGACGTAAATCAAAATTGTCGCGAGCAACAAACCAACGGGAATTGCTAAAATTCCTGCCGCCGCGCCCATCAAGCCGCTTTCTAAAAGTGTGAGCCGCCACAATTGCCGCAATGTCATGCCCGTTGCGCGCAAGGTGCCGAGTTCGCGCGTGCGCTCCAATTGCAATGCCATCAGCGCAGACAAAATTCCAATGAACGCGACGGCAACGGCAATGACGCGCAGTGCTTGCGTAATCGCAAATGTGCGGTCAAAAATTACGAGCGCCGCGTCGCGTAATGCGCGATTGCTTTGCACAACAACATCATTCCCACTCAACGCGACGCGCACATTGTCTTCCACTTGATTCACATCATAATTTGGCGCGACGTACACGGAAAATCCCGAAATCGCGTTATCGTTCCAAAATTTTCGATACACATCGAGCGACATCAAAATCGAACCTTGGTCGCTTGAATAATCGTAATAGACGCCGACAATCGGAAAATTTTGCGCGCCGTTGTCCGTCATCAGCGAAATCGTTGAACCTTCCGCGACGTTGTGTTTGTTTGCAAACGGTTCCGTCACCGCGATTGCGCCCGCGTTCAATTGCTCATAAATTTTGTTTGGGTCTCCGCTATAACTGCGAAAAATTCTCGACTCGCGCGCAACGCCGCCTTGTGTTGCGTTCAAGCGCACATTGCCAAGTGCGGGCGATGAAACCGTGACGGAACGAAGCACTTCGATATTTTGTATGCCTTGAACCGCGCGCGCTTTTTCTACCAACGCGGGGTCCATCGTCACAATACGATTCGCGCCATTCAAAGGTGTCGTCACATAAAAATCCGCGTTCAGCGTTTGCCCTAACCAATTTTCCACCGTCGAACGAAACGACGCAATCATCACCGTCACACCAATTGTCACCGCGACCGCCACCATCAACGAAGCAATCGCAACCGACGTGCGGCTCAACGCTTGCGTCACAGTGCGCGACGCCATGCGCGAAATGAGACCGATGCGCCCAATCGTCGCTGTGGCAATTCGCATCAAAAACACCGTGACGACGGGAACGTACATCACGAGCCCAAACAACGCGATAAAAATTCCGCCGAACAACAAAGACACATTGCTCTGTCCAAAAATCAAAATCGCCGCGCCGACGAAAATCAAAATCGCGCCAATGATATTCAAACGCGGCAGCAAGCGACGAATACGGTCTTCCAAATCCGAACGCTGCAACACGGTAACAGCGGGAACGGACGATGCTTCATATGCGGGCAGCGCGGCGGCGAGGAGCGCGGAAAAAATTCCGAGCAACAAACCTTTCACCAAACTCAACGCGTCCACATTCACATCGCTCACCGTCAACGTGAAATACAAATCATTTATCGTTTGCGTCACGAGCGCGACGGTTAAACGTCCGAGCAAAATTCCCAATACAAGTCCAAGCAGTGAGCCGAGCAATCCCAATAACGCGGCTTCGCTCATTATCAAAATAAAAATTTCGCGCCCCGTCACACCAACACAACGCATGATGCCCAACATGCGACGCCTTTGCACCACGCTAAACATCACCGTGTTGTAAATCAAAAACATTCCCACCGCGAGCGCGAGCAATGAAAACGCGGTGAGATTCAATTGAAACGCGGCGGTCAATTGCGTCACCGTATCCGCTTGTTCCGACGCGCGCGCGAGCCGCAATCCACTTGGCAGAGTAGTAGCGATTTCAATCGCTTCTTTGTCATTCGCAATCAAATCAACGCGCGTCAATTTTCCATTCAACCCAAAAAGTTCTTGCGCGCTCGCAATATCGGTGAGAATCAATCCTTCCAACACACGTGACGAAACTTGATTCGGCTGCTGCATCAATCCAACAATCGTCACCGATTTTTTCTGCGTGCCAATTCGCAAAGTAATTTTGTCGCCAACTTTTAAATTGTAACGTTTCGCGCTGTCTGCACTAATCAGCACCGCGCCCGATTGTGTATAAAACGCGGTGAGCGCGTCGAGCGAAACATTTGTCCCCGCCGTGATGTAGGTACGAAACGGCGGCTCGGCGAACAAATCAATTCCCAACACGCGCATCGTTTGTCCGCCCAACTCTTGCGCGCCCGCATATCCTTCCACAATCGGCGCGCTGTTGCGAAAACCGCGCAATCTCAAATTGCGATAAACAGAATCGTCAAAACCATTCGCGCCGCCGACAATTTGATGCGTCGCTTTGCCGACAATCACTTCTGTCGAAAGTTGAAACGCGCGCGTCGCCGACGCGTTCGCCAAATCCACCGCGACGACGACAGCCACACCGAGCGCGACGGAAATTATCAACAGCAGCGTCAGCCACGGGCGATGGAGTTGGTCGCGGAGAATGGTTTTGAAGAGAGTGAGTTTCATTTTGGAGATTAGAGAGATGTCATTTTATTGAACTTGAATCTTTATATCGCTGCCGCAATCGAGCCATAAATGTTCGTTCGTCGGCGCAAGTTGAAACGCGAGCTTGCCTGTTTGCGTACCGTTGGGAGGAATTTTGGCGAAACGCAAATCATTCTCGCGTTTGATATTGAGCGCCCAAAAAGGAAAATAGATATCTTGAATCGTTTGCAAGTTATCGTTCGATTGCACCAAGTTGCAGTTCAACAAAAATTCTTGTTCGGTTGTATTGGAAACGATGAGGTCGAGAATCAAAATCGAAAGCATTTCGCGCGTGTGAACATCCTTGAACGTAAATTGTCCCGTGATAGTGGTATCCCATTTTTTTTCTTTTAATTGAATTGAATAGTCTGACTGTTTGAAGACGGTTTTGTTTTCGCGAATTGTCGAGAGAACAAAAATTATGAAAACGACTGCCCCCGCCTTCGCCCCCATCAAAACAACAAGATAAAATTTACGCGCCGCTAAAATTTTCATACTGATTACTGATTACTGACCACTGATTACCGATTACTGCCTACCGCTTACTCGTCTCCATTCTCCAATCACCAGTCTCCAACCTCCCATGCTCCATCCGCAGCACTCTATCCGCTTGTTCCGCCACATCGCTCGAATGTGTAACCATCACAAGTGTTTTATTTTTTTCGCGCGCAAGCTGAATGAGCAATTCCAAAATGTTCGCGCCCGTTTCCGCGTCGAGATTGCCTGTCGGTTCGTCCGCGAGAATCAATTCCGCGTCCGCGCACAACGCGCGCGCGATAGCGACGCGCTGCTGTTCGCCGCCCGAAAGTTTGTCGGGAAAAACATTCGCGCGTTCGCGCAAACCCACCGCATCGAGCAAACGATTCGCTTGTAGTTGCGCGTCACTTTCCTTCCAACCCGCGAGTTCCGCCGTCATCAAAACATTTTCGCGGACGGTGAGCGTGGGAATGAGATTGAAAAATTGAAACACGAATCCGATGTGCTTGCGCCGAAACAATGTACGGTTATGGTCGTTCAATTTCGCAATGTTCACGCCGCCGACCAGAATATCGCCGCGTGTCGGCGTGTCGAGTCCCGCGAGCAGATTGAGCAGGGTGCTTTTGCCGCTGCCACTGCGTCCCACAATGGCGACAAATTCGCCGCGCGCGATGTGTGCGTTCACACCTTGCAGTACCGCGCGTTCTTGTTCGCCTTCGTGAAACTGTTTCGTCACATTTTCAAAGCGGATAAATTTGTCGGCTTGATTTTCATCAATGAACATGGCATTGGATTCCGTATGTAAAAATTTTCACAATCTATTGTAGAATAGGTTCTGAATTTCTACCAATTTGGTATCAAGAGAGATACGCAATTGTGTATAGAATGCACGTGTCTTTCGTAGAGCTTGTAAGCCCGTTGTGTGAGGCAACCCTTTGATTCAAGGAGATTCAATGTCTATGCAAACCACTTCAACCCCGACACTTTGGCAGCGTGTCGTCGACCTCGACCGCACGATTGTACGCTTTTTGTCGAACTATAGCATTTTGTTCTTGCGGCTCGCGCTCGCGTTGACGTTTATTTGGTTCGGCGTGCTCAAAGTCATCGGGGCGAGCCCGGTCGCGGATTTGGTCGCGGAAACGGTGCCTTGGCTCGCGCCGCAATTTGTTGTGCCTGCGATTGGCGTGTGGGAGATTCTTGTGGGCATCGGTTTGATGACGCGTTTTGTCCTGCGCGTGACTTTGCTGTTCTTTTTTCTGCAAATGGCAGGCACCTTTCTCGTGTTGGTCACACAGCCCGAACTCGCCTTTCAAAACAACAATCCCTTGCTACTCACAACAATCGGCGAATTCGTGGTCAAAAATTTTGTGCTGGTGAGCGCGGGACTGGTCATTGGCGCGACGGTACGGCGCTCGTCCGAACGCGTGTAAAATCCGCTTTACTTTTTTCTGCGTTCCCCCTACAATCGCTGTATGCCATTCGCGCGCGTCTCTGACCTGCAGATGTTTTACAATGAACACGGCTCTCCCGCGGCGCCGCCGCTCGTTTTGATCCACGGTTCGGGCGGCACGGGGGCAAGCGAATGGACATCTGTTGTTAAAGGGCTCGCGAAAAATTTTTACGTGATTGCGCCGGACTGTCGCGGTCACGGCAAGACGCTTGACCCGCGCAGCGCATATTCATTTCAACTGTTGGCAAATGACCTGGGTGATTTGATTCGCGCGCTGCATCTTGCGCCCGCGTTTGTGCTTGGACATTCCAACGGCGGCAACGTCGCGCTGGTCATGACAGTGGAACATCCGAGTCTGGTCCGCAAAACGGTGGTGATGGCGGGGAATGCGTATGTGAGCAGTGATTTGCTGCGTTACGCGGTGGGGAAATGGTCAGACCGCATTTCGATTTCGTGGGGCAAGCAATTGGCAGAGCGCCATGACGCACTGCGTTATGAAGGATACTGGCGCGAATTGATGGACCGCACGGGGTATGAAATCGCGCGCGCGCCGAATTATACGCGCGAGGACTTGCAGCAAATTCAAACGCCGATGTTGATTATTCAAGGTGAAAACGACGATGTGAACGCACCCGCGCATCACGCAGAATTTATGGCAGAAAATATCCCGCACGCGCAATTGTGGCTAGCACACAATACGGGACACAGCGTTCACGAAGAACACACGGAAGAATGGGTGGAACGCGTGACGAATTTTTTGTTGGAATAAAAAAGGTTGTGTGCATCGCACACAACCTTTTGTTTATTCACCCATACTCCACAGCGCATGCGCGTTTTTGATTTCCTCAAACACGCGTTGCCATTTCCATTCCTCAATGCGCGCGACCAAAATTTCTCCATTCGACAACACCGCAAACAATTCATCGTCCACTTGCTTGAACCGTTCGACCATGTGGCGCGCCCATGGAACATTCAAGCCATCCGACGCGGGCTGCCATGTTTCACCGCCGTCGCGCGATTCTTCGATGCGTCCGTTGCGGTCAACACCATCGGCAGGAGCTAGAATAAAATGGTCGGCGTTGTTGGGATTCACCCACATCGCGCGCACATAGCAATCGTATTTCAAATCCCAATTCGCGCCGCCATCGCGCGAAATATAAAACCCTCCGCCTGTCGGCGCAAAAACCCAATCGGGCGTGGCGGAATGTGTTTCAATCGAATGAACGTCGGGATAAATCAACGGCGCGGGTGGACCTTCCAAATCGGGATTGCCGTTCGAACCATCGCACAGCTGCCACGTTGCGCCCCAATCATCCGAACGCAGCGCGCCGCCGACTTCGACTGCTGCGTAGGCGCGCGAACCGCAAAACGTAAAACCGCGCACGCAACCCGCGCCGGGCGAATACGGCAAAAACCAATGATGCTCTTGACGCAGCCGCGCGACCTCATTACATTCACGCCACGAGTTCGCGCCATCGCGTGAAACAAAAATGTTCGCGGGTTCCGTTCCCACAAATTCGCAATCGGAAATGTCGGGATGATACGCAAGCCAACGCACGTATTTTGTTTCTAAACCATTCGATGCGTCGCGCCATGTTTTGCCCAAATCATCCGAACGCATTACACCGTCGCGCGAACCGACGAGAATCACGCCTTCGCGCGCAATCACGCTCGTCAAATGTTTTCCATTCAACGCGCGTTCGGAAATTTTCCATTCGCCATTCGCGCGTTCCGCGATGCCGAGTCCGTTTGATGTTGCGATAAAAAGTTGATTTCTCATTTTTGAAAACCCGTTGAACGCGAATCTGCGCGAATCAAAACGAATGCACGCGAATTTTTTTGTAAAGATTCGCGTAGATTCGCGTTTTCATCCTTCATCCCTTGCTTATTCTTTCCAAACGCGCTGACCCAGCGCGCTCGCCGCGAGTTCCACCGCGACAACTGCCGTGCGATTTTTTTCGTCGAGAATCGGATTCACTTCGACCAAATCCATCGCGACGAGTTTGCCCGATTCCGCAAGCAATTCGCACGCGAGATGTGCTTCGCGATATGTAAGTCCACCGGGGACGGGTGTGCCAACGCCGGGCGCATACACCGGGTCGAGCGAATCCAAATCGAGCGAAAGATAAATGCCGTCCGTGTCGCGCGTGGCAATTTCAATCGCGCGCTGCATCGCTTCGTACATGCCGATGCGGTCAACCAGTTCCATCGCAATCACGTTCACACCTGCGTCGCGCAATAAAACGCGTTCGCCCGCGTCCAAATCGCGCGCGCCGATGACGACAACATTTTTTGGGTCAATACTGCGCGGGATATTCCCTGCCAGATTCACCAAACGCGCATCGCCATAGCCGCACAACGCGGCGAGCGGCATTCCGTGGATGTTGCCCGACGGGGTCGTTTCCGTTGTATTGAAATCGCCGTGCGCGTCCATCCAAATCACGCCGAGTTTTTTTCCGCGCGCCGCGCCGCCGACCGAGCCAAATGAAAAACTGTGGTCGCCGCCGAGTGTGAGTGGCAAATGCCCGCGCGCCAAACTTGATTCGACTTTTGCCGCGACTTGGTGTGCGACGTCGAGGATGCAATCGAGAAATCGCAGCTTGGGTTCGGTGATAGTGCAGCGTTCCATCACCGGCACAGAAACATTGCCACGCTCATGAACATTGTGTCCCGCGCGTTCGAGCGCGGCTTCAAGTCCCGCGTAACGCAGCGCGCTCGGTCCCATATCCACGCCGCGCCGTCCTGCACCAAAATCAATCGGCACACCGATGAGGTCAATGTTCATATGACGACGAACGACGAACGACGAACGACGAATGACAAATCATTCGCGTATGCGTTCAATGAATGAGTTTGTTATCTCGCGCGAATTTTGTAATCACATTCGCCAATTTGCGCGGACGTTGTAACGGAATGTCATGTACGGTTTCGTGAAACCACACGACGCGATTTTTTTCAATGCCATTCGCGGCGGCGAGGACTTGTAGGCGGCGGCGTTCGGTCCACGCGTGGTCTTCGGTGTGTTCATTCACGGCGGGAATTATCAAGGCGGGACAACGCACCAAGGCGTAATAATCAGCGGGACGCTGTTCCCATAACGCGCGCAAAATTTTCATGTGATTCGGATACGCAAGGCGCGGACGAATCGTGTTGTCGTCTTGGATTTCAAAGTTATTCAAAATAATTTTTTCACGCGCGGGACGCCACAATTTGCCCGCGTACTGTTTCAACATTTGTTTGAAATCCGCAACGGGCGTGCCAATTAAATTTGGCGGCGCGAGTTCGCGTTCCGTGCGTTCCCAAGTCATTTCGGGATTCGATTGAATGTCGAGAAAGCCGCCGTCAATCAAAATAATTCCGCGCACGCGTTCGGGAAAATGCGCGGCGAAATACAACGCGACGTTGCCGCCCCACGAATGTCCGGCGACGATGGCGCGTTTGATTTTTAACGCGTCGAGCAGCGCGACCAAATCCGCGCACACGTTCTTGAAATCGTAACCGTCATCCGGTTTTACCGATTCACCGTGTCCGCGTTGGTCAAACGCAATCACGCGAAAGGATTGCGCGAGTTTTGGCGCAAGCAAATCAAAAATGTGTGACTGCGACGCGAGACCGTGCAAGAGAATCAACGGCGTGCCGCTTTGCGAAAATTCGCGATAATGAAATTGCAGACCGCGCAGAGTGATGAATTTGTCGTGAACCATAATGGTTGGAGCGAAGCATTGACATTTACAATTGCGTCTCGATTCGCGTGTGCGCGGGTCAATGCTTCGCCCCTACACCGACCGCACAACACAACATTGAAATCCACTTTGGCGTAATTTAAATCGAGGACAAGTTCGCTGATGACGACGATATTAACAAAAAAGACGTTGACAAGCAACGTCTTTTTGTTCGTTCCCAAACTATTTGATTGTTTGGCGCATCCATTCAGGGGACCTTGAGCGCACTTTGGTTGTGATTCGCATTGTGTTGTTCAGCTGATTACGGCTTCACTTTCAACGCTCTTTGCGATCCAAAAAGTGCGGTTTAGGCTTTCATACACATCGCTTCATCGGGGTATGTTCTGGTCCGAACATCTGTGGTTGCCGCGAAAGAAATTCGTTCGGTCATTGCGAGAATTGGTCTCGGATTTGGCATTGGAAACGTCCAGCAGCATGTTCCGCTCCACTTTTACCTATCACCTCTCGCTTTTTCTCACTTGATCTTCCAGACATTATTGGCGCAGATATAAAGCTTGCCATTGTTAACCGGGTTAGTATCCAGTCGAATGACCATTCGCCCGTTTTCCGTCGGCGAATCGCAATCGCTGTCGGGTGGAGGATTATCGGTCACTGTCTGTATCTGAAGGTAACCACCGACAACGTGCAACTTGCTTTGGGGGTCTGTAGTCCCGATGCCAACCTCTCCGGTCGTATTGATGAGAAAATCCTTATTGTTATTATTGGCTTCAGCAGCGGTAAGTTCAAGCGCGGCACTCTGTCCTGTTCCGAACTGTTTAAACACCCATGCTCTTTCACTACCCAGATTGAGCAAGACATTTCCCTGACCAGGATTCACGATGTTTACCGGTCCACCTTGGACATGCAGCTTCCCACTCGGACTCGTTGTCCCGATTCCCACCCCGCCGTTATTACTAATTCGCATCCGTTCTGTGTTGTTCACCTTGAACACGAGTGCTCTGTTGTTGGTTGTCCCGAGAAAATTCCCGGCGGCAATCGTGTTGCCGTCAGTATCCCACGCGACCGCAGCAGGTGCTGCTTCCGGTCCTTCAGACCGCGCAATTTGCGTCGGTGCGGCAACCACCGCCAGCACAAGGATGGCGATGACAAAAACGGCAAAGGTGAATCCAAACTTTAGTGCCTTCACGTGCGGTTTGACTTTCAGCCCGCCGAGATTGTGATTGTGCCAAATCATTTCGTTAAACTGCGGTTTGACTTTCAGCCCGCCGAGGTTGTGGTTGGCAGAGAGCATTTCTGTCAACTGTGGTTTCACCTTCAGCCCGCCGAGGTTGTGGTTGCCCCAGATGATTTCGGTCAACTGCGGTTTGACTTTCAGCCCGCCGAGATTGTGGTTGCCGAAGACATATTCGGTGAGAGTGACTTGGGTTTTCATTTTGGGTTCTCCTTGTAGTTGGAAACGGTTTGTTTCCGAATCTGTTTTGTTCCTTACGATGCTGCCATTAAACCATCAAAAGCCGGGCGTGACATCGTGGAAATGTACGGAGGTGATGAAAACCGGTACGGAGATTTGTGTACGGAGAAAAAAAAGAGGCGGTTTGTGCGTGTGCAAAGCACACAAACAAACCGCCTCAAAGAATTACTTGTTATTGGTCTCGCTTGCCCAATCCCTTTTCCACTGCCCATTTCCGAATCTCGGCACGGCTCGTGAATCCCAACTTGTTGAGAATGTTCGTCACGTGCGTCTCGACAGTGCGCTCACTGACGACGAACGCTTCCGCGATTTCTCGATTCGATTCCCCTTGCGCGATGCGCGCGGCAGTTTCGCGTTCACGCTCGGTCAAGCCGCCAAATTCTTGTTTCGCTTGCTGGCGCGTCATTTGCGGCGGGGCTGCCTGCGCGCGCGGTGTCGGCGGTTCAAGGGCGTACTCGATAGCGTGCTCCAGCGTCAAGGCGCGCCCTTCTGCCCATGCCTGTTGGAAGGCGTCATCGCCGAGCGCAGCGCGCGTGTTCGCCACATCCGCGTCATAGACAGCAAGGTCCACCCCTTCCAGTTGATAGCGCATCTCCTCGCGGAGTCGCTCTGCCGCGCCAAAGACCCGTCCCGCCCGCTGCGTCTCGCCCCGCGCGCCCCACGCTCCTGCCAATCCGCTGAGGAATGCAGCCAGCAACCGTTTAACTCCGACACGATGGCTCTCGAGCAATCCCTCTTTGAAAAGCGCCAGAGCCACTTCGACGTCGCCTTGCTGATGCGCAACCGAGCCCAAATTGAAAAGCGGTTCGAGATAGCGTTCCTTGTCTCCCCCCTCCCGCGCCAGCTCCAGACTCTCTTGATAATGCGCCCGCGCCCGGTCCATGTCCCCCTGATACCGCGCGACCTCGCCCAGCCCGTTGAGCGCCAACGCGATGAGCCGCTTGTCGCCAATTTCGCGCGCGACAGTTAGGCTCTCCTCGAGCAGCGATGCCGCCTTGATGAATTCTCCTTGTGAATAAAATTGGAGTCCAAGATTGGTGAGCGCAAAGGCAGTGCCCCATTTATCGCCAACCTGTTTGTATAACTCGACGCCCTCTGCTAGAACGACTTGCGCCGCCTGATAGTTGCCCTGGGCGAATACAAGCAAGCCCAGCCCATTGAGTGCCTTGGCACGCATCGCAGGCTGTGCGTGCTTGTTTTGTTCCAGCGCGGTTTCAAGCCAGCGTCTGCCCTCGTGCAGGTAGCCGCGTGAGAACCAAAAGCGCGACAATGCGCCTGCCAAGCGCAGTCCTCGTTCTCGGTCACCCGGAGCTTGCTCGCTCCAGCTCAATGCCGCGCGCAGATTATCGTGCTCCAGTTCGAGCCGTTGGAACCACCACCCTTGCTCGGGACCAAAGAGCTGCGGCTCGGCTTGCTCCGCCAATTGCAAAACGAGTCCGAGATGTCGCGCCGCAATCTCTTGGGCTTCCCCTGAGCCGACCAGTTTCTCGCGCGCATACTCGCGGATGGTCTCTAACATGCGATAGCGCGTCTCGTCGCCTTGCTTGTCAACGACTACAAGCGACTTGTCCACGAGGTTTGAAAGCAAGTCGAGAATAAAAGATGGTTCACCGCGCTTGAGGTGAAGAATGAAATCCACCCCCTCGTCTCTTATTTCACCCGCTTCATCTGTGGTAAGCGCTTCCACCGCCGCCAGAGTCCATCCGCCGGCAAAGATGGACAAACGTCGCAGCAGCACGCGCTCGGGCTCGCTGAGAAGTTCATAACTCCAATCAATTGCCCCGCGCAGGGTCTGGTGACGCGGCAGTGCGGTGCGACTGCCGCCCGTGAGCAAACTGAAACGGTCAGCGAGGCGCGCGGCAATCTCTGTCGTTTTTAACACCTTGACACGGGCGGCTGCTAACTCGATAGCTAACGGAATGCCGTCCAGGCGCCGGCAAATCTGTGCGACAGCCGCCGCATTAACCTCCGTGAGCTTGAAATCCGGTTGCACTGCCACCGCGCGTGCAACAAACAACTGCACGGCTTCAAATTGCGACAGGTCGGAAGGGGTCAGCTGCGGCTGCTGCGTATCGGGCAGCGAGAGCGAAGGCACCGTCCAAGCAGTCTCGCCGGCGATGCCAAGCGCTTCCCTACTGGTGACCAGAATCCGTAAGTCCGGACAAGCGCGCAAGAGGGTGTCCGCCACACGTGCGCATTCGGCAATCACATGTTCGGAATTATCCAGCAGCAGCAGCATGTTTTTCGAGCGCAAATTTTCGATTATTGAATTGAGCAACGGCTGGCTAGAGTGCTCCCGCACACCCATCACCGCGGCGATCGCCTGGGGCACCAGTCCGGGCTCGGGCAAGGAATCCAATTCGACCAACCAAACGCCATCGTCATACGACTCAACCAGCTCCGCCGCGACTTGGAGCGAAAGTCGCGTTTTGCCCGCCCCGCCCGCGCCTGTCAAGGTCAACAGCCGCGTCTGTCCCAACAGTTCCCTTATTTCCCTGATTTCCTTTTCCCTGCCCACAAAACTCGTAAGCTGAATCGGCAGATTGTGAGGCAAAGCATCGAGCGTGCGGAGTGGCGGAAACTCGCTCGCGAGTCCGGAGATAACGAGTTGAAAAATACGATGCGGGTGTTGTAGGTCTTTGAGCCGATGCTCACCCAAATCGCGCATGATTACGTCGTCAAGAGGGAGCTGCTCGGCAAGGTCGTGGGTCTGCTGAGAGAGGACAACCTGCCCGCCGTGCGCTGCCGCGCAAATGCGCGCGGCAATATGCAGGTCAAGCCCAACGTAACCTGACGAGGTGAGCTGTGGCGTGCCCGTGTGCAATCCCATCCGCACGCGCACGCGTTCGCC
Organism: uncultured Anaerolineales bacterium; assembly: GCA_964469005.1. Taxonomy (GTDB): domain Bacteria; phylum Chloroflexota; class Anaerolineae; order UBA4142; family SHND01; genus SHND01. Next base: position 126,858 of record CAYXXF010000014.1, read on the forward strand.
CTCGCCCCAGTCATGTTCCGCCAGAGCACGCTGTGCCATCACACTGGCGCTGATTGCATCGGCGGCGCGCGCAAAGACGACGAAAAAGGAATCGCCCTGCGTGCTCACTTCGCGCCCATGAAACTTTTGGAACGCGGCGCGCAAGAGTTTTCGCTCCGCGGCATAGAGCAACGCATAACGCTCACCCAACCGCTGCAAGAGCCGGGTCGAACCTTCAATGTCGGTAGAGAGAAAGGTGACGGTGCCGGAGGGCAAATCGGTTTTCATAATTCTTTGCGTTCGCGTCCAATGAAACTACTGCATCTCTGCACGGATTATAAAACAAAAAAGACGCTGGCGAGCTGCGTCTTGCATTTTGTATCGCTTTTTCTATTTTGTTCCCAACATTCGTGCCCGGGCTTGCGAAAAATTTCGTCACCTCATTTTAACGTCGCTTTGAGCGTCTGCTGCTGAAGTTCCAATAACTGTTCAATCCCACTTTTCGCCAAATCCAACAGTTGGTTCATTTGTGCGCGCGAAAATGTTGCACCTTCGCCCGTGCCTTGCACTTCGACGAAATTTCCTTCGGCGGTCATTACGACATTGAAATCTACTTCGGCGCGCGAATCTTCGGCATAATTCAAATCGAGAACAGGTTCGCCACTCACAATGCCGACGCTGATGGCGGCGACGGCGGTTTTCAAAACGCGCGGCGACGCCTCTTTTTTCTGAATCATTTTATCAAGCGCGATAGACACTGCAACATACGCACCCGTGATTGCGGCGGTACGTGTTCCGCCATCGGCTTGCAGAACATCACAGTCCACATTCAATGTGCGTTCGCCGATGACGCGCAAATCCACCGCCGCGCGCAAACTGCGTCCAATCAATCTGCGAATTTCTTGCGAGCGCGCGCTCGGCGTCGTTTCGCGCTGCGTGCGTGTGTGTGTGGCGCGGGGGAGCATCGCGTATTCGGCGGTGAGCCATCCTTGATTTTGTCCCACCAACCATTTCGGCACTTGATTTTCCACCGACACCGCGCACAAGACGCGCGTCTTGCCCATTTCAATCAAGACCGAACCTTCGGGGTAGTCAATATAGCCCGGAGTCATTTTCACAGGGCGCAGTTCGTTAGGTTTTCGTCCGTCGGGGCGGGGCATGGCAGAGAGCAGAATACAGAGGACAAAACACAGATCCACTCCAGATGATTTTATCTGTCATCGGATTTCTGTGTTCTGTTGTCTGCGTTGACATATCGCATAGTGAATGATAAAATGCCGTAAATTACCGAGCAACGTGTAGAAAAATAATTAGAACGCGTGTTTTATGGAATTTTGCGTTGCTCGGGTTCAAGTAGGTGTATTATGGCGATTCAGCGCGAATATCTTTCACCAAACGAAATTGGCGAATATCTGGGTATTTCGCCGTTCACCATTCGGCGTTATATCAAATTGGGTGAATTAAAAGCAGTGAAATTATTGGGGAGTTTTCGTGTGCATAAAAACGATTTGCAAGCATTTTTGAAAGCGCACGAAGTCAACCCGAGCGATGAAGAATTGGAAAATGAAGAAGAGACGGCAGAGCCTGCACCTGCGCCCAAACCTTCGCACTTGCCGACACCTCCGCCTACCGTTTCCGGTGTGCCCCAAATTCCGATGCCGCAAAATCCGCAGCGGCGTCCACGCGGACGCCCGCGCAAAGTTCCACTGCCGATGTAAAGTGCATAAACCTCGCAGGTCTCCAAGACCTGCGAGGTTTTTTCTTATGACTTGAGCGTTGCCAAAAATTCCGCGACCGCGTGATTGTACGCTTCGGGTTGTTCCATCGGCGCGAGATGTCCCGCGTCGGGAATTGTGACGAGCGTGCTGTTGCGCGCGGCTTGCTTCATATTCTCTTGGTCTGCTGCCGTCATCAACGCGTCGTTCGCGCCTGCCACAACCAACGTCGGCTGGCTGAATTCCAAAAGCGTCGGCGTGGAATCCGGGCGGTCACGCATCGCTGCAAGCGCGCCCATAATCCCCGGCACGGTGGCACTCTGCATAATGCGTTTCACTTGCGCCACCAGTTCAGGATTTGCCTCGTACGTTTTGGGCGCAAACACTTTGGGGAGCATTCCTTCGGCAATCGCGTCCGCGCCTTTTTCTTTTGCCACTCCGATATTCTTGTCGCGTCCCGCTTTGCCTTCCATCGTGTCCGCCGTCGCTTTGGTGGTGGTGAGAATCAAGCCCGCGACATGGTTGGGATATTGACGCAAGTACGCCATCGCCACATAGCCGCCCATCGAATGTCCCGCGATGACGGCGGGTTCGCGAATGCCCAACGCATCCAAAAATTCGCGCACATCATCCGCATAGGTTGAAACTTCGGTTGGCGCGTCAATCATTTCCGATTCGCCAAAGCCGCGCAAGTCGAGCGCAATCACGCGCGCGTGATTTGCTAAACCTTCCCATTGCGCTTCCCAAATCATTCGATTCAACGGAAAGCCGTGAATCAAGACGAGAGGCGTGCCTTGTCCGCGTTCGTCATAGCCGACGCGGCGTCCCATGACAGTTGTTTCCATCATTCCTCCGAAAAGATTTTCAGGTTGAGATAGTACGCGCGCAAGTGTAACACATTTTTCAAATGCGCGCCGCGAAAATTCGCCTGCGGCACATTTTGTCAACACTCTGCTTGCTCTTATAATTTGTATCCTGTCAACGCGGCGCCGCTTCCGCCGCGTGTTTGAAATTAAAAAATGGTTTTTCTTAAACTGCGAAATGTTCGCTGGCTCGGCATCCTGTTTGCGTTCCTCTGGCTGGCTAGTACCCACGCCGCCCTCGACGCCCAATCCGGTCCGACGCAATTTTATTATTATCAAGGCTCGCGTGTTCCGCTCAACGTAAATCCAAATCTCGTTGCGGTGCGTTTTCGCGCGTCCGTTTCAAACGACGCGCAGAAAAAAATTATCGAAACGACGGGCGATGTCGAAAATTTTGAGGCGCGCGTAAATTCACCTATCGGCGGACTCGCGTTTATGAATTTACGCGCGGGGCGCGACCCGTTCGCGGCTGCCGCGCGTTTGCGCGCGAATGGTGAGGTGGAATTTGTTTCGGCGGTGTACGATGTCGCGTCGGTGCAGCTCGCCGAGACGAATGAATTTTTGGTACGCTTTAAAGAAAAAATTTCGGAAACAGAAATCGCGCGCGTGAATCAAACAAATAATGTCTCGCTTGCGCGCGCTTTGCCCAATTCCAAACGCGTGTTGATATTGAAACCGAACGCGGGGAATGTACGGAGTGCGCGTGAATTGGCGAATGTATATTTTGAAAGTGGCGCGGTGGAATTTGCCGAACCCAATTTTGTATTGCGCGCCCCCCCCCCCTCCCCCCCCCTTCCGGTCAGCACAACGGAACTTGCGCCGTCGGACAGCAATTTTAATTTGCAATGGTCTTTGAAAAATACACAGCAGTTTCAAGGCGCGCTGCAAGGCGCGGACATCAAGGCGACGAACGCATGGGATGTAACACAAGGTGTCAACACTATCAAGGTTGCAGTGATTGATGAAGGTGTTACCGCGTCGCACGCGGAACTCGCGGGCAAAGTGTTGACGGGATACAACGCGTTGAACGGCAGCAGCAACACGATGCCCAAAACGAATGACCATCACGGCACAGGCATTGCCGGAGTGATCGCCGCACATTCGGACAATAGTGCAGGCATCGCGGGGGTGTGTTGGTTCTGCCAAATTTTGCCGGTCAAAGTTGCCGAGACCGATTCGCAGGGGAATTGGGTGACGACGACAGCGACGCTCGCGGCGGGAATTGATTGGGCGTGGCAAAATGGCGCGGATGTGTTGAACAACAGTTGGACGATGAACGCGCCGAGTGACAGTGTGCAGCTCGCGATTATCAACGCGCGTTTTGGCGGACGCGGCGGCAAAGGCAGTACCGTTGTGTTTGCTTCGGGCAATCAAAACGCGGGTACGGTTGCGTTTCCCGCAACGCTCAATTCGTATGTGATTGCAGTGGGCGCGACGAATTGGTGCGACCAACGCAAGACGCCAACCAACAACGCGTGCAACAACAACAACGCGTCGTGGGGTTCCAATTATGGCACCGCGCTCGACCTCGTTGCGCCGGGCGAAGCGATTTACACCACGTGCAACGGCAATCAGTGTACGAACGGAACGTACACCTACACGTCAGGCACTTCGCTTGCGGCGCCGTTGGTGTCGGGAACTGCCGCGTTGTTGTATGCGCTGAATCCAAATCTCACGCCCGACCAAGTACAGACCGCATTGCAAAATGGCGCACAAGATTTGTACGCCGCCGGACGCGACAATGAGTCAGGTTATGGACGGCTCGACGCGTATCGTTCGCTCGCGGCATTATTTAATTTGAAACTGAATGTGAACAACAGCAAAAAATTTGTGCGCGTGAATGAAACGGTGGAATATGCGCTCAAGTATTCCAACACGGGCAGCGCGGCGACGAACAACACACAAATTTTTGCGACGCTGCCCACCGATACGATGTATGTGAGTTCGACGCCATCCTTTACGCATCAAAGCGGCAATGTCTATCGTTTGGACTTGGGAACCGTGGCGAGCAACACGGTCGGCACGGTGAAATTTCGGATTCAATTTCAGCCGAGTGCGGCGGGCAAAGTGATTACGCTGACCGCAAGTATTTCCAGTCCCGCGCCCGAATCGAATCTTCAAGACAATACCGGAAAAAATTCCGCGCGCGTGATTTTGCGCGATGTGTTTTTGCCGTTCCTCCAAAATCGCGTGCCGTAAATCGACGCGACGCAGTTTTTTCTCCTGCGTGCATCGCAAACCTGTCGCGTCGCAAGCGTCCGAATCGTTCCGAATACGGTATAATTCAATTACTCCGCAATGCAATGTCTCGCGCACTCCACAAGTTTGTGTGCGCGCGAGCGCGTATGGTTATGAACAATCGCACCTATCTCATTGTCATTATCGTGTTGAGTTGTGCGCTGCTTTTGGTGGGCGGCGCGTTCATCGGCACCGCGTTGTTTTTGCAGGGACGCGCGGAAACGGTTGTTGCTTTTCCCACGCCAGCGAATGACGCGGGCGCGTTGGTCAATACGCCTGCCGCGTCGCAAGCGTCTTTGCAAAAAGGTTCGCCCGCGCCCGATTTTTCCGTACAGGCGCTCGACGGCACAGTGGTCAGTTTGAAAAATTTTCGCGGCAAGCCCGTGATGCTCAATTTTTGGGCGTCGTGGTGCGGACCCTGTACCGCCGAAATGAAAAATATCGAAGCGGTGTTTCAAAAACATACGAACGAAGATTTTGTCATACTCGGCATCAATCAAGGCGAAGGCGTGGATACAGTCAAGGGCTATGGCGAATTGTGGAAACTGAATTTTCGTCTCGTGCGCGATGTGAACGACGAAGCCGCGCGCAAATATCAAATCAAGGCGCTGCCGACAACGGTTTTTGTGGATGCCGATGGCAACATTTACGAAGTCCATATCGGCGGTCCGGTGACACTTGAATTTATTGAAAAGCGCGTGGCAGAGTTGTTGGGCAAGGGGAATTGAACGGCGAGATAGAAACAATATGCAAGAAATTTTGAACGACATTGAACAATGGCGGGCGCGCGGTGACGAAATCGCGCTTGCGACCGTAACATGGACGAGCGGTTCGACGCCGCGCGCAACCGGCGCGAAAATGGCAATCAATTCGCGCGGCGAGTTTGTCGGCTCGGTGAGCGGCGGCTGCGTCGAAGGCGCGGTGATTGACGAAGCGCGCGCAGTCTTGAAAAATGGAAAACCGAAATTGGTAAATTATGGAATTTCCGATGACATGGCGTGGGATGTCGGTCTCGCGTGCGGCGGAAGTATCAAGGTGTTTATTGAAAAGTTGTGATGTCGGATTTTCTAACTCGCATTTCTGAAAACTTGCGCGCCGAAAAAATTTTCGCGGTTGCCACTCGCATTAGCGGAAACGAAAACGTCGGCGCGCATCTTTTTGTGTACGCCGACGGCGCGCTCGAAAACACACTCGGCGATGCGGAACTCGACGCGCGTGTGCGCGCTGACGCATTGACGTTAATGGCAAGCGAACGTTCCGAAACGCGCGCGTATGACGACGCACAAATTTTTATCGAAACGTATTCCCCCCCCCCTCGTCTCCTCATTGTCGGCGGTGTGCATACGGCGATTCCTCTCACACACTATGCAAAAATTCTCGGCTTTCGCGTGACGATTGTAGATGGACGCGGACGCTTTGCCACGCGCGAACGTTTTCCCCACGCAGACGAATTGATTATCGAATGGCCCGATGATGTGATTCCGCGATTGCTGATTGACGCGTCAACCTATGTGGTCATTCTCACGCACGACCCCAAGTTTGATATTCCCACCTTGCGCGCATTGTCCACGACGAAACCGCGTTACATTGGCGCGATGGGTTCGCGCGAAACGCGACGCCAACACATGGACGAATTGCGCGTGCAAGGTGTTTCGGATGAATTTTTGAAAACCGTGTACGGTCCTGTCGGTCTCGACCTTGGCGGACGGTCGCCCGAAGAAATGGCGCTCGCCATCATCGCGCAAATTGTCGCCGTGCGGTACGGACACGGCGGCGGTCATCTCAAACTCGATTCGTAATCAAGAATCCAACAGAGTTTGCAGTGTTGTCCTCTTTTTCCACACAACTCACGGACAGAAAATTAAGCATCGCGCGCAGAGCTTGGTTATTGCTGTTTGCGTTGTTTATCGGACTGTTTGTGTTGGGCGCGCCCGCCGCGTTTCAACACGCAACGGCGCTTTCGGACGCGACGCGTCACGAATTATTGGCGCGCGGGATTGACCCCAACTTTCCTGCAACATATTTCATCGTCCTCGACACGGTGACGATGCTTGCGTTCGCGTCCATCGCGTTGTTGATTGTGCTGCGCCAGCCGGACGATTGGATGGTGATGCTTTGTTCGTTGACGCTCGTCGGTACCGCGTTCCTTTATACGATTCCCGGAAATGACGCGCCCGTCCCGGTTTGGATTCCCGCGCTGGCAATTGCATTGGCAGAAATTTGTCAGGTGTCTTTTGTCTATCTCTTTCCGATTGGACAATTTATTCCGCGTTGGCTCGTGTGGTTGATTTTGCCGATGTTCATTTGGCGACCCTTGATTTGGGCGATTTCGTATTTGCCAAATTATTTGGCGACGACGCGCACGGCGGAAAATTATGGCACGCTGCGCCAAGATGGAATTGACACCGCGTTGATGCTCACGTTGTTTGCGATTGGGATTGGCGTACAAGTGTACCGCTATCGCCGCGTGTACAATCGAACGCAAAAATTACAAACGAAATGGGTCTTGTGGGGAATGTTGATTGCGATTACAGTGGCGGGAACATACATCGTCGCCGTGAACGCCTTAGGACTTTTGCAGTCGGGCGGCGCAAATGAATTGCTGCTGCGAATGGCGGGACGAACAATTCGCCAAATCGCGTTGTTTATGGTTCCGTTGACGTTGGGATTTTCAATATTGCGTTATCGTTTGTGGGATATTGAAATTTTGTTGCAGCGCACATTTGTGTATGCGCCGCTCACGGCAATTCTCGCAGGCATTTTTGCCGCGCTCGTACCATTGGGACAAACAATTACGCTTGCGTTCACGGGACAAAGGTCCATCCTTGCAACGATGTTTGCGACAATGGTTGTCGTCGCCGTCGCGGAACCGCTTAAACAAACGCTGCAAAATTTCGTTGACAAGAAAATTATGCACGCGCCTGACCCCACGCGTCATTTGGGAAAATTTGCGGAACGTGTACAAAAACGTTTGTCTGCTGTGCGCACAACACAAATTTTGCGCCGCCTGACAGATGAAGCGATGAGTGCGTTTCAAGCGCAAGGTGGCGCGATGTTTTTGCAAAATGGGAATGAACTCGTACGTACGTACGCGCGCGGCGAAACGCCCGCGCAGTTGACGATTGATGTTTTGGTGCATGGCAAACGCATCGGCGCCATCGCGCTCGGCGAACGCGCCGACCAACGCCCATATTCCAAGTACGACCGCGCCCTGTTGGAAAAAACCGCCGCGATGGTTGGCGTGGCGATTGAACAGGATACGTTGTTTCAGACGTGACACGTTTTCGAAAATGTGTCACGTCTCAATAGGATTCTTGGAAACCACTTCTTCCGTACCGGTTGTCAAAACACCGCCGATGGCACACGCGAACGCGTTGATTGGCGCGGCGTTGAACGCGCCGTTGCGCGGACGCTTTTTGTTTTTTATGCGGCTCGCGTGGTGGGCGTTGGTGATGGTGACGGTTGGAATGTTTGTGCTGACGATTCCAACGCGTTGGAGTCAACTCGTCATCGAGGGCAATTCCAATTTTATTGCACTGCAAGAATTGGGTCTGCACGAAAATTTTATCGCGCTGCTGCTTGGCACATTCGACGGTGTCACGTTTGTGGCATATACATTCGTCGGCGCGCTCATTTTTTCGCGCAAGTCGCAAGAATGGATTGGACTCTTTGCGTCGCTCACATTGATTACGGCAGTGTTTGCGATTGTGCGTCCGTTCGATGCGCTCTTGTTTGTGGACAATTGGCTGCGCGTGCCGCTGTTGTTGATTCTCGCACTTGCCGCTATCACCGTCATTGTTTTTATTTACATTTTTCCCGATGGACATTTCGCGCCGCGTTGGACGCGTTGGATTGTATTCGGATTGTGCGCGTTCGCGTTGTATGGTTTGCTCGACCGCATTTGGTTGACACAGCCGTTTCGCTGGCCCCCCGCGCCGCTTTCGCCCGTCATCTTTTTGGGAATTTTTTTGGGCGCGCTCGTGCAAATTTATCGTTATCGCCGCGTGTCCGATTCCGTGCAGCGCGAACAAATGCGGTGGGTGGTCTTTAGCGTGGCGATTGGCGCGTTGGGACTTTTGGAATTTTATGTGATTCTGCCCGCGCTCTTGCCGCGCGTCCTTTTGCCCGGCATGACGCGCGTGCTGTATCTTGTGATTGCCGCGCCGCTGTGCTATCTCGCGCTGCTGCAATTGCCCATCGCGCTCGGGTTCTCGATTTTTCGTTATCACCTGTGGGACATTGACCTCATCATCAGCCGCGCGCTGATTTATGCGTTGCTGACGGCGATTCTCGCGGGCTTGTTTGCTGCGTTGGAATCGGTGATGCAAAATGTTTTTGTTTTGCTCACGGGACAGCAGTCCGATGTGGCAACGGTGATTGCGACACTGATTGTCGTCGCCGCGTTCACGCCGCTGAAAGAACGCATTCAAAAATTTGTCGAGACGCGTTTTCAAGACGCGTCGGACCCTGCGGCAAAATTGAAACCGTTCGCGGAATTGGTGGACACGCGCGTTTCGCCGCTGTACGCGCCGCAAATCGCGCGCCGCTTGCTCGCGGAAAGTGTGACTGCGTTCGATGCACAAGGCGGCGCGGCGTACATTGAACAAAATGGAGAGTTGAAATTGATTCAAACGCTCGGCGTGTGGGATGGCAACGCGGCATGTTCGATTCCGCTGCAACGCGACGCCAACGCGCGGCGTTTCGGCATAATTGCACTCGCTGACCGCAAAAATGGCGCGGCGTACACCGAACATGATTACAACGTGTTGGAAGAATTGGCGCGCAGCATCGCGCGCGCGCTGGAAGAAGATATCGCCGTTGCATAAAATTCAACGGCAAAAGAATATCCGATAACAATGAACATCGCGATTGATTACACGTCTGCCTCACGTCAACGCGCGGGGATTGGGCGATACACACGTTCGCTCATTCACGCGCTCGCGCAGCAGGATACGGAAAATCAATACGCGTTGTATGTGCCGCGCGACGCACAGTATCTCGACGATGCGCGCGCGTTTCTGAAAAATTTTCGCATTGCGCGCGCGCCCTTGAACGAACGGTACATGGTGGCAATGTGGCAGCGCGCGCAGATTCCGCTGCCCGTGGAAATTTTTACGGGACGCGCAGACATTTTTTATTCCCCCGATTTTGTACTGCCGCCGACACGCGCGAAAAAAAAGATTCTCACCGTTCACGATTTGTCTTTTAAACGTGTTCCCGAAACCGCTGTGCCAAAACTCAAGTGGTATTTGGAAGGCGCAGTCCCGCGCGCGGTTGCGCGCGCAGATTTGATTTTTGCCGATTCGGATGCGACGCGCGACGATTTGATTGAATTGTTTCACGCGCCCGCCGAACGCGTGCAAACGTTGTATTCGGGTTACGACGCGCAATTTCATCCCATCACCGCTGAACGTACACTCGAACGTGTTCGCACCACATACGAATTGCACCAACCTTTCATTTTGCATGTCGGCACCATCGAACCGCGCAAAAACCTCGTGCGTTTGATTCAAGCATTTTCTCAATTGCCGCAGCGACGCGATTTGGAACTCGTCATTGCAGGGGGGCGCGGCTGGATGTACGATGAAATTTACGAGGCGCCGCAGAAATTTGGCGTGAGCGCGTCCGTGCGCTTTATCGGTTTCACGCCCGATGCGGATTTACCCGCGTTGTATTCGCTCGCGCATGTCGTTGCGTATCCGTCGCTGTATGAAGGATTTGGTTTGCCCGTCTTGGAGGCGATGGCGTGCGGCGCGGCGGTTGTTACGTCCAACAATTCTTCATTGCCCGAAGTCGCCGGCGACGCGGCATTGATGATTGACGCGCGCGATGTGGATGCGCTGGCGTGGGCGCTCGGACGATTTCTTCAAGATTCCACATGGCGTGGTATTATGCAGACCAAAGCGCAAGCCCAAGCAAAAAAATTTTCGTGGGAAAAAAGCGCGCGGGAGTTACGCGCGTCATTCTCTCTTTGAGTCAAACGTGAAACGTAAAACATCATCCCGTCCCCCGCAAGATATTCGCGGCGGCGACCCTGTGCTCACTCCCAAACGTGTCAGTGATTCGCAGGTGCGTTTGTCTTTGGTGATGAATCCTGATTTGGCGAACGCGTTGGGAAATGTGCATGGCGGACAAATTATGAAACTGGTGGATGAAGCGGGCGGATTCGCGGCAATGAAACACGCGCGCAATGTTGCTGTCACCGTCGCGATGGATTCGATGACGTTTCTTTCACCTGTGCATGTCGGCGCGCTGCTCACACTGAACGCATCGGTGAATTGGGTCGGACGCACTTCATTGGAAGTAGGCGTGCGCGTGGAAGCCGAAAATGTGGTGACGGGAAATGTCACGCATACAAACTCTGCGTATCTTGTTTATGTTGCGCTCGACCAATATGGACAAGCAACTCCCGTGCCGCCGTTGATTGTCGAGTCTGATGAAGAGAAACGCCGATGGGAACAGGCGGCGGCGCGACAAGCACATCGTTTGCAACATGCGAAACATCAAGAGCCGCACAAAGGAAAACCGCATTGATGGATTTTTTTACGCGCATAGATTTCAAAACGCTCGTTGGTTGGATTGTGATTTTTGTAAATCTCGGCAGTGCGGTGGCAGTGTTCAGTCAAGTGCGTTTGACGTATCATCGCAAAAATACAATCGGCTTGAGTCGCCTGCCGTGGATTATGGGGACGAGCAACGCCGCTATCGGCGTGTTGTACAGCGCGATGATTGCGGATTTATTTTTCTTGGTTGCAAATTTAGCGTGGACGACGGCGAACGGCACGATGTTGTTTTTGATATTCCATTACGGCAGAGCTGCCAATAAAAACACAGGAGTTGAACCGCAATGAAATTAGCGCAACGCATGAACAATCTCGGCACGGAAACCGCGTTCGAGGTGTTGGTAAAAGCGCGCGCGCTCGAAGCGCAAGGACGCGACATTATTCATTTGGAAGTGGGCGAACCCGATTTTGCGACGCCCGAAAATATCGTGGACGCGGCGGTGACATCGGTTCGGAAAGGCGCGACCAAGTACACACCGAGCGCGGGCATTCCCGAATTGCGCGCGGCGATTGCGAAACGCGTAAGCGAATCGCGCGGCATCACCGTCAAACCCGAAAACGTCGTCGTCACGCCCGGTGCGAAACCGATTATGTTTTTTATCATTCTTGCTTTGATTGATGCGGGCGATGAAGTGGTGACGCCGAATCCCGCGTTTCCGATTTATGAAAGTATGATTCGTTTCACGGGCGGTGTGCCGCGTTTCTATCGGTTGCGCGAAGAAAATAATTTTCGTTTCGACCCCGATGAATTTCGCGCGCGCGTGAACGAGAAAACGAAATTGATTATTCTCAATTCGCCACAAAATCCGACGGGCGGAGTCTTGACGCAAGACGACCTCGCGGTGATTGCCGAATGTGCTACGACGTATGACGTTCCCGTACTCGCCGACGAAATCTATTGGCAGATTATTTATGACGGCAAATTTCACAGCATCACGCAATTTCCCGGCATGTTGGAACGCACGATTATTCTCGACGGCTTTTCGAAATCGTACTCGATGACAGGTTGGCGTTTGGGTTTTGGCGTAATGAATGAAACGCTCGCGCCGCACATTACGCGGTTGATGACGAATTCTAATTCGTGCGTTTCCGCGTTAACGCAGTGGGCGGGCGTGGAAGCATTGAACGGTCCGCAAGAGTCTGTGGAAAATATGCGCCGCGCGTTTCAAGAACGCCGCGATGTGATTGTCGAAGGCTTTAATGCGATTCCCGGATTCACCTGCAAAAAACCGGAAGGCGCGTTCTATGTCTTTCCCAACATCACGGGAACGGGCTGGGGTTCGCGCAAAATGGCGGACTATATTTTGAATGAAGCGGGTGTCGCATGTATTAGCGGCACGGCGTTCGGCGAATACGGCGAAGGATACGTGCGCTTTAGTTATGCAAATTCGTTGGAGAATATCAACGAGGCGCTGCGAAGGATTCGCGAGGCAGTGGAGAAAATACAAGATTAATTATGAAAAAGCCAACGTGGAAACGTTGGCTTTTTCATATCACGAATACATTTCCGGTTTCAACACGCCGATATACGGCAAATTTCTATACAACTCATCAAAATCCAACCCATAGCCCACCACAAATTCATTCGGAATATCAAAGCCAACGTAATCGAGTGCGAGGTCCACCTCGCGCCGTTCTTGTTTGTTTAGCAACGTGCAAATTTTCAAAGTCGCGGGATTCCGCGCTTTGAGCGTATCCACCATGTAATGCAGCGTGTGTCCCGTGTCCACAATATCTTCGACAATCAGCACGTGGCGATGCTCGATGTTGGCGTTCAAGTCCATGATGATGCGAACAACACCGGAGGATTCAATGCGCTTGCCGCCGTAAGAAGAAATTGCCATGAAATCGAGTTCATGCGGAATGGACATGGCGCGCGACAAATCGCTCATAAACATCACCCCCCCCTTGAGGACGCACACGAGCAGCGGACGAACATCTCCATAATCGCGCGCGAGCTGCGCGCCCAGTTCATAGATGCGTGCTTGCAAGCGGTCACTGGGGATGAGAATTTTGGCGAGATTGTCTTCGAGACGCATGGTGAGTTTCTTTGTCCTCCCGGATTTTCACCTTGATTATATATCAGATAATCAAATTCCGGCGTAAATAAAATTTGACCTTTCCCTCATCGCGCCTATAATAGCCCCTTGCGTCGGTCTGGCGCGTTTTTGTGTACAGCACTAATCATCAGCACTCGCAGAGTGCTGCATTCTATGAATGCAGCAGGAAGGAAGTTGTTTTGACATGGCAGAAGAAATTCTTTTGAACGTGAAACCCCGCGAAATTATTGGCAAGCAAGTCCGCGCACTGCGGCGCGAGGGCTGGATTCCACTTTCCGTGTATGGCGCGCATGTGCAACCGCGCAATATGCAAGCGGAAGAGCGCGCGTTGCGCGCGGTTCTGAATAAAGCGGGTACCAATCGTCTGATTCGTCTTGATACGGGTGATGGCGGACAGCACGTTGTTATTACGCGCGAGATTCAGCGCGAACCGATCAGCGGAAAATTTTGGCATATTGATTTCATGGAAATTTCGCTGACGGAAAAAATGGAAATTGATATTCCGGTTTCGCTGCAAGGCACACCGCCCAGTACGAAAAGTGGCGAGGGTTTGCTCATTCATGGTTTGATATCTGTTACTGTTCGCGTATTGCCGACGGACCTCATTCCCGAAATCGTCGTAGATGTTTCGGGCTTGGTGAACCTGAATGACGCTATCCATGTATCGGACTTGAAACTTGGCGATACGATTGAAATTTTGACCAATCCCGAAGAAATGCTCGCCAAAGTAATTCCGGTTAGGGAAGAAGTCGTAGCCACCGAAGCGCCGGTTGCGACCGCCGAAGTTGAAGTTGTGGGTAAGGGTAAGAAAGAAGAAGAAGAGGCAGAGGGCGAAGCCAAACCCGAAGCCAAGAAATAATTTGGTTGCCTTTCAAAGCGTCGCGTGTCGTTACACTATCGTGGGTGACGACACGCGCGTTTTTGTTTATCCCGCGCTTTTCCAACGCAGAATTTCACTTGTGTTATAATCGTTCAGAATGATTGTTTCCATTGATTGTCGGAGAATGGTGCGATGACCAGTGCGCTGACGAGTCCCTTTAACGCGCTCTTTGGCGCATTCTCGCGCGACATTTCGATTGACCTCGGTACCGCGAATACGCTCGTGCTGGTGCGCGGACGCGGCATTACTATTAACGAACCTTCCGTCGTCGCAATTGAACGGCGCAGTAAACGCGTGTTGGCGATTGGCTCGGAAGCGAAACAAATGGTGGGGCGCACACCCGCCGATATTATTGCGATTCGTCCTCTGCGCGATGGCGTCATTTCCGATTTCGATGTCACCGAAGCGATGCTCACGCATTTCATTCGGCGCGTGCATGATGAAACAATTTTGCCGGTCCCGCATCGTCCGCGTGTCGTGATTGGAATTCCGTCCGGTGTAACCGAAGTGGAAAAACGCGCGGTGAAGGACGCAGCAATTAGCGCGGGTGCGCGTGAAGTCCATTTGATTGAAGAACCAATGGCAGCTGCCATCGGCGCGGGCTTGCCGGTGACCGAAGCCGTCGGTTCGATGATTGTGGACATTGGCGGCGGCACAACGGAAATGGCGGTGTTGTCGCTCGGCGGCATTGTTGTCAGTCGTTCGATTCGCGTCGCGGGCGATGAGATGGACGATGAAATTATTCGGTACGCGCGCGAAAAATATAATTTGCTCATCGGCGAACGCATGGCGGAACAAGCGAAAATTGAAATTGGTTCCGCGTATCCGCTGCATCAAGAACGCACGATGATTATTCGCGGGCGCAATCTGATTACCGGCTTGCCCGAGTCCATTGAAATTTCTTCGGTTGAAATTCGCGAAGCGTTGGTGAATCCCGTCAATCAAATTGTGGACGCGTTGAAAACAACGATTGATGAAACGCCGCCCGAACTCGTCGCCGATTTGATGGTGCGCGGAATTGTTTTGGCGGGCGGCGGTGCGATGCTCGGCGGACTTGCCGAACGTCTTTCGCGCGAAACTAAAATGCGCGTCTATGTTGCCGACGACCCGTTGACGTGTGTGGTGCGCGGTGCGGGTCAATTCCTCGAAATGCTCGACATTCTCCCGCGCGGTTTTGCGGGCGCGAATGGGCGCGGCAGGCGATAGGTATTCGTCGTTAGTCGTTAGTCCCTCGTCATTCGTCCTCCGTCATTTGTCGTAATTCATGCTCGACCTCTTTCGTTCGCGCGTAGGTTTCGTTTTTATCCTCATCCTTCTCGTTTTTGCAGGTATTGCATTGCGCGCCACCGGCAACCTGGGTCTCGTACAAGACGCGACCTTTGGTGTGTTCGCGCCCGTGCAAACATTTCTGATTGATGCAACGAATGGCGTCACCAATCTGTTTGGCGGTTTTCAAGAAGTGAACGAACTGCGCGGGCAAGTGAAACAGCTGCAAGAACAGTTGAATACGGCGGTGATTGACAGCGTGCGCGTGCGCGAACTCGAAATTGAAAATTCGGAATTGCGCGCGCAATTGGAATACAAACAAGAGAATCCCGATTATTTGTTGACCGGCGCGACGGTGTTGGAAGAAAATGACAATCGTGCGCGCGTGATTAGTCAAGACCCGTCCACGCTCGTCAATTACATTATTATTGACCAAGGGCGCGAAGATGATGTCGCGGTGGGAATGCCTGTGGTGACACCGGCGGGACTCGTGGGGCGCGTCACCGAAGTCGGCTCAAGTTGGGCGCGCGTGTTGTTGTTGAATGACACAACTTCATCGGTCAACGCGGTGGTGCAGTCCACACGCGCGACGGGAATTGTACAGGGGCAGGCGCAAGGCAGTGATTTGCTCGTGATGCGGTATTTGCCGTTGGGCGAATCGGTCAAAGTGGACGATTTGATATTGACATCGGGCATCGGCGGCGCGTTTCCCAAACGGCTTGTGTTGGGGCAAGTGATTCAAGTGCGCCAACGCGACACGGATTTATTTACGGAAGCGATTATTCGTCCAAGTGTAGATTTTGCGCGGCTCGAATTTGTGTTGGTGATGAAAAAATTTACGCCGACCGACATTACGACGGAACCAACGCCGACGCCAACACCATCTCCCACTCCTACACGCGCGCCGACTGCTGCACCGTAATGTCTTCATTGTGCATGATGCCCTCTCCCTTGTCCATTGAATTATGTCGCCGTATCTTGTTCTGCCCCTTTTAATTTTCATCGCACTGGTGCAAACGACGCTCTTGCCGTTGTTTGTGCCGGGGTCGGTACGTCCCGATTTGATGCTGATGGTCGTGATTGGTTGGGGCGTCGTGCATGGAAGTGGACAAGCGGCATTGTGGGGTTTGGCAGGCGGACTGGTGCTTGATTTATTTTCGGGCGCGCCGTTTGGACTGCACACGTTTGGGTTGGGCGGCATCGGCTGGCTGGCGGACACGCTCCAAACCAATTTTTTTCGTTCCAACTTGCTCGTGCCACTCGCCACAATTTTTATCGCGACGTTGTTGTACCACATCGGACAGGCGGCGGTGATGCAAGTGTTGGGCTATACGATTAACTGGGCATTTTATTCGTTCAATGTTGTCTTGCCTACCGCAATTTTGAATACGGTGTTGATGCCGTTCGTGTACTGGATATTGCGCCGCTTGGACCGCGTGGTGCGACCGCGTCTTACTTGGTAATACGAGTTGAAAAAATTTTCTGCGATGCAATCGCAGAAAATTTTTTCAACGCAATTCGTTTGTGAATCGCTTTTTTGCGTTTGCTCGTTCGACGATTTGGCTTGGCTTACTCTTTACATTTTCCCTCCCTGCGCTTTCCCCCCTTTTCTCCCCAACACCTACACGCAGCGCCGATGGTCTGCTGCATCTCTATCGCCTCGTACAATTGGACGCTTTGTGGCGCGACGGAATTTTTTTCGCGCGCTGGCTCCCCGACCTCGCGTTTGGCTATGGGATGCCGTTGTTTAATTATTACGCGCCGCTGGTTTATTATCTCACAACGCCACTGCACGTACTCGGAATATCGTTTCCGCTCGCGCTGAATCTTTCACTTGCGGCGGCAATGTTTGTCAGCGCGGTGGGGATGTTTTATTTTGCGCGCGCGTTGCTGCGCGATTTCGACAAAAATGGTTTTGGAAATGTTTCTGCCATCGTCGCCGCGCTCGCGTTTTTATATTCACCGTACATCTTGTTTAACGCGCTTCATCGCGCGAATCTCGCGGAACAATGGGCGCTCGCGCTCGCGCCGTTCGCGTTGTGGCGATTTTTGGAATTGACGCGCACACCGAATGCGTTACATTGGTCGCTTGCGGTGTTGTTTTTCGCGGCGGTGATGCTTACACACAACGTCACAAGTTTTTTGTTTGCGCCCTTGTTGTTTTTTTTCGCGCTCGCCTGCATTTTGGCACGCGAGGACATTGGCGTTAGAGAACGCCTCCTACGCGCTGATTGCAAATCTCGTTTCTCGTTTCTCGCTCCTCTCTCTGCCTTTCTCCTCGCCCTCTCGCTCTCGTCCTTCTTTTGGCTGCCCGCACTCATCGAACGCGATTTTGTACAAATTGCGCGCGTGATTGTGACTCCCGATTTTGATTATCGTTTCAATTTTGTTTCGTTCGGTGAATTGATTTCATTATTGCCGCGCGCGGATACGGGACGCTTGAATCCGACATTTCCCGCAACGCTCGGCGTTTTCCAAATTTTGTTTGCAGGTGTTGGAATTATTTTTTTGTTGTGGCGATTTCGTTCGCGTCGCGCGCTGCCATTGTTTGCGCTCGCGTTCGCGGCATTTGGATTCTTTGCGTTGATGCTTTCTTTTTCACAGCCGCTTTGGGACAGCATTTCACTTTTGTCGTTTGTGCAGTTGCCCATGCGTTTACGCGGACTTGTGGCGTTGTGTCTTGCGCCATTCGCAGGAATTTTTATTTTTGCGGTGCCGATGCGTTGGAAATTATTGAGCGGGGGAGTTGCGATTGTTGCGATTGGGTTGAGCGCGCTGCCGATGTTGTATCCGCGTTATGCGCGCGATATTTCGCCCACGCCAAATTTTTCCGAAATGTTCATGTATGAACAAAAAACGGGCGCGTTCGGTACGACATCGTTTGGTGAGTACGTGCCGGTGTGGATGCAGAATCTTCCCGACAAATCACCGTTCGCGGAAGAATATGCGCGCGGAGAAATTCCGAATCGCTTAATGATTCCTGAAGGCGTGAGTATTTGTGGCGCGCAAATAGACGCGCTTGTATCAAGCGTTTGCGTCAAGGCAAATGATTCATGGCACGCGATTTATCGCGCGTTTTATTTTCCCGGTTGGAGTGTTTCATTGAATGGAGCGCCACTTGAAATTGCACCGACGCCGCGCACGGGGTTGATTTCATTCGAGGTGAAAGAAAATGGAACACTGCGCTTGGAATATGTTGGGACGACGATGGAACGCGTCGCGGATTGGATTTCGATTGTGAGCGCGCTTGGAGTTTTTGGTATTTTTGCATTTGGAATGATTCAACGCGCGCGTCAACCGCGTACAAATGCGGAATCGTCAAACCTTCACACGCAAATTTTTGTTCCGCTTTTTTTTCTCGCGGTAGCGCTCATTGCGTTCAAATTGTTTTACGTTGACCGCACAAGTAATCCGTTTGTCATACAGTATGATGGCGCGCGCGTGCAAAACATTTCGCAACCGCGCGACGCGCGCTTTGAGGAGGCGCTGCAATTGCTTGGCTATGAGGTCAACATGACACAAGTTGCGCGCGGCGAAACGTTACGCGCGATTTTGTATTGGCGTGCCTTGCCAGAGTTGAAAAATAACTTGAGTGTGTTTGTGCACCTCACCGCGTCGGATGGATTCGTCGTCGCGCAAAAGGATAATTTGCATCCCGCCAATTTACCAACGACGCGTTGGGAGTCGGACGCGTATGTGGCGGATGAACACGCGCTCGCAATTCCCGCGACGCTTGCGGCGGGCGAGTACGAATTGCGCGCGGGTGTATATGACCCGCGCACCAATACGCGTTTGAAAACAGCGGAAGGCGCAGATTTTATTTTGCTGCAAAAAATTCGTGTGAAATGAAAAATGACGCCGCAGAATCAGCGTCATTTTTTTTAGCGTTTATACTTTTTCAAATAACGCGGTATCGGAATTGCGCGCGTTAATTTTTCATCGGGCTGCGGCGCAAGAAAGTTTTGTTGGATGGGAATCACGCCCGCCCACCAATCGCTTTCATAATCTTCTGCATCATCTTTTGGTCCGCCGACGCGCATTTTCGCTGTTGCGCTTTGAATCGGCATTTCAATTATCGTCGTTGCTTTCAATTCTTTTTTATTCGGCAAGCGCGCGTCCTCCCAGCGTCCGGGCATAACGCGTTCGGTCAAGGCAAAAAGCGCGGCGTATTTTTCTTGTGGGTCAGCCAGAACGCGTCCAACGCCAAACAACACCACCGAACGATAATTCATCGAATTGTGAAAGATGCCGCGCGCGACGACGAGACCATCGAGCAACGTCGTCGCCACACAAATCGGATTTCCCGCTTGAATGTGCTGGAGCAAACGACTTGTAGTCGCGCCATGCAACAACAAGGTATCGCCGCGCCGCGCGTGAATGGTTGGAATCACGAATGGTTGATTG
Organism: uncultured Anaerolineales bacterium; assembly: GCA_964469005.1. Lineage (GTDB taxonomy): Bacteria > Chloroflexota > Anaerolineae > UBA4142 > SHND01 > SHND01. The sequence continues at coordinate 146,826 of CAYXXF010000014.1, forward strand.
TCCTGCGCGATGCCGACGTGACAAATCAACGCTTCGTCCAAAATTCTGTAGATCGTTTCTGAATCGTACTGGGCGCGTTCGGGCAAGCGTTTCACGCGATTGCGCGCGGTTTTGGGGAAAATGGACACTGTTTTATGCTCCGTGAATCAAGATGCAAACATCGTATGCATAAATTAGTTGCGGCGCAAATTGCCCCTCACGCAATTCTCATAAATTCGCGTGTGATAATTTGTATGACCGCGTGCGCGCGCATATAATTTTTGTTGATGTTTTATTTGTCGTTTCGAGCGGAGTGAGAAATCTCTGTCGCTAGGTTCAAGATTTCTCGCAAGAACGGCTCGAAATGTCAATCAAGAAATTATGTTGCGTCATGGTCGTCCGCCTCAATTTGATGAGGAAGAAGAAGAACTCGAAGTAAAGCCGAGTTTGTTGATTCGGCTTTTTAGCGTTCTCATTGTGATCGCGTTTGTGATTCTCGCCTACAACTTGTATTTGATTCAAGTGGTGCAGGGTGATGAATACAAACGCGCCGCCGACGAAAATCGGATTCGTCTCGTGCGTACGGAAGCCGCGCGCGGGGTGATTTATGATGCGAACGGCAAAATTATTGTTCGCAATGAACCGCAGTTCAATGTCTCGATTGTCCCCGCAGATTTGCCGACAGAACGTCAGGACGAAATCCTCAAAACCTTGGGCATCATGATTGATGCGCCGCTCGATACAGTGGTCGAAGCGGAAACGGCGGACGCGCTTGGTTCGATTCCTAGCGATGTTTCGCGCACATTCGTTTCGCCGACGCGCAAGCCGGGACTGCGCGAATTGGTGAATGAAGGACGCAACACCGACCCGCTCAATCCCGTTCTCGTCAAAACAAACATTCCGCGCATCATCGCGTTTCAATTGCAAGAACGTACAACCGATTTTCCGGGCGTGCGCGTCGAGATTGCGCCCGTGCGAACGTATCCCGAAAAAGAATTGGCATCCCATGTTCTGGGTTATCTTGGCGCAATTTCGCGCGAAGCATTCACCGAATATGAAAAGCGCGGCTATACGCAAAACGATTTGGTCGGCGCAAGTGGTTTGGAAGCAGCGTACGAGGACCAATTGCGCGGGCGCGCGGGAACGGAATTGGCAATCGTGGATGCGAACGGCAACGTGTTACGCAGTGAAGAACAGGAAGCGCCGGTGCCGGGCAACAACCTAATTCTCTCGCTTGATACGGATTTGCAGAAAGCGGTTGAGGACGCGCTGAAAAAAGGGATGGCAAAAAAGAATCTCAAGCAAGCGGTTGCCATCGTGATGAATCCAAACAATGGCGAAATTCTCGCGATGGTTTCGCTGCCCACGTATGACAACAATCTTTTTGCGCGCGGCATTCGCCCTACCGATTTTTCCGCATTGAATCAAGACAAAGACCGTCCCCTCGTGAATCATGCCATCAGTGGCTTGTATCCGCCGGGTTCGGTGTACAAATTGACTTCGGCGGCGGGCGCATTGCAAGAAGGCGTGATTGACAGCAACGATTCGATTTTTTGTTCGGGCATCATGTATTTGCCCAATCGCTTTTTTCCCGATGACCCAAAACTCGCGCAGCCGTTTTATTGTTGGTATCGGCAGGGACACGGACCGTTGACGATTGTGGACGGCATCGCGCAATCGTCCGATATCTTCTTTTACAAATTGGATGGTGGCTTTACTGATTTCACAACGCCGCTTGGACAGGCACTCGCTTCCGAGTACATGCGTTTGTTTGGATACGGCGCGGCGAGCGGAATTGATTTGCCGGGCGAAGCGGACGGACTCGTGCCTGACCCAAAATGGAAACAGCGCAATTTGAATGAGCAATGGACGACGGGCGATACGTACAACATGGCAATCGGTCAAGGGTTCGTATTGTCAACGCCGCTGCAAGTGTTGAATGCAACTGCGACGATTGCGAATGGTGGCACGCTGTATCGTCCGCACTTTGCGCGTGCGATTGTGAATGCGAGCGGCACCGTGACCAATACCATCGAGCCACAAATTATTCGCAAACTCCCGATTGCTGCAGAGAACATGCGTTTGGTGCAAGAAGGAATGCGCGCGGCGATCACGCGCGGTACGTCATGGAAAGCAAATTTGCAAGACGTACATGTCGCGGGCAAAACGGGAACGGCAGAATTTTTCGGACCGAAAAAAGGCGGACGCTTGCCCACCCACGCGTGGTTCACCGCGTACGCGCCGTATGAAAAACCGGAAGTGGCGGTTGTTGTCTTTGTCTATGATGGCGGTGAAGGTTCCGAAGTTGCGGCACCGATTGCGACGGACATTTTGCGCGCATATTTCAAATTGCCTCCCGATGCGCCGTTGATTCCGCAAAACGCCCCCCCCCCTCCTGAAACGGGAACGACTGCACCGAATGCCGCAGGCGCGGGCGCGCAGCCATCCACGCAACCGCAAGCAAATTACGCGGGGCGCGTGACCGAAGTGACGGACAACGCAGGCGCAGAAAATCCGGTGTTGGTTGGAAGTGTCGTGAACGCGGCAGGGCAAGGTGTGGGCGGCATCACCGTTGTTTTGGACGCGGGCGATGGTCAAGTGGCGGCGTCTGCGGTTACCGGCGGTGACGGTTCATTTCGTTTCGATAATGTGAATTACAAAGCATCGCCGCGTTGGTTTTTGCGCTTGTCAGTCGGGGCGAGTTCGACGGCAGTCGCCGTAGATGTTGCCGCGTTCAAACAATTTCGCATTCAATTTTCCGCGACGCAATGAAAATTTTTTACAAAACACGATTCGACTTGATGGGCTTGTGATTTTTGACAGGATTAACATGATTTTCTAAATTTGATTCTCCATTGAATCCTGTACATCCTGTTAATTCTGTCCATTTCTGATAGAGTCTATTTCGTATCGGGCTATTTTTCTTGATGTGCGGGGTGGTCAAGCATGTTATTTTTTGTCATCGCATTGTAAAGCGCGCCGCGCAAAATGTGTTGTATAAGTGTTGTGAAATGATTTTTTCATTTCGTAACCTGACCTCACGAGGTAAAGATGAAAAACGAAAATCAAGTAATCATACGCGGGACGCGCGACGGCGTTTTGATTTTGCTCGGCGATGGCGATTGGAATGTGCTGATGCGGGAATTGCAAAATCAATTGGAACGCCCGAATGCGTCCGCTTTTTTTCGCGGCGCGCGCGTCAGTGTCGAAACCGGCAATCGTTTTTTGCATGAACGCGAACGCGCGGAATTGCAGCAACTACTCTCGAGACATTCCATTCACGTTGGCGCGATGGCGCCGACTGTGGCGCAAACGCAAACCGCGCGCCAAGAACGCAGTGATATGTACACGCGCAGCAATGGCGTCAGCGAAGTCTTGATGATTCGCCGCACATTGCGTTCAGGACAAATGATTCATCATCAAGGTCCGGTCGTCGTGTACGGCGATGTAAATGACGGCGCGGAAATTATTGCGGCGGGCGATGTTTTGATTTTTGGAAAATTGCGCGGCATCGTCCACGCTGGCGCAAGTGGTGATGACCACGCGACTATCGGCGCGCTCACCTTGAATGCGCCACAACTGCGTATCAGCTCCGCGATTGCGGCAAATTCGCCGGAAGACAAAAAACGCAAAGGGCGCGGACCGGAAATGGCAGTGTTGCGAAACGGACGAATTGTCATCGAGCCGTGGCGTGTGTGAAAAATTGAATCGCATCATAAAACCCGCCGCGTGCGGGTTTTATTTTTGCCGCGTACAAGTGGAAAATTCCAAGAGGGTATGATATAGTAAGCTTTAATCGCTTGAAACGCGCAAGCATTTCAACAGATACATTGTCACCCACGATGATTACGCTCAAGAGCAGTGGGGATGGTCTCACCCTTACCTTAAGTGATGGTCCTTGGTCCAAAGTACTCGCCGAATTGGCGTTAGAATTGGAACGTCCACGCGCCGTAGATATTTTTCGGGTTTCCAAGGTTCAAATTGAAACGGGCGAACGCGCGCTCACACCGTTGCAGGTCGAAGAACTGGCATGGCTGCTGGAATTGCACGATTTGAAATTCGAATGGCGCAGCAATGGAATGCAAACGACACTGCCGGGGCTTGCCGAAGCGCGCACCATACTGCCACCACCCATTACCAACGTCGCTGTTTGGGAAGATGCGGCGTTATGTCCGCGCACACTGCGTTCGGGGCAGGCGATTCGCTATGCGGGGCATGTGGTTGTGATGGGCGATGTAAATCCCGGGGCGGAAATTGTCGCAGCAGGTGATGTGTTGGTGTGGGGCAATTTGCGCGGCGTCGTTCACGCCGGCGCATCGGGCAATGACAGTGCGGTGGTATGCGCGCTGCGTTTGATGCCCACACAGTTACGCATCGGAAAACATATTGCGCGCGCGCCCGATGAATTGCAGCGGCGCGGCAACGACCCCCTGTCGCGCGGTCCTGAAATTGCGCGTGTGCGCGAGGGGCGGATTTTGGTCGAAGGGTGGAATCTTAAAGAATAATTTCGAATTGGGGATTTCGGATTGCAAAGTTGATTCAATCCGAAATCCGGAATCCGAAATCCGAAATCAAAAATGTCTGGCACTGTTATCACAATTACTTCGGGCAAAGGTGGCGTTGGCAAAACTACGACGACTGCCAATTTGGGCGTTGCGCTCGCACGGCGCGGCAAACGCGTCGCGTGCATTGATGCGGATATTGGTTTGCGGAATCTCGATGTCGTTCTCGGTTTGGAAAATCGCATCGTGTACGACATTGTGGATGTGGTGGAAGGACGCGCACGGTTGCGTCAAGCTCTGATTCGTGACAAACGTTTGCCGGACCTGCAAATGCTGCCCGCCGCGCAAACTCGCGACAAGACCGCCGTCAATCCGCAGCAGATGCTCAAGCTCGTTGAAGATTTGCGCGTCGAAGTGGATTTTGTAATTATTGATTCACCCGCAGGCATCGAGCATGGTTTCAAGAACGCGATTGCTCCGGCAGACCGCGTAATTATTGTGACGACGCCCGAAGTGAGCGCCGTGCGCGACGCCGACCGTATCATCGGTTTGGTCGAAGCTGCCGAGAAACCAAAACCACAATTGATTCTCAATCGTCTGCGCCCGGGGATGGTCAAACGCGGCGATATGTTGGCGACGGAAGATGTGTTGGAAATTCTCGCAATTGATTTGATTGGGATTGTCCCGGAAGACGAAAACATTATTACCGCGACCAATCGCGGCAACCCCGTTGCCTTTGAGGAAAAGGCGCTGGCGGGACAAGCATACGGACGCATTGCTCAACGCTTGTTGGGGCAAGATGTCCCGTTCGGGGTCTTTGAAGACAATACCACTCTTTTCAAACGGGTCCAGAATTGGTTTCGCAATCCGAATGGTGGAGGTGGCGCATGAGTTGGTTTGATTCATTTTTCAGACGCAATCCACCCAGCGCGCAAGTTGCCAAGTCGCGTTTGAAATTGGCAATTCAAATTGACCGCAGCAACTTGTCACCGGAATTGTTGAATCAATTGCAGGATGATATTGTGCGCGCGATTTCGCAACGCCTCGATATTGACCGCGAGGGCATGAAGATTTCGACGGAACGCGGCGAAGGCGGACAACGTCTGATTGCCGACATTCCCATTAAAGCCGTGCGCGCGAAAGCGTCGCAGGGCGAGTAGCGGGTAGCCGATAGCCGATAGCGAACTTGCAAGTGGTGATTCGCCGTCTGCTATCTTCTATCTGCCGGCTGCAAGTATGCTTTTACAAGAACGTCGTCTCTTTCAAAATTTTGATTGGCTCCTCATTGTTGCGGTAGCACTGCTAGTTCTGCTCGGCATCGTCCTCATCAACAACACAACGGCGGCAGTCGAAGGTTTATTCGACACGAGTAATCTGCTTCAAGATTTTACCTTTCGCCAAATTCTTTACGCGGGCGCGGGTTTCCTCGCGTTGTTCGTCCTCTCCCAGTTTGACTATCGCATCTTTGCGGGACTCCAGTGGGTCTTTTATCTCGCACTCGTAGGACTCCTCGCCGCCGTGTTTGTGCAAGGGAGATTCTTTCTCGGTGCGCAGCGCTGGATTCCGCTCGGTCCGTTTCAGCTTCAGCCTTCCGAGATTGGAAAATTATTGCTCGTGTTGGTGTTGGCAAAGTTTCTCGCCGACAACAGCAAGCACATCGAAAAATGGCGCACGCTCATTTTTTCGTTTTGCATCGTTGCCATTCCGGCGGCAATGACGTACGTGCAACCTGATTTGGGAACGTCGCTGATTTTTTTGTTCGTGTGGGGCGTGATGATTCTCGCGGCAGGTCTTTCGTGGAAACAATTGCTGACGATTGCGGTGATTCTTGCGATTCTGCTGCCCGCCACGTATGCGACGATGCAGCCGTATCAGCGTGACCGTATCATTACTTTTTTAAATCCTAACGCGGACCCGTTGGGTTCGGGCTATAACGTGAATCAAGCGCGCATCGCGATTGGTTCGGGACAAGTGTTGGGGCGCGGCATCGGTTCCGGCACGCAAAGTCAATTGCAATTTTTACGCATTCGTCATACCGATTTTATTTTCTCGGTTCTCGGCGAAGAGCTGGGATTTTTTGGCGGAGTCTTTTTCTTTGCGCTGTACGCGTTCGTATTGATACGCATGTTGCGCGCCGCGCAAGTTTCGCGCTCCACGTTCGGCAGGTTGACCGCTGTCGGTTTTGCCGCGTCGCTCTTTTTTCAGTCGTTTGTAAATTTGGGAATGAATGTCGGCATTATGCCGGTTACGGGGATTCCATTGCCGTTCGTGAGTTCGGGCGGCAGTTCGCTCGTGACGTACTTGATGATGGTTGGCATCATTCAAAGTATTCTCGCGCACGAAAAAATGTTGGGCTTGCGTACCAAGCCGCAGCCCGTTTAACGATAGACATGATAGGTTTCACGGTGTCAACACCGAATAACCTGTCACGTCAGCATCACATCGCGCAGCGCGTCGCATAACGCATCCACATCTGCACGCGTGTTGTAACCCTGAATCGAAACGCGAACCCAGTGCCGATTATTCCACGTAATGATCGGCACTTCGATTTTATATTCGTCGTACAAATGCTGCTTGACGACGAGCGGCTCACACTGGGGAAGCGGCAGTGAAATCATTTGCGCGAACCATTGGAAGGAACCGTCATTCGGTTCCATCGACGAATCAGGACTCACCGGCTCAATACCTGTCAACGCAGTAATCGTTTCGCGCGCATACCGCACGATTTCGTGACACTTGGCGCACACTAGCTCCCAATTATGTGCGTGCAGAAATTCAATCGCGGCAGGAACGGAAAGATACGCGGCAATGTCGCGCGTGCCTTGCCATTCTTGTTCTTGAATGAATTTCGGTCCCGTGATTTTTTCGGGATGCCAACCCCAACTTACCACTAACGGTTCAACCAATGATTGCATTTCGCGCCGCGCGTACAAAAACGCGCTGCCCTTGGCGCTCATGAGCCACTTGTGACAATTGCTGCTGTAAAAATCCGCGTCGAGCGCGGTGAGGTCCAGTGGAATTTGCCCGACCGCGTGTGCGCCGTCAATGATGGAAATGATGCCGTGTTCACGCGCGCGACGCACCAATTCTTGAACAGGAAAAATCAACGCGGTTGGCGACGTGATGTGCGACAAAAATAAAACGCGCGTGCGCGGCGTTACTGCGCTCCACACACGTTCGATAAAATCTTCCGGCGTCGAAACAGGCACCGGAATCTCTACGCGTTTGTACACCGCGCCCGCTTTCCCACACAAAAATTCCCACGTGCGATTCAACGCGCCGTACTCGTGGTCGGTGGTGACAATTTCATCACCTGCGTTCAATTTCAAAGAACGCGCAACGATATTCAAACCCGTCGTCGCGTTCGGCACATACACCAAATCATCTGCATCACAATTCACATAGCGCGCGAGAGATTCACGCGCGGCGCGCAATAAATCATCAAAACGGCGTCCGAGAAATTCGACGGGCTGCGCTTCGAGTTCGCGCTGCCAGCGTTGATATTCATCAAACACCGGACGCGGGCATGCGCCGAACGAACCGTGATTGAGAAAGGTAATATCGGAACGCAGGAGGAAAAGTTCGCCAAGGGAGTGATTCATGCTTGGCATTATATGTGGATACGAGCGGACGCAGCAACCTGCAAGTGTAGATTTTGGCGAAACGAAAAATTAAAAGGTGTTGATGTTTTCGTCTTTAAAGTCGTCCTGGTCGGATTGGACGAGTGCTTTGAGGATTTGATGAAACCAAATCTGCGCGCGCAAGAGTTCGCCTTCGGACAACGCGCTTGCATTCGGTTCGACGAAAAAGACGGTGGGGGGCATGAGCATCACCATCTCGCGTTCGCGCAAGAGGCGCGCCAGCGCAAAACCGTGCGCGGCGGTCAGCGGCGATTGCGCGCGATTTTGTACTTGAAACAATGTCACGAGTTTTGGGTCCGCGTTGTGGGGAATTACCGTGCGTAAAACTTTTTTGAACTTGAGCGGTTCAATCACCGCCCGATGCGAGAAACCGAAAATAATCCAGTCTGCCCATTCCCACTCGGCAGCGCGCGCGTCGCGCAGAGGAATGACTTGGATGGTCTGTGCCAAATGGAGCAGAGGAGCAAGGGTTGCCGCAATACTTGAGACTGCCTGATTGTTTTCGTCAACCAGAATGAGGATTCGCATGGGCGATAGGTAAAGCCCGCAGCCGGGATGCCGCGAGCTTTATCAGTATCGCAAAAGAACCTTAATGATGATATTAAGGTGAGGGCTCAGTTTCCGTCAGCTCAAGCCATTCTTGGTCTTGTAAGCATCAATTTGTTTCATTACGATTTCGCGCTGTGCGAGCGCGCTGTTGACGGGTTTGGCGACCTGCGCCTCCCAATCATCCAGCACATTTTCTACTTGTTCGAGAAATTTACGCGCGGGCGCAAGCACATTTTGCGTAATCGGTTTCGCGAGTGTCGCTTCCAAATTCCGCGCGGTGTCCTCGCTAAACCAACCGTCGCGCAGCGTGCGGAATAGTCCATCATCCAGCGCGTCCAACGCGCTCGGCACCGCGACCATCAAGCCGATGATGCCGTTAATTGCCTGCCGCGCGCCTTCGCCCGCGCCGAACGGAATTTTGCCGAGCAGGTCATCAAAAAATCGGCGCGCTTGGTCAACGAATGGCAGAATCGGGGATGTGGCTTGGGCAACCAGCTCTTGCGCGTTTTTCAAAAGTGCGCCAACGTTTGCCCACGCGTTCTCTGCGCTCGTCAACGCGGCGCGAATCGAAGCGAATGCATTTTCAAAATGGTCCAAAGCGTTTTCTGCGCTCACGATACCTTCGCGCAAAAGGTTGACTCCTCCCTGCAACGCATCCAGCGATGTTTTGTACGCACCCAGCGCCGCGCCGACAATCGAATCAATTCCGATTTTGTCGAGCGTGTCGTACAAACCCGTCAGCCCCTTGTAAATTTCGATTTGCAGTTGCGCCGCAACGAGCTGTTTTTGAACCTCGTCATTTTTCGCACGCAGTTCGGTGATTTGGAATTGCAAATCTTGGAGTTGCTGTTCCGCTTCGCGTTTTGCCCACGCGGTTGCTTCGATGCCGGTGAATGCAACCGCGCCGCCCGCAACAACGACCCCCGCACCGAGCGCCGCAACGGCTTGTCGCCGCGTCAAATTGATTTTGTCTTGGGTTTCTTCTGCCATACGTGTAACCCTCCGCCTACTTTTACGCACAAACGTGGTCGCGCGTTTCGCAGTATGCCAAATTTCAAATTTGGCGAACGGTTGCCCCGCGCGCAAATGTCATGTTACAATTCTGTGGCAATGATTCCCGAAAGCGAGTTAATGGCACAAGCGCGCCGCGCCATGCGCGAAGAACGTCTGGATGATGCGCAAGGCATTCTGGTCAATGTGGTCATTCAAGAACCGACGAATGATGAAGCGTGGCTGATGCTCGCTGAAACAATTCAAGACCCGCAGCGCAAAATGGAATGTCTCGAACATGCGCGGCGTATTGATTCACGTAATCCTGCCACACAACGCGCAATTCAACAATTGCAAAATGAAATCGCCCAAGCCGCGTTTGGTCAAGCTCCAACGCCGCCCGCCGTTGCGAATCCTACCGAAATTCCCACGCGTCCCGAATTGGCGGGACCGTTGCTCGAATATGCGGAAACGATTACGCAAGCGGTGATGATGTCCGTCGAGCCGAGTGCGACACGCACACTCGGGTTGGAATTGGTGCATCAAATTGAACAAGCGATGCGGCACGACGAAATGCGCGCGCGGCGCTGGGCGCGTTCGGCAGGACGCGATGCGTTGGTGAAATATGAACGCGCGTTGACGTTGCTGATTACGAATCTGCCGCAAAATGATGCACAGGTTGTTCCGCTGCGCGAACAACGGCAACGCGCTCTCGACTTGATGAAATGAAAAGTTTGCACCGCGTGGCGCAAACTTTTTTATTTTTCCAACGCCTTGAAATAAATCACCTTGCCATCACCAACCGCATAATAATCTTGAAAATGCGCGGCGAGAATGTATCCGCGCCGTTCATAGAATGCGCGCGTGGGCGCGTATTGTGGGTTATCCGACGTTTCAATGTACAACTGTCGCGCGTTGCGTTTTTGCAAATCCGCTTCGATAAAATTCAATAACGCGCTGCCAATTTTTTTATCCTGAAAATTTTTGTCCACCACAATCCAATACAAATCGTACGTTCCCACCGCGAGCGACGCGGGTCCGTACACGGCGAAACCACGCGGCGGCGCGTTTTCGTTTTCGCGTTCCACAATCCACGTGTATTCATCCGAATCGGGATGCGCGACAAACGATTCAAACATCTCGCGCACGATTTCGATTTCGTCGGAATGAAAAAAGCCCGTCGCCTCTGTCAAAGCAACGAGCATATCTTTTTCTTGTGCCTGTGGGCTATCAATCACGGTAAAGGTACTATGCCGCGACCGGCGCGAGTTCCACATGGGGTTGCGGCGGCAGCGCTTGTTTTTTCTCGGTCTTGAACGCGCTGACCGGAATTGCACGCACCCCATCTGCGCCCGCACTGCGCGCTTTCAAACGCAGCGAAATAATGCGCGGACGCGGTTCTTTCAAACGATAACGATGTGCGGCGAGGCGAATAATTTCATCCGCCAACATGGCATAACTCATCCCCGCCACACGCGCCGCGCGCGCTATCCCCGCATCGGGCGACAAGTCCGCGTTCGGATTCACTTCCAACACATACGGCACACCATTCATCACGCGCAAATCCACACGCCCGTAATCGCGTACGCCCATTGCGCGATACGCGTTGACGGCAACTTCGGCGATTTTGTTACGCAGTGAATCGGTGACTTTGGCGGGCGAAATGACTTGGGTGTATTTGTAATCGTCCGACTCTTCAACCCACTTGCCTTTGAATGTCACAATGCGCGCTTTCGGGTCAGGAATTTGCGAAAAGTTGATTTCCGAAAGTGGCAGCACGCGCGGATTTTCATTCCCCAACACAGTTACGTTAAATTCGCGTCCCTCGATAAATGATTCGACCAACGCGGGCTGACGATACGTGTCCCAAATAAAGCGCAGTTGTTGGCGCAACTCGCGTTCATTTTCAACGACGGAATCAAGCGTGATGCCGAGCGACGCATCTTCGGCAACAGGTTTCACAAACAACGGGAAATCGAGTTGACGGCGAATCGTGGGGGGACCAATTACTTGGAACGGCGCGGTGGGAATGTTATGGGCTTTCAAGATTTCTTTGGCGCGTCCCTTGTTCAAACACGTGGCGAGGGTCAGGCGATTGGAACCGGTGTAGCGGAAATGCAAATATTCGTACACCGAAATCACATACGGTTCGAGATACGTTTTATCGCGAATGCTTTCGCACAAATTAAATATCAACCATTCGTTCGGGTCAAACTCGCGCAGCGGTTCCCACAATTCATGACGAATGGGAACAGAAACGACTTGATGACCGAACGAACGAAGCGAATTCGCAACCGCGTCTTCGACGATTTTTGTTTCTTGTTCGGCGAGTAAATCTTCGGGTTGTCCTTTGTCCAACAAATCAACGACGTTATAAACGACGAGAACTTTCAATGCAATGCCTCACTTGATTGCGTATCAGTGGGATGATACGTAATGAATCACGTTTGCTTGAAACTGCACACAACGAAAAAAATCTTTTTGCAGTATCACACATAAAAATTTTTTGCGCAACAAAACACGCGCGGATGAAAATTTATATGTGTGATTCATTATAGCGTATTGCGTACGAATCGCATCCTTAAAATTTCCGCGCAAAATTTTTTTATTTCGCCGCTCGCGCAAAAAAAAAATCAAGCGCGCAATTTTCTTAAGGTTAGTGAAAAACAATTTGCAAGTAAAAGTAATTTGCTCGCGTTCTGAATCTGCTGACACATCGAAATGTAAAGGATCGCCAAACGAAAATTTTTAGGGTTGCGATACAACGCGCAAATTTCTTAAGGTTAGCATGTGTCAAGACCGAAGGTGTTCTTGAAACGCCTGTGTCAAAACCCGCACACGCGACCATACAACGCGTTCGCGTCGAGTGTGACAATCGCATCGAAAACCCGCCGGCTCTCGGCGTGAAAACCTTTCGTGTCCGGAAACCGCCGCACAATTTCAAAGCGGACGTATCCGATGGTATAATTCCGACGTCTTATCGTTGTGCAAGTCGTTCGGCGCGGCACAGAACCGCGTCGTTTTTTTTGCAGGAGTGATACTGTGTTACTTCAATTTTTGGGCGACCTTCAATCGGGCGATGTGCTTGGCGCAACCGTCGTTTTGCTCGGCTACGCGCTTGCGATTGTGATAGGCATTTCGCTGCACGAGTTCGCGCACGCGTTGGTGGCGTATCGGCTGGGCGATTTGACGCCGGTGCGCGATGGACGCGTGACGATTAATCCGCTCGCGCATTTTGATATCTTTGGCACACTGTTAATTGTGTTGGTCGGTTTCGGGTATGGGCGTCCTGTGCTGGTGAACCCATACAATTTTCGTATGGACCGACGAATGGGGATGGCGCTCGTCGCAATTGCCGGACCGATTACAAATATCATTATTGCGGTTGTTTTTGGACTGTCGCTGCGCATTTTGTTTGGAGTGTGGGAAGCGTCGGCGTCTCAAGGACTGGCAATCGTCATCACCATTTTCGACATTATCGTGCGGCTGAATTTGACGTTGGCAGTCTTTAACATGATTCCCTTTCCGCCGCTTGACGGTTCCAAAGTGCTGCTGGCGCTTTTGCCCGGCGACTTGGCGTATCGCGTCGAGCGTTTTTATGTCCAAACGCAGCAATATGGTCTGATTCTCATCATGCTGCTTTTTTGGTTCGGCGGACGGTTTATTGGTCCACTGATTTCCGGACCGACCAACGCGCTCTATCGTCTGATTGTCGGCTACTGAGTGTTTGCGTGTGACAAATGACCCGTTGTATCGCATCCGGCAATTTTTTCACGCGCTGCGCGCCGTCCCGTTGACGATGCAAGAACAAGAACGCGTGCAGACAGTTTTGAATCCCGATGCGTTTGTTCTTTACCAAACCATGCCGCTGGGAGACCAACGTCACAGTCTAAAAATTTTTGACGCGCTTGACGCGCAAGGATATCGCGCGACACCATTATTGCAAGCCGCGCTCTTGCATGATGTGGCGAAACGAAATGTGGGACTCGTCTATCGCACGGGCGTGATTTTGTTGAAACGGTTCGCACCGGACGCCTTACCGCGCGTCGCGAGCGCAAACGAAAAAAGTTGGCGTTATCCGTTTTATGTTTCGCTGCATCATCCCGTCTTGGGCGCGCAGCTTGCTGCACGCGCGGGGGTGGACGAACTCGCGTTGGCATTGATGCGCGCGCATCAAGAATCTGCGCCCGCGTTTCACGGCGCAGCTGCCGCGCAATTGACCGAATGGCATCGCGCTTTGAAATTGTTGGATGATGTGAATTGAACCAGAGTTTTGTGCATCGCATTCTTTGCGTCGGCGTTTTGGGGATAATTTTTTTCGCAACGGCATGTCAAGCCAGCCCGACGGCAACGCCAACGCCTGCGCCGCTTCTGCAGGAAACAAATACGCCCGCGCCGTCACCAACGCTTGAACCGACCTTGACCGCTACGCCGACGGTTCCGCCGCCTACTGAAACACCACTCCCGAGCGCGACACCGCTTCCGCCTGTGGCAACGACGCGCATTATTGTGAATGTGCGCGCGGGACCGGGCGCAGGTTTTCCGTTGATTGGAAAATTACAGCGCGGAGTCTCGAAAGAAATTTTGGGCAAGAGCCAAGACAGCAAGTGGTGGCAAATTGATTTCGAAGGCAAGCTCGGTTGGATTGCGGCAGACTTTACGGATGTGCGCGGCGGTACGAGCGGCGTTGTTGTTGTCGCCGTGGCGAAACCACCAACCGCAACTGTTTTGCCAACGGGCAGGGTGATTACGCGTTTGCAGCCCACGGCAACACCCACTGCGGATATTCCACTGCGCAATGGACGGATTTATTTTGTAGTCAAGCAAGCGGATACGAGTTATACAACCGCGTGGACGCGTCCAAATAAGAAACAAGAAATTTTTTCGGATGTTACGCTCGGCACTGCGCCCGGTGATTTGGGCAGCGTGTTGAGTACGAACGCGTCACCGCTGGATTGGTCCGACAAAGCGGGCAAGCTTGCGTATGTTGTCGGCGGTGATACGCAAAATAAATTGCAGACGATTGACGAAAATCAAAATGTGGTGGATGTCGCATCGCACGGCGCGATTGTCACCCCGCGTTGGTACGGCGACGGCAACGCATTGGCGTACATCGGGTACGACAATAATTTACAAAATCAAAAAATCTATATTGTCAACGGGAATGGCACACAGCGCCGCGAATGTTTTGGCGCGCGCAGTGGAGAAACGCTGCGCGGTTTGGATGTTTCGCCCGTTACCAGTGAAATTGTTTTTGTTTCCAACTATACGGGCGGTTCCGAATTATGGCTGTTGGACGGCAATTGTAACGCGCCAACGCAATTGACTCACTTTAGTGCGGACACCACCGCGCCATCATTTTCACCGGATGGGAAACAGCTCGCATTCGTTTCGAATCAAGCAGGCGCGAGCCAATTTGATATTTACGTGATAAACGCGGATGGTTCGAATGTGCGGCGTTTGATTGCGGGGTTCAGTCCAATTTTTTCGCCGGACGGCAACTGGCTCGCATTTTCGCAAAACGGCGAAGTGTATATCATGGACATCACAGGCAATCGCATACAAACGATTGCGCCGGGGACGCGACCGGCATGGGCGAGTGAATAAGAAAAGAATATGAAACCACGTCTCACCATCATCGGACTTGGACGGCTCGGAACGTCCATCGGACTCGCGCTGAAAAAGACCGGCGCGGAATTGGAAATTGTCGGACACGACAAAGACCGCCAAGCTATCAGTGCGGCGCAAAAAGCGGGCGCAGTGGACAAAGGCGAATGGAATTTGTACAACGCGTGCGAAGGCGCGGGGCTTGTTGTTATGGCAATGCCGCTCGCGGGCGTACTCGAAAATATCAATTTGCTAAAAGATGATGTCGCGCCCGGCGTCATTGTGACAGATACCGCGTCGGTGAAAATCCCGGTGCTGGAAGCGGCGCAAGTGTTTAAACCCGGTGTCCATTTTATCGGCGGCAATCCCGTCTTTCGTCCCGCGTCCGATGGCGCAATGCCAACCTCGGAAGCAAACGCGGACTTGTTTCAAAACGCGGTATATTGTTTGACGCCAACTGCAACGACTGACCCTGATGCGGTCCAAGTGTTGACCGGTTTCGTTTCGATGCTCGGCGCGAAACCATTGTTCCTTGATCCCGCAGAACATGATGGCTTGGCGGCGGGCGCGCAGCATTTGGTGACGGTGATGGAAGCGACACTTTTGAAAACCATTACCGCGAGTTCCGGCTGGCGCGAATTGAACAAGTTCGCGGGCGCAGAACTGTATCAAGCAACGGAGCTCGCGGACGGCGAACCTGCCTCAACCGCGCAAGTTTTGCTGACGCAGCGCTTGCCACTGCAACAATGGATTGACGCGTATGCGCAAACACTCCGCGAATTAAAAACGCTGCTCGGGCAAAATGATGCGGCAGCATTGGAAAAGTGGCTGAGCGGCGCGCAAGAGGCGCGCACGCAATGGCTCAACAATCAAGTCGGCGCCACCGCGCAAACCACCGATTTTTCTGAAATCCGTTCGGGCGCTCTCCGCATGTTCATCGGCGGACTCGCCACTCGTTTTGGAGGAGAGAAAAAAAAATAGTCGGTTAGTCGGTTAGTCGGTTAGTCGGGTTGGCGTTTCGCTCTCTGATTAACTGACCATCCGACCATCCGACCATCCGACCTGAATGACATCTCTATCTTTTGTGATTCCTGCCTTTAATGAAGAGCCCAACGTCGCGGAAGCATTGCGCCGCGCGTCAGCTGTCTTGCAAACACTGAATCTCGATTACGAAATTCTTTTGGTCAATGATGGCAGTCGGGACCGCACCGGCGAAATTGCCAAAAGCATGATGGGGACCATTCCCAATTTGCGCGTGGTGGAAAACAATCCGAATCGCGGTTACGGCGGCGCGCTCAAGGCGGGCTTTTACGCGGCGGTCAAAGATTGGATTGCGTTTGGTCCGAGCGACAATCAATTTGATTTCAATCAACTTCGCGATTTAATTGCACAAACAAACGCGTATGATATTGTCACGGGCTATCGCGCGAACGATGCAGACCCGTTTATGCGCCGCGTGAATCGTTGGGGTTGGAATTGGCTCGTGCAAATTTTATTCGGTTACATGACACGCGACATTGACTGCGGTTTCAAATTATTCCGCCGCGAAATTTTGCAGCACGTTACGCTCAATTCCGACGGCGCGATGGTGGATACGGAACTGCTCGCGGGCGCGCAAGCGCGCGGTTACAAAATTATCGAAGTGCCATTGAAACATTTGCCGCGTACTGCCGGTTCCCCAACGGGCGCGAATTATAAAGTCATCCTGCGCGCGTTCCGCGATTTGGTACAATTTCGTTCGCGCTTGTGGCAGGAATTGGATGACGAAAAAAAAAGAGTTGAGCCTGCTGCCACGCAGCAGTAATCTCTAATGCCCTACCGCATTCTCATGATCGCGCCGACCTCCTTTTTCGGAGATTACGGCTGCCACGTTCGCATCCTCGAAGAGACCCTCGCCTTACAAAATCTCGGACACACTGTTCGCATTGTCACCTATCCGCGCGGACGCGATTTGCCGAACCTCGACATTGAACGCACAATGCCGATTCCGTGGCGCGTGAATTACGAAGTCGGCTCTTCGCGTCACAAGCTCGGACTCGATGTCTTTCTCACTTCGCGCGTGTTGCGCGCAGCGCGCCGCTTCAAGCCCGACATTATTCACGGACATTTGCACGAAGGCGCGTTAATGGGCTGGCTCGCCGCGAAAATGTTTCGCAAACCGTTGGTGTTTGATTTTCAAGGTTCGCTCACCGGCGAAATGGTGGACCATCATTTTTTGAATCCGCGCGGAAATTTTTTCAAACCATTACGCGCGCTCGAACGATGGATTGACCACCAACCGTCGTACATTTTCACCAGCGCGGCGTATCAGCGAAATCTTTTGGAACAAGAATATCGCGTGCCAGCGCAAAACATCTTGCATATTCCCGACGCGGTGAATCCCGAATGGTTTCGTCTATGGAGTGACCACGAGCGTCAAGAATTTCGCGCGAAAAAATTTGACCTCAAAGTACGCAAATTGGGAATTATCTCCGGGCGTCCGGTGGTCGCGTATTTGGGCTTGCTCGCGGACTATCAGGGCGTCGGACATTTGCTGCAAGCGGCGCAGAAAATTTTACAGCGCGGCAGCGAGGCGTATTTTTTGATAATGGGGTATCCGGGCGCGGAAAAATATATTTCACGCGCGCACGAATTGGGTATTGCACATCGCGTACTCTTTCCCGGACGCATTCCCTATGAGGACATTGCCCAATGGCTCGCTGTGGGGAACATTGCCGTCGCGCCGAAATTGAGTCAAAGCGAAGGCAACGGCAAAATTTTAAATTACATGGCGAGCGGTTTGCCCGTCGTCGCGTTCGACAATCCCGTCGCGCGCGATTATTTGGGCGAAGATGGTGTGTACGCACCGTCGGGC
The DNA here is from genome assembly GCA_964469005.1 of uncultured Anaerolineales bacterium. Taxonomy (GTDB): domain Bacteria; phylum Chloroflexota; class Anaerolineae; order UBA4142; family SHND01; genus SHND01. The sequence goes on from CAYXXF010000014.1 coordinate 164,948, forward strand.
GATGTGGACGCGTTGGCGCGTGGCATTGAACAATTGCTCGCCAACCGCGAAGCCGCCAAAGAATTAGGGAAAAAATTACGCGCGCGCGCCATTGAAAAATTTTCGTGGGACGCGTCGGCGCGGAAAATTGAGGCGGCGTACGACGCGTTGCTAAAACCAAAACCGCGCGCCGCCCAAGAAATTCGCGCTCGCGATTCGCGTTCGCGCTTGACAGAATAGAACGCTTGTGCTATTCTGTGTGTCCAATTGAAAAGATTCGCGTCTTTTTTGGACCATCGTTCCTAAAAACTCACAAACTCACGCAAACGATTCACGATGGTCTTGATGTTCTAAATGCAAGTTTGTTTGCAAGCAAACACTTGCAAGCAAACACTTGCGCGACGAACATCCTACGGAGGTAAATTACCATGACACGCGAACAAATTCTCCAAATCGTGCGCGCCACGCCCAATTTTGGCAAAGTGGCGCACGAAGAGTTTGCCGATTATGTGCTGGCGCTCGCCCAGCGCAAGAAAACCGACGAAGGTTGGCAGACCACCGAACATCCTTACATGACGGTGGACGGCAAACTGGCGATGGCAAATCAAGACCACGCGCGTCTCGCCAAACGCCTCGATTTCAGCGCCCCACAAATTCTCGTTGACAACGACGAACAATTGACCCTACTGGTGACCGTGACAAGCGAGATGTACGGCACGCGTCACGGCATCGCCACATCGCGCCGCATTGGGGGCAGTGAAATTGAACGGTTGTTTCCGTGGGAAGTGGCGGAGACGTCCGCGATTGGACGCGCACTTTCCGCAATGGGTTATGGTTTGTTCCCCGGATCGGGACTCGCGTCGGCGGATGACATGCTGCGCGCGGCGGCAGGCAGCGAAATGCGCGGCACAAACGAAGCGCGTCGCACAAGCGTACCTGTCAACACCACGCGTCCGGCAGTCAATGAAACGCGCGGAACGTATGCGCGTTCGCACCCCCCCCTCTCGCCGGTACAGCGCAACAAATTAACAGAGCTGTGGCGCATTCTGCACGGCGGTGAGGATGCGGATGTCAATGCGGGCTTGGACAAATTATTCAGCGAATCGTTCAAGCACGGCATCGCCGAAGCGACGTACGAAGAGGGCGCGCGGTTGACGGGACAACTGTTGGCAGAATTGCGAAATAAAACGAACTCGCCCGCATAACAATCGAATAGAAAATTGTGATAATGTAGAGGCAGGTTCCAGACCTGCCTCTCGTTATTTATGAACAAAACCGACCGTCTCTTTGCCATCATTCTCGAATTGCAAGCGCGCGGGCAAACGCGCGCAGAAGATTTGGCGCAAACGTTCGAAGTGAACAAGCGCACAATTTATCGTGATGTGCAAGCGTTGAGCGAAATGGGCGTGCCTGTCGTCGCGGTGCCGGGGCAAGGGTATTCGCTCATGGAAGGATATTTTTTGCCGCCGCTGCGTTTCACGACGGATGAAGCGACAATGCTTTCACTTGGCAGTGAATTTGTCGCGCAACATTTTGACGCGCAATATCGCGCGGCGGCTCATTCCGCCACGCGCAAACTCGAAGCGGTCTTGCCCGAAGCATTGCGCGTTGATGTACGTTATTTGCAAGACAATATCAAATTCGTTTCCGAGCGTGAGCCAACAATCGAACAAGCGCACATCCTCGCACAAATTCGCCGCGCGCTTGTCGAACGTAAAACGATTCGCTTTGAATATCACGCGCGTTACGGCGACGCGGCGAGTTCTTTGCGTCAGCGCACGGTGAATCCGTACGGCATGGCAAATGTGGATACGATTTGGTTTCTCGTCGCGTACGACCACGCGCGCAAAGCGTTACGGCATTTCCGTCTTGACCGCATTCAAACGGTGGAATTGCTCACCAAAACGTTCGAGCGCCCGAAACATTTTCAAATGGGTGAGGATGGCGAGTCATCTCGCGCAATCGTGGTGCGCGTTTTGTTTGATGTGAGCGTAGCGCGTTGGGTGCGGGAAGAGTCCTATTTTTTCATTTCCAAATTGGAGGACACGCGCACAGGGTTGTTGGCAACGCTGCATGTGCGAAACGAACGCGAAGTGGTGCAGTGGCTGCTCGGTTGGGGCAGTCACGTGCGCGTCTTGGAAACGGACGCGCTGCGCGAATTATTGAAAAGCGAAGCAGAAAAAATGCTGGAAAATTTTTCATAGCGCAATATCCTTTCGTTTCGCCACTGCTGACATACTGTTGTCACTGGGTTCTGATACGATAGCGCCAACACATTCAAAGGGAGGAATTATGGCAAAGCCCGACATGATTGGCATCGTCGTCAAGGATATGACGCAGGCACTGGATTTTTATCGCGCGCTCGGTTTGGAGATTCCGCAAAACGCGGCGCAAGAGGACCACGTTGAGGTCAAAGCGAATGGTTATCGTCTCGCGTGGGATACGGAAGAAATGGTTAAAGGGTTCGACCCCAATTGGCAGGCGCCCAACGGTTCGCGTATTGGACTCGCGTTTTTGTGCGATAACGCGGCGGATGTGGACGCGACCTATCAACGCATCGTGCAAAAGGGTTATCGTTCACACAAAGAACCGTTCGACGCGTTTTGGGGTCAACGTTACGCGCAAGTTCTCGACCCGGACGGCAACGTGATTGATTTGTTCGCGCCCTTGTAATCTGTACGGAGGATGAATGACAAAATTGCATCAAGCGCAGGGTGTGCTTGAACCAGCGGCGCCGTTCGATTTTGAAAAAACGCTGGACTTTATCGGTGCGTTTACGCCAATGGTGGGTGAACAAACACTCGCGCCGTGTTCGTTGACGAAAACAATTGCGCTAAATGGTGACGCGATTGTGTTTCAATTGACCGCGCAAGGGACCATCGAAAAACCCGCGCTCGCGTACACACTTTACAGCGAAAAAAAACTGAACCCTGCGGCGCAAGAAAAGGTTCTCGAACGCATTCGCTTTTTTCTTTCACTCGACGATGATTTGAACGCGTTTTACGCCATCGGCAAACGCGACGAAAAATTCGCGCCCGTCATCAAAAAGTTGTACGGACTGCATCACGTAAAATTTTTGTCGCCGTTCGAGAACGCGATGTGGGCGATTCTCACCCAGCGTCAACCGATGCGCGTCGCGCATCAAGTGAAAACCGCGTTGGTCGAAAAATACGGCGCGCGGCTCGATGTGAACGGACAAATCTATCGCGCGTTTCCCGAAGCGGCAGATTTATTTGCCGTCAGTGCGAATGAGTTGAACGAAATTGTGCGAAACGAACGCAAGACACAATATCTGCGTGCGGTGATTGAAGCGTTTACAAGTGTGGATGAAAAATTTTTGTACGACGCGCCAACAGACACCGTGCGTGAGTGGTTGTTGAACATCAAAGGCATTGGTGCGTGGTCGGCAGATTTTATTTTGTTGCGCGGTTTGGGGCGCATGGCGGCGATGCGGATGACCGAATACAATATACGCGGCGACCCCTTTGGCGACGCTATCGCGCGCGTATATAACGACGGCAAAAAAGTTGCCAACGCGGAACGCGAACGACTGGCAAAAATGTATGGGGATTGGCAAGGATATTGGGCGTATTATTTGCGAGTACACAACGGATAAAAAAAAGAGCGAGATTTCTCGCTCTTTTTTTGTTCTTGAAACGTGTCAATGCAATTGGACGCATTGGGGCGTATCAATTGGGCAAGGGCATAGGTAATGCTCAGAAAGGATTGTTCGTGAAGAAAAAGGTTATCGTTGTGGGCGCGGGTTTTGGTGGGCTTGGTGTTGCCGCACGTTTGCTGGCAAACGGGTACGAGGTCACCTTGTTTGAAAAATTGGACAAACTCGGCGGGCGCGCGTACGTATTTGAAATGGATGGTTTCAAATTTGACGCGGGTCCGACAGTGATTACCGCGCCGTTTATTTTGGATGAAATTTGGGAAACGGCGGGACGCAAGACACGAGATTATTTTCAACTCGTGCCGCTCGACCCGTTTTATCGCATCTTTGACCACGAAAAAAAATTTTTGGATTACAACGGGAATCACGAATTTATTTTGGACCAAGTGGCGAAATGGAATCCGCGCGATAGAAATGGCTATGACCGATTGATTCGCGCGAGCAAAGAAATTTTTGATACAGGCATGCCGCTCATCAGTGAACCGTTTTTGAATGTGGCGAGCATGGCGCGCGTTGCGCCCGCGTTGATTCGTTTGCAATCGTATCGTAGTGTGTATGGTTATGTGTCGAGTTACATCGAAAATGATTTTTTGCGACGGTGTTTCAGTTTTCATCCCTTGTTGATTGGCGGCAATCCGTTCGATGCGTCATCGTTGTACGTGTTGATTCATCATCTCGAACGCGAGTATGGGGTGCATTATGTAATGGGCGGCACGGGCGCGCTTGTGGCGGGATTCGGTAGATTGATTCAAGAGTTGGGCGGAAACATTCAATTGAACACAGCGGTACAAGAAATCGTCGTCGAAAACGGAAAAACGCGCGGCGTGCGTTTGGCGAACGGCGAATTTCACGCGGCGGATATTGTCATTTCCAACGCGGATGTGGCGTGGACGTACTTGAATCTCATCCAGCCCGAACATCGCCGCAAGAACACTGACGCGCACATCAAAAACATGCGTTACAGCATGTCGCTGTTTGTGATTTATTTTGGCACCAAGCGTCAGTACCGCGATACGCCGCTCCAACACCACAACATTATTTTGAGTGAACGCTACAAAGAATTGCTGCAAGAAATCTTCAATGGACATACTCTGCCCGATGATTTTTCGTTGTATCTGCACATGCCAACGATTACCGATGCGAGTCTCGCGCCGGAAGGACACGAAGCATTTTATGTGCTTGCACCCGTACCGCATTTGGGCGCGGGGATTGATTGGGAAAGCATGAGCGATGTGTACGAAAACAAAATTCTGGAATTTCTCGAACGGAATTATTTGCCTGACCTGCGCGCCAACATTGTCGTCAAGCATCATGTGGACCCGCGCTATTTTGAAACGCGCTTGAACAGTTATTTGGGTTCGGGGTTTTCGGTGCAGCCATTGCTCTTACAATCGGCGTACTTTCGTCCGCACAATCGTTCGGAAGATGTTGCCAATTTGTATTTCGTCGGCGCGGGGACGCATCCGGGCGGCGGTGTACCGGGCGTTTTGTCTTCCGCAAAATTGGTGGCGAACTTGATTGCAAAGGATTTGATGGCGTGAAATGTTGGTGGAGGAATATGCGCGTATGGAATTGACGCAATCGCACTTGCCCAAATGGGAACAAGATTTGCTGCGGCTCGCTCTGGAAATTTCCGAAACGGACTTGTTACACAACGAATCGCCGATGGTGACGCCGGGTTATGCGCTCGCGGAAAACATTACGCGCGAAAATAGCAAATCGTTTTACCTCGCTTCCGGTTTATTGCCGCACACGAAACGCGGCGCAGTGCGCGTGTTGTATGCGTTTTGTCGCGTGACGGATGATTTGGTGGACAAAGGGACGGCGGATGCGTCGGGCAAAGAATTGCCCGCATGTAATTTGGCGGAATGGCGCGCGCGCGCGTTGTCATCGCATCCGCCGGCGGATGATGTTTTGTTGAACGCGTGGTACGGTGTGCGCGCGCGTTATCACATTCCGACGACGTATGTGCGGCAATTGATAGATGGCATCGGACTCGACCTCACACAAACGCGTTACGACACGTTCGATGAATTGGCGAAATACTGTTACGGCGTCGCGTCCACCGTCGGTCTGATGGCAATGCACATCATCGGTTATCGTGACCGTGCTGCGATTCCGTACGCGGTGAAATTGGGTGTCGCGCTGCAATTGACAAATATCTTGCGCGACATTGGCGAAGATTTTCAACAGGGCAGAATCTATTTGCCGCAAGAAGATTTGGTGCGGTTCCATTACACGGAAACGGATTTGGCGCGCGGCGTGATTGATGAACGGTTCAAGCAATTGATTGATTTTGAAATCGCGCGCGCGAAAAAATTGTACGTCGAAGCGTGGGCGGGCATCAAAATGCTTTCCCCCGACGGACGTTTGGCGATTGCTGCCGCCGCCGATTTGTATCGCGGCATTCTCGATAAAATTGTCGCGAATGACTATGATGTTTTTCAAAAGCGCGCGCATCTTTCCAAATCAGAAAAACTCGTCCGTTTGCCGAGTTTGTGGTGGCAAGTGCGGGGAATGCGTGAAGGGTGAAACGCGAAACGAGAAACGCAAAACGTCAACGCAGTGAAAATTCCTTTGTGCAATACATGATACGCGGTATACGAGACGCGAGGACGCGCAAAACGTAAGAATCAAGAACGGATTGGCACACACAAACAATGGTGCGAATCCGTTTTATTTTTCATTTGTGTTTAATGTTGGGAACGTAACAATGATAGTGACGATTTCGTAAATCGTCGCGAGGAGTTTCAAATGAAATGGTCATGGAAAATCGGAGAGTTTGCGGGAATCGGTTTGTTTATTCACGCCACCTTTCCTTTACTGATTGCGTTCGTCGCGCTGCCCGCGTTGATGTATGGCGGTGACATTCTCAGCGCGCTCGAAAGTGTAGCGTTTATTCTGGTGTTGTTTTTGTGTGTGGTGTTGCACGAGTACGGACACGCGCTCGCTGCGCGGCGATATGGCATCAAAACGCAGGACATTACACTGTTGCCAATCGGCGGTGTTGCGCGTTTGGAACGGATGCCCGAAAAACCGTGGCAAGAATTTGTCGTTGCGGCGGCAGGTCCGGCGGTGAATGTGGCGATTGCGGCGATTCTGTTTGTCATTCTCTTTTTTGCGGGCATGACAATTCCGTCGCTGGGCTTTGATACGGGGAATGAATCGTTCTTGGAACGCTTGTTGCTCATCAATGTTGGGCTGGTGTTGTTCAATCTCATTCCTGCGTTTCCGATGGACGGCGGGCGCATCTTGCGCGCAATTCTCGCGGCGCGGATGGATTACGCCCAAGCGACGAAATACGCGGCATTGCTTGGACAAGGCATCGCAGTGTTGTTTGCCATCGGCGGCTTTTTTGTGAATCCATTGCTGGTCGTGACCGCGCTCTTTATCTTTATGGGCGCGCAAGGCGAGTCGCAAATGGCACAACAACGCAGCAAGCTGAATGGTTTCACTGCCGCGCAAGCGATGCGAACAAATATCCGCGCGCTCACGCCTTATGAAATGTTGGCAAGCGCAGTGGATTCGATGATGTCAACGGCGCAGCAAGATTTTCCGATTGTGGAAAATGGGCGCGTGGTTGGAATCTTGACCCGTGAAATGTTGCTCAAAGCGCTAAAGGAATTGGGCGCCTACTCGCCCATTGCCCAAGTGATGCGTCGCGATGTAACCACTGTCGAAGCAGAGCAATCTTTGGCGAGCGCGTCGGAAACGATGCAAGCGAATGAAATGCTCGCGCTGCCGGTGACGCATCAAGGCACACTCGTCGGCATGTTGACGTTGGACAGCATCCGCGAATTTATGATGCTGCAAAAAGTTTTGCACGCGCGCACGCGTCAAGCGGGAGAAATGCGATACCTTTAGTTGGAACGTATGCTGGATGACAAGTAACAGGCAGACAGGCAGCAACTCCTTGTCTGCCTGTTTTTTTCTCGACAATGACCTATCCGCTCTTTTTGCTCATCTATCTCGTCATTCCGATTCTGCTGCTCGGATTTTTTCTACATCGCGAATGGCGTCAATCGTGGTGGCTGCGCGCAGTCGCTTTCACCATCACGCTCGCGCTGTTGTACACAACGCCGTGGGACAATTATCTCGTAGCAACGCAAGTGTGGTATTACGACCCCGCGCGGGTGTGGAATATCATTCTCGGTTGGGTGCCATTGGAAGAGTACCTGTTTTTTGTACTGCAAACGATTCTCACCGGTTTGCTTGTTGCTGCTTTGCTAAAATGGGAAAGGAATCGCCGGAACAAATCAGCAATCGAAAATCGAAAATCGAAAATCGAAAATTCAAATGGATGAGCGTTTCACCTATTTCGCGTTATTGTTCGGTTGGGCATTGCCGCCGATTTTTTTACAGTGGTTCGCCGGGTGGCAGTGGTTGAATCAACATCGGCGTGTGTGGCTGCTCGGCATTTTGATTCCGACAATATGGCTCGTCGTTGCGGATTCCACCGCGCTCGGTGTAGTGTGGACGATTGCGCCAAATAAATCCGTCGGAATTTTTCTCGGCAACATTCCGATTGAAGAAGTTGTTTTTTTTCTGCTGACGAATACGCTCGTCGCGCAATCGTTTCTCTTGCTCTATCACGCGCGCGAACTCACTGCACATTGGCGGAAAAAATTTTCACACCGATTCCCAACACAAAAAAACTCTCACGAAGCGAACTCGTGAGAGTTTTTTATTTCATTCGACTTGCAGCGCGTCGAGCAGAATAAATGTGTCCAGGGCGTTGGGATTTTTTGCGCCCGCGTTTTTCATTTTCAAGGTGTGCGCGCCCGGCGCGAGATTGCTGATGGTGTAGGTCAAACCGTATTGCGCGTTGGGCGCGTATTGGTCAATCATGCCGACGCGTTTGCCATCCACGACCAAGCGCATCTTGCCTTGATACATGTCCGCGATATAGTGAATCGTAATTTTCGTTCCGGTGAATTTGTAGCTCGCGACAACTGCTTGACGTTTCGCACCGGCGCCGTAATGATAGGTGTTGTTGTACGCCGCGCCGTCTTGCGCCACATTCCACGCGCCGCGATACGTGATGCCGTCTGCAGTATCATCAATGATTCCACCGCGCGGTGTGGTTGGCGTTGGCGTTGCGCTTGAGGTTGGCGTATATGTTGGCGTGGGCGACGGCGCAGTATCTGTTGCCGTGCGCGTCGAAGTCGCAGTATTTGTACGCGTTGTGGTTGGGCTGGATGTATTTGTCGGTGTTGCGGTTGGTGTGTTTGTCGGCGCGCCGTTTCCACCTTTAACCGTTTTTTGAAAATACAAAATAAAGTTGACGTGGTTGTTGCCCGGCAGTCCCATGCCGCGCACCACGTCACTTGGTAGTCCGCCAACATAACCATTGTACGGACCCGGACCTTGCAGGGGCCAATAGTTTGCCCACATTGCAATATCGGCGGTGCCGTCTGCGCGCGTTAGTGTACTCGTCGAATCATCGGGCCACGATTGCCAAACTCTTTGGTTGGCAATGGGCGCGCCTTGTTCATTCGTCACAATATAGTAGACTTTATCTGAAATAACTTTTCGACTTACAATTTTCGGAGTCGTCGCTT
>CAYXXF010000015.1:0-172557 GCA_964469005.1 uncultured Anaerolineales bacterium
GCGAAGGTGGACGCACGGTCGGTGCCGGTGTCATTACCAAGGTGATTGAATAAAATAGTTGCTAGACATTAGTCGCTAGTCACTCGAAAGATGCAGGGCTAGCGACTAATGACGAATAGCGAAGAACGAAAATGGCAAAGAAAGAGAATCGTCTGGTAATCACGTTGGCGTGCAATGAATGTAAACGCCGCGACTACACGACGCAAAAAAACAAAAAGAATACGACTGCTCGCCTGGAGCTCAAAAAGTATTGCCGGTTCTGTCGCAAACATACCGCGCATCGCGAGACCAAGTAATATGGCTGAAAAAAAGCAAGCGCGGTTGACCCAAGAGGTCCAACCCGAAAATCGGTTTGTGCAATTTTATCGCGAGACGGTTGCTGAACTTCGCAAAGTCGTTTGGCCCACGCGCGAGCAAGCACAGAACCTCACAATTATTGTCCTCGTCGTTGTCACGGTGATGAGTTTGTTTCTCGGCGGCATTGATGCATTGCTGACACAAATTTTCCGTTTCATATTGGAACGCTAGCATGAACGAGTTGAAACAAACTTTGCCCGAGGAATTTCAAGACGAACCGTCCGATACGACAGACGAAGCGAAGGTTGCTGCGCCTGAGATGTCGCTGGATATTACGATGGGCGACATGGAAACGGATTTGCCTGCCGCAACAAGTGACGCGTCAAGTGAAACCACAACGGCTTCCGCAGAAATGGAAATTCCGTGGGGCGAAATGGATTTGACCCCCGCTGAACCGGAAGAAGCAGCAGAACCCGTGCAAGCTGAAGCGGTTTCCGAAATGCCTGTGGCGGAGCAAGAAGCATCAGCCGAAACGGAAACCGCCGAAGCCGAGCCGGCTCTGCCGCAGCGACGTGTGTGGTACGTTGTGCATTGTTATTCGGGTTACGAGAACAAGGTAAAAAAAGGTCTAGAGCAACGCATCAATTCGATGAATTTGCAAGACCGCATTTTCCGCGTCGTCGTACCCGTAGAACGCGAAGTGGAAATTCGTGAAGGACAACGCAAAAATATCGAGCGCCGCGTTTTTCCCGGATATATTCTCGTCGAAATGTTGGAATTGATTGAAGGCGTTCCGACTTCGGACGAAGTGTGGTATGCCGTTCGCAATACGCCCGGTGTCACGGGTTTTGTGAGTTCGGGCGATTTGCAGCGTCCCGTTCCATTGCGCCAAGAGGAAGTGGATAAAATTCTCAAGCGCATGGAGAGCGAAGAGCCGAAAGTGCATGTCACATTTCGCGTCGGGCAAACAGTCCATATCATTGACGGACCCTTTGCCGATTTTCGCGGGAATGTGGACGCGGTGGATATGGTCAAAGGCAAAGTGCGCGTACTCGTTTCTTTCTTTGGACGCGAAACGCCGGTTGAACTAGATTTACTCCAAGTGGAGAAAGTGTAATTAGGCGTTAGTCATTAGTGATTGGTCATGAGTGAGATTCCATAAATGACAGTGTAACTGACGACTAATAACTAACAACGAATAACCAGCAATGGCAAAGAAAGTCAAAGCCCTCGTCAAGCTCGCGATTCAAGCGGGCAAAGCAACCCCCGCGCCGCCCGTTGGCACCGCGCTGGGTCCACACGGCATCAACATCATGCAGTTCACCAAAGAATACAATGCGCGGACTGCCAAAGACGCGGGCACCGTTGTGCCCGTTGTCATCACAATTTATCAAGACCGTTCGTTCACGTTTGAATTGAAATCACCGCCTGCGGGTGAACTTTTGAAAAAGGCAGCGGGCGTCGAAAAAGGTTCGGGCGTACCGAATCGCACCAAAGTCGGCACGGTGACGCGCAAGCAAGTGCGCGAAATCGCCGAAAAGAAAATGAAAGACCTCAACGCGGTGGATATGGAAGGCGCAATGAAAATGATTGAAGGCACCGCGAAAAATATGGGGATTGAGATTAGAGACTAAAGGTTTGATGTCAGAGTTAGAATCCAATTTCTAACTTCTAATTTCCAAACAGTGGGAGCGCGAAAACGCGCGTTAACTCACCACAAGGAGAAAAAATGGGTCGCGGAAAAAAATATCAAGAAGCGGTGAAACTCGTTGATGTGACCAAAGAGTATGCGCCGCAAGAAGCAGTTGGACTCGCCAAAAAAACGGCGTACGGAAAATTTAACCAGACTGTTGAAGTTCATTTCAAAACCGGATTGGATGTGAAACAGGCGGACCAGCAAGTGCGTGGCGTTGTCCTTTTGCCACACGGCACGGGCAAAACGGTCCGCATTCTCGTTTTCGCCGAAGGCGACGGTGCGCGCTTGGCGCAAGAAGCGGGCGCGGATTTTGTCGGTAACGATGATTTGATTAAACAAATCGAAGGCGGCTGGACCGATTTCGATGTCGCCATTGCCGTGCCGCAATTGATGGGCAAGGTGGGACGTCTCGGTAAAGTTCTCGGTCCGCGCGGTTTGATGCCCAGCCCCAAAGCAGGCACCATTGTTCCACCGGAACAATTGCCGCAATTGATTAAAGAAACGCGTTTGGGACGCGTCGAATTTAAGACCGACAAGACCGGTGGCATTCACAGCATCATTGGCAAATCGGGCTTTACCGAACAACAACTGATGGACAATTTCGCAGCGTTGATGGATGCGATTCTGAAAGCAAAACCGGCAGGCGCGAAAGGCATCTATTTGAAAAAGATTTCGCTCGCGTCCACGATGGGACCCGGCGTGCGCGTAGATGCGAACGCGGCGCAAAATTTGCATCCGAGCGCGACTTGATTATAATTGCGCCCGTTGTCACATCGAACAAAGTGAGATGTCTCCTTTGCTCGACATGACGCAAGTACAATCAAATACCGCCATAGACAGCAGGTTGCGGCGCTACAGAAAGCATAGCACCGCGTAATCTTCCCGCCGAGGCAAAGAAATATTTTCAAACGCGTACGTACGCGCGTGGGAAAATTTTTGTGAGTCATCACAACTCTTTGTATCGGCGCAAGATACAAAGAGTTTTTTATTTCTAAAAATCAACACGCGAGGTTTGACGTTTCAGGTTTTATTCCCGTCACTCGTCACGTGTCACCTTTGTAAGGAGGTGAACCAAATTGCCAGTTACACGTGAACGCAAAGCAGAGCTTGTCCAAGAACTGACCAAAGAATTGAAACAAGCGCAAGCGGTTATCATTACCAATTATCGCACGCTCAAAGTTTCGGACTTGCAAGGCATTCGCAATGAACTGCGTGGGATGCAAGCGCGTTATCATGTTGCAAAAAATACGCTGCTCGAAATCGCACTCAAAGAGGTGGGCTTGCCCGTGCCGAGCGATTTGCTCGACGGACCAACAGCGGTGGCATTTTTGCGCGACGATTTGTCCGGTCCCGCCAAACGCTTGAACGCGTTCTTTAAGGAAAAAGACTTGCCGATTCGCGGCGCGATTGTTGGTCAAACCATCTATGATGCCAAAGGTGTGGAAAACCTCGCGAACTTGCCCGGACGCAAAGAATTGTACGCCAGCGTTTTGGGTGCGCTGCAAGGTCCTTCCGCAAGTCTCGTCGGCGTTTTGAACGGCGCGCTCTCGCAGTTGGTCTATACGTTGCAAGCCAAAGCAGACCAAGGCGAAGCGCAAGCGTAATGTATCAAACGTAAATCATTCTGTAGGGAACGCTCGTTGCAGCGTTCAGAATTTTCAAGGAGAAAACAACATGGCTTCCGAAAAAGTGCAATCCATTATTGATACGCTCGATACGTTGAGCATTCTCGAAGTAGCAGAACTTTCCAAAGCATTGCAAGAACATTGGGGCGTGAGCGCAGCAGCGCCCGTCGCAATGGCAATGCCCGGTATGGCTGCGGGTGCGGCTGCCGCGGGTGGAGCTGCTGCTCCGGCTGTCGAAGAACAAACCGAATTTGATGTCATCCTGAAAGATGCCGGCGCACAAAAAATTCCCGTCATCAAAGTCGTGCGCGAGCTCGTTTCGGGTCTCGGTTTGAAAGAAGCAAAAGAACTCGTCGAGAGTGCACCCGCCGCGATCAAAAAAGGCGTGTCCAAAGACGAAGCTGCCGAAGCGAAAAAGAAATTGGAAGAAGTCGGCGCCAGCGTCGAAGTCAAATAAGAGGACGTAGCACAGGCGACATAAAATTGAAGAGAATCGGCGAAAGCGATTCGCTTTCGCCGATTCTCTTTCAACCAAGCGTGTGTAAGATTATTTGACGCACGCGAACAAATGAATACAATCGTAGAGTACTCGGGGCTGTAGCTCATTTGGGAGAGCGCTGCAATCGCACTGCAGAGGTAGTGGGTTCGAATCCCATCAGCTCCACTTGTATTGCGGGGCTATAGCTCAATTGGGAGAGCGCTACACTGGCAGTGTAGAGGTCGTCGGTTCGAGCCCGATTAGCTCCATAGAAAAACGAATAGCAAAAGCAATGACCGGGAGCAGTAGGTCATCTCCGCAGCGAGTTGGGAAAAACAAGGTGCAAGCCCAACAATGGTGATTACGGAGAACACCAAAGACCGAACTCGCCCGTGAGCTGCAATCTTGAAATCCCGTTGGAGATTTGAGACTGGAGACTAGAGATTGACGTCACACGCACGTTACGCGTTAGAGTGAGTCGGATAGTTGGCTTGTCGGAGAGTCGGATGGTCAAACATTAAAGACCAACCGACCAACTGACCAACCAACCATCGGACTAATGTGGGTGGTACCGCGGAGAATATAACCTTCGTCCCAATGTGGGATGAAGGTTTTTTGTTTTCTCGGCGGCTTTGCGTGAGAATCTGTGAATGTTGGAATTTCAATTCATCGAAACATCCAAAGGGAAAATTCACGCCGTTGTCGGCGGCGAAGGCGATGCGCTGATTCTCGTTCACGGATTCGGCGACAGCAATTCGTGGCAGACGTGGGTGAAAAATGTGGACGCGCTTTCAATGATTGCGCGTGTGTACGCGTTGGAATTGCTGGGGTACGGTGAGTCAGATAAATTGGAAGAGGCATTGGACGCAGAGGAACATGCGAAAGTTATGTTGGAAATGATGGACGCGAAAAAAATTCAGCGCGCGAGTTTTATCGGGTTGTCGTGGGGCGGACAGGTGGTGCAATTCATCGCAGAAAATTTTCCTGAACGCGTTAAAAAAAATGTTTTGGTAGATTCGTTGTTTGATTCGAGTGAAGAAGGATTGGCGCAGCTGGCAAAAATTCAAGCGCCGACATTGATAGTGTGGGATGAAGATGACCAATTGATTCCCGCGCAGTGGGCGCACATTTTGGCGATGGCAATTCGGGATTCGCGTTTGGTGATATTTACGCGCGAACAGCGTGACCCCGAAATGGTTTCGCATAACGGACATTGGGCGCAAATGACACATTCGTTGTGGTTCAACAAGACGGTGACAGGGTTTTTGACAAGCGCATAGTATTCATTCTCTAACGAATTTACTTTGGACGCAGATAAACGCGGATGAACGCGGAAAATGAAAATGGAAATCGAAATTCGTTCGGCAAACATTGACGACAGCGCGGGCATCGCGCATGTGCAAGTGACAAGTTATCGCACCGCATACAAAAATTTTTTTCCGTCGCAGTATTTTGAACAAATGACCGAAGCGGAACAAACCCAAGATTGGCGCGACTTGATGAAACATATGGAACACGACGCGTTGTTTATTGCAAAAAATGACGCGAGTGAAATTGTCGGTTACGCGTTGGGACAAGCGGAGCGCGAGGATTTCGACAAGTGGGAATGTGAACTCGTTGCGCTGCACGTGTTGCCAGAATATCAACATCAAGGCATCGGCTCGAAACTTTTTGCAGAAATGGCAAGTGAAATGAAACGACGCGGCAAAACGACATTGATGTTGTGGACCATCAAGGAGAATCCCGTCCGGGCGTTTTACGAACGCTTGGGCGGCGAACTCGTTGGCGAAAAAAGTTATGACGTGGATGAAATGAAAGTGACGGAAGTTGCATACAGTTGGAAAAACATTGACGAGTTAATTGAACGCCTGAATTCAAAAGAAAAAATCGGAGCGTGAATCATGGAAACGCAAACACAAGTAATTGACCAGCCGACCAACCGACTAACCGACAATCCGACCCCGAAATACGTTCCGCAAGAATTCGAAGCGGGATGGATGGAAAAATGGGAAGCGGACGAATTGTACAAGACCGCGCCTGCAGACGAACGCCCCAAAGCATACATTTTGGATTTCTTTCCGTATCCATCGGGCGATGGCTTGAGCGTTGGGCATTGTCGCAATTACGTGCCGACGGATGTGATGTCGCGTTATTTTCGCATGAAGGGCTATAACGTTTTGCATCCGATGGGTTGGGACGCGTTCGGTTTGCCTGCGGAAAACGCGGCAATCAAAATGAAAACGAACCCCGCGAAATTGATTGCCCAGTTTTCTGCGAATTACAAACGTCAATTTCGCTTGATTGGCATTTCGTTCGATTGGTCGCGCGAAATCAATTCGTCCTCGCCTGAATATTACAAATGGACGCAGTGGATTTTCTTGAAATTGTACAACGCGTGGTACGACCCGCGCGAAAATCGCGCGCGCCCAATTGCGGAATTGGAAAAGGAATTGAGCGAAAAGGGAACGCGCGACATTCCGAACGCGCGCGTACAAACAAGCGCGGACGAATGGAACGCGTTCAATAAAAAACAATGCAATGAATTTTTGTCCAATTACCGTTTGGCGTACCGCAAACCGTCTGTGGTGAATTGGGACCCCGTTGACAAAACGGTGTTGGCGAATGAAGAAGTCGTTGACGGACGCGGCTGGCGCAGCGGCGCGTTGGTGGAGAAAAAAGTTTTGCAGCAGTGGTTCTTTCGCATCACCGAATACAGCGAACGCTTGATTGCGGATTTGGACACAATTGATTGGCCCGAACACATCAAGTTGATGCAGCGCAATTGGATTGGCAAGAGCGTCGGCGCGGAAGTGGATTTCAAAACTGACGCGGGCGATTTGCGAATTTTTACCACGCGTCCCGATACGTTGTGGGGCTCGACGTTCATGGTGTTGGCGCCGGAACATCCTTACGTCGAAAAATTGGTGACGCCGGACCATAAAGCACGCGTGAATCAATATGTGAAAGAAGCAAAATCGAAAACCGAAGTCGAACGCTTGCGTTCTGCGGAACGCGATGAGGAAGGCAAAGACAAAACGGGCGTGTTCATTGGCGCGTACGCGACGAATCCCGTGAACGGCGAAAAAATTCCGATTTGGGTGGCGGACTATGTGATGATGAGTTATGGCACGGGCGCGATTATGGCGGTACCCGCGCATGACCAACGCGATTTTGAATTCGCGCGCAAATTTCATCTGCCGATTCGTGTGGTCATTCAACCCGAAGGCGTGACGTTGAACGCGGCTGAAATGGAACGCGCGTATCCGCACGAAGGCGTGATGGTCAACTCGGGAATCTTTGATGGAACGAACGCGGATGAAGCGGTTGAAAAGGTCACGCGTTGGTTGGAAGAAAAGGGGTTTGGCGCGGAACGCATCAATTACAAATTCCGCGATTGGGGCATCAGTCGCCAGCGTTATTGGGGCACGCCGATTCCGATTATCCACACGGACGACGGCGAAGTCTCGGTAGATGAAAATAATTTGCCTGTCGAATTGCCGAATGTGGATTCGTACGAACCGACCGCGACGGGCGAATCACCGTTGGCGACCATTCCCGAATTTGTGAATGTGACAATGCCCGATGGCACACGCGGACGACGTGAGACCGATACGATGGGAACGTTCGCGTGTTCTTCGTGGTATTTCATGCGTTTCACCGACCCGCACAATGACGAGATGCCGTTTCAAGCAAAAGAAGTGAATTACTGGCTGCCCGTTGACACGTATGTTGGCGGCGCGGAACACGCGGTGATGCATTTGTTGTACGCACGCTTCTGGACCAAAGTGTTGTACGACTTGGGCATTATCGCGTTCATCGAACCGTTTCAACGTCTCAGAAATCAGGGCATGATTTTGTCGCCGCAGTTAAAGGACGGCAAGTACGAAAAAATGTCCAAATCCAAAGGCAACGTCATCACGCCCGACGAAATGGTTTCGCAATTTGGCGCGGACGCGTTGCGCGCATATGAAATGTTCATCAGCGATTTCACCGTCGCGACGCCGTGGCAGATTGACGGCTTGGCAGGAACGTATCGCTGGTTGTCGCGGGTGTGGAATTTGTTCTTGGAACCTGCGCGCGAAAATTTGCCGCAAGCGAATGAGGAACAAATCAAATTGCTGCGCCGCGCGCTGCATCAAACGTTGAAAAAAGTAGAAGATGACATCAACGCGTTCGCATTCAACACAGTGATTTCCTCGATGATGACGTTGACGAATGTTTTGGTGAAAGCGAAAGATGCCGCATGGTACCCCGACGCGGTGTGGGGCGAAGCAATGAAAACACTGTTGTTGATATTGGCGCCGATTGCGCCGTTCATGGCAGAAGAAATTTGGGCGCGCTTGGGCGGCACGTACAGCATTCATCAACAAAAATATCCCGTGTACGACGCGGACGCAGCAAAAGAAGAAACGTTCACGTTGGTCGTTCAGGTGAACGGCAAAGTGCGCGGCAAAATCGAACTGCCCGTTGGTGTGAGTGAAGAAGATGCAAAGCAAAGCGCGTTCGACGACGCGAATGTGAAAAAATGGATTGAGGGAAAAACGATTGCGAGTGTGGTGTACGTGCCGGGAAGATTGATGAATGTGGTGGTCAAATGAAATAAAAAATCCGATGCAAACTTTCGCATCGGATTTTTTATTTCACGGCTGAAAAGCGTCGCTCATAGAGCATTCTTCCTCGTTCCGAGATTTCTTGAATCAAGAAATCTCCATCTGCTAATGCCAAGCGCATCTGTTGCGGTGTTCGCAATACAATGTCAACAGCGAATGGACGTGGGATGAGGCAATCGGAAACCGCCAAATAATTTTCGCGATGCGATGGCTGTCTTGATTTTCCATTCTCACCAACAAATCCACATCACTGTCGGGTGTCGGATTGCCGTACGCGTACGAGCCGAACAATATAATTTTTTCGGGATGCAATGTTTCCGCAATGCGTTTCACCGCGCGGGGTAGGGTTTTGCTTACGGGTTCGTCGGAACCAATCGGCGTGACGTTGGGAATTTTCCACCGCGGCGCGCGATAGCGCGTGTTACCTTCACGAGTGCGGCGTAAAGAGGCGCGGTGTTTTGTGACAGCGCGTCTTTTGTTTTGCGGAGATAGGCGCGGAAAAGACATGGTTCGAAATTGTATTCCGTGCGGCGGTGAAAATCAAATGTTACGACGCGGCGCGTTCCTGTCGCCAAAACAAAACACCCAATGCTAACGTCAGGACAACCACTGCAACCATATACATCGCCGTTGTCATGCGCGAAAAATCAAACAGGGGAAAAAACACAATCAGCGTTGCAACGAGCGCCACACCAAACAAAAGGTTCAACGCCGCGCCGATACGAATTTCATCCCAGTCGCGCGCAAACGCCATTGTGCCAGCCCACACGCTCCAGCCCATAAGCCACGCGGCAATGATGCGCGCATCGAGCGGGTTCAATGCCCAAGGCCAGCGCAAATCGGCAAATTCGGGATTAAGGACGAGAAGCAGACCGAACGTGAGCATGATGGCAGTTTCCGCGACCAGAAACCATTTGAGAATCGGACTGATTGCGCCGCGCGGCGTTGGCACTTCGCCGCCCATTGCTTTATCGCGCGGCACGAGATACAGCATCGTCACCGGCTCGACAATATACAAAATAATCCACACGTGCGCGGTGACGAAAAACCAATTGAAACGGTCAATATGCCAAAACGTTGCAAGCAACAATGTGCCGGTGAAAACGAGATTGCCCCAAAACGCCCAGCGTACGCGATGCCATATTGGCACGAGCGCGATGGCGAAAAAAAACGCGGCGCGGAATACATAGCCCGCGCCGATGAAAATTTGCGAAAGACGCGGCTCGACGGGCCACGCGAAATGACTGATCGCGAGGTCGGGAAAGAAAAACATCCACACTGCAAATGCCGCCGCGATCAAGCCGCCGCCGAAACCCCATTTTTGTAAATCGTGCGTTTCGAGTTTCATAATGCTGTTCCCATCGCCAGATTCACCGCGCCGCCGTCGGTCACGACTAACGACGCGCGCGTCGTTTCTGACATGCTGCTCGCAATCAACCACTCGCCCGCGCCGCCGCCATTCTCTGCCGTGCCTTCGAGAATTTCAAACGTAATCCCCGCGCCAACGCCAATGCTGATGGTATCAATCCAATCATCGCCCAAACGCCAGCGATGTCCATGCAAATGAAATGCTTGCGCGCGTGATGAGAAATTCACAACGCGATATTTCACGCGCGTGTTATTGCGTGCGATAACGGTTGGCGTGTTGCCTAACCATTGCCGCCCGTTCAAACATTCGCCCATACCCGCGAGTTCGTGAAAAACAAAAAGATGGTCGCCCGACGCGGGCGGTTGCGGCACATTGGAAAAATGAGTTGATGTATCGCTTGGCGTACGCAACGGAGTTGTGGGCAGATTCGGTTTCATTTCGCCGCCGCCGCGCACAACAATCGCGCCGAACGCGCCGAGCGCGATACTTTTTTCTTGTGCGAGTGAAGCGTCGTGATACAACCAAACGCCCGCGTTCGACGCGTGCGGAACGGAATAATGATAGTCGAATGTTTCACCCGGCGCGATGCGGTCGCCGCGTTTGTTGCTCTGTGCTGCATCGGGCGGTGAAATGGGGTACGCCCCGTCATACACGTTTGCGTGTTGAAGCCCGCGCGCGTGCAAACTGTGAATGCGTTCTTCATTCGGAACATTCGCGCGCATATCACTATTCCGAAAATGCACAATGATTTCATCTCCGACTTTGGCTTCGATGGTTGCGCCGGGAATTGTGCCGAACGTTTGTGATGGATTCACTTCGTTCAAATCCCACGCGTTGAGAACGTGGTCATCGGGCGCAGCCCAATTCGCGGTGTAACGGCGAAGAATGAGCGCATCTTGTGCAACAGGACGAAATAGTCCATTCGCGCCGCGCGTAAAATTTTCGCCCGTCGCGCGATTGATTCCATTCGGCGCAGCGTCCCACGCGTGATTTTCGATTTGCAGCCAGTATTCGATTCGCGCCATCTGCTACTCGCTTTCGTTCTACAATTTCCCGCGCGCGGATAATTCGCGCAGCACCGCTGCACCGTTTTGGGTAATTGGATTGCCGTGTCCGACGCCGATTGCATTCACGTCCAATTCTGCCAAACGGTGCAACGACGCCCACGTTTGTTTTTCATTGAGCATCGCATTGGGCCAACCGGGGCAAATGAGAGGCCATGTCACGAACGCATCGCCGGTGAATAGTGTTTTGTGTTCGGGCAAATAAAATGCGAGATGTCCCGGCGTGTGTCCGGGCGTATGCAACACGCGCAATGGACCAATCGTATCGCCTTCGTCAATCAGTTGGTCAACCGCGCATGGTTTGTGCTGACTGAACGGACCAACGATTGTGCCAATGAAGAGAATGGGATATGCTTCAATCCCTTTCATCGGCATGAGATTCACACCTTGTTGTGGGCGGTCACCGGAAACAATGTCCGCTTCCCACGCGTGCGCGTACACAGGCGCAC
Source organism: uncultured Anaerolineales bacterium (assembly GCA_964469005.1). Classification (GTDB taxonomy): domain Bacteria; phylum Chloroflexota; class Anaerolineae; order UBA4142; family SHND01; genus SHND01. The sequence goes on from CAYXXF010000015.1 coordinate 11,589, forward strand.
CACTCAATTGTTTCAGCGTGGCGAGTCCGCCCATATGCGCGCGATGTCCGTGCGTGAGAACGATGTGTTTGAGGTCTTGGACCGTTTTGCCGAGCTGTTGAATTTGATTGAGGATAACTTGCGCGTCGGCATCAAAGAGCGTGTCAATGAGAATCAAGCCCGCATCGGACTCGATGAGAAATGCGTGAACGTAGCCGCCTTTGAAATACCCGCGCTGGGGGGGGGTGAGGTCGTACACACCGGGCGCAATTTCCATCTGCGAACCTCGCTTCCGCTGCAATCTCGCCGCGCGTTCGATTCTATCACCCGCCCCGCGCTTGTCAACCCGCGCGCAAAATGTCAATGCTGCAATATAATTCATCGAACTGAGGTGGCTGCCTATGTTTGAAAAAAAGAATGAACCGTTGCTTTCGCTTCAAGAATTTCGCAGTCGGGTGCTGCGGTCGCTTTTACTTGCTGCCGGCATGACGATTGTATGGGTTGTCATTGGCACAATCGGGTTTTATTTTACGTCCGAGCTCAACTGGCTCGATGCCTTTTACAATGCGGCAATGATTGCGAGTGAGATGGGACCGGTGGTCACGATGACGACTCCGCTATCAAAAATTTTCGCGGCAGTGTACGCGCTCATTTCAGGGTTGGTGTTTGTCGTCATTCTGGGCATTGCCGTCGCGCCCATCATTCATCGCTTTTTTCATCATTTTCATTTGGCAGACGATAGCGCCGGGGAAGTTCAATAGTGCTTGCGTTGCTTGTCGCCTTTCTCCTCTCGTTTCTTCCAATGTGGTTTTATGCCTACATCGTCTATTGGTTTGACCGTTTTGAACGCGAGCCGAAAAAATTACTCGTCGTCGTTTTTTTGTGGGGCGCGCTCGTAGCGACGATTGGCGCGGCGATTGCCGAAGTGTTGTTTAGTGCGGGCGTCGTCGCCGTGACTGCAAATGAATCGCTCGCCGAAATTTCCAATGCTGCGTTCTTTGCGCCGTTCATTGAGGAATCGCTCAAGGGCATCGCGATTTTGTTTGTCGCGTTTGTGTTTCGCAACGAGTTTGATTCGATTCTCGACGGCATTGTGTATGCGGGCATCGTCGCGCTCGGTTTCGCCGCCACCGAAGATTTCTTTTATTTGTTTAGCGCGTACGACGAAAGCGGTTGGGGCGCGCTGTTTGGATTGTTTTTTGTGCGCGTGATTTTGACGGGGTGGAATCATGCGATGTTCACCGCGTTCACCGGCATCGGTATCGCCGTCGCGCGTTTGAACAAAAATGTGGGGGTGAAAATTCTCGCGCCGTTTGGCGGCTGGCTCATCGCGGTAATTTTGCACGGCACATACAACGGTTTGCTTTCGACGGCGAATGCGCTGGCGCTCGCGGCGTTTTGTGTGAGTTGGATAGGCTGGGTTGCAATTTTCGCAATTATTATTTGGGCGATTCGACGGGAACGCGCGCGCGCGAAAAAATTTTTGTATGACGAAGTGGAACGCGGAATTATTTCGCCCGCGCAATATCGCATTGCCACGTCCGCGCTTGCGCCAACCTTCACGCGGCTCGGTGCAATCGGTTCAAAACACTTTTGGGACACGCGCCGTTTTTATCAAGTGTGCGGCGAACTCGCGCAGAAAAAAGAACAGCTGGAAAAATTTGGCGAGGAACGCGGCAACGCAAAAATTATCGAAACACTGCGCGCGGAATTACAGAACTTGGCGCACGTCGCGCGGGCGTAATTCATTGGCAGTAATTGGCAGACGACCATCTGGCTTTGGCAGTTGGGTGCGAGTTTAATTGGGCGAGACCAAGAACCATTGAAAAAATTTTGGAGGAACGATGAAAACTTTTGCTGGCTCATTTTTGGTATTCATTTTGTTCGCGCTCGTTTTGAATTTGTCGCACGCGAATTCTGCGCACGCGGCAGCGCTTCAAGTGAGTTGCGATGTTGCAGAATTGATTGTCGCCATCAACACCGCGAACAGTACACCCGAAGCAGATACGTTGGAATTGGCGGCGGATTGCGTTTATGAATTGACGGCAGTGGATAACGCGGACGAGGTACAAGGCGGAAGCGGCTTGCCTGTCATCGCGACAGAAATTACGATTCACGGAAATAACGCGACCATTCAACGCAGTGGCGCGAATGCGATTCCATATTTTCGTTTGCTGCGCGTTGCGTCCACCGGCATTCTCACGCTAATCGACTTGACGCTGGCGCGCGGGGAATTGTCCACCGCTTCCATATTCAATCCCAATGATGGCGCAGGGATTCTGAATCAAGGTGGTACGGTGACTCTTGAAAATGTGCGAATGATTTCAAATTATGTTTGGTCGGTGGAGGGAGACTATGTGCAAGTAGGCGGTGCCATCTACAACGCCGAAGGACAATTGCATGTGGTGTCCGGTCGTTTCAATGGCAACGGTGCCGCTCAGGGAGGAGCCATTGTCAATAGTGACACTCTTGTAATCGAGAACAGTACGTTTTTAAACAATTTCGGTGAGGTGTATGGCGCGGGCGCAATTTACAACAGTGGGAACGCACAAATCTCGAATAGCACGTTTAGAAAAAACTTTTCGTATGGTGTGGAAGCGGGCGGCAGTGCCATCACTAATATCGGAACCATAACGATTGTCTCGAGCACGTTTTACAAAAACAATGCGCAGCTCGGTTATGGCGGTGTGATTGAAAATCGCGGCGAGGCGCGCATTGCCAATTCCACTATTGCTGCAAATCGAGGGACGCGGCGGGGCGGCATCTACAATGTAGGCGCTTTGTATTTGAAAAATGTCACGCTCGCGCGCAACACACCTGAAAATTTGACGACGGTTGCATTACCGAATGCCGAGACCTTTGCCGCCAACACAATCTTTTTGAGCGGCGGAGAGAATTGCATCGGACCCGTACAAGATCGCGGCGGCAACGTGAGATTTCCTGCCCATGACAAATCTTGTGCTGGCAAATTCGGCGACCCCAAACTCGGCGCACTGACAAAAAATGGTGGCGTAACCAAAACGCTGGCATTGCTTACGGGCAGCGCGGCGATTCACGCGGGCAGTGTCAAAATTTGTCGAGCGCCGTTGGTAAAGAATCATGACCAACGCGGCATCAAGCGAGTGCATAAAGGCGAAACAAATTGTGACAGCGGCGCGTATGAGGTGGAATGAATAAACATATTCGTCTGTTTTCTGAAATCAGCGCGAACGATGTTCCACTCGTCGGCGGCAAAGGCGCGAATCTCGGCGAAATGACGCGCGCGGGTTTGCCCGTGCCGCCGGGTTTCTGCGTGAGCGCGGACGCGTATCGTCAATTTACCGCGCACTCGCAAGAAACGATTACGCAAATTTTGGACGAGACGCGCATGGACGACGCGGACGATGTGGAAACAAAAACCGCGCGCCTCCGCGAATTTCTCATCGCGCAGCCAATGCCGGATGACATCGCACAACAAATTCTCGACGCGTACCAAGAACTGCAAAACCAAATTTACTCATCGCTCATCGCTCAGCACTCGGCACTCCCCGTCGCCGTTCGTTCCTCCGCCACTGCCGAAGATTTGCCTGACGCGTCGTTTGCGGGACAACAGGACACGTATCTCAACATTCGCGGCGATGATGCGTTGCTCGAACATGTGAAACGTTGTTGGGCTTCGTTGTGGACCGCGCGCGCGGTGACCTATCGGCACAGGCAAGGTTATGAACATGACAAGGTCGCGCTCGCGGTTGTGGTGCAAGCGATGATTGAAAGCGAGGTCGCGGGAATTTTATTTACCGCGAATCCCGTCAACAACAATCGCGCGGAAATGGTTCTAAACGCGAGTTGGGGTTTGGGCGAAGCGATTGTTTCGGGACTCGTCACACCGGATACGTGGATAGTGGGCAAGGGGGGCAGGATTCTCGAACGCGACATTGCAATGAAGGATGTGGCGATTGAATACGCGCACGAAGGCGGCACGCGCGAAATTTCTGTCCCGCGTGAAAAATGTGAGGTCGCGTGTTTGAACGACGGTGAGGTTCACGCATTGAGCGCGTTAGGGGAACGCGTCGAACAACATTACACGCGCCCGATGGACATTGAATGGGCATACGCGCGCGAAACATTTTATATGTTGCAAGCGCGTCCGATAACGACGTTAGATGTAGGGGCGAAGCATTTTGATTCACAGTCGTTTCAACCCAGCGCGCCCGCATTTCAAAATGCTTCGCCGCTACGCGACGTGGTAGGCGAATACAACCGCACGATGTTTATCGAAATTTTTCCCGACCCGTTGTCGCCCGCGTTTCTTTCGGTCATCGCGCCGCTGTTTCGTTCGATGTTGGATTTCACGTTCGAGACATTGGGGTTCAAACCTGCGTCGGACATTCCCGCCATCGGCACGTTTTACAATCAACCGTATTTTCATCGCGAATATATTCAAGCCGCGCTCGCGCCGCTTTCGCCACAGGTGCAAGAAGCGTTGGTCACACAAATCGTCAATCCGTTTGGCAAACACGAACGTCGCTTGCCGACGGAAGCATCGCCCGCGTTTTTGGGAATGGTGGCGCGCTTGTTGAATTTCATGACGGGCTTTCCGAAACAATTGCCCGCGCTCCTTGCCGAATACCGCGCCGAAATCGAAAAATTCAACGCGCTGCCGTTCGAAAACTTAGCCGACCGAGAAATTGTCGCGCGCATCCGCGAACTCGTTTTCAATCACGCGAGCAAATTATTGAATTACGATTTCTTGATGATTGCGCTCATCGGCATCACGTATCAAATGCTCGGCACGCTTTTGGAAAAATATTACGGCGACGACAGTGAACAAGTGCGCGCGAAATTGATTAGCGGCGTCACGGGCAATATCACGATGCAGACGAATTTGAAATTGTGGAATCTCGCGCAAGAAGCAAAACGGAGTCCGCGCGTGCGCGAAATTTTACAGAACGCGCAAGACGCGCGCGTGCGCGAAAAATTACAACAAGACGGCGACGGCAGAATTTTTCTCGCCGCGCTCGATGCGTTTCTCGAACAGTATGGGCATCGTGAAGTCCGTATGGACATTTTGTATCCGACGTGGGGCGAAGACCCCGCGCCCGTATTGCAATTTATTCGCGGCTATTTTGACGCGGACGAAAAATCAAATCCGCACGCGCAGCAAACGCGGCTCGTGCGCGAACGCCAAGAATTGGCGCGCGAAGTGAATGAACATGTCCAACGTGATTTAGCGGGACGATTCGCCGTTGCGCCATTGTTCCAATGGGTGTTGAAAAATACGCAAGCGCATACGCGTGAACGCGACACGATGCACTTTGAATTGACGCGTTTGTTTCCACCATTCCGTCGCGCGTTATTGGAGCTTGGCGAGCGTTGGCAAACACGTGCTTTGTTTGTCAACGCAGATGACGTTTTCTTTATGACGTTGGACGAAATCGAAGCGCTCGCGCAAGAACCGCGCGCGATGCAAATCATTGTCCAAGAACGCCGCGCGGAATTTCAAAACAACGCGCAGCGTACACCCCCCCCCATTGTGCGCGATGGCATCCCCGTCGAAACCACGCGCGCGGTGCAAGACAGCGCGCCCGGACAATTGCGCGGCATCGCGGGCAGTCCCGGCGTTGTTGAAGGAATTGTACGCGTGATTCGCGGACCGCACGAATTTGAAAAATTACAGCGCGGCGAAATTCTCGTTGCGCCGATTACGAATCCGGTGTGGACGCCGTTGTTTGCGATTGCAGGCGGCATCGTCACCCAAGTTGGCGGAATTTTGTCACACGGCGCAATCGTCGCGCGCGAATACGGTATTCCCGCCGTGATGGCAGTGCATGATGCGACAAATCTTTTGCCAGATGGTCAACGCGTCGTGGTGGATGGGAGTCGCGGAATTGTTTCGGTCATAGAATGAAACATGTTTGTGAGAGAGGGGACATTTGAATTTTTGGTTGGTGTGCGTTCGCTGTGTAAATAATCACGAAAGGAGGCACAAGCAAAATAATTTGAGGCATGGTGGGCGCACCGAAAGGAGGCAGCAGCACGCGAGTATTTTTGACTTGGCTCTTGGTATCGAAAAATAAAGATTCCCGAAAGGAGCTCTATGCAGAATCGCAATACCACGCACAAGCAGGGAATGATTTGGTTACGCTTCGGACTGATTGCATTGGTTGTATTGGGAGTGATGAGTTTTTTCTTGACGAAGGAATCGGAAATGGCGGAAGCGGCGCAGCAAGTGACGCTGAATGGGAACGATACTTTGATTGTCAAACGCAAAGGTTGTACGCTGTCAACCTCAAACGTCAAGCCCGCCAGTCTGCGCGTGGCGTGCACCGCGTTCACGCCGACCCCAACGAACACAGCAACGGAAACAGCGACCTTTACACCGACTGCAACTTTAACTCCGACGGAAACCGCAACGGCGACTGCGACTGCAACCGGTACTGCGCCGATTGTTGCGCCAATCGTAGATGGTGGAGCGAGTTTCGATTCCTCCGCTGACGCGGAAAGCGCGGACGTTACGACAGCGACAATTACGCGCAAACTCAATGCCGGACAAAAACTCAAGGTCTTGGCGAATAATTGCAAACTGGAACTCAAGACCAACACGGCAGCGCAGGTCAAAGTATTTTGCAAACCGAATCCACCAACAGCTGCGCCCACGCGCACCAAAACTCCAAGAACGCCCATGGCAACAGTCTATGTCCGCAATACTACGAATGGACAGGTATGCTATGAAGTTCAAGGGTCCGGGATTGGTCAAAAGTGCTTTGGCGGTGGTGACGCACTCTATGGGTCGTTCCCGGCGGGCGTGTACAATTGGAGCGCCAGCGGACCCTGTGGTTCAGGAAATGGCTCGTTCAATTTTACTGCCACCACTTGGCTCTTTACGTATTCGTGTACGAATGCGTCGCTTCCGGCAACAGGCGTAACCTCGGTCAACGCGGGCGACTTGAACGTTTCAGCTCCGAGCGAGTGAAACATAGAATTTTGCGCGGTGAACCGTTGCACATCGCGTCGCGATGATACGCGAATGAAGTAGATGCGCCGAGTTGTATCGCAGCGCGAAATGTTTTGTATCGGTCGCTGAAGCGAATAATGGTGTATGTTGTATCGGCAGATGTGAGCGTTTGCTCATGTCTGCCGAAACTTTTTATGTGGCAGTCTTTGGCAGACTTTGGTCTTGCTTTGGCAGTCGCGAACGCGGTTAATGCTTTTGCGTTCAACGGAAAGGAGGAGACATCTACGATACTCCAATTCTTTCATCACAAAACATTATTGTTTGATTCAGGAGGACAGCATGCAAATTCGCATACACCAAAACAACATAACGATGCTATTGCGCCTTGCTATGGGCGCACTCGTTATTCTCTCTGCCTTCACCTTGCTGTTCGCCGGCAATTTTGACCCGGCGCAAGCAGACAGTGACGCAGCGCTGACACTCAAGCCCAATGATGAGGTCACGGTCAAGCCAAAAAATTGTCCGCTGCGCGTGGCGAAAAAAAGCAAAGCCAAAGTAACGGTGGTCTGTGACGCGCCGACCGCGACACCGACTCTGGGATCGGGCGAGACAGTCCTTTCCTATATCAGTCGCAGAGGTGACTATATTGGTCAGGGACAGTCGCATCGTTATACCTCCAACGATGCCAATTTCTCTGCAACGTTGAGTGAAGACCATCGGCACATTTACGTCTCGGTGACGAATTGGGATGTCAATCTTTGGTGGTACCTAAATATGGCGGCGCCGCAAGGCGCACAACTTGTGCCCGGCGTGTACGAAGGGGCGACGCGCCATCCCTTTCAAGACCCTTCTGTACCGGGTTTGGATTTTTCGGGTGAGGGGCGCGGTTGCAATACGCTCACCGGACGCTTTCAAGTTTTAGAAGCGACGTACACACCTGACCATTACGTCCAACGCTTTCACGCGACGTTTGAACAACATTGTGAAGGCACCGGACCTGCGCTCTTTGGAGAAATCCAAATCGTTAACGCAGCACCAACTCCGATGCCACCTCTTGCGGATTCCGACGAGTCCATTGTTTCCAACGCGTCCGATTTGGCAAACGCCAACAGCAGCGATTCGACAAATCACGTTGGAGCAAAAATAACGCGCAAATTGAGACCGGGACAGCAACTCGACATCAATGCATCAGAATGTGACCTTCAAGTAAAGAAAAAGTCGGCAACAATTGTGGTTGTCTTTTGCAAGCCGTTGCCCCAGCCCCCAACGCCCACTCGCACGCGTGCTCCAAACCAAGATTTGACAACGCTCTATATTCGCAACAGTACCGGCGACCAAATTTGTTTTGAAGTGTATGGCAGTGGCATCGGTCAGAAATGTTTTGGCGGCGGCGATAGTTTGTATGGTTCGTTCACGCCCGGCACGTACAGCTGGCGCGTCACCGGCAGTTGTGGAGGTTTGGACGGCTCTGATTATTTCCCCAAAGGCGATTCGGTGCTCGAGTTTTACTGCGGCGCGGCTTCCATTCGTTCGCGCAATTCGCAAGGAATCCCACACACAGAATAGTGCACCACCGCTCCCGTAGCATGAACAAATAACTGCCGCGCTCGCAAGAGTGCGGCAGTTTCTTACCTGCTTTATATAAATATCCATTTATACAATTTTGGGTTATACTTGCGCGCGTCAATTGGAAAAAGCAAGGGAGGATTCTTATGACAGCCATGGTCGCTACGGCGATGCAGTGGGGCGAAAGTCTGCTCTGGCGGCGCGTGTGGGGTTTGTCGCTCGCGAGTTGGGCATTCGTCATTGCAGGCATGTGTGCGTTTATCGGACTGCTTTGGGATGGCGCGTGGCACGCGTCGTGGGGGCGTGATACTTTTTTTATTCCGCCGCATGACATGATGTACGGCGGCATTTCGCTTTCAATGGGCATGGCGATTGCGGTATTGATTACCTCGTCGCGCCGCCCGCGTGAACGCGATTTTATTCAAATTGGTCCGCTGCAAGCGCCACTCGGCATTTGGATTTCCGTTGTCGGGATGGCGTTGATGTTTTCGTCCGCCGTGTATGATGATTGGTGGCACAATACGATTGGACATGTGGAAGGGGATGTCGTGTTATGGAGTCCGCCGCATTTTCTCGGACTCGTCGGCTCATTGGGAACGTTGGGCGGCGCGGTGTTATTTGTCCTGCGCGAAATTCCCATTCCAACGCGCGCGGATGGCAAACCAATTTGGATTTGGGAACAGTTCGATGTACCGGCGCTCGGTCTGATTCTCACCTTTAGTTATCTCGCGTTCATGGTTGCGGCGATTACGATGGACCGCTATGTGATTTATGACAAATTGCGTTTTGATGGTTCGGTGTATCCGTTGCTCGCGCTGCTCGCCGGACCCGGTTTGCTGAGCGTGGCACAGCGCGTGACGAATCGCGCGGGCGCAGCAACATTCGCCGTTGCTTTGGGTTTTGTGTTGGCAGCCGCCGTCGCGTTTTTTGTGCGCGACCTTTTTGGTTTTCCCAAAGCCGCGAGTCTGCCGATTATGGGACTGGTCAGCGCAATGCTCCTCGACCTCGCGTTCAAGAAATTTGGACACGGCTACAAATGGCTATTGGTCTTTGGACCGATTTTCGTGCTGGTCTTTTACGCGACGGAATATCTGTGGGCATGGTATCTCACGCGCTATCCGTGGTGGCCCATCGAAAAAACATTGGTAATGATTCCTGTAGGAATTTTGCTCGGCACCGCGAGTTTGTTGGTCGGTGCGTGGATTGCCGCACGCATCGAACGCGCGGGTTTCATCAAGCATGTGAACGTCAAATAAGAAAATGCAGAATGTATATGACGGAGCATATCCATGAGTGTTCTCGCTGATTACACACAAGACGAAATTGAAAAGCTGATGGCAGCGCCGATGCTGGTCTCGATGTATGTGATGGGTTCATCGCTTTCGGGTCCGATTGGTTTGGTCAAAGAAATGATGGCAGGCGTTGAGACCGCCATCGAAGCGGGAAAGAATGCGGCACCCGATAGTTTGTTCAAAGGGTTGTGGTCGGAAGAAAATATGAAACTGCAGCAAGACAAGATGCAGCAAGAGACCAGAGAAAGTACCGCAGGCGCGCAAAACATGGACGAAGCGAAATCGAAAATGCTTGGCGACATCAAAAATGCGGTGGGCATTCTCACAGCCAAAGGTTCGCCCGAAGAAGTTGTTGCGTACAAAAAATTGATGACCGAAGTTGCACAGAATGTCGCGAACGCCGCAAGAGAAGGCGGCTTTATGGGCATTGGCGGAGAATTGGTGAATGATGCGGAACGGACCGCCATGACTGATATTCAAAGCGCAGTGGCATAAGCCGCGCGGCGCGAATTGATAAACCACGCGGATTCAAAACCCAAAGGCACAAATACACGCGCCCCGTGTATAATGCCTTTGGGTTTTTCTTTGGCTCCGCAAGCGAAAGAGGTCTGCCATGCAATTTTTGTGGACACCCCTGCTTTGGACAATCGTGTTGGTCCCGCTGCTCGTCGCCTTGTACGTGTGGCTCCAAACGCGGCGGCGCAAATACGCGCTGCGGTACGCGAGTCTCGCGTTGGTGAAACCTGCACTCGCTCCGCGCGCGCGTTGGCGGCGTTATATTCCGCCCGCGTTATTTTTTCTCGCGCTCACATTCATGCTCATCGCGCTCGCGCGTCCTATCGCGTTGGTGCGGACACCGAAACAAGAAGGGGTTATTATTCTTGCCCTCGATTCTTCGTTGAGTATGCGCGCGGACGATTTGAAACCGAATCGTTTTGAAGCGGCACGCACGGCGGCGGAGACGTTCATTGATAAACGCGCGAACGGCGCAGAGATTGGCATTGTCTCGTTCGCGGGCAACGCCGCCATTGTGCAAATGCCGACGACGAATCAAAAGGAATTGACCTCTGCCATCAACACTCTCTTTTTGCAGCGCGGTACGGCGATTGGCAGCGGCATCCTCTCCTCTTTGGAAGCAATTGCGTTGTCCGATGATGCCGCGCCGCGCCCACCCGTGACGCCAAGTGACGCCGATTCTTTGAATGAAGAAATCCCGACACCGTTGCTTCCGGTGGTGCCGCCCGGTACATTTATTCCCGCGATTGTTGTGCTTTTGACCGACGGACAAAATCGCAACGGTCCTGACCCGTTAGAGGTCGCCCAGCTCGCCGCAGAACGCGGCGTGCGTGTGTACACGGTTGGTGTTGGCACTACTACCGGCGCGACGATTGGCGGTGGTTTTGGCGGTGGCGCAACGTTTGGCAATGGCGGCTTTCGCGCGGAGTTAGACGAAGAGACATTGCGCGCAATTGCGGACGAAACCGGCGGCGAATACTTTTACGCGGCGAGCGAGACTGAGCTGGAAAAAATTTACAGCAATCTCGGATTGAATCTCGTACTGAAATTGGAAAAGATGGAACTCACCGCGTACGTCACCGCCCTCGCCGCGCTCTTGTTGTTTGGCGCGTTCGTGCTTTCGATGGTGTGGGGCGCGTTCAACTAGCGCGCGATTCAAATTCACACCAACGCGCGAGACGCAAAGATTACACCTCACACATTCCAGAGGAATCTGCAACGTATGTCGCTAACGACGTTCCTCGTTTTTTTCATCGGCTTTGTTTGTCTCGCGGGCGGCGCAGAAATGTTGGTACGCGGTGCATCGCGGCTCGCGGTTGCGCTCGGTATTCCGCCATTGCTGGTGGGACTCACCATCGTCGCGTATTGTACGAGCGCGCCCGAATTGGCAGTGAGCATTTCGTCCGCGTTAACCGGACAAACTGACCTCGCCGTTGGAAATGTCATCGGCAGCAATATCTTCAACCTTCTCTTTATTCTCGGACTCTCGTCGGTGATTGTGCCGCTTGTCGTTGCGGGACAATTGATTCGTTTTGATGTGCCGGTGATGCTCGTCACCTCAATCGCAATGTATGTGATGGCGGTGGATGGAACGATTTCCGCGAGCGACGGTGCGATTTTGTTTGTGGGGATGCTGTGCTATACCGCGTTTTTGATTTGGCAAAGTCGTCGCGAACAACGCGCGGTGCAGCAAGAATATGACGACGCCTATCGCAAAAAACCACGCGGCAAATTGCGCGAACACGCGCGCAACATTGTACTGTTGCTCATTGGACTCGGTGCGTTGATTCTCGGCGCGCAATGGTTGGTCGAGAGCGCGACGGAAATGGCGCGCGCGTTCGGCGTAAGTGAATTGATTATCGGGCTCACCATCGTCGCGATAGGAACATCATTGCCTGAAGTTGCCGCGTCGGTGGTGGCGAGTTTGCGCCGCGAACGCGAAATCGCGGTGGGCAATGCAATTGGCAGTAACATTGCGAATGTGTTGTTGGTGTTGGCAATCGCGGCGATGCTTGCGCCCAATGGACTCGCTGTGCCCGCGTCTGCCTTGTCGTTTGATTTGCCGGTAATGATTGGCGTGGCGATTGCATGCTTGCCGATCTTTTTCACGGGACGCTTGATTGCGCGTTGGGAAGGCGCGGTGTTTCTTGCATTTTATTTTTTATACACGCTCTATCTCATTCTCTCTGCCACGCAATCGAGTGTGTTGAGTTTGTTTCAAGCGGCGGTCCTCTTTTTCATCATTCCCCTGACCGTCATCACGCTCATCGGCTCAAGCGTCCGCGCCTTGCGCGCCGAACGCCGCCGCGAGTAAATGTTTGCAATTCTCATTTCCACATCGGACCATCCACTTGAGAAAAATTTTTTTGAGCGCGTTTTTGCTGTGGCTATTGCTCGCCGCCCCCGCGCGCGGACTCGCCGTTGCGCCGGAACAAAAACGCGGCGCGGACTTTGAATCGGTCGCGTGCGCGACGTTCAAGCTTGCCAGCGACGAATTTGAATGTGGTTACATTCGCGTTCCCGAATTTCACGCCGAGCCCAACGGGAAACAAATCAAACTCGCTGTCGCAATTTTGCCAAGCACAAACGTTTCGTCGACGCGCGATGCGTTCGTCGTCGCACAAGGCGGACCCGGCGGCAGCACACTCGACACGTTCGCGGATTTTTTTCAACGCAACTATTATCCGGCGATTGAATCTCTGCGCGCGGAACGCGATATTGTGTTGTACGACCAACGCGGCACGTTGTTCGCGCAGCCCGCGCTAATGTGTCCCGAAGAATTGCAAAACACGTTTGACACGATTGAGCAAAACATTCCACCGCAGGAAGCGCTGCGTTTGTCCGAACAAGCCGCGATGAAATGTCATGACCGTTTGGTGAATCAAGGCATCAACCTCGCCGCGTTCAACAGTTTTGAAAACGCGCGCGATATTGACGCCGTGCGCCGCGCGCTCGGTTACGAAAAATTTGATTTCTATGGCGTTTCGTACGGCACGCTGCTGGCGCTGCATGGCTTGCGCGAATCGCCGGAAATTTTTCGCAGCGTGATTCTCGATGCGGTAGTGCCTGCCCAAAAAAATCCAAACTCTGCCATCGCGCAATCGCAAAACCGCGCGTTTGAACAATTGTTTAACGCGTGCGCCGCGGACGCTGAATGCAATCGCGCGTATCCACATCTCAAACAAGTTTTCTATTCCCAAGTGGACGCGCTGAATCAAACTTCTGCGCGTGTGCCACTGACCGATTCCGACGCTTCAAATTCGACGCCCAAAACATACAATGCGCTAATTGACGGCGACGCGTTTATGGATTTGTTGTTTCAATTTATTTACAACACCGAAATTGTGCCGCTGCTCCCGCAAATGATTTATGATGCACGCGACGGACGTTATACTTTGATTGAGGCAGTCTATCCGTTGCTCGCGTTTGACCGCACGTTTGCGAGTGGGATGTACTATTCCGTCATGTGCGCGGAGGATACCGATTTTACGTTAGATGAATTGACGCTCGACGGCGTGGACCCGCACATCGTTAAAGCGCAAACGCGCGACACCGCCGCGTTTTTGGAGTTGTGCCAAAAATGGAATGTGCCGCAGCTCGGCGCGCGTGCCGATGAACCCGTACGCGCAAATGTGCCGACGCTCGTTCTCTCCGGCGAGTTCGACCCCATCACCCCGCCCGTGTTCGGACAAACGGCAGCGGAAACGATTACGCCGAGTTACGTTTTGGAATTTCCGGCGTATGGACACGGCGCGTTGACGAGCGGCAATTGCGCGAATCGAATCATTGTCGCGTTTGTAGAAAATCCCGAACGTGCACCGAATGCACAATGCATTCGCGACGACGCCACACGTGTAGATTTTATTACGCCGTCAAACACAATTCTCTCGGCGGGCATTGGCAAAATGCAATTAGCGATGCTGCAAGGCAAAATCGAAAAATTTATTTTGCCGCTTGTCGCGATTCCGGTGTTGCTTTCGGTGTGGCTGATTGCGCCTTTGGCGTGGTTGATTCGGCGTTCGCAAAAGCGTCCATCCGAACCGCATTTGCTCGCGCGACTTGTACCGTGGCTTGCCGCGCTTGCGTCGCTGCTGGCACTTGTTTTCTTTGGCGCGATTTTTGTTCTGCTCATTATCGTTGCTTTGCAAAATGAAAATACAATGGGGCTGGTGGTGGGTGCGCCGCGCCAATGGTTTATCCTTTATACGCTGCCATTTTTGTATTCTGTGTGTGCAATTCTTTTCACCGCCGCGATTGTTTTGTCATGGCTGCGCGGCAATTGGGGAATTTTGCAACGCGTCTATTTTTCGGTTCTCGCGGTTACGGCGCTCGGACTCGTCGCGTGGTTTGTGTGGAATCAAGTACTGTTCGCGTTTGTGAGTTGATAGTATGAGACAATTGAAATTTTCATTTCTATCTTGCGCGCTTGTGTTTATTAGCGCATGTGCCGCGCCCACACCAACTTTATTTTCCCTCGCAGAGACGAATTGGTTATTGGTGAGCATAACGCAAGATGGCGTAACAAGACCCACGCCGACGGGACGAAACATGTCGCTCCGTTTTTCGAATGACGGTAAAGTGAGTGGCAGGTCGGTGTGCAATTCCTACAGCGGCGCCTATGAAACGCAAGGTGAAATTTTGAAAATCAGCGCGCTGGTGGCGACGACGATGGCATGTGCTGACTCGACGACACTGCAGATTGATAATTCGTTGATGGACTATGAAGGAATGTACTTGGCGGCGCTGGAAGGCGCGCAGCTTTTTGAAAAACGCGCGGAGGAATTGACGGTTACGTTTGCGGACGGTAAAGGCAAACTTGTTTTCAAACCGGGCTAGCTTGCATTACAATCAAGCGCGAGGAGGAAGCATGGACAAAATAAAAAAATCCGATGCGGAATGGCGTCAACAACTTTCGTCCGAACAATATCGCGTCACCCGCGAACACGGCACCGAACGTGCGTGGACGGGTGAATACAACAAAACGAAAACGTTCGGAACGTATGTTTGTGTGTGCTGCGGCAATCCATTGTTCACGAGCGAAACAAAATTTGAATCAGGTACCGGCTGGCCCTCATTTTACGCGCCCATCAACAACGAGGCAATCGAACAAGAACGCGATTCATCCTACGGCATGGTGCGTGTGGAAACGCATTGCGCGAAATGTGACGCGCATCTCGGTCACGTTTTTGACGACGGACCTGCGCCGACGGGCTTGCGCTATTGCATGAACAGTGTCTCACTGAAACTTGTGCCAAAAGAATAGAACGCGCACTGCAAATTACAACATCCAATATCCAACATCCAACATCCAACATCCAACATCCAACATCCAAACCTATGCCACTACATCCTGACGCCCAAAAATTTTTTGCAGAACGCGCGGCGCTCGGCGCGCGCAATCCCGAAGACATGTCGGTTGAGGATGCGCGGGCGCAATCCATTCGCCTCAATGCCAATCTGCCGCGCCCGGACGTCGCGCGCGTGCGCGAGATTGAAATCGCCGGTGAATATGGCGCAATTCCCGCGCGTTTGTATTATCCAAAGGAAATTCAAAATTTGCCGATGATTGTTTTCTTTCACGGCGGCGGTTGGGTGCTGGGCAATCTTGAAACGGTTGACGGCACATGTCGCGCGTGGGCGAACGCGACCCAGTGTCTGGTCGTTTCGGTGAATTATCATCACGCGCCCGAATACAAATTTCCGGCGGCGGCGCGTGATGCGTACACCGCGACGCGTTGGGTGAGTGAACACGCATCCGAAATCGGCGGTGATGCGACGCGTCTTGCAGTGGCGGGGATGAGTGCGGGGGGGGGACTTGGCGCGACGACGGCATTGATGGCGCGCGATTTGGGGACGCCGCGCATTGCGTTTCAATTGTTGTGGGTACCTGTGCTGGATTATTTTTTTGAAACGCATTCGTACCTCGAAAACGCCGAAGGATACGGCTTGACGCGCGCGGGGATGATGTGGTTTTGGAATCACTATTTGAATCAAGCGCGCGACGGTGAAAATCCGTATGCCTCGCCGCTGCGCGCGGAAAATTTTTCCAATCTGCCGCCCGCGTTCATTCTCACCGCGCAGTATGACCCATTACGTGATGAAGGTACAGCGTACGCCGAAAAATTGCGCGCGGCGGGTGTCCCGGTAGAAATCCGTTTGTACGAAGGCATGGTGCACGGTTTTCTCGGCGCGCAGGCAAATCAAGATGCGTGGCGCGCCATCCGCAACGCGTTCGGTGTGAAATGAATTTACACTCTTCTTTTATTCAACCGCGTTACGAGGGACATTGTTTTGCCGATTTGCCCGCGACGATTCAGTATTGGCTCACAGGCAAAGGCGCACCGGCATTTGCGGCGGACGTGTTGTGGGAGGAAGGGTATCCGCACAAGTACGCGAAACAGTACGATGTAGTCTTTTCGTTCTTCATTGATTCGCTCGGTTGGGAATTGTTTCACCTTTACGCGGACGAATATCCGTTTTTGAAATTTCTCATTCGCAACGGGCGCGTCAAAAAAATCACTTCGCAATTTCCTTCGACGACTGCCGCGCATGTGACGTGCATTCACACGGGGCTGCCGGTTGGACAAAGCGGCGTGTACGAATGGCAATACTATGAGCCGAAACTCGACACGGTGATTGCGCCTTTGCTTTTTTCGTTCGCGGGAACGACGGAACGCGATACCTTGAAACCGGCAAAGGTGAATCCGAAAACGTTGTATCCGAATGCGACGTTCTATCAAGCATTGAACGCGCAAGGTATCAAAAGTTTTGTATTTGGTTGGCGTCCGTTCACTCCTTCGACGTATTCGAATGTCGTCATGCGCGGTGCGGACATGCGTCCGTTTTTGCCATTGACGGAAGGACTGTTGAGTGCGGTAGCACACGCGCAAAACGCGACGACGCCGACGCACATTTTTTTCTATTACGGCGAAATTGACACCATGTGTCATTTGCACGGACCGTATTCGCTCGAAGCACGCGCGCAAATCGAAACGTTTGCGCACGCGATGGAAAAATGGTTCATGCCGTTTGTAGAAAATTTAGACAAGCGCGCGTTGTTGGTCCTGTATGCCGACCACGGACACATGAGCGTGACGCCGCAAAACACGCGCTATCTCAACACCGACCCCAAGTTGAAAAAAATTGTGCCGCTGTTGAAAACGGACGCACGCGGCAATGTGCTTGTGCCTGCGGGTTCACCGCGTGACCCGTTTTTGTATGTACGCGATGAATATCTTGACGAGGTTCACGCGTTTTTGCAAAATGAATTGGACGGTTACGCCGATGTCATCAAAACGCAAACGTTGATTGACGCGGGCTATTTTGGCAATGTCCCTATCAGCAAAGCATTGCGCGGACGTTTGGGCAATCTCACCGTTCTGCCGCATCCGAACAATTGCGTGTGGTGGTACGAAAAAAATAAATTCGTGCAAAAATATCTGGGACATCACGGCGGCTTGACCGCGACGGAAATGGAAATTCCATTGGCGTTATTGGAGCTGTAGGGGCGAAGCATTCGCACAAAAAACCGTAAAGTTTCGCGGACGTGTCTGCGAATACTTCGCCCGACGCACAAAAAAATGTCTGCGTACGTTGTCGTACAAGTCAATGTGCATAACCCCATCGCGTATGAAGAATATCGCAAGCACGTGCCTGCCACGCTCGCGTTGTACGACGGAAAATTCCTCGTGCGCGGCGGCGCAGTGGAAACACTCGAAGGCGATTGGAAACCCGAACGTTTTGTGATTTTGGAATTTCCGAGTGTGGAACGCGCAAAAGAATGGTGGGCATCGCCCGAATATCGCGCGATTGTGGGGATTCGTTACGACAATGCGAGTTCGCAAATGATTGTTGTGCAAGGCGTATGATGATGGCGCACGAGTTTTGGAATTCTTCCATTGAAACGCTTGACGCCGATGAATTGGAACGGCGCGCGGACGCGTTGCTCACACAACAATTCGCGCATGTGATGGCGCACAGCGCGTTCTATCAAAAAAAATTTGCGAACGTCGAATACATTTCCAATCGCAGTGAACTCGCCGAATTGCCGTTCACGGAAAAAGATGAACTGCGCGCGAGTCAAGAAGCGCATCCGCCCTTTGGCGATTATCTCGCGGTATCCGCCGACGAAATTTCGCGCGTTCACAAAACCTCCGGCACCACCGGACGCCCGTTGTATATTGCCCTGACGCGACGCGACATTGAAAACACACACGAATGCGGCGCACGCGCGTATATTTCCGCGGGGCTGACGCGCGGTGACCGTGTGGTACATTGTTTGAATTATCAAATGTGGGCGGGTGGACTCACCGACCATCTTTCGCTCGAACGCGCGGGCGCGACAGTAATTCCGTTCGGCGTCGGCAATACACACGCGTTGTTACGCACGATTCGCGATTTGCAAGTGAACGCGATTTCTTCAACACCGTCGTACCTCGTCCATCTCGCCGACATTGTTCAAAGCGAACTGCACATCGAACCGCACGAGCTCGGCTTGCGCAAGGGATTTTTCGGCGGCGAACCCGGTTTGCAAAATCCGAGCGTGCGCGAAAAAATTGAACGCACGTGGAATTTGCACGCGATGGATGCCAACTATGGAATGGCGGACGTGCTTTCGATTTTTGGCGCAGAGTGTGAGGTACGCGACGGTTTGCATTTTCACGGACAAGGCACACTGCTCGTCGAATTGATTGACCCCGCGACGTTAAAACCCATTGAAATCAAAACGGGCGCGACGGGCGAATTGGTATATACAAATCTCACGCGCGAGGCGCAGCCGTTGATGCGTTATCGCTCGCACGATGCCGCCGAAGTTATTTCGAATGAACCGTGTGCGTGCGGGCGGACAAGCTTTCGCTTTCGCATTTTGGGGCGCAGTGACGATATGGTGGTGGTGCGCGGCGTCAATGTATTTCCAACGGCGATTGCTCAAGTTCTTGCAGAGATACCGCAGGAACTTTCAGGCGAATTTCAAATCGTTCTCGACACGCCGCCACCGTATAATGAATTGCCACTGCGCGTCGAAATTTTGCCGCACGTTCAAGAACATGAACAACTCGCACTGCGCGAAAAAATTTTTGCAATGCTACAGCAGCGTTTGAATTTTCGCTCGTCCATTCAATTTGTCGCGCACGGCACGCTCCCCCGCACCCAAGACAAAACTAGCCGCGTGATAAAAAATTATGTCTGACCTCCTCATCGAGTCTGCCAACCAAATTCTCACTATCACGTTCAATCGCCCGCGTGTGATGAATGCGTTGACGTGGGAAATGGTGCGCGAGTGCAAGCGCGCGCTAAATGATGTTGCACGCGATGGCAAAACGCGCGTGGTGATATTGCGCGGCGCGGGCGAAAATTTTTGTGCGGGCGCGGACATTCGCGTTGAAAAAAATTGCACGCTCGTCGAATACCGCGAATTTGTCAGCGACATTCAAGACATTACGCGCGCGCTGCAAAATATGGATGCAGTTTCGATTGCGGCGATTCAAGGATATTGTCTCGGCGGCGGCAGTGAAATCGCCTGCGCGTGCGATTTGCGCGTGGCGAGTGACGACGCACATTTGGGTTTTCCTGAAGTGGGCATTGGGCTGACGACAACAAGCGGCATGACGCATCTGCTGCCGCGTTTGATTGGCATGGCGCGCGCCAAAGAAATGATGTTGCTCGGTGACGCGATAGACGCGCAAACAGCCGAACGCGTTGGTCTGGTCAATCGCGTTGTTTCGCGTGAGCTGCTCGACGCCACTGTGATGCAGCTCGCAGAAAAAATAAAATCACGCGCATCGCTCGCCGTTGCGACACAGAAACATTTGCTCGATGTTGGTACTCATGTCTCGCTCGATGCGGCACTAAAAATGGAAGTGGATGCGATTCTGACGACCTTTGCATCGCACGATGGTCAAGAAGGGATGTCCGCGTTCATTGAAAAACGCGCGCCGCGATTTTTGGGAGAATGAGGTTTGTGCAAGAGAGATAGAGTGATGGAGAGATTGAGTGAAAGAGTGAAGAAAGAAACGAAAAGCGAAAAGCGAGAAACGTTACAAGTCAATCGAAAATCGAAAATCGAAAATCGAAATTCGGAGAACGCCTCACCGCCCCGCACGATTGGCGTTCTCGCCGAACGTTCGCTCCACGCCGCCTTAAAAAAATGGTACGCGCGTCGCGGCGACAAAATCGAAGTGCCGCTGGAAGGATTTCACATTGACCTTGTGCGCGGCGATTTGCTCATTGAAATTCAAACGCGCAATTTTTTTGCGCTGAAAAAAAAACTCCCTAAACTACTCGAAAACCATCGCTTGCGTCTCGTCCACCCTATCGCCGCCGAAAAATGGCTCGTGCGCGTCGCGGCGGATGGTGTCACCGAAATTTCGCGGCGGCGTTCTCCCAAGCGCGGAACGTTCTATGATATTTTTGACGAACTCGTTCACATTCCCCAATTGCTCGCGCATCCGAATTTTTCGCTCGACATTCTTTTGATTCGCGAACAAGAAATTCGGCGCGTGCGGGGGGTATTGGAAAAACCCGCCAAGCGCACGCGCTTTCCCCGCGATTGGGACCGGCACGACCATCAATTGCTCCAAGTGGTTGATTCGCGCGTGATTGAATCGCTCGATGACTTGCGCGCATTTCTTCCCACAAACCTCCCCACTCAATTTACCAACCGCGAATTGGCGCGTGCATTGGGCGGACATTATTCCCGCGCACAGAGCATGACGTACGTGATGCGGCAGATTGGGATTTTGAAGATGGTGGGGAAACGCGGAAGGGCGATTTTGTACAACCTCACCTGATTCATCCTTCCTTCTTTATTCTCGTGCGCCAAATCCTTCACCTCGACCTCGACGCGTTTTATGCAACCGTCGAAATGTTGCTAAACCCCGCGCTGCGCGGCAAACCGCTCATTGTCGCGATGGGCGATGTGAATACGCGCGGCGTGGTGGCGACGTGTTCGTACGAGGCGCGCAAGTTCGGCGTTCACAGTGCGATGGGTTTGCGCGAGGCGAAACGTTTGTGTCCGCAAGCGATTATTGTGCCCGTACGCCACAAAATTTACGAGGAACATTCCGCGCGCGTCATGAATCTCTTGCGCGAAATGTCGCCGTTGGTCGAGCAAGTTTCGATTGACGAAGCGTATTTGGAAATTAAATCCGAACGCGATGGTGTGGCGATTGCGCGCGAAATTCAACGAAGGATTCATGAAGAGTTGCAATTGTCTTGTACCATCGCCGTCGCGTCCAACAAACTCGTTTCCAAAATCGCGTGCAATACGGTGAAACCGCGCGGCTTTATCGTGATTCCAAATGGGGATGAGGAAAAATTTCTTGCGCCGCTGCCCGTCGGAAAAATTCCCGGCGCGGGGCATGTGACGCGCGCGAAATTAAAAACGAAATGGAATGTCGAAACGATTGGCGATTTGGCGCGCGTGAACGCCGACGAATTGCGCGCGGAATTTGGCAAGCACGGCGTCTATTTATCCGAAGGAGCGCGCGGCGTGGATGATTCGCCTATCGTCACAGACCGCGCAACAAAAAGCATCAGTCAAGAGAATACATTTGAACGCGATGTGCGGACACGTGATGTGTTGGAAAAATATCTGGACGAAATGAGCGCGCGCGTCGCGCGCGAATTGACAGAGGAGAAATTAAAAGCGCGGACGATTGTTTTGAAATTACGTTACGAAGATTTTACGACGATGACGCGGCAAGTGACATTGCGCGCGCCGATGGCAGATGAAAATGTAATTCGCAAACATGCGCGCGAATTATTGCAGCAGCATTGGGACTCGCGCCGCGCGGTGCGTTTGCTCGGCGTTGGTGTTCACAATTTGATAGAGAATGAAGGAACATGGCAAATGGAGTTGGAGTTAAAGGATGAAGGATGAGGGATGAGGGATAAAGAAACGAGAAGCGAGAAACGAGAAATGTGTGTAGCAGGCGTTCTCTAACGCGGCTAACGCGACGGCAACAATGAACCCACAATCAACGCAATTCCGCCGACGAGCAAAATGAACATGATGAGCGTGTTGAACAACGAAGTCGGTGCAAAATAAATTTGCAGGTTCGTAATGACGCCGAACAGCATCAAGAGCAAACTGCCGGCGGTGACAATCCAGCCCAAGCGCGATTGATAATTGAAAAAAAGAATTGCAACGCCAATGAGAAAAAGAATCAGCGTGATGCCAAACGCGGAAACGCCGATGCCGAAAATCCGAAAACTCCAAAACGAATTCGTCACGATGATTTGATTCGTGAGAATGTATCCGCCTGCGAGCGCCATGATGACGCCGATGATGAATGTGCCGATACCGCCCGGTGTGCCGCCTGCGCCGCGTTGCATAAAATTTTCTCCTTGCATGAATTATAACGTAAATTTGTAGTAACGCTCGCGTCGTAAAAAAAACGGGACGATGCCTCGCAACATCGTCCCGTAATTTTTTTCGCGTTGATGATGCCAACAAACAATTGCTTCAGAACAAGCCGCGCACAATCAACGCGAAACCCACAATCAACATCGGAATTCCCACAATTGCGCCGATGACGGTTACGGTGAGAAGCAATCCGACAATCAACAGCACAAAGCCCAACACCACCGCGAGCAAGCGTCCTGTCAGTCCCAAAATAAATGTCACCAATTGCCACAACCACACAAACGGGGCGAAAAGAATTGGCGTTGTTTTTGTTCCGGTAGTCATTTTCAATTTCCCCTTCTGCCTCACTCTACGTCGCAAGATGTGACAGGTTTCAAAAACCTTATTACGCGCGTTTCCAAAATGCCTGCGCGAGAAAAATCACGCCGAGCAAAATCAACAACAGGGGCCAATACTGTCCAAACATTCCGAGTGCGCCAAAGAACGACGCGAAAATCAGGAACGCCGCCGCGCTGATGAGAATAGGCGTGCCGCCCGCAATAATCGCTTGACGTAAATTGCCTTGCATCAGAAACATCAAAAAAGTTCCGACGCCCGCAAAGCCGGGAAACAAAGTCCACGCGTACGCCCAACTGCCCCAATTGTTTGTGGCATTTTGCCAAAACAGCAGCGCGCCCAGTCCCATGAGAATTGCCGCCGGAACCATCATGCCCGGTGTCCACGTCAGCAATGCGCCGAGCAAAAAGAGTACGCCGATACCGACGATGATGAGGGGCCAATTGTTTTCATTCACGGTAAATGCGCGCAGCGCCGGAACGAATTGCACGGCAAACAAATAGATGCCGAGCAAAATCAAAATGGCTGCCGCGATCACGCGTCCGCGATTGACTTGGGTCATAGTGTGCCTCCCGCAAAATGGAATTGGAAATGATTTTCTGCTGTTTGCATATTTTACGCAAGAGGTCATGGTATAGTTTCGTGGCGGTCAAGATTGCGTTGCAACTTTTTGCAACCTCGCTGTGTAATATAAACAGTCATGGGTAATTCTGCAATCCTGCAACCGTCGGCGCATTGGACAATGCGCGCTGTTTCGCGCGTTATGGAATCGTTTTCCAAACAGACGGACACGTACCTCATCACCCTCACCTTACAGGGGAATCGCGACGCGTATGGCGCACTGGTGCGGCGGCATCAAACCTCTGCGTACAACACTGCGCGCCGCGTCGTGGGGGATTCGCAAGATGCGCTCGATGTGACGCAAGACGCGTTTGTGCGCGCGTATGATGCGCTCGCCACGTTTGACCGCGCGCGTCCGTTCGCGCCGTGGCTGCATACGATTGTTACGAACCTCGCGCTCAATGTTGTGCAGCGCAAACGTCCCGCGCAAGCATTGGAAACGGAATGGATTGCCCACGATGAAAACGCGAATCCCGAAACGCGCGCGTTGGCATCCGAACAACAGCAGCGCGTGCGCGCAGCATTATTGCAATTGCCGCCCGCGTGGCGCGCGGTAGTGGAACTGCGGCACTTTCAAGAAATGTCGTACGACGAAATTGCCGACGCACTTGATATTTCGGTGAGCGATGTAAAAAGTCATCTCTTTCGCGCGCGGCAAAAATTAAAAGATATTTTTCAAGAACGCGAATGAATCATCTCGACAACACCACCCTCAACTTCTATCTCGACGACGCGCTCGATGCGAAAGCGCGCACACACGCGGACGCGCATCTCGCGTCATGTGAAAGCTGCCAACGCGAACTTGCACAATTGCGCGCGCTCGGTTCTACCTTTGAGACGTGGCGCAATGAACCAATTCCGCGCGATGTTTCGCGCGTCGTCATTGCGCGAATCACCGAACGCCCGCTGCCTGTGAATGTTTCGCGTTGGGGCGCATTGGTGTTGGGCGCACAAATTATTTTGGCAACGCTGTTGTTTGTGTGGGCGCTGCCGCTTGTGCTGCGCGTGCTGAATGTTTTGAACCTTGCGCCGTTCCCAACATTCGATGCGTCGCGTTTCAACGATCTCAATTTCGCATTGCCGCTGCCCGCATTGGGTCTTGGAATCTGGGCGGCATTAATTCTGGGCGGCGCGGTCGTTTGGTTCGTCAGCAATCGTTTGCTCTTGCAATCTCTGGAAAATACACGGGAGGTTTCGCAATGAATTGGGGTGTCTTTGCGGCATTGCTCATTGTGCTGGTGATTTTTTATATCGGGATTGTGCCAATGACGCTTTTGCTCCATGTGATGTTTCCGCACTTTATTCGCCGCGCGCGCAATCATGCGGAGCGGATGCCGATTCGTTCCGCGGTCGTGGGCACAATCAATTTTATTTTTTTTACTGCGTTGACGCTTGCGATTCTCGGTATCGCACAAGAAGCGGATGACGGCGGGGGCGGATTGTTGCGCGTCATTGCCATCGTGATTGTCCTCATCCTTGCGGCATTCTTTGCTTTTGGAATTGCCGCGATTGCGCGTTGGGTGGGCGAGCGCTTGCTGCCCGAAGCGTCGGTGATGCGGCAAAACATTGGCGGCATTGTCATTCTCGAACTCGCAACGCTCGCGCCACTTGTGGGCTGGTTCGTTCTGCCGCTGGTCGTTATGCTCGTCGGTTACGGCGCAGTGATTATTGCGCTGGTGTGGAAAAGAGAAATGTGAAACGAGAAACGTGAAACGTCAATCTCCAATCTCTAATCTTTAATCTCCAACATCCAATTTCCAATTTCGGAGGTCGTATGGGTATCGGTATCGGTGATGTGACAACTGTCTTTGCAATACTCGCGGCGTTGGGCATCGTGTTTCCGGGATTAATGCTCGCGTGGTCATTGTTAATGCCCGGCGTGGTTGAACGCGCGCGTGAGCGCGTAGCGCGGACACCGTGGAAATCATTTTTGCTCGGCACCATTGTTTTGTTCTTTACCGGAATGCCCGCACTGTTGTTGACGCGCGCGGCGGGTCCGCTGCAATTCATCGGATTCGTTAGTGTGTTTGTGTTGATGACGATTGCGAGTTTCGGCGCGGCAGGCGTCGCGGCATTGATGGGCGAACGTTTGCGCGGACAAGGCATCAACGCCACAACCTCCGGCGGATTATTGCGCGGCGCCGTCGCGTTGGAATTTGCCGTGATGTTTCCGCTCATCGGTTGGTTCATCTTGTTTCCGTTCGTCGTCATCCTTTCGTTCGGTGCCGCATGTTTCGCGCTGTTGCGATGGACGCCGCGCGAATCGCATATCGCGGATCGCGTATCGCCAATTGCGAACGCGCAACCTGCGGCGGAATTGCGCTGAGCCACTCGCGCTTTATCCTTCATCCCTCATCCTTCATCCTTCAGAATGAACCGTCGTCAATTTCTTTCCATCAGTGGAATTGCAACTGCCTCGTTTGTGTTGGGCGCGTGTGCGCCCGCGCGCGAGATTGTGAAACAAGCGCGCGGGAATGACAGCATGTGGCTTGCACCAACGCGTGTCGCAGATGAAACGTGGCGCGCATTGAGTCGCATGACGTTTGCGCCGCGTTTTGATGAACTCGCACGCGCAAATGAAATCGGACGCGACGCGTGGCTCGAAGAACAACTCGCGCCGGAATCCATTGACGATTTGGATTGCGAATTGCGTACACGCGGACTCGATACATTGTGGATGGACCCCGATTTGATTTTGAATGTGGAGCAGGACGCGGTGAAACAAGAATTGCAGCAAGCGACGTTACTGCGCGCGATTTATTCGCGGCGGCAGTTGTACGAAATCGTCGTGGAATTTTGGAGTGACCATTTCAACATTGCGCAAGACAAATTCGATTGCGCGTGGTTGAAAACGGTGGATGACCGCGAGGTGATTCGCCAACACGCGTTCGGAAATTTTTACGAAATGTTGTGGGCATCCATGCGCTCGCCTGCGATGCTGCACTATTTGGATAATCACGAAAATTTTTCACATTCGCCGAATGAAAATTATGCGCGCGAATTGTTGGAACTCCATTCGCTCGGCGTGGAGGCGGGGTACACCCAACGCGATGTGCGAGAGACCGCGCGCGCACTGACGGGCTGGACGGTGAATCAAACGTGGCGGCGCGGACGTTTTGAATTCAACGCGGATTTTCACGACGACGCAGAAAAAATTGTGTTGGGCGTAAAAATTCCTGCGCGCGGCGGCGAAAGTGACGGACAACGCGTGTTCGATGCGATTTGCGCGTATCCCGCGCTACCGAAATTTATCGCGCGCAAATTGGTGCGGCGGTTTGTCGCAGATGAGCCGCCCGCGTCGCTGGTGGAAAAAACGGCGCGCGCGTTTTTGGATTCGCGCGGCGACATCAAAACAACTCTACGCGCAATTTTGTACAGTGAGGAATTTCGGAACGCGCCGCCGAAATACAAACGTCCATTGCAATTCGTCGCGGGCGCGCTGCGCCAATTGAACGCGGAAACGAACGTGCGCGCGGAATTGCTGCAGCAGCTCGCACGGATGGGACAGCCGCTGCATCAGTGGGACATGCCCGACGGATTTCCTGACCGCGCGAACGCGTGGCAAAACAACTTGCTGCCGCGCTGGCAATTTGCGCTTGCGTTGGCGAGCGATGAAATTCAAGGCACGCGCGTCGCGTGGAATGAATTGCAAAACATTGCAGGCGATGGTTCGCTGCGCGACGCGTTGAAAAATTTTTCCGCGTTGCTGCTTGGTGTCGAGTTACCCAAGACAAAATTAGACGAATTGGCAGAAATGTTTCGCAATGCGCTGCAAGAAAAAAATGTGCCGCCAGAAAAAAATTTGCAGATGGCGTTGGCGGTGTTGATTGCTTCGCCGCAATATCAGTGGCGATGAACATCAGGGATGAGGGATGATGGATGATGGATGATGGATGAAACAGTAATCACGCGTCGAGGTTTTTTGCAATCTGCGCTCGCGGGTCTGACGTTCAGTTTGTTTCCAGCATGGATGCCGCGTCTGGCGTTCACGCCCAAGCAAAGCAAAACGCGCGGCGATGTGTTGGTGTGTTTGTTTTTACGCGGCGCGGCGGACGCGCTCAATATCGTCGTGCCGTTTGGTGAGGACGAATACTATCGCCAGCGCCCGACGATTGCAGTTGCGCGTCCCGATGATGGGCGAATCCATTCGCAATCGCGCGCGATGGATTTGGATGGATTTTTTGGCTTGCATCCCGCATTGGGACAATTGCTGCCCGCGTGGCAAGCGAAAGAACTGGCATTCGTTCACGCGTGCGGCGCGCCCGATGAATCGCGCTCGCATTTTCAAGCGATGGAGTTGATGGAACGCGGCTGTGAATCGGCGAGTGGTCCCGCGACCGGTTGGCTCGGACGACATCTCGCATCCTTGGACACCAACAATCATTCGCCATTGCGCGCGGTGGGAATCGGCGAACGCGTGCCGCGTATGTTGCAGGGAACGATTCCCGCGTCGGCGTTGCGTTCGATTGCGGACTTTCATTTGCAAGGCGACCCGGTGGCGTTGACGGCGATGCAAAACGCGTTGGCGGATTTGTATGTGGAGGATGTGGGACTCGGCGAAATCGGAAGCGAAACGTTAGAGACGGTCGCGCTGATTGAAAAGTTGAGCGCGCACGCGTACGCACCGCGCGCGGGTGCAGAATATCCCGAAACGGAATTGGGCATGGGCTTGAAACAAGTTGCCGCGTTGATGAAAGGGCAAGTCGGTTTGGAAATCGCGTGTCTCGATGTCGGTGGATGGGACACGCACATCGCGCAAGGGGGGGGGGAAGGCGGCATGGCGGAATTGCTGCGCGATGTTGGAAATTCGCTCGCCGCGTTTTATCACGATGTCGCGGATGTTTCACAACAACTCAGTATTGTGGTGATGAGTGAGTTTGGGCGACGCGTTCAAGAGAACGGCGGACTCGGCACCGACCACGGACATGGCAGCGTGATGTGGCTGCTCGGCGGGAATGTGCGCGGCGGACGCGTACATGGTGAGTGGCGCGGCTTGCAGTCGGAAAATTTATTTGAGGGGGTTGACGTTGCGGTCACGACTGATTATCGTGATGTGTTGGGCGAAGTGTTGCTCAAGCGTTTGCGAAATGAAAAACTCGCAGAGGTGTTTCCGAATTATCGCGTGACAATGCGCGGTGTGGTAAATTAAAAAAACCTTCGAGGTTCTGGAAACCTCGAAGGTTTTTTCGTGTTACGGATTGGCGATTTGATTCTATACGTTTTTGGCGAAACGGCGGTAACAGTTGAATTACGCTTTTGGCGTGTCGGATTGGCGGCGCACTTGGACGAGGTTCAAGCCCAAATCGCGGATTTTGCCAAGAACACCATGCAGCGCGGCTTGGTCGGCAATTGCACCTGTCATGCGCGTTTCATTGGCGGCAGCATCAAAGGAAAAGGTCATTCCGTCAAACCAGTCAGTCCATTCGTGACCGAGATTTCCTTCGACCGAGATTTCGTACGTGGGAGGCGGGTTTGAAAACGGCACCGCGTCCGACGTTGAAGCAAACTCGTTCATACAACGCGCAGTATAAAGGGCAATGCGCGCGCTGTCATGTACCAAAAGGTACATTTTTATTCGAGCAGTCCGTTTTCGCGCGCGCGGGCGAGTGCCTGTGTGCGACTGTTGACGCCCAACTTGCCATAGATGTTGTTGAGATGACGTTTCACTGTGCCGGTGGCAAGGATGAGCGTTTGCGCAATTTCTTTGTCGGAAGAACCCTTGGCGACGAGTTCCAGCACTTCCACCTCGCGTTCGGTCAACGGTTCGAGCAAAGGAGAAACAGCGGGAGTGCGCGTTGTATGAAGCGGCAGGGCAAACGCGGAGAGCAGCTCTTTGAGAAAGGCAGTGTGCGCGGGAGAAACCGATTCTGCAGGCAGGTCATTCAACAAATCGAAAATCTGAATGCCCATGTCGAGCCACACTCGCGCGATACGACGCGGTGCGGCAATTGCCAACGCGTTTGTCAACGCGGCGCGGCGCGCGGTATTGTCGCTGCGCCGTGCCGCGAGCAGTGCGTAGAGAATTTCGGCGCGCAGTGTGCCGAGAGGGCGCTGCATTTGCGCGGCGGCGTGAGAAATTGTTTGGGCGATGCTTTGCGCGGCAGCGTCTTCTTGCAATTCGATGTGGGCGCGCGCCAACACAAACAATTCCGGTTCGCGGATGTAATGATATGGTGTGTCTGCGGTGATGCCGTGCGCGTGAATCCACTCGCGCGCGGCGCGCGGAGCTGTTTCCAAGAGCAGCCATTCGCCGCGCATCGCAAGCGACATGTACGCATAGCGCACGGGCAATTGCAACCGCTCGATGTCTGCCAACGTTTGGGTCAACAGCTCACGCGCGCGCGCGTGTTCGCCTTGCGCGTACAGTGCGCGTTGAATGTTGGTTTGCGCGATGTTTTGCAAACGCGGCAGTTGAAATTGGCGCGCGAACGTTTCGGCTTGGTCGGCATATTCGAGCGCGCGCGCGAGTTCATTCCATTCATAACAAATTTCCGAAAGGTCGGCGTACATCAATTGGACAAAGACATTTTCTTCGCGCCGTTGTTCGCGCGCAAAGGTGAGGATATTTTGCAAAGCATTGTACGCTTGGGGAAATTCTCCAATGCCGAGCAGCGAAGAGCAATGATTGTACTCTGCCCACAGCAGATTGAGAATGTCGTCCGTCTCGGCGGCGAGTGCTTTGGCTTGCTGAAATAAAGTCAACCCTTCGGCAAGCTTGTTTTGCCACGTCAATGCGCTGCCCTTTTGAATCAAGACGCGTGTGCGTAACCGCGCATCGGTGTCCGGCAAATTTTCCAATGCCGTATCCGCCGTGCAGAGCGCACTCTCTAATTCATTTTGGTACAACGCGATAAACGCGCGCAGCGCTGCCGCTTGCCCCGCCAAATGTTTTTTTTCTGTTTCGTTGGTCACATAGAGTTCCGCCGCGCGTTCGGCGCTTGCCAGATGGCGCGCGGCTTGCGCGTTGTCTTGTTGAAAATTGGCGATGAATCCGCGCGTCAAGAACAGCGCGGGGTGCTTGAGCATTTCGGTTTCGGGAAACGCGTCCAACCATTTCGTCAACGTGACATGTTCACCGCGCGCGAGTGTGTCCGCACCGGTCGCTTGAATGAGGCGCGCAGCATCGGAATACGCGTGTGCCGCGAGCGCGTACTGTATTGCTTCGACGTACAAACCTTGTTGCTCGAACCACGCGCTCGCGCGAGAACGGAGCAGCGGAATTTTTGTCGCGTCTTGTTGCTGTAAATGATGCACCAGCACTTGGGCAAAAAGCGGATGATAGCGAAACCATTCGCGTTGTTCGTCGAGCGCGTGAATAAAAAGATTGCGGCGTTCAAGTTGTTCGAGGAAAGATTGCAAGGTAGAGGTTAGAGATTGAGAGTTGGAGTTCAAATCCGGCGCCAAATCTTTGGTCTGCAACATGGCTTGGCACAATGGCGCAGAGAGACGTTCGAGAATGGACGTTTGGAGTAAAAAATTTTGAATCGTTTCGGACTCGCGCGCAAAAACTTCTTCGACCAAATAGTCCATGATGAAACGATGATTGCCCGCGAACGCGTCAATAAATTGTTGCGTCTTGTTTGCATCTTGCATTGGTTGGGACGCGAGTGCGAGTGCGGCGAGCTGCAATCCGGCAGCCCATCCTTCGGTGCGTTGTTCCAAAAGCGCAATCTGTGTGGGCGTGAGGGGTGCGCGCAATGTTTGTTGCACGAGCGCGTTCGCTTCGTCGGGACGAAAACGCAAATCGGCGGCGCGCAGTTCGGTGAGTTGTCCGCGCGCGCGCAAACGTGCCAGCGGCAGCGCGGGGTCAGCGCGCGAGGTTAGCACAAGCAGCATGTGCGGCGGCACATGGTCGAGCCAATACGTAAGGGCGCGATGCAGTTCGGCGTTTTGGATGAGATGATAATCTTCGAGGACGATGACGAGTGGCGCGTTGGGCGCAAGCGCAAGCTGCGCGCACACATTCAACACGAGCGCGACGATGTGTTCGAGGGGGGGGGGCGTTGGCGCTTGCAGGAGTGGGACGATTTCATCCCATCCGGTTTGCGCGTTGGTTGCGTTGTCGAGTGCGCCGACCAAGTACAACCAAAAGCGTGTAGGGTCATTGTCGGCAGCGTCGAGCGCGAGCCATACGGGCGAGGGATGAAGGATGAAGGATGAAGGATGAATTGCGCCGTTTTGCGACCTATCATTCTTTGTTTGGAGCCAAGTGGTGACGAGCGTTGTTTTCCCAAAACCGGGCGGCGCGGAAATGAGCGCGAGTTTGTGTTTGGCAAGCAGCGCGTTATCGAGCCGGGCAAGCAAGCGCGCGCGCAGAATCGTATCTTGGCGCGGCGGCGGCATAGCCAGTTTTGTGCGGAGCAGGTCCGAGTGCCAGCGCGCGGACTTTTTCATGTCGCGCGAATTATAGTCGCGCGTTTTTTTCAATGCAAGAAAATTGGGAATGGCAGAGTGCGTTGGCTTACAAGTCCAACGCATACGAAAAGGAAAAAGGTTGAATTGCAAAAGCGACGCGCGTGGAACAGTTCAGAATGAAAACGGGTTGTTTCATCTTTGAAACAACCCGTTTGATATTTCACTCACGGCAGAATGGTAAATTGCTGCCACGGCGATTTGGTGCAGCCGCTGTTATTGCACGCGAACGCGCGCCAGAAATATGTGTTGCCTTTGAGCAGTGTGGTGGTCTTGGTCTGAGTTGTCGTCAAGCCACCTTTTTTGAATACGCGCACACCCTGGGGTGTATCTTGTTTGACCAACACTTTGTAGGTGTCCGCGCAGTTGACGCTTGACCACTTGAGTTTGATTTGTGTTTTGGTCGTTTGTGCGTTGTTGACGGGCGCGTTCAAGGCGGGTGCTGCCGGTTTGCCAACGCAGCCAACATCCGTCGCGGTTGCAGTCGCCGTTTGAGTTGGCGTATTTGTTTTCGTCAATGTTGCAGTCGCCGTTTGTGTCGGCGTATTTGTTTTCGTCAAAGTCGCAGTCGCGGTTTTTGTCGCAGTGTTGGTTGGCGTATTGGTCTTGGTCGCTGTGGGTGTTGATGTTTTTGTTGCGGTTGCGGTGTACGTTGGTGTCACGGTGGGAATGGGTGCGCTTCCATTGAGTTCGTAGGCGCCAATATCGCACGTGTTGCTTGTGCCGCCGTTCGCAGGACGACTGTAACCGCGTTGGTCGGTGGTTTGATAAATCAGTGTACTGAGATTTGCTTCCGCGCAACCCGACGGATTGCCCGCATCAATCGCGGGACTGTTTGCTTGGAGCGAATGGGTTTGTGTGAGACCGCCGTTGTTGGCGAGCGCGTTGAGTTTGGGGTCGAACGGAACTTTGTCACCCACATTTGCGCTAAAAGTACAGCCGCTGCTTTGAATCCTCAAGATATTGTAGCCGCCAGATAATAAAGTGCCTTCGCAATCGTCGAACGTATCCACCGCGCCATCCTCTTTGACATTGTTGCCGAGAATACTGTTGGTCAAATACACCGTCGTCGTCCCGCCGGATTCGTAAATGCCGCCGCCTTCGCCAACATTGTTGTTGTCATTGTCTGCAGCGTTTTGGGTAATGGTGACGTTGTTGAGACGTCCTGCGCCATAGCCAATGACCATGCCGCCGCCGTGGTCGGTGGCGCGATTGCCACTGATGGTGCTGTTGGTGATGAGAATGGTGTATGCGACGAAATAGATTCCACCGCCGTTGAAACCGCTATTGTTGTACACGGTGCTATTCAGCATCGTGAGATTGCCTTCCGTATAAATGCCACCGCCGGTATAGGCGCCGGTGACGGTGTTGTTTTGAATGGTGCTGTTGTTGATAGTCAACGCACCTTTGGAATAGATGCCTGCGCCACTAAATCCCGAAGTGTTGTTTTGAACAATGACATTGTTGAGTGAAAGCGCGCCGCCTACAAGGGCAATGCCACCGCCCACCCCGACGGTGTTGCCATTTTGAATCGTCAAGTCGGAAAGGATGACGGTGTTGCTGTAACCGACTTGAAGCGCGCGGTCTGCGGTGACGCCGCCGTTCGCGTCAATGATGGAATTGTTGCCGTTGATAATCGCGTCAGTGGTAATGTCGAGGTCGCCGTCAATCGCGGTGGAATCATTGCCAACGCGGGTAATGGTATAAGTCTGATTTTTTTCGAGATTGATAATCTCGGCGCCCGCGAGCGCGTTCGCTTCTTGAATCGCCGCGCGCAGCGTGCAAACGCCATTGCCGTTTGCCGTTTCACAAATGCCGTTGCCCGGAGTCGCGTCGCCTTGGTCAAACGAATGATTGTTGATGGTGATGGTCAAGCCGTTTGGATTGGCTTGCGCGGTCGAAGTGTACAGGAGCGCAGCAGCGCAAATTGCAATGCCGAGAACGAGTCCGCCGAATTTTTTCGTTTGCATGATGTGGTTGTTCCTTAATCTTTTTTCGCGAGACTAAAACTGTTCCAGGGGCTTTTGCTCTTGCCAAATTGATTGCTGGCAATGACGCGCCAATAGTACGTATCAAAAGCAAGTTTGGGGGTGTTGTATTCCAGCACCTCTACATTTTTTGCTTTGAAGACCAATGCCCCTTGCGGTGAGCCGCGCTTGAATATGATTTTGAATTTGGCAGCACAATCGGCAGCTTGCCATATCAAAGTTGATTTGTGTCCGCTGTTGGTCGAACCGTCAATTGGGAACGACAGTTCGGGCGCGGCGGGTTTGGCAACACACGCGGCAGAGATGGGTCGTTCATACGCGCCAATGTCGCAAATGGGTCCGCCGAGACCATCACCGTCGGTGGAACGCGTTTCGCCGCGTTGGTCGGTTGCCAAAAGATGTTCATTTTCATCTTCACAGCCATACGGCGCACCTTTGTCAATCGCGGGACTGCCACCCGCGAGCGGATGCGTCCATGTCGCGCCGCCATTCGGTCCGAGAATGCCGAGCGCGGGGTCTTGCCCGGTAACATTGTTGCTCGTACTGCCGCCGATGTTGCATGTCCCTGGTATCGCTTCAATCAAATTGAAACCGCGTGAAGTGAGTGTGCCTTCGCAATCGTTATTGGTAGGCAGCGCAGTTTTCAATGTATTGTTTGCGATGATTGTGTTTCTAAATTCGACGGTTCCGGCGCTGTTAAAGATGCCGCCGCCAAGTCCGGTACTGTTATTGTTGGAATCGGCGTGATTGCTTGCAATCGTTACGCTAAATAAATTAACGGTAGCGATTCCCACATTGGCAATGCCGCCGCCATTGCCTTTAGAATTATTGGCACTGAGGGTGCTGTTGACAAGGGTGGCAAGCTTTTCATTGTACAAACCGCCACCGTGCCCTTCGGCGGTATTGTTGTAGATCGTGCTGTTGCGAACGACCAGATTCCCGTTGCCGTAACTGAAAATGCCGCCGCCGAGCGCACCGGAATTTTGGGTGGTGTTATTGCGAATGGTACTGGCGGTGACAGTAGCCGGTACATAGGTGTTAATGCCCGCACCGTTGTTACCGGAGGTGTTGTTTTCGACCAGACTGTTGTTCACTACCAATCCGATATTTCCGTTCGTGCCGCTTGCCGCAATTCCACCGCCGCCAAGATTGGCGTGATTGTTGTTGACGGTCACATTGTTCAGCGTCAATTTATTTTGCGCGTTGATACCGCCGCCTGCACCGCTTGTTGTCCCATTCGTAATCGTCAAATCGTTAATGACGACACCGGGTGATTCACCGATAAAAATAGCGCGGTCTAAATCATTGGCGTTGATGATGGTTGCAGTTTGTCCCGCGCCTTGCAACGTAAGTTTGGAATGAATATCCAAATCGCCTGTGACATTCTCTGCCTCGTCACCGGCGCGCGTCAAAAAATATGTTGCGGCTTGCAAAACAATTTTGTCTTTGCCGTTACCTGCATTGCAGCCGCCAAAGGCGGAATCCGTGTTGGCAGCCGTAATCGCTTCGCGCAAGGAACAACCTGCGCCGCTGCCATTTGTGTCATATTCGTCCGTGTTGGTGGTAACGTTGATGACGCTTTCGGGTTCGGCAAAGGCGACGGTTGTGCCGAACGTGCTTGCCGCGCCAAGCAACCAAAAGAAAATGATAACGCGTGTAAGAGGATGCATAAACTTCTCCTTGTCGTGGATGCGCTCTACTATAACGTTCAACCATGCCGCGTGTCATGTACCAAAAGATGTATTTTTGAAAAAATGAAAAGCCACACCTTTACGGCGTGGCTCATTTTTACTGGGTAACTTTTGTGCAGATAACACTCATGGAAGAATCGCCCACCGTCCCATTTGCCGAGCCGGTTGTTTTACGTCCCAAGAAATAGACGGTGTGTGTCCCATTCGGAATGTTGAAAAATGCGCGGTTGGTGGTTACGCTTTCGACCGTCGAAGTACTGGAATTGTTGATGAGGTCGGCATTGCGCACACCGGGTCCATCAACGACACCACCGCCCGGCAAATCAAATGTCAGATCAAAAAGATAATTGTTGTGTGTGGGACCACTCAACGGATTGAAAATATCTGCGCTGGCGATGGCAACGCATTGATGATTGTGCGTTTGTGTACCAAAGTTAATGTCAACGGTTAACAGTTGTGTCCAACTGGTATCGCTACTGATGGATACGTTGGTTGTTGTGGCGCTGCCGTCCAAGCCGCCTGCGTGTTGCGCGTGCGCTGTAAAAACTTTGACCGGCGGATCGTTTGCCGCCATTGCAAAATTCGCATTGACGAGCAGCGAACCCAAAAGGAGCGCGGTAAGAACGGCGTTCCAGAACAGAATCAGTTTGACCAAACGGTTATTCATCGGTGCCTCCTGTGAATTGTGAACATCGGATGACGGGAATATAGCACGCGATGAAAAATGAGGCATGTATCAAAAGACACATTTCTTATCGTAAGGAAAATATCAAATTTGCCCTACCTTTTTTTACCGATTCATTGCCTCGAATCCGCCGTTGCCCGCGACCAACATGCCGTACCAGTACAGCGAATTGTCGGCGCGTTGGGCGATAATCAAGAGTGTTTCGGTTTGATTGGCGAGTCCGGTTACATACACCGATTGCGCGATTTTGATTTTCGGGTCCCACATGGTCAACGGATTTGTCCCCGCAAGCAATTTCGTTTGGTCGGTCTTGCCCGCGAGGTCAATCACGATTTCGTTCGCGGGTTCCGTCCAATTCTTGATGAGGACGAGCGCTTCGTCGCGCGTCGGCGTGGTACCTTCCGAACGCCAATAGCCGATGGTGAACGGGTCGCCCATCATTTGACGCATTGCGTCATAATTTTTATTTTGCAGCGCGGTGGCAAGTTGGCGCGTAAATGCTTCAACATTAACTGTCGTTGTGCCTGTTGGCGCAACACTGGGCGCGTCCGTTGCTTCGGTCAACGCGGGGTCAGCCGAGACCCAACAATCGGTCACATTGTCCACCGGACACACGACGCGCCACCAGCCATCGTCGGCGCTTTTGTATCCTGTCACTTGCGCGGTCTGTCCTGCGTACACCCCGCCGACAATTTCAAAATTCGTGCCGGGTCCTTTGCGAATGTTAATGTCCTGTTTCGCGCGCACATATTTCACGTCGGTTGGTTTGAGGTTCAATGTCGCGGTGTCAGACGCGCGCGGAGTTTCATTCACGGCGGCTTGTGTGGCGCGCGCGGTAGGCGAGGGCGTTGGCGTAAAAAATGTGACGACGGGCGCGCGGGTCGCATCGGGTGTGGCAGTGACGACAATGATGAGTGGGGTCGGATTTGCAGACGGGAACGCGCTGCACGCGGGAACGAAAAGCATGAGCAGCGCGGCAAGCAAGAAAAATTTAAACATGACGGCTCCTTGAAAGCATGATAACACAGACGATGCACAAGAGACGCCATGTTTTTGTTTTGTGTTCCGCGCGCAAAAAAATTTCGCGGCAGTCCGGTTTAGCGCGGCAGCAAGTACATCGGCAAACCGTTTTTTACGCGCAAGGTGATTTGCGGTTCACATTCGATTTTTGTGTTTGGCGCGACGCGCAATTGATACCGCTGCGCGATAGCGGCGAGCAACAAGGTCGCTTCGGCTAACGCAAACGGTTGTCCGATGCACAAACGTGGTCCGCCGCCGAACGGCATGTACACGAAACGCGGCTGCTTGCCTAAATTTTCCGGTGCGAACCGTTCGGGGTCGAACGCGTTGGGATTTTTCCAATAGCGCGGGTGGCGATGCATGGAATACGGCGAAAGCACAACGGGCGCACGCGCGGGGAGTGCATATTCACCTAACGTTTCGTCGCGCAAACTCAAGCGCGACATGATCCACGCGGGCGGCGCAAGGCGCATCGTTTCATCCAACACGCGGCGTGTGTACACCAATTGCGGAACATCTTGCATTGTCGGCGCGTATCCGTGCAACACTGCCGCGAGTTCCGCGTGCAGTTTGGTTTCCATCTGCGGATTTTGTGACAAGAAATACCACGCCCACGTCAACGCGTTGGATGTCGTCTCGTGTCCTGCAAACAACATGACCAATGTTTCGCGGTACAATTCTTGTTCGCTCAAACCGTTGCCTGTTTCCTCGTCGCGTATGGATATGAGCAATGACAATACATCGTTTTTGTTTTCTGCCGATGTCATGCGCTCGCGAATCAACCGCAGGATAATTTGTTGCGTTGTGCGGCGCGCTGCATTGGCGCGGCGATTGCGCGGGGTTGGCACGAATGGCGGCGGATAAAACGGGTGCTGGATGCGATAAATTAAATCGTCGTTGGCGCGAGCAAACAGTTCACCCAATGCGTGCGCGTCCCCCGTCAAGTCCACACTAAACAACGCGCGCCCGACAATTTTCAAAGTCACGCGCATCATTTCTTGGTCCATTCGCAACGGTTTATTTTTCGGCGCGGTTCGCCATTCTGCCAACATTTCATTCGCCGTTTGCGTCATGACATCGCCGAACGATTCGATGATCTTGCGATGAAACATCGGCTGCATCAAGCGACGGCGTTGGAGCCAAAAATCGCCTTCGCCCGTAAAGATATTTTCGCCCGACGCATATTTGAGCAACTGCATCACGCGCGTATCTTTACTGAAATTGCGATGATGGTCTTGCAGAATGTGTTGGATGTACGCCGGATGATTCACGAAATACACATGGCGCGGACCCAAACGCATTCGCACCACGTCACCGGCTTGTTGCGCGCGCAGCAATACGGCGAGTGGCTCGTCGCGAAATTCGCCCAGCCAACCCAAAAGATGTGGCGAGGGCAGCGTGGGAATTTCGCGACGGCTTGTTTGTGGTTCAGATTGCATAGTCAAACTGTGTGACATTTTTTACCTCCGCGCTCATTTAACGCGGCAAGTGTGAAGCGGTTGTGAATTTGGTTGGGAGAGAGGATGCGAAACTAAAGTGCGTGATAAGAACGTGCAAGAGTTTGAATATTCGTGTGAGGGACATGGTGTTTTCAAATCTGCGTAGCATAGCCGCGTGTGCGCGCACTGTGCGTGTGCGACGCCGCAGACGCGGCTATGCTACATTTTCTTTATTGCACGCTGAACTGGAATTTTGTTGCGTTGCAGCCGTGGATGTTGCACGCAAGCAATTTTCCAAAATACGTGTGTCCTGTTTCCAACGCTTGTGTTTTGTATTGTGTGAGTGTGAGTGTTTTTCTTGTGACGACGATGCCTTGCTTGGAATCTATCCGCACGCGCACTTTATATTTGGTCGTGCAATTCACGTCTGCCCAATCAAGTTTCACTTTGGGTGTAGATACAACCGCGCCGTTCGCGGGCGATTGTAAGGTGGGGGCGTTTGGTTTCGCATTGCATTGCGCGTTCGGCGGTGTCTGGGTTACTGTCGGTGACGCGGTTTTCGTTGCGGTGGGCGATGGTGTTTTGGTAGGCGTCGCTGTGGGCGGTGTGACCGTCACAATTGGCAGCGGAAATGAATTGTATTCATATGCGCCAATGTCGCAGCGCGGATTTCCGAGATTGTCACCATTCACTGCACGGACGTAACCGCGTTGGTCGGCGGTCAAATTGCTTGCGTTGGTATCTTGGCAACCGTTCGGATGTCCTTGATCAATCGCGGGGCTGTTGGATTTCAACGCGTGTGTTTTCGTTGTACCACCATTGTCCGCCAATGCTTCGAGTTTTGGGTCTTGAAACAAGATATTGTTGGTTTGATGAATGTGCAAGGTGCAGCCGTCGGCGGATTCGAGCAAGTTGTAGTACTCGAGCTGCAAGTCACCTTTGCAATCGTCTTTGTGCTCACTCAAGAGTGAATCAAGATTTCGATTATCGCCAATGAGGGTGTTGCGAACGACAACGTCGTGATTCAAACTGTAAATGCCGCCGCCGCCATCGTTGTTATTATCCCAATCTGCATCCGCGACATTGAACGCAATCGTCGAACTGTAAAATTCTGCGACGCCGTAATTGCTGATGCCGCCACCATTGTAACGGGCGCGATTGCTGCTGATGGTTGAATTTACGACGGTCAACAGTTCATACGTTTCGATGCCGCCGCCGCCCGCGTGCGCGGAATTGTTGCTGAGGGTGCTGTGGCGCAAAATTGCAACGCTGTCGTTCCAAATGCCGCCGCCGTTTGCGCCTGCGCTGTTTTTATCAATCGTGCTGTTGATGAGCGTGAGCGTCCCGTCGCTGTTGAATATGCCGCCGCCCTGACTGTCGGAATCATTGTCGCTGACGGCGCTGTCTTTTAAACGCGCGGTTGCGGAAGGATAATCGTCGTACGTAACATTTGCAATGCCGCCACCGGGACCGTTCGCGCGATTGTTCCGCACGGTAACGTTGTTGAGTTTCAACACCCCCTGATTAT
Organism: uncultured Anaerolineales bacterium; assembly: GCA_964469005.1. GTDB lineage: Bacteria > Chloroflexota > Anaerolineae > UBA4142 > SHND01 > SHND01. Next base: position 51,963 of record CAYXXF010000015.1, read on the forward strand.
AAATCCCGCCGCCGCTGCTGCTCGTGCGATTGTTGCGTATGGTGCTGTTGTTGATAGTGACTTGTGCTTCGGGACTAATTTCAATGCCGCCGCCTTCATGGTCGGACGCGCCGTTTTGAATGACGAGTTTGTTGACGGTGAGTTTATAACCAATCCCCACCGAAATCACCGGGTCTTGAATTGCGTTGCCGCCGCCGTCCAAAATGGTTGTGCCGTTCAATGCGCCTTGCAAATTAACATTCGTTGCAATCCAAAATGAACCGAAATCGCCATACGGGTCAAAGTCGCGCGTGATTTGATACGTGGTCGCTTGCAAAAGAATCGTGTCGTCGCCATTCCCTTTTGGGCAACCGCCAAACGCGTCGTCAGCTTCTGCCGCTTGAATCGCTTCTCGTAACGAGCAGCCTTGTCCCGTTCCCGTGCGGTCAAATTCGTCGAGATTCGTGGTGACAGTGATGGTTGCGCCTGTCGCCGCGAACGCATTGGAAATGGGCAGCACAAGTAAAAGCGCGAACGCGGCGAACAAAATGCTCAAGCGTGAAAATGTGTGTGTGTGTTGTTTCATCGGAATTCAACTTTCTTGCATTGTGCGAGGCAGATGATTTGGTTCACATCTGCCTCGTGTGTTTTTTGCATTATTGAATCGTGAATTGGCTCCACGGCGCTTTGGTGCAGCCGTGTGTGTTACATGCTTCGAGGCGGAGATAGTACGTGTGACCTTTCGCCAATTTCTTGGTGAGATAATGTGTTGCATCGAGTCCGCTCATTTGGTCTGCCGTCGTGCCTTGTTTGGAATCTTGCTTGATGGTAATTTTGTACGAATCCGCGCACTGGGCGCTTGACCATGTGACCAACCAGACGCGTTTTTTGCTCGATGAATTGTTTGCGGGTGATGCGAGTGTCGCCGCGTTGGGTTTGAATTGGCACGGGTCGGGTGAATTGAATTCATAGCTGCCAATGTCGCAGTACGCGCCGCCGCCGCCGTTGCCATCCACCGAACGCGCATAGCCGCGTTGGTCGAACGGAATTTCATTGTTCTGCGGGTCGTTGCAGCGATTCGGATTGCCCAAATCAATGCCGAGACTGCCCGCGTTCAACGCGTAGGTTTTGGTGCGTCCACCATTGTCTTGCAACGAAGCGAGCGATGGCGAACCATCCACAACACTGTTTGGTTCTGATTGATTAAAGGTGCAAGTGTTGGCGTCATGCAACACGTTGTATCCTTCGGACGTAATCGTGCCGCCGCAATCATCGTTCACATCAATCATGCCATTCTCAATTTTGTTGTACACAATCATGCTGTTCATGGTGTGGAACGTGCCGCTGTTGTTGTAGATGCCGCCGCCGTCGCCGACGTTATCGTTATTCGCATCGGCTGTGTTGAACGCAATGGTCGTGTTGTGCAAATTGATTTCTTTGTTCGGGAAATTGAAAATCGCGCCGCCAAAATTATTTGCTTGATTGCTGCCGAGTGTGCTGTTCACTACATTCGCTGTGCCGGTGTTGAAAATTGCGCCGCCGTGCCGCGCGGCTTGATTGTTGTTGAGCGTGCTGCGATACAATTCCAATGTGCCTTTGTTGTAAATCGCGCCGCCGTCGTCACCACTCACTGTGTTGTTGCTGAACGTGCTTTCGGCAATGATGAGCGAACCCGAATTGTGCAACGCGCCGCCGGTTGCGGTTGCAGTGTTGTCGCGCAAAGCTACGTGTTCAAGCCAAAGCGACGATGTGCTGTCCACGCGAATCGCGCCGCCTTCTTCTTGCATACCATTTCGCAAAGTGACATCCATAATGACCACGTCCGCGTTCGCTGTGATTTCAAACAAGTTATCGGGATTCGCTTGCCCGGGTCCTTGAATCGTTGTGCTGTCCACGCCTGCGCCGAGAATCGTCACGTTCGACTCGATGGTGACCGCGCTGTTCAATTGATAGGTCAAACCTTGTTTGAGATAAATCACGTTTGAAGCGCCGTTACTGTTGGCTTCGTTAATCGCTGCGCGCAACGTGCAGCCGCCGCCTGTGCTTTTGCATTTGCCGTCGCCCGGATTCGCGTCTGCCGCGTCCTGTGTTTTGGTGACAACAAATGTGTTGGTCGCCGCGTGTGCGCTGTGTGTGGTTGTGAGGGTAAGAAACGCGAGCGCCAAGATTGCGAGAATCGAAAATTTGCTAAGCATGTCAGACCTCCTTGGATTTCAATTGTGGACGTGCCACTTGCGGATGGATGAATGGGCAAGCGAGCGAGAAAAGCCCAAGACGTTAACCCGTTGCTGTTTGCGCCGCGGTGCGTTGCAGTGCAACGAGCGTGAGGTTCAATTCACACAGCCGCCGCAAGACGCCGTGTAATGCGGCTTGGTCAAACGTGCCGTGCAAAATGGTTTCCCCATTTGTCGCGACCAAATGGGTTGTCCCATCGAACCAGTCTGCCCAATCGGCGGGCAATTCGCCCCAAAAGCGGATTTCGTAGGTTGCCGTCATGTGCTGTGCCTCAACTCACTTATGGGAACAGCATACGCGTCAACCCCCCACCTTGTCGGCATCCGAAAGGTGTAGGTGAGGTTTATTTTTAAGAGTAGTCAGAGAGTGCGATAGTGCGATAGTGAAACGTACTCAGGGTTCAGTGACGGGGTGGAGAGGCGAGAAACGGGGACAAGATGCGATACGCTATAACAAACCGAGTTCGCGGGCGCGAATCAATGCTTGCGTGCGTGAGGTGGCGCTCAATTTACCAAAGATGTTGTTGAGATGTTTTTTCGTGGTGCCGAGCGAGATGACGAGCTCGGCGCTGATTTGTTGATTGGTGAATCCTTGCGCGAGAAGGCGCACCACTTCAAGCTCGCGTTCGGTGAGCGGTTCAGCGAGTGTGGCAGAAAAGGGACGCGCCGCGCGTTGTGAGGCGACAGACGCGGCGGGTGATGTGGCGAAGGGAAATGAATTGAGCAGACGTTCGCAGTATGCAGCAACGCGCGCGACCTCTTTGGTTTGGACGCGGTGAATCAATTGCGCGTAAAGCTGCGCGAGTATTTTTTGCATCGCTTCGCCTTCGTCGAGAAACGAACGCGTGTACCCTTCCGGTTCGCCCAATGTCAACGCGTCTTCGAGCGCGCGCAGTGCGTCGTTTGACGCGCCTTGTTTTTGAAATGCCAATGCTTGCAGAATCAAACATTCAATTGCGGTACCGTTGCGTCCCACGTCCAGCGCGGTCTGTTTCAAACGTTCGAGGCGTTCGAGCGCGGACGCAGTTTCGTTCTGTGCGAGCAGCACGCGCGCGATGGCGAGATGCAAAACCTCGTGCAAATAATCGCGCGGCATGTCGTCGCCCGTGTTCATGGTTTGCAGCCACGCGTTCGCAGACGCGTAATCTTGCAGTGCCATCCAATAGCGCACGCGTTCGGCGGTGACAGTGCCTGCATAGCGCAGTGACAGATTGTATTTTTGAACGAGCGATTGCGCGCGCGTCAACAATTCATCCGCCGCCGCGAAATTTTTTTGTGCAAGCTTCAGGCGCGCCATGTTCACGCAACTGAAAAGCAACATGCGCGGTAAATTTCCGCGCGTACTATTTTCAATGCCGATTTCGATTTTGCGTTCGGCTTCTACCAAATCATTCCATTCGTACAACACGCGTCCGAGTTCCCAATGAAAACCGCCGACGGCGGGAACTTGGGCGACGCCGCGTTCGACGGCGAGCGTGAGCGCTTGATTGTACATTTGCGCGGCTTGACGCAATTTTCCCTGCAAAAACAAAACCCACGCTTGATTTTGCAACGCAATCAACGCGGTGTGCCAATCCTCCGCTTGAAATGCTTCGCGCGCGGACGCGGTGAACGTGGCGTAGGCTTTGGCAATGTGGTCACTAAAGCCATACGCAAGCCCCAAATAAAACATCACCGCGCCGCGCAGCCGCACATCTTCAATGGGTAATGTTTCGAGCGCCCGTTGCGCGAGTTCAATCGTGCGCGGCAAATCATTGCGATAGAGCGCGAGACCCGCGCGGAGTGCGTCCACTTTGCTCAAGAGCAACACGCGTTCAGGTGAATTTTGCGCCGCCGCTTCTCCCGCGCGAATCCACGTTTCCGCGTTATCAATTTCGCCGACAATCACATGGGCGTTTGCGCGCGCCAAACACAAACGCGGACTTGCGCGCAATACCGTGTCCGGCAGCGCGTTCATCCATCCTTGCAGCGTCGCCGTTTCACCTTGATTGAGAATTGCATCGGTGGTGCGTTCGAGCAACAGTGCCGCGCGCGCATAATCTTTTGCCAGAAGCGCGTGTTGAATCGCTTCGCGTTCTAGTCCTTGTTGTTCAAACCATTCGCTCGCGCGCGTGTGATACAAAAATTGTTCGGCGGGTTGGAGTTGCGCTTGAAAACGATGCCGCAGCAATTCCGAAAAAAGATGATGATAGCGATACCAATTGCGCGCGGCGTCCAACGGCGTGACAAATAAATTCGCGCGTTCCAATTGTTCCAACGTCGCTTGTCCGTTTGAACCGCCCGTCACCGCGTCACACAACGCGCCGTTCATGCGTTCGAGTATGGAGGTTTGTAACAAAAAGTGTTGACGCTCAACCGATTGATTTTGCAAAACCTCTTCAACCAAATAATCAACAATGTAATGATGACTGCCCGTGAAAGCGCGCAAAAAATGTTCAATGTCACCGCCGCCTTGCATCGAGAGCGCCGCGAGCTGTAATCCTGCTACCCAACCTTCGGTGCGCGATTCGAGTTGTTTTATTTGCTGCGCGGTGAGCTGCAAATTCATCAATTGATTGAGAAACGCGGCAACTTCGGCGGAAGTGAAACGTAAATCTGCCGCGCGCAATTCTGTCAATTGTCCGCGCGCGCGCAAGCGCGCCAACGGGAGAGCGGGGTCCGTGCGCGTGGTGATAGCGAGCAATAAATTCGGCGGCGTGTGCTGCAGAAAAAACGCGAGCGCGTTGTGCAATTCCGCGCGTTCCAAAACATGAAAGTCGTCGAGGACGACAAGACACGGCGCAGCGGGAATTTGCTCCGCAAACGTATTGAGAATTTGTAATAGAATGGTCTCGGCAGGCGGCAGCGTCGGCGTTTGCAAAAGTTGAATCAGGTCGAACAGCGATTCGAGCGCGGGGTCGAGTTTCGCCATTGCGGCAATAAAATAGGCGAGAAAGCGCGCGGGGTCGTTGTCGTCGGCGTCGAGGGAGAGCCAAGCGACGGAAGGATGAAGGATGACTGATGAAGGATGAACCAATTGTTTCTCTTCATCCTTTATCCCTCCGCCTACATCCTTTATCCCTCCGCCTACATCCTTTATCCCTCCGCCTACATCCTTTGCCTTGAGCCATTCGCCAATCACTGTTGTTTTGCCGAAACCCGCAGGCGCGGAAATGAGAATAAGTTTGTGCTGCAATTGGAGCGCGGCGTCGAGTTTGTCGGTGAGACGCGGGCGCGGGACGAGCGATGGGCGTGGGGGCGGCGCATACAGTTTTGTGGTGAGCAATTGCGCGCGGGGGTGCAGCATGGGGGGATTATACTCTGGTTGGAGACGTGACAGGTCTCCAAAGACCTGTCACGTCTGAAAACTCATCGGAACTATTTTGAACCGTTGTGCGTCATAAGATTGGAGGAGAGTGTGGTGTTCAGAAGACGAACACTGCGCTCCTTTTGTGCGTACATGGCAAACATTTCGCGCCGTAAAATTCGCCGCCGTTGGTTTTTGATTCCCCTAATGCTAGCGGGAATCGGAATCGTCGCGTTGGCGATTTTTTTGTTTGGCGATTTGCCCGCGCCGGACGCGCTCCTTACGCGCACGTCTCCCGACACGACAAAAATTCTGGACCGGAATGGAAAACTGCTGTACGAAATTCTTGACCCCCGCGCGGGACGACGCACGCGGGTTACCCTGAATGAACTTCCCGCGCATTTCAAGAACGCGGTGGTCGCGGTCGAGGACGCGAATTTTTATGAGCATCCCGGTGTAGATGCGATTGGTGTCGCGCGGGCGATTGTGCAATACGCGCAGGAGGGACAAATCGTTTCGGGCGGCAGCACGATAACGCAACAATTGGCGCGGCTCGTGTTGTTGTCGCGCGAGGAACAAGAGTCGCGCACATTAACGCGCAAAATGCGCGAGATGGTGTTGGCGCTGCGACTTACGCAAACATTTACCAAAGAACAAATTTTGGAAATGTATTTGAACGAAGTGTATTTTGGTAATTTGGCGTACGGCGCGGAGGCGGCGTCGCGTACGTATTTTGGAAAACCCGCGCGCGATTTGGACTTGGCGGAAAGCGCGTTGATTGCGGGCTTGATTCAATCACCGTATGCGTATGACCCGTACGTGAATCCCGACGCCGCGCACGCGCGTCAAAAAATTGTTTTGGACTTGATGGTAAAAAAAGGATTCCTCAATGCGGACGACGCGCAGCTCGCGGTGAATGAAGAATTGCATTTCAAAGCGACGGACAAACGCGAAATAATCCGCGCGCCGCATTTTGTCGCGTATGTGCGAAATCTTTTGGAACAGCAGTACGGCGAAGAAATGGTGAACGCGGGCGGACTGACGGTAACGACGACGCTTGATTTGAACATGCAAGAACGCGCGCAAGAAATTATTGCGCGGCACATTGCCGATTTGAAAAATCGTACGCGCAATGAAAACGCGCCTGATTACAATTTGAATGACGCCGCGCTTGTCGCCATCGAACCCGCGACGGGTGAAATTATTGCAATGGTTGGCAGCGCGGATTATTTTGACGAAAGCATTGACGGCGCGGTGAATGTTTCGCTATCGCTTAGACAACCGGGTTCTTCGATTAAACCGATTACGTACGCCACCGCGTTCGCGCACGATTACACACCCGCGACAGTTCTCACCGACGTACCCACCACATTTCAAACCAAAGAGAATGAACCGTATGCGCCGCAAAATTTCGATAGGCAATGGCACGGACCTCTGTCGTTACGTACTGCGTTGGCAACGTCATCGAACATGATTGCGGTCAAAGTGCTTGACCATGTTGGACTCGACGCGATGATTGAAACGGCGAAAGCGTTGGGTATTACGACGTTCAATGACTCAGACCGTTTCGGTCTCGCGCTGACGCTGGGGGGGGGGGAAGTGAAACTCATTGAACTCACGGCGGCATACGCGGCGTTTGCGAATGAAGGGAAACGAGTAGTGCCAAATGCAATCATTCAGGTCGAGAGTCAACAGTCAACAGTCAACAGTATCCTGAATACTAGCGACTGGCGACTTGACACGTCATCACGCACTACGCGCAACGCGGACATTATGCGTGATGGCGTGTCACAGACTGGCGACTATGCCATCTCGCCCCAAATCGCCTATCTCATCACCTCCATTCTCTCTGACGACATTGCGCGGATTCCTGCATTTGGCGAAGACAGCGTTTTGAATTTGTCGCGTCCGGCGGCGGCGAAAACGGGTACGACGACGGATTTTCGCGACAACTGGACATTGGGTTACACGCCCGATTTAGCCGTTGGCGTTTGGGCGGGGAACGCGAACAATGCGCCCATGTATCGCGTGACCGGCGTCACGGGTGCAGGTCCGATTTGGCACGATTTTATGGAAGAGGCACTGCGCGGCATTCCTGAAAAAAGTTTTACGCGTCCCGATGGAATTGTGGAAACAGAAATTTGCGACGCATCGGGATTATTGCCCACCAAAGATTGTCCACGCGTGCGCCGCGAAGTTTTCGTCAAGGGAACGGAACCGAAACGTTACGACGACGCGTATCAAAAATTTGAACTGGACGCGTCCACAAATTTGTTGTGGGCAGACAATTGTCGCGGACCAAAAATTACGCGCGTGTTTCGCGTGTATCCGCCTGATGCAATAGATTGGGCAAAGCAAAAGGGATTGACGTTGGCGCCGGAGATGGATTGTTTGGGACGGGGGACGGGGGATGGGGGACAGTTGACAGGAATCAGTGAAACGTCAAACGTGAAACGTGAAGCGTTGGAAATCATTTCACCCCCGCAGAATTCCATTTTTGAAATTAGTCCGCAGATTCCGGATGAACTGCAAAAGATTGAAGTGAGCGCGCGCTTGAATCAAGCGTTGCGTTTGTCGAATGTGACATTGCTGATTGATGGAAACATAATTGGAAATTTTTCGAGTGTGCCGTATCGTGCCTTGTGGAAATTGTCTGCAGGGGAACACACGGCGCAAGCAATTGGTGTGATGACCGATGGAACGCGGGTGGAGAGTGATGTGGTGAGGTTTCGGGTGGTGGAGTGATGAGCGATTCGGTGATTAGGTGATTGGATGATTACGATACGCGATTGGCGATAGGCGAACATGATTCTCAAAACGGAACGATTACTATTACGCGAATTTGTGCCGGACGATTGGCGCGCGGTGTATGCGTACCAGAATGACCCGCGCTATTTGGAATTTTATGAATGGGAACATCGCAGCGAGCAAGATGTGAAAAGTTTTGTGCAGCGATTCATTGACCAACAGCATGATTCGCCGCGTGTGAAATTTCAACTGGCAATTGTCCTGCAGACTAACAACAAACTGATTGGCAATGTGGGAATTCGTAAACGTGAGGTAAAAGCGTACAATGCAGAACTGGGGTATGAACTCGACCCGCGCGAATGGAACAATGGCTATGCCACGGAAGCAGTGACGGCAATGTTGAAATTCGCGTTCGAGCAATTGCGGTTGCATCGCGTGATGGCGCGCGCGATTGCCAACAACAGCAACTCTGTGCGCCTGTTGGAAAAATTGGGAATGCGCCAAGAAGGACGAATGCGCGAAGAGGAATTTTTCAAAGGACGCTATTGGGATACGTTCGTGTACGGAATGTTGGAAGACGAATGGCGCTGGAAGCGCGCGAGCGAATGATAGGATAAGCGATTAGCCATAGGCGAAAGGCGAAATGCCAAAACCGATTGCACTGGATGAATACGAAGCGATGGCGGAACGCTTTGCCGAACGCGTGGACTATTACGCGTGGAATGCGCATTATGACCGTCCGGCGATGTTGGCGCTGCTGCCCGAGGTGCGCGCACGCGATGTGTTGGACGCGGGCTGTGGTCCCGGCGCGTATGCGGAAGAATTGGTGACGCGCGGCGCACGCGTAATTGGCGTGGACGCGAGTCCGGCGATGATTCGGCTCGCGGAAAAACGTTTAGCGGGACGCGCAAAATTTTTGGTGGCGAATTTGGATTTGCCCTTGGAAATGTTCGCGCCAAATTCGTTTGATGTGGTATTGAGCGCGTTGACGTTGGACTATGTGCGCGATTGGGATAAAGTGTTTTTGGAATTTTTCCGCGTATTGCGCGCCGAGGGAGTTTTGCTTTTTTCGGTACAGCATCCGTTATCCGACTATGTGTTAAATTTCGCGGACGATTATATGCAAACGGAAACCTATCGCGCGCTCTTTCGCAGTCTTGACCCCAAATTGTATGTGCCGACCTTTCGCCGCCCGTTGCACGCGATGTTGAATCCGTTGGCGCGCGCGGGATTTGTGTTGGAACAATTGCATGAACCGCAGCCGACGAAAAAATTCCGCGAACAATTTCCCGAACAGTACGAACGTCTGATGCGGCGACCCGATTTCATTATGTTCAAAGCGAGAAAAAGAGATTAGAGATTAGAGATTGGAGATGCGGCACAATGCTCAACTGGAACAATTTTCGTGTGCTGACGTTTGATTGTTATGGAACGTTGATTGATTGGGAAAGCGGGATTCTCAATGCGTTGAAACCCGTGTTCATCGCGCATCAGGTAAAAATTTCGCAAGACGACGCCCTGGAATTGTTTGGCGAATTGGAATCGGAACAAGAACGCGAATACAAAAAATATCGCGTGGTGTTGGAAAATGTTCTACGAAAAATGGGTGCGCGTTTGGATTTCACGCCAAGTCCTGAGCAAGTCGAAGGATTCGGACAATCTGTTGAACATTGGCAGCCGTTTCCCGATACGGTGGACGCGTTGTTTGCATTAAAGCAAAAGTATAAACTTGTCATTCTTTCAAATGTGGACGATGATTTGTTTGCCCATTCCGCGAAAAAGTTGCAAGTCGCGTTTGATGACGTAATCACTGCCGAACAGTGTCACTCGTACAAACCTTCGCTGAATAATTTTCGCATCGCGGAAAAACGCGTTGGCGTTCCAAAAGACGAATGGCTGCACGTCGCACAAAGTTTCTTCCACGACATCGCGCCTGCAAAAGAGATGGGTTTGCAAACGGTGTGGGTAAATCGCCGTTGGAACAAGCCGGGCGCGGGCGCGACACCGCCGACGGAAGCGAGGGCGGATGTGGAAGTGAGGAGTTTGGGGGAGTTGGCGGAGATGGTGGCGGGTAGCAAGTAGTAGGTAGCAGGTAATAGGTTGGTTGTCATTTCGAGCGGTTCGATGATTACATCGAGCGAGAAATCTCTATGGTCAATTCACAAACACAAATTCGCAATTTCCAATTCACCTTTCGCAATGCTTCCATCATCACCGCCGGATTTCTTTTGCTCATCGGTTTTGTTTTATATGTTTGGATGGAAATGGCAACACATTCAATGCTTTATCCGCTCGTGGCAACGGGCGCGTTCGCTGCGTTTTTTGCGTTGCCCGCGTTGTTACTCTTGTGGCGCGCGCCGCGGCGTGTGAAACTCGCGTTCATCAGCACATTTTTGTTGTTGATTTTGGTTGTGCGAAATTTCGAGTGGAATTCAAGAAAACCGTTTTTGCGCGCGTTGGATGCAGTGCAAACGGGCATGACCGTTGAACAAGTGGATGCGACAATGCGCGGTTTTGTGCGCGGACCGCAAACGGGAATTTCGGAATATGGCACGGTGGGTTTTCGCCACACGGACGATGGATGGGGAAACGCGGATATTGGGTTGGTGACGTTTGGGGATGGGAGAGTGGTGAAGGTGGAGTATTTAGGGGATTGAGGTTGTACTCTATTTAGACACCGCATTCGAGTCAGTGAGGAGGAGTAGAAAAATGCAGACCGAATATGTTTTTCCATTTGGACGGAGTGTCAAGCCCTGTGTGCCACACATCAGCGAGCGGCGTCCAATTTTTATTTTGGGCGCGTATCCAAGTGCTTTACACGTTCGTTGGACTCCCCCCGAACCGTTCAAACCAATCCGTGCAATCGCGGTTGATAACGAGCCCGAAATTTTTTGGAATGGAAATAAAGAATTTGAATATGTTGATGATTGGATGATTTATACACGGTACGAGCCAAAATGGGGTACGGTCGCGTTGGCAAAAGACCTAAACGGCAGTTCAGGTAGATGGTTGGACGAGCATGTGATTGGAGCCTTTCGTTCTATGCGCGCAAATGTTTGGATGAGTGATTGTCTTGATACATATAGATGTAGCGACGGACTGAAAGAACGGATTGACGACACATATTCTAAACTTCCCAAGAAACTTGGTCTACCAAAAGCAAATCTCTTGGCACATCCTTCCGAAACCGAAATTGTTCAAGAGGCAATCAAGAAACATCTTGGAAGATTGTCGAATGAAATCGAAAATGCGCGTCCCGACAAAATCATTACGCTTGGAAATGCCGCGCTTCGAGTGCTTTCACAAATTGTAAAGACAAAATCTGATATTCCGCGAAAACTTGTCGCAGATTCAAGTTTATATGGGCAACCCATTAGCGTTCATACAAATTCAGGTCACGCGATGCAATGGTTTCCTCTCGCACATCCTGCCGCGCCGAAAATTTTTCAAGCGGCACATTCCATTTGGAAACGAGAATTGTTGGCAAACTAAAAACTGATTCACATTTTACATTTGACGTTTCACGAAATACGGATCACGAAAAGGATTTTTCCATGACCTCCCGTCTCAACCTCACCCTCATTCTCTTTCTCGCGCTCATCGCTGCGTGCGCTGCGCCACAGAACGGTGCACCACAAAGCATCAACGTACAAGGCGCGCAAATTCAAAACAACGCGAGTGTACAAACGTCGCAACAGCAATCACCCAACGCGCAAGCGACGGCGACGCCTGTGCCGACTCAAGTCGTCACTACGACATCATTGTTTCCCGCGAACATTTCCAACGCGCCGCTCGAAGTGATTTCCACTTCGCCTGCCAAAGACGCGACGGAAATCGCGGTTTCTCAAGACGCGACAAAAATTATTGTCCAGTTCAATCATCCCGTCGTGCCGCTCGTTTCGGTGGACGCGCAAAAAGATTTGCCGCAGCCGTTGACGATTTCGCCGACGCTCGCGGGCAGCGGCGTTTGGTTGAACACGTCAACGTATTCGTTCACGCCGTCGCAAAATTTGCAAGTGGCGACGGAATACACGGTGAATGTTGCCGCGTTGACCGATATGCTCGGCGCGAAATTGAACGGGTATTCGTGGAAATTCAAAACGTCGTCGCCCGAAATTATTTTGACGTATCCTGAAACGAGTACGCAAAACGCGGGCGCGAGCGAACCGATTTCCATGACGTTCAACACTGAAATGGACCACGCGTCTGTCGAATCGCGTTTCAGCGTCGTCGCGGTTTCGAACGGCGCAAAAGTTTCGGGTGATTTTTCGTGGAATGCCGCGCGTGTGGAATTTATTCCCAAACAGCCGTTGACGTACAACGCGCAATATCGCGCGACGTTGAAGGCGGGCGCGCAAGATGTGAACAAAAAAGCCGCAACGTTAAAAGATGTGACATGGAATTTTCGGACGACGCGCGCGCCCGGCGTTTTGAATACGAATCCGAAAAATGGCGACACGAATTCCACTGCGATTCGCAATGGTTTCCAAATCACCTACGCGTCGCCGATGGCGCAAGACGCGGTGACGGTGACGATTCAGCCGACGATTACGAATCAGTATTCGTATTGGAATGAAAGCACACAGCAAACGATTTCAGGCGGCTGGCTCGCGTCCGAAGGTTACACGGTGACAATTAGCGGAAAATCGAAAACAGTGTACGGCGAAGAGTTGGGCAAAGACGTTGTCGTGAAATTCACCGCCGCGCCGCTTGACCCCGATGTGTATTTGAACGTCAATGGAAATTTTGGCGTGTATGACGCGAATGCGCCGCAGTTGATTTACACCACATATCGCAATGTGCCCGAAATCGAATACTCGTTGTACACGGTGCCGCGCGCGGATTTGCTGCGGCTGGTTGGAAATGACCGCTATCAGTATTGGGACAATTACAAACCGAGCGCGAATAATTTGCTGCGTCGTTGGGGACAACAAGTGAAAGCGCCGCTCAACGCATCGCGCGTTGTTTCGACATCGCTCGGTGTTGATACGAGCGCGGGCGGATTGAAACCCGGCGCGTATTATTTGGAAGCGCGCGCAGCAGGGAATGTAAAAAGCACAACGCGCGCGCGTCACGTTCTCATCGTCACGCCGTACAATCTCGCGCTGAAACGCGGGAACGGCGAAGCGCTGGTGTGGGCGACGAATCTTTCGACGGGGAAACCTGTCGCCGATTTACCCATTACCATTCTTGGCGTGACGGGCAAAGAAGGTTCGTCGGGCAAAACAAACGCGGATGGAATTTTTCAAGGCACGTTCGGCGCGCAAGAATATTACGAACCGATTTTTGCGTTGAGCGAAGAAAATGGAAATATTGTTGCGGCAGTGGGCAGCGATTGGGCGGAAGGCATTCAAACGTACGATTTCAATTTGAATACCCAATACGGCGCCCAACTTTATTACGCGAACATGTACACCGACCGCGCGATTTATCGCCCCGGACAAATGGTGAATTTCAAAGGCATCTTGCGGAAAGACAATGACGCTCGTTATACGCTGCCGACGGAAATGAAAACCGTCCCCATCAAAGTGATGGACGCGAATGGGCGCGAAATTTTGAAACAGGACTTGCCGCTCGACGCGTACGGCACGTTTAACGGAAAAATCGAATTGAACGCGGGCGCGTCGCTCGGCTTTTACAGTATCGTTCTCGAATTCGGTCCCGACAACAATCGTTTTTACAACAGCGTGGATTTCCAAGTCGCGCAATACAAAGCGCCTGAATTCCAAGTCGAAGTAAAAACTGACAAAGATTCGTACATCAACGGACAAACGATTAAAGTGGATTCCACCACGACATTCTTTTTCGGCGGCGCGGTGTCGAATGCGAATGTGCAGTGGCGTTTGTTGAGCGACGATTTGTTTTTCACGACGGACAAGGTGAAAGGGTATTGGGATTTCACCGATTACGATTTGACAAACAATCGGCAGCGTACGGGCGGCGTTGTGAGTGAAGGCAAAGGCAAGACGGACGCGCAAGGAAAATTTTCATTCAACATTCCTGCCGATTTAAAAGATTACCCGTTGTCGCAAAACTTTACGATTGATGTGGAAGTGACCGACATCAACAACGCGGCAGTTTCTTCGCGCGTCGTCGTTCCCGTACACAAAGGCGATTTCTATATCGGTCTCAAACCGCAAACGTATGTGGGACAGGTCAATGAAAAACAAGGCGTGGACATTATCACGGTCACGCCGAGTGGTGACGCGTATTCGAATCAACTTTTAAATATTTCGGTGTACGAACACAAATGGTTCAGCGTCCGCGAAAAAGATGCGAGTGGAAATTTCTTGTGGAAGAGTTCGTACACGGATACGCTCGTAATCAGTGACACAGTAACCAGTAATCAGTTGGGAACGGCGACGATGTTTTACACGCCAACCGTTGGAGGAGTTTATAAAATTGTTGGTGAGGGACAGGACAAAAATAAAAATGCAATTCGCAGCGCGACGTATCAATGGGTTGCGACGAACGAGTTTGTGAATTGGCGCGTCGAAAACAATGACCGCATTGATTTGGTTGCGGACAAAAAAGAGTACAACATCGGCGAAACCGCCAAAGTGTTGATTCCCGCGCCATTCAAAAACGCGCAAGCGTTGCTCACGATTGAACGCGGGAAAATTATTCAAGTGAAATCGCTCGGCGTCATCGGCAACAGCGAGACGTTGGAAATTCCCATCACCGAAGATTTGCTGCCCACCGCGTACGTTTCCGTGATGTTGGTGAAAGGACGCGCGGAAGATTCGCCAACGCCGCAATTCAAACTCGGTTACGCGGTCCTCAACATCAATCCCGCCGAAAAAATTCTCGCGGTAAAACTCACCGCCGACAAAAAAGAATTTCAACCGCGCGACAATGTGAAATTCACTGTCGAAGCGTTGGACTCGAAAGGCAAACCCGCGCAAGCAGAGTTTTCACTCGCGCTCGTTGACAAAGCGGTGCAGGCGTTGGCGGATGACCGTTCGCAGCCGCTCGAGCAAACATTCTGGGGCACGCGCGGCATCGGCATCACAACTGCCGCATCGTGGATTCGTTCCGTCGAACGCATCAACGTTCAGGTGCAAGCCGAAGCAAAAGGCGGCGGCGGCGGCGCGCCCGAAGAAGCGTCGCCCGTGCGGCGCAATTTCCAAGACACCGCGTATTGGAAAGCCGATGTTGTTACCGATTCATCGGGTAAAGCCGAAGTGACCGTTACGCTGCCCGACAATCTCACCACGTGGAATCTCACCGCAAAAGGCGTCACAAAGGAAACGCTCGTCGGTACGGGGAAACTCGATATTCTCTCGACGAAACCAGTACTGGTGCGTCCCGTTGTCCCGCGCTTTTTCGTGCCGGGCGATTTGGTGACGATTGAAGCCGTCGTGAACAACAATACAAATTCAAGTGTCAC
The DNA here is from genome assembly GCA_964469005.1 of uncultured Anaerolineales bacterium. Taxonomy (GTDB): domain Bacteria; phylum Chloroflexota; class Anaerolineae; order UBA4142; family SHND01; genus SHND01. The sequence continues at coordinate 67,600 of CAYXXF010000015.1, forward strand.
GGTTGATGTGAAACTGCAAGCGACGGGTCTCACGTTGAGTGGCAACGCGACACAGCCGTTGACGGTGAAAGCGAATGACCGCGCGAAAGTTTCATGGCAAACAACCGTTGATAAAAACGCGGAAAACGTCAAGGTGAATTTCAGTGCGAATGGAAACGGATACAGCGACGCGTTGGAAGCGACATTACCGATAGTGCGTCCGACATCGCCCGAAGTTGTGGGAACGGCGGGAACCGTTGACGCAAAGGTTGCGGAAAAAATTCAGGTGCCTGCGAATGTGGACACGAGCGCGGGCGGTTTGAAAATAACAACAAGTCCATCGCTCGCCGCCGCATCACTCGAATCGTTGAAATTTTTGCAGGCATATCCGTATGAATGTTCGGAACAAGTCACGTCGAAATTTTTCCCGAACATTGTCACATATCAAGCGTTGAAAGAATTCGGCGTCAAGGACGAGAATCTCGAAAAGAATCTCATCGCTAACATCAGCGCGCAAATTCAACGCCTGTATCAATTGCAGCACGGCGACGGCGGTTGGGGCTTGTGGGCGAACGACACTTCGATTCCGCACACGACAGCGTACGCGCTTCTCGCGCTCAACGCGGCGAATAAAAACGGATTCGCCGTTGACGAAAATGTCATACAGCGCGCACGCGAGTACTTGAACCAGTATCTCGATGAACCTGTGAACGCGAACGTTTCGTACGGCTATGACCAACGCGCGTTTGTGATTTATGTGATGCAGCAAGTGACGAACGAGTACGGCGCGCGTGCGTTGAATTTGTACGAACGCCGCGCGCAATTGTCCAATTACGCGAAAGCGTTGTTGATGGTGGCGTTGTTCGACTCGAATAACAAAACACAAGCCACCGCGCTCGAGCAAGAACTTACCGCTGCCGCGATTCCCAGCGCGACAGGAACCCATTGGGAAGAAAAACAACAGAGTTGGTACATGATGAGCACCAACACGCGCACGACGGCGATGGTGTTGTACGGCATCGCGCGCGTGAATCCGCAAAATGCGCTGTTGAAAAATGCAGTGCGTTGGTTGATGACGTTGCGTCAGCAAGGACATTGGGAAACGACGCAAGAAACTGCGTGGTCTGTGATTGGGCTTTCGGAATTTATGAAGGCGAGCGGCGAACTGAACGCCGACTATTCGTACCAAGTCGCGTTGAATAGCAAAACGTTGACCGAACAAAAAGTGACAAAAGAAAATGTCACGGAGAATCAATCGCTCAACGTGGCGATGAAAGATTTGCTCACGAACACGGCGAACGAATTGTTATTCACACGGACCGATGGCGCGGGCAATCTCTATTACAGCGCGTTCTTGAATTACTATTTGCCCGCGTCGGAAATGAAACCGCTGGATCGCGGCATTCTCGTTGCGCGTCAATACTTTAAGGTTGACCAAGCGACATTGAAACCAACAAGCGAGCAAGTCACAAGCGCGAACGTTGGCGATTACGTTCAGGTGAAACTCACTATCATCGCGCCGACAAACTTGAATTACTTGCAAGTCGAAGACCCACTGCCGAGCGGTTTTGAAGCGGTGGACACGTCCCTCAAAACAACGTCCGCAGGCGCGTCATCGCCCGAACTGGAAAAACAAATCAGCGAATGTGTCGGGTGTGCGGATTATTATTATCCGTACTGGTATTACTGGTCCAACACGGAACTGCGCGATGACCGCGTGGCGATATTTGCAAACGACTTGTCGCGCGGCACGTACGAATATACGTACATGATGCGCGCAAGTGTCGCTGGCGATTTCTTTGTGTTACCGACATTCGCGCAGCAAATGTACGAGCCCGATGTGTTTGGAAGGAGTGCGGGGGGAGAGTTTCGAGTGACGGGAAATTGAAATCAGAAACCGCGTCGTTGCATATGGAATGACGCGGTTTTTGGTTTCGTCTTTTTGTTGTAAAATCTTGGCGCAAACTTTTCGCACCACAATGTGTGAGGAACGAAATGGAATCTCAAACAACCTCTCTCGAACAGACATTGCTCAACATCGTTCGCACTCTGCCGCCCGAACGCCTTGCCGAACTCGTAGATTTCGCGCGTTTTTTGCAGGCGTTGGTTATTCGGACGCGTCAAGAAACAGAACTCGAGAGTGAAGAAGGAGAAGGCGACAAAAAGTGGGACGAGCTGTTGGCGCGTGCCGAGTCGCAAGAACTCTTGTTAGAAATGGCACGCGAGGCGCGGGCAGATTATTACGCGGGGCGCACAACGGAGATTAAAGTTACGGAAGATGGACGCCTGGCGCCAAAATGAAATCACGGGCAACGCGAAATTTTTGGAAATACTATGAGCGTTTGCCGCGATTGGAACAGCAACGCGCGCGGAAAGCGTATGTAATTTGGAAACAGAATCCCGCATCGCCGGGCTTGCATTTCAAGCGCGTGAATGCACAAGAGCCGATTTATTCTGCGCGTGTGAGTGAAGATTATCGTGTGGTAGGGCTACTTGAAAGAGATACGATGGTGTGGTATTGGATTGGACCGCATGACGACTACGAAAGATTGTTAAAACGCAAAACATAGACCTCGAAGAATTTTCCTTCGAGGTCGTTTTTTTTGCACAGAAGATTCTATCGAAGTTGATAGATAAAAATATCCCGCGCGTTATTTGTATCCGGCACATCAATGCGGTCATCGGCGCCGAAGGTTGCAAAGCGTCCATCGCCGGAGAGGACCGGCGCGGAAGCATCTTCCGATGAGCCAAAGAGCAGCGCGGTTTCGCCCGTTTGTATGTCATGGACATAAAGGTCAATTTCCCACGCTTCATTGGGCGGATTGGTCAGCGCGTCTTTTGGAATGGACTGGAAACCGACATGCCGCCCATCGGCGGAGAGATGCGGCGCGCTGGAACGCGCTTCCAACTGTGAACCGTCCGATGCAACAGAAACGCGCGTGGTAATTCCTGTCACAAGGTCGCGGAGAAAAACATCCGTCTCGTCATTCGTATCATTGGCGACCAGATTGTTTGAATTGGACGCAAAGGCAACATATCGCCCATCAGCGGAAAGTGAAGGTGCGCTTGACCAGCCATTTCCTTGCGCGGCATCGGAGGCGACGGAAACGCGAACTGTCTCGCCCGTTTGCAAATCGTGAACAAAAATATCTGAACACGGTACGCCGAGACAACTATTTGTATCATCGCTGACGAGATTGTCGGCGCGCGAATCAAAGGCGATAAAACGTCCGTTGGCAGATATGGAGCTCGTGTGGTCTCCGGATGGGGCATTGCTTTGTGTTCCGTCCGAAGCGACGGAAACGCGCGTGGTCTCGCCCGTTTGCATATCGTAGACAAAAACATCCGGCTCGCCGTTCGTATCGTCGGCGACAAGGTTATTGGCGTACGACGTAAATGCGACAAAGCCTCCGTTCGCCGAGATGACGGGATTGAGAGAGACATCATCCGCTTGCGTGCCATCCGACGCGATAGAAACGCGCGTCGTTTGTCCTGTCAAGCTGTCATTTACAAAAATATCTGTGCAATTGTCCACGCTCGGACACACATCGAGCGTATCGCCGCTGACGAGATTGTTGGCAGCCGACACGAACGCCACATAGCGCCCATGCGCGGAAATGGAAGGACTGCCGGAAGAATTGTTTGCTTCTGTGCCATTTGATGAAACAGACACGCGCGTAATTTTTCGCGTTTGTTTATCGTACACAAAAATGTCGGGGCAATTGATTGCAGTATTTCCCACCTGACAGAAATCATTGGTGTCGCCGCTCACAAGGTTGCTCGCCCCGGATTCAAATGCGATATAGCGCGCATCGGTAGAAATTGCGGGCGCGTAGGAACCGCCATTGCCCGGCGAACCATCGGGCGCGCGCGAGATACGAATTGGTGTGCGCAAAGGAATTTCACACTGAATAACAATTTGATTTGGTGATGCATTCATCACTTGCAGGCGGCACGCATTCGCGCGGACAACGAGTTTGTCGTTTAGTTCAAGTGTGAGTTTCGCTTTTGTGTCTGTCGCTTCGGGCGCGAGCGGCGCGGGCGTGTTCACGCAACGAATGACGATTCTGCCATCCTTTTGCGTTTGAATATGCAGCGCACAATTGTTTCCATTGACTGTCATGCGGTCATAGAGATTGAGTGTGCGAACGATTTTGTTTGGCGCCGCGCCGACGGATGCAACACTTGCCAGACAGATCAAGCCCAGCGTAGCGAGAGCTGTCAAAACCCAGCGCCAAGATTTTTTGTGGAACATAGAAATCATCGAGAACCTTCTTTCCAATGACAAGAAACATAGACCAACCCTTGTCTAAACAAATATAGTAACGCGTCCAAGTCCTAATTTGGTCAAAGACAAATTACGTTGGTGTTACGCATTCACTCGGCAAAATGAATGAAACCCGCGCCAAGCAATCGCTCGACGCGGGTTTTCATTTTTGTTTTGGTGTTGTGCGCAAGCCAACGCAGCGAGCTATCGAAGTTCGCGCGCAAATTCACTTGGCGCAGGTGCGGCAGAATTGGCAACCGAAAAATTCCACGTGTACGTATTGCCGTTCGTTGTAATCGAAACCGTGTACGTTTTCCCCGCGTCCAATGGATTGCGCGGAATCAACACAATTGCATCGCGCGCGTTGAGAATACTTCGCACCAAACTTTGTTCACTGCTGTTGGGGTTGGTGTAGTTTGTTTCGTCAAAGATGCAGTGCGTGAGTGCCGTCGCGCCTTGTTTGAATGAATGTGCGGTCACATTCGGAGTCACACCGCCCGAACCGATTTGCAAAATGAGCGGCAGTCCCGTCGGCGCACTATAGCCGGAACAACTTGTGAGTGGATTGGGATATTCATTGCCGGTGTACGAGGTGAGCGCGACAGTTTTGTCATCCGATGGAAATGTCACGGGAAACGTCACCGTGCCCGGAATGTTGCCGAGTCCGCGAAGCACATCCAGTCCCGCGCCCGTTTGCCAACCGCCATCGGCTTCACGATAGCTGCCATAACCGACTTGATTCAACGCGGGGTCAATGATGCCCACCGCGTGAAACGGCGCGCCCATCCAACCATCAATCGCGGACGCATCGCTCATGTTCGCGCTGCTGCTCACCATCAAGTCGCTGTTTTCGGCGGCGGCTTTGCCTGCAGCGGTGTACCACGGATTGTTTGTGTCTTCCGTATGCCCGATGTAATCGTTTTTCACCATATAGCGCGAATGTAAATAATCGCCATTGCTCCATGTTGCATTTTCTGTGACGTGCGGCAGATTCGCCATATCGCGATAATAATTTACGCGCGCGAGCCAGTTCGTCGTCGTCGTTGGCGTTGGCGGCGGTGTCAATGTCGTAGTCGCTGTGGCAGTCGGCGTGTTGGTTTGAGATGGCAGCGCGACACATTTAATGACAACGCGCGAAACTGTATTCAACATCACCTGCAAACGACATCCATTCGCGTTCACTTTCAGACGGTCTGTTGCCGCGAGTTGAATGACGGACTTGGTCTCCGTGCGCGAATTTTTTTCCGCATTGCTCGACGCAACACAACGCACAATCATTCTCGTATCCGTCTGCGTCGGAATTTGCAGATTGCACGCGGAACTCTTGATGACGAGCTTGTCATTCAGATTCAACGTTTTCACATATTTTGATTCGGGTGACGACGCGAGCGCGAATGTTGTCACATAAAACAGCAGCAGCCCAAGTCCGCACGCGACAAACATTGTCCAGCCCAATTGTTTTTGAAAAAAATACTTTAACATGCTTACTCCTTGATAAACTCCCGCCAGAAATTTTTCATCTCTGCTTCATCTGATTAAAGTATGATATACGCGCAATTTTCGTATCCATTTTGAATGGCTTTACCCTTTCAGGAGTTTTCGATGAAATTGTTGACGATGCGCTTGATATTTGCAATAGGAGCTGTGTCACTCGTGGCGTGTGCGAATGAAGCGACGACGCCGACGACTGCGCCCACACAAACGCGTGCCGCAATTGTTGCTACATCCCTCGCGACAACTGCGCCCACGCGCATCCCGACGGAACCGCCGACGGATGCGCAGACGGCTACCGCGACGCGTGTTCCGCCAACCAACACGCGCGCGCCCACCCGCGTTCCGCTGACAGCAACGGTCGCGCCGACGAATACGCGTTCCGCGTCAGTTAACACCAATTCATTTTCGCTTGACATTGAACCCCTTGCGAATGAATTAAAGCGTCCGATCTTTGTCACCTCCGCAGGTGATGGCACCGGGCGATTGTTGATTGTCGAACAGCCGGGGCGCATCCGCGTTTTTGAAAACGGACGCGTACGGCGCCAAGCGTTTCTGAACATCTTGGACAAAGTCACGACAGGTGGCAACGAACAAGGGCTGCTCGGTCTGGCGTTTCATCCCAATTACAAAAACAATGGGCTATTCTTTGTACATTATTCGCGCGCGGGCGATGGCGATACGGTGATTGCGCGCTATCGCGTTTCCGATGACCCGAATGTGGCGGACAGCACGAGCGACAAAATTATTTTGGAGGTGAGTCAACCCGAACCCAATCACAACGGCGGAACGATTGCATTCGGTCCCGATAATTATTTATACATTGCGCTTGGTGATGGCGGTGGCGCGGGCGACCGACATGGCACGAATGGGAACGGACAAAATTTAAAAACGCTCCTCGGAAAAATTTTGCGCGTGGATGTCAATGCCGATACCTATCGCGTCCCCGCTGACAATCCGTTCGTGAATGATGCGAACGCGCTGCCGGAAATTTGGGCGTATGGTTTGCGGAATCCGTGGCGTATTTCGTTTGACCGCGCAACGGGGGATTTGTACATTGGGGATGTGGGACAGGGCAGCAAAGAGGAAATCAATTTTCAACCTGCCGCGTCGGGAGGGGATAATGAGGGGGGCAAAAATTATGGTTGGCGCATTATGGAAGGTGATGAGTGTTATGACGAAAGTTTAGATTGTGACCGCGCGGATTTGGTCGCGCCGATTGCGGTGTATTCGCACGACCTCGGTTGTTCGGTGACGGGCGGTTACGTCTATCGCGGGCAAAAATTTCCGTGGCTCGTCGGTCAATACATTTTCGCGGACTATTGCACCGGCATTGTGTGGGCGAGTGCGCGTGATGCTAACGGCAAATGGAACACGCGCCAAGTGACAACGTTCGACGACACCATCAGTTCGTTTGGAGAAGACGAGGCAGGCGAACTGTATGTCGTCGGACACAAATCCGGGACGATTTACAAATTGATTTCTAATCAATAAAAATGTAGGGACGTGATGTTGCGAACAAAGTTCGCGGTCACGTCCCTACATTTTTATCGTTCTTGAATTTTGTACGGAAAGCCGTACCCGCTCATTCGTTTCATGAACGGCACCGCATCAAATACTTCTGGTCCATGTACGCCGGTGGCTTGCCAAATTTTTTCATTCAACAATTCCATTGCAATCACCGGATTGAACGCCGTTTGCGCCACCACCGCTTGCGAGCTGATTTTTTTCATGCACGTTTTGTTGTCAGCGACTTGGTAAATATACACCGCGCGTTTTTTTCCATCTTTGATTCCCGTGACGTATGTTCCCGCGCATGTCTTGCCCGACATTTTGTTGCCGAGCGTTGCCGGATTCGGCAAACATGCGGCGACCACATCGCGGGGCGCGACCTCGACGCCCTTGACGCGAATTTTGTTCTTGTTGTCCAAACCGATGGCGTGGAGCATTTTCAAATACGCGATAAATTCATCGCCCAGCCCGTACTTGAACGTGACGCGCTTGCATTTCAAATAACGCGGCGCGAGCAACACTTCTTCGTGTTCCACGTTCACACATTCGACGGGACCGATGCCATCGGGGAAATCAAAAATTTCCGGTTCTGAAAATGGCGCGGTGGTGTACCAACCGCGCGCCTTTTCCCAAATCACCGGCGGATTCAAACATTCTTCAATCGTCGTCCAAATCGAAAATGTCGGCGCGAACGCATACCCGCGCACAATCAAATTCGCGCCGTCGCGGATTCCGATTTCGTCAATCTCGTCAAACAAATAATCTGCCGCGTAACGCGCGAAAACGTCAGACAGTCCCGGTTCGACGCCCATGCCCACGAGCGCCAAAATTCCTTTTTGTGTCCATTCCTTGGCTCGCGCAAATTGATAATCGCCCAACTTGACGCCCGTTTTTGTGTGCGGTTTTTTTGGATGCGGCGTTGAAAGGGTCATCGCCATATCCATATAATTTGTCCCTGCGTCGAATGCCGCGTCGAAAATCGCCTCGTTAAAGTGGGGATCCACCGCATTCATAATCAAGTCTGCATCGTATTTTTTAGCGAGAGCAACAATGGCAGCGCGGTCACCGGCATCAATTTGTTCGGTCGGAAAACGTTTCGGACTGCCCAGTTTTTTTTGTACCGATTTCGCGCGCTCAAGGTTGTAATCGGCAAGCACCATTTGTTCGAGCCAGGCACGCGGTTTTGCAATTGCCGCAATCGCCTCGCCCACACCGCCGACACCAACCAATAAAACTTTCACAGCTACCTCCTTGGGGTTAGGTTATCAAAAATGCGATTGACATTGTAATTCGCATCCCGTAAAATTTCCACACTCTTTCCACCCCGCAAAGGCGCCTATATTGCGGGTTTTGAAAAAGAGACGGGCGTCCGCGTAAAATTGGAAACGTACGCGACGAATAAAGAACCGCTCGCGAACCTGACCAACAATCCGCGCAGCCATGATGGGATTGTGTCGTCCGACCTCGTGGAATGATTTATGGCGTCCCGAATTAAAAAGGGCGCGTCGTTGTGTTGGATGATGCGCGCAAAGTGCTGAGCATTGCGCTGCTCGCCGTAGGCGCGGCATTGCTGTACGAACAGTACCGGCTCCAAGTGAAACAAGCGGCACCTCCATAACCTATGCTCAATCGAATTTTACTTGCCACCGACGGTTCTCTGCATGCCGAAAATACGATTCACTTTGCTACCAATTTGGCAAAGGCATTGCAGGCAGAGCTCATTGTCATGTATGCGTTCGACGCGGTGAAACCGCTGCGTAAACGTCCGAGCGGGCTGGCGGATGAATATCGCGCGTTGTTGGAAGAAGAAGCCAAAGAGACTGCGCAAGAGATTGCGGAACGACTGCGCGAACAAAAATTAAGGGTGAACGCGCTCGCGGTCGAAGGCAGTCCGGGGGAAGCCATTCTGCGCGCGATTCATACCGAAACCCCGGACCTCGTGGTGATGGGCGCGCGCGAAGAAAGCGGTTTGAGCGGATTGTTTGTGAGCAGCGTCGCCGAATACGTGGTGCGGCATTCGCCCGTGCCGGTGCTGGTCGTCAAATGACGCCGCGCGCTTTATGACGCATTGCGTCATAAATCTTTACTTGCAGCGAAACCCGTGTATAATAAAAGCGCGTATGACGCGCTGCGTCAAAAATGAAGCAAACAGTTTCGATGACACGGGAGGTTTCGTATGGCAAAAAAAGAAGGGTCCGCGAAAAAAGAGGGCATCCTCGTCCTCAGTACACTGCGTAAGCTGGTACTTGCCAGTGTGGGCGTGGTGGGCGTCGCACAGGATGAAATCATTCACTTGATTAATCGGATGGTCGAACGCGGCGAGATTACGGAAAAGGATGCGCGCAAATTGATGAGCGAAGCGCAAAAAGAATTTACCCGCCGCCGCAAGAGTGGTCAGACCAAAGCGGAAAAAGAAATGGAAAGCATCATGGAAAGAATGAATGTGCCTTCCAAAGCCGACATTGAAGATTTGACCAAGCAAGTCGCACATCTCTCGAAACGGATCGAAGAACTCAAAGGTGAAATGAACAAATAAGATAAAGAGTAATGAGTCGGCTTGTCCTCGTTACTCTTTATTTTTTTTACAACTATGTGGCAATTCAAAAGTCCCTTTATCGTCTTTGGCGAGGACGCGCTCGATTATCTGGACCGCGTTGAGGCGCGACATTTTTTTATCGTCACGGACGAAAATATGACGCGGCTCGGTTTGGTGAACACTATTGCCAAACATTTGAACGCGCCGTACACCGTCTTTGACCGCGTCGAGCCGGAACCGTCGCTCCAAACCGTTCGCCTCGCCGCACACGCAATGACCCAAGTCCAGCCCGACTGGATTATTGGACTGGGCGGCGGTTCGTGTATGGATGCGGCTAAAGCCGCGTGGCTGCTATACGAAAAACCGGACGCCGAAATTTCCGCGATTAGTCCGCTGGAAAATTATGGCTTGCGCGCCAAAGCAAAATTGATTGCGATTCCAACGACCTCCGGCACCGGCTCGGAAACGACGCTCGCAACCGTGTTGACGGATACGGACGAACAGCGCAAACTTTCGCTCGGCTCGTACGAACTCGTCCCCGATATTGCGATTGTGGACCCCGCGCTTGTGATGAAACTGCCGCAAGTGGTTACGGCGGATACGGGCATGGATGTTTTGACGCACGCGGTGGAGGGGTACACCAACCGCATGCACAATGACTTTTCCGACGGCATGTGTTTAAAAGCCACCGAACTCGTCATGAAATATCTGCCGCGTGCGTACGCGGATGGCAGCGATGCGGAAGCGCGCACAGCGATGCACAACGCGGCGACGATTGCGGGTTTGGGCTTTGGCAATTCGCAAGCCGCGCTCGCGCACGCGATGGGTCATGCGCTGGGCGCGTTGTTCAAACTCGCGCACGGGCGCGCGGTGAGTTTGTTTTTACCGTACACCATTGAATACACCGCGAACGGCGGCGATACGCGCTATGGCGACCTCGCGCACATGATGAAATTACACACGCACACGGAAATTGAATCGGCGCGCGGCGTCGCAGAGAAAATTCGTGAACTGGAACGCGCAATGAATATGCCGACGACGATTGCCGAAGTTGGCATCACCCGTGACCAATTTGTCGAAATGCTGCCGCGTCTCGTGGCGAACGCGAATATGGACACACAAGTGGTGATGAACACGCGCGTCCCCGAAACTGCCGAGTTGGAAAAATTGTTCGAGTACGCGTTCGATGGGCGCCAAGTTGATTTTTGACCGCGCGTTTTGAGGTGAGCGTATGGATGCTCCAATTTTGCAGGCAACTGAGACATGGCGCCGCGCGTTTCACTATGGCAATCCGTGGATGCTCTTGATGTGGCGGCTGGGACTTGGCTCTGTCATCAACATGCTTCCCGACACTGCCGGGCAATTGATGGTGCTGACTCACGTTGGGCGGAAATCAGGTAAAACCTACCGTCAGCCGTTGAACTATGCGCTGGCGGATGGGGACGTGTATTGTGTGGCGGGTTTCGGCGCGATTTCAGATTGGTACAAAAATATCACAGCGAATCCGCGCGTACAAGTTTGGCTGCCCGACGGCTGGTGGGAAGGCATTGCGCGCGATGTGAGTGACGCGCCGAATCGCGTGCCGTTGTTGCGCGCGGTGATTCGGGGCAGTGGGTTCGCGGGACGGCTCGCGGGGATTGATGTCAACACCATTTCGGATACGGAACTCGATCTGCTTACGCGCGACTATCGGCTGATTCGCATCGAACGGATGACGGCGCGCACGGGCAGTGACGGTCCCGGCGATTTGGCGTGGGTGTGGCAAGCGGCGACAGTCATATTGTTAGGAATGGTGTTGCTGAAACCAAGACGCTGATTCGTGCGTCGAGAACCGGACGCACGCAAAGGTCTTGCACAAAGTGCCGCGCGGAAAATAAATCAGGCGCGCGGCAAATTGTATTGGGGTTGAATTGTGATGGTGTTTCGAAAGCGAATTGGTTTGGCATTGAGCGGGGGCGCGGCGCGCGGCGCGGCACATCTCGGCGTTCTACGCGTCCTCGAACGCGAAAAAATTCCGATTAATGTTGTGTCCGGCGTGAGCGCAGGTTCAGTTACGGGCGCGCTGTATTGCGCCGGTGTGTCGTTGAATGATATGGTACACGCGCTGCAGGAATTTAGCTGGCATAAAATCACATCACTCACCATGCCCATTCATGGACTGGTCTCGTTTGAAAAATTGGAAAAATATCTCATCAAGTGGATTGGCGATGTCTGGTTCAGCGAATTGAAAATTCCATTTGCAGTGGGGACAACCGATTTATTGACGGGGCGTCCGGTGAATTTCATGACAGGGCGCGTTGCACCGCTTGTGCGCGCCAGCTGTTCCATTCCCGGCTTGGTCGTGCCGCTCGAGTATGGCAGTTATTGGTTAGCGGATGGCGGCGTCTCGTGCAATCTGCCGTCGCAAGCCGCGCGTGAATTGGGTGCGGATGTGGTGATCGGGGTAGATTTGGTGAAACCGTACGTGCGCCGAAGTCTTGGCGCGCCGGGGATTGCGAGTACCGCGCTCGAAATTTTGGTGCGTCATTCGGGTGGTGGTGTAGAAAACGCGGATGTGGTGATTGCGCCTGCGCTCGATAACAAAACGTATTCGCGTTTTAGCCGCTATCAAGAAATGATTGACTTGGGCGAACAGGCGGCGGAAGCCATGCTGCCGGTGATTCGCGCCGAGATTCAAGAATCACAGCTCACGGCGCGTTTCTCCCAACAGTTGAGCGCCGCGCCCGTGTAGGGGAGAGGCGTGAGCTTGCGTGCAGGCGAGTATGAACGCGCACTGTTAGGGTGCGCGTTTCTTTTTGGGTGGTTTCGCGTTGAGCGCTTCCAATTCGCGCGTGAGTTCTGCCACCTGGAGCGAGAGCTGTTTTACTTCGCGCCGCGTGGGCGTGCCGCGTTTTTCAAGCGCGCGTTCGATTTTCAATTCATCGGACGATTGGATTTCGGGTTGCACCGCCAACAATTTTTCCAAAATCAAATTCCCTTGTTTTTTACTTATGTCGCCGCGTTCAATCAACGCCATCATGCGGCGTTCGATTTCAGAATCCAAACGCGCGGTCACATCGAGGGGCAGAACGGTGTTGCGTAATTGTTTGATGGTCTGATTGCTCGCTTGAATAATGTTGGTGAGGACGGTGTTGGGGAGTCCGCTTCCGGCTTGGCGTTCTTGCTCAAAGATAATCTGCGCTTGAATTTGGGACGTAATGTCTTCGCCGCTGCCGTGGTCGAGTACTGTAATGTCGTCCCCTTGTCGAATCATATCGGCGAGGTCAAATAGAGTGACGTAGCGCTTGGCGTGGGTGTCGTACAGTTTGCGATTGTTATAGCGTTTGATGATGGGCATGGCTCGTTCCTCGTGCTTGCGGGTATATGACGCAGTGCGTTATCGTGCGCGGTCATTATGACGCTCTGCGTCATTATGACGCAGAGCGTCATAAACTCTAGTATAAGCGTTGTTGGCAGAAAAAAAAAGAGGAGCGGTGTGCGACATTGGTGATCGCACACCGCTCCGTTGGAGAGAGGAGAGAGCTGGATTACATCTCTGGCAACCAGCGTCTCACAAAACAAGCCAAGCCAACATTACGCAATCGCATGTTCAACGCGTTTGACCGCTTTTTTCACGGTCTTGTTCGCGCGGGCGACGGCGGCTTTTTGTTCTTTTTGCATATCATGCGCGAATTGGCGTACTTGCTTGTCATTCTGTTTCGCCATCTTGCGCGCCTCTTGCTCGATGCGCTCGCCACGTGTCACGAACCGTTCAAAAAGTTTTCCCAGTTCATCGCCTGCGACGCCGAATGCGCCGATATACGCCAGTGCGACTTTTCGGGTGAATTCCATAATGCGGTTCGGTTCTTTGACCAGCATTTTTTTCTCTGCCATAGGATTTGCCTCCACCTTGAATCTTGAATTTTGTGATGCAGTGCGTCAGACCGTGTGTCAGTTGGTACGGGGACGCGCTAACCGGCGAACATTCGATGGGTCGCGGCGGACGAGCGCCAGGGCGCGTTCTTGGACGCGTTCCCCCCGGCGAACAAATATCTTCAAGAGAGTGTCAAGGTGAATGATTCGGTTGACATGATCGCTCGCGACGCCGAACGCGCCCAGAGAGGTGAGCAGAACCGTGCGTCCAAGTTTCATTGTGCCTGTGGTCTCTTGCGTTTCGACCCGTTTGTTTGCCATTTGTGTACCCCTGTGCTAAACTTGATTTATGACGCACTGCGTCATAACTATCAACATTATAACGCACTGCGTCATAAAAGTCAATAGTGGTTTTAAGGCGCGCGGCGCGGGTGGAACGGAACGCGCAAACGTTCACCGAGCGTTCCACAAGCGGATATGCTACAATACGCATAGGTACTCACAGAAAGGAAACTCTCATGCCAGTCTTTCAAGACAGCAAACAGTTTTACGATACCATCGGCGAATTGATGGATCGCGCGAAAAGCGATCCCGTTGTCGGTCCCAAAATCGCCAAGGCGGGTGTCGTGCTTCAATTCAGATACACCGACCCCGATGCCGTCACGACCATCAACGCCAAAGCCAAGCCGACGCAGCCCGGCGCGTTCGTGGATGTGATTCATGGCAAGACCGAGCTCAAGCCCGATATTGAAATGACGATGCAAGCCGATGTCGCCCATCAATTTTGGCAGGGCAAAGTCAATCTGGTGGAGGCATTGGCGCGCAAGAGAATCATTTTGAAAGGAAACCAACTCAAAGTGTTGGGCTTGCTGCCCGCCGTCGAGCCATTGTACAAAAAATATCCCGAGCTGTTGAAAGAAAAGGGCTTGGAAAAATTGATTGGCAAGTAGACTGCATGTCATTTCGAACCCCTCAATCCTTCGGGGTGAACTCGGTGAGAAATCTTGAGTTGGCGGATGAGATTTCTCGCAAGGACAGCTCGAAATGACAATACGCAAACTGCACAAGGACGAATGACCACTCACAAGCGGGTCATTCGTCCTTTGTTTTTATGGGTCACTAGAGGGATGATGACAAGAGTGAAAAACCATCTGTGAAAGACGTTCGACAAATTTGAAATTTGTCACACCAAAGGTGAACTCTATGAAACACATTCTCGTCATTGACCTCGCACAGGGCGAAACCGTCCGGACTGTTTCGTTTGCGAATCAAGACATTGAAATTAAACGCGTCGGCTGTGAGGGCGATGTCGAACGCGCGCGCGAACTCATCGCGCAAGCCGATGGGCAAGTAGATGCGATTGCGCTGGAAGGAATGCCCGCGCAGTTGAAACTCGGCGGCGCGACGCGCACCCATAACGAAAGCGCCAAACTGCGCGATGCGGCTACGCAAACGTCTGTCGTGGACGGCGGCGGCGTGCGCGACGGTTTGGAACGTTGGGCAGTGATGCTCGCCGACCGCGCGCAGCCCGGCATCTTTGCCGAAAAATATATTTTGATGGTTCCCGGGGTCAATCATTCAGGACTCGCGGATGAAATTGCCAAGCACAGTCCGGTAATGCGTTACGCCGACCCGTTTGTTTTTTTCAATCTGCCGGATTTCCCCGGCGTTGGCAGCAAGCAAACGCTCGCGCAAGCGGCGGCGCCCACGCTTGAACAACTCGCGCAGCTGCCATTCAAACGCGTACACGCGCTTGCGGGTACGCCGCACGCGCATCGCGCGGAATCGCCGTTCGACCACGCGGATATTTTGGTGGGCGACATTGGCGCGATTCGGCGTTATGCGCCGCACGAATTACATCGCAAAACCATTGTGGTCGAAGCCGCGACGGAAGACGACATTGCCGATTTGAAAACGCGCGGCGCGTCCATCGTGGTGACATTGATGCCAAGTTTGTACGAGCGCGGGGCGTTGGGCGATTTGCCCGCGTCCGTGTTGGAAGCAATTTTTGTCGCGTGCCGAGCCAACACCGAAATGCCGTTGAATGAGGACACGTATCTCGACATGATGGCGAATCTCGATTGGACGCCGCACATTCGTTATTTGCGTACGGACGAAGTGGGCATCAATAAATTCGCGTTCGTGATTCATCCGCTCGAGGTGGGATTCATTCACAAAAACAAGATGCTGAAATGGACAAAATATCTGCCCGATGATTTGGTGGAGGCAACTGCCGCGTATTTCCCGCCGATTTATCTTTCCAAAATCAAAGGCGCGCAATCGCCGACGACGGGACAGCGTGTGGAAGGATATTTGTTTTCACTCGGCGCGACGCCGCGCCAAATGATGCAGCACGGTGAAAAATTTACCTACACGCGTTTGAATCAAGCCGCGCGCATGGCAGAACGCATGGGCGCGCGCATCATGGGACTCGGCGCGTTCACGAGCGTCGTCGGTGACGCGGGCATCACGGTTGCGAATGAAGCAGACATTGCAATTACGTCAGGTAATTCGCTTACGGTTGCGGCAACGCTCGAAGCGGCGAAGCAAGCGGTGATTCAAATGGGCGCGCAAGATTTGACGCGCGGCAAAGTGATGATTGTTGGCGCGACAGGCTCGATTGGTTCCGTTTGCGCGCGTTTGTTGGCGCAAGCGATTCACGATGTCGTACTCGTTTCGATTGAACCCGCGAAATTGATTGAACTCAAACGCACGATTCAAAACGAAACGCCCGGCGCGCAAGTAACCATTGCATTGCGCGCGGATGATTTGCTCGGCGAATGTGATTTGGTTGTCACCGCAACGTCCGCGTTCGGACAACGCGTCGTGGATATTTCCAAATGCAAACCCGGCGCGGTGATTTGTGATGTAGCGCGTCCGCCCGACATTAACGCGCCCGAAGCGGCGTTGCGTCCCGATGTGTTGGTGATTGAAAGCGGCGAAGTGTTGATTCCCGGCGACATTGATTTTGGCTACGACATTGGTCTGCCGCCAAAAACATCGTATGCGTGCCTCGCAGAAACGTGTTTGCTCGCGATGGAAGGGCGCTTTGAAGATTACACGCTTGGGCGCAATATCGAAATCGGACGCGTCAAAGAAATTTATCGCCTGTTCAAAAAACACGGTTTCAAGCTCGCGGGGTTGCGTTCGTTCGGCAAATACATCACCGCCGAAGATGTTGCGGTGAAACGCGCGTTGGCGGAAAAGTTGCGCGCGAATCCACAAGAATTTGCAAACGCCAAACGTCACGCGTCAACGCAACTCGCGAAAATTCCCGCGTCGTCGAAAGGCGTGCGCGTTTCCAACAATGGTTGGAAAAAATGGTTGGCAATCGCCGCAGGCGCGGGTATAATTGGGGCGATTGCATTACGTCCGCGTACACAACACTAAGTCTCTGTAGTGCTGAATAATTCAGTGGACGAAGCAATCCTCTCGAGGGTTGCTTCGTTTCGTGTTACTGCGCGCGCATTCTATAGACGTACAATGAGGTGAATATGTCTGACGAACGCGTAATTCTGGTCACGGGCGTCGCGGGCTATTGGGGCAATCGCGTCGCCGCAAAACTTGTAGAGCAAGAAGATGTGCATGTCATCGGCATTGACAGTGAGCCGCCGACGAACAATGTTGGCGGACTCGATTTTATTCAAGCTGATGTCCGCAATCCGCTGCTCGTAGACCTCTTGCAAGAAGAACAAGTCGAAACGGTTTTGCATCTGCAATTCCGCGAAACGCTTACGCCGAGCGAATCCTCGTTCGAACAAAATGTAATGGGCACCGCCAAGTTGTTGGGCGCGTGTGCCGAAGCCAACATTCAGCACGTTGTTTTGAAAAGCAGTATCATGGTGTACGGCGCGCGTCCGGACAATCCAATGTTTTTGCGTGAAGAGCATCCGTTGAACGGACCGAAAAAGTACGGGTATATTCGCGATTGGATTGAATTGGAAAAGTACGCCGAAAGTTTTCGCGAACAAAATCCCGATGCGGTCGTGACCGTACTGCGCTTTGGGCATATTGTAGGACCCAAAGCGGATACGCCTATGACGCGCTTTTTGCGTGAAGAAGAAGCCGTGACGCTGCTTGGATTCGACCCGATGATTCAAGTGATTCACGAAGAGGATGTGCTGGCGGCACTGGTCCATGCGGCGAATGGAAAATACGCCGGCACGTACAACGTCGCGCCTGAAAAAGGGATGCCGTTGTGGAAAACGCTCGGACTCGCGAGCAAGATTCCGATTCCTGTTTTGCATCCGCTCGCGTACTGGAGTGTCTCGCTCGGCGGTCCGCGTCTTGCACCGCTGCCGCTCGATTATTTGCGCTACCCGTGCATGGGCGATATGCAAAAAATGCGCGACGAATTGGGATTCACGCCGCAGTACACGCCCGAAGAAACCGCGCGGACTTTGGCGGCACAACAACGCGTGCGAAAGCTTTTGGGCAAGAAAAGCGCGGACGCGTTGGATGAAGACCGCTTGCGCGACACGATTCAACGCCGCAAACGCGCGCGGGCAAGCGTCGAATGAGCGGCAGCTGGCACAATTCCGCGAGGTGATTTCTTATGGCAAAGAAAAAACAACTTGAACGCGCGTCGGCGAACGGCGCGGATGAAATGATGGAACTTGAAACTTTAGCGAACGGTGACGAGATGTTGACCGCGCAGGATGCCGCGCCGAAAAAAGTTCGCGCAAAACGAACCGCCTCGAAAAAAACGACGGCGAAAAAAGCCGCGCGTAAAAAATCCGCGCGTGCGCGCATGAGTGAGCCGTCGGCGGCAGAGGAAATCTCCGAGCTGCCGGACGTACAAGCGGAACTGGAAGCGAGTCCGTCTCTGCAAAAACGCAGCAAGCAGCTCGGCGAAGAGTTGATTCACGAATTGGAAATGGTCATCAAACGCGTGATGCGTTTGTCCCCTGCGTACAAGACCGACCTTGCCGTGCCGGGTGAAATGCAGGAAATGATTGGCGACAATGTGGAAGCGGTGTTGGAAGGCAGCGGCGGCGCGAGTATTCTCAAACGGTTTCAGAAATTGTTGCCCGGTGACATGCTCGACATGGATACGCTCAAGGGTATGTGGACGATGTTGAAATTCACCGGCGAATATCAAGCCGATGTGCTCAAACGCCGCATGACCGGCGATTACGAGACCGACGAGTGGGGGATGGACCAAGAATTTATTGACGCGCTCTTGCCGTTCTTTAATTTCATGTACAACAAATACTGGCGCGTGAGCATGGAAGGGTTCGACAACATTCCGCAAGACGGACGCACGCTGCTTGTTTCGAATCATTCGGGACAATTGCCGTTTGATGGCGCGATGATTGGCACGGGGATTTTGCAAAATCATTCGAGCGCGCGTTTCATGCGCGCGCTGTACGCGAGTTGGTTTCCCACGCTTCCGTTTCTTTCGGACATTTTGACCAAAGCCGGTCAAGTGATGGCGAATGATGAAAATGCGCTGCGCTTGCTCGAACAAGACCATCTCGTCGCGGTGTTTCCCGAAGGGTACAAAGGCGTCGGCAAGCTGTACAAAGACCGCTATCATCTCGCACGTTTCGGACGCGGCGGCTTTGTGCGCGTGGCATTGAAAACAAAAGCGCCGTTGATTCCCGTCGCCGTTGTCGGCGCCGAAGAAACGTACATCTCGCTGCACAAATCGCAAACGCTCGCGAAACTTGTCGGCTTTCCGTACTTTCCGATTTCGCCAACGTTCCCATGGCTGGGTCCGCTCGGTTTCATTCCACTGCCCACAAAATGGTACATTGACGTTGGCGAACCGATTCCGACAGACCATTATCCCGAAGGTTCGGACAGCAACCTGATGCTGATTTCGCATTTGACCGACCAAGTGCGCGACACGGTGCAAAAGATGATTAATGACAGATTGCGAAAACGGAAATCAATTTTTACGGGATAGAAATATTTCGTGGAGGAAAGAATGCCAAAATTTTCAGATGCGGAAGCGGTGTACGGAGTGATGCGCGATATGTTTGCGCGCGTGGCGGCGCAAGAGCCAAAAGCATTTGACGAAATGGTAAAATCGCGCTTGACGGTGCGTTTCAAAGTGAGTCAACCAAATGCTGAAATTACGGTGGATGGAAAATCACGTCCGCCGAAAATGACGTATGGCGCGTTTAGTGGACGTCCCGATATTGACCTCGATTTGACGGGCGACAATCTCGACAGATTGTTGAGCCACCAGATTTCCGCGACCAAATCCGTGACGGACGGGACGATAAAATTCAAAGGCAACATTTTAAAATTGAAAGCGCTGCTGCCCGTCATCAAAGCGGGCAACGCGGTGTATGCGGATGTGTTGAAAGCGCACAAACTTACGTGAACAAAAATCTCGCAGGCAAATGTCTGCGAGATTTTTTATTGAAATGGATTTTTTACCCCTCGCGCAATTCGATCCATAATCTCTGTTTCGCGTTCCTCAATCGCCTTGAGAAATTTATCGGGTTGTTTCACTTTGGAAAACGCTTGCTGTCCGCGTTCCAAAAACGCATACATCTCGTGCCAGCCGGCGGCGTGCATCGGACCTTTTGCCATCCGCAAACCCACGCCTGTCAAAGGAAAATGAGCGGCGGTTGCCGCGTCGTGCATCACGCCTGCCAACAATTCAATTTGTCGTTCACGCTCTGCCGCATTGTTACAGCGGCGATATGCTTCGGCGTACAGTTCGGGTGTCAACTTTCCGTTCACGTTCAATTCGGTTGTCAGAACGCGCAATAGTTTTTCGTCGAGCGTCTGACTCAATTGTGTGAGCTCTATCGCATCCGTCACCAGTTTCAACATTTCTGCCGGTACAAATTTTTTTAGAAAATTGTGGACGCGTGCCGCATCATAGTCGCGCTGGGTATAGTCCCGCGCGCCGTACAAGTCTTCCAAAAAAAAACGCATGACGGGCGCATATTGCGGCTGTGCGGAAAAATCGCTGTACGTTTGCGCAATGCGTTCGCATTGAAATTCGCGCAGGCGCGCCAACTGCGGTGACAAGCCCGCGCTCTCAACTTGCTCGTGCTTTGCTTCCTCATTGGTTTGGGCGTGGTGTAACACTTCTTGAACCACGCGCAGTGGATTCAATTTATTTTTCATTGGTTCGTCGCAGCGGTGCGACCTTAACTCCTGCTTCGGAATCTCGAATCAACGTTTCCAAGCGTTTCACGCGTGTCGCTTCTTGTTTCGCGCTAATGACCCACCAACTCGCGGCGTGTTGATACGAGGGCGCTTGTTTGGAAAACCACGCCCACGCTTTTTTGTTTGCGCGAAAAAGTTTTTCATGCGCGGCGTCCAATTTGCGTTCCTTGTTTTCAAACGAATACTGATTCGTCAATTTTTTATCACGTCCATGAAATGCCGCGAGACCCGCCGCGTGCATCTTGCCCGCTTGTTCCAAACGCGTTGCATGTTCGATATTCACCGCGCTCCAAATGCTTCTCTTTTTACGCGGCGTGAAACGAATCGTGTAACTGTGTTCGTCGTACGCTTTGCGAATGCCGTCAATCCAGCCGAAACACAGCGCTTCGTCGAGCGCGTTTTGGTACGTGATGCCGCCTTTGCCCGAATCTTTTTTGTAAAACCCAATCAAAAATTCTGTGGTCGTATCGTGATTTTTTTCAAACCACGCGCGGACATCGGCTTGCGTTTTGAAAAAGGTCGGTTTCATCGCGCTATCTCACTTTCGAAATGTTTGGCGCGCTCGATGGTGAATTGAATCAATGCTTGGGTTTCCTTTAGCGCGTGGCGTGACAAATCCGCTTGCTGCATCAAGGCGCGTTCAATCAATGGTTTCCAACGCGCGTCCAATTGTTCCATTGCCCAACGCGCGGCAAATGGTTTAGAAACTATCGCGCCGTTTTCAAAACAATACAACGAACGACACATCGTCAATACTGCATACGGCTGATAACCCTGGCGCAATAATTCGTCGGGATGCGCGAGAATATGTGTTGACCACCAACTCAACAAAATCCCCGCGACCGCGCCGCGTAATTCATCCGGTGAAACGGGGTCAATGAATGGTTTGATAGACGGTCCCGCGACAATGACGCCGTACTCGCGCAAGATATAACGCTGAATAATCCAATCGCTCTCGTGCGGCGCGACAAAGAAATGTCCTTCGTTGTACTGCGGACGCGGCGCTTCGTTTGGATGATAACGGCGCAGCGCGTCGCGGGGAATGTACGAACCCTCTAACTTGTTCGCCCACTCGAGTCCGCTCTGCGCAATGCGTTCATGCAACGCGCGCAATTTTGAAATTGCGTTCTCTGCAATTTCATGTCGCGTAACAACGACAAAATCTACATCGCTCGAATGCTCATCAAAATCACCGCTCGCCAACGAACCATACAAATACATGCCGAAAAAATTTTCGCCCAACGCGGTTTGGACCTCGACCAACAATTGATGGAGCAAAACGTTTATGTCCGCGTAGGGCGTCGGTGGTTGAGAAATTTTTGACATGAGGTTTCGCAAATGAGTATAACAACCCGCGTGAGAGTGTCAAGAATTAAGTTATAATCTCCATATCATGCTACAAATTGGCAAAACCTCAAATGTTTTTCAATTATGTAGCACATTAAGCTGTGCTACGCAGCAACGCATTTGGGAACTAGCCGAACGACAATCATGGCGAACATATCAGGAGTTACAAAATGTCTGAAAAACGGTTTTTGCACCTTTTGATTGTAGATGATAATCGCGATTTCTATGAAGAATTACAAGAAAGTTTGGAACAAGAGAGCGAAATCGAATGGCACATCACGACAGTGACAAATACTAGGGATGCGCACACTGCGGTGGCGCGTATGAACAATAGCTTTGATGTGATGGTAATTGACCAGCAATTGCGGGTGAGCCGCGAAGATGGTATTGAGTTAATGAAAGATTTGCTGGTGAGAAATCCTGAAAGCGCCGCTATCATCATGACCGCCAATACGAGTCCCGAAGACGCGCGGCGTGCCCTTGAGGCAGGAGCGGACGATTATATTTACAAATCGCCAGAATGGCCCGAAATCTTCTCAATGCTTAAATTGAAAATCGCATTTCATGCCGAGAATCGGCGAATGAAACTGGCGGGCAGCAAACAGACAAGATATCATTCAGCTTTTATTTCATACTCATCACAAGACGCAATTTTTGCACGACAGCTACATAACGATCTCCAAATGAATGGGGTGCGCGTGTGGTTTGCGCAGGAAGATCTGAAAATCGGTGACAAATTTCGCTCCTCGATCGAGGATGCAATTCGTATCTACGACAAATTGATTGTCATACTATCGGAGAACTCAGTTACAAGCGAATGGGTGGAAAGAGAAGTTGAGTCTGCATTTGAGAAAGAAGGTCACGACAAACAACTTGTCGTGTTCCCGATTCGCCTTGACGATACCGTGATGGAAACCAATCAATCATGGGCAGCCGATATTCGTCGTACGCGTCACATCGGCGATTTCCGCAATTGGACGAATCCTCTGCTGTATCAAAATGCCATCAATCGGCTTTTGAGAGATTTAGTTTTCGTATAAAGGAAAACATCCGAGCCGCGACTCGGATGTTTTTGATTTCTTGTGCTTATCCTCAATCCAGAATAAATTCGCCATTCTCATCAAACATTGGCATTGTTCGCCCTGCCGCAATATCTGCTTCCGCTTGTGCTTTGAGCGCAGCAAACTTGTCCGCATGCCGTGTCAACGTTTCTTGCCACACTCGGTCTTCCGCTTCCAACACCGCCTCGCTCAAATTATCGTCGTCGTCAAACGGTGCAGGCGGGGTTACGGGTTCATCCAAAATCACGACGAGCGCGCGACGCGGACTTGGAATCGAAACGGGTTGTAGCACTTGAACATTTCCGTGTTCATCAATTTGGGCTTTTACGGTCAACATTTTATTTCGCCTCACATTTCCCGAAACCTAGTGAGAGTATATGCTCACTATTTGCACTGTCAAGATGCAATTTACTCTTCTTTAATCCCCGTCGTCTGCCCCACCACACAGCGCCACGCGCCATCGCGTTTCACGTACACAAACAGCGAACGATATTTGCCTTCAAACAGATTGCCTTGAAATTCCGCGCGGTCATAGACGCGCAGCGTTACGACGCCGACATCACCGTATAATTCAATGTGCAACTCTGAAACATCTTGGGCGAACCATTTCACATCGGGCGAGGCAACATAATTTTCAATGTACTCACGTTTGGAAAGCGTTTGTCCGCTCGCGTTCGTGTAGGTATATTCATCCGCCAAAATTTCGTTCATGGGCGTCGCGTCGCCTTGAATCAACGCTTGTGAACGTGCTGCCACAACTTGCTGCAATTCGTTCGCCAAATCCATCGGCTCACTCCTTTAACCGTTTCTCTTCGGCGTAGGGCAAAATATCAATCACCTCGCCGCCGCGAATACGCGCTTGCACATCTTTCCAAAAAGGCGTGTCGAACAAGTCGGCGTGCGCGTGCATAAAAATTTCTTTCCACTCGGACGCGAGTCCAATCCATTTGCCAAACTCTTCGGGGAAAAAATCATTCGCACCGACATAGAACCATGCTTCGCTTGCGAATTCGTCGTCGTCATCACGCGCCTGAGGCAAATTTCGAAAATTCAAATCCGTAATCAAACACAATTCGTCGTAATCGTACGAAATCACGCGCCCGTGCCGCGTCACGCCAAAATTTTTCAGCAAAATATCGCCCGGAAAGATATTTGCCTTTGCCAAATCTTTGATGGCGTAGCCGTAATCAATCACCGCGCGTTTCACTGCGTCCGCGTCTGCGTAACGCACATACAAATTCAACGGTTCCACGCGGCGTTCCACATACAAATGCGAAATCACCACGCGGTCATGTTCGACGCGTACGGTGTCGCCTGCCCGCGCCAACATTTCTTGCAGCAGCGCAGGCGCGAAACGCGCGCGGTCAAACGCAAGATGTTCAAACTCTTGCGCGTCAATCAATCGTCCCGCGCGGTCATGGCGAAACACCAAATTGTATTTGGCTTTGACTTGTTCGTGCGTCGTTTGTTTCGGTTCGTCGAAATTGTCTTTGATGATTTTGAACACCGCTTCGTACGACGGCAAATGAAACACCAGCATCACCATGCCGCGTTCGCCGGGCGCGATTTCAAATTGGTCGTCGGATTGTGCGAGATGTTTGAGAAAATCGCGGTACAGTTCTGTCTTGCCGTGCTTGTGATAACCGATGGCGATATACAACTCTGCGATGCGTTTGCGCGGCATCAGCGATTGCAGAAAACGCACCAGGTCATACGGACGGTCTGCCTGCACAAAAAAATACGAACGTGTGAACGAAAACAAAATGCTAATATCGTCTTCGTCAATCAACACCGCGTCCACATAAACACCGCGCGCATCATTTTGCAGCGCGAGAATGAGCGGCAAGGTGTGCGCGCCGCTGTACATTCGTCCGACGAAATACGCGCGGCGTCCGCGATAAAAAATTTGCGTCACAATTTGCGCGCGCGTAATCACGAGCGGCGCGCGCCGTTCACGCAATTCGCTTTCGATGACATGCGCCACATGTTTGGCATCGCGCACGGCGTCTTGATACGGCACGTCGAAATGAAAATCGGCGAGAATGCGTTCAATCAGCGCGGGAATGGAACTCGCTTGCGCGTAACTCCGCACAATCGGCGCGCGTGGTTCCGTCGGCGGCGCGTCAAAATCTGTGTCCACAAATTCGATTTGCGCGTCCACGCCGACCGTCGCAAAAATCCGCCGCGTGACACTGTTGTAAAACGTTTCTGCAATTTCCCAATCGTCGCGGTCGGCAATGAACGTCGAATACACCGCTTTGATGCCAACCCAAACGGCATGTTCGTTCACGCGCGTATCCAATAATTCACGAATGGTATGAACGGTGCGCGCCAAAATTTTCGCGCGCAGTTCGAGCCGTTCGGTTGAATCCGCCAACATGCCGTGCCAATCACATTGTTCAAAACGCGTTTTGGCGCGGCGCGTGCTGGCTTTGAATTCATTGTGATATTCGTCAAAGCCATTGCGGATCGTCGTTGCGCCGAGATTGGCGAGACGGGAATCGGAGAGAGGTTGGGTCATAAAATAGAACAAGGGCGAGTCGCATTTGCGACTCGCCCTCTCGTTGAAATTCTTTTAATTGATTATATGTTCCGGCGCTTCAATTTGAAACTGTGCTTCTTCGGTTGAACCGGTCATGGCTTTGGTCGAAACTGCTTCGCCGGTGATCGCGGTTTGCACTTGGTCAAAATAGCCCGCGCCGACGAAACTTTGGTGCTTGACCGCTTTGTAGCCATACTCGAATTCCATTTCAAATTCGTGTTCTTGCAAACGCGAGTATGCCAACATGCCTTCGAGATTGTAATTGTGCGCGAGGTCGAACATGCTCGCGTTGAGCGTGTGAAATCCTGCCAGTGTGACGAATTGGAATTTGTAACCCAGCTCGCCGAGTTTTTCTTGGAACGTCAACATGGTGCGTTCGTCGAGATGTTTTTTCCAGTTGAACGATGGCGAGCAGTTGTATGCCAGCCATTTGTTTGGAAATTTTTCGTGAATGCCTTGTGCGAATTCGCGCGCTTCGCCCAAATCCGGTTTGTTGGTTTCGCACCACACCAAATCCGCATACGGTGCGTACGCGCGTCCTTTGGCAATCGCGAGTTCGATGCCGCCGCGCACTTGATAATATCCTTCGATGGTGCGTTCTCCGGTCATGAATTCTTCATCGAGCGGGTCGTTAATCGTGTGCATCAAATTCGCGCCTTCGGCATCGGTGCGCGCGATAATGATTGTCGGTACGCCCATCACATCGGCGGCGAGACGCGCCGCGTTCAATTTTGGAATAAATTCGTGAACGCCGACCAAAACTTTTCCGCCCATGTGTCCGCATTTTTTTAGTGATGCCACTTGGTCTTCCAAATGAATACCGGCAGTCCCCGCTTCAATCATCGCTTTGACCAATTCAAAGACATTGAGTGTGCCGCCGAAACCCGCTTCGGCATCCGCGACGAGCGGCGCGAACCAATAGGTATCGTCCTCGCCCTGCATGTGATGAATTTGGTCGGCGCGCGTCAGCGCGTTGTTGATGCGTTTGATGAGCGTTGGCACACTGCTGACCGAATACAACGATTGGTCAGGATACATTTGCAAAGAATCATTTGCATCGCCCGCGACTTGCCAGCCGCTCACGTAAATGGCTTTCAAGCCCGCCGCGACCATCTCTACCGCTTGATTGCCGCTCATTGCGCCGAGCGAACGGACAAACTTTTCGGTTTTCAAAAGATTCCATAACCGCTTGGCTCCCATTTCGGCGAGCGTGTGTTGAATCTGAATGGAACCGCGCAGACGCACTACTTCACTTGCGGTGTAGGTGCGCTGAAGGTTGCGCCAGCGCGCGTTGGTTTGCCAATCTCTTTCGAGGGCAAGCACGGCTTGTTCGTACGACATGGTAAGGTGTGCCGCGTTCGTTCACGCAGAATCAGCCCGGGTGAATGAACACAGTTTTGTATGGCAGCGCATCGCGTAAAGACATTTGCAATCCGCTGCGGTGAAATTGTTTGTGGATCCGTCTCCAGCTCTCGTCGGGGCAAACAGTGCCACGCTATTGACGTTCTCCGCAATTGCCACATCTGTTTTTGAAATTGATGCAGCAACTGTGCCTAACATTATGGCGTCATTTTCTTGTCGCAGTTGCTATCATAGCAAGTTGGCGTCAAGCGCAGATAAACGACGCGTAAATTTATTTAAACCCTGCGTCGGGTTTTGGCAAGTCCCATTGTCATTTCGAGCTGTCGTTGTGAGAAATCTCTAGGCACAAGATGAGATTTCTCGCTCCGCTCGAAATGACAGGCATCATTCAATCCAAATATTGATAGGCGGGCAGCGTGAGAAAATCGGACAGCTGTTCCGCCGTCACCAATTTATCAAACAACAGCGACGCTTCCGCAAGGCGCGATTTGGCAACATTTGCTTCGCCCCACGCTTGTTTGATTTTTTCGATTTCTTCATCGAGCGTTGCGCGATACAAAGCGTGATTGATCGCGCGTCCATCATTCAACACGCCGCCGTGATGTAACCACTGCCACACTTGCGAACGCGAAATTTCTGCCGTTGCTGCGTCTTCCATCAAATTGTTGAGGGCGACCGCGCCGTTGCCGCGCAGCCACGCTTCCGTGTATTGAATGCCGACGCTGATGTTGTTCCGCAGCCCCGCTTCGGTAATGTTGCCGTTCGGCACGCGGAAATCAATCAATTGTTCCGCGACCACGCTCACATCTTCGCGCATGCGTTCTTTTTGATGCGGTTTTTCGCCGAGCGCGTTTTCAAATACCTCACGCACGGTTGGCACCAAATCGGGATGCGCGATCCATGTCCCATCAAAACCATCTTTCGATTCGCGCAGTTTGTCTTCGCGCACGCGCGTCAATGCCGTTTCGTTCACTGCCGCATCTTTGCGCGAAGGGATGAATGCTGCCATGCCGCCCATCGCGTGCGCGCCGCGCTTGTGGCATGTGCGAACGAGAAGTTCGGTGTACGCGCGCATGAATGGAACGGTCATTGTCACCTGCGCGCGGTCGGGGAACGAGACATCGCGCGTGCGGAATTTTTTGATGCACGAGAAAATGTAATCCCACCGTCCCGCGTTGAGCCCCGCAATATGCTCGCGCAGTTCGTACAAGATTTCTTCCATCTCGAACGCGGCGAGAATGGTTTCAATCAGCACGGTAACTTTGATGGTCCCTTGCGGCAAGCCGACATAGTTTTGTGCGAACACAAATACGTCGTTCCACAAACGCGCTTCCAAGTGCGATTCCAATTTCGGCAAATAAAAATACGGACCCGTACCTTTATTGAGCAGACGTTGCGCGTTGCGGAAAAAGTACAAGCCGAAATCAAAGAGCGAGCCGGACATGGCGCCGCCGTCCACGCGCACATGTTTTTCTTCGAGATGCCAGCCGCGCGGACGCACCATGAGTGTCGCGGTTTTGTCATTCAACTTGTATTCTTTTTCAGGCGTTTTCAGGTAAATTGTGCGCTCGATGGCATCGGTCAGATTCAATTGTCCTTGAATCATGTTCGTCCACGTCGGCGCGTTCGCGTCTTCAAAATCTGCCATGAACATTTCCGCGCCGCAGTTGAGCGCGTTAATCAACATTTTCTTGTCGGTTGGTCCGGTAATTTCAATATGACGTCGCTGCAAATCGGCGGGAATCGGTGCGACGCGCCAAGCGGTTTCGCTGCGAATGTGTTTTGTTTCGGGGAGAAACGTCGGGTTGGTGCCGCTGTCAATCTGCGCTTGACGCTCGACGCGTTTTTGTAACAGCGCCAGACGCCGCGCATTAAATTCGCGTTGGAGCGCGCTGATGAATTTTAGCGCGTCGGTGGTCAACACGTGTTCCACTTCGTCGGTTATGGGCGCAAGAATTTCGACGCCGCTGGGTAACTCGGGATGGCTCATACAAACTCCTTTGTCAGATGACGATGCCAGAGAGGAAATTTACGCACGAACGCAAATTCTAAATTTATAACGCACTGCGTCATAATACCGCGAAATCCGTCGCGAGACAAAAAAGCAGTCCGCACGTTTTCACGCGCGGACTGCTTTGCCAAAAACAGGCGGTGGGACTGCAGTACAGTGGTTATGCCGAACCATTTGCCGACGCGCGCGCGCGTTCCACTTGTTCCAGTGTTTTTTCCAAATCGTTCAACGCGCGGCGCAGTGGACGCGTCAGCGTGGGACGGCGTTTCAGACGCACTTTTTGGCGCGGCGAATGTTCCAGAATATCGCGCAGCGTTTGGGGCGAATTGCCGTCGTGCTGCAGCGCGTGGAGTTCTTGCAGCAGAATGTGCCGCGTGATCTGGATGCCGTGCCGTTCCAATAAGGTTTTATAGTACGCGTAATCTTCGGCGATGTTGAGCGTCACACTTTCAAAGCCATGCCGCGCCAAAATCAGACGCGCAGAATAACGCATCGCGTTATAGAAAAACATTTTGTAATCGTGCCGCGAAGGTTCAATCAAAATAATGTCTACTTCGGGCTTGGTTTTGCGTAACTGCTTGATGTGGTAATGCAGTGCGCTGTGCGCGGTGATGCGTGTGATTTGCTGCGCGATGCCCGAAAGTCCTTTGTCACTCAAGTACGAACCATCGGGACCGAGAATCGGAATGTTGCTGTGTTCGCTGTTGTCGAGCGGTACCATCGGATTGATGCAGACGATTAAATTTGCGCCGTGTTCGACGGCGATGTCGAGCGACGCGTTCCCGCGCGCCGCGCCGTCCACGTAATCATGTCCATCAATGCGAACGGGTTTGTACAACATTGGCACGGCAGCGGAGGCGGCAACGGCGCGGGTGATTGGCACATGCGCGAAATGTTCTTTGGAAAAGACCGCGCGGTGTCCGTTGTCCAAATCGGTGGCGATAATGTACAACTCGCGTTCCAAATCTTCAAAGTGTGTGTTTTTGCCTTGCGAGACCAACACCCGTTCCAAATAATTTTCGAGTGCCTTGTTATCGTACACACCGGAAGGCAGAGCTTCGAGCAAGAGCCAAACAATATCAAAAAAAGTCATGTCGTTCGCATGACGCAAATAGTGTGACCCCGCGCCGAGCAAGGTGCGCGGAATGCGTAACATCCATTGCAACAAATCTTTGCGGTTAATGGAAAAGAGGTCGCGCGGCTGAATGGGCGGCACGTTGGCGTGTTCGCCTGCAAGCGCGTCCATGATTTCGTGGGGACTGATGCCTTGTGCGAGAAATGTGGAAACAAGCGCGCCCGCGCTTGTGCCGACATAAATATCAAAATCGTTGACGGTGCGGTCAACCAACAAATCGTCAATGGCGCGCAGTGCGCCAATTTCATAGACTGCGCCCGTAAGTCCGCCACCGGCAAGCACGAGCGCGGTTTTCGTCCGAGAGGAGCGTTTCGAGGAATTCATCAACTGGTCCTTGTTGATGCAACATGCGATACGGTTGCAACGGTCAGTGTTGCATCTCGCGACATTGCGTAAGCGATTACAGTGTACTCTTAAATCCCGATTTTGACAATCCCGATATGACGCAGTGCGTCATAATTTGAAAAAGCCGATGGGCTTGCGCACGAGCGGTATTGCGTCTATCATCCGTTCCCGCTTCGGGCGCGAAAAACGGACTCGCCGAGTCCGCCGCTTGCGTCGGGCGAGAGAATATGGTTAAAGATTGAGGACAAAGCGTTTGTAACCGTAATATACTGCGGCGCAAATCACGGCAACAATAGCTGCTGTTATCAAACTGGGAATCAAGGCATCGCTAATCCAGTTTTGTCCCATGCCATTACTGGCGAGAAAAACAGGCGCGAACGCAATCATCCAGGCAACGATGGGGATGACCATCAAGCCATAACGCACAAGATTCAACCTACGCACTTTCGGATCTGTGGATGCGTTTTGCATACAAATGTCTCCTTTTGTTCTCGCCCGACGCGCCTGCTAGTGTAAAACGAACCGCCCGCGATGTAAATAGGGTGTTGATACTTGAAAGGGAACGCCGTTGTATTGTTTGGATTTGCTCCGTGAGCCCCGTCGAACAATTTTAATCGTTGGCAGCGGGCGCAGCGGCACGACGTGGATTTCCAATCTCGTCAATTATAAAAATGAATATCGCGATGTGTTTGAGCCGTTTCATCCGCGGCATGTGCCGCTCGCGCAGAACATTCCCTACAA
The DNA here is from genome assembly GCA_964469005.1 of uncultured Anaerolineales bacterium. GTDB lineage: Bacteria > Chloroflexota > Anaerolineae > UBA4142 > SHND01 > SHND01. The sequence goes on from CAYXXF010000015.1 coordinate 98,915, forward strand.
CATTTATTTGCGTCCGGGAGAAACGCACTCTGCCATTCGCGCGGTCGCGCACGCGCTTTTGAGCGGCGCGTTTCAAAACGAATGGACCAATCGCAACAATCGGCGGCGCGTGGCGACGCAGCGTCTGGTCAAAGAGATTCGCCTGCATCATTGGTTAAAATGGCTCGCCGGCGAATTTCCGCAAATGCCCATCGTGTTTGTGCTGCGGCATCCGCTCGCGGTGATTGAATCGCGTCGCGCGCTCGCGTGGGCGGCGCGTTTGGAAATTTTTCTCAAGCGTCCCGAATTGATGCAAGACCAACTCGCGCCGTTCGTGTCGCACATTGAACAAGCATTGACGTTCCCGGAACAATCGTTGGAGCGCAATGTATTTTTCTGGTGCATCGAAAATTATGTGCCGTTGCGACAATTTCGCGCGGGCGAGATGCACATCGCGTTTTACGAAAATTTTGTCACGGAACCAGAAAACGAAACGCGCCGTCTCTTTAATTTTTTGCACAAAGCGTACGAGCCGCGCGTCTTGGCTGCGCTGGAAATACCCTCCTCGCAAACGCGCGCAGATAGTTCCGTCCGTCAACGCGACAATCCGTTGGAACGCTGGCAGAAGACATTTTCATCCGAACAAATCGCATGGACGGTTGAAACCCTGCAACTTTTTGATTTGCATCGCATTTACAATGACGCCCTCACGCCGCAAATTGAAAATGCGCGCGTGTTGACATGAACGAGTTTCATGCGCGCCATGTCCAGCTCTGACGAAACCCTCATTTTTTTGCATCTGCCCAAAGCAGGCGGGATGACGCTGCATTTTATTTTGGAACAGCGTTATCCGCGCGCGGAAATTTATACGTTTGACGGCAAAAGACCTCATCAAGCGGTGGAACGCTTTCAAGCATTCCCGGAGACGCAGCGCGCCCAATTTCGTTTGCTCAAAGGGCATGTTTTATTTGGATTGCATCGGCATGTGCCGCGTCATTGTACTTATATTACCCTGTTGCGCGATCCGGTGGAACGCGTGATTTCGCAATACTATTATGCAAAACACCGTCCCGAACATTATTTGTATGAACGATTGAAGCTATCGAACATGACATTGTACGAATATGCCGCCCAGCGCGTCACACCCGAGTCCATGAATCAGCAAACCGCGATGTTGGCAGGCGTGCGCTTTGCTACTGCGGAAGCAGAGCCGACGCGTGAAATCCTCGAGCTGGCAAGACACAATGTACAAAAACACTTTCGCGTTGTTGGTTTGGTCGAACACTTTGACACAAGTTTGCTGCTGATGCAACGGGCGTTCGGCTGGCGCAAACCGTGGTATTTGCGCGAAAATGTCACGCGTGAAAAACCACTGCACGCCGAAATTGAACCGCGTACACGCGAACTGCTCGCGGAACGCAATGCGTTGGACCTTGAACTGTATGCGTTTGCGCGCGAATTGTTTGCCGCACAATGCCGCGCTTACGGCGATTCATTGGCACGCGACTTGGCGCAGTTTCAAAAATGGAATGCGCGCTATCAGAAACTTGTCGGACCGGTGACGCGATGGCGAAAGCAGGCAAGCACGCGTTTCAGTCGCCGCACCAAGTTTTGACATGCAGAGCGCGTCCCACCTCTCTGCGGCAAATGGCTTACGATTCGACCCGTCCAGTGTCACACTGCCGCGTCATCATGCCAATTTGACATTCCACCTCATTCGCATAGAATCGTCGCAAATGTTTTCCACATTCGATTCTTCCCAAAATCAAATTGCCGCGCACTTGTGCGCGCATCATCATCATGCAAACGGGGTGAACCGAGTGCGTTCGACCTGAGCGGTCGCGCATCGTTTGACGTTGTGATTCACCCCAAGGGCTGTCGGTATTCGACACGCCCTTTTTTTATTCTTGGCGCGTGCGAGACCTGACAGGTTTTCGAAAACCTGTCGCAGTGCATCACAATTTTACTGTGCGGACGCGGATTTCTAAACCGTTTTTTCTTTTTCCGCGTTTATCCGCGTTTATCCGCGTCCAAATCTGTGATGTACTGTGTCGGGTCGGGGTTATCGTATATGTTGAAATCGTCTTTTATCGAACGCCAACTGCCGCACGGCGTCGCGGACTTGTATTTTGAAGACGCCGCGCGCAAAACGCGCGCTGAAACGATTCTGCGCGAAACATTTTCACGCTCGAGTTTTTCTGAAGTGATTCCGCCGACATTCGAATATTACGAAGCGCTCGCCGCCGAAGCCAGCCCGCAAGTGCGTGAAGAAATTTATCGCTTTCCTGACCGCGACGGCAGAATGTTGGCGCTGCGCGCAGACCCGACGATTCCGATTGCGCGTTTGATTTCTACAAAGTTGTTTGACCGTCCGCTGCCATTGCGTTTGTTTTACATTGCCAATGTGTTTCGTCACGAAGAACCAAAAGCATCACTGCGCCGCGAATTTACGCAAGCAGGTGTGGAATTGATTGGCGTTGGCACACCGCAAGCGGATGCCGAAGTGATTGCGCTCACCGTAAATTCATTACGCGCCATTGGCTTGCAAGAATTTCGCGTGCGGCTCGGCGCGATGGATGTGTTGAACGCGCTGCTCGAACCACTCGGCTTGAATGACACGCAGCTCGAACTCATCAAGAACGCGCTGGAACGCAAAAACGAACGTGCGCTGAATGATTTGTTACGTGACGCGCCAATGACGGGGGAAACGCGGCGCGCGCTGAATGCGTTACCTTCCCTCGCGGGGGGGGGTGAAATTTTATCGCGCGCGTTCACGGAATGTTGCATCAACGAACGCGCACGCAACGCGTTGGAACGCTTGCAAACGATTTGGAATTTTCTCGACGCGCTGCAAGTGAGCGATGCGCTTACGCTGGACTTGGGCATGGTGCGTGGCATGGCATATTACACGGGCATTGTGTTTGAAGGATTCGCGCGCGGCATCGGCTTTTCGATTTTGAGCGGCGGACGTTACGACAAATTGCTCGCGCATTTTGGGAACGCGCTGCCCGCGTGCGGTTTTGCCATTGGCGTCGAACGCGTGCTTGCGGCATTACAATTGCAAAGCGGCGACGAAATCTCCCTCGCGCCCGACATCATTGCCGAAATGGGAAATGCGGAGGTGACCGCGCGCGTTGCCCAAGCATCCGCGCAAAACAAACGCGTCGAGTGGTATTTACAAAACAGCGAACGGGCAGAAATTACAAGGTATGCGCGCGAACGCGGCGCACGCGCAGTGTGGTTCAACGATGGCAATGTGGAGGAAATCGCATGAGCGCGTTGACGATTGCGCTGCCCAAAGGACGGTTGTTGAATCCCGCGCTTGATATATTGGATACACTCGGTTATGACATGGCGGAAATTCGCGGCGGCACCCGCAAGTTGATTATCGAGGATAAAAAAAATAACGCGCGTTTTCTTTTGCTCAAACCATTTGATGTTGTGACATTTGTCGAATATGGCGCGGCGGATATAGGCATTGTGGGACAAGATGTTTTGCTCGAACAAGAGAGCGATGTGTTTGAGCCGCTCGCGTTACCATTTGGATTTTGCCGCATCGTTTTGGCAACGCGCCGCGAACGCGCGCAAACGAATTGGCGGCTTGCCACTTCATTACGCATCGCGTCAAAATATCCGCGCATCACGCGCAAATTTTTTATCGAACGCGGTTGGTCGGCGGAAATTATTCCACTGCACGGTTCGGTCGAAATTGCGCCCGCGTTAGGATTGAGTGATTTGCTCGTGGACATTGTGGACACGGGACGCACGCTCAAGGAAAATGGTTTGATTGAAATCGAAACATTGTGCCAATCGCAAGCGGCGTTGATTGTGAATCGCGCGAGCCATGCGTTGCGGTTCGAGGAGATTGGCGCGTTGATGAAGGAAATGGGAAAGGTGACGGGTGACGAGAGACGGGAGGCGAGAAACGAGAAATAGATGAACATTCCAATTCTATTTGGCATACAAACCGCGCGGGAAAAAATTTCCAAACAGCGCGCATTAACGGAAAAAACAGTGACGCCGGAAGGTATGGCGCGCACGGAAAAAATTTTTGGCGAATTGCTAACACCCGAACAAGCCGTCAGAAAAATTTTGGATGATATTCGCGCGCGTGGTGATGACGCGGTGGGCATGTGGAATGAAAAAATTGACGGCGGGGCATTCGCTCACAGAGCGGGCGGCAATTTTTTGGTAAGTGCGGAGGAAATCGAAACCGCGTATCAAGAAACGTCCGAAGCCGTGCGCGAAGCATTGCATCTTGCGGCGGAACGCATTCGCAATTTTCACGAGAAACAGAAACCGCGTTCCTGGCTCGATTGGACGCAAGGGGGGGGGGCGCTTGGGCAAATTATTCAACCGCTCGAACGCGTTGGCATTTATGTGCCGGGCGGAAGCGCGCCGCTTCCTTCATCGCTCTTGATGAGTGCAATTCCTGCGCGCGTCGCGGGCGTACAAGAAATCATTGCCATGTCGCCACCTTCGCGCGATGGAAAAATTGCGCCCGTGATTCTCGCGGCGGCGCACGTTGCACAAGTGTCGCGCGTGTATTCTCTCGGCGGCGCGCAGGCGATTGGCGCATTAGCGTACGGAACACAGAGCATTCCGCGCGTGGATAAAATTTTGGGGGCGGGTGGATTGTTCACCACATTAGCAAAACGCCAAGTGTTTGGCATCGTCGGCATTGATGGTTTGTACGGTCCGACTGAAACCGTTTTGATTGCGGACGATTCGGCGAATCCAAAATACGCGGCGGCGGATTTGTTGGCGCAAGCGGAGCATGATGTTTTGGCGACGAGCATTTTGCTCACCACATCGCGTTCACTTGCTGAAAACGTTGCGCGTGAAATTGACGCGCAGTTGCTAAATTTGTCGCGCCGCGCCATCATTGAACAATCGCTACAAAATCAGGGTGCGATTTTTGTTTTGGATTCGCTTGACGAATGTTTGGCGATTGCCAATGAATTTGCGCCAGAGCATTTGTGTTTGCTCACGCGCGACGCGTGGTCACTCGTGCCGCGTGTGCGGAACGCGGGCGGAATTTTTGTGGGCGAACAATCGTCCGAAGCGTTGGGCGATTATGTTTTGGGTCCAAGTCACGTGATGCCCACAGGCGGCACCGCGCGTTTTGCCTCGCCGTTGAATGTGAATGATTTTGTAAAAATCACGAGCGTGTTTTACGCGAGCGCGGACGAGGCGCGCGAATTGAGCAAGGCGGGGCAGGTGCTTGCGAATGGGGAAGAGTTGACGGCGCACGCGAATGCGTTAAAGGTGAGGAATGAAGAGGTGAGAGGTGGAGAGGTGGAGAGGTGAACGGGTGAAGGGGTGAAGAGGTGAAAAAATTTTTGCGGAGTGATTTAGATTCGTTGCCCGATTACACGCCCGCGCATGTGCTGGACCCGCGCGCGGTGATAAAGTTAGACTCGAATGAAAATGTGTATGGTCCATCGCCGCGTGTGCTTGCAGCGTTGGGTGATACGCGCACGTGGCAATTTTATTTTGGACAGGATGACGTGCGCGAACAATTGGCAGAGTACGCGAACGTTGCGCCAGAGAATATCGTGCTTACGAATGGTGGCGATGAATCCATTGATTTGGTGCTGCGCGCGGTGTTGGAAAACGGCGATGTGGTGATTGACGCGCCGCCGTCGTTCGAGATGTATCGCATTTCGGCGATTGCGAATCGTGCGCGAGTCGTGGACGTGCCGCGGGATGAAAATTTCGCGTTGGATGTGGAAGCGATTTCCAAGACACCGAATGCAAAAGTGATTTGTCTCGCATCGCCCAACAATCCCGAAGGACAATTGCTGCCGCGGGCGGATTTAATTCGGTTGTTGGGGTTGGGTACGCTGGTGATGTTGGACGAAGCGTATTTTGAATATGCGGGCGAGAGCGCAGTAGATTTGCTTCCGCAATTTCCGAATCTAGTGATTGTGCGGACATTTAGCAAATGGGCAGGACTCGCAGGATTGCGCGTGGGTTACGTTATCGCGTCACCTGAATTTATTAACGCGCTGCACAAATTGCGCGCGCCGTATAATGTGAATTGGGCAGGCTTGGTGGCGGCGCGCGCGTCGTTAAACGATGTCGAGTATTTGATGAACAATGTGCGCGCGACGATAGCCGAACGCGAACGCATGTGCGTTGAACTTGGGAAATTCGATTGGCTCGGGCCGATTCCGAGCAAGACAAATTTTTTGTTGATACGCGTACGTGAACGCGAACCGCAAACGATTAAACAAAAACTTGCGCAGAAAAATATTCTGATTCGCGCGTTTCGCGCAGAGCGATTAAAGGACTATATTCGCATCAGCATCGGAACGCCTGAACAAAACAAAGTGGTATTGAATGCGTTATCGGAAATTTAGAACCACGGATAACGCGGATTGAACGGATGAGTATATGTCACGCATTGCTACAATCGAACGCAAAACTAAAGAGACGGATATTCAAATCACGCTCAATTTAGACGGCGCGGGAAACGCGGAGATTGAAACGGGTGTGGGTTTTCTTGACCACATGCTGCATCACGTCGCGGTGCATGGTTTGTTTGATTTGCAAGTGCGCGGCGTAGGCGATTTGCACATTGACGCGCATCACACGATTGAAGATGTGGCGATTGTAGTGGGCGACACGTTGGACCGCGCATTGGGCGAACGCAAAGGCATCACGCGCATCGGTCACAGTTACGTGCCGATGGACGAAGCGCTCTCGCGCGTGGTGGTAGATTTGAGCGGACGCGGTTACGCGGTGTTTGATGCAAAATTCGATACCGCGCTCATCGGAACATTTCCAACATCTCTCGTGCCGCATTTTTTTGAAACGCTCGCGCTGCGCGGGAAAATGAATTTGCACGCCCAGGTTTTGTACGGGCGCGATGACCATCACAAAGCGGAAGCGTTGTTCAAAGCATTGGGACGCGCGTTGAATATGGCTGTGGCGTTGGACGCGCGGCGCGGTGAAACTTCGACAAAAGGAACTCTAAAGGGATGAGGGATGAAGGATGAAAGAGACGCATTTATCCCTCATCCTTCATCCTTGATTTTGATGATTGCAATTATTGATTACGGCATGTCGAATTTGCGAAGTGTGCGTCATGCGCTGGAATATCTCGGCGCGGACGCGCGGATTGTGGATTCGCCTGCAACCTTAACAAATGCGCGCGCATTGGTGTTGCCGGGTGACGGCGCGTTTGGTCCTGCGATGGAGAATTTGCGCGCGTGTGGTTGGCTCGAACCGATGCGTGATGCAATTGCGCGCGGTGTTCCGTTTTTGGGAATTTGTTTGGGGATGCAGCTGCTGTTTGAATCGTCGCAAGAGAATGGCGAGCATCGCGGACTCGGCATTTTGCGCGGGCGCGTGAAAAGATTTCCGCGTGACGCGGGAAAAATTCCGCAGATTGGTTGGAACCAGTTGCGCGTGAATGGGAATTCAAAATTTCTGGCGGGCGTACAGGATGGCACGTACGCGTATTTTGTCCATTCGTATTTTTGTCAAGCCGACGACGCGAACGTGATTGCGGCGAAAACGGAATATGGAATCGAATATGCGTCGGTGGTGGAACACGGTAACGTGTGGGGCGCGCAGTTTCATCCTGAAAAAAGTGGTACGGATGGATTGAAGATGCTGGGGAATTTTTTGAAACTTGTGGAAATGACAAACTAAATATGTTCACGATTTTTCCTGCGATTGATTTGCGCGGTGGGCGCGTGGTGCGTTTGAAACAGGGACGCGCGGAAAATGAAATTGTGTACGGCAATGACGCGGCGGAAATGGCGCGGCGTTGGGAGAGCGATGGCGCGGCGTGGCTGCATGTGGTGAATTTGGATGGCGCATTTGGCGCTGCGGACAATTTGAATCGTGATGCGTTGAAAACAATTTTGGACGCAGTGAAAATTCCTGTGCAGTTTGGCGGCGGCTTGCGCGATTTGAGCGCAATGAAACGCGCGTTGGATTTGGGCGTCGCGCGTGTCATCATTGGAACGGTGGCGATTGAAAAACTCGAAATTGTTTCGGAAGCGGTGCGCGAATTTGGCGCGGAAAAAATTGTGATTGCGATTGATGCGCGCGATGACGTGGTCGCCACGCGCGGTTGGGTGAATGGTTCGGGAATGGATGCAAAGGAATTTGGAAAGCAAATGCGCGCATTGGGCGCGCAGCGCGCGATAGTGACAGATATTGCGCGCGATGGAATGTTGAGCGGAATTGACGCGGGCGCGATGGCAGAGTTTGTGCGAACAACCGATTTGCGCGTGATTGCGTCGGGTGGAGTTGCGAGTTTGGATGATGTGCGGAACTTGCTGCGCGTGAGTGCGATTGGGGTAGAAGGTGTGATTGTGGGGCAGGCGTTATATCAGGGGAAATTTCGATTACAAGAAGCGATAGAACTCGTCGGGAAAAAATCGAACAAAAAGATTTGTGAAGGATGAATATGTTGGCGAAGCGAATTATTCCTTGTCTCGATGTGAAAAATGGGCGCGTGGTCAAGGGCATCCATTTTGTCGGGCTGCGCGATGCGGGAGACCCGATTGAGCAAGCGCGTTGGTATGCGGAACAGGGCGCGGATGAATTGACGTTTTTGGATATTACCGCGTCGGTGGAAGCGCGCGGAACACTTTTGCAAATGGTGGAACACGTGGCGGACACGATTTTTATTCCATTCACGGTGGGGGGGGGTGTTCGCAGCGCGGATGATTTTCGCGATTTATTGCGCGCAGGCGCGGACAAGGCGAGCATCAACACGGCAGCGGTGGCGAATCCGCAACTTGTTTCTGAATGCGCGGAAAAATTTGGAAGTCAATGTGTGGTGGTGGCGATTGATGCGAAGAAGATAGGGGACGGGGGACAAGGGACGGAGATTTGGGAAGTGCACACGCATGGTGGAAGAACGGCAACGGGGCGCGATGCAGTGGCGTGGGCGCGGGAAGTAGAGCAATTGGGTGCGGGTGAAATTTTGTTGACGAGCATGGACCGTGATGGAACGCAAATTGGGTATGATTTGGAATTGACGCGCGCGATTGTGGGCGCAGTGAACATTCCCGTGATTGCTTCGGGCGGCGCGGGAATGTTGGAACATTTTTACGATGGCGTACAAGTCGCCGATGCTGTGTTGGCGGCGTCGTTGTTTCACGACCGCGTAATAAGTATCGTTCAAGTCAAGGATTACTTGTCTGCTCGAGGTGTCCCTGTGCGAAGCCAAACCGCTTGATTTGAAAAATTTGATTTCGGTTAAATCAAATTTTTCAAATCCGACAACTCTCATGAATGAAGAAATCAAATTTGATACGAATGGGCTGCTGCCTGCAATTGTCCAGGACGCGCAGACAAAGCAAGTGTTGATGTTTGCGTACATGAACGCGGACGCGCTGCGCGCGACGATGGAAACGCGTTACGCGACATTTTGGAGTCGGCGGCGCCAAAAACTTTGGCGCAAGGGCGAAACCTCAGGCAATGTTTTGCGCGTGCGCGAATTGTTGTACGATTGTGACGGCGACGCATTGTTATTATTGTGCGAACCCGCGGGTCCGACGTGTCACACGGGCGAGGTGTCGTGTTTTTATCGCGTATTAGGGATTGGAGAGTAGAGATTGGAGTCCGGAGATTGGAGATTATGAACGATGTGTTGAACGACTTGTATCAAACGATTTTGGCGCGAAAGGAAAATCCGCCGCCAAATTCGTACACGGCGAAATTGTTTGCGGCGGGCGATGTCGAGATTGCAAAAAAGGTTGGCGAAGAAGCGATTGAAGTGATTGTGGCATCGTACAAAGAAAGCGATGAACGGCTCGCATTGGAAAGCGCGGATTTGATTTATCACGTGTTGGTTTTGCTCGCGGCGCGCGGGGTGGAATGGCGCGCGGTGGAAGTGGAATTGGAACGGCGTCATAAATGAATTGGCGTGCGCAGGCGGTATTGTGGGCAAAAGACGTGCTCATGCGCACGCGCTGGCGACGGCACCTTTTGCCGCTGTATCCGTACTATTTTGATGTCCCGCAATTGTTTTTTTTATGTGAATGTTTGGAACGGACGCGCGAGGTCGCGGGCAACGTCGTCGAAGTGGGTGTTGCTGCGGGCGCGACGACCTTGTTTTTGAATAATTATTTGAGCGCAGGGGGGATTGAAAAAAATTATTTGGCACTGGACACGTTCACGGGATTCACAACGCGTGATGTGGAATTTGAAGTGAATATGCGCGGGAAACGCGCACCGGATTATCAAAATTTTGCGGGATTTCAAATCAATCGCCGCGTGTGGTTCGATGCGACGATGCAATTCAACGGCGTAACGCGCGTGCGTTCGATTCAAGCCGATGTGAATGAATTTGATTTGCGTTCGCTCGGCGCGATTTCGTTTTGTTTGTTGGACGTGGATTTGTACTTGCCAATGAAAAAAGCGCTCGGTGAATTGTACGAGGCGATGAGCGTTGGCGGAATTTTGGTTGCGGATGATTGTTCCGCCACCGACGCGCGCTTTGATGGTTCACTCCAAGCGTACCAAGAATTTACGAACGCGCAGAAATTGCCGCAAGAAATTGTGTTGAGGAAATTGGGAGTGATTCGAAAGTGAGTGCGCTTATTTTGGAACGCTGCGAATGTGGTTTGGAATTGCCACGCGCCGATACGCCACTGCCGACGCATGAATATCTCGGCGCGACGGCGGGCTGTTGGGCGTTGTACAATGAACTGCACGCAAAACAGTACGAGGGCTTTGGCGCTCTCACGCCGATTCGCGTGATTGATGCCTATGCGGTGCAGCATCACGGGAAACCGGAACGGCGTGCAATACAATCGGTGAACGCGCATTTGGTCGCGTTGTATTTGCAATTGGAAAAAGGATACACAGGCGCGCAAGTGAATGTGCCATTGCAGCGCGTTTTGAAATCTGCCAATGAATTTGAGTGGCTCGAACCGCCGACGCCAAACGGAACGCTGACAATTGCGGATGTTTTAACGGCAGTGACGCCGCAAGAACAAGCGAACGCGATTGAAAGTTACGCGCGTGATATTTGGCGCGCGTGGCAAGTGCATCGCGCGGCGGTGTTGAAGTGGGCGGCAAGAGTGGAGAAATAAAATGCAGCGCGTAGATTATTTTGCATTGACTTCCGAGCAGTTGCGAACGCGGCATCGTTGGTTGACAATCCGCGTCGTCGGCGAAACGATTGCGCTGTTTGTCGCGCTGGCGGTGCTGGCAGTTTTCATCGGCGCGCGCTGGGGCGAATCGTTCGCGTGGAAACTCGCGTATCTTGTTGTCTTGTTCGCACAAGGATTGGCACTGCAACGAATCTATATCGTCGCGCATGAAGCCGCGCACAAAAAAATCGCGCCGAACAATTTGCGCGTCAATGATTTTATCGGACAGTTTGTTTTGCTGCCGATGCTTGTGCCACTCCAAGTGTATCGCGCGATTCATGTGTTTCATCACGGTTTTAATCGGCGCGATGTGCATACGTCCGCGCTCGATGTGTTTGTGACGCCGTGGCGCGTGACACGTTTCGTACGCGCGGTGTGTTATGCGTTGTGGTTCGCAGGCGTTTTTCTCGGCGGCTTTTTCCTGCACTCGCTCGTTTCGATTGTGATATTTTTGTTTCTGCCGACGCGCACGGCGCAAAAAATTTCACCTGCATTCAAACATTGGACGCCGCATGACCGCGCGATTGCGTGGGGACAATTTCTCGCGGGCGCGGCGTTGTATCTTGCTATTTATTTCGCGTTCGGTTTTGACGTTTTACGTTTCACGCTCATCTTTCCGCTGTTGATGTTTGCGTGGATTTGGTCGCTGCTTGTGTATATTTTTCATTATCACACAACGCTCGGCGAAAAAACGCGCTACAACGTGCGCGCGATTAAACGACATTGGTTTTTTTCGTGGCTGATGCTGAATTTCAACGAACACGCGACGCATCACATGTACCCGCATATTCCGTGGTACGAATTGCCCGAACGCAAACAAGAATTGCCCGACGTGTATGCAGAGAAAAATCAAACGGAGACGTCCGTGTGGCGCGCGATTTTGAATCAGTTGCGCGGACCGTTGGTGGTGTATTCAAAGGACAGTGACCCGCTGCCGTGGTTGTTTATTCATTGGGAAGACTGAAGAAGGGATGAGGATTGAGGGATGAGGGATGAAAATCCAGATTCGTAAAGCCCTATTGAGTGATGCGTTCGGAATTTTTGAGGTGAAAGAAGCGATTCGTTTGCCCGCCGATGCTGATGGTTCGGAACAGCAGGGCGGGTTTTTATTGGGAACGGATTTGGCGCAGTACGAGTATTTTATTGCACATGATGAAGTATTGGTCGCGGAAAATGTCGAGGCGAAAAAAATTGTCGGTTTTGCGATTGTATTGAAACACGAGTCGGTGCGCGAGAGTGTATTATGGCAGCGCGCGCAAGAGGTGCGATGGGAACCGAAATTTGAGAGCGAATTCGACAACGCGCGGGTTTCGTTTTTTGAACAGTTGGGTTTTTTGCCCGACAGCGCGTTTCGCGTGTATGCGAAATATATCGCGTTCGCCAGCGTCCAGCGCGCGTTTGAGACGCATGAACATCTTTTTACAACAATCGTGCGCGAGCCGTTTTTCAATCGCGCCGCGCTCGCCTTCATGCGCGTCGTCGGTTTTGAATCGGTTGGGATTCATGACGAAGTGTATCCGGGCTATGGGCGAATTTTTTCAGAAGTATTTCATTTGGGGCGGGGGAGGTTTGAGGAAAAGAGGAGAGAGGGCAAGTTTGTGAGTTTGGAGGAAAAGATGCGGGAGCGGGGAATTAAATTGTAATCAATTTTTTGGATTATAATATCTTAAAATTAAGGGTTATCTGGAATTAGCATTTGGAGTGACACCAAGATGGGCAAAGTGCAAAAATTCTATGTTGTTTGGAAAGGTCGGAAGACTGGAATTTTCAAAACTTGGAATGAATGCAAGTCTCAAGTGGACGGATATTCTGGTGCAGAATACAAGTCTTTTGATGACCTTGGGGTTGCCCAGAGAGCATTTCAAGCCAAGTACGATAACTATAAAGCCAAGAACGTTCTAAAGCACGGCCAAAGTCATTTGAATTTTGGAGAAAATTCACAAAAAAAAATCAAAACCCCAAGTCGTCTTAAAAAACCAGCCCTCAAAATTGGCAAACCAATTCTCTCAAGTTACGCCGTTGACGCAGCCTGTTCAGGCAGTCCCGGCCCAGTTGAGTACAGGTGTGTTCATACAGAGACACGCGAACTGATTTTCAGGCAAGGTCCATTTGAAGATGGCACTAACAACATCGGTGAATTCTTGGCACTTGTTCATGCACTTGCACATTGCAAGAAAAAAGGAGTGGACTTGCCGATCTACTCTGATTCACAAATTGCGATTAAATGGGTAAAAATTAAAAAGTGTAAAACCAATCTCTTCCAATATAGAACAAATGCTGAACTCTCCAATCTCATTGGACGAGCCGAGAAGTGGTTGGAGAGTAATGAATATGAAAATGAGATTTTGAAATGGGAAACCAAAGCATGGGGTGAGATTCCCGCTGACTATGGAAGAAAGCGGATTAACGAGTAACAATTGAATGAGCAAGCTCTTGATGTTTTGGCATCTCAGGTTATTCCGTGTAACGCGGTAAACAGCTACAGAGATAGAAATGACTACACTTTTGCAAAAAGCAATTTCGCAAGTTTCCGCTTTAGATGAAATTGAACAAGACCAATATGCGCGCTGGCTGCTTGCGGAATTAGAGGATGAGCGCAAATGGGATGAGCAATTTGCGTCATCCCTTGACGTTTTAGAACAACTTGCCGAAGAAGCACGCTCCGAACATCGCGCAGGCAAAACGCAACCTCTCGATCCAGATGCATTATGAAATCGCGTACTACGGCGCAGTTTCGCAACTTGTTTCGCAAACCACCAAAAGAGATACGCGAGGACGGTCGAAAAGCGTATAAACTGTTTCAACAGAATCCACATCATCCAAGTCTGCAATTCAAAAAAATTACTGGACGACTCTACTCAGCGCGAATCAATTTGGGATATCGAGTTGCAGGAACGTTAGAAGACGGTGAGGTAGTTTGGTTCTGGGCTGGTTCACATGCCGATTATGATAAATTAGTTGCGCGTTTCAGAAAAAAAAAATCTCTCAATTCATTTGAACTGGGAGATTTTTGTTTGCTCACGGCTTTAACACCGCACCCTCATTTGCTTGCGTCACCATCGCCGCGTAGCGTGCCATGACGCCGTGTGTGTAGCGCGGCGCGGGTGGAGTCCATTCGCCTAAACGATTTTGAATTTCTTCATCTGCAAGTTCCACGTTCAATTCGCGCTTGTCCACATCAATCACAATCGTATCGCCTTCTTGCACGATGGCTAACGGTCCGCCGACGAATGCTTCGGGCGCGATGTGTCCGAGCATCAAGCCGCGCGTGGCGCCGCTGAAACGTCCATCGGTGATGAGCGCAACGCTTTCGCCCAAACCTTTGCCGACAATTGCGGCAGTGACGCCCAACATTTCGCGCATCCCCGGTCCGCCGCGCGGTCCCTCGTAGCGAATTACTACCACATCGCCCGCTTGAATTTTTCCTTCGGTCACCGCGTCCATCGCATCTTCTTCGCGATTGAAAATGCGCGCGGGTCCGCGATGATACGGGCGTTCGTGTCCCGCGACTTTGGTCACACAGCCATCCGGCGCGAGATTGCCTTTCAAGATCACAAGTCCGCCGGTTGCTTTGAGCGGATCGCTCAATGGACGAATCACCACTTGCCCCGCGACTTCGTGAGCGTTATTTGCTTCTTGCGCGTACGTGTTGCCTGTGACGGTGAGAACGTCGCCTTGCGCGTAACCGCCGTCGAGCAATCGTTTTGCGATCACGTGAATTCCACCGGCGCGGTCCACTTCAACCGCCGTATATTTTCCGCCGGGCACGAGGTCGGCAACGAGCGGTGTGCGCGCACTCACAGGGTCGAAATCGTCAATCGTCAATTCGACTTCGGCTTCACGCGCGAGCGCAAGCAAATGCAGCACTGCGTTCGTCGAACCGCCCGTCATTGCCACACACGCAATCGCGTTATCGAACGCCGCCCGCGTGAGAATATCGCGCGGGCGAATTTCGCGTTTGAGTGTTTCCAACACGAGCGAGCCGACATTGCGCGCGACATCTTTTTTGCGCGGGTCAACGGCGGGAACAGAATTCGCGCCCATTGGCGAGAGTCCGATAATTTCCATCACGGTCGCCATTGTGTTGGCGGTATATTGTCCGCCGCACGCGCCCGGTCCCGGACAAACGACTTGTTCGAATTCGTGCAATTCTTCGACGGTCATTTTTCCTGCCGCGACTTGACCAATCGCTTCAAAAATCGAACCGACGGCGTAGTCTTTACCGCGCCAATGTCCGGGCATAATCGTTCCGCCATACAACACAACGCCGGGAATGTTCAAACGCGCGAGCGCCATGCCTGCGGCGGGAATGGTTTTGTCGCAACCGCACAACACGACGAGCGCATCGAAATAATACGCGCGCGTCATCAATTCAATTGAATCGGTGATGAGGTCGCGGCTGATGAGCGACGTTTTCATTCCTTCCGTGCCCATCGTGATGCCATCGTGCGCGGACACGGTGTTGAATTGAAACGGCGTGCCGCCTGCTGCGCGAATCCCTTCTTTTACGTACTGCGCGAGTTCGGGCAAATGATAATTGCACGCCATTTCCGCATAAGGAACGGCGACGCCAATCAACGGCTTTTGCAAATCTTCGGACGAATAACCGACGGCATAAAAATACGATCGCGCCGCTGCGCGATTTACACCATCGAGAAGGATGCGAGAACGGGAACGAGTGTCACTCATAAAGGATGATGGATTGCGGCTTTTTCCGCGCAGCAATACGCGCGAAAAAGCGCAATCCCGATGAGGGATGAAGGATGATAGTGAAAGATGATTGGCGATGATTTTCATCGCATCATCCTTCATCCTTTGATTTATGGATTGACCAGCACTTGACCGATGAGCGTTGGGTTTTCGTTCACATAGTACGAGAAACTGCCGGCGCTGTTAAAAGGATTGCTTGTGAACGTGCCGCCGGGAACGATGGGAGGTGAATTGAAATCACCATTCGGTTGCCCGGGTAAACCGCTGATAACCGTATATGTGTCTTGGGATTGATTAACCCACACAACAGCTTGTCCCGCGCGAATCGTCGCCACCTTTGGCTCTACCGCTTGCGCGCTCAAATTGATGACGACCGCAGGTTCGGGCGGCAGCGCCTCCGTGTTGGGTGCTTTGGTGGGCGGTGGCGGTTGTGTGGATGGGTTCGGCGCCGTACTATTTGTCGACAGCGGACAAGGAATCATCAAAGTCATACCGGGACGCAATACCTTGCCCCACAAATTATTCGCGTCACGAATTGCGTTGACAGTTGTGCCATAGTTCAACGCAATGCGGAACAAGTTGTCGCCCGGCTGGACCACGTACTGTACGCTTGAATCACATGGCGGCGGTGCGGGGGGGGGCGGCATAGGCGGTTTGCCACCGCACGGCACGCGCAACACCATACCCGCGTAAATCAAATTCGGATTCCACAAACCGTTGAGATGCGCGAGATACCAATACGACACGCCGTAGCGCAACGCGATGCGAAATAAATTGTCGCCGTGTCGCACGCGGTACCAACAATTGCCCCAGTCGTTCGCGGTGGAAATTTTATTTTGTTCGCTGCCATTCGACGCGGAAACATTTGCCGTCGGAACTATCAATCCGACAAGAATACTCGTTAGGAGAACGATAAAGATTCCGACGCGCCACGATTTGCTTTTCATGGTATGACTCCTACGGGCAACAAGCATTGAGCTGTGCTGCGTCGCAGCATAACTCATTCCTCAATGCTCATCACTCGCTACTTTAATGCCACCGGTTTGCCGCCTTGCTGCGATGATTCGTTAATCGCATCCCACAACTTTGCCATCCGTAAGCCCACTTCCGGTGGACACGGATTTTCCAGCTTGCCGTCGCGCACATCGAGAAATTGTTCCCACACGCCGAGCGAGGGCGGCAATTTTATTTTGCGCGTTTGAAATGAAAACCCGCGCGCTTTGCCGTACTGCACTTCCAAGCGTTCGCCCCAAATGCCTGTGCGTACGAGTCCGCCATTTCCGACGACAATTATTTCAGAAGCCCATGTCGGAAACGCGTCGCCGCAGCCATGCATTGTGACATACACCCCCGATTTCGTTTTTGCCATGACTGTGCCGATGATGTCAACGGGCGCGCCGCGATGGTCGAGCCACGCGGCAACCTCGACAAAATCTTCGCCCACCAAATCGCACGTCGTATTCAACAGGTGCGCGCCCGTGTCGAATAAGAAACCGCCGCCCGAAAGTTTTGGCATTTGTCGCCACGTATTCGCCGTGTTGGTTTTCCAATTTTGCCACGCCATGCCGTTCACACTTTGCACGACGCCGATTTTTCCATCGCGCAAAATGTTTTTTGCTTCGCGGATTTGTGGCGACAGCGAACCGGGGAACGCGACGACGAGCAGACGCCCCGTTTGTTTTGTTGTCTTGATGAGCTTGCGCGCTTCACGCGCGTTCATCACCATCGGTTTTTCCAACAATACATCCAGTCCGCTTTCTAAACACGCGGTCGCTTGTTTCAAATGAAACGCGTGTGGCGTCACAATCAACGCGGCATCGAGTTCGCCGCGAAATTCTTGCAGCAATGTTTCGAGTTGCGGACCCGTTGCGGGTACGGGCAGTCCCGCTTTTTCAAACAATTCCGACGCGAGTTCCAATTGCTGCTGTGAAGGGTCGCACAGCGCGACAATTTCGGTGGTGGCTTGTTGCTGCAGCATCATGTTGATATGATGCCGCGCCATGCCACCCGTGCCAATGATGATGGTGCGGACTTTCACGATATAGCTAGGGGCGAAGCACTTGCGTGCGCGGATGGTTCACGCTTGGCTAAGGTGTTTGCAAGTGCTTCGCTCCTACATCGCGCATCTACGCGATTGCCTCCGTTAAATTTTTCTTGCCGAGCAGCAAACCTTCTTTCACCAATTCTTCGGTGTGTTCGTATTCGGGGTCTTCGTGTTCGATGGACAACACGCCGTCGTAACTGTTCGCGCGCAAGACATTCGCCCAACGTTTCCAATCAATTTCGCCTTTGCCGGGCAAACGATATTTCCACCATGTATCCCAACCGGAATTGAGAATCGAATCATATGCGCGTTTGTCTGCGTAAATTTCCGTGTCTTTGGCGTGCGTATGAAAAATTTTCGCCGCGTACTGGGGTACGATGTCGTAATAATTCACGCCGAGCCAAACGAGATGCGACGGGTCGAGATTGAGTCCAAAATTCGCGTGCGGCAAACGCGCAAACATTTCATCCCAAATCATTGGCGCATACGCGACGTTGCCCGCGAGCCCTTCAAATTGCCAACCGGGCATCGGACAATTTTCAATCGCGATGCGAATGTTGCGCGTGCCCGCGTAATCGAGCAGCGGCGTGAACACATTCACCATCTCGTCGAAATTTTGTTTTTGTGTTTTTGTTTCATCCCGCCCGATAAAGGTGGAAATGGTTTTGACGCCGAGCAGCTGCGCCGCGTCCAGCACGCGGTACAAATGTTGAATGTTTGCGTCGCGTTCGGTAGGGTTGTGCGCGAGCGTATTCGGACAATACGTCAAACAGGTGAACGTGATGTTGTGTTTCTGCGCGAGTGCGTTCAGTTCGTCCGCGCCGTGTTGTGAAAAGTTCACCACATCGAGCGACGGGTCAACGTAATTTTTTTCGCGGGGCCAGCACGCGAGTTCGAGCGATGCAAAGCCATGCGCGCCTGCCCATTCAATAATTTCAGGCAATGTGCGCTGACGGAGACAGTTGGTGAGAAAACCGATGTGCATTGGAATTGGAGGTTGGAAATTGGAAGTTGGAATCGCATTTCCAATTTCTAACTTCTAACATTTAATGTCCTAAAATCGGATGTGGTACGTACGGTTCTTCGAGATATTTATTTTCTTCGTGCGAGAGTTTGATGGACAGCGCGATGTTGGCGTCATCGAGTTGATACATTTTCGTCGCGCCGATGATGGGCGCGTCCACTTCTTGTTTGCACAGCAACCACGCGAGTGCGACCTGCGCGGGCTTGTGTCCCATGCGCGCGGCGAGTTCGACGACGCGTTCCACTACTTGAAAATCCGCATCTTGATAATACATCTCTTGCGCGAATGGATCACTTTTCGCGCGCGTCGTTTCGCCCCAATCTTGTTTGCGGCGATTGCCCGCGAGAAAACCGCGCGCGAGCGGGGACCACGGAATCAGTCCGACGCCTTGGTCTCGGCACAAGGGATTCATTTCGCGTTCTTCTTCGCGGTACACGAGGTTGTAATGATTCTGCATCGAAATGAATTTTGTCCAACTGTTTCGTTCCGCGATGTATTGCGCTTTGGCGAACTGCCACGCGTACATGGACGACGCACCAATGTAACGCGCCTTGCCGCTTTTCACCACATCATGCAGCGCTTCCATCGTTTCTTCAATCGGCGTGTCATAATCCCAACGATGCGTTTGGTACAAATCGACATAGTCCATGCCGAGCCGCCGCAGTGAATCATCTATCGCGCCAAAAATATGTTTGCGCGACAATCCGCGCCCGTTCGGCTCATCGCGCATTTTGCCATGCACTTTGGTAGCAACGACAATTTCATCGCGCTTTGCCATTTCGCGCAGCGCGCGTCCGGTAATTTCTTCGCTGACGCCGGCGGAATAAACATTCGCGGTGTCAAAAAAATTAATGCCCAGTTCAAGAGCGCGTTGAATAAACGGACGCGCAGCTGGTTCATCCAAAACCCAATCGCGCCATTTTGGGTCGCCATACGACATCATGCCGAGACAGATGCGCGAAACCTTCATGCCGCTTTTACCGAGTCGAGTGTATTCCATAACTGCTCCGTTTTGGAATCTGAAAATTTGAATTGCGAATATGGGAAACTCATTCTACTTGAAAAATGGAAAATCTGAAATTGGAAAAATTTCCTGTCCACATTCAAATCACTTTTGCTTATTTGCCGTTTCCATTTTTGAATTCGGTTGTAGTACCCAAAAAACATTGACGCGCGCGATAATGTATGAAATAATCTTTGGTACGTTTTACTTTTCGTGAGCGCACTGTTAGACACTGATTCGTTTGCTTGCCTTGAAGGGGGTCCCCATGTCCCGCTTGCTTCACCTCTTGGTTGTTGTCTCGCTTGTTTTGTCCTCGCTGCCTGCCGGCACAATCCAAGCTGCATCACAGTCACAACCTTCGCCCGAAATTTCAAATTCAATTTCCGCGTCCGCTTTACCCCGCGCGTCTGAATACACCGGCTCTGTCATTGATACCACTCTATTTGAACCATCCGACGGGCGTCCGCTGCTGGCGTTTGACGCGGCAAAGATTCCGCCCACGCAGGACATCCCTGCTGAATTTCAACCTGCGCCCGGACCCTATCGCGCGCGTATTATCTTGCGCGGCAATGCGGAATTGGAACGTCTGCGCGCGATGGACGTGAAAATTTTGACCGCGCTGGAGGACACCGCGATTGTTTTGGTGAATCGCAAACAATTGGAAGAGTTGGGACGTTTGCGTTTCTATCCGCAAAGCATCGAGTTAGTCACAAACATGAAAAGCGCAGCGGGCGCAGCCATGACGGAATCGGCGACGGCGGTAGATTTGTTGAATGCCGTTGCGGCTGATGCCGACTCTGACGGTTTGTCGGACACCGAAGAATCGTGGTGGTGTACGAGTCCGAACGACAACAATTCCGACAGCCCCAACGCGCCGAGCGCGAGCGACCCCAACGATGGCGCAGAAGTGCAAGCATTGATTCAAGCGCTTCGTTTCAACAAACTCACGCAATACAGCGCGCCGTTTGCGTTGTGGCCCTCGTTTTATCCTTACAATCCAAACAGCACGTGTCCCGACGGCGACCAAGATTCTGTGCCGGACCTCGCAGAAGTTGTGCTTGGACTAAAGACCGGCGCGAAAGGCGAAAGCACGGACCGTGACCGCTTTGACGACGGACAAGAAGTGTTTGGCACAACATTTTGTCCGGGCTCTGCGGGCGCGTGCGGTTACGGCGGTTTGCCGCGCAATGAAGATGGCAATGTCTTTTTCAAAGATTTGCCGAATTGGGTGCGCGCGCCCGGCAGCAGTCCGTACGTTGCCGCGTTTCCGATTCCCGAAGTGTCCGTTGATGCGGGTTCGTGGAAAGTGGAACGCATTACAACCATCACGACTTCCGAAGGCGTGATGACGGAAACATCGAAAGAATATGGAAGCGCGGTTACAAAAGGACAAAGCACAAGCATTGCGGATACAAAGACATGGAATAATTGGGAAGAGGTATCACATTCAGTTTCTCAACCCGGGACTGGGACTAGCGCTGCCGACGGGCGCGAAGCATTGTCTAAAGAAACATGGGGGGCACTGAAGGTAACAGGTGCAGTACTTGGCGTCGCAGCTGGTTGCGGACTAGGTGTAATCGGTGGACCTGCGTGGCTGCTAACCTGCTCAGCGGGACTCGTTGCTGGAGCAGTCGCACTTCATGAAGTCAGCGAGGACGCTGACAGGGATGCACAACAAGCTCAACTCAAGACAAATAAATATGATGGACCAAACGCATGTTATATCCAGAACGCGTGCTACGCTGATTCGTCTAGAGATAAAAATGGATTGATTTCATCAAATGAACGACACGATTATCAAAGTACGTCGAGTAAGCAAGATAACATTCAATATGCCTCAGTTCAACAAGGAGAAGCAATCGTTAGGGGACTCCACGACATCAGTTATGCACTAGTACAACCACGTTATACCGAAACACATACTTCTGGCCGTTCTTGGGGCGGCGCGCAAACTATCACCAACGAAGTGTATGAAGAGCATACGCTTTCTCAATCCGAACGATTCACAAACGGACAAAATTGGAGCACGGCGTGGGCAGTGGATTCGAGTAAAGCCGCGCGCCTTGACTTTACGTACACCGTCAAAAATACCGGCACCGATTACACGCGCGAACTCGCGGGTTTGATTTTCAATGTCTATCTTGGCGATGATGCAACGCCGATTGTTTCGTATCCCGCGTGGCAATTGTTTCCGAATGGAAAATTGCAAAACATTTTTCCCGGCGACACGAAAAATTATTCCACCAACAATGGCACGACGACGATTTATCTCACGCTCGAACAGATGAAGCGGATTGATTTGGGCGAACGGCTCACGGTTGTGGTGGCGGATTACAATTTTGGGGTTGACCAATTGTTTCATCAAGACGCGACGGACGGCGGCGTAACGCTGTTCATGGAAGACGGCGTGGATGATGGAAATGAACTCGTGGACCTGTATGTTTTGCCGACGTGGGGCAATGAAAAGGTGCAAGATGTTTTGTTCCGCTATTTTCCGGCGGGCATGGACGCCGAGGGCAATGTCAACGCGTTGTGGACGCCCGAATTCAACGGGACGAATCCGCCGACGTTCAACGAACATTTTCTTTCCGATATCGCGTGGTGGAATATTTATCAAACGTGTAATGAGGATGACCCGACGGATTGCGCGAATGTTGGCGCGACGCCATTAAAAGACCAAAACGCGCTGCCCAATTCTGCCATCTTGATTCGCATGAATCGCGATTCGGACCGCGACGGCTACAAAGACAGTGTGGAATTGAAATACGGCACGGACAAAAATAATCCCGCGTCGCATCCGCAGCCCGAAATTTTGGCGGGCTATGTCAAAGAGGTGAACGGTAACAACGTCACCGTGAAATTGATTTTGGAAAATACGGGAACGTTCGACGCGTATGGGATTGATGCGGTGATGTATGCGCCCGACAACACGACGACGATTACCAACAACACCATCGGCGGCAATGGACGCGTGCAGCCCGATGGACGCGTCGTCGTCGGCTCGCTCATCAAACAACCCGTGTGGGTGAATCAAGGCAGCAACACGGCGAAACCGTATGCGACGGGACAGTATTCAGGCACGGTAGATCGCACCTACACATTTTCTGTTTCAACGCCGGGCGTGATTGGACAGGGCAGCACCGCGATGAGTTGGAACGACGGCGCGGGGGGACAAGGCACGCTCGACCTCGGCAGCAATTACCATTCACCCTTGCCGACATTGAATGTGGCAAATGGTTTGGTTCTCGGCTTTACCACCGGTTCGATTGCGAACGGCACAAGTTTCACCGTGCAAGCATACACCCCTCGCGACACATTTCAATACACCACCAATAGCGCGAATTACACCGAACCCGTCATCATCGTTTCGTACAGCGACCCGCAAGGCAGTCATCGTTTCATCACGCCCGTTCTCTTGAACAATCTCACTACACCGCTCGCGCCAACGTATGCGAACACGATGCTGCAAAACACGAGCTTGGATATCGTCGCCACCAACGCGTTCAATCCTTCCGGTGACAACACGACGAATCTGATTGTCAACAGTCCGCACCCGAAAACGATTCAAGGCGGCAAATTGTATTTGAATTTTGTTTCCGACGGCAAAGTGGTCAAGGAAATTCCCTACACGCTCGACGTGCAGACAGGCGTGACAGTTTATCCCGCGACGTGGGCGGCTTCGTCTTTTTCCGCGGACTATCATCCAAACGGCGACAATATTCTCATTGCATTTTGGACCGACGCGCAAGGCAACATCATTGATTCTGCTGCGCGTCCCTTCAACACGTTTGCGAATGACCCCGACCCCGAATTTAATTTTGGCTTGGGCAATACCGAAAGCGCGTTGACGTGGAATTTCGGCACCGTCACGCAAGGCGAAATCGCAGAACAAAACTTTACACTCGCCAACACGGGCGCGTCCATTTTGAAAATCGGGCAAAACAATTCTGACGCCGCGCTCACCGTCAATGGTTTGAACGGCATCGCCGCGCTCGCGCCAAGCAGTTCGCTGAATGTGAATGTCACTCTCGACACATCAACGCTTTCGGGCGCTATCAACAAAACGCTCACGTTCCGCACAAACGATGTGACGAATCCATTAAACACCATCACGATACAAGGAACCGTTGGTTCATCGAGCGGCAACGCAACGGCGTTCAACGTGAAAAATCGCCCGTGGGACCAACGCGTCAAGGTGACAGGTAGTTTGTCGCAATACAGCGCCGTAGATTTCACGCACAATATCGCGCCCGATGCGGCAAGTGTCGAGCCATGTTTGATTTACGACGGCGAGACGTTGAAGGGAGTGGGGAAGGCGTGCGCGGATTTTGGGGGGGCGACAACTTCAGCAAATATGTTCGGTTCAGGTGCGGATGGTCCATTGACCCTCGCAACCAATCAACAAATTACGCAATGTGCATGTTCATTTCTCGCGTTGGGTCAGGATGCAAGCGCTGGAAGCACAACGTTAACCGTATCTACAACATCAGGCTTTTCGGAGGCCGCGAGTCGTGAAATTCTAGTTCATCAAACACAAGGAAACGGGGCTGGCACTTGGGAGACAAATTTTGTAACGAGTAAGACAAGTACTACTTTGAACCTCGCCTATCCGTTGTCAAAAACTTACACAGCGACAGGTAGCGCGCGCACACAAATTGTTACACTCCCACATTATACTGACATTACTATTCCAAATGGCGCGGCGGTGTTTGCTTTTCCTTGGAACGGAACAGTAGGCGGCATACTTCCTTTCCGCTCGAATGGGACTGTAACAATTAATGGATTGATTAGCGCAACAGGTAGAGGATATCGTGGTGCCACTCGTCCAGCCAATGCCACTCGCGCAAGTGGGAAAAAAGCAGAGTCATACGATGGAACATTTGATGCGCTGGCTACACCGGGCTCACCCGCCAACTATTCAGGTGGGGGCGGTGCATGGAACAACAATGCAGACGCTGGCTCTGGTGGTGGTGGCGGTGGCTATGCAACTTCCGGCGGCGGCGGCGTGACGGGACACCCAACAAATGGCTCGGGCGGGGGCGCAGGTGGTTCAACTATAGGTGGAACGAACCTAAAGTCATCAGTTTACTTTGGTGGAGGAGGAGGATCTGGGAGCAATTCTTATACCTCTGGGGGAGATGACAGTTCCCACGGTGGTGCTGGTGGCTCAGGAGGAGGTTTCATTTATCTTAGTGGTGTCAATATCGCAATAGCCGGTTCAATTAAGGCAGATGGCAATAACGGTTCTGATTCAACTGGACATGCAACAGGTGGAGGTGGAGCAGGGGCAGGTGGCGCTATTATTGTTGAAACGCACACTGCAAATTTGGGTACGTCGCTTATCACGTCAATTGGCGGTATTGGCGGTCACGGCGGCGCTTTTTCCATTAATGGTGGAAATGGAGGAAATGGACGCATTTTTGTGCGATACTGCAATTCTGTCAATGGCACTACAAATCCTATAGCGGATTCTGCATCTGTGACCTGCTACATCGCCGAAAAAACCACCAACACCAACATCCACTTTACCATTCCCGACGCCGTATCCGGCAGCAAGAATTACACAATACATTTCGGTCACCGTATCACCATCCCCGGTCCCGCAGGCAATCAATTGGTGCATATTCGTATGAACGCGCAACCCTACAACAGTGCGACCATGGACTTGCTCGTGTCATTCATCGGCACGCTTGGTTCCACAACTTTTTCGCTGGATGTGGGAGACGATGGCACAGTGGATTATTCTCAACAAGAAAACATCACACCGCCTGCAACGTTACACAGCACCAATCTTGCTGGAGCGTTCAATGCCTACATCCAGTCGCATTCGGCAACGAATGGAATGATTGATGTTCCTATCCGTGTGATCGCAGACCGCGAAACTAACCTGATGCTGACAAAATTCGTTGTCGCCACTGGCGCGGCGATTGACCTCGTCGAGAACGCGAACGATTTGGTGATTGGCAATACGAACGCGAGCGAAGGCGATACCATTCCACTCACCGCGACGGTACGCAACAACGGGACGAAAGATGCCAACAGCGTCGTCATCGGATTTTACGCGGGCGACCCGAATAACGGCGGCACACTGCTCGGCAGCACATTCATTGACACGCTCGCCAAAAATTCGTCCAAGCAGCGCACGTTCAATTGGGTGACGACAGGTTACACGGGCACACACACCATTTACGCGTTTGCCGACCCGCAAAAAACAATCACCGAAACTCTCGAAACCAACAACATCGTTTCCAAAACCGTCACCATCAAAACGCGCGCCGACCTCAAAGGCACAAACATCACCTACAACAATCCAAACAACATCTTGGGCGAATCCTTGCAAGCCAACGTCGCGCTTGCGAATGGTGGGCAAACCAACGCGCCTGCAAGCTTGACCAAGTTCGAATGGAGCGGACAATTTGGCGATTCGGGAACACAAAACGTCAACACCAACGCGCTCAATGCCAACTCGCCCGCGACATTGCCCATTTCGTTCACGCCGACAAAATATGGATTGCACACGGTAACAGCAACACTCGACATCAACAATGTCGTGAATGAATTTGATGAAGGGAACAACATCATCGTCGGCACGATTTATGTCGGTTTGCCCGATACGCTCATTGATGCAGGCGGCGCGAACGATTCCGCCTACAGCGCGGCGAATGGCTTTGGCTATCAGAATGGCTCGACGTATGCGTTCGGTAACACCGTGAATCGAACTGTCCGGTACGACGGCGCGGGGAATTTGCGCTATCGCTTTAGCGGATTGCAGCCCGGGCGTTTTTATCACCTCGACGCGATTATGTACCAAGAGGGCGAAAACTTTGCGCAAAAAATCGAACTCGATAATGTCGCCAACAGCGGCAAGACCATCCAAATGAGCAGCGGAGTGGAATCGGCAACGAGTTTGCTCATTCCCACTTCCGCGTATGCGGCGGACCGCGACGTCATTGTCTCCTTCAAACGCGATGGTAATGCCGCTTCCTTTGTCTCGTGGCTCGCGCTGCGCCCCATCGAATACGTTTATCTCGATTCGGGCGGCGCGAGCGATGTGGACTACAACGCGACGCGCGGTTATGGATACTTGAACGGTTCACCCGGAGGCACTGGAAACGCGTTGGACACCTATCGCTTTACGTTCGGGACAACGCCCGTGCAATATCAATTCGATAAGTTGAATCCAAACAAAAAATATCAAATCAACGTGACGTTGTACGACGGCGCGGCGAGTTCTAAACAAGAACGTGTTGAAGCGGAGGGCGTAACGATTTGCAACGCGGTCTCAATTAACACGGAGCGACGTTTGAATTGTACACTGCCCGCATCAACCTACACGGATGGTAGCGTCTTCGTCAGCATCGTCTGTGCGAATTGCAGCGGCGCAAAGGTGAACGAAATCGCGTTGGAAGAGGTCACTCTAATCGGGACAGAGCCGCCGACTCCAACGCCAACCTATACTCCAACCATCGGCACACCGACCAAAACGCCAACGCGAACAAACACACCAACGCGGACGAATACGCCGACGCGGACGAATACGCCAACATTGAGTACCACATGGACACCTACCAAGACAGCAACTCCAACTCCAACAGGTAGCGCGACATTCACGCCCACTTATACGCCAACAACTGTTGGCGCGTGTGTGATTCCACCGCTTCTGGAATCTCCGCCGAACGGCGGCGTTGCGAGCAAGCTCAAAGTCAAATTCAACTGGCAGGATGAGACATGTGCAAACCGATA
This sequence comes from uncultured Anaerolineales bacterium, assembly GCA_964469005.1. Taxonomy (GTDB): domain Bacteria; phylum Chloroflexota; class Anaerolineae; order UBA4142; family SHND01; genus SHND01. Next base: position 126,544 of record CAYXXF010000015.1, read on the forward strand.
TGAGATTCAAGTACGCAAGAATGACAAAAAAGGTCAACTCATCATCAACAAGAGCGTGTCAAAATCGCAATTCACCAAGCTGCTCGTCAAAAACACAAAGTATGTTTGGCGCGTGCGCGCGTGCAATGATAACGGTTGTGGTGCATGGAGTAAGTGGTGGAATTTTACGGTGAGTAAAAATGCAACGTGGAATCTCATCCCAATGGATAATCAAATCAACATGCCAGCGAATGCGATATGGATTCGTTGGCAAGAGCGACTCGTTCAAAGAATAGACTCCTGAGATCCACTGAGGAGCATTAGCAGCCCGCGTCAATTGGAAAATTATTTCAACAAGACGTGACAGGTTTTTTGCGATGCAGTTCATCGCCGAAACCTGTCACGTCTTTATTGATTTGAAAATTTTCACGCGCATAAAAAATTTCCGAACATCCGTTTGACACGCGCGGTTCTCATGTTATAATCTCTTACATCAATTTACACCCACGAGCTGCGACAAAAAATGTCGCGAAGGAGGACACATGTATCAAAGACTTGTTCTCGTTGGGAATTTGGGGCGCGACCCCGAAATGCGTTACACTCCCAACGGCACTGCCGTTACCCAATTATCCGTTGCCACCAGTAATAAATGGATGGATGCAGCGGGACAATTAAAAGAAGAAACCGCATGGTGGCGCGTCTCTGTTTTTGGCAAGCAGGCGGAAACGTGCAATCAGTATCTCTCAAAAGGCAAAAAGGTATTGATTGAAGGGACGCTTTCCGTGGACGAGAAATCGGGCGGACCACGCGTCTATCAGCGTAAAGACGGAACCTATGCCGCATCCTTTGAAGTCCGGGCTACCGCTGTCAAGTTCTTGTCGCCCAAAGTGGAAGGTGGCGACAATAGTGGGGGCGGCAACATGTCCACTGTTGGTTCTATTCCTTCTGAAGGCGGCTCAATGAGCGAAGAAGAATTGCCGTTTTGAGAATCCGCCGACCATACAAGATTTCAGTGAATGATTGTCCAATACCCCGCGCCCAATTTGGCTCTGCCTTGCCAAATTGCTAACGTGGGGTATTTGTTGTCTGACCCAAACGTCGGACAATACATGCAGAGTGCGTACAGCGTTCGTAATCGCTTTGCAAAAAACGCAACGTCGTTCCTATCAGCAGTGAGGCTGTTTTGGTGAGTTCCCATGTTAGTTTGAATTTTTGGTTTACGCGCTTGGGCATGTTGTCACAAGCTCCAGCCCGTTTTCTTTTCGCGATTGTTCCGAATATCACAGAGACATTTGTCTCGATTAATTCGGGACACTCGCGATTTTCATTTGCATTCCCATCTGCTATGCTTCAAGGATGAAGCCAAGCAAATCAAAGGAGGTGCGCCGCTCTCAAGTGTCACTACCGTTCCCTATCATTTGCGCGAATCACAGGTGAGCGACCCTACGCGCAAATCCATTAACCGTATGACCTTTCGAATTCTCTGGAGGAGAAGAACGATGAATTTCAAAAAAATGTTTGCGTTGAGCGCGTTACTCGTTGCGCTCGCGCTGATTGTTGTCGCCTGCGGCACACCCGCCACCCCGGCGCCCGCACCGACCCAAGCCCCTGCACCAACACAAGCAGCTGCGCCAACGAATGCGCCTGCGCCCACGAATGCGCCTGCGCCGACCAACGCGCCTGCGCCGACCCAAGCTCCTGCTCCGAGCGGTGACCAAATCACCGGCGAATTAACACTGTGGCACGCTTACGGCACAGGCAGCTCGGAAGAAAAAGCCCTCGCCCAAATTGTCGAAAAAGTAAAAGCGGCAAACCCCAGCGCGACTATTAACGTTTTACAAGTCCCGTTTGACCAATTGTTCAACAAGTACGAAACCGAAGCGGCTGCCGGCGGTGGTCCCGATTTGTGGACTGCGCCGAACGACAATCTCGGCAACGAAGTGCGCGCGAATTTGCTCGCGCCGCTCGATGATTTGGTCAAAGGCAAGCTCGACGCGTATACCCCACTCTCTGTGGCAGGCGTGACCGTTGACGGAAAAATTTATGCAGTCCCCGTCATTGTCAAAGCCGTCGCGTTGTATCACAACAAAAGCACCGTTCCCACCGCGCCCAAGACGACGCAAGAACTTTTAGACCTCGTCAAGAGCGGCAAAAAACTCGTGCTGAATCAGAACGCGTACCATAACTTTGGTTTCTTTGGCGCGTTCGGCGGTAAATTGCTCGCGGCAGATGGAACATGCACCGCAGACCAAGGTGGTTTCACCGAAGCGATGCAGTACTTGCTCGACCTCAAAGCCGCAGGCGCGCAATTTGAAACCGACGGCGGCAAAGCCGACACCTTGTTCCGCCAAGGACAAGTGGACATGATTATCAATGGTCCATGGGTTCTCGGCGATTACAAGTCCGACCTCGGCGACAAACTTGGCGTGGTGCCGATGCCTGCCGGTCCCGGCGGCGCAGCCGGTCCATTGTCAGGGATTGATGGTTGGTATGTGAACGTAAACGCGTCGCCCGAAAAACAAAAGCAAGCGGTTGCCCTCGCGCTCGCGTTGACCAATGCGGACGCGCAGAAAATTTATGCAGACGTTGCCGGTTCGCCGTCCGTTCGCAGTGATGTGACCGCCAGCGACCCGCTCGTGAATCAATTCGCGCTCGCGGGTTCCACCGGTTTCCCCCGCCCGCAATCCAAAGAATTTGGCAACTATTGGGGACCGTTCGGCGACATGATTACCAAAGTCCTCGAAGGCAAATCTACGCCCGCCGATGGTGTCAAAGAAGCGTGCGCCGCGATGAACAAAGCCAACGGCAAGACCGCCGGCGGTACGACAACCGCCGTAACTTTGCCCGAAGTCAAAGGCGAAGTGACGATTTGGAACGCATATGGCACAGGCAGCGCGGAAGAAAAAGCGTTGACCCAAGTGTTGGATTGGGTGAAATCCAAGAACCCGAACGCGACTATCAACGTTTTGCAAATTCCGTTCGACCAAGTATTCAACAAATTTGAAACCGAAGCCGCGGCGGGCGGTGGTCCCGATATGTTCACCGTGCCGAATGACAACCTCGGCAACGAAGTGCGCGCCGGATTGTTGGCGCCGGTTGACGATTTGATTAAAGATTACAAAGGTCAATACACGCCGCTCTCGATTGACGGTCTCACCGTAGATGGCAAAATTTATGGCACGCCCGTCATCGTCAAAGCGGTCGCGTTGTATTACAACAAGAGCACCGTTCCCGAAGCCCCCAAGACGACCGACGATTTGATGGCGCTCGTCAAGAGCGGCAAAAAACTCGTGCTGAATCAGAACGCGTATCACAATTTTGGTTTCAGCGGCGCGTTCGGTGGTAAATTGATGGACGCCGACGGCAAGTGTATTGCCGACCAAGGCGGCTGGGCAGATGCAATGCAGTATCTCGTTGACCTCAAAGCCGCAGGCGCGCAATTTGAAACCGATGGTGGTAAAGCCGACACCTTGTTCCGCCAAGGACAAGTGGACATGATCATCAATGGACCGTGGGTCCTCGGTGATTACAAATCCGACCTCGGCGATAAACTCGGCGTCGCTTCAATGCCCGCCGGTGCCAAGGGCGCAGCGACCCCGCTTTCCGGTATTGACGGTTGGTACATCAATGCCAATACCAAAGGCGACAAACTGACAAACGCGTTCAATCTTTCGCTCTGGCTCACCAGCGCCGACGCGCAAAAGATTTATGCCGATGTTGCGGGCGCGCCCACAGTGCGTGGTGATGTGACCGCAAGCGATCCATTGGTTGCTGCGTTTGCCGCGGCGGGTTCAGGTGGTTTCCCCCGCCCGCAGTCCAAAGAATTTGGCAACTATTGGGGACCGTTCGGTGACATGATTACCAAAGTGTTGGAAGGCAAGTCTCCCGCAGCGGATGGCGTTAAAGAAGCCTGCGCCGCGATGAACAAAGCCAACGGCAAGTAGATAGTAAAAAGTAAGCAGTTATCAGACCCGAAGGGTTTGCGCCAACGATTGTCGCAGCCCTTCGGGTCTCGACCCGTTTCGCGTATATAATTGTTCTACAGTGTTGCCGTAACGCTAACCTCACACTTCATTGTTAACGCATCCCGTCGCACACAACGCGTGTTCGATTGTTCCCCGATGTTTTAATAAATGTAATAACGCAACACCAAGAAATTTTCTGCACCAGTACAATTTATTCCATTTTATTTAACCGTTTCGTTACGCCATTGCCTGTGTGGCAATGGTAAAGGAGAAAGTCTCCATGGCGACGATGACCAAGGAACGCTCACAAATGATGGACCCGCCGAAACGCTCCAACGTGATGCGGACCATCACGCCGTATCTGTATATTCTCCCCGCGTTGGTGATCATGACGATCATCACGTACTATCCCATCGGTTATAGTCTCTGGATGTCGTTCACGAATTATGGCATCAAAAATTTACGCGTGGACGCGCCAGCACCCGATATTGTCGGTTTCCAAAATTATATTGACATTCTCAGTGGCGCGGTCTCGTCGTTGATTCCGAACTTTAATTTTTGGAACACGCTGGCGTTCAATTTGTGGTGGACGTTCTCGAACGTCATTTTCCATGTCGCCATCGGGATTCTCATTGCCGTCATTTTGAATACCCAGGGCTTGTGGTTCCGCGGCATTTATCGCGCAATTTTTGTTTTGCCCATCGTCATTCCCACGCTCGTCATTGGCACCGTGTGGCGTAATATGTTTGATGCAGACTATGGAGCCATCAATCAAGTGCTTGCGTTTTTTGGCGGCATTATCGGAATGCCCGAAGCCGCGTTTCACATTCGCTGGATTGATGCGGTGGATCCACCCATTCCATTTATTCCTCTGCCGCTTGCATATTACGCGCTCCTCATTACGAACATTTGGCTCGGCTGGCCCTTTATGACGATTGTTGCCAGCGGCGCGCTGCAAAGCATCAACAAAGAATACTATGAAGCCGCTTCAATGGATGGCGCGTCTGCAGTGCGTCAATTTTTTAGCATCACGCTTCCGTTGTTACGTCCGGCGATGGTTCCCGCTGCCATGTACGGCATGATCGTCACATTCAATTTATTCAATCTGGTGTACTTTATCACCGGCGGCGGACCATTACGCCAAACTGAAATTCTGGTGACAACGGCGTTTAATCTGGTCAACGCCCAACGCTTGTATGGCTTGGCAGCGGCGTTCAGTGTGTTTATCATGATCATTTTGATCATCATTACGGTTAGCACCAATCGCATTTCCAAAGCGACCGAGAGCTATGACGCGTAGGAGCAAATGATATGGCAACCACAACAGTATCTATCGGTAAAGATATTCCCCTTGCAGAGAAAAAAGAACGCGTCGCAAGTTTTACGCCGCAAGAAAAAAAGATGAAGTTGGGGCGGCAACTGTTGTTGCAAGCATTGTTGCTGTTCATCTCGTTCATTGTTCTCTTTCCGATTTTGTGGGTCTTGAGCATGTCGCTCGACCCGCGCGGTTTGCGCCCGCTCGAGCTAACGCTCATTCCCGCCAACGCGTCGTTCGACGCATATGCAGCCGTGATTGACAAACCCACAAACAATCCCGTCGGTTTCTGGACGTTAGCGCGCAATAGTCTCGCCCTCGCGACCAGTGTGTCCGTCCTATCCGTCTTGATTGGCGTCTTTTGCGCGTATGCGTTCTCACGTTTCAAATTTACCGGACGACAAATCATCATGTTGGGCATCATTATCGTTTTGATGCTGCCCACTGTTGCTTCACTCGCGCCGTTGTTTGTTTTGCTCAACAAAGTCCAATTCGCCATCGGCGGTGTCAATTTTAATTTACGCAATTCGCTCATCGGAGTCGGCATGGCAATGATTTCCGGCGCGCTGCCTTTTGCGATTTGGAATCTCAAGGGGTACATTGATACGATTCCAAAAGATTTGGAAGAAGCCGCGATGATTGATGGTGCAAGCCCCAATCAAACCTTTTTCCAAATCATGTTGCCCCTCGCGTTGCCCGCGCTCGCCGTCACCGCGTTCCTCGGTTTTCTCACGGGCTGGACGGAATTTGCGCTCTCGTGGCAATTTCTCACGAACCCGCAGGATTTCACACTCGCAATGGCATTGTGGAATATGACCGGGCAATACGCGGCAAATACGCCGTGGTCAAAATTTTCCGCAATGGCGATTCTCGTCGCGCTCCCCGTCGCGGCGGTGTATCTCTCACTGCAAAAATACATCGTCGGTGGTTTGACGGTAGGCGGAGTAAAGGGCTAATTGCGAAAGAAAAAACTCGGCTGCATACACAGCAGCCGAGTTTTTTCTTTTTACTACAACAAATTATAATCGTCTCGTGAAGTTCAAGTCCATTTTGCTCGTGGGATTGTTGGCTTTTTTGCTGTCTTGCAATTCTCCGGCAAATACAATCCCTACGCCTACGTTCGCGTTGCCCACAATCGTCCAAACCGCCGCACCCACATTCCTCTCAACCCCAACGACCGCGTTGACCAACCGACCAACCGACCAGCCGACTTTGGTTCGTCCCACCCGCGCACCTTCGCCCACCTCCGCGAAACCTTCCATTCAAACGCCCGCGTGGTTTAACGATGTCGTGTTGTATGAAATTTTTCCGCGCAGTTTTTATGACACAAACAATAACGGCATCGGCGATTTGCAAGGCATCACGCAAAAATTAGATTACTTGCAAGAGTTGGGCATCGGCGCGCTTTGGCTCACGCCCATTTTCGCGTCGCCGAGTTATCACGGCTACGACACCACCGACTATTACAAAATCAATCCCGAATTTGGAACGGAGCAAGATTTCATCGCGCTGGTGGATGAGGCGCACAAACACAACATCAAAATTATTTTGGATTTTGTCGCGGGACATACGTCAAACAAACATCCGTTTTTCGTTGACGCGTTCAAAAATCCGCAATCGAAATATGCGAATTGGTATCGTTGGTTGAATGATGAACACACCTCGTATGAACATTTCGGTTCTGCCACCGATTTGCCAAGTTTGAATCAGGACAATCCCGAAACGCGAGCGTATTTGATTGACGTTGCCAAGTATTGGATTGACAAAACGCACCTCGACGGCTATCGCCTCGATTACGCGTTGGGCGTCTCGCACGATTTTTGGAAAACATTTCGCGCAGAATTAAAAAAAGAGAATCTCGATTTGCTCTTGCTCGGCGAAGTGTGGACAAGTGGTTTGAAAATCGCGCCGTACTATGACAATGAATTTGACGCGACGTTTGATTTTCCGTTGTACTTTGATTTGATGGGCAATCACCAGCGCGTGGGCAGCAGCACCTTGCTTGGCAAAGGTTCGCTTGCGTCGTTTCAATCGTCATTACGCGCGCAAACGCGTTTATACAATCCGGGCGCGCAGTCCGTGCGCTTTCTCAACAATCACGATACGGTGCGTGTCATGTCGCAACTGCTTGCAGATTGCCTCGCTCCGCCGGGAGCGCAGATCATAAAGTGCACAACCCAAGAAACGCCGCGCGCGAAACTCGCAGCAACACTTTTGTTCACACTCCCCGCGACGCCGATGATATATTACGGTGAAGAAATCGGAATGTTGGGCGACAAAAGCGATGGCGACAAAACAGTGCGCGAGCCGATGGATTGGTATGCGTCGCAGTGGGGCGCAGGCATGACAACATGGTATCGTCCATCGCTGCGCCTCAACACGGCGCTCGATGGCATTTCGGTCGAGGAACAACAAAACAAAAACGATTCTTTACTTCAACACTATCGCGCGTTGATTGCATTACGCGCAAAATATGACGCATTGCGTCACGGCGAATTTATTCCGCTTACCGTTTCCAACAATCCGCAAACCGTCGCGTATCTGCGTCAAGATGAAACCGAAACCTTTATCGTCCTGCTCAATTTCGGCGCACAGTCCGCGACGGTTCCGCTTGATTTGAATTTGCTGCCCATTGCGGTGAGCGGATTCACCGACGAACTCACAGGGACAACTATTCCGCTGCCCGGGAACAAGTCCATCATCATTGCGCCGCTCACCGCGCAATTGCTCCGCGTACAAAAATAAATTCTCATGAACGATTTACGTTTCACGTTTTACGTTTTACTTGTACTCCTTCTCGTCGCGTGCGGTGGACAAACGCCTGCACCAACGACGGCGCCAACAAAAGGCACTGTTCCTGCAACGACGCCCGAACCGCGTGTTACAACCACCGTCATCTCATCACAACGCGCCACACCAACTCCCACCCGCGCCAACACGAACGCATTGAAATTGGCAATTCTGCTCGCCGCGATTGATTCCCCGCGTCAAGAATTGTTTGAACAAGTGTTGACCGAAAATACAAAGAACATTACCGGAACCGTGCGCGTGGAAACGGCGGACAATGATTTGACAACACAGCGCGCCCAAGTGGAAGCCGCGTTGGAAGATGGCGCGTCCGTGCTCTTGATTCAGCCGGTGGACGCGGACGCGGCGGGAATGTATGTGGATGCCGCGCACAAAGCCGGCGCGCGCGTGATTGCGTTTGACCGTCTCATCAACACGCGCGATTTAGATGCGTATGTTTCGCATGACCTCGCACAAATGGGACGCGTGCAGGCGCAAGCCGCAATTGATTGGCTCACCGCGAAAAATTTAAAAAAGCCGTGGAATTTTGTTTTGCTCGAAGGCGCGGCAGGCGACCCGATTGCTTCGCAAATTACGCGCGGCTATCACGACATTCTTGACGCGCGCGTGCAGAAAAAAGAAGTTGCCCTCGTCGGAGACCGCGCCGTTCCCGATGCGTCGGTCGCGCAAACGGCAGTCACCGAAGAACTCGCCAAAGCAAAAAACAATGTCGTCGCCATTCTCGCCAACAATTCCGCGCTCGCGCGCGGCGCCTTGAACGCGCTCGATGCCGCAAAATTGACGGGGAAAATTTTTGTCGCGGGCGCGGGCGCGGACTCGGCAAATTACGCGGCGTTGTGCAGTGGCGCGCAAAATTTGGATTTGACGTTGGACGATACGGAACTCGCGCGTTCCGCCGCGCGGCTCGCCGTCGCGTTCGTTGCAGAAAAAACTGCCGCGCAGGAAAATTTTCCAAACAATGTGATTCGCATTGATGACCGCGATGTATTTCAGATTGCGATTCCGGTCCGCACGGTCACGTCGGACACGATTCAAGCAGCGCTCGTGCAAACAGGCATCGTCAGTTCAAATCAATTGGGCGCGTGTTTTTCGCCGCTCGTTGCGGGCGCGACCGCGCCGCAAGTGGACGCGCGCGGCACGTTAAACATTTGGATTCAAGAAGATGCTGCGAGTCCGATGTATGCGTATGTGGCGAATCTCGCGGGCGCATTCATGGCGGCGAATCGCGGCGTTGAAATTAAATTGATGCCCAAAGACGCGCAGACGGTGCGCGATACCTTTGCCGACGCGAGCGAGGGCGTGGACTTGTTGTGGACGACGAACGAGGAGCTGCAACAATTCGCCGCGAGTGATTTGTTGCGTGCGATAGATTTTGTGACGCCGACGTTGTATGCGGAACCATCCATCGCGGGCGCAACGCGCGACGGCTTTTTGTACGGCATGCCGATTGCGACGGGCAACAATCTCGTTTTGTACTACAACAAAAAATTGTTGCGCGAGCCGCCAAAAGATACGGACGCGTTGATTCGACTCGGCGCGACGCTGACCAAAGAACCGCTTGGGCAATACGCGCTCGTGTACGACACGACGAATCCGTTTTGGTTGATGCCGTGGCTCGGCGCGTACAAAAGTAATGTGGTGGGCGCGGACGGTAAAACGCCCACGCTCGACACACGCGCCATGACGGAAACGTTGACGCTGCTCAAAACCTTCAAAGAGAAAAAAGTCGTTTCGCCCGACGCGGATTCCATTATCGCGGACGCGATTTTTTCCGAAGGACGCGCCGCAATGATTATCAACGGCGACGAAGCGCTCGCCGCGTACAGCGCGAAATTTGGAAATGATTTGGGCGTCACGCGTTTGCCCCAGGTTTCCAAAAATGAATTACCGCGTCCGTTCACGGGCGGAATGTATTTTGCAATGCCCGCGGGCGTGAGTGACAACAAATTGGAAATCGCGCGCGGCTTTATGCAATTCATCACGTCGAAACCGATTCAACTCGACATGGCGAAAAAATTTCACCGCTTGCCCGCGTTAAATGATGCCTTGAAAGATACTGCGATTACCAACGATGCGATTCTCAAAGGCATGAGCGACCAGATGCTTCTCGGCATCGCGTCGCCCGATTCCAATATCCTCACATGCATCTGGGAAGCGATTCGTCCGAACCAACTCGGCGTCCTCAACGCAAATACACCCGTGAACGATGCGGCGCGCGCAATGCAAAATTCGGCAGAGGCGTGCATTGAAAAGTTACGGTAAATAAAAATCCGAGAACAAGGTTCTCGGATTTTTATTTACTGTTTAGTTGCGTTTTTTCCACCGCGTGCTATGCTTTTGGTATTGCCGATTGTTATGGCAATTCCGCACATGTCGCGACTCGTTCGGGTTCTCCTCATCACTCTCGCCATCGTTCTCGCGCTCGGCTTGCGTTTGCGCGCGGTTGAAATGCTGCCGATTGATTATGACGAAGATGATTATTTACGCGCGGGGCAGCAATTTTCGACGGCGATTCAAAACGGTGATTGGCGCGCGTTCGCCGAACTGAACTATCGCACCGAACACCCCCCCCTTTCCAAAATCGCGTACGGCGTCGCCATCGCGCCGTTGAAACGCGTCCCGGAAATTCCTGACCGTCCAACGACTGCTGACCCCTCGCGCACATTACCGCAACCGCATTTGTTATTCGCGCGACTCACTGCCGCGTTGTTTGGCGTACTCACCGTGTTTGCGCTCGCCGTGCTAAATCCACTCGCGGGAATTTTGCTGGCGATGCACACGTGGACAATCAAATACACGAGCCAAGTGATGCTCGAAGCGTTGCCCGCGTTCGCGAGTTTGATGTGTGTGTTGCTGTACGTGAAATCGAAACGCGGATTGAATTTTTGGTTGGCGCTTTCGGGAATCCTGTTGGGACTCACCGCCGCGTCGAAATATATGTATTGTGTTGTCGGCATCGCGGTGTTGGCGGACTGGTTTCTTTATGCAAAACAATCAAACGCGTTGTCTCGAAAATTTTTGGCATCATGCGCGCTTTGGATTTTTCTCGCACTGATTTTTTTCGCCATCGCGGACCCGTATTTATGGAATGACCCCGTGACGCGTTTGCGCGAATCTATTTTGTATCACGGCGGATACGCGCAGAGCCAAGCGGTGCAGGACGCGGGCTTTCCGATGTGGCAGCCGTTCGTGTGGCTCTTTGGCGCGGTGCCGTGGCACCCCGGCGTTTTTATTTTTTCATTCGATTTGTTCATCACGCTGTTTGCGTTTTTTGGTTTGCGCGAATTGTGGAATAAATACCGCGCGTTTGCGTTGTGGCTCGCGCTGATGATTTTGTTTTTGCTCGCGTGGCCCACCAAATGGCCCCAATACATTCTCACCATCACTGTCCCTGTTTCGCTCGCCGCGTCACTCGGCATCCGCGCAACTATCATTGAACCTATCAAACGCCGGTGGCTGAATCGTCACCCCGTCACCCTGTCACCTCTTCACCCCTTCACCCCTTCACCCAACGATTCTAAATCTGCACTCCCTTTTCTTATTCCCGGGGCTATCCTTCTCGTCCTCCTCGCGCTGATTCCCTTTCTCTATCAAATCGCGATGGCGCTCACGGATTTTTCCACCATCTCCATTCGCGATGGACTTAACGGCGGCGTATTGCGCGAAGTGTGGCGCGGCATCACGTTTCAAGCACAGCCCGTTCAGGTGAATTTGTTTGACCCGTCGCCCGATTTCACGCGCGAGGTGCGTTACGCGGGCATCGGTCTCGTGTGGCAAATGTTGACGGGCGTGTGGGCGGACGTGATGGTGTTTGATGTGTTGTGGACGGTGTTGTCGGTGGTAACGACGACGGTGTTGGGTGTGAGTGTGGCAATGTTGTTGAATGTGCGCGGCGTGCGCTTTACAGGATTTTGGCGCGCGTTGTTTATTTTGCCGTGGGCGATTCCCGAATTTGTCGGCGCGCTCGTGTGGTTCAATATCTTTGACCCATCGTTCGGCTGGCTTGCGCTCGCGGCGAATTTGCCCGGTGATTTGCGCGCGGCACTGCAGCCCGCGTTATCGTGGCAAGACAAACCGGAACTCGCGCTGCTCGTTTTGCTCATCGCGGGAACGTGGTACGGCTTTCCATTGATTATGTTGGCGACGCTCGCGGGTCTGAAAATGATTCCGCGCGAAGTGTATGACGCGGCGGCGATGGATGGCGCGTCGCGTTGGAAAACATTTCGCGCGATTACGGTGCCGCTGTTACTGCCGCTGCTCGCGCCCGCGTTGATTTTGCGAACGATTTTCGCGTTCAATCAATTCTATTTGTTTTACGTGATGAATCCGCCGTATCCGTTGTACACCTTGTCATCGCTCTCGTATTTTTTCTTTAATCCAACGTATGGCTTTGGCGGAGTATTTGCGGTTTCGGCGGGCATCAATCTCATCACCGTCGCGGTGTTGATTTTCTTGCTGCTGCGTTTCAATAAATGGAGCCGCGCGGCGGAGGGAGTGACCTACGCGTAATGCGCCACCTTAAATTTTCGCATCAGTTGTTGATTCAACTCGCGCTCGCGTTGGTTGCGCTGTATGTTCTCATTCCCGTTTGGGGCGTCGTGCTGCTCGCGTTCGACGGCGCGATTAAATTGACGCCGACGGAATTTCATTTGCTGCCAAAACAATTTTCGCTCGCACCGTTCGTCACCGTTTGGAACAATGCGACACAGCAGCAGCCATTTCTGAATGTTTTAAAAAATAGTTTTATCGTCGCAGGCGGCGCGGCGGTGTTGTCCGTCGCGTTCGGCGCGAGCATGGCGTACGCGTTCGCGCGCTTTCGTTTTCCCGGACGGCAAACGGGACTGTTTGTTTTGCTCGTCGGCGCGTTGTTGCCGCCCGTCGCGTTGATGACGCCGCTCTATGTTTTGTTGACGATTTTGCAAATCCGCACGACGCTGTTTGGTTTGATGCTCGTGTACACGGCGATTGCGTTGCCGTTTTGCATTTGGAATATGCGCGCAGCATTTCAAGCCGTGCCAAAAGATTTGGAAGAATCCGCGTTCATTGACGGCGCAAGCTTTTGGATTGCATTCACGCGCATCACATTGCCGCTCGCGCTGCCTTCGCTTCTCGTCGCCGCATTGATTGCATTCCTCGCGGGCTATTCCGAATTTGCAATGGGTTGGTTATTCATTCAGCGCGGCGAAAACACCACGCTCGCGATGGCGCTCGCGGTCATTATCAACAGCGGCACATCCGTTTCGCGCAGCGCGCTCGCGGCATTGACGCTGCTGATGAGCGTCCCCGTTGTGATTCTGTTTGTCCTCCTCCAACGCTATTTGTTGGACCGCCTCCTTGTCGGCAATGCCGATTGAAAAATTTTTCTCCGCGTGTTATCCTCTCGCTCACGTATGAATGACGAACGCGCACGCGAATCTTTTTTCCCCGATGACCTTGACGCCGACCCGGGCGATGATTTGGGTCGGCTCGTGGGCTTGAGCGACGGCATGTATGCGTTCGCGATGACGCTCCTTGCCGTCAATGTGGACTTGCCGCAAATTTCAATTGCAGGCAACCCCGACCAGGTGACAGCGGCGGTGTTTAACCTGTTGCCGCAGGTGACGGTCTTTGCCACGAGTTTTCTTTTGGTTGCCGTGTACTGGAATGTGTCGCGGCGCACGTTTCGTTTTATCAAAAAAAATGACCAGACGTTGACGTGGCTCACGTTGCTGCAATTGATGTGTGTGGCGTTTCTGCCGGTTGCCTCGGGACTGTTCGACACACACGGCACTGTGCGCATTGTGATTGTGCTGTACGCGGGAACGTTGTTAGCCATCGGCATCTTGGGACAATTGTTGTGGCAGCATGCGCAGCGCGCCCAGTTGCTCGACGAACGCGCCACTCCGATTTTGGTGAACTATTATTCCTTTCGCGGATACGCCACCATTGGCGTTTATACACTCCTGCTGCTGGCAGGAATTATCGTACCCGACTATGCCCGAGTCGTTCTGTTCTTGTTGTTCATGTATCCATTTTTGCAGCGAATCTATCGGTTATGGCGCAAGCTTGTCCACAAGGAGCAGGCATGAAAATTTTTCTCACGGGCGGCAATGGTTTCATCGGCAAGCGGCTCGCGCAAAAACTCGCGGTGCGCGGCGATACGGTGGTTTGTCTCGTGCGCGACCCGTCGAAAGTAAAAACGGACGCGTCTTTTCCGAATATCCAATGGGTGCGCGGCGACATTACGGAACCAAATTCGATGCGCGAGCCGATGCGCGGTGCGGACGCGGTGTTTCATCTCGCGGGCATGTACAAGTACGGTCCGAAATTTATTCCGCAAATGCGCGCCATCAATGTGGACGGTGCGCGCAATGTATTGCAGATGGCGGCGGAACTCGGCGTGCGAAAAATTATTCACACGAGCACCGTCGGCGTCTTTGGCAACACGCATCACAAAATAGTGGACGAAACCTATCACGGCAACAAAAGCGAAATGGATTCGGAATACGAGCGCACGAAATACGAAGCGCATTACGATGTCGCGGTGCCGTTGCAAGCGCAAGGCGCGCCGGTCATTATTGTTCAGCCCGGTCTCGTCGTCGGTCCGAATGACCCTTCGCCGCACACGTTACAATACGATTTGTATTTTTATCGCGTGCCGCTCGGCTTTGGCGCAAATTCGGGCGTGTGTTGGGCGCATGTGGACGATACCGCCGACGGACATATCGCCGCCTTGGAACGCGGAAAATTTGAAGCGTATTGCATTTCGGGTCCGCCGCTCACGTGGAAGCAAGCGATGGAAATGTGGGAACCCATTACCGGAATTTCCGCGCCAAAACTTTGGGCGCCGAGCTGGCTCGTCGGGACGAATCAAAAACTGGTGCATCTCATCGAACGTCTCGGCGTTCCGTTTCCGATTGCGGGCGAGTCTCTTTCTTCGATGATGGATTACACCTTTTGGGCGACGAACGCCAAAGCGCAGCGCGAACTCGACTGGCACCCGCGTCCGCTTGAACAATTGATGCGCGAGTTGATGGAGTACGAGATGGGGAGGCGGGGGATGAAAAAATAAGAGCGTGGAGTATGCCGCGCGAAAAAAAAGGTTGATTCTTTCCAAAAAGGAGGAAAAATGTTTACCAAACGTTTTGCAATTTTTTTTCGCTTTGGTCTCGTATTGGCTTTGCTTGGCAGTATCGTGACGCCAATACTTCACTGGACGGCAAGTGCGAGTGCCGCGCCCGATGGAGAATGTTCTCCGCGCTGGACAAACGCACAGCAAGCTAAATTTAGAGGAACCGATGCTTCTCTGGTACGTGTAACTGCGATTGCACAAGATGATGTCTGGGCAGTAGGTACACGTCGAATCGGGGAAGCGGCAAAAACCCTCATTCAGCATTGGAATGGGCAAAGGTGGAAAACAGTCCCAAGTCCAAACACGGATGGAGTCTACAATTCGTTAAATGATGTTGAAGCAATTTCAACGAATGATGTTTGGGCAGTTGGCTCGGGAGTAGGGAAAACCTTGACACTGCACTGGGATGGAGCCAAGTGGCGCAAGATACCCAGTCTGGTAAATTTTGTGCAACCGCCTACTCTCAACGCGGTAGCTGCTATTTCGTCCGATGACGTTTGGGCAGGTGGAGCCATTTCACAGGATATCCAAAGAACATTGATGCTTCACTGGGACGGAGAGGAATGGAGTTTTGTGCCAAGCCCTGACGCGGGTGACGGCTCTAATTGGATTGGTGAGTTGGCGGCATTGGCTTCAAATGATGTTTGGGCAGTTGGTTCTTTTTTGAACCAACATGACCCGGAACAAACGCTCATTCTGCATTATGATGGCAACACGTGGCAGCACGTCCCAAGTCCCAATGTTGGAAGTGGGCATAACGAACTGACGGGTGTGGCGGCTATCTCTGCCAATGACATCTGGGCAGTCGGGCGTTACATCAACAACAATATCCATCATGCCTTGATTTTACATTGGGACGGGAACGCGTGGAGTGTACATCCTCTCCCCAATTCAATCGCGAAAAACGCGCGAATGGGTGGGATATTCGCCTCCAGTGCGAGTGACATTTGGGCGGTTGGAAGCTCGTCAAAAGGCAATGACCATCGTCTCTATGTTCTCCATTGGGATGGAACGGCATGGACGCGGGACGAAACGAATTCTTTAAATGGTGACGGTGCGCTCAATGATGTAGCGGCGCTTTCTGCAACGGATGTTTGGGCAGTTGGTAGTCGCACGAACGGAAATCAATCGGAGCCATTGATTGTGCATTACGCGCCTCCGTTGACGCGCACGTCATTGCTTTTGCCGACGCAAAACGCAATAGTGAATAGACAAAAAGTGAAATTGGATTGGCAAAATGTCGAGTGTGCGACGCGCTATGAACTTGTTATCAAGCAGGGTTCTAAAAACGGTGCAATTGCGGAGCATCAAACCGCTTTAGAAAATTCACAGTTCATTACAGAGCCACTTGCTCGCGATACAAACTATGTTTGGCAAGTGCGCGGCTGTAATGACGACGGTTGCGGATTGTGGTCCAAGTGGCGGAGGTTTTCGATAGCACCTTGAGCTCAATGATTGAACACGCGAACAATGTCCTTCCTCCCCACCATCTCTGCCGCCGACGCGCTCGTTGCATTGAAACGCGAACACGATTGGCAACCTTGTCTTACATCAAGTGCTTCCAGTCCCCATTGAAAATGATTTCTACACTGCACTGACACGCATCCCAACACGCGATGAGTTGAGTCGCATTGGTCATGTCGGTGGGACGAGCGCACGCGGGGAAAAAACCGGGCTCGGCGCCGTTCGTTTTTTGCAGCATCGTTTCCCAGTTTGGATATTCGCCTGCATAGGAGAGGCAGGCATCGCAGTGGTGCGGCTTGTCGGGATTGAGGACCCAACGCACGGGCAAATTCGTTCGCCAGTCGGTGGGCAAGAGCGTGCCATCGGCGGTATGCCTGGGTGAAGGATTCGTATTCATAAGAGACTCCCATCGGCGCACGAAATTGTTAGCCATGCAATTGAACCCAAGTACTTTGAAAATAAATCAATGGATCATCCTCCGCGCCGGGTTCTGCATTCACAACCTCGCCCAAAAAAATCGTGTGATCGCCGCCTGCGTATTCCGCCACGACGCGACATTCAAAATAGCCCAACGAATTCTCGAATAACAATTCGCCGCGTGGAGAAATAAAATACGCGCTTTGTTCGCGCGGTTCATTGCGCGCGACGCGGTCGTACGCGAATTTTTTGCCCAATTCGATTTGTGCGTTTGATAAAATGCTCAACGCGAAGGTTTTTGTCTGTTGCATCAATTCGTGCGAACGCGCATTTTTTTCCAGACAGACCAACAACTGAATCGGTTCGAGCGAAACGGATGTGACACTGTTCACCGTAACCGCGTGAAAATCATTTCCATCGCGCACCGTCAAGACCATCACGCCTGTCGCGTAACGGCGCATTACTTGTTTGTACAAAGTTGCATCAATCATTTAGCAGTTCGCAGATAGCCAATGGCAGATAGCAGGTGGCTCGACCAACCGACTATCCGTCCATCCGACCACCTAGACCATCACTCTCAAGCGTTTCGGCAAAATTTCGATTTCCATACGCCGCGCCAGATGAAACGGCATCTCGCCGTCCGCTTCCATAATCAACGGGTCGGCGGATTCAATCACCACCTTGCGCGCGGTTTTGAAACTCACCGCGGGATGATTCAAGTGTGTGCCGTTCATCAATAATGGAATGATGCGGAGAATCCCAACGCGGCTCAACGCTCTAGCGATAATGATATTCATCTCACCGTCTGTAATGTCTGCCATCGGCGTCAGCCAAAACGACGCGCCAAAACAACGCCCGTTCGTGACAGCGGTGAGAGTGGTATTGAATTCCAACACTTCGGTATCGTCCACCGTCAATTTGATGCGCGGCAGTCCGTAATCCGCCAGCACTTGAATAATTGCCACCAAATACGCTGCCATGCCCGTTAGCGGAATTCCGCGAATCGCTTTGGCGACGAGCGCGCCGAATCCGACATCCGTGCCGTTGGTAAAATACTGCGGATGCGGCACGCCGGGCGTTGGAACGTCCACCGTGATTTTTCCCACGTCCACCAACGCGGTGTTGGGCGAAGTCACGCGCGGAATTGCAATTTTCCAATCGTCGCGCGTTTGTCCCGGCGTCAGCGCGGGCGGTATGGATTTGATAAAATCATTCCCCGTGCCGAGCGGAATAATGCCGAGCGCTATCGTTTCGCCTTCGTTCGACGCGCGCAGTAAACCATTCACCACTTCGTGCACAATGCCGTCACCGCCGACGGCGATAATGCGCTCGTATCCTTGACTTGGCGCTTCCCATGCCAATTGCACCGCATGCAATGAAGCGCGCGTGTGTGCAACATCGTACTCCATTCCCGCGCCGCGCAATGCTTGCTCCACTTGCGGAAACATTTTCAGTGCTGCGCCGTGACCCGCCATCGGGTTCAAGACGACCAATGTCTTGGACATGCTGCCCCCTTCATTTTCAATGCCCTTGCAGATTTTAGTGTCATTTTATTTTTCATTGACAACGCAATATGAATGATTATACTCAAAAACAACTGTAAAACATGTATCCATCAAGCGAATTGTATCGGGATGTGCCATGTCCACCTTACACGAATTGAATCGGCAAATGCAAGCGGTGTTGGTGCGCGAAGCGCTCGACCCGATTGCAACGATAGAGGTGCTGCCACAGCGCGACGGAATTTTGTGCGGCGTACAGGATGTTATCAAACGCTTGCGTGATTTGGGGGGACACGGGTTTCAAGTGTGGACGCTGGACGATGGGGCAATGCTCGCGCCCGACCAAGTGGCAATGCGCGTGCGCGGACATTTTTTGGAATACAGCGCGGCGGTCAACGGCATTGTCGGTTTGCTCGCAACGCAATCGGGCTGGGCAACGGCAGCGCGAGCAATTGTGGAAAAGGCAGACCCCTTGCCCGTGATGCTAACCGCGCCGAATTTGATTTTGCCCGACGCGCTCGCGTATTTGGAATACGCGGCGCAAGTTGGCAGGATTGAAATTGGTTCACTGTTGGCGCGCGGGCTCTTGGCGCGTGCATATCTGGTCTTGCGCGGCGATGCTTTGCGCGCACTTCGCGCATGGGATGAAACCCTCGCCCCAGACATTCCGCGTCTCGCGTTGGTTGGCACTTTTCACGAGTCGGTGGATGAAGCCGTCCGCATCGCGCTCGGTTTGGGTGAACATTTAACGGGCGTTGTCGTTCAAGCAGAAGCGGCGGAGGATGACAACTTGCCGGACATGCTGAAAGCGATGCGCCAACAATTGGACTTGGCAGGTTTTCCGCGCGTAAAAATTTTCGTGAACGGTGAGGTGACACCCGAACGCATCACTTTTTGGAAAACGAACGCCGCACCGCTCGACGGTTTTTTTGTGGGCGATAGTATTGCTGCCGCGCCGCCGCTGCCATTTCGCGCGGAACTCAAAGAGAGTGACGGCAAACCACTCGCGCGACGCGGACTCACGCCCGGTACGACGCCGAGTCCGCGTTTGAAGCGAATTGATGTGGATTGAAAATCAATCGTGCGCGCTGAATCTGTAACCCCGCGCGCTACGTGACTATCCCACACTCCCGCGCAGAATTTTTTCCGCAATGGGTGTAATCAATTCGACCCAACGCGTGTACATTTTTTCTGACGGATGCAGCCCATCATTGGCAATCAACGCCGCGTCGTGCAATGCCTCGCGCGAGCCCGGCGTAATGTCCACATAGTGCGCGCCCAATCGTAAGGATTCTGCGCGATTCACTGCGTTGAACGCGTCAATTTCACCCCCAACATTTTTGCGGTCTCTGCCAAACGGCGTAACACCCCAATCGGGAATCGAAACCACAACCACGCGCGACGCATCATTACCCGCATACGCAATCGCGCGCTGTAACAGTTTTACAAATTCGGGACGATATGCTTCCGCGCTGCGTCCGCGATATTGATTGTTCACGCCAATCAACAAGGTCACGAGTTCGTAGGTCCCTTGTGGTTCGCGCAAATCCAACGCGTTCCACAATTCGTCCGTCGTCCAACCTGTGCGCGCAATGATGGCGGCGTCCGCGATGGATACGCCGCGCGCGCGCAATTGTTCCACCAGTTGGACGGGAAAACGTTCGTGCTCGTGTACACTCTCGCCAATCGTGTACGAATCGCCCAGTGCGAGATAGCGCGGGGCGGGTGTTGTCGCAGCCGTTGTCGCTTGTGAATTTTTCTCCAGCATCGAAAATATTCCTCGTGTGAAAAATAGCGCGCCGAGCAAAATCACAATTCCCAATGTGAACAAGCGCGCGTTTTTAATTTGTAACATCACTGCATCCTTTGCGATAAAAGAATTCCGAAAAACGACAGCCCCCCGTCGTCTTTCGGAATTCAGACCAACGCAATTTGGTTGCGTTGGAACCAATGCACTAGATGTTACGCAGAGACGCGCGTTTTACATTTTGCGTTGCGGCAACCAACCGCGCACTGCGCCAAGAATCGCATCGTTAAAAATTCCGCCGAGCAGCGCGACGAGATACATCAGCGCGGGTTCGCCCGGAATTCCCAATGCGTTCGGTGCGGCGAGAATTCCCAACAGCGAGAGCAGATACGCTACCGCGCCAAAGAGCGCGCCAAACAACGGCGAGAGCGCGTATTTGGAATTGAACGCGACATCGTATTCGCGCCGCGCAATGTGCTGCGCCAATTGGTACAATGCCATCGCCGCGCCGCCCAACATGCCCAGCCCCGCGCCGCGCAAAAGCGGAATGATTGCGGGAACAATGCGGAGGACGACTGGAAGGGCAAATAAGACAATCCCCACCAACGCGGCGACGATGAGACCGCCAAAAAGCAAACGCGTTGTTGGTGACGCGGCGGACGCGCGACTCGCACGCGCGCGCAACAAACGCGCCTTGACCAATTCGGCAGACGCTTCTGCTTGCGCGTATTTGCCTTGTTCGATTCCCGCGCGCGCTGCATTCAAATTTGCCAAACATTCCGCGTTCAATGCCGCGCTGTCGCTCGTTTCGTCCGCAACGTTTTGATAGAGTTGGTCAACGAATTGCGAGAGTTCCAACAATTCCGTTTGTCCGTAAAGGGAAACGGGCGCGGCGGACGCAGGCGGTGTTGGCGGAACCGGCGCGGGGGGCGCGACAAACAGCGGTGGAGTTTCCACGACGCGCGTTTGTCCGTCATCGTTCGGGCGGCGACGTTCTTCGCTCACGGTGAATGTCACGGCTTCTTGAATCAGATTTACGGCTGGCATTTCGGTGATGGGCGGTTTCGGCGGCGGCGCAACCGGGTCGGGCTGTGCTTGCATTTGCGGCGGTGGTTCGATGACGACCACAGGTTCGGGCGTCGAAGTCGCACGCCAATCATTTGGAAATTCGGGCGGCGGCGGACGCAAATTTGTGACGGGGCGCGGCGGTTCCACCATATAGCCCGGCGTCGCTTGCTTCGCGTCCGTTTCGGAAGCAGTTGGCTTCGGTTTCAATTCCACCTCTTCGCCGAACAAAACATCAACGGGTCGTCGGCGGGGCGAGCGCATTGTATCTTGTGCCATGTTGTTTTCCTCTGGAGGACAAGCCTAAATGTTGGACGTTGGCAGTTGTAAGTTGGAGGTTGGATAGTTATCTTGGGCTGTGTCGAAAGATTCGATGCTTGAAATTTCGGTTGGTGAATTTTCGCTGTGCGCGGCGGTGCCGTTCGTGCCGTTGCTCGGAGGATATTCTGCGCTGTGTGGCGTTTCGGAAATTGTTTCAGCAATTTCCATTTCGTCCGCAGGCTCCGGCTCGGCATATTCGCCGTAATGTTTCAACACGAGCCGCGCCAGTTGGCGATACGCGCGCGCGCCGTCGTGACGCGGGTCGAGTTCCAAAATCGAACGTTGATGACGCGGCGCATCTGCAAACTTGATGCTCTCTTTGATGTACACATCGAGCAACATGCCCGGATACGCTTTCGTCACTTCTTGCAAAATTTGTTGGTCGTTCGTGCGACGCACATCCACCATCGTCGGCACAATGCCAATGATTTCCAAGTTTGGATTCAAACGCCGCCGCACGCGTCCAAACACATCCATCAATTGTTCCAAACCGCGCATCGCAAAATATTCGACTTGCAATGGCACAATAATCGCGTCGGCGGCGGTCAGCGCGTTCACCGTCAATAAATTTAACGACGGCGGACAATCCAACACAATGTATTCATATTGTCCGCGCACGCTTTGCAATGCTTCGCGCAAAATATATTCGCGTCCCATTTGCGCGATGAGTTGAAATTCCGCAACAGCGAGGTCAATGTTGGAAGGAAGCAAATCGAGGTGCGCGCGAATGTGATGCGTGATGCCTGCGACGGGAATGCGCGTATCGGTGAGAATGTTGTAGATGGTGAGGTCGAGGTCGTGCGCGGCGAGTCCGAGTCCGAGCGACAAGCCGCCTTGCGGGTCGAGGTCGCCGAGCAGGGTATAATGTCCCATCTCTGCCAGTGCCGCGCCGAGATTGATGGCGGTTGTGGTTTTGCCCACGCCACCTTTTTGATTGGTAACGGCGATTACATGTGCCATAATTGCAACTGTTCAAGATTATAGCATAATGTTTCCGATTCAAGTCTGGAAAATTTAGGTGAAACCGAAAGCGCCGCGCCTCGTATGTCTGCAAATGTTTTTCGCACCTCAAATTCCAAGCGGGTAAATGGCGATGGACTGCATCGCAGAAATTTGCCCTACCTTTTCAAGGAGCAACAGTGAAAGCAACACGCACCATTTTTGTCATGGCAAGTTTAATGCTCGGTTTTGTATTTTTGTTTGGTTGTTCCACTCCTGCGCCAACGCCCGTTCCACCAACCTTCGCGCCGACGAGCGCGCCAACGCTTATGCCGCCAACAGCTGCGCCCACCGCAACGAATGTTCCCGCGACGAATCCGCCTGCGACGATTGCTAGTGCGAATGCAAACAAAATTGTGAGCGACGCGTTCGTAAAATTTCACGTGGCAAAATCATTTCGCATGACTGCAAAATCGCAGGTGAGTCCGATTTTCTTTCAACCGCAAAATGTACCTGTGACCGAGGGTAAGGTGTTGATTTTTGATATGCAGGTTGAACAAAACGGCGCTGATTCCGCATACGAACTGAAAGGTTTCGTCGCGTCGTTCATCGGACTCTTTTCCGGTTTCGACCCCGCGAGCGAACTGCTCGACATTGTGTTTTCGCAGAACAATGTGTACATGCGCGGCAAATTGGAAAATGAAACGCAATTGCGCTGGTACAAATTGTCGCCGCAAGACGCGCAAGGCATGACCTTTACACCGACCAATTTGCTCGCGCCGATGAGTGAAGCAACATACGGCGACAATGCGTTTTCAAAAACGGGCAGTGAGACGTTGGGCGCGCAAACCTGCGATGTTTATACGGGCAGCCGAGCGGCGTTCGATGCAGTCTTTCCAAAAATCGCACAGTCGGCATTGTTGAGTGAAGAAACGCTCACGCTCGAAACAATTGACCGCGCGGAATTTCAAGTGTCGGTGTGCGCGGACGGCAGAGTCTATCGCATCGCGTACAATTTCGACGCGCACTCTAAAACGGACGCGAGCAAAAAAGGTTCGTTCACGTTTGACGCGCAGCTCGCGGATTATGACGCGGACATCAAAATTCAAGCGCCGAGCGACGCGGTGGATATGCCCGGCGCGTCAGGCACAACACAGCCGACGACGGAACCGACAACCCCAACCGAAACAAAAAATTTCGATTCACTGGAAGGCGAATGGGAAGGCACGGATACGGAAGACAGCCCCATATCTTTTCGCGTCGAGAACAATGCCATCACGTTTGCGAATCTGAATTATTTCGTCAATACGGGCGGTTGTTCGTTTAGCGGCACGCTTGCCAATTCGGTGGACGACGCGGCGATTAAAAATTCGGAATTTACGCTGACGTTGACCAACAGCGATGATGTGAAATTTACGCTCAAGGGAAAATTTGAATCCAACAACGCCGCGTCCGGCACACTGGCTGTTCAAGGCAAAACGTTTTGTGGTGACACGGACGCGGAAACGAAATGGACGGCGCGTCACACCGGCGCGCCCGAAAGCGCGGACGTGACCCCGGAGGCAACAGAAGCGCCGACTGCCGAAGCGACGGACGAACCCGAACCTACGCAAGCGCCCGCAACGAATGAGGGCGGCAAAATTGTTCAAGCCGCGTTCGACGCCCTCGCGAAAAATGATGTGGATGGCGCGCTCGCGTATTTTGACCCGAACGTAATCTATGACATTGCTGGCACCAGCGGCATCGGCACGCAAACGCTGCGCTCGAATTTGCAATTGGCGGGGAGTGTGGGAACCAAGTTCGCCGTAAGCAACATCCAAGACCTCGGCGGCATCGTCACATTCACTGTCACCGTCACCGGTTTCGGTGCCGGCACGTACAGCGACAGTTCGGTGATTGTGCAGAATGGGAAAATTATGATTTTGACGGTCAAGTAATTTCCCGGACCTGACCAAGCGCAACTGTATCTTTCGGACACGGATTCTCACAGATGAACGCGGAAAGTAAATCAGTTCGTTCTTTCCGCGTTTATCATTGTTTTACCGCGTCCAATACCATCCTCGCACAGCGCACGGAAATTGTGGACGCGATGCCGAAATAGTCGTTCGTTATTTTGCATTTTCCATTTTTCATTTCTCAATTCCCTATGCTCATTCCTCCGCCGCACCCTAACGCGTTTCATCGTCTCGCGCACATCGGTTCTTCGTCGGCGCTCGGCGCGAAAATTTTTTCGTATATCTTTCATCACATTGACCGTCCGTTTTTGCGCGCGAGCAAGGGACGAACAAGTGTGGCGTCATTTTTCACCGGACTGCCGATTGTGATGTGTACGACGACGGGCGCGAAAAGTGGACAGCCGCGCGCGATTCCACTCATCGCAATTCCTGACGGCGAGAAAATTTTTCTCATTGCGTCGAATTGGGGCGGTAAAAAATTTCCCGCGTGGTATCACAATCTGCGCGTCAATCCGCGCGCGCAAATCACGTATGGCGGCGAAACGCGAACATTCATTGCGCGTGAGGCAAGCGGCAAAGAATACGAAACCTATTGGCAGCGCGCAGTGGATTTGTACAAAGGATACGCGTCCTACAAAACGCGCACAGGCGGGCGTCCCATTCCGATAATGGTACTGGAACCGGAATAGAATATTTCATTTAAACACGGATAACGCGGATTGCGCTGATTTCATCCGCGTTATCGGCGTAATCCGTGGTGAATCACAAGGATTGGCGCAAGTATTATTTTCGACGAGCCAATGACTATGGACAACCCAAGAGCCACTCCCGATCAAGTCGCCGCGATTTTTCCTTCGCTGGCAGAACATTTCGTACCCGAAAAAGCGCAAGGGCTGAACGCGGTGATTCAATTTGATTTGAGCGGGGACAATGGCGGACAGTATTGGCTCGCGATTGCAGAGGGAAAATGCGTTGCGGGCGTGGGACAGGCAGAGAATCCGCGCGTGACGATGAAAGCTGCGGCAGACGATTGGGTTGCGATTTTGACGGGCAATCTCAATGCGACGCAAGCGGTGTTGACAGGCAGAGTAAAAATCGAAGGCGATATTGGTTTGGCGATAAAAATGCAGAGTATGTTTGTGTAAATAAAAACCGCTGTTTGCAAACAGCGGTTTCTTTTTTTTATTTAATGATGCTTGCGCGCAGCTTGTACTTGAACCAGCGTAAATCAAACGAATCGTTCGCGTCGTCCGTCGCAATCGCGCGTACAAATTCTTGACGTGACAACGCGCGTCCGTTCCAATCGTATGCGGTGAGCGCGTTGGGTTTGTTGGTGAACGACACATTGACGGCGCGCGGTGCGTTGATGTTGTACGCGCCGCCTTCAATCACATTGTCTTGAATAATGTTGCCCGCCGTGTTGCCTTCCATCATGAAATTGATGCCGTTGTTGGTGAGATGGTTCTGCGTGATTTGATTGCGAAGTGAATTGTTCAAATGAATCGCGGCGACGGCATTTTGGAGCAGTTTGTTGTCACACAAACAATTGCCGCGCGACGTGTGGTCTTCGGGCGAACCTTGCACAAAGAAAAATTGTTCGCGGTCATAGTCCGACGAATAAAAATACAACCCTTCGCGGCTGTTGATAATCGTGTTGGTCGAAATGTTATTGTCGCTGCTGTTCCACGAGATGATGCCGTGATTGCCCAAATCTTGGAGTTGATTGCCCGTCACCGCGTTATTTTTGGCAAAGCCGAGCCAAATGCCATCGAGTGAATTGCTGATGCGGTTTGCATCGAGTTTGTTATCGCGGCAAAACGAAAGTTCAATCGCGTTATACAACGAACCGCTGATGGTGTTGCCCGAAATCACATTGCCATCGCCGCACGCAGTCCCGTGTGCTTTGATAAAGATGCCGTTGCCGTTCGAGCCGGTGATGGTATTGTTTGCGATTACATTTTTGCTCGAACCGCTTTGCAGCATGATGCCGCCCGCGTCACAACCGGGACCGACGGTGCCGTTGCCCCACGCGCAGTAACGCAAATTGTCCGTTGTCGTATTTTCGGAAATTTCACTGTACTGCACATTGTAAAAATGGACGCCCCACGCGCTGTTGCCGTTCGCGGTATTGCCGCGCACAATCACGCCGCTTGAATTGCGTACATCAATTCCTGTCGCGCTGTTGTCGGTGCGATTGTTTTCAATGAGCGCGTTCGTCGTTGAACCAATCCGCATTCCGCCGCCTTCGGTCAGTCCGAGAAATTGTCCAAAGTTGCGTTCGTCCGTGTCGCGGAAATGATTGATGAGCGTGTTATCGTGTACGTATAAATTGTCCGCCGCATCAATGAAAATTCCGTACTTGTGTTTTTGCGATTTGCAATTGCGAATTTCGATATTGCGCGGCGCGCGCTGACTCAACACATTGCCGATTTGATGGACGACGACGCCGTACCCGTTCAAGTCTGTACCGTTCAGCGAATACCCTTGACAATCAAAAATCACATTATCACTGTAAATTTGGATACAGTCCCATTGACTCGTGAGCGACGTGGCGAGGCGATAAAGCCCGGGCGCGTTCAATGCGCCACAACCCGCAATGTCGTACACTGCCGCGACGGTGAATGGTTTGAAATTGCTCGCGGTGTTGCTGCTCTTGCTCGCGCGTGGTGTGCCTTGTTCACTCGCAACGGGCGTGATTTTACTTTTGCTTTGCGCGGTTGGCGTCGCGGTGACGGTGGTCGAAACGCCTCCGCCTTGAAGCAAAATATTTTGCGTAATCGTTTCGCCGCATTTCACTTCCAGCTCGTACGTCGGTTGTCCGCTCGGTGTAAAACCGACGGGCGGTGCGGCGGTCAATGTATATTTTCCCGCAACGAGTCCCGGAAAATAAAATTGTCCATTCCCCGTCGTGTACAAACCGACGACGCCGGACGCGTTGTATAAAAATAATTTCGCGCCGAGTACGCCGGGTTCGCCCGACTCGGCTTGGTTGTTCGCATTCAAGTCCGCGACGACACTGCCGTTAATCGAACCAAAGCACGGCGTTGCGCCCGCGTTCACAGTGACTGTCGTGGTGACACTCGCGATTGCGGCAGGTGTGGCTTGTCCCGAATTTGATGAAGGGGTAGTTTGCGAAATGGTTTCTGCAGCAGAAATGGTTTCGGTGGCGCTGATGGTGAGCGTGGGTTCAACCGTTGGCGGGAGCGTGGCGGCAATTGTCGGCGTCAGCGTTTCGCTGGCGAGGGTGGCAGTGATCGTTTGTTGCGTTTGTGCGGCGGCGACTTGCAAATCAATAAACGAAGTCGGCGATTCATTCACGGGGGAAAGAATCGTCGTTTCAATCGGGGGACGCTGTCCACATGCGGCGAGGATGAGAACAAAGAGAGCGAGACAAGTGAGAATCAAAAAACGCGCGAACGACATTGCACTATAACCGGAAATTCAAAAATTGGCTTGTTTGCGAAAAATTCCGCAATCACAGCAGGCGAGTATATCACAGTGTCCAAGTGCGTCAAAACAACCTCCGCGCCGCGTCAAAATTCTTTGACAAAGCCCTGTAAGGATGGTACATATAACTCACGTTACGCACTAGCTGTCATTTCGAGCCGCTTTTGCGAGAAATCTCGTTCAAAAATTGAGATTTCTCACTGCGGTCGAAATGACATGCGTAACATCAGACATAACTTGCATTTTCAATGAACCTGGTCGAAAAAATCTGGCGCGCGGCATTTGTTTGGCTTGTAGTTATCGCCGTTGTGCTTTTGGTCCTCTCTGTCTCGCGCGCGGACCCCGCGCGTGCGGAACCTCCACAGCAAGCGAATGCGTGTTTTAATGCGCCCGCAGCTGCTGACCCCACCAATTCCGTTTGTATTTCGAATGTGGTCGTTTTGTTCAATGGTGTGAGTCCCGAAAATCAATTCGTCGTCTCTTGGCGCACGCAATCCGCGCAAACGGGCAGCGTAAAACTCAACAACGCGACGTATCAAGATGTGCGCGGCGCAGAATTTCAAGGCACCACGCATTACATCAAAATCAGCGGTCTCGCGGCGAAAACAACCTACACCTTTGATATTGTTTCGGGTGACGAAACCTACACCAAAGGCGGCGCGCATTGGTCGGTGCGGCTCGGTCCGGCGATTCAACCGACGACACCGTATTTTATTTTCGGGCGCGTAAAAAATCCTGACGGTTCGGATGCGGACGGCGCGATTGTGTACGCCCAAGTGCGCGACGGTGATGACAAAGGCACGAATGGACGCTCGTCGCTGCTTTCGGGTTTAATCGTTCTCGCCGACGGCGGCGATTTTTTCAACATCAATGTCGAAACCGCGCGCACGCAAAACATTTCGCAAAAATATGTGTACAGCGCGGACGCTGACCGCGTGTACATTTCCGCCGTTGGTACACAAGGCAGTGCGAGCAAACAATTCAAAATCAGCGACTTGCATCCGCCCAAGCCGCCGCCTTCGATGATTCTAAGCGGCAGTGGCACGGGCAACGTTGTCACCGCCACGCCAACGCTTATTCCGCCGACCGCGACTCCAACGCTTTCACCAACACTTACGGAAACGATCACGCCGTCACCAACGTTGACGCATACCGCGCTGCCGCCGACGAAAACATCCGCACCACGGGGAACCGCGACTCCCAATGTACCGCCGACGTTCGAGAACGTGCCGACGATTGCGCCCGACCAAGCGACGCGGCTCGCGGCAACACCGGACACGACGCTTGTCGCAATTCCTGCGGGCGAAGAGATTGAACCGCCGCGCACGCGCGTTTTTGGCGGTGTGCCTGAAATCCAACCGCCCGCGCAAACAAACAACACGGTATTGTTTATTGGACTCGCCGTCGTTTTATTTGTCGGCGCAGTGTTGTTGGGGCTTGCCGCGTTTTTTGCATCACGGCGCAGCTAAGAGGAATCATGAAAAATTTCGACCTTGAACCACTTTTTGAACAATTACAGCTCGACCCAATGGCGCGCGGTCTGCAAATTATCTCGGCGCGCGAATTGCTCGCCGATTCGTTTCCGCGTCTCGATACCGACCGTCCCGCGTTGGTATTTGAGCTCGACGCTGCAAACCTTAAAGAAATCGCGCGTACGCTGCGTGTCAATTATCCCGCGTCGCATCCTATCGCGCTCGTAAAGAATAAACGCGCGCAGTACGTGACACTTGACACCTTAAAACCCGACACGAAAATTTCGCGCAATATGATTCTGTGTGTCGCGCCGCTTGCCCATTCGAGTTCACCGCTCACCGTTGCCAACATCATGGCGCGTCTGCGCGCGCCCGTTGGCGGCTGTCCGTGGGACTTGGAACAAACACACGCGAGCATCACGCGCGCAATGGTTGAAGAAACGTATGAAGTGATTGAAGCGATTTCGGACAATGACATCGAACACTTGAAAGAAGAACTGGGCGATATTTTTTTGCATGTGCTTTTTCAAACGCAAATTGCGCGCGACCAAAACGAATTCATGCTGAGCGACGTTGGCATGGAACTCGCAGCGAAATTAATTCGGCGTCATCCGCATGTGTTTGGAGACGAACAAGCGCACGATGCGAGTACGGTCTTGGACAATTGGGAAAAAATCAAACAAGCCGAAAAAAAGAGCAAGGGGCAAACGCACGACGCGCACGCGCTTGATGCAGGCATTCCGCGCGATTTGCCCGCACTCACGCGCGCCCAAAAAGTTTCCGAACGCGCGCGGCGCAAGAACGGTCAAACGCCAAAGGTGAAACGTGACAGCGAGGTGAAATCAAAAATCGCGCGCGCGCGTGACCGTGAACGCGCGGTAGGGGAACTGCTTTTAGAAATTGCCCGTATAGCTGAACAGCACGGCATTGACGCCGAACGCGCGCTACATGCGGCGACAAAATCGTTTGTCCAAAAAAATAAAGAGTAATGAGTTTTGCTCATTACCCTTTACATTGGTCGGGGTGAGAGGATTTGGACCTCCGGCCTCTTCGTCCCGAACGAAGCGCGCTACCGGGCTGCGCTACACCCCGAAATTCCGTAAAACATTATACGCAGCTTGTAACGTTTTACCAAAATTGCGGATAGCAGATAGTCGAAGGCAGGTAGCGAATCGCGTATCGCAAATCGGATAAGCCAAACTGATTACCGATTACTGCAATCTCTAATCTCTAATCTCCAAAATGTCTCTCTTTCTCGACCTAGCCAATCTCGGCGAACAACTCGCCGCAACGAAAAAGAAATTAGAACATAGCGCGCTGATTGGCGCGTATTTGAAAAGCATCGCGCCCGACGAAATCGCGCCTGCGTCGCGGTTGTTGATTGGGCGCATTTTCCCCGAAAGCGATGCGCGCATTGTCAATATCAGCGGCGCGGCGTTGAATCGCGTTCTCGAAAATGTTGTCGGTTCAGAAATCGAATGGTCGGGCAGTGCGGCGGATTTTGGCGATGCAGTGGCGCAATGGCTCACCGCGCGCAATTGGAAAGCGCAAGGCGCACCGTTGCAGATTCTCGATGTGTACCACACCTACGAAGAAATCGCGGAAACAACAGGCAGCGGTTCGCGCGCGCGCAAAGACGAATTGCTGGCAGCATTGTTTCGTCGCGCGTCCATTGTCGAAGCGAAATACGTCACCAAACAAGTCAGCGGTGAAATGCGCGTTGGCGTGAGTGAAGGTTCGTTGCTCGACGCACTCGTTCGCAACACAAACATTCCTGCCGCGACAATTCGGCGCGCGAATCAACTCGCGGGCGATGTCGGCGCGGTAGCATACACGGCGATTGCGCTCGGCGAAAAAGGTTTGCAAAAGTTATCGCTCCAACTTGGACGCCCGCTCAAGCCCATGCTCGCGCAAAGCGCGGATTCGGTTTCCGCAGTTTTTGCGGAAATCGAATCACCCCTCGCATTCGAGTACAAACTCGACGGCGCGCGTTTGCAAATTCATAAACGTGGCGACGACGTAAAATTATTCTCGCGCAATCTTTCCGACATCACCGCCTCACTGCCCGAAATCGCGACACAAGTACGCCAAGAGATTCGCGCGCGCGATGCGATTCTCGAAGGCGAAGTGATTGCGATTGACGCGCATGGACGCGTGCGTCCGTTCCAAATTTTGATGCGCCGTGTGGGACGCGAACGCGAGATAGAGGCGATGCAGCAAGAAATTCCTGTGCAATTATTTTTGTTTGATTGTTTGTATTGCGACGGCAAAGCGTTGCTTGACCAAGCCAATGTGGAACGTTGGCAAGTTTTAGAAAAGATCGCGGGCGGGATTGCGCGCGTCGCGCGTCGTGTCATCGAAAATGTTGACGACGGTGAAAATTTTTTGCGCGCGGCGCGCGAGGCAGGACACGAAGGCGTGATGGCAAAAAATTTGCAATCGCCGTACACGCCCGGTGAACGCGGCAAGCAGTGGTTGAAATTGAAACCGGTGCATACGCTCGACCTTGTGATTGTTGCTTCCGATTGGGGTTATGGACGCAGACACGGTTGGCTTTCAAATCAACATCTCGCCGCGCGCAATGAAACGACAGGCGAATTTCTTGAAGTGGGCAAAACGTTCAAAGGAATGACGGATGAGGAATTCAAAACGCTCACGCCGAAACTTGTAGAATTGAAAACGCATCAGTCGCGCGGCACAGTGTTTGTCGAACCGCGCGTCGTAGTGGAAGTTGCGTTCAATAACATTCAACGTTCGCCTGTGTACAAATCCGGCGTCGCGCTGCGGCACGCGCGCATTGTCGCATTTCGCCCCGACAAATCCGCAAGCGAAATTGAAACGGTGCAGACATTACGCGCCATGATGGAGCGCGAGGGTGAGTGATCCGTTATCAGCGGAAGACTGATTACGGATTACTTGATTCTGACTATGCAAGTACTCAAAGAACGTATCCGCGCCGAAAGCCAAGAACTCGGACGCGGTATTATCAAAGTAGATTCTTTTTTGAATCATCAAGTGGACCCCGATTTGACGCACGAGATCGCAAATGAGTTTGCACGGCGACTCGCGCATACCCAGCCGACCAAAATTATGACGGTGGAAACGGGCGGCATCACGCCCGCGTTCGCAACGGCGGCGGTGCTGCATGTGCCGCTCGTTATTGCGCGCAAACGCCGCGCCGCCGGAATGCCGCGCGAACTCTTGACCGAATCCACCATTTCGCAAACGAGTCATCAAGCAATTGATTTGTATGCCTCTCCCGAATTTCTCACCCCGCAGGACCGCATCGTCATCATTGACGATTTCCTCACCAACGCGCAAACGATGCTCGCGTTGTGTCGTCTTGCCGAACACGGCGGCGCGAAAATTGTCGGCATTGGCGTTGTGATTGAAAAAGTACTCGAGGGCGGGCGCGAAGCATTGGCAGCAATGAACGTTCCCGTCGCGGCGTTGGTGCGAATCGCCAAAATTCAAGAAGGCGAAATCCAATTTATGGATTGACCCTCTGCCGCGCGCAAATTCAATTTACAAGCGCGCGCGCTCATTGTATAATCTAGCCAATGGACGATTTTCAGGACGACGCGAACGAGATGGACGTTGAGCTGCATGGCGATACGCTCGTGCCCGCGTTTGATGTGGATGTTGCCACTGTCAGCGTAGTGGACGGCATGTGGCAAGACCAGCCCGACAATGTCGCCGCGTTTGTCGAAGCGCGCCTCGGCGATTTGGCGCGCGGACGCGGCAACTTGTACATTTGTCTCGACGTAAGCGGCGAAGTCGAAGGACGCAGCGAAATTGAACGCGCGCTCATCGAAGTCATCCGCGATACGTTTGCGTCCAGTCGCGGCAGTATCAGTTTCGCATTGTCGGAAGCGTTGCGCGCGGCAAACGCCCATTTGTACGAATCGAATCGTCAGGTCGCGCGTGAATCGCGTCGTATGGCGGGTGTCAGCGCGGTGGTCTTGCGCGGGAATGATTTGTATGTCGCGCAAGCGGGACCTGCCGTCGTCTATGTCGAAGTGAGCGAAAAACTCGCGCGCTATCCGCACGAATCCGATTGGTTTGTCGAAGACGCGCCGTTGATTGCGCCGCAAGGTACGGCGTCCGCGCCACTCGGCATTCGCCGCGAATTTGCTTCGGACCTCGCGCACGCGTCCGTCGGTTCCGGCGATGTGTTTGTTTTGGCGACGCGTGCGTTGACACAACTTGCGACCACACAAGAACTCGCCATTGCGTTCACCGAACGCAGTGCGCAAGAAATTGCCGGTCATTTGGAAGAATTGGGCGAAGACGCGGACATGACCGCGTTGATTGCGGAATTGATGGAGCCGCGCATTCCCGGCGATGACGCAACGCCCGCGCCATTGAACGCGCAAACCGCAAGCGAATCACACATTGAATCGTTGCCCGTGCCGCTCGATTCGCTCGTATCGTTGGATGAATCGGAACCGCCTGTTGAACAAGATGACGAAACAGAATTGGATTGGGAAGATACGCCGTTCGTTGCGCCGATTGCCGACGCAGAACCGGAATTGATTTGGGATGATGATGCAGACGCGGAAGAGGAGCAAGACCAAGTACAAGAAATTGAACCCGAAGCGCCACAGCCCGTTTACGCGTCCGTTGCGACGGCGATGCCGATGCAAAATCCCATCGCGTTGCCAATTCAACCGCGTGTGCCGGATGAATCGCCGCGCGTGAACCGCGAGGTCGCGCAGCCGCCACAACCGACGCGCGAGGAATGGGAAGCAGAACTCGAACGCCGCCGCGCGGAACGTGCCGCGCGCCGTGCCGCGCAAAAAGAAAATGTTTCGCGCGCAGTCGGCAGTACAACCGGAACCGTAATGGTGGTCGGCGCAGCCATTGGCGGGTTCTTTTCAAACGCGTTTGGCGCGGTGGATTGGGACGGCATCGGCAAACAGACGAATCGTTTTTTGAATCTCGGCGTCGGTGCGTTGATAACATTTTTTCTGTTGTTGGTGCGTTTGGTGCTGCCCGGCGCGTCCCCGCGTTCCACTGCGCTCATCCCGCGTCGCGCGACGAGCGACCCCGTGTGGCTCAAAGCAATGGCACTCGCGCTGCCGATTCTTTTTATCGGACTGGCGTTCGGGCGCTACATGGTCGAAATCGGGAATCAAAGCGCGCGTTATGATACGTTGGTCGCGCAAGCGGACACGGTGGTGAAACAAGCCGAAGTGAATCCCGACAAAGTACAAGCGCGCGAACAATTGAGCGACGCGTTGAAAGTTATCCAAGAAGCGCAAACGATTCGTGATACGCAAAAAGCGCGCGGTGTGCTGTATCGCATTCAAGACCAATTGAACGAAATTGACGGCGTTGCGGTGTTGTACTTTTTGCCGACGATTACACAACTCGGCGGCGGACAATTGAAACAAATCGCCGCGAGTGAGCAAGATGTTTTCTTGTTGGACGCGCGCGGACGTGTGTACAAATTTGTGGTGAATGACGCATCAGGCGCGGCAGAACCTGCGCCGAACGAAGGGATGCTGCTGAAAGTTGGCGATAAAGTTGGCGCGGAAACAGTCGAAACAATTCAGCTGTTGACGAGCGCCGCGCCGACGCAAGACAAAGCCGCCATTGTGGCGATTACCAAAGATGCAATTCTCGCGTACGATTTGGAAGCGAATCAGTGGACGAGCACAGTTGTAGAAGATGCAAACAAGTGGGGCGAACTGCGCGCGCTGGCGAATTTTGGCGGCAACATTTATTTGCTCGATGCCAAGAACAATCAAATTTATCGCTATTCGCCCAACGCGAGTGGCTATACAACCAAAGGCGTAAATTATTTTCCCGCGAACGCGCAACCCTTGTTGAACAAAGCCGTTGATTTGGCGATTGACGGCGATGTGTGGGTTTTGAATGACAATGGTACCGTGCAGCGTTTTCGTTCCGGCACCAACATTCCGTTTGAGCTTGGCGCGTTGCCAACGCCATTAAAAAATCCCGTCGCAATTTTCACGCGCCCCGAAGTAGATTCGTTGTATATCGCGGACGCGGGCAATCAACGCATCGTCGAGTTTGATAAGAATGGCAAGTTCGTTCGTCAATTCAAACCGTACGCGGAAAAAGGTGATGTGTTCAAGAATTTGCAAGACTTTACGGTGAACGAAACGAAACGTAAATTGTATTTTGTCAATAGCGATGCCGCGTATATGGCGAATGTGCCGAAATGAAGGAATAGGTAGCAAGTAGTAGGTAGTAAGCAAGTTCGCTACTACCTGCTACCTGCTACCTGCTACTGATGTCCGAACTAATTCTCGGAATCGAAACTTCGTGCGACGAAACGGCAGCGGCAGTCATTGAAAACGGCTGCCGTATTTTGTCGAATGTGGTAGCGTCGCAAGCGGAAATGCACGCGAAATATGGCGGCGTATTTCCCGAAGTCGCGTCGCGCGAACATGTGTTGAAAATTATTCCGGTGATTCACGAAGCAATGAACGCGGCGAATGTGACGTGGCGCGATCTGTCCGCGCTTGCAGTGACGAACGGACCCGGACTCGCGGGTTCGCTGCTCGTTGGTGTGAACGCGGCAAAGGGCATCGCGCTCGGACAAAATTTACCGCTGCTCGGCACGAATCATTTGGAAGGGCATATTTACGCGAATTGGCTGGACGCGGGTTTGCCGTACATTGGACCCGAAATGGAGAATGTATTTCCGATTGTCGCTCTGGTTGCCAGTGGCGGACATTCGTCGCTCGTCTTGATGCGCGGACATGGCGAGTACGTCGAACTCGGTCACACAATAGACGACGCGGCGGGCGAAGCATTCGACAAAATCGCGCGTTTGTTGAAACTCGGTTATCCCGGCGGTCCGGCGATTCAACGCGGGGCGGAGCAAGGCAACGCGTCCGCGTTCAAATTGCCGCGCGCGCAAACGAAACGCGCGTATGATTTTTCATTTAGCGGTTTGAAAACGGCGGTGTTGAATTTGGTAAAAAAGTTTGATGACGCGGAAATGCCTGTTAACGATATTGCCGCGAGCGCGCAAGCCGCGATTGTGGACATGCTCGTCGAGAAAACACAACTAGCGGTGGAAGAATATGATGCGAAATATGTTTTGCTCGCGGGCGGTGTCGCGGCAAACAAAATGCTGCGCGCCGAAATGAGCGCACGGGCATCGCGCCCTGTTTTATTTCCGCCGCCAAAATTGTGCGTGGACAATGCGGCAATGATTGCCGCCGCCGCATGGCGACATTATCGCGCGGGGGAAAAGAGCGCGTGGGATTTGGATGTAATTCCGAATTTAAAGTTGGTCAGCGCTCGATAACCTCCGATGGAGCCGGAATGGATTTTGCCTTTATTGACTATCGCGGCGAGACCATTCATTTGTCGGAACAAGTGTATAACGTAGTCCTATCCAAACATCCCGAAGCAAAGTTATTTTTCGAGTCGGTTGGCGATACGTTGAACTCGCCTGATATTGTGAAAAAGAGCCAGACTGACGCGCGGGTGAATTTGTATTACAAGTTTCACTCGAAGGTGTTGGATGGGAAATTCATCGTGATTGTCGTAAAATTGGCAGGGCAATATTTTGTTTCGACTTTTTACGCGACGGACAAGGTTAAAGAAGGAGAAATTGTATGGAAGAAGAAATGACTAGTCTCTTTTATGACCGCGAGGCGGATGTACTCTATATCACAATCGGAGAGCCACAAGTTGCGATTTCGCGCGAACTGGAAAATGATGTACTAGTGCGTGTCCAACCTGACACAGGAAAAATTGTGGGAATGACTGTTTTGAATTTTGTCAGCCGCTTTAGTACGCTCAAGAATGAGCAACCTCTTCCAGTCCACATGGCATTAAGCGTTTGAAATAAAATCGCCGCCGAATTATTTCGGCGGCGATTCATTTTGGTTGGCGCGGTCCAGTTTTGTATCATCGTACGACGCGGGGTCATTCAAGGATTCCAAATGTGTGAATACCGTAATGTTTGGTAAACGGGTGCGAATATCGTTTTCAATTTTTTCCAAAAGCTGATGTCCGCGCTGCACAGTCCAATCGCCGGGGACGAGGACGTGCATCGAAACAAAACGCCGCGCGCCCGCTTGCCGCGAACGCAGCGCGTGAAATTGAACGCCATGTGTGGCATACGTGCTGATGACGGCGTTGACTTTTTCCAACTCATCCGACGGCAGCGCAGTGTCCATCAAACCCAGCACCGAACGTTTGACCAATTGGTATCCCGTCCAAAGAATGTTCGCCGCAACTGCCAGCGCAATGATGGGGTCGAGCCAATTCCAACCGGTGATTACGACGACGACGAGCCCCCCGATTACACCCATCGATGTCCAAACGTCCGTCATTAAATGTTGCGCGTCTGCTTCGAGTGTAATCGAATCGTACTGTTTGCCCGCGCGTTTCAAAATGCGCGCGACGCCAAAATTGATAGCGGAGGCAATTGCGGCTACGACGAGACCAATGTCCGCCGCTTCGATTGGTTGCGGATTGAGCAGCCGTTGAACTGCGGCAAAACCAATCGTCAGCGCAGCAATAAAAATTAACGCGCCTTCGACGCCGCTCGAAAAATATTCTGCTTTGCCGTGACCGTACGCGTGTTCATCATCCGGCGGACGCGCGGCGATGGTCAGCATCACGAGCGCGACGACAGCGCCGACGAGATTGACAATGGATTCTGCGGCATCGGACAATAGTCCCACGGAACCCGTAATAAAAAACGCCGCGACCTTCAATCCAATGGTGACCAACGCGGCGGCAATCGAGAGCCAGGCAAAACGCGTGAGTTGGGAACGATTTTCCATGTGCGCGTGAATTATCGCATTGCACGCGATTGACCGCAAACGCGAGCTATAGTACAAAATTGATATGCCAACTTTTGATGTCTTTCTCGCGCGCACATACAAAGTGCGGATTCAAGCGCCGGATTCGTTTGAAGCAGAACGTCTCGTCGAAGAATTTGTGGGCGATGTGGCGGATGCTTCTACGCAAGAACAGCGCGTCGAACAACACTTTCAAATCCTTGCCATTGAGACCACAGACAACAGCGCGTTCGACGCGATTGAATTGGACTGATGGACGCCTATCGCGCTTTGCCGTCGGTTGACGAGCTCTTGCAGAATCACACCTTGCGCGACTATGAACGTAAAGTCGGACGTGCGGTGGTGGTGGATGCTGTGCGCGCGGCATTGGATTCCGCGCGTCAAGAAATTCGCGCGGGGCGCGCCGCGCCGATGCCCGCGCTGTTGCTCGACGCGATTACGGAACGCATCGAGCAAATCATTCGTCCGACATTGAAGCGTGTCGTTAATGCAACGGGCGTCATTTTGCATACGAATCTCGGACGCGCGCCTTTGGCGCAAGATGCGATTGCGGCGATTCAAGATGCGGCGTCGAGTTATTCCAATCTTGAATACGATTTGGGTGCAGGCGAGCGCGGTTCGCGTTACGTTCATGCAGAAGAATTGCTCAAGAAATTAACGGGCGCGGAAGCCGCGCTCGTGGTCAATAACAACGCCGCAGCAGTGATGTTTATATTGCGCGCGTTTGCCGAACAGCGCGAGGTGATTGTTTCGCGCGGGCAACTCGTTGAAATCGGCGGCGGTTTTCGTGTGCCGGATGTGCTGAGTCAATCGGGCGCGCGCATGGTCGAAGTGGGAACGACGAATCGGACGCGCATAGCGGATTTTGAAAACGCGATTACAGAAAATACCGGCGTGTTGTTGCGCGTACACCCCTCGAATTTTCGCGTAATTGGTTTTACCGAAGAGGTTTCGCTTCAAGAAATGTCCGCGCTGGGACGCAAACACAATTTGCCCGTCGTAGATGATTTGGGCAGCGGCGCGTTGTTGGATACCGCCGCGTACGGTTTGGCGCACGAACCGATGCCGCAAGAAAGTTTGCAGGCGGGCGCGGATTTGGTCGCGTTCAGTGGCGATAAATTGCTCGGTGGTCCGCAAGCGGGCATCATTGTCGGGAAACAAGAATTTATTGCAAAATTAAAAAAGCATCCGTTGGCGCGCGCCTTGCGCGTGGATAAACTCACACTCGCCGCGTTACAGGCAACGTTGCTGCATTATTTGAAAAATCAAGCCGCGCAAAAAATTCCCGTGTGGCAAATGATTTCTGCAAAAACGGACGCGCTCGAAAAACGCGCGAACGAGTGGAGTGAACGCTGGAAAAAATTCGGACTCGACGCGCAAGTGATTGAAACACTTTCTACTGTGGGCGGTGGGAGTTTGCCGGGTGAAACGCTGACCACCCGCGCGGTTGCACTCGCGGTTGCTTCGCCCGACGCGTTCCTCACAAAATTGCGCGCCAATTATCCACCCATCGTTGCGCGCATCGAAAACAATCGCGTCATCATTGACCCGCGCACCATCTTGCCGCACGACGAAAACGCGTTATTGGACGGCGTGGAACGCGCCACGCGCATTGGATAAGCAGCGTCGCTCTGGATTGCAAATTCAGCGCGCACAATTTTCTCCTTCTCTCCCTCCGCCACTGTTTCTCGTTTCCTCTCTCCCCGCGTATAATTCTCGCATGTTTGCTAATTTACAAATGGTGTATCAGTACCGCGAATTGGTGCGGAATTTGACGACGCGCGATTTGAAGGTGCGCTATCGCAATTCGCTGCTCGGTTTTTTGTGGGCGTGGGGCAATCCGATAATGATGACGCTCGTGTTCACCGTCGTGTTTCAAGTCATTGCGCCCAACTCGATTCGGAACTATCCGTTGTTTATTTTGATTGGCTGGCTGACGTGGGGTTTTACGAATGCCGCCATCAGTGAAGGCATCGGCAGTATCGTGAGCAATTCTAACTTGGTGAAAAAGGTTTGGTTCCCGCGCATTGTGCTACCCGCGTCGGCGGTGCTGTCGAACGCGGCGAATTTTTTGCTTGCGCTGCCTTTGGTGCTTGCGCTCGTGCTTTACTTTCGGATTGCGGTTGATCCGTTCCTGCTGCTGTATTTTCCAATTATCTTTATCAGTCAACTCGCGTTGGTGATGGGGATTTCATTTTTTCTTTCGGCGGCGAATGTGTTTTATCGCGATACGGGCGTGATTACAGGCGTGGTCATGACGGCATGGTTTTTTCTGACCCCCGTATTTTATTCGGTGCCGCAGCTGACCGAAAATAGTCGGCTCGTGTATTATTTGAATCCGATGGCGAGTATCATCGAAGCATATCGCAACATCTTTTATGGTTCGACGAATGGCGCGCCACCCGGTCCGCCCGATGTCGGATTTTTAGTGCGGACGTTGGGGACGAGCATTGTGATTCTCGTACTCGGTTATCTTTTTTTTACGCGCGTGAGCAATCGTTTTGGCGAGGAACTATAACCACAACGGCGGACAATTTTGTCCGCCGTTGTTTTTTTATTACACGCGGTGTCCATACGCGCGCATGATTTCCAGCATTTGTTCAAGCGGCAGCGCGTGCAGTGTTTCTTGGAAACCGCGCATCGTTTCTGCCATCGTCAACGCGTTGAGAATGGCTTCTTCAACCGCTTCAATGGTTGCATCAAACAGTGGATTCATTTGCGAATTTGGCAACATGCGTAATGGTATCGCATGTTCGGCATCGCGCGGAACGGAATTGCCGGTGGCAAAGGCGAAAAATAAATCGCCGCTCGTGTTGTGTCCGTGTCCGCCAACGTTCCCCAGTCCAACCGTAGCGCGTTGGGCGAGGCGTGTGCATTGTGTTGGAATCAATGGCGCGTCTGTCGCAACAATAATGATGATGGAACCTTCTTTTTGCGCGTCCGTGTGCGCGAATTGTTTTGCGAGTTCGCGTCCGATGGGCACGCCGTCCACGCGCAACAATTCCATGATGCCGTAATTTGCCTGCACCAATGCGCCGACGGTGAAATTTTCATTGGCAATGTTCACCACGCGCGACGCGGTGCCAATCCCGCCTTTGAATTCGTGACAACGCATTCCCGTGCCACCGCCGACATTACCTTCGTCCACACGTCCGCCGCGCGCATTTTCCAACGCGTTCCAAACGTGTTCGCGTTGGAGATGAAACGCGTCAATATCATTCAACCTGCCGTCGTATGTTTCGGCAACGACGGGCAACAGCCAGGATGAGGCGTTCGGCTGCGCGCGTCCATATTCCACCAAAACATCGCGCACGAGTCCCACTTGATGTGTGTTGGTAATGCCAATCGGTGTTGTGAGGAGTCCCGATTCTTCAATCCACATCAAGCCGGTCATTTCACCGTTGCCATTGAAACGATGATACCCGGCAAAGCAATGGTCCTGCCAAATATCTCCGTCGCGCGGCACAATCATTGTTACGCCCGTGCGCGCGACGCGCGGTTCATCATGAATCAATGTCGTCTGTCCAACGCGGACGCCGGGGACATCGGTGATAGCGTTCCATTCTCCTGTTGGATATTTGCCAATGGTTATGCCCAATTCACGTAAGCGTTTGCGTGCCATTTCAACCCTCCGAACAAGAATTATACCGTTTTTCTCGTCGGCGCGCCGAGTGCTGCAAATTGACTTGCATGGAATCTGATTAGATAATGCCCGCCGCATTGCACCAAACTTTTTGATGGAGTCGTATGAAATTTCTATTCCGTTTTGCAGTACTCGCTTTACTTTTTTCCGCTGCTTGCTCCAACACACCTGCGCCGACTGCGCTTCCACCCACACAACCCGTTGTGCCAACAACAAATGCCGCCGCGACGGAAACTGCAATCACGCAACGCGTGCTTGCGACCTTGACCGCCAGCGCGCCGCAACCAACGGTTGTCGCACCCACTGTTGCTGATACGGTGACCCCTCCCCCGCTGCCAACACAGGCGATTGTTTCGACAGAGGCGCCAACGAATCCGCCGCCGACTTTGTCCGTCGTTTTGTCGCCGAGTGTGACGCCGATTCCAAGTTTGCCAACGCGACCCGCCACCGCCGCGCCAACCGTGCCGCCACAGCCGACGACAGTACAAGTTTCACAAGAATCACTGCGCGGCAAAATCATGTTCAAAAGCACGCGCAGCAACGGCAAGTATCCGGGCAATTTTCAATTCTTTGTAATGGATGCTGACGGCAGCAATGTCGCACCCTTGAACAAGGGTTTGGCACAATCACTCTATCAGCAACTCAAACCGCTCGAAGGATATTCGCCCGACAAATCGTTGGCAGTCGTCGGCGAAATTTCCTGTAACATTCCCAACACCTGTAATTTGTATATTGACACACCGGAAATCGTCGTCAAGCGCAGCCAAGGGCAATGGGTCACATCCAAACGCGGCGAACGCGCAGATAAACCGGTTTGGTCGCCCGACGGCAATTGGATTGCGTTCTTGTGGAATCGCGGCACCGACAAAACCAAAAATATCTACAAAGGTGTTTGGTCCGAACAGAATCAAGATTATAAACGTCTGACCAATTTTTACGCGGGCAAAGATACGCAAGACCCGACGTATTCACCCGACGGCAGTATGTTGGCGTTTGCGACGCAAGATGGCGGACGCTGGCAAATTTGGGTCTTGGACGCAACGGCGGATACTTGCTTCAAGAGTGGCGAGGATGATGTCTGTCCATCCAATCCGCACAGCTTGAGCAATTCCGCTTCGGACGACTGGGACCCCTTGTGGATTAAATAAAAAAATTTGGGACAGGATTTTCCTGTCCCAAATTTTTTACGCGTATATGAACATCGCACTTGCGGCAACTTTGATATTCGCTTTCGCCGATTGGTTCGCCGTCGCGCGTCAAAACAAAACGCTCGAATATGTTTTCAAGCCCGCGACGCTGCTCGGTGTCATTGCGCTTGCGTTCGTGTGGACGCAAATGCCGCATGATGAATGGCAAGCGCGTTGGTTCATTCTCGGTTTTGTTTTTTCATTG
The DNA here is from genome assembly GCA_964469005.1 of uncultured Anaerolineales bacterium. GTDB lineage: Bacteria > Chloroflexota > Anaerolineae > UBA4142 > SHND01 > SHND01. The sequence continues at coordinate 169,884 of CAYXXF010000015.1, forward strand.
CTCGGCGATATTTTTCTAATGCTGCCCAATACGCGCTGGTTCATTTTTGGACTGGGCGCGTTTTTGTTGGCGCACATTTGTTACATCATCGGCTTGAATCCAACGCTGCCGCCGTTCAACGCGTTTGTGTTGTTGCTTCCGTGCGCGCTCGTCGTCGGCTTTGTCGAATGGCGCGTGATTTCAAGCTTGCGCGCGTCGAATCATTCGTCGCTCATTGTGCCTGTGATTGGTTACGGACTTGCAATGCTATTGATGGTCTTTTCCGCGTGGGCAACTTTGTTTCGCATCGAATGGCATGAAACGCGACGCGCGTTTGTCATCATCGGTGCGACATTGTTTTTGATTTCAGACGGAATGTTGGCGTGGAATCGTTTTGTGAAACCATTCAACGCGGCGAAACTCGGAATCATCATCACGTATCATCTGGGACAAATCGCGTTGGCGTTGTCCATTCAGACCTGACAGGTTTCCAAAACTTGTCAGGTCTGAAGCGTCAAATAAACAACGCCACATCCGCGCCCGCCGCGAATTCCAAAAACGCAGCTGCGCCGCGACATTCGACGCCTTCGATTAAATTTTCTTCATTCACGCCCATCACGCCCATCGTGGTCGTACAGGCGTACAATTTCCCCCCCCCCTCGCGCGTCACCTCAATCAAATCTTGCAGCGGTGGAATGTTGGCGCGATTGAACCAACTTTTCATCATCGCGGTTGCCATCGGCGTCATGCCCGGCAACATCCCAACAATGTTTGGCACTTGGAGCGAAGGCACTGCCGAAATCGGCGGCGGCATCGCAGGATTCCCAATCGGCGCGACTTGGAGTTTGGGCAATTTGTATTTGTTCACAATATCGAGTCCGTAGAACGTAAAAAACACGCCCACTTCCCATCCCAAACTCACGGCGGTTGACGCGAGAATCAATGGCGGATATGCCATATCGAGTGAACCTTTGGATGCGACGAGCGCGAGGCGTTTGACGCGCTGCGCCTCTTGCAATGCTTTTTCGATTTCGATTTCCGCGAGTCGTTTCGCGACGAGTTCGTTGACACGTTGTTCTAATTCAGCGTCCATCATTTTTCCTTTCTACTTGGTTCGGCGCACGAGAAAACGAAACACGCGGTCCGCTTGTTCAGTGGCAAGCAATTCGTGTCCCGTTTGGCGCGCCCATGCGGCAATGTCGTACTGTGAACCGGGGTCGGTGGTTTCCGTCAAAATTGTTTGTCCGACATTGATTTTTTTGATGGCTTGCGAAAGTTTGATAATCGGCATCGGGCACAATAAATTCTTGCTGTCGAGAAATAAATCGTATTGCGTTTGAATTTGCGCGGACATTATTCGGCTCCTTGAAAGTACGACAGAATTTTTGCGAACGGTGTTCGCCATTTGTCGTACGCTAAAAATAAAAAACTCAGCACCATTTTGGCGATGAGTTAAAAAACATTTACAGCACGCGTGCATCAAAGCGATGCGCGGTGTCATTGTTGCACAAAATTTGTTTTCATAAACTCTCGCCGTTCGGAAATGCGGAACTGTGTGCGGCGCTGCGCACAGCTCCGCTTACTACAGATGCATCGGTTTGGTCGAACGCGCGAAAGTTTCAACATGAGAGACCAGAGTGTATTCAGCGCGGCGGTTTTGTCAATTTTACAAATTATGCGGATTCGTCATTCTGCATTTGACATTGTGCATTTCTCACTCATCCTGCACATTCCGCTTTTTCCCGCGTCCCAATTGCGAGGAACGTTGATACGCTGCCCAAATCGCGCGCGAGAGCGCGGTGCGAAAGCCCGCTTTTTCCAAATAGTACAACGCTTCCGCCGATGTGCCGCCGGGCGACGTGACTTGATTCCGCAAACGCGCGAGATGCTGTGGCGTTTGTGCCGCGTATTCGACGGAACCTTTCACCGTTTGCAACACCAATTTTTCGGCAATGTAACGCGGGAAGCCCAAATGCACGCCCGCGTCCACCATCGCTTCCATAAACAAAAAAACATACGCGGGTCCGTTCCCCGAAAGCGCGGTTGCCATGTCGAGATAATCTTCTTCTTCGACAAAAATTTCTTGACCGAGCGCGCCCAGAATCGCTTGGGCTTGCTCGCGCTGCGCCATCGTCACACTCGGCGATGCGGTCCATACGGTCATGCCTTGCCCAATCATCGCGGGCGTATTGGGCATCGAACGCACAATCGCGCGATGACTCAAACCATTTTCAATCGTTTGCATCCGCGCCCCCGCAATCACGGAAAGCACCAGCGCGTTTGGGCGAATATGCCCCTTTAGTCCTTGCATCACGGGATTCAACATTTGCGGTTTCACCGCGAGGACGACCACATCCGCGCCTTGCGCGGCTGCGAGATTGTCTGTCGAAATGTGAATGCCGTACTTGGTCTGCAATTCTTCCAAGCGCGTGCTGCGCGGACCTGCCGCAACCACTTGCGCGGGCGAAACCAATTCGCCGACAACCGCGCCGCGAATCATCGCCTCTGCCATCGCGCCCGGACCGATAAATGCAATGTGTACGTCTTGAAGCATCACTAATCTCCAATCTCCAGCTGTTGAGAATCAACCAATATAGCTTGACATTTCATTTCTGCCAGTTACAAAGTGCGTCCTCAAGAAGGTGGTATAACGAATTGTGTGTAAAAAATTGAAGAGCCGAGTATCCAATAGGTA
>CAYXXF010000016.1:0-148150 GCA_964469005.1 uncultured Anaerolineales bacterium
TACCTATTGGATACTCGGCTCTTCAATTTTTTACACACAATTCGTTATACCACCATCAGTTGCTCAACAACCCAAAGTTTTCTCTAATTAACGAGTCACGAATCAATTCCGTATACAAAGGCGTTATGAATCTTATTGCGATTCGCGGAGCAAAGGATTTCCGGTCTGGTGATGCAATAGACTTTCATACTTTGAACGACCATCATATTTTCCCTGATGCAATGCTGAAAAAAATCAAACAAAATGGAGGGCAACGTGTGTACTCCAACGACCAGATTAATACGATTCTTAATCGCACTTTGATTGCGGACGATACAAACCGGCTCATCAGTGATAAAAAACCAAGTGAGTATGTGCGAGTAACCATACCTACTAATAAGAAAAACCGAATTTTGGACTCTCATTTTATTAGCGAAAACGGGATTGAGGCATTGGAGAATGATAACTATGAGACCTACTTGGCAGCACGCGAGTCGTCTGTTCTGGAGTATTTACGCGAGCTGCTTAAAGCATAATAGGCACACATTCAAGCAAGAGTTCAAGCCTCTGCTTGCTTGAATCAACACTTGTGGCTGTTGCATCACCGAAAGATACAACTTCAGTCTCGCGCGTTCCAAATACCAACACAGATTTCTTCCACTACGCGCCTCCCTCCAACCACCTCCCCGCCTCCTCCGTCAACACCCGCTTCATCGCGTCGTGATACAGCGCGAGTTCCTCGTCCGACAAAATTCCTTTCCAGCGTCCGTTGATGCCTTGAAAGAAAAATGTCGTCGCGCCACCCTTGAACGATTCTGCCCAGCCCGCGTCGTCTTGTTTTGCTTCCGCGCGCATTTCTTCCAGCGTCACTTTTTGCGCGATGCGTTGCACACCGGATTCGGTAACGGCAATATCCAAAAATTTCGCGAGGCGTTGAATTTCGCTCGGGAGATTCGAGAGCAGGTCGGCGAAATGGACGAACAATATATTTTCCAAATGCCGATATGCCCACCACGTTGCTGTGTGATGCAAATTGCCCCAGTATGGAAATCCTTCACTCTCCCATTCAAACCAACCGCGCGTAATCCAATTGCGATAAAATTCGTGAAAATTTTCGGGCGCGTGCGGAAACGGCGGACCGACGCGGTTCGGCGCATTGTTCAAACTCTCATAGATTGCATCCGTATAATTCGAATAATGATTCCACATGGACATTGCCACATCGCGTGCATCGCGCGCGACGACGATATATTTCACTTGCGAAAAAAAGGGCAAGCCGTCGAGCGGCAAATGCGTTTTGATAAAACGACGATGCGTCTGCGCGTCAAGTTCGGCAAGCACCTCATCGAGCGGACGACGGTTGCGGTCGAGCCACGGCGAAACATCGTACATGGTCGGTTTTGTTTCGTGATTCAAAAAAACCAACTGCCGCACAATTTCTTGCATCCACGTCGTTCCCGATTTGTACGAAGTGGAAATCACAATATCGTCTGCGCGGGGTTCGTAGCGCTGCCAGCGCGTACTGTCGAGATGATGATTTTTATAAATACGCGTCGCGGTGGGTAATGAATTGCTCATGGGTTCCTCGCGCGGCGAGTGTAAAGGGACGAACTCGATTTGTCAAAAGGGTGCAGAACATCTCGCTTTTTTCTGCCTCTGCGTAAAAAAAAGACGCCTATCTCAAGGCGTCTGGTTTTTTGTTAGCGCAATTTTTTTTACTCCAACGGACGTTCCAACGGGACCGTCAATCGAATTGTCGTGCCGCGCCCTTGCAGCGCGTCAATGCTCAAGCGTCCGCCGATGAGTTGGGCGCGTTCGTATAAATTGATAAGCCCCAAACTTTTGCGATTCTTGTACGAATTGCGAATCTGTTCCAAATCAAAACCGTTGCCGTCGTCACGAATCGAAATGTGCAGTTCGTCTTCGATGCACGTGAAACGAATCTGCACGCGTTTCGCGCTCGCGTGTTTTACGATATTTTGAATTGCTTCTTGAATAATGTAATAAATGTTCGTTTCGTACGCGGGCGTCAAATCCAACGGCGGCGTATCCAATTCCAAATCAATTTCCAGCGCAGTCGTTTGATGCAAATGTTCCGACAATTCTTGGACGGCGGCGACCAGTCCTTCACTTTCCAACACCATCGGACGCAGCTCGAACAGCATCGCCCGCATGTCTTGAATCGCGCGTTGGAGAATTCCAACCGCGCTGGACAACTCCTGCTGTGCCTGTTCGGGATTGCGCGCCAAATGTTTTTGCACCACCATCAAATTCATGGCGGCGTTCGAGACCAATTGCACCGGACCGTCGTGCAGTTCGCGCGCCAATTGTTGACGCAGCCGTTGTTCGAGCAGGGGAGCAGAGACACTATTTGCAGCAGCCACAGTGAATGGTTCAGGTTGGAGCGTGTAAGGTGAGATGGGTTTCACATGTCCCCACGGGGACGTAAATTGCTGTGTGAGCATACGATTTGGACGAATGTAGGGGCAAAGACCAGTCTTTGCCCAAGTCGTTTGAAATCAAGACGTTTGGGCAACCCCGTGGGGTTGCCCCTACATTGGTTGCAACAGGATGTGGGGCGACGATGACATAGGACAATTATCCCATCCTGCTGTAATCGAATTGTAATCCAATTGCGTTAAGAAAAGCGTTAAGCCCATGTGCGAAAGCGATACCAAAAAATCGGGCGGCGTGTCTTGCACGCCGCCCGATTTTTTTTCACCTATTGTGCTTTTTTCGTTACGCGGAACATTTGCCATTCGCTCGCCGTGCAGCCCTTGCTATTGCACGCTTTCACTTGCCAAAAGTATGCTTTGCCTTTTGTCAATGGCGGCGAGACAAATTCCGTCCCGTTCTTGACTGTCTTTTTGGCAACCTGCGCGCCTTGTGCGGAATCTTGGCGCACGACAATTTTATATTTCGTCGCGCATTCCACCGCGTCCCAATCCAATGGCACCGCGAGCGTTTTCACTTTGGCATTCGACGCGGGCGCAACAAGCGCCGGCGCGTCGGGACTGGAGACACTGCATGGGTCGGGCGTATTCGTAACTGTCGGCGTCGCGCTTGGCGTCGCGGGCGTAGTGGTTTGTGTTGGCGTCATCGTTCGCGTTGGTGTCGCAGTCGGAACACTGCCGTCAGGACTCGCTTCATCGTCCATTCCCATCACTTCAATTTCGTTCAACGCCGCGACTTTTTGCCAATACCAATAACCCGTCGTGTTGTTGACGGTGAAACGCAATTTATCAATCACCAACGGCGTATCGAGATTGATAATTGTTCCGCCTTCCGCATACGAATTGACTTGCCCCACGTTCGCGGAATGAATGACACTGCCGTTGTACGAAAGCGCCAACGTCCCGCTCGAAATGTGATACGGCGTCGTTTCGGGTCCTTGTCCAAAGCCGCCCCAATCGCCGTTCGTTGATGGCGGACCGAACAACTTGACCGATTTTATTTTTACCGGCGAATCCCATTTCAATTGAATCCATTCGCCCGCCGCGCTGCCGTTCGTATCGTGTTCGGCGGACATCCAACCATTTTCGGAATCTTGCAAATTCGGGTCTTCGGCTTGCGGCGCGTTACTTGCCTCGCGCGCAATGGGTTGGACGCGTCGTTCTACAATGTTGCGCGGCGCGTTTGGTGCACGCGCGACAAGGGATTTGTCCGCGCTCGCCGGATTCGGCGGACCGCCTGCGGGAATCGGAATGAACCCGTGACGGTCATTTACGCGCGAGGGGTCAAACGGTTGATATTGGTCGTCGGGATAATTTTCGCTCGACGCGCTCGCGTTCGCATACGGCGCAACGTTCGTCCAGCCCGCCGTCGCTTCGACAGGATTCGTAATCGAACCGCTCACATGTCCAAAGTGACAACCGATACACGTTACCGTTTGTCCGGGACGCGCGTACGCATTCCCTTGCGCGATGGAAATGTAACCGCGATTCCATCCGCTCACCGCGCGCCCATCCGCATCGCGCAGCACAATGAACGCGGGTACGTCGGCAGGAATTTGCGCGGTAAATTCGCCGCGCGCCGAAACGGGAACGGTGGTGTATTTCACTGCGCGATTTTGCACATCTTCTTTGAACGCCGTACACGGGTCAGGATAACCGGGGTCATAACAATACGCGCCCGTGAATTGATTTGCGTCCACCCACACTTCGGCAAACTTGATGGAACCGGGCGGCGGTGAATTGTTGATGAACGGCAAACTCAATGGCGCGTTCGCATACACGTTCGGATTGTGAATCGTCGCGGTCTGAATGTCGCCGGAATTTTTTTGTGACCAACCATACTGCTGCGGAAATAAATCGGCTGGCACATTCCATTGACGCGGGTCATCATCCGGCGTCGCATTGAATTGGTCACCCGTACTCGTCCAACCTGTGCGCGCGACTATCGGTTTCGCATCCATCGCGTCCGCTTTGCCAATGTTCACCGCGAGTTCGGTTTTGTTGCCACCGTTCAAATTCATTGTGAACAGTTTGTATTGCAGCGTCGAACCTTGCAAATCGAAACGGCGTCCCGTCACGGGGTCGTTGTAACTTCCGCTTGTCGGCAATGTCCCGTCCGTCGCGTTCGCGTACGAAAACAAAATTTTTCCATCGGGCATTCCTGCCGGATGAATCGCATACGGTGGGTCATCATTACCTTGTCCCCACGCGCGTTCGTAACTCAGCCCCGCAATCGCATCGCCGATATTCGCATACAACATATCCACGCCCGCGCGCGCGACGCGAATGCCCGTGCGGTGCGTCGAGTGAACCATCGAGCTGTCTTGTTGTGAAGTGAACGCGACAAACATTTCACCATTGTTGAAAACGAGCGCGGGCTGCGCGGCAGTGTACGTATCGTGTCCGCTGTCCAATTCGCGCGCCCACACCGCGTATGGTGTGAACGCAAATCGTTCAAAGCCACTTCCGTCAGGATTCACCACATGCAAATGCCACGCGTTTGGACCAACGCGAATCTCATCCCCGTTTGGCAAAACACCTTCGGCGGGATTGAACGTCTCATCGGGATTCGCTTTGATTAGCGTACCGTCTGAAAGCGTGTGGTCGGTATCGCGATTGTCAATGCGATTGTAAATTCCTTTGCTGCTCGGTTGATTGAAATTATTCCACCAGCGCGAAAAAAGAATGCGTCCATCAGGCAATGGTGTCGGATGCAAAAGTCCGCCGCGTTCCGTCGTGATGCGATGCAAATTCGAACCGTCGCTGTTTACCACATACAATTGATAATCGTAGCGGGCGTCGTAATGCGAACGCGAGGGATAACGCGATGATGCAAACACGATGCGTCCATCGGCGAGATACGCGGGAAACAAATCATTCCACCAGTGGTACGTTTCGTAATTGCCGTAATCGTATCCTTCGCTGTTGTTGTTCGGCACGCTCGTGAATGTGCGGTCAGGCATTGGAATTTTGCGAAAGCCCGTACCGTTCACGCCGATTTCGTACAAGCGCCAACCGTATTGTGAAGAATCCGGGTCAATCGTCGTCGCGCCCGCGAAAATAATTTTCGTGCCGTCGAATGAAACATCGGGCGACTGCACATCAATCAAGTTGCCCGTTGCCGCGTTCGGAGTCGCACCGTCCACCAATGTCGTCAGCGAACCGTCCGCGTGACGAATGAGCAATTTCGATTTCGGCGCGAATTTCGGCAGCCCCGAACCAAATTGTCCGGCGGGTCCGGTTTCATCGCGGAAAATATCATCCTCGGTGGCAAGATGCTGGCGCGCGACAAAAACAATGTCGGTGGCGGCAAACAATGGCGCAGCGAGTTGTGAAGAAATCAAAAGCGCGAGCGCGACGAGCGCAACACTTCCAAACGCGCGCAAGAGGGGAAAGGGACGCATAAATTAAAAAAGGGGTTCCGGTTTTCGCGGGTGTGCCGAAAACCAGAACCCCCCGAACGGCAATTGAAATGACGTTCGGATTATATGCGTGGGCAAAGGTACGAGGAAATAGGAAAATGTTGCCAGACTTATGGCTGCCAATCCGACGCAATATACAATTTTTTCACGCGCTGCGCGGGGTCGTTCGTTGTGACCGGAATTTCAAACAAGTGGGCGCCGCCCATACCCTCATGCATTGTGAATTCGCTCGTAATCGTTGTGCTTTCGCCCGAACCCAATATCGTCTGACCGACGATAACTTGGGGCGGTCAGCATCCTTCCAACAATGTAGCCACACGCGGCACACTTAACGTCAACGTGCCTTTTCCCGTATTGCGAATTTGAAACGTCGCGCGCACGGGACGTTCGAATGGCTGTTTGCCAAAATCAATGCGTTCATTGTCCACTTGGATTTGTGGAGCACCGCCGCCCGATGAAGGTGCGAGCGAAATCCACACAAACGCGACAATGGCGATGGCGACGAGTGCAATGCCGCCAAGCAAAAGCAAAGACGAGGTGTTGAATTTCTTGTTGTTGGAATTGCGCGATGGTCGCGCGTGATTTTTTTGTGACATGGCAGACTCTGCAACCGGTAGGACAAATTTCAAATTTGTCCTACGCTGCTTGTAAAAAAATTGCCGCGCGCATTTTTTTTAGAATGGGGGCGGCAATTGCATTGTACCTCACCGCGCGAATTTTCAAAATTCTATTTTGGGAAATTCGACGGTCCGAACTGAGTGTATTGATTGATGATGGCGCGTTGAATTTGCGGCGGCGCGCGTCCGTCTTGCGTCATTTTCATGACGTCATGTGTAATGTCCACACAAATTTGACATCCCAGCGCGTGCGAATCGAAAACGATTTTGCCATTGTTCGGTGCATCTTGAATGTAACAATCGTAATTGTTTGTGTGTCCGATGGGACCGCATCCGCAAAAGCACGGCACATTTTGCAATGGTTCGGGATTCGCAGCCGCATACTGATAGGCTTCACGCACTCTCTCTGGCGCGTTCTGCATATCCATCGGCAATTCCGAACTCGATGCGAGATGCAATTCATGCTTGGGCTTGGGCGCGCAGCCCATTGACATCAACACCGGCGCAAGGAAACTCGCCAACATCAACAAAGAAAATAAACGTTTCATTTTTTTACTTTCGACGTTATCGTTACGTCCGCATTGTGCGGGAGAATCGCCGTCGCGCACTGATGAAGATGTCACGTTTTCGATGTGGCATGTGTCCATACGCGTACAACAAAAAACAGACCTCTTGGTATCAAACAAAAGGTCTGTTTTCGTAGCGGAGCAGTTTTGGATTCAAGCATCCGGGCGGTTTGCTACACTATCCCGCTAAAGCGTAGAATCCACGTCTTGTGCTTTGTCCTCTATTAGAAACTGCCCGAGACGATGAGTACGCCGTTCGCAGTTTTCACTTGGACTTTGTCGCCCGCTTTGATGTTTGGCACAGTCTGCCCCAAATTGCTGTTGCGATTGAAGCGCGCGGCGCCCAATGAATCCACCGTCGCGGTGCCGATTGAATTGCCGTTCACAAAAATGCTCACCGATTTGCCCGCGAGTCTTTTGATATTTTCCACTTCGACCTGAAATTCGCGTTCGCTGCCATTCACTTTGTACGTCGCTTTGCCTTTGGCATTTGCATACGTTCCCGCGCCGTTGAGTGTGATGCGGACTTTTGTTCCGCCGCCGCTGTTGCCTTTGGCGAACGCAGCGTGCGAAAAACCACTGACCAATAATGCAGCGATGAGTGCGGCGAGAATAAACATACGAGCTTTCATGAGAGGACTCCTTTTTGTTTTAGACGTGACATGGTTTGTGGAATCGGAAAGCGATTCCGAGAAACCTGTCACGTCTTGTTTTCTGAATTTGAATTCTTGACCGCATCTTAGCAGGCGCGGCGTGTTTGCGTAACGGGCGATGGTCTGGACTTGGCAGTTGGCGAAGGTCTAGGAAAATTCAGACTTTAGTCCAGTATCGAAATCCGACGCGGGTGCTATAATCAGGGCAGAATGGTACGGAAAATCACGGCACTTTTGAATCGTTTAACATGGGCGCAGCGTTTTTTGCTCGCGAGTCTCTTGATTTTGATTGCGGGCATGGCGGCGATTGGCGCGTGGCTCGCGTCGCAAATCGAACAAGGGGTCATTCATCGCACGGCGGAAACGGCGGCGGTGTACGTGGACAGCGCAGTGGCGCCGTCTCTGCAAAGTCTTGCGAACGGTGATGAATTGGACGCGGCAGGCAAACAAAAACTGGATGAATTGTTTCGCACGACGCGCTTGGGCGAACAAATTCCTTCGTTCAAAGTGTGGACGCGCGGCGGACGCGTGGTGTACAGTACGAGTTCGGAAATTGTGGGGGACACGTTTCCCATCAGCGACGAGTTGGCGCGTTCTTTACAGGGCGAGGTCACGGCAGAAATCAGCGCGTTGGACAAGGCAGAAAATGTCAGTGAGCGCGCGCAAGGCAAGCCATTGTTGGAAATTTATAGCCCCGTGCGACGCAGCGGCTCGGATGAAATTATCGCGGCTGCCGAGTTTTATCAAGCGGTGGACGAATTGCAAAATGATTTGGCGGCGACCGTTCAACAGACGTGGCTTTTTGTCGGCGCGGTCACGGTGGGAATGTATTTGCTGCTTGCGGGCTTTGTGCAATTTGCAAGCAACACGATTGCGCGTCAGCAAACGGAATTGAGCGCGCAAGTAAAACAATTGCAGCAAGTGTTGAACGAAAACGCAGAATTGGATGAACGCGTGCGCCGCGCCGCCGCGCAAACTACCGCGTTGAATGAACGCGTCTTGCGCCGCATCAGCGCGGAACTGCACGACGGTCCCGCGCAAGATTTGGGACTCGCAATGTTGAAACTCGACAACGTGATGGCGCGTTCCGAAGCGCAAGTTGAACGCGATTGTCAAGAGGAAGCGGATTTGAACGCGGTGAAACAATCGCTCGCCCACGCGCTCCAAGAAATTCGCAACATCTCGACGGGCATGGGCGTGCCGCAACTCAACAATCTTTCGTCGCAAGAAATTGTTGCGCGCGTGGTGCGTACGCACGAACGCCGCACCAACACGAATGTGGTTGTCGAAACAAACGCGCTCCCGGCGCAAATTTCACTGCCCATCAAGATTACACTTTACCGTGTCATTCAAGAAGCATTGAACAATGCGTACCGTCACGCGCAAGGGGTCGGACAACGCGTTCATGTACAAGGCAATAGCAAAGAATTGACAATTGAAATTTCCGATCAAGGACAAGGCGCGCACGAACCGAATGTGGATGATGAATCCGAACATCTCGGCGTCGCGGGAATGCGCGACCGCGTAGAAAGTTTGGGCGGCGCGTTTGAATGGCACAGCAGCGCGCAATGCACGCGCGTCCGCGCGCGTTTGCCTCTGCAAAATGGAAATCACCATGACTGAAAAAATTCAAATCGTTGTGATTGACGACCATCCGTTGTTTCGTGATGGCGTGGTCAACACATTGAAAACCGAAAACGATTTCGATGTCGTCGCGGAAGGCACGAGCGCGCAAGAAGCCATTCGCCTCGTTGCGGAACATTTGCCCGATTTGTTGTTACTCGACATTAACATTCCCGGCGGTGGCTTGAGCGCGGTGCCAAAAATCGCCGCAAGCAATCCCGCGACCAAAATTATTATGCTCACCGCGTCGGAAGAAGAAGACGATGTGGTGAACGCGTTGAAACTCGGCGCACGCGCGTACATTGTCAAAGGTGTTGCCGCGCGCGAATTGAAAACGATTTTGCGCGCGGTGCAAAATGGCGAAGCGTATGTCACGCCGACGCTCGCCGCAAGTTTGCTTTCCGATTTCAAGGCGCAAGCGGACGGCGCGAAAAAATCGAGTCCATTGCAGGATTTAACCGAACGCGAACACGAGATTTTGGAACATGTCGCCGTCGGCAAGAGCAACAAAGAAATCGCGGCGGAATTATTTTTGAGTGAAAAGACGGTCAAGCATCACATGACCAACATTTTGCAGAAATTGCATGTGAGAAATCGCGTCGAAGCCGCTCTCCTCGCTCAACAAGAGGCGCGCAATTAGAGCAGATTCCGAATGGAATAGGAATTTGTGCTAGAAAATTTTCGCACGGAACATCATCCGATTTTTAGGCGTCTTTAATTTGATTGCGTTTCATCTCAAGATATAATCGCGCCTAATGATGTCTGCACGTTTCATAAAAATTGTTTTGGTTGCGTTCTTGATTCTCGCCCTCTTTGCGGTCATTTTCGCGCTCGCACCATTCAACCCCTTTGCATCAAACAACCCAAACGAAATCGTTCCGCCGACCCGCGCGGCAATTGCTACGCGCGCGTCGGGCGAACCCACGCGCGCAGCCGTTGTAACCTCTGCCCCTGTCGCCGCTTCGCCCGAACCGACAGCAACCGAACAAGTTGGCGTTCCGCCACCTACTATTCCTGCGAATCCGTCCGAGGCATTTCAACAAGCGATGACGCATCGCCGCAATGGCGATTACGTGCGCGCGGCAACCGCATTTCGCGCGGCGATGCAAGAAGGATTGGAACCCGCGCTCGCGCGCCAAGCGCAATTTCGTTTGGGCGAAGTGTTGTATCTCGCTGCCGATTTTACGAATGCGGTTCCCGCGCTCGAAGCGGTGATTCAGGAAAACGACAGCGATGACCTCGCGTCGCGCTCGCATTATTTTCTCGGTGACATTTTTACGCAGCAGCAAAAATATGAGGACGCGTTGAAACATTTGCGCGTCTATCGCACACGCACGCGAGCGTTATTCGGAATTATCGAACGCGAAATCGGCGACGTGCTGCTTGCGTCGGGCGACAGCGCGGCGGCAATCAAACAGTACGAAGCCGCGTTCCAAGACGCGACGTTGACGAACGCGCAGCGTGTGGCGCTCTTGAAAAAAATCGCAGAAGTGTACACCGCGCGTAATGAATTTGAATTGGCAGCCGCGCGTTTGGGCGAAGCATTCAAACTCGCGCCCGATGATGCAACCAAAGCGAACGTGGAATTTTTGTGGGGACAAGCATTGTATGACGCGGACGACCAAGAGACCGCCATTGTGAAATGGAAACACGCGCTCGCGAATTACACCACGTATGCGGGCGCGCATCAATCCGTTGCGAAATTGGTTGAACTCGGGGTCGAAGATATTGACGAATTCCAGCGCGGGGTTGCGAATTACAGCGTCGGCAATTACGATTTGGCGTTGCAAGCGTTTCGACGTTGGATTGCGGCGCATGAAACACCGGGCGCAGAAGTTTTGTATTATGCCGCGCTCGCATATCAACGACAGGGTGACCAACAAGGCGCGTTACGCAATCTCGACGTGTTGTTGTTGAATTATCCCGACGATAAACGCGTTCCTGACGCGTTGTACGCCAAAGCCGTTTCGCAAACGCGCGCCGGCAATGCCACCGCCGCGCTGGTGACACTCCGCGCGCTGTTGAAACAATTTCCAAATGACGCGCGCGCGGACGATGGTTTCTGGAACGCGGGACTCGCGCTCGAAGGCGCGGCGCAGCACGCGGCGGCAGCGGCAACATTCTCTGAATTGGCAAACACATTTCCCGCGTCAACGCTAGCGCCTGCCGCGTTGTTCAACGCGGGCGTGAATTATTATCTCGTGCAAAATTTCAAGAATGCAGAGGCGCGTTGGCAAACGGCAATTGAAAAATATCCGGCGGGACAAAACGCGGACAGTGCGGCGTATTGGCTCGGCAAATTGAAACGCGCGCAGGGCGACGAAGCGAACGCACAAAAATTTTTCCAACAAGCGGCAGAACCGCCGCGCACATACTATTCGTGGCGCGCGCTCGACGCGTTGAATCAACCCGCGCCGCCGCCGTCATACAATCTCGCCGATTACGCGATGCAAGACACGGTGGAAACGCGCGCAGAAACAGAACAATGGATTGCTTCGTGGAACGGCGCGTCCGTTTCGGCACAATTGCCTGCACAGGTTTTGAGTGATGGGCTGTATAAACGCGGCGATGAATACGCAGCGTTGGACCGCGCGCTCGATGCACGTCCGCAGTTTCAAGCATTGAATGAAAAATACAAACAGGACGCGCACGCGTTGTATGCGCTCGCGTTGTACTACAAGGACATTAACTATTTTTCCAATTCGCTCGATGCCGCGCGCAAACTCGCCGACCTTTCGGGACAAAACGAAACGCAGCAGCCGCGTCTCGTGCGCCAGTTGCAATATCCAACGTACTTTGCCGATTTGATTGTGCCATACGCGCAGACGCATCATTTCGACCCCGCGATATTTTTCGGACTTGTGCGGCAAGAAAGTGGTTTTAATCCGTTATCGGCTTCGTCCGCGTCCGCGCGCGGTTTGACCCAAGTGATTCCGGGAACGGGCGATTTGATTGCGCGTGCTTTGAACGTTAAAGATTTTGAACAGACGGATTTGTTCAAGCCATACGTGAGCGTGCGCTTTGGCACGTACTATTTGGGGAATGTGTTGGAGTCGTTTAACGGGAATGTGTATTATGCGTTGATGGGTTACAATGGCGGACCCGGCAATGCGCGCAAATGGCAGCGCGATGATTTGGACGCGGCGGTGGAAATGATTTCGTTTTCTGAAACGCATTTGTACGTGCGCACCGTCGTCGCGCAGTATCGGCAATACGTGGATGTATATCGTGGGCAAGAACAGTAATTCATTGAACCTGCAATGCTGAAACGCATTGTTCCCAATTTGCTCCTCATCCTCGTGGGAATTTTGTTTGCGTACGGAATCGGCGAACTCGCGGCGCGGTGGTATGTGAAAGCGCCGCCGTTTGAATTGCCCGCCGCGCAGTTGGATTATTTGACGGCAAAAGATGTGAATTTGCGTTGGCGTTTCACCGCAGAAAATGGACGCAACCGTTTGGGTCTGAGAAATCGCGAGATTGTGGCGAAAGCGGCTGCGACCACGCGGATTTTGTTTCTGGGCGATTCGCTCATTTGGACGGGCAAAACATCTTCTGACCAATTGTACACAGAGGTCATCGAAGAGCGTTTGAATGCAGCGCGCGGCGCAGACGCGCATCACATCGAAGTGATTAACGCGGGCATTCCGGGCTATACCACGTATCAAGAATTGGAATTTCTCAAACAGTACGGACTCGATATGGAGCCCGATGTGTTGGTGTTGGGGTTTGTGTTTAACGATGTGTATTACAAATATCTGCACAAACCGACGAGCGACAATTTGTTAGCAACCGACCCCGAAGTGACTTTGCAATATCTCGACAAACATTCTTTTCCCGATAGTTTGCTGGCATGGAGTTATCTGGCGAATCTGATTCAACCGCGCGTCGCGTATCAATTGCAAAAGCGCAGTGGGCAACCGACGTTTCCGTTTGAACAGCGCGCGGATTTTTTTCTCGCGTGGAAACCGTATGGCTGGAACGAAACGAAACCGTTGTTGTCCGAAATGAAAACACTCGCGCATAACAATAGTATCAATTTCATGGTCATCATTTTTCCCGTGTCCGACCAAGTGAATGATACATACCGCAGCAAGAATTTAGAATACGTGTTGTATCCGCAAGCGCGCCTCAAAGGAATTCTAGAGGAACTCGAAATTCCCTATTTGGATTTGACGGATACGCTTTACCAAAATGGCGGCATCGCGTTGTATGAAGATTATTTGCACTTGAACGCACAAGGGAATGATGTGATTGCGAATACGCTCACGGATTATTTGCAAGGGCAGCCATTCTTGAAAGGAAAATAGAACACATGAAAAAATTTGGGTTGATCCTTGGCGCGCTCCTTGCGCTAATGTTTTTCTCGACACACGCGTTCGGCGCGGCGAGTGAGATAGAAAATTCGCAATTCGCAATTTCCAATTCACAATCGCAAAATTCAAAAATTGACCGCGCGCTGCTCGAACAATTTCAAAAAGGAAAAAATTCGCGCGCATTGATTGTATTTAATAAGCAAGCGGATTTGTCCGGCGCGAACGCGTTGAAAACGAAACAAGAAAAGGGCGCGTTCGTGTTCAAGCAATTGCGCGCGGTGGCGAATCAAACGCAAGCGCGTGTGCGCGCCCAGTTGAACGCGCAAGGCGTCAACTATCGCGCATTCTATATTGTGAATGCGATTGCGGTGGAAAATTTGAACGCGACGCTGGCGACGCAACTCGCGACCGAAACGAATGTCGCGCGCATTGCGGCAGACCCGAACGTGAAATTTGAAGCGCCGCTGCCTGAAAAAAAATCAGCCGAGACAACGCGCGGTGTGGAATGGGGTATTACCAAAATTGGCGCGGATAAAATGTGGAATGCAGGTTTTCGTGGCAAAGGTATCGTCGTCGCGAATCAAGATACAGGCGTGCAGTGGGACCATCCCGCGTTGAAAAATAAATATCGCGGTTGGAATGGCAAAACGCAAACGGTGGACCATTCGTACAATTGGTGGGACGCGATTCATTCGAGCATTAGCGGCGGTAACAATGCGTGCGGTTACAACACGCTTGCGCCCTGCGATGATTATGGACATGGCACACACACCATGGGCACGATGGTGGGACGCAATGGCGCGAATCAAATCGGCGTCGCGCCAAAAGCAAAGTGGATTTCGTGTCGCAATATGGACGAAGGTGTGGGGCGTCCCACAACGTACATTGAATGTTTTGAATTTTTTCTCGCGCCGTGGGATTCGAGCGGAAACAATCCTGACCCGAACCGTGCGCCCGATGTAGTGAGCAATTCGTGGGGCTGCCCGCCGTCGGAAATGTGTGAATCGGACAGTTTGCAACAAGCGACACGCGCCTTGCGCGCGGCGGGAATTTTTATTTCAATGTCGGCAGGCAATTCGGGTTCAAGTTGTTCGTCCGTTTCTGATCCGTCGGGAATCTACAATCCATCAACCACCGTTGGCGCGACAGACAGCGGTGACAATCTCGCGAGTTTTAGCAGTCGCGGTCCCGTGACGGTGGACAATAGCAATCGCCGCAAACCGGACATTAGCGCACCGGGCGTCAATGTGCGTTCGAGCATTCCCGGCGGTGGTTACGGCAATTCGTCAGGAACTTCGATGGCAGCGCCGCATGTGGCAGGCGCGGTTGCGTTGTTGTGGCAGGCAAAGCCAAACTTGCGCGGGTATATCGGTGAGACGGAAAAAGCATTGTTCAAGAGTGCGAATCGAAATGTGCACGCGGGCAATCAAACGTGCGGTGGCACGAACGCCAACACTATCCCGAACAATTTGTTTGGATATGGGCGGCTCGATGTGTGGAACGCGTACAAGAATACGCAATAAAAAAAAGCGGCAGAGAAAATTTTTCTCTGCCGCTCTTTCTTTTGTTCCTTCAGATATTTTGCTGCGTCTCCCAAACCCAATCTGCATTATAATTCCCTCATTCCGTTTCTCCGGAGCTATTCCATGTCTCAATCCAACCCATCGTTTTTTGCCTCGCTCTCTAATTTCTTTCGCTCGCTGTTCGGTTCCCCCCCCCCTCCTCCCCCCCCACCGCCGACAACGCCGAGCAAACCCGTTATCAGCGATGAACCCATCGTGCCGCTTGCGCCGAAAGTTTTGGTACTCGTGTATGACCCGGTAGTGGACCCGATGAAAAATTTGCATCTGGTCGAATGGGGTATCAAAAATCGCGGCTGGGCGCGCGTCGGCGCTGGCAGTTCCGAAGTCGGCGTGGACAAGCTCATTGCGAATTACATTGCGGATGTGGATGAATGTTCGGGCGGTTTGGTGAAATACAATGTGGTCGAACGGATTGACGTGGACGGTTTTCCATTGCGCTTGAATGGCAAACGTTTTACCGCGCTCGAGTATTTGGATTTGTACACCAACAATCAAAGCAAGTACAAAGAACCCGATGACCGTTTTGATTATCATGCGCTGCTTGAAGAATTTCATCTGTCGGAACGCGTGAACAATAAGGAGATTGACGAAGTTTGGTTGTTCACGTATCCGTTTTCGGGAACGTACGAATCGGTCATGTGTGGGACGAACGCGTTTTGGTGCAACGGACCCGTGATTGAAAATACGCCGGGGCGACGATTTGTGGTGATGGGTTTTTCGTACGAACGCGGCGTTGGTGAAATGGAAGAAGATTTGGGACATCGCACCGAATCCATCATGGCGAAAATGTACAACGCAGGCGATTTTCTCGGTTGGACGTACGGATTTAAAAACGAGCCAAACAAATTCGACGCGCTTCAGTACGCCGAAAAAAATCTTTTCGGAAAATTTTTATTGCACGATAAAATCGCGCCGGGCAACGCGCAGTGCGGCAATGTGCATTACGCGCCCAACAGTGACCAAGATTACGATTGGGGCAACAAACGTCCGGTGATTACGTTCGCGGACGATTGGCTCACGTTTCCGAATTTGCCGCGCGTGCAAAAAATGCAAAACGCGAATTCGTGGGGCGATGGCGATATTCGCAAACATCATCGCTGGTGGTTTTCACGCTTCCCCAAAGCTGCAGGGCGCTGGAATGGCGTGCGGATGAATTGGTGGAGTTATATCGCGGATGTAGCAAATCCGGAGTTTGATTCACACACATAGCACAAACAAAATCGTCGGCGAACTCGCCGACGATTTTGTTTGTGTCACTTGTTCATGGAGGCAACGTGCCGGAGCGATAACGCAACACCGCGGCTGCCCCGAACGTTTCGCGCAAAAAATCTCCACAAACTCTGGCGCACTCGTCCATATTTCCTCCGCAATGGCTTGATACATTTCGGACACAAATCAAAACCAATCGGAGGACAAGCTATGAATCGTGATGACGTATTAATCGAAGTAGATGAACTCGTCAGGAAATTCGACAACAAAAATATTCGATTGTTCGATGCAACCATTACAGACGATGTGTACCGGCAGAGACATATTCGCGGCGCAGCATTTTTCGACCATGAGAGATTTTCGGACCCCGATAGTCCTTATTCATGCACGATTCTTTCCGAAACAAGACTTGCGGAACAAATAGGCAAGGCAGGCATCTCGAACGATTCGGAAGTCATCCTCTATGCGTGTGGAATGCTCCCTTATGCGATGCGCGCTTGGTGGGTTCTCCGATACGCGGGGCATACCAATGTAAAGGTTCTCAACGGCGGGCTTGCTGCATGGGAAAAAGCGGGAGGGTTGGTCGAACAGGAAACCCGAGAATATGGAGCTGTCACTTTTGATGCGCGGTTCAATCAAAGCATGTTCGCCAGCAAAGAAGAAGTTTCGGCGTCCATGGCAAGTGGCGATGTTGTCACAGTGGATGTGTTGCCTCTGACAAGTTTTGAAGGTTCACATATCCCGGGTTCGATTTGCCTCCCGTGTATGGACTTGATGGCGGGCATGGATTATTTGTTGCCTGACGACCAGCTTGCAGCTTGCTTGAAAGAAATAGCTCGGCACAAACGGATTATCACGTACTGCGGCGGCGGGATCGCGGCGACGGTCAATGCGGCGGCGCACTTGCTGACCGGACACAATAATGTCGCCGTGTACGATGGTTCGATGTATGAATGGTTGGCGGAAGGCATGCCTGTGAACGGAACGGGAGAATGGCAAGTCTGGCTAAAACAATAGTTATTCCACTTTCCGTGCAGTTGCCAACACTTGCTTGCGCAACCTCCACATTCCCTGACGGATTCATCCACATTTCCTCCAAAATGGATTGATACCCTTGGGAAACTTGCCAAGGAGCAGTTAACTCATGAATACTCTCGAAACGTCACACCGTACTTTTGCAAGGGTCGCCGGTTTCACCTTCCTCTTTTACATTGTAGCCGGCATAACCAGTATGGCACTGGGCAATCAGTCGCAAGTGAGGGACCTGCTATTATTGCTTCAATCCTTTTCAGCCCTGGTGTTGGGTGTGACCCTGTTCGCGCTTACCTACAAGCAGGGACTTGCGCTCGCAACACTCGCCCTGACTTTTCGCGTAATTGAAGCTGTTCAATACGGTGAGAGTGCGATTTACTTTGCAGTCGCGAGTCTGCTCTTTTCTTGGCTCCTCTTGCGCGGCAGGATGATTCCCGCCGCGTTAGCGTGGCTTGGCGTCGTCGCGTCAGTTCTACTTGTGGTAATCCTGCCTTTGCAACTTGCCGGATTGTTCGGTGGTTCCATGTCGTGGTCGTCGTCCATCACTTGGCTCGTATGGTTGCCTATGTTGGTGTTTGAAGTTACGTTCGCGTTGTGGTTACTCGTCAAGGGTGTCGCTTTGCCCGCGGCAGACAAGGCAGTGTCGTCGCGCGCGGGTTGAGCGTTATCACAGACAATTCGACAATCTTTAGGAGATTCCCAAATGACAACTCGAACGATTGAAACCTCACCACAAGTCTATGCAAGAATTACCGGAGTGCTATACCTGATTGTCATTATCCTCGGCGCTGCCCAGCAGTTGCTTGTTCGAGGTAGAATCATCGTACCCGGAGATGTGGCAGCCACCGCCGCCAACCTCCGTTCAATGGAATTTCTTTGGCGTCTTGGAATCGCTTCCGAATTGTTCCTGGGAATTTGTACCATCGTCATGGCTTTGACGCTTTATGCTTTGTTGAAACCGGTCAGCAGAGACTTGGCATTGCTTGCGACATTCATCAATCTGGTAGCGATCACCGTGGAAATTGGGTACGCGTTGAAACTTGTCGAGGCGTTGTATCCGCTCGGGAGCGCGGAATACCTCAAGGCATTTACGGCGGAACAACTCTATGCAATGACAAATCTTGCCATCAGAGCGCATGGTAATGGTTTTGGCATTGCGCTGCTTTTCTTTGGCTGTTTTTTCCCTCTTGCCGCGTATTTGATTTTCAAGTCCGGCTATTTCCCAAAGACCATCGGTGTTTTATACTTTATCCCCGGTCTGAGCTATGTGCTAAGCAGTGTCGCGTTGATTCTGGCTCCCGCCTTCGCAGAGCGCTTTTACTTTGCCATTGCAGGACCGGCTGTAATTGGAGAGGCGGCGCTTTGCCTTTGGCTGCTTGTGAAAGGCGTAAATATGGAACAGTGGCAAAAGCGCGTTCATGAAACCGGATGACATCCATCCTAGAAAAGGATAAACTCTTGAAATAAAAAGAGGAAAGTAACGCCGCTGGGTTCCGCTTTCGCGTATACTTGTACCATGTCTCAACTCATTCTCGTCGTAGATGACGAACCCAAAATCACACGCCTCGCCCGCGATTATTTGGAGAAAAACGGATTCCGCGTCCTGACTGTGGGAGATGGTCAATCCGCGCTGGCGACTGCACGCCGCGAAAAACCCGACCTTATTATCCTCGACCTCATGCTCCCTGCGATGGACGGGCGCGAAGTCTGTCGCATCCTGCGCCGCGAAAGCGATGTGCCAATTATTATGCTCACTGCGCTCTCGGAGGAGATTGATCAGGTCACAGGTCTCGAGATCGGCGCGGATGATTACATCACCAAGCCGTTCTCGGTCCGCACGCTGGTCGCACGCGTGCGCGCACTGCTGCGCCGAACGCACGGTCATGTTCAAGTGTCAAACATAATCCGCGCGGGCGGGCTTGAAATTGACCCCGTCAAATATTCTGTCACTTTCAACGGCGCACCCATTAAACTTACGCCGAACGAATTCAAATTACTCTATCTCCTCGCCAGCCGCCCGGGGCAAACTCTCACCCGCGAACAGCTTTTGGACGACCTGCACGGAGCTGCTTCCAACATGGACCGCAGTGTGGACTCGCATATCAAGAATTTGAGAAAGAAACTTGAAACCGCCGCGGGCGAGTCCCTGCTTGAAACCGTGTACGGTATTGGCTATCGCTTTATCGAAGGGTAACTGGCTAACACCAATACCGCTTACTGTACATCGCCATGTCTGAAAACTCCTCTGCTCCTCAATCAAGGCAACGCCAAAACCGCTTTTTGCCGTTTCTCCTCTTTCTCTTTTTCGCCATCGTGCTTTTTTTCGGAGGCGCTGCCGCGCTTTTTTATTTGCTCTTTTCGGAATACTCGGGTGTCAGAAATATCTGGCTTGTCGTGTGCGGAGCCCCATTCATCATCGTCGTCGTCGCTATCATCACAATCTACACACTCTATAGTCGTTTTGGCAGACCATTGCGAGATATTTTTAACGCCATTGATTCTGTCTCCGAGGGCAATCTCTCGGTGCGCGTGCCTGAGGATAATTCACCCCAGTTTGGTGAACTGATTAATCGTTTCAATAAAATGGTCGGCGAACTCGAACGCGCTGAACAGCAGCGCCGTAACCTCACTGCCGACATCGCCCACGAGCTGCGAACACCGGTGCACATCATTCAGGGCAACCTCGAAGGCATTCTAGACGGCGTATATCAGCCGACGCCCGAACACATCAACGACACGCTGGACGAGACTCGACTGCTTATTCGCCTTGTGAATGATTTGCAGACTCTTTCGCTCGCCGAAACAGGACAGCTCCCGTTTCATCCCACGCGCTTTCTGCTTGCTGACCTTTTGCAAGACCTCATTTCGAGCTTTTCCGTCCAAGCCGCGGCTCTTGGCATTGACCTCAAAACAAAACTCACCGACCCGAATCAAGAACTTGCTGCCGATTATGACCGTCTGAATCAAGTCTTGTCTAATCTGATAGCCAATGCTCTACATCACACTCCCAGAGGTGGAATCATTTCGATTGAAATAGAGGCAGGTTCAAGCGAAGAGAGAAGCGTGCGGATTCTAGTGAAAGATACAGGCGCGGGAATCGCGTCTGACGAGCTTCCATTCATTTTTGACCGCTTCTGGCGCGGCGACAAATCTCGTACCGAGAGAAGGCATAGCGGACTTGGTTTGGCAATCACAAAACAACTTGTCCATGCGCACAACGGGACGATTGCTGTCCAAAGTGAACTCGGCAAAGGTACAACGTTCACCATCGAATTACCATCTCGAACAATCGGAAAGGAATAGGCAGAGTTTATCGCGAAGGTGGCGAACGCGGAGTCTGATACGCCTTGTAGTTTGGCAGCGCGTGTGCCGCGCGCAAAAATTCGTTGACGATTTGAGTCAACGAATTTTTTGTTCCTCTGTTTGGGTCTCGGCGCGATACGCGGAATCCCCAAACGTGCCGTTGGATGTCCCGATTTGGGAATTGGTCTGTCTCGTTTCGGTATGTTTTTCGCGGACGACTGAACCCTTACAAAGAGTGCGTTTGACCCTGTGCTTTTCCAGCGAATCGGTTTAAGTTGATGTGTATTTCGGCTCTTTACGCCGAGTTATCAATCCATTCATGTTTTGCAACAGGACCGTCCGCGCGCATACGGCATTTTATCTTTGCCCTTTAGCCGCGGCGACAAATGAAAAGCAGAGGAACCTATGGCTCAAACTGAATCTCCAACCACAACCACGCGAACGCCGAGCGCATCGTACAGTATCACGCTGCGCGTTCGCCTCGACCACAAACCCGGAATGCTTGGCGCGGTCACATCGGCGATTGGTGTTGCCGGAGGACTCGTCGGCGCGGTGGACATCGCGCAAGCATCCTCACAATACACTATCCGCGATATTACGGTGGATGCCGCATCCGTCGAACACGAAGAGGCAATCGTAGCGGCGGTGCGCCGCGTGCCGGGAGCAGAAGTTGTTCACGTCTCCGACCTGACGTTTCTTTTGCACCTTGGCGGCAAGATTGAAATCCACAACAAGTCGCCTTTGAAAACGCGCGCGGACCTTTCGATGGCGTACACGCCCGGCGTAGCGCGCGTCTGCATGGCAATTCACGCTGACCCCGAAAAAGCATTTACGCTGACCATCAAAAAGAATACCGTCGCGGTGGTGAGTGATGGAACTGCTGTGCTTGGCTTGGGCGACATCGGACCCAAAGCGGCGATGCCTGTAATGGAAGGCAAAGCGATGCTGTTCAAAGAATTTGGCGGTGTGGATGCCTGGCCTCTTTGTCTCGACACGCAAGACAGTGAAGAAATCATCCGCACGGTTAAAGCCGTCGCGCCGGGATTTGGCGGCATCAATCTCGAAGATATTTCCGCGCCGCGCTGTTTTGAAATCGAAGAACGCTTGCGCCGCGAGCTGGATATTCCTGTATTTCACGATGACCAACACGGCACGGCAGTTGTTGTTCTTGCTGCGCTCATCAATGCGCTGAAAATTGTCAACAAGAAAATGCAAGACTTGAAAGTGGTGTTTGCGGGAGTCGGCGCGGCGGGCGTCGCCTGTTCCAAAATTTTGATGAATGCGGGCGTGACCAACATTATCGGCTGTGATACGAAAGGCGCAATCTATCGGGGGCGTACGAGCCACATGAATTTTATGAAGGACTGGTACGCCGAACATACGAATCCGCAGAATGAACAAGGAACGATACACGATGCGTTGCGCGGCGCAGATGTTTTCGTCGGGCTTTCGGGGCCCGGGGTGGTTCAAGCAGAGGACCTCAAGTTGATGGCGCGTGACCCCATCGTGTTTGCGATGGCAAATCCGACACCTGAAGTCATGCCGGAAGATGCCGCTCCATACGTGCGCGTAATGGCGACGGGACGTTCGGACTATCCGAACCAAATCAATAACGTGCTGGCATTTCCCGGAATTTTTCGCGGAGCGTTGGACTGTCGCGCGCGCGAAATCAATGAGGAAATGAAATTGGCGGCGGCGCACGCCATTGCGTCCATTGTCAAACCCGATGAGCTATCGCCTGACTATATCATTCCTAGCCCGTTCAATCGCGAGGTTGCCAAAGCGGTGGCGGCGGCGGTGATTCAATCTGCCCAAGAAACGGGCGTGGCGCGTCGGGAAAAAAGTTAGCGTACAGTACGGTAATCAACAAAGCGGGTGTTGGCTATTGGACCAACACCCGCCTTTTTTTTGGCGCGCTTTTTATTTCACTGTGAACATGCGCCAATCGGATTTTGTTTTGCCGAACGTGTTTTTGGCAATCACGCGCCAATAAAACGTTTGTCCTGAAGTGAGCGCGGTGGTCTTGGCTTGCGAGAGCGCGAGATTATTTTGTTTGAATACGCGTAGTCCCTTTGGCGTATCGCGTTTCACAATCACCATATAACTCGTCGCGCAGCTTGCCTCATTCCAATCGAGAGTTACTTGCGGATTTACTTTTTTGTTGTTGCCGGGTTTCACGAGGACAGGTTTCTCCGGCTTGGTCGCGCATGTGACTATCGTCGCGGTCCGTGTTGCGGTTGAAGTGCGCGTCGCGGTTTTTGTCGCAGTGCGCGTTGGTGTAGCGGTACGCGTTGCCGTTTTTGTCGCAGTGCGCGTTGGCGTTGCCGTCTTGGTGCGTGTAGGCGTTGGCGCGTTGGGGTCAACCTCGACGGCGCCTACATCATAGCCCGCGCCGAGCGGACGCGCAACGTCGCGTTGGTCAGTATTCGGCGCGTTGATGTTTGTGCCGCCGTCAATCGCGGGACTGCCGGGTAGGGGCAAATGAGTTTTCGTCTGACCGCCATTGTTCGCAAGCGGAGCCAATTTCAAATCCACGTTGTCGCGTCCCACACCAAAATTGCATGTGCTGTCATTCGCAAGATTGTTGGCAGCGAGTGTTGGCGCCGTTTCGAAAACGCAATTTTTGCCGGTCGCGCCTTTGCCTACCATCACATTCGTCAAAGACAATTTTGTAAATTCACCCGTATTCCAAATTCCGCCCGCGTTGGCAACCGTTCCGGTGTTCCCCGAAAATGTGACATTGGTCAGTGTCGCTCCGACTTCTTCATTCTGGTTTTTGAAACCGCCGCCGTTCGGCGCTTGGTTTCCTGACAAGGTAACATTCGTCATTTGCAAGCCGAGTGCGTTTTCCACGCCGCCGCCGCTCATTGTTGCAATGTTACGCTCCAGAGTGACACCGGCGAGCGTTGTGCGTCCGCCGCTAAAGACGCCGCCGCCGCTCGCCGCACGGTTCTCTATAAACGTACTGTCGGTCACATTTAATTTTGAATAATAGTCAACAAACGCTGCGCCACCCACCCGCGCGATATTTTTTTGAAACGTGCTGTTGGAAACATAGACTCGCAAATCTAATGTGGTGAACAGTGCGCCCCCTTTGCCATACGGTTCGAGTCCCGTTGCTTCATTGTCGTGCCAAGAGCTCCCCGTGATATTTGATTCTCCCGTTATGGAATCTACCGTGACCGCCCCACCATTCCCCGCCTTGTTGCGCGCAAACTCGCTGTTCCGAATGTCCACATTTGTGCCGGAATAAATTGCGCCGCCGGATTTTGTGTTGCTCGCAGTATTGTCGAAAAACTTGCTTGTCGTAATCTTGAGCTGATACGGCGTGATGGAATCTTCCGCGTAAAGCGCGCCGCCTTTGTCGGCGCTGTTATTGGACAGCGTGCTGTCAATGATTTCCGTTTGCGAATAGGTTGCGATCGCGCCGCCATTATTCGGCGTGTGGCTTGTTCGAATCGTCGTGTTTTCGAGCGTGAGGGAGCCGCGATTGTTGATTGCGCCGCCGGAATTATCCTCGCTATACCCCTTTTCGAGAATGATGTTTTTGAGTTTGAGTTTGCCGCTTGATGTGACCAAGAAAAGCCGCGTTGAATCATTTCCGCTCAAAATGATTTTGCTGCCGCCGTCAATCCACGTGTCGTGTGTAATATCGGGCAGTTGACTCGTCAACACAATTGTTTTGGTGCCGCAGCTAAAGTTGAGCGTGCCACCTTCGCCGTTCTGCAATTCGGAAACTGCATTGCGGAGTTCAGTGTCATTTGCACAATTTGTGACGCTGAGATGAATCGGTCCGCCTGCGCGCACGGGTACAAAGAGTGCGAGTGTGGCGCACACCGCGAGCGCGAGGAACAGAAATTTTAATTGTTTCATTCGTGTTGGATTGCATCACGCTACGCGCTTGATGAACGAAAACGCGTAGCGTGATTTTTTTTCTGAAATTTTCAATGGCACGTCTCATTTCGTCTGGAACATGCGCCAATCGGATTTTGTTTTGCCGAACGTGTTTTTGGCAATCACGCGCCAGTAAAACGTTTGTCCTGAAGTGAGCAAAGTGGTCTTGGTTTGCGAGAGCGCGAGATTATTTTGTTTGAACACGCGCGGTCCTTTGGGTGTATCGCGTTTCACAATCACCATGTAACTCGTCGCGCAATTCGCGTCATTCCAATCGAGTGCCACTTGCGGATTTACTTTTTTGTTGTTACCCGGTTTCACGAGGACAGGTTTGTCCGGTTTGCTCGAACAGGCTGGCACAGTTGGCGTTGGAGTTGGCACTGACGGTTGCACTTCGACTGCGCCCACATCGTACCCCGCGCCGAGTGGACGCGCGACGCCGCGTTGGTCAATCGTTGGAATGTTGATATAAGAGCCATTGTCAATCGCCGGGCTGCCGGTTTGCGGCAAGTGTGTTTTGGTCTGACCGCCATTGTTTGCCAACGGACCCAATTTCAAATCCACGTTATCGCGTCCCGCGCCAAAGTTGCACGAATTGTCGTTAGATAGATTGGATTGATTGGTAATCGGCGCGGTGTAAAAAGTGCAGTTGACTCCGATGCCGTCGTTCGAGTTCGAGAGCAGAACATTGGTGAGCGCGAGTTGTGGTCCATACACCGCGTCATTCCAAATCGCGCCGCCGTTGCTGGTATTGGAATTTGTCGTCACAATCGTCACACTGACAAGGGTGGCGGTGCCGCTGTCATTCATCAAGGCATCGCCATAGGTGGCTTGATTTCCTGAAAGCGTCGCGTTGGTAAGCCACAAGCTGCCATAGTTATCAATAGCGCCGCCGAACATGGCGTCGTTATTGGACAATGTGACTTGACTCGCACCTGCCTCGCCCTTGTTAAAGAGTACACCCCCATAGAGGGCGTGATTGCCGGTCAGCGTGCTGGTATCAAGACTCAATTGTGCTTCCGCACCCACGTAAATCGCGCCGCCGGAGACTGTGCGATTACTTTGCAATTGGCTGCTCGAAATCGTCACCGGCAGGTTTTCGATCACCAATGCGCCGCCCTTGGCAAAGTTGTCTGCGCCGGTCGTTTCATTTTCCTTGAACGTGCTGCCCGTTATCGTGCCATTCGTATTTGGATACAGTTTGCGCGCGAATATTGCGCCGCCGCTGCCCGCTTTGTTTTTGATGAATTGCGTGTTGGTGATGTCGAACGCCGCTGTGCTGTAAATCGCCCCGCCAAGATTTGTCACGTTCGCTTGATTCCCGGTAAACGCGCTGTTGCTTATGGTGAGCAGCGGAGTGATGCTGTCGGCATAAATTGCGCCGCCCTCAATCGCGACATTGTTTTTGAACGTACTGTTGGTGATGTCGAGTTTGCCATTGGTATGAATCGCGCCGCCGTAATTGGCGCGATTGTTTTGAAGCGTCACGTGATTGAGCGTAAGCTGTCCCAGATTGATAATTGCGCCGCCGTTAGCGGCGCTGGCAAGTCCGTGTTCAAGCACGATATTTTTCAAGGTCAAGTTGCCGGTTGCGCCGACCTGAACGAGCCGGACATTGTCATCCCCGTTCAACGTGATTTTGTTGCCGCCGTCAATCGTCGTCTCGTACTCGATGAGCGGCAATTGCGCGGACAGCACAATCGTTTTTGTGCCGCAGTTAAAGTTGAGCGCGCCGCCAAACGCCTCTTGCAATTGGACAATTTTCGCCCGCAGCTCTGTTTGGTCGTTGCAGTTCGTCACAGTGAGGACGAGTGTGCTTGCGGCGCGGGCAGGTTTCAATATGACCACTGCAGTTAATAACGCGAGCGAGAGGAAAAAAATTCGAGAGTACTTCATCGTTTGCTTGGCAAAGGAACGCGCATGAAATTCTGTTTGGAATCACATGCGCGTTCCTTTGGATATAGTTCGTACTTGTAGAGATTCATTTATGCGGGAACGGCTTGTAGCTCGTCCCATGGTTCGAACGCGTCGGATTCGAAAAACGAGCTTGTGCTTTCCAGACTGCGCGTTGCAATCACTTCCAGATATTCTGCTTCGATGCACGTTGTGCCATCCGTCGCGCGATTGTGTTTTGCCCACAACATTTCCAAATCGAAACGCAGCGCGGCTTGTCCTTCGGCGTCGAGCGCCGCGAACGCGCGATTGGTCGGTCCATAATAGCGGCGGAAAAATTCGACGACGTGCGATACATCAAAGGGATATGCAAACGACGGATACATTTTGCGCGTCAGCATCAAATCACCGATGCCTTGATTCAATCGTTCGCGCACAATTGCTTCATCACCCCACAAAACGGGCGATGCCATCAAAGGCGACGGCGGCACGTGCTTGGCAATCGTCTTGAACATTTGCCCCACAAAACCGCGCGGCGTCCAATTCATCATGTAAATCGTTCCACCGGGACGACAGACGCGCGTCAGCTCTGCCGCCACACGTTCGGGACGCGGCGCAAACATCGCGCCAATGAGACTAATCACCATGTCGAACGACGCATCGGGAAAATCCAAGTCTTCCGCGTCGCCTTCTTGAAAATCAACGCGCACGTGTTCCATGCTTGCGCGCTCGCGCGCTTGTTCAATCAAGTTTGTTGCAATGTCAACGCCGGTTACGTCATACCCTTTGCGCGCGAGTGGAATTGCGATTTGTCCTGCGCCGCAGCCGACATCGAGGATGCGACTGCCGTGTGGTATCTCTAGCGCGTTGATGATTTCGATTGCGCCCGGTTCGAGATATTTGGCGAATACGCCATAGTTGCCAGCCATCCATGTGGCTTGGAGTTTTGCTTTCAGTGTTTTCATTTCGGGTGTCATCGTGTTCATGATTTTTTCCTGTGGTTCTCATGTATGGGACTGCGCCGCGCGGCTGCGCGGCACAGTCAGGTATTATTTCGTGCGTAACGCCAAGTCCGCATCGAGCGTTTCCGTGATGGAGACGATTTTGCCGTCGGCTACGACCGCAACAAGGTTGCTCTTGTGCGGTTGTGGATAGTTCGGACCGACGATGCGCGGGTCGAGCCACTCGGTCATCGTATAGGTCACCTTGTCGCCATTGGCTTGAAAATGTTCTGCCGCGAAGGAAAGGACATTCGAATAGGCGAGCGCGTTTCGGACGGCTTGTACGCCTTGCACCGTTTCTGAAAAACCGCCCGGAGTTTCTGTCTTGAGCAGGACAACATCATCGGCAAGAAACTGAAGTGCAGTTTCAATGTCTTTGTTCTGAAGCGCCGAGTAATATCCTTTGACCGTCGCGAGCGGGTCGGTCACTCGCATTGCCACAGGCGCAGTGCCTTCCAACGCGGCGAGCCGCGTTTCAAATTTTGACAACATTTTTTTGAGCGCGTCGTTTTCTTGCTTTAATGCTTGTACTTGCGCCGCCGCGTTGTCACCGAAATTCGCAAACACTTGAATCGTGCCTTCCGCGCTTGCATCTTCCAGTGCATAGCCAATCACTTTGCACGCGTCCGTCGCTTTCATGCCGTAACCCGCTTTGGAACTCGACGTGATGGCGTCGCCGCGTTGAATCGCGCCATTTTCCATTGTCACTTTGGCAGGAAAGTAACCATAAATCGCAAGCGGCAAATAATGTTCGTTCTTGTACACACCGTCCGCGCCCGATTCGGGTTTGACGATATAGCCGAGCAAATTTTCATCGCACGCTTTCGGAGATTTTTGTACGACGAACGGACCGTGCGCGTCGCCGTATGGATTTTTCACTTTGGGCGCAATGCTCACAAGGTCAGCCGTTTCAGGGAAACCTTTGCCCGCGTCAATCGAAGGCACGTACTCGGCGGCGGAGCTGCATGTGGAAAGCGTATAGGTGCCAAAATAGCAGAGATGATGTGTGGTGGATTCAGCCAGCGCGCCGACGGAAACAGTTCGGTCTGGATGAGCAAAGAGTGTGAAAAGGTTCGAGTCATTGGTAACGGAGAGAGTGCCTTTGACTTCGAGCGTGGTCGAGGGTTCCGTCTCACCGATGCCGACATTACCATTCGCGTCAATCGTCATGCGCGGCGTATTGATGCGCGCGCCGCCCACCAGCGCGGCAGGTCCGGTGTAATACGTCAGGTTCCCGCTATTTGTGTGAAACTGAAAAACGCCCCCGTACCCCTCATACCCGGCTGCATAGTTGGGCGCACCCGTCTCGTTAAAGCTAAGCGTTGGGTACAAGTTTTCACCATCGCGCGCTGTGAAACCATATACCCCACCGTTTTCGCCAAGCAGTGTCATTCCGTTGACTTGGAGCGTTTGGCTCGGATTGTTGGTGCCAATCCCGATGTTTCCATCCTTTTCAATTCGCATCCGCTCGACATTGTTGGTCTTGAAGACAAATGGCTTGTTGTTGGTCGTGCCGATAAAACTTTTGTTGTTGCCTTTGTTGCCGTTGGTGTTCCATGTTGTGACGGCATCCGTCCCTTCGGGACCCTGCGCGTGCGCGGGCGCAACACTACCGAAATTCGATACCAGTACCGCTGCAAACATGAGGGCGCTCAACACGAGTCCCAAACGTTTTTTATTCATTTTGTCCTCCTTGTGGACATGAGTTGATTGCGCCTTGTGTGCGCGCTCACTCGGAATCAGAATTTTTTTGTGACAAGAGAAAATCGTTTTCGCGCGCCGCCTGCAATTGCGTTTGCACAAATTCGAGCAGCAGGGTCCATTCGCGAAAGTAGCGTATTTCCCGACTCGCAATGTGTTGAATCTGTCCCCGCCATTCCGTTTCGCCGTCGGCAACCTCCACGCGCCAGACTTTTAAAACAAAAAGATGGTAATTTGTGGGTTGCTGCGAGTTGTTCATCGAATTTTCGAAAGGTCTTGGCGTGCGTGCGTCAAAACGTTTTCCTCTGTCTGATGCAATCAGAATACCAGAATGAGCGTTATCAAACCGTCACACCAAGCGTTTCATGGCGCGTTGTACGAAAAAAAAACGTGACAGGTTTATGCGTTGACTACAACGCGAGAAACCTGTCACGTTTGGGTTGATACGGATTGTTATTAGTTTGTCTTTTCGATTGCCAAATCCATCGCTTGCTCCATCGTCATGGCACGTCCCTCTGCCCACGCACTTGAAAAAGTTTCGTTCAAGTGGGCGCGCACACTTGCGAGGACGCGTTCATAATCGGGACGGTCAATTTGCGGAATGGGCAGGTCAATGGACGCGCGCAACGCCTCCGACGCGCCCAAAAGAATTGCCGCTTTGTTCGAATCTCCCGACGCGTCGAGCGCCGCCGCCAGACCTTCCAAACATTCCGGCACAAAACGAATCTCGCCACCGGTGCGATACATTTCCAAACTCTCTCGATGCAATTCAATCGCGCGCGTGAAATTACCCTGCCGCGTCGCGACCAGACCCAAATTGTTTAACGCGAGCGCAATGTGCTGAACGTGTTGCGCTCGAATTGCCGCCGCGTGCGCCGCTTTACCGAGTGCTTGGGCTTTGGCATAATCGCCCCGATAGCGCTCCATTTCCCCCCACGTCATCCAAATAAAAGTGAGCAGCAAGTGGTCTTGGAGTCCGCGCGCCAACTCTAAACTTTCTTCCAGATACTCTTGCGCTTTTTCATATTTGGTTTGATGGATGAGCGCGCCCGCGATATTGTCCAACGCCAGCGCCGCGCCTGACAAATCGCCCAGCTCGCGGCTGATGGCGAGCGCTTGTTCATGCCATTGAATACATTGTTCGTATTCGCCGCGCAGCCATGCCAGCGAACCAAGCCCCGCATACGCGTTGGCGCGCGCGATGGTCGCTGTGGGTTCGCCTTGCGCCAACGCATTTGTCAAGAATCGTTGCCCCTCGACAATATGCCCACGCGCGTACCAAAACCGCCACAGCGCGCCCGCGAGCCGTAACTGCATTTCGATCTGTTCTTGCGTTTGCGCGTGCCAACTCAACGCCGCGCGCACATTGTCATGCTCCGCTTCCAAACGCTTGTGCCACGCGCCTTGTTCCGCACCCGTAAATTCGGGTTCGGCACATTCTGCCAATT
This sequence comes from uncultured Anaerolineales bacterium, assembly GCA_964469005.1. GTDB lineage: Bacteria > Chloroflexota > Anaerolineae > UBA4142 > SHND01 > SHND01. Next base: position 30,691 of record CAYXXF010000016.1, read on the forward strand.
CCATAAAATACGCGAGATGTCGCACCGCGATTTTGTCAGTCTCGTTCGCGGCAGCAAGTTTTTCGCGCGCGTATTCACGCAGCGGTTCCAACATCCGATAACGCATCTCGCCGTCGGACTCGTTCACCATCACGAGCGATTTGTCAATGAGATTGGAAAGCAAATCGAGAATGGAAGAGGGATGGAGTGATAGAGTGATAGAGTGATAGAGTGCTTCTTGTTCTCTATCTCTCATTCTCTCCATCTCTCCATCACCGCATATTTTTTCCGCTGCCTCTAATGTAAAACCTCCCGCAAACACCGCGAGGCGTCGAAACAACACGCGCTCTTGTTCCGACAACAACGCATCGCTCCAATCCAAAACCGCGCGCATCGTTTGGTGGCGCGGGGGCAAATTGGAACTGCCGCGCGTCAACACGGCGAGCGCGTCGTCGAGGCGCGCGGCGATTTGTTGTGGCGACAACGTTCGCACGCGCGCCGCTGCCAATTCAATCGCTAACGGAATGCCGTCGAGCCGTCGGCAGATTTGCGCGATGGCTTGCAAATTATTTTGATTCAAAGAAAACGTCGGCAGAATAAAACTCGCGCGCGCGATAAACAACTGTGCCGCGTCCGAGTGCGCGACCTTTTCAAACGTCGGATGTTCCGCGTCAGGCAGTGAAAGCGGCGGCACCACAATCAATGCTTCGCCCAAAACATTTAACGGTTCGCGGCTCGTCGCCAAAATCCGAACGCGCGGCGCGGATTGCAAAATCGTTTGTGCAAAGGTCGCACACGCGTTGTGCAAATGTTCGCAATTGTCCAATACGAGCAGAAAGGTTTTGTCGCGCGCATACTCGAACAACAATTCGCCGGTGTTCGTGTCAGCTTGTTCGCGCAGCCCAAGCACTGCTGCACAGGTGGAAGCAATGTTTGTTGTCTCGGTAATTGGCGCCAAATCTATAAACCACGCGCCGTCGGGGAAATCCGTTGCGATTTCATGCGCGGCTTGAATTGCCAAACGCGTTTTGCCGCCGCCGCCAACGCCCGTCAATGTCACCAAACGCGCGCGTTCGAGCTGCGCGCAAATTTCGGCGAGTTCGCGCGTGCGTCCGATAAAACTTGTGAGTGGCACAGGCAGATTCGATTTGTGCTGAACACGCGGGGTAATGGCGCGCTCGACGATTTTTTCTTGATGGCGCAAACGCTCAAACAATTCGCGCGTCGTCGCGCTCGGCTCGGTATCGAGTTCGCGCTGCAATACGGCGACGCACGTTTGATACACGCGTACCACATTCGCACGGTCGCCGATTTCGGCGTACAAGCTCATCAATTTGCGATACGCGTCTTCGCTCAACGGGTCGGCTTGCAGCAAACGGCGCGCGTAACCGATGGCGGTTTGAAATTCGCGCGCGGCTTCGGACAAAACAATCAACTGTGCCAAACAATCAATAAATTTTTCGCGCAAACGTTCGCGTTCGGGCAATAACCATTCGTCGTAACACGCGGGCAATAAATCGCCGCGATAGATAGTTACCGCGTTTTCCAGCGCGCGCGATGAATCGGATCGCGCCGCCGCGTTTTGAAATTCATCCACATCGAGCGTGAACGACGCATCGGAATTCCATTGCAGCGTCTGTGTATCGGCGATGACATAGCTGTCAGTGTCGGGCAAAATTTTTTTCAGGCGATGCACGAGGTTGCGTAAATTGCCGTGCGCTTGTTTTTCGGAAGAATCTTGCCAGAGGAGAAACGCGAGGTGCGTGCGCGATTGGGGCGCGTCGCGATGAAGAACGAGATACGCGAGCAGCGATTGGAGACGCGGCGCATCAAATCCGTCAAGCGGCACATCTTGATAACGGATTTGAAAACTGCCCAAGAGTTCAATGCGCAAGGTGGACATGCAACTGCTTGCATTATACGCGCAAATGCCTTTGTCCGAGCGTTGCATTGGATTGGATACCAAAAGTCTTGTACGTTTTTCTGCAATCATTCAGCGAAACTGACACTTTTTTCCCACCGCGCACTATCTTGTTATTGCCAACTCTTTTTGTTATGATTCAAGTATCAAACGTCCGTAACGTTTGCAATGAACCGGAGATGATACTGTGGCAAAAATTATTTCGATCCATTCCTTTCGCGGCGGCACGGGCAAATCCAACACCACCGCGAATCTCGCTGCCGTGCTTGCCGCGCAAGGACAACGCGTCGGCGTGATTGATACCGATATTCAATCGCCGGGCATTCACATTTTGTTTGGCTTGCACGGCGACGAGCTGACCACATCGCTCAACGATTATTTGTGGCACGGCAAAGAAATTCAAGACGTCGCGCAAGATGTAACCCCGCGCAACGTTTCGGGAAAAATTTTCCTTATTCCTTCCAGCACCAAGCCCGGCGAAATTACACGCGTTCTGCGCGAAGGATATGACGCGCAGCGACTCACGCGCGGTTTTCGTTCTCTCATCACCGAACTCAAACTCGATACGCTCATCATTGACACGCATCCGGGATTGAACGAAGAAACGTTGCTCTCGCTCGTCATTTCGCATGTGTTGATTATCGTCATGCGTCCGGACCAACAAGATTACGAAGGCACAGGCATTACCGTGCAGGTCGCCAAAGAATTGCAGGTGCCGCACTTGATGCTCGTGGTCAACAAAACGCCGCCGCTGTTGGACGCGCACGCGGTCAAGGAACGCGTCGAACAAGCGTATGGTGCGCCCGTCGCGGCGGTGCTGCCTCATTCGGACGAAATGATGAATCTCGCCAGTAGCGGCATTTTTGTGGTGAACTATCCCGACCATCCTCTCACCGCGCTCTATAAACAAATTGCCGCGCAGCTGCAAGCATAGACGCAATGCCCCACGCGCCCACGCGCAATCGTCTTGTTCCCCTGTCATCCATGAGCCAAGTTACGTGAGTACTCAAACCACTTTTAGCGTTCTCGAATTACTCGACCTCAATCCCACCGAACGCGCGTTGTTCTTGGAAATCGCGCGGAATGGTCCGCTTTCACTGGACGCGCTCGCGCAATCCACCGCGTGCGCGCCAGATGAAATCAATCCCGCGCTCGAAACACTCATTGCGAAAAAACGCGTCCGGCGTTTGCCTGACGCGCAGTACGATGTCGTCATGGGCAAAACGAAAACGCACACGACACTGCCCGTGCAATTGTGGCCCGCGCTGCTCGCGCCGCAACGTTTGTATTCCGAACAAGAGATTGCGATATTAAAAGTCGCGATTCCGATGCTGCAATTTGTGCGCGCGACCTTGAGCTCGTTTGCCGACCATGGACCGCATCACGCCTTGCGCGTAAAAACATTCGCAACGCAGCTTGGTTATGTGATGGGCTTGACGGACACAGAACGACGGTTGCTGCGCGTCGCCGCGTTGTTTCACGATATTGGCAATGTGATTGAACGCGAACGCCATCATCAAATCAGTCAAGAAACGGTGGAACGCTTGAGCGCGGACGGGGAATTGCCGTTGAGTACGGAAGAAGTACACGTCGTCGGTTTGTTGTGCCGCTGGCATCGCAAAGAGTACGAACACGAACGCGTGGACGCGGTGCGCGGTGAAAATGTACGCACGGGTTTAGCGGCTTCGATTTTGCGCGTGTCCGATGCAATGGACATTGACAGCCGCCGTTCCGATTATGACCGCGAGTTTCGTTTTGCGATGGAATTTTTCTTTCCCGAAAAACGTCCGTACTTTACTTCGCTCGAAGAAACGTACGGCGTGCGCGTTGTGTGTACACCTCAAGTACACATTCAAGTTTTTACGCACGGCGTCGTGCATGACAATATGCAAATCGAACAACTCTATGGTGACTTGAGCAAAACGCCGCTCGCGTGGAACGTACAAGAATTGCCGATTCCGCCAAGTGAAACAAAAAAATTCGCAAGTGGACGCGCGCTGGTGGTGTTTCCATTCGACGCGCACTCGCTCATCATGGCAGCGTTGAGTCGCGCGCAATTGGAACGCGCGGGTTATGCTGTCGAACTTTTTTGTTATCCCGACACACCCGACGGTTCGAGTTGGTTGTGGCGCACGGGTTTGAATGAAATGGATGCGGCGGACATTGCGGAATTGATTGTAATTGGAGACCGTCCCGATTCCAACGCGACGCTGCATCTTTTCAACACGGTCGAACGTTGGCAGCACGCGGGCGCGCACATTCATCTCTTGAATCGGCACGAAGCGAATTGGGCGCGCATTCCCGAATTGCGCGCACGCGGCGTCAATGTCACACTCGGCACGGATTGGGCGTACTTTTGGGGCGACCAATTTTCGCCCACCGATTTTGAATGGGCGACGCTCGCCGCGCTCACGACGCGCGACCCGACGATGGCGAGCTCAAACATTTCGCCCGAAATCGAACGCGTGATGCAAGGGGTGTTGAACGCGGTATTCGAAAGCGAAGCGCAAGCAGAACAACGCGGCGTGCAAGATACGAACGCATGGCGCGCGTTGGCAGAGCCATTGCTCGAACGCATTGCGAAAAATGACCGCGCGTATTTTTCCGCGCGCGCGCAAAATTTTGTTGAACGCTATGCGACGCCCACCTGCGCGGGACGCGTACAAGGTCAAGTGCTGGTGTTTGACCAAGCACCGAGCGCGTCGCCGCAAGCATTTTATTGGGCGATGGAAGCGGCGATGGAACAAAACGGCTTTGTGTTTGAACGCGGTTTGCGTTTGCGCGTGCCGTATGCGATTGCGACGCGCGCCGTCGGCGAACAAATCGAACTCGTCGCGATGAATCATTGGCGCGCGGAACATGTGCCGCCGATTCGTTTGCTCTATCCCGACATTGGTCCGCGTCCGCAAGGAACCGAAAGTACTGTGACCGCGCGCCTGACGCGTTCACAAGCAGAAATGGTGGTTGCGAAATTGATAGAGGAGTGTAATTTTGGAAGTTGGAAGTCAGAAGTTGGAAGTTAGAAGTTGGAAGTTAGAGTACGTAAATTTGATGTAGGTAGAGGAGAGTACATGGCAGTCCAAAGTTTTCGTGATTTGTATTGCTATCAAAATGCACTCAAGGCAATTCCCCGCACCGAAGAAGTAGTTGAAAAATTGATTCGCCCTCGCGACCCCAAACTCGCGAGCCAAATTCGGAATGCGGCTCATTCTGTGCCTTCCAACATCGCGGAGGGATTCGGTCATTTGGAGAAGGAAGGAGATTTCAAACGATTTATGCGAATTGCTATGGCATCAGCAAATGAAGTTTGTGCGCGATTGGATTCCGCACATGCAGCAAATTACATTGATTCAAAAACTGTAGATGAACTTGCCGCCTCTTGGATTGTCGTTGGCAAGCAGTTAAACAAACTCATTCAAAACTGGCGCAGATACAATTGAAGACAAGTTGAGAATTGACATCCAATTTCCAACATCCAACATCCAACATCCAACATCCAACATCCAATTTCCAATCTCAATGTCCTTTTTCTCCCGCGATGAAATTCTTGGTGGCAGCTTGCCCTCACGACGCGCAAGCATGTTGCTGTTTGCCATCGAGAATCGCGTCGCGCAATTCGTAGAACAAGATGTGCGCGATGCGGCGGTGTATCTGACGTTTGCGAACAGCCAAACGCGCGAACAAGATTTTTTCGCCGCGCTCGCGCGCGGACGCGAACAAGAAGTGAGCGTGACGATTCAACAACTCGAACATTATGCGCCGCAATGGAAAGCGCTGCTCCCCGAAACATCTGACCCGAAATTAAACGCCGCGCTCGCGGACTTGATTGGCAAAAAATATAAATTCACGCGCGCGGAAATTCCAAACATGCGCGCGGTTTTGCAACTGGATGACGCGGCAACGCAGCAGGCATTTCAAAACGGATTCGATAAGGCACTTGATACGATTTACGCACCGCAGGTAGATGTCGGGAGTCAAGCGCGTTTTGCGTGGGCGCGTTTTGCCGCGCGTTTAGAAAACTTGCCGCCGTTTTGGCTCGCGTTTTTTTTGACAATGCCCGGCGCGGCAGGGTTGTTGGCGCTGCCGATTGCGTTGGCGCGCGTGGGACTTGTGGGCGGACTTGTATTGTTGTTTGTGTTTGCGCTGCTCAACATGTTCACCGCCACCGCGCTCGCCGAAGCCACCGCGCGCGCGGGCGTCACGCGTTTGGGGTTGGGTTGGCTCGGACAGTTGGTGCAAGAATATCTGGGCGGCGCGGGCGCGGTCTTTCTCACGATTATTCTCGCGCTCAATAATTTTTTTGTGCTGGTCATTTTCTTTCTCGGTGTTGGCGGTACACTGCAAGAGGCGACGCAATTGCCGATTTGGTTTTGGATGGTAGCATTGTTTGGCATTTGCATTTTTTTTCTCTCGCGCGGTTCGCTCAATTCCACCATCGCTTCGACGCTGCTCATTATTTTTGTGGTGATTCTTTTGCTGTTGTTGATTCCACTCCTGGCGGTGCCGCATTTTGAAGGCGCCAACCTTGCGCGCGCCGCGTTCCTCGCGCTCGATTTCGCGTCCGTGCAATTTGTGTTGGGAATTTTGTTGACGACCTACTTTTCGCATTTGTTGATTGCAACGTACGCGCCTGTCGTAATCCGACGCGACGCAAGCGCGCGCTCTTGGATTTGGGGCAGCGCGGCGGCGATTTTTGGATTCATGTTGATTGCGGCATTGTGGTTGATTGCCTTGAACGGCGCGCTTGCGCCCGATGCGATTGCGAACGCGCCCGGAACAATTCTCGCGCCGTTGGCGGAAAAAGCAGGCGGAATTGTGCTGTGGCTCGGTTCGCTCGTGGTGATTTTGTCGCTTGGTCTGGCGACGGTGCAAATTTCGTTGGGGCTTTATTACATGGTGCAAGAACGTTTGCCCGCGCCGCGACAAGGTTCATTCTTGGCAAATCCGCACGCGCGTTTTTTGGTTTCGATTGTGCCGATGGTTGGCATCCTCGCGCTCGCGGAATGGTTGGCGTTCACGGGAGCGAGTTCGTTCGCGAATTTGCTGGGAATTCTCGGCGCGTTCTCATTGCCATTGTTAAGCGGCGTGTTTCCCATTTTGCTTTTCGCGGCGACGCGACGCAAAGGCGAATTTGTGCCCATCGGCGCGGCGCGTTGGCTCAGTCATCCGATTCTTTTGGGCGCGGTGTATGTTTTGTTTGTCGGAATGATTTTTGTGTACGGCGTTTTTATCTTTCAAGACACAACGACGCGTGTTTTGATAATTGGTGTTGGGATTGCGACGCTGCTGGTTTCGTTTCTGATGTGGCAACGTGGCGCGTTTGCTTCGCGTCTGGTGATTCTCGCGCAAAAGGATGAACGCAATCCCCGCGCTTCCAATTATGCGATGGTCGAACGCGGCGATTACGCGCGCGCAAAAGTAGAATTGGAATACGCGACGCGCGTAGAAAATTTTGACGCGCCGCGTCATGAATTTATCTGGGAACGTTTGCGCGCGCTGCGTGTACGCGTGGACACGCAACGCGCGCGCCAATTAAAAATTTGGCTCTTGCGTTTTACATCGGAAGGCGCGGTGCAGGGCATGAACGCGCACGTGGAAATCCAAAATGCGGGACGCGTGGAAAATATTGAATTAAAGGAAACGCGCGCAGAGGCGAGTGTGCCATTGGAAATGGGCGCAGTGGACGCGCGGATAACGTTTGAATGACGGAGCGGTTACGGTGAAAAAAATTTTAATCGTCGAAGATGTGGATATGAATGTGGATTTGCTCACACAATTGTTGGAGGACGAGTACGAGTTGGTCGTCGCCAATGATGGGTTGCAAGGTGTGAGCGTGGCGGAGCAAGTAAAACCCGATTTGATTTTGATGGACATGTCACTGCCGGGGATTGACGGTTATGAAGCGACGCGATGCATCAAAGCAAATGACGCGCTCAAACAGATTCCCGTCATCGGTTTGTCCGCGCACGCGATGAGCGGCGATGCCGATAAAGCACGCGCGGCGGGCTGCGATGATTATTTGACCAAACCTGTGAATGACGAATTGTTGTTTCAAAAGTTGGAGCAGTTTCTCAAAGCGTGAAAGAGAAATTCTGATGAACGACGAACGCAAAACCAAAGTGCAATTGATGCAAGAACTCGCCGCGCTGCGCGTCCACGCCGCCGAGTTGGAAATTGCGCGCACGCGCGCCGAAACGTTGCAGGCGGTCACGCAGGCATTGAGCCAAACGCTTAATTTGCAGCAAGTGTTTGAAGTAATTTTGCGCGAGCTGCAAAAGGTCGTCCCGTACGACAGTTCTTCGATTCAGGTGATTCAGAACAATCGTTTGGTCATTGTGGGCGGGCGCGGCTTTGAAAATTTGGATGCGCTGCTCGGCATCGGGTTTGATTTGGACGATGAAACCAATCCGGGCGTGCAGGTGTTACGCACGAAACGTCCGCAAGTGTACGGGGATGTTTCACAGCATCCACATTTCTTGAGCCAAATTCACGGCGGCGGAAAGATTCGCGGTTGGATTGGCGCGCCGCTCTTGTACGGCGACAAAGTGATTGGCGTTATTACGCTCGACAAATTTGAATCCGATTTTTACAACGCGGAATTGGCAGAACTCGCGATGGCATTTGCTGCCGAAGCCGCGATTGCGATTCAAAACGCGCGTTTGTTTGAAACCGAACGCGCCGCGCGTGAACAAGCGGAAACCTTGCGCGCCGCAGCGCAAGCACTCGGCAGTACGTTAAGCTTGCGTCATGTGTTTGAATTGATTTTGACCGAGCTGCGAAAGGTTGTGCCCTACGACAGCTGTTCGGTGCAGCAATTGGAAGGCAACGCGATGGTGATTGTCGGCGGACACGGCTTTCCCAATTTGGATGAATTGCTCGGCGCGCGGTTTGATTGGCGCGGCGAAGACGACCCGGCAGGTGATGTAGTGCAACGTCGCGCACCGGTTATCATGGCAGATGTCTCGGCGCGATTCAAACATTTCACAGAGGAAACGCATGGTCGCGGACGCGTGCGCGGCTGGATGGGCGTGCCGTTACTTTTCGGCGAGCGCTTGATTGGGATGTTGACGCTCGACAAGTTCGAGGAAAATTTTTACACGCCCGAGCACGCGCGGCTCGCACAAGCGTTTGCGGCACAAGCCGCGACGGCAATTGAAAACGCGCGCTTGTTTGATGAAACGAATCGCGCGAGGGAAATTACCGAGACTCTGCGCGCGGCAAATATCGCGCTGACTCAAACGCTCGACCTCGACACAATTTTTGAAACGCTCTTGGATTATTTGCAGCGCCTGATTCCTTACGACAGCGCAACCATCATGCTCCTGCGTGATGAAACACGTCTCGACGCGCAAGCGGTGCGCGGGTACGAACATTGGGTGGAGCCTGCGCTTGCGCGCGCGGTACGTTTTGAATTTCGAAATGCTCCGCACATCAATGACATCGTCACCCTGCAAACCTCGCTGGTCATTCCGGACACGCGAGAGCATCCGCACTGGGTTGTTGTTCCCAGTTCGGCGCATGTCCGCAATTGGTTGGGCGTGCCGCTGGTCGCCGGCGGCAAAACCATTGGCATTTACTCGCTCGACAAGAAAACACCTAATTTTTTCACCGACGAGCACCGCCGTCTCGCCGAGGCGCTGGCGGCGCAAGCGGCGATTGCGATTGAAAAATCGCAGCTGTTTGAAAGTGAACGTGTCGCGCTGGTGCAAACCGAAACTCAAGCGCGCCGTCTCGCCTCGTTGAATCGCGTCTCGCAAGCTGCCAGCTCGCTGCTGGAATTGCGCGCCATCTTGGAGATTGCCGCACAAGAAATCGTGTCACAACTCGACGCACGCAGCTGCGGCGTCGGGCTGCTGAACGATGCGCGAACGCAAATCGAAGTGATTGCGTTTGCGGGGAAACCGGGAGCGGAAAATTCGGTTGGGGTGTTGATTCCCGTTGAGGGAAATATCGCTACAGAACAAGTGATTGCGACGCGTCAGTCGGTTGTCATCTCGGATGCGCGAAACACTCCTCTGCAAAACGAAGCGACACGCGCGGTCATGCGCGCGCGCGGCACCGAATGTTTGCTCATCACACCGATGATTGTACGCGGCGAAGTGATTGGCACATTTGGTACGGATACAGAAGAGGTTGGACGTGTTTTTACGCCGGACCAAGTGAGTTTGGCAGAAACGATTGCGGGACAAATCAGCGGCGCGATTGAAAACGCGCGCCTCTTTGACCAAACAAAACGGCTGCTGCAAGAAAGCGAACAGCGCGCCGCCGAGCTGCAAATCGTCAACAGCATCAGCGTGGCAATGTCGCAGCGCCTCGACATGCAAGGCATCATTCATGCCGTCGGCGAAAGGGTGCGCGCAATTTTCAATGTCGAAGTCACGGAAATTTTACTGTTGGATGAAACGACGAACCTCATCCGCACGCCCTACTCGTATTATCGCGGTTATCAAGAGTTTGGACCCTTTCCATTTGGCGAAGGTTTGACGACACGTGTCATACAAACGCGCGCGCCCGTCACATACGGCAGCCTCGCGGATTCTATGGAGATGGGTGTGCTGCATTTGTCAGAAGAAGACAAGACCGAATCGTATATCGGCGTGCCGATTATTGCGGGCGACAAAGCATTGGGTGTGTTGAGCGTGCAGAGTTACAAACCCTACGCGTTCGATGAAAACAATGTGCGCTTGCTTTCGACCCTTGCCTCGAATATGGGCGTGGCGTTAGAGAACGCGCGCTTGTTTGACGAAACGCAACGCTTGCTTCAAGAAACGGAACAACGCAACGCGGAACTCGCCATCATCAACAGCGTACAAGAAGGGCTTGCCACGAAATTAGAGATGCAGGCGATTTACGATTTGGTGGGCGACAAGATTCGCGACATTTTCGACGCACAGCATGTTGTCATTGGGTATCGGCACCCTACTACCCACGAGATGCATTACCCGTACACGTATGGCAAAGACGGACGCACATATGATGCCCCGACGCCTTCGGGACCGTTTGAACAGTATTGGATGGAAACCCGCCAACCTCTCGTCTGGAACTCACATGCAGAGATGCTTGCTGTGCCATCCGGCGTGTGGCGCTTGCTTGTCCCCGCAGGCGAGGAATTACCACTTCAGAAATCGCTTATCGCGGTCCCGATGTTTGTCGGAGACGAGCTGCGCGGAGGCATCTCGTTGCAAAATCTTGACCGCGAACACGCGTTCAGTGATTCGGATATTCGACTGCTGCAAACGCTTGCCAACAGCATGACCGTGGCGTTGGAGAACGCGCGCTTGTTTGACGAGACCCAACGCCTTTTAAAAGAGACGGAACAGCGCAACGCGGAACTCGCCATCATCAACAGCGTGCAGCAAGGGCTTGCCACGAAATTAGAGATGCAGGCGATTTACGATTTGGTGGGCGACAAGATTCGCGACATTTTTGACGCGCAGGTAGTGGACATCGGACTTTATGACCGCGACGAAAACTTGATTCACTTTCCGTACACCATCGAACGCGGCATGCGCTTTCCCGATGAGCCGATGGAATTGATTGGCTATCGAAAACATGTTGTCGAAACGCGGCAGCCCTTGCTGATCAATGAAAATGCCGAGCAAGCTGCCGCGCAGTTTGGCAACCCACTAATCTTGGTCGGCGAAGTGCCCAAATCCGTTTTGTTCGTTCCAATGCTCGTCGGTGGTGAAGCGCGCGGCGTCATCTCGTTACAGAATCTTGACCGCGAAAATGCGTTCACCGAATCGGATGTGAGTCTGCTGCAAACGCTTGCGAACAGCATGAGTGCCGCGCTCGAAAACGCGCGCTTGCTGGATGAAACGACGCGGCGCGCGAACGAAATGACCGCGCTCACCGAAATCGGGCGCGAAATTACGGCAACCCTCGACCTCAACACGGTGCTGGAACAAATTGCCACACGCGCAAAAAATCTCTTGAACGCGCGCGATGTTTCGATTCGCTTGCTCGAGCCCGATGGCAATTTGCCCACCGTTGTCGCCATTGGCAAATACGCCACAATCAATCTTGCCGACGCGCTGCGAATTGGCGAGGGCATCAGCGGCAATGTTGTGCAGACCGGGATTGCCGAAATTGTGAACGACCCCTTGAACGACCCGCGCGCGCGCGATTTGCCGGGCACTGAAGAGGATGAGCCGAACGAAGCTCTCTTGCTCGCGCCGCTGCTTGTGCGCGAACAAGTCATCGGCATCATGGTCTTGTGGCGTGACCGCGACGAACATGGTCCGTTTGCGCAAAGCGATTTGGATTTCATGATTGGGTTGTCGCGCCAAGCCGCCGTGGCGATTCAAAACGCGCGGCTGTTTAATGAAAGTCAAGAGCGCACCGCCGAACTCACCATCATCAATCGCGTCGGTCAAGTCCTCACACAGCAGCTCGATTTGAATACGATGATTGATTTGGTCGGCGATGAGATTCGCAAAACGCTCGACACGGCGGACATTGGCATCGGATTGTATGACCCAGAGACTAACTTGCTGCATGTGCCCTATGTGTACAAAGGCAATGAACGGATTTCCGCGCCGCCCACCCCCTTGAGCGAGTATAGTCTGCGCTCCGCGCAAAATGGAAAACCACTCGTCCTGAATCACAACGTTGACAAATTGTGGGAGCGGTATGGTTCAAACTTGACCATCGGTCCGAATGTTCCCAAATCATTGGTGATGGTGCCGGTATTGGCGGGCAGCACTTTAATCGGCGGCATCACCGTCCAAAATTTTGAACGTGAAAACGCGTTCTCGGATTCGACGGTGCGGCTGTTGGAAACGGTGGCGTCCAATATCGGCGCGGCGATTCAAAACGCGCGTCTGTTTGACGAAACACAGCGGCTCTTGAAACAGAGCGTGCAGCGCGCGGCAGAGCTGGCAATTATCAACGGCGTCAGTCAAGCCATGTCGCAACAGCTGGATATAAAAACAATCACGCACATTGTCGGCGACCAGGTGCGAGAATTGCTGCAGCTCGATGTGTGCGAGATTCTCTTGCTCGAGCCGGCGACAAACATGATTCATCATTCCTACGTGTTTGACCGCGGCTACAAGTCACTGGCGCCCTTTCCCTTTGGCGAAGGTTTGACTTCGCGCATTATTCGCACACGCGAGCCGCTGTCGCTCCAATCGTACGCGGAACAGGAAGCGGCGGGGGCATTGTATTTAGAAGGCGAAGAAAAATCCGAAGCGTGGGTGGGTGTGCCGATTATCGCAAGTGAACGCGCGCTCGGCGTGCTGATTGTGCAAAGCTATGAACCGCACGCGTTTGAAGAAGCGAGCGTCCGCTTGTTGTCAACGCTCGCGGCAAACATGGGCATCGCGCTAGAGAATGCGCGCTTGTTTGCTGAAACACAGCGGCGCGCGAATGAAATGGCGGCGCTCACGGAAATCGGACGCGAAATTTCGGCGACGCTCGAACTCAATACCGTGTTGGAATTGATTGGTTCGCGCGCGTTTGATATTTTGAATGCGCGCGATGTGGTGCTGCGTTTGGTCGAACCCGACGGCGACATGCCCGCGGTCGTAACACGCGGCAAGTACGCGGACTTGTTCAAAACGCGCGTGGTGCAGTTGGGCAAAGGGCTCACAGGCAGTATTGCCCAAACGGGCAAAGCCGAAGTGGTCAACAATCCGTTGAGTGACCCGCGCGTGGCGCATGTGCCGGGCATGGAAGATGATGAACAAAGTGAAGCGATGCTTTTTGCGCCATTACTCACCGGCGAGACCGTGCTTGGAATGTTGGTCGTGTGGCGCGACAAAAATCTCAGCGGTGCATTCACTCAATCCGACCTCGATTTCGCCGTTGGACTCGCGCGTCAAGCCGCGATAGCCATTCAGAATGCGCGCCTCTTTGACGAGTCCAAGCGATTGTTTTACGCCGCGCAAGAACGCACGGAAGAATTGACGCTCGTGACGCGGGTACAGCAAGACCTTTCGGCAGAACTCGATTTGGACGCCGTGTACGATGCGGTTGGCACGCGGCTCAGTTCCATCTTTGACGCGCAGACGGTTATCGTTGGCATTTATGATTTAGCGGCGTCAATGGTGCGGTATCCGTACTTTATGGAAAGGGGTCAACGAATTGAGCTGTCGCCTGCGCCTCTGAGCGCTCTGGCGCAACAGATGATTGGCACACGGCAATCGATATTGTTTGCGTCCGACGCGACGGCGCGGCTGCGTGAGCTCGGGGTCGAGCTGCATACGGACTATCTCCCCAAATCATTCTTGATTGTCCCCATGCTCGTAGGCGACAGTGTTATCGGCTCACTCAGTTTGCAAAATTTTGAACGCGATAACGCGTTTGGAGAAGCCGAGCTGCGTTTGTTGAGTACACTTGCCTCGGGCATCAGCGTCGCGATTCAAAACGCGCGCTTGTACGCCGCCGCGCAGGACGCACAAGCCGCCGCCGAACGCGCGAATCAGGCAAAGAGTACTTTTCTTGCCAACATGAGCCACGAGCTCCGCACACCGCTCAATGCCATTATCGGTTTCACGCGCATCGTAAAACGCAAAGCGCAAGGTGTTCTCGACGCGAAACAGGTGGACAATCTCGACAAGGTGTTGGTGAGTGCGGAACATTTGCTCGCCCTCATTAACACGATTCTCGACATTGCCAAAATTGAAGCGGGACGCATGGACGTACAGCCCGCAAATTTTGAAATCAGTTCTTTGATTGAAATGTGTTTGACGACAGCCACACCCCTTTTGAAACCGGGCGTCGTTTTTCACAAACACCTGCACGACAATCTGCCGGTGATGTATTCCGACCAAGACAAAATCAAACAAGTGCTGTTGAATCTTTTGAGCAACGCGGCAAAATTTACGCACGAAGGTTCCGTAACCGTCCAAGCACATCGCGCAGACAATCTGTTGGTGCTTGACGTGAAGGATACAGGCATTGGCATTTCGCCCGAAGCGCAGGAAAAAGTTTTTCAAGAATTTCAACAAGCGGACAGCAGCACCACACGCAAGTACGGCGGCACGGGTTTGGGTTTGAGCATCAGTCGTCATCTCGCGCGCTTGCTCGGCGGCGACCTCACGCTCACCAGTGAGTTGGGAAAAGGTTCAACGTTCACGTTGACGGTGCCAATTCAGTACGGCGAAAAACCAAATCAAGATGTGGCGGTCCATCTTTTGCAAACACCCAACATCGAACGCGCCCAATTGCAAAACGACCCCGCACCGCGTTCTGCTGCGCCGCAGCGTTCGATTGTGCTGGCGATTGATGACGACCCCGATGTCATTTATCTCTTGCAAGAAAATTTAAAAGAGACCAACTATCAAGTGATCGGTTTGACGAATGGAGAAGAGGCAGTCCAAAAAGCAAAAACCCTTTATCCTGCCGCGATTACACTCGACATTATGATGCCCGGCAAAGATGGCTGGCAGGTCTTGCACGAACTACAAGCGGACCCCGCGACCAATTCGATCCCGGTTATCCTGCTCACTATCGTGGACAAAAAACCACTCGGCTATCAACTCGGCGCGGCGGATTATTTGCTCAAGCCGTTTGACGGCGAAGCGGTCTTGCACGCACTCGAACGCGTTACCCAGCACAATCACGGTGTGCCACCGAAAAGATTACTCGTCGTGGATGACGATGTACAAGTCCTCGACATGGTGCGCCAATTACTCCACGACACGTATCAAATTGAAACCGCGTCCGATGGCGCGACGGCGTTGCAAACGCTTACACGTTTTCAGCCTGACGCGATTTTATTGGATTTGATGATGCCGCGTCTGGATGGTTTTGGCGTGATTGAAAAATTACGCGGCGACGCGCGCTATCGCGACATCCCCATCGTCATTCTGACGGCGAAATCCTTGACCACCGCCGAAAACGCGCATTTGAGCGCGAGCGTGAATCAAATTATTTTCAAACAGGGACTGGAAGCGGAAACGTTACTGCGCGATATCCAAAAGGCGATGCAAACGGGATAACAGATGCACACACCGCCAAAAATTTTGATTGTGGATGATGTTCCGCTCAACGTCGCGCTGTTGGAGCAATTGCTCGACGAACTCGGCTACCAAACTGTCACGGCAACCGATGGACAAGCTGCGCTTGTACAAGTCGCGGCGGAAAATCCCGACCTTGTTTTGCTCGACATTATGATGCCGGTGATGGACGGCTTTCAAGTGCTGGCGCATCTCAAAGGTGATGTGCGAACGCGCGCTTTGCCCGTCATTGTAATTTCCGCGCTGGACGATTTAGCGAGTGTCGTGCGCGCGATTGAAAACGGCGCAGAAGATTATTTGCCGAAACCATTCGAGCCCGTGCTGTTGCGCGCGCGCATTACCGCCTCGTTGAGCAAGAAACGTTTGCACGATTTGGAAGTGAATTATCGCAAAGCGTTGGAACGCGAATTGGAAATTGGGCGCGAGATTCAAGCGAGTTTTTTGCCCACGCAATTGCCCGAGCTGCCGGGTTGGGAATTGGGCGCGCGGTTTCACGCGCAGCGTCAAGTCGCCGGTGATTTGTATGACGCGTTTCTCGTGCCCAACGCAAAACGTTTGTGCATTGTCATTGGCGATGTGTCCGGGAAAGGTGTGGGCGCGGCGTTGTACATGACGCTCTTTCGTACCTTACTGCGCGTGCTTGTGTTGCAAGCGGATGCCGCCGCCGGAATGGACGACGCGGCACTGTTGGTTTCAAGTGTTCACTTTACAAACACGTACGTTGCGCACACACACGGCAGCGCAAATATGTTTGCTTCTCTGTTTGTCGCGTTGTTGGACCTTACGAACGGTGCCCTCACGTACGTCAATGCGGGACACAATCCGCCGCTGGTCATCGCGCCGGCACGCGTGCGCCAAAAGTTGGCGCGCACGGGAATGGTGGCAGGACTGAATGATTGTTCCTTTTATGCCGCGCAAACGGAAATCGCGCCGGGCGAAACACTGCTGTTATACACCGACGGCGTGACGGAAGCGTTCAACGCGCATAGACAAGAATATGGCGACGCGCGTTTGGAAAAATTCGCAACGCAGGTATTCGCGTCTGTCCACGCGCTGCTCGACACGCTCGACCAAGATGTTTTTGAATTTATCGGCACTGCCGACCAAGCGGATGACATTACACTGTTGGCAATTCGGCGGATGTCTCCCTCTACCTTCTAATGACCACCACTCCTAACGTAACGTTCTTTCCCAACTATACCGAAATGTCTGTGCGCGTGCCGCAGCGCGTTTGGTACGCGCTGCGTATCGCGGGCGTTCTAACAATTCTCACCATCATTGTCCTGCTCTTTACCCTTCCAGAAATTGGGCTGTTGATTTTTTGGGGGTTCGCCGTCCCGTTACTGCCGTTGTTATTTTTTCTCGCGCCGGGCGTATGGCGCAATGTGTGTCCGCTCGCGGCGACGAATCAAATTCCGCGTTTGTTTGGTTTTACGCGCGGATTGACATTGCCGCCGTGGCTGCGCGAATACGCGTATCTCATCGGCGTCGCATTGTTTTTGCTCATTGTGCCAAATCGCAAAATTTTGTTTGACAACAATGGTCCCGCGCTCGCGCTTTTGTTGATTGTGATTTTTTCCGCCGCGTTTGCAGGCGGCATGATTTTCAAGGGCAAGAGCGGTTGGTGCAGCACGTTTTGTCCGCTGTTACCCGTGCAGCGTTTGTACGGACAAACGCCCTTCGCAACTGTTCCCAACGCGCATTGTCAACCGTGCGTCGGCTGCACAAAAAATTGTTACGACTTTAATCCGTCCATCGCGTACTTGTCGGATATGTACGAAGACCGGCGCTATGCGAGCTATCGTCGTTTTTTCGCGGGCATGTTTCCGGGATTCGTTCTCGCGTTCTATACCGTGCCGCCCGCGTCCACATTGCCGCTGTGGCAAGTGTATGGATATTTTGGATTGTTCATGCTCGTCAGTCTCGGCATTTTCACAACGCTCGAAGTGTGGCTCAAGACCACACCAATTCAACTCCCCGCGTTGTTTGGCGCGCTCGCGTTCGCTTTTTATTATTGGTTCAACATTCCGCTCTATTTTGCGCGCGTCGGCAAGCTGTTAAATTTTCAAACACCCGAAGCATTGATTTGGAGTTTGCAGCTCGCTGTTATCGGACTGACAATTGTGTGGTTGATTCGTACGTATCGGCGCGAACCGAAATTTCTCGCGCAATTTTTGCCGCATCTCGCCGCGCCAACAACCCTTGCGGCTGCGCCAGCGTCTCTCACCGTTCCGCAAACACAGGGCAACTTCAGTGTCACATTTGTCAACGAAAACAAAATCGTGCCGGTGCAAGCGGGACTGACCTTGTTGGAAACGATTGAAAGCTGCGGGCTGCAAATTGAAGCGGGCTGTCGCATGGGCGTATGCGGCGCAGACCCTGTTGCGATTATGCAAGGCATGGAAAATCTTTCGACAGTGGGGCACGACGAGCGCGCAACGTTGCAGCGTCTCGGTCTCGCGGAAAATACGCGCATGGCGTGTCGCGCGCGCGTGCAAGGCGCGGTCTCGGTTTCACTCACGCCCGAACGCGACGCGATTATCAAACCCGTCACTGTCGCGGGATTCAAATTTGACCCGGCGGTAAAACGCGTCGTCATTCTCGGCAACGGCATCGCGGGTGTAACAGCGGCAGACCATGTGCGGCGGCGGCATCCCGATTGTGAAATTCATTTGGTCGGACGTGAGAATCATCATTTGTACAATCGCATGGGCATCTCGCGTTTGATTTATGGACGTTCCGCGATGCACGGACTTTATCTTTTGCCCGAAGCGTGGTACGACGAATATAAAATTACGTTGTGGCTCAACACGCGCGCGACAGGCATTGACCGCGCGGCGCAAACCGTCGCGTTGGCAACGGGCGAAACGCTGCCGTATGACCGTTTGATTCTGGCGATGGGCAGTCGCAGTTTTATGCCGCCGATAGAGGGCTTTGGGATTGATGGCGCGTTTGTTTTGCGCGAAGCGAATGATGCAATGCGCGTGCGCGCGTTCGCTCAAGAGTACGGCGCGCAGCACGCGGTGGTCGCGGGCGGCGGCTTGCTCGGTTTGGAAGCCGCCTACGCATTGTTGAAATTGGGCTTGCAGGTCACGGTGTTGGAACGTTCCGAACGTTTGCTCTCGCGGCAATTGGACCGCCACGCGGCGAATTTATTGCGCGAGGAATTGGAAGATGTCGGAATGCAATTTTTGTTCAAAGCGGAAACGGGCGCGGTGCTGGGGCAAAACAGTTTTGCGGAATTGTTGGTGGAACGTCCACAGCTGCAGCAATTCTTTGGCAGTCGCGCGCGCGGCACCGGGCGTGTGACAAATGTTTTACTCAAAGATGGACGCACGCTGCCTTGCCAAATGGTGCTCGTCGCGGTTGGCATTTCGCCGAATGTGGAATTGGCACAGCAGGCGAATTTGAAAACCAACAAAGGCGTGGTCGTTGACAAGACGATGCGGACCGATGACCCCAACATTTTTGCAGTGGGCGATGTAGCCGAATTTGAAGGACAAGTCTCGGGGTTGTGGCCCCCCGCTGTCGAACAAGCCGAAGTGGCGGCAATCAACGCCGTCGGCGGTAGCGCGCAGTACAATGGTTCGGTGCCGGTCACAATGCTCAAAGTGGTCGGCATTGACCTGACTTCGATTGGACAATTTGAAGCGCGCAGTGCAGAGGAGCTGGTAATTGCGTTAGAAGAAATCGCGGCGGACACAGAATTGCGGCGGTATCGCAAATTGGTGATTGCCAATGGAAAAATTATCGGCGCGATTTTGTTGGGGTATCCGGTGCTCGGTCCGATTGTGACCGAGGCGGTCAAGCAGCAAGTGGATGCGATGCCGTATCTCGAAGAATTGCGCGCGGGCAATTGGAATGTTTTGAACGAATTGATTGCGTGAAAAAAATATGCACACTCCTCCAAGAATTTTGATCGTGGACGATGAGCCGTTCAATGTAGATTATCTGGAACAAGAGCTCGACGAGCGCGGTTATCAAACTGTCAGTGCGATGAACGGACAAGCCGCGCTGGAACAGGTCACGGCGGAAAATCCCGATTTGGTTTTGCTCGACATTATGATGCCCATTCTGGACGGCTTTCAAGTGCTTGCGCGCTTGAAAGAAAATCCCAACACGCGCGATGTGCCGGTGATTATTATTTCGGCGATGAGTGATATGGGCAGTGTGGTCAAAGGTATCAAACAAGGGGCAGAAGATTATTTGCCAAAACCGTTTGACGAAACGCTGCTGCACGCGCGCATTGGCGCATCGCTCGAAAAGAAAAAATATCGCGACCAAGAAATCGAGTACTTACGGAATGTGGAACGTTTGACGGATGCGGCGGCGGCGGTGGAAAACGAAAACTTTGATGCGGCAAAGCTCGCGCCCGTGACGGCGCGCGCAGACGCGTTAGGCAATCTCGCGCGCGTGTTTGAACGCATGGCGCGCGAGGTGCGAGCGCGTGAAGAAAAATTGAAACAGCAGGTGATGGAACTGAAAATTGAAATAGACCAAACCAAACAAGCGAAAAAAGTTTCCGAGATAACCGGCTCGGACTATTTCAAAACTTTGCGCGGGCAGGCAGACGAGTTGCGGCGTATTTTTACCACAGAGGACGAGAATCCGTGAGCAGCTCGCTTGTATGAGCTGCCGGCAAGAAAACGAACCCGACGTTTTGCAACGTCGGGTTTTGTTTTTGTCATGCTGTTCTCATCCTCAATACAAATTGTTCAACGCGGCTTGACGCGAACTATCTTTGTCCACTCGCTGTGTTGGTCGAGATATATCACCTCGATTTTGTAGCGATACGTTTTGCCTTGTGTCACTTGTTTGTCAGCGAAACGATACTTGTCCCCTTCCGTGCTGCCCGCGTGTTTCGCTTGAATGAATTGCGCGTTGATTTGTTTCCATTCGCCTTTCACCGTTTTGCGATACACATTGAATCCCGCAATGTTCGATTCGGTTGTCGTTCTCCATTTCACGACGACGCTGCCTTTTTTGTTGACGCGCGCTTTGACACCATTCACTTCATCGGCTGTGGTGCTTGTTTGCGGCGCGAGAATGATGGGACTCGTACTCGTGAGTGCGGTTGTCGCCGTGATGCAGTGATACGGCGCGTGCGTTACTGTGTCGAGTGTGCCGCCGAGGTCATCCCAAGTTGAACCGTTGTAATGCCAGACGTGCAGCGTGCTTTCAGCTTGTCCGTTGTATTGACTCGAATCATTCGGGTCATAGCAGAGCGTTACAAGGAACGAATAGCCACTGCCTTTTGTTGTCGCATCCCACGTTATTGTTAACGCGTTTGCAGGCGGAGTGCCGGGTTGAATACCGGGAATTTCGCGGTTGATGGCAAGTGAATCGTTGAACGTATTGCCTGATGTGATGCCCGCGAGCGTTGGACCAAAGGTATAGAGCGGACCAAAAACGAAATTGTTTTTTGTGATGGTGTGTCCGTCGCTGTTGACGTATTCAAACGCGCCGACATCGCAATTCAAATCCGCGCGCGCTTGACCGCGTTGGTCGGTGGTGATGGTGTCGCCGTTGTTAAAGAGTGAATTGCTCCCGTTGCTGAGGTAGGTGCAGCCGCTGCCCGCATCAATCGCGTTGCTATTGGACAAGAGCGCGTGCGTTTTGGTCGGACCGCCGTTGCTGTTGAGCGTCGCATCGAGATTCGTCACTGCGCCGATGTGGAATGACGCGCTGCTGCCGCAACTCGTGTCGTCAATCAAGTTGTTGCTGCCATTGATTGTGGCGCTGACATTTGCGCACGACAAGCCACTACCGCCGTTATTCGCAATGATGTTGTTGTTCAGATTCAACGTGCCGAGATAGTTATTTATAGTGGCGCCATTTGGTCCGCTATTGCCCGAAAACGTACTATTGGCGACGTTCAATGTGCCGCCGATATTGGCGATGGCGCCGCCGTTCTGTCCTGTCGAATTGCCGCTAAATGTGCTGTTGGCAATATTCGCCATGCCGCTGTTGTAAATGCCGCCGCCGCTGCCGGTGCCGGGACCGTTTGACGGCGCAACATTCCCTGTCAACGTGCTGTTGGCAATGTTGAGCGTGCCGCTGTTTTTAATACCCCCGCCGGAACAATTCGTACATCTGCCGTTCGCAATCGTCAGCGACTCGATGCTCAGAACCTTGCCGCTGTTGACCGTCATTACGCCCACATTGTTGCCGCCGCTGACGATGATTGCGGCAGAATTCGCCGCACCATCAATCGTCACGTCGTCGCTGACGGCAGGCAACGTGCCGAGCGTTTGGTCGAGCGTGATGGTGCCGCTCACGGAAAAGTCAATTGTGTTTGCGCCCGCTTGATTGTTTGCGGCAGTGATGGCTTCGCGCAGCGTACAGTCAATTGGTGAGCAAACGCTGTCGTCGTGGTCATCGGTCGTATTTACGGTAAATGTTGGACCAAGTTGAGCATTTTGAACCGTGTACGTTTCATCATCGCTCGGTTCGACATTGGCGACAGGATTGCCCGCGCGGTCATAGATGGACATGCCCGGACTGTAATCCATTCCAACAACGCCGTTATAGTTCGCGAGGTCGCCGCCCGACACGTCCAAGTAATAAGTGCCAGCGTTCACATCAACAACGCCGACGTTTGTGGCGGTGCCTGTAGTTCCTGTGACGGCAAAATCAGCTATGCCGAGAGCGCCAGTACCGAGTGGTTCGCTAAAATCCACTTCAAATTGAAGTGTATCCGCGTTGGTCGTACTCGACAGGGGATTGCGGCGATGGAAATAGCTCGTGGTCGGTGCGGTGGTATCAATGATGATATTCTTGTTCGCGCCCAACGAACCTGTCGCGCCGGGCGTGGGCAGCGTCAAACTTGCATTGATGTTTGATGCATCGCGGATGGTGCCGCCGTTCAACACCAACGAGGTTGTGCCAACGTAATCCAAATCGTTTGAAGTGTCACCGGACTGAACGGTGTATGAAAAAGTGAGTGTGTCGGTGCCGCTGCCACTTGCGTAGGTCGCATTGCGGTCAGTTGTGCCAGTTTCGAGCGTGAGGGTTGGCGTACCATTGGTGGTAACAACATTCACGAGCTCACTAAAGGTGATGGTGATGGTGACAATATCCGGTTCGTTGCAGTACGCCGGATTGGTACCATTGCAGCCGGAGGTGGTAGCGGTAACGTTTGTAATGGTTGCCGGAACTTGTTGGAGCTCATACGCGCCAATGTCGCAAATCAGCGAGGCATCGCCGTTGCCATCTTTAGGACGCGTTTCGCCGCGTTGGTCGAGATTGTTGATGGGCGCGTTCGCGCAAATGGTATTATCGCCCGCGTCAATGGCGTCGCTGGGAAATTGCAATGCAATGGTTTGCGTCGGTCCGCCATTCTCTGCAAGCGCGGCGAGGTTTGGATTCCCACCGATGATGTTGCCGTCCACGCCGTCGCTCAGACCGCACGCGTTGGCGCTGTCTTGAATGAGATTGTTGCTGCCACTTGCCGCGCCATCACAATCCCTGTTTGCGCCGGTGTTGCCTGCGATGAGTGTATTGTTCATGGTGAGCGTGCCGAGAAAAACATAAACGCCGCTGCCCAGAGTCCCCGCCGAATTCCCGACGATGGTGCTGTTGGTAATGGTCGCCCCGCCTTGATAACTGATAACGCCGCCGCCCGCGCCGCCCGCTTGATTGTTGGCGATGGTGCTGTTGCTTATATTCACGGTGCCGATTTCGCTATAGATGCCGCCGCCACTGAGTTGCGAACGATTGTGAAGGATGGCACTGTTTTTGACCGTCAGCGCGCCGTAATTGCGAATTGCCGCGCCGCCGCCGCATCCGGCATCGCACCACGCGTTGCGGATGGTGAGGGTATCAAGCGTGACGGTCTTGCTGCTGTTGATATAAAACACGCGCACCGCGTCATTGCCGCTGATGGTAATGTCGCCATTGTTCGCGCTGCCGTCAATAGTCGTGGTGTCGTTGAGCGCGGGCAAGGTAGCACCGAGTGTGATGGTGCAATTGTTCGCGGCGGAACAGGCAGGCACATCGCTCGCGGGAATGTCGAACGTTATCGTATCCGAGCCGCTGCGCGCGTTCGCGCTGTTGATGGCTTCGCGCAGCGTGCAGTCTTGATTGAAAAATCCTTGCCCCAACACATCACACAAACCGTCATCCGAATCCGCCGCGTGATTCACGACAAAATTCGGTCCGCTTTGCGTTGCGGGTGGAATCGGCGCTTCATACGCGCCAATGTCGCAAACTGCCGAACTATCGCGGTCACCGTCTTGCGGACGCGTTGCATCGCGTTGGTCGAGATTGTTGATAGGCGCGTTCGCGCAAAGCGTATCATTGCCCGTATCAATCGCCGCGCTCGGATAGAACAATGCCATTGTGTACGTATTGCCGCCGTTGTCCGCGAGTCCTTGCAAATTGATTTCGCCAACCGTTTTTTGTGTGAATGTACCGCCGCACGTTGCATCGCTGCTGAGATTGTTGACGCCCGTGTTGTTGAATGGATTAGAACAATTGCCGTTGCTGTTGTTCGAGACGAGCGTGTTGTTGATGGTGGTGGGAATGTTGCTGAATACGCCGCCGACGACACCGCCGGTATTGTTTGCCACCGTGACATTCGTCATTGTCAACGAACTGCCGTTGCTGCCGATAGCGCCGCCCGTGCCCGCCTGATTCGCAGCAAAAGTGCTGTTGCTGATAGTCAACGCGCCTTCATTGAAAATGCCGCCGCCGATATTGTCGGCGTCATTGTCGCGGAATGTGCTGTTGGTGACGGTGAGATTGCCTTTGTTCCAAATACCCGCGCCGCTGCACAAATCGCATTTGGCATAGCGGAAGGTGAGCGCATTGACGGTGGCAATGACGTTGGCGTTGATTTCCAAAATGCGATTGCCAAATTCGCCGCTGAGCGTAATGTGCTGCGCGCTCGCGTCAATCGTTACGTCGTCGCCAAGCGGAGCCGGTTGCGTAAAGAGTGGAATAAAACAGATGTCAGGCGTGCTGCAATCCGGGTCAGCATCGGGAATGTCAAAGGTGATGGTATTGTAGCCGGGGGTGGCATTTGCCGCGTCAATCGCTTCCGTGAACGTACAGTCTTGACTGCCAAAGCCGGTGCCCAACGTATCGCAATACCCATCGTAAAAGCCAAACGCGTGATTGACGATGAAATTGGTGCCGGGCATGCCGATGTATTCATACGTGCCGATGTCGCATTTGCCATTTTTCGGACGCGCCACCCCGCGCGCGTCGTCAGTGATACCGCCGCTGCCGCACACATTGACGCCGTCGTTCAAACGGTCAATCGCCGCGCTGGTCGGATTCAGCGCCAGCGTTGGCACGTAACCGCCATTGCTCTGGAGTGTGGTCATTAGACCACTCGCCGTGTTAGAGAGTGACCCCGCCGCGCTAAAGCCGCAGGTAGCTCCGCTTTCAATGTTGTATCCGGCGTCCGTGAATGTGCCGGGGAGCGAGAGAGAACAATTTTGTCCCGAATTTTCCAGCAGTGAATTGCGAAGAACAATCGTTTTGCCGGAAGCGGAAACGAGCGTACCAAGACTGTAGTTGTCCCACACCGTTGTAAAGACGAGGGTCATGGCGCCGCCGTTTTGAAAGATTTCGGGACCGTCGCCATGCAAGCCGCCCGTGGTGCCCGCGCCGCCATAGCCACGGTCATTGCGCGTGAGAGTCACGTTTTGCAGCCAAACAAATCCGCCGCCGCTGTTGTAGATCGCGCCGCCATCCGCGCCGCGCCCGCCATTGCCGTTTCCCGAATCCCCGCCATAGCCCGCTTCGTTGTTATCAAACGTCGAGCGATACGCGTTCAGCGTTCCCGTCGTCGCGTTAAAAATTGCGCCGCCGTCGCCGCCACGACAACCCGCTTGATTCAAACTGTTGCCGCCCGTCCCTGCGCGGCTTGCGGTAATGCGAACCTCGTGCAGGGTCAGTGTGCCGCCATTGAAAATTGCGCCGCCGGGTTCGCCCGCCGTGCAAAGCGTAATCGAATTTGTGCCGTTCGGCGCGCGTCCGTTGGTCAAGGTCAGGCGTCTCAGTCCGACGGTGAAAGTGTTGTTGATGACAAAGAGGCGCACGCTGTTATTGCCGCTGACGGTGACGCCATTCTTGCCGCCGTCGAGCAACATGTCGTGATTTAAATCGGGGAGCGCGCTGCTGAGCGTGATTGTGCCATTGACGTTGAAATGGATTTCGATGTTGCCATTGCCCGTGATGCAATCGCCGCCGCTTGATTCATTTTGCGCGTTGATGTTCGTAATCGCTTCGCGCAGCGTGCAGTTGCTGTCGCCGCCGGTGGCGTTATCGGCAGTCGTGTTGACGATGAGTGGGGTCGCTGCCTCTGCAATCGGGACTTGATGCGCGAGCGTCAAGCTGCAGAGGAGAAACAGTGTGATGAGAATGAGAATGAAGCGTGGACGCATAGCGACCTCACAGGGGGAATTTGTTTTTTTTGTTTGTAGTAGTTCGGGCGAAAAAATTATAGCGCGCGATTCACAAACGTCAATCGCGGAAATTTTTTTTAGACGTGACACGTTTCCTGCGATGAACTCCATCGCCAAACGTGTCACGTCTAAAAAAATCCTCAAGCAAAATGTTCTTGCTTGAGGATTTTTGTTTATGGTGTTTTCACTTGCACAATTTTCGTCCACTCACTGTGGTTGTCGAGGTACTTGACCTCGATTTTGTAACGATACGTTTTGCCTTGTTTCACTTGTTTGTCCGCGAACCGATATTTGTTTCCTTCCGTGCTGCCCGCGTTCTTTGCTTGAATGAAATTGGCGTTGACTTGTTTCCACTCGCCTTTACCATTTTTGCGATACACGTTAAAGCCCGCGATTTGCGATTCGCTTGTTGTACGCCATTTGACGACGATGTTGCCTTTTTTGTTGATTACGCCCTTGACGCCGGTCACATCCACCGCTGTCGTATTCGCGGGCGCAAGAAGGATAGGACTTAGGCTTGTGAGTGCCGTACTTGCAGTGACGCAATGATACGGCGCGTGCGTCACCGTATCGAGTGTACCGCCCAAATCGTCCCACGTTGAACCGTTGTAATGCCACACGTGCAGTGTGTTTTCATTTTGTCCGGTCAAAACGCTGGGGTTATAACACAGCGTCACCGTCAAGGAGAACGGACTCTCTTTGGTCGTCGCATCCCACAGGAAAGGCAACGCATTCGCCGGTGGTGTCCCGGGGGGTGTGGCAGTGGGAATATCTTCGCGTTTTACCACGAGCGTCAATGGACTGCCCGAATTGAGCAGCATGTCAGCCAGCGTGGGTCCAAAGGTGAGATGTGTGCTGTCGGTTGTCCACGCTTTCGAGATGGTGTTGCCGTCCGTGTCCACAAACTCAAACGCGCCGATGTCACATTGCAAATCGTTGCGCACTTTGCCGCGTTGGTCGAGTCCGCCCGCGCCAAAATTGGGCGAGCCGACTGCTGCCGCGCACACATTCTTATCGCCCGCATCAATCGCGACGCTGCTGTTGCCGAGCGCCATCGTATCAGTGGGACCGCCGTTGTTTTGTAGTGAACCGAGCGCAATCTCGGCGGAAGTCTTTTGCGTGGCAAGACCGCACGAGCCGTCGCTGTCAAGGTTGTACGCGCCGTCGACGAACGTGCCGCCACAATCGCCACCGCTCGTATTGTTGGCAACGATGGTGTTGTAGAGGAACATAGTTTCATTATCGTAAACGCCACCGCCGGAGAAGGTTGAGATGTTGCCAGACAGTGTGCTATTCGTCACAAACATGGAGTTATTGTTAAAGATGCCGCCGCCCTGACTACCGGCGCTGTTCTCGAAAAAGGTGCTGTTGGTCACGGACAATACGAACTGGTTATAAATGCCGCCGCCACTATTTACTGCGCTGTTGCCGACAAAGGTGCTGTTGGTCACCGATGCCTGTGAGCTGTTGAAAATGCCGCCGCCAACCACTGCGCTGTTGTCGACAAAGGTACTGTTGACCACCTCCAGTGACCCGCCAGCGGTGCGGATAGCGCCGCCAACGCTATCCACCCCCCCATCATTGCCACTAAAAGTGCTGTTGGCAATTTTCAGCGTTCCGGAGTTGAGGATGCCGCCACCGCCGCCGTTCGCATCTGTGGCAAGTCCATCCGAGATGGTGAGCGTTTCAAGTGAAAGTGTTTTGTCGCTGTTTACTCTCATTACGCGCACGGCGTTGTTGCCGCTTACGGTGATGTCCGCGGAATTCGCAGAACCGTCAATGGTCACATCATCGTCAATCGCGGGGAGCATTGAACCGAGCGTGATGGTGCAGACATTATCGCTCAAACAGTCCGCGCCCGTGTCGAGAATGTTGAACGTGATGGTGTCCGGTCCCACGAGCGCGTTCGCCGCGTTGATGGCTTCGCGCAAGGTGCAGTCCTTGTTGCCGATGCCTTGTCCGAGCGTATCACATGAATTGTCGTTGGTGTCTGCCGCGCTGTTGACGAGGAAATTCGGCCCGGTCTGGAATCCGGTATAGACCAACTCGTACGCGCCGACATCGCAGAATAGACCTTGCGGACGCGTTTCGCCGCGTTGGTCACTCGTAATTGCAGCCGCATTGCTAAAGAGCGGGTTCGTGCCATTGCTGACGTAGGTGCATTGTCCCGGCGGAACAGCGCCAATCGCATTGCTGTTTGCATTCAGTTTGAAGGTTTGTGTCGGTCCGCCGTTGTTGTTGAGGGTCGTGTCGAATCCCGTCACTGCGCCGAGGCGGAAGGACGAACTGCTGCCGCAGGTCGTGTCGTCAATCAAGTTGTCGCTGCCGGTGATGGTAGCGCCATTGAAGCAATCGCCGCCGGTGCTGGTGTTTGTAAGAATGCTGTTCTTGAGGTTCAGCGTGCCGCTCAGGTTGTAGATGACGCCGCCGTTGTTTGCATAGTTGCCGCTGAAAGTGCTGTTCGTGATATTCGCGGTTGTATCAAAGTTAAAGACGGCGCCGCCGTTGTTTGCAAAATTGCCGCTAAAGGTGCTGTTGGCGATGTTGTACGTGCCGCCATAGTTATAGACTGCGCCGCCGCTGCCGCCGTTATTGCCGTTAAAGGTACTGCCGGCGATGTTGACCGTGCCACCTTCGTTAAAGATGCCGCCGCCGCCGCTCGATGCATAATTCGTGACAAAGGCGCTGTTCGTGAGGTTCACCGTGCCATAGTTCCAGATGCCGCCGGCAACGCCGCTGAACACATAGCCATTGGCAATCGTCAACGCGTTGAGACCGAGCGTCTTGCCGCTGTTGACCATCATCACTCGATAGAGGTACGCGCCGCTGATGGTGATATTGCCATTGTTCGGCGCGCCGTTAATCATTACATCGTCGTTAATCGCGGGCAGGGTGTTGAGCGCGCTGAGCGTGATGGTGCAGACATTATCGCTCGTACAGTCCGCGCCCGTATCGAGGATGTTGAACGTGATGGTGTCAGCGCCTGCCAGCGCATTCGCCGCGTTGATGGCTTCGCGCAAGGTGCAGTCACCGGGCAAAGCATCGCAAGCGGTGTCGTCGGTGTCCGAAGCGTCATTGACGACAAAACTCGGTCCGGTTTGATAACAGGCAACTGCGCCGAGGGCAGAGTCTGAGCCGGACGGACACTGCGTTTGGGAAATCGAAGCCGCTGTCGGCACAAAATAGCCGGGGTCTGCCACCTTGCAGGAAATGTCACCGCTTAGGTCTTGATAACTGCCCGGCAGGCATGGAATCGGAGCGACGGCGCCGGAAACATTCACATAGTAACCCGGGGGCGCAAGCGTACAGCTGTTGGTGCCGCTGTCATACGAGCCGGGGCTGCAATAAAGCAATTCATACGCGCCCACGTCGCAGGTGGTATTTTGCGGACGGATGACGCCGCGCTGGTCGGTGGCGATGGTCGCGGCGTTGGTAAAGAGCGGGTTCGTGCCGCTGCTGACGTAGGTGCATTGTCCCGCCGGCACTGCTTCCAGCGCGTTGCTGCCCCCGTTCAGTTTGTGCGTCTCGGTGGGTCCGCCATTGTCGTTGAGCGTTGTGTCGAAATTCGTCACCGCGCCGATGCGCCCGGCGGACGCGCCGCAGGTCGTGCCATCAATCAGGTTGTTGCTGCCGTTGAGAGTCGCGGAGTTGGCGCAATCGTTGGTGCCGGCGCCTGCCGTATTGCCGGTGAGAATGCTGTTACGCAAGTCCACCGTGCCAAAGTTCACAATGCCGCCGCCATGTCCTGTTGCGGTATTGCCGTAAAGGGTGCTGTTGGCAATGTTCACCGTGCCGCCGGTGTTGTTAAAGATACCGCCACCATTGCTCGCTGCCGAATTGCCGCTAAAGGTGCTGTTGGCAATGTTCAGCGTGCCACCAGTGCCGTTGTAGATGCCCCCGCCGAACAGCGCACTATTGTTGCCCTTGAAGGTGCTGTTGGCAATGTTCAGCGTTCCAATGCTAATAATGCCGCCACCGACGCCACCGCATCCTGCAACAGGACAATTGCCGTTGGCAATCGTCAAGGTATTCAGCGAGAGTGTCTTGCCGCTGAGGACAGCCAGTAATTGTGCCGCATTGTTCCCACTCAGGGTGATGTCGCCAGAATTGGCACTACCGTCTATCGTAAGGTCATCGTTAATGCCGGGCAGAGTCGAGCCGAGCGTGATGGTGCAGATGTTTGCCGCGGAGCAGTTCGGGTCGGTGCCGGGGATGCTAAAGGTAATGGTCTCGGCGAGCGGTGTGTTGGCGTTCGCGGCGGTGATGGCTTCGCGGAGGGAACAATCGGCATCGCAAGTCCCGTCATTCGTGTCAGCGGTCTTGGTGACGACGAGAGATACCGGCGGAGGCATCGCGTGCGCGATAGTCGCTTGCGTCGAGGCAAAAAATCCGAGTATTCCAAGTAGGGCAACAAGGACGAGCAGGGGGCGAAGCGCTTTGACGGGCATGAAAGGTTCTCCTGAGGGCGATTTGAATTGAGCAGCAGATTGAGTGGGTGCGTTGGTCGAGTTTGGAATTTGGTACAGGATACAACGTAAAACTTAATTTGCGTCTTAACGTGATGCCATTGGGTTATACTACTCCCCCAAGATGAAATTGCAGAGTAGGGGCGAAGGCATTGTGCATTCGACAAAAAGCGTCGAACGCGATGCTTCGCCCCTACGCCTTACGCGCTTTTTGTTTTGGGCGCGCGTTGGGCGGCGGTTTTGGTGGTGCGGGCGGCGACGCCGATTTTTTCGAGCAGTTGTTTTTTGCCGCGCAAGGCGACGCGGGCGATTTTGATGTATTGGGCGAGCCATTCGTTCATTTGCTTGAGCGCGGCGTCCTGCGCTTGGGTCGCCTGTTGTGCCGCGCCCTTTGCCGCTTCTTGCGCTTGATTCGCCGTGTCAAAGGTGGCGATTTTGGCGCGTTCGGCGGTGATGCGCGCGGCGTCATAGCCAAAATCGGTCAAGGCGCTGCTGCTGGCGAGGTTGTCAAAGAGGGTGTACGCCGCTTGGAGGAATCCCGCGACGCTCTTGGGTTCTTTGCCCGCGAGTCCCAACGTGGCAAGCGTTGGTTTGGGCAACGCGGCGCGGGCAACCTTGGCGGCGGCTTGGTAGGCATCCCGCGCGGCGCGTTCTTGATTTTTCAATTCGGCGGTCGCGGTTTTTTGGTCGCCGCGTCCTGCTTTTTGCGCGTTGACGGCGGCAAGCGCGTTGTTGTACAGGGTCTTGCCCGCGTTCAATTTGGCGGTGGTGTAACCGTATTCGGCGACGGCGCTTTTGATTTCCGCATCCGCCAGGCTATTGCTGATGGCGATTTGCGCGGTGTTGAGTTGCTGCGCGATGGTGGTGGTGGGTTTGGTTGGCATGGGGGGGTTAGGACTGACGCACAATTGTCATTTCGAACGGAGTGAGAAATCTCGGTTTTGCCAAAGAGATTTCTCGCAAGAACGGCTCGAAATGACAAGCATGGGTGTCATGTATTTATTCCTTGCAATGAATTTGCGATACCTTGTTTTGGTTCTAGTTTTCCTTTTTCATCCGATACAATGCCTTGATGTAACGCGATAGTTAGCAAATCTCACTCGAACTATCCTTGCAGTCACCAGATATTTTCTTGCAGTTGTTTTATTTGTCCTTGCGCTGGTTCTATCTTGCCTTGTGTTCAAGGCAGAGTTGAAAACGTGACAGGTCTTGTAAGACCTGTCACGTTTCAAGAGTTACAGCAGTTCACCTTGTGTGCCTCCTTCCTGTTCAATTTTTGCTTTGCGCGAACCGATGCTGCCGCGCGAGAGGTCGGGATAGCGCGGAGTTTGCGTGCCGTTCAATAATCCTTCGATGGTGAGAATTTGGATTTTTGGAAATTCGCCGCTGTGGGGTGATTGATAAAACCCCGCGCTGACGGCTTCGTTTTGCATCGGTTTGGTCGGCGGCGTGAGGGTGACGAACAAGCCGAGTTGGGCGTGTTCGCGTTGGACGGCATTTTTCAAATTGGCAATCATGTCAACGCCAACATGTTCGCCGCCTTTGACGGAAACAATGATTTTTTTGGCGGGTCCCTTGTCGTCTTGAAAATAGATGATGCCGTCAATTCCGCCGTCCGCGCCTTTCTTTTTTGCTTGATACGGCTGTGCGCCGACGAGCGCGCACGCCCACCATTGAAAATGATACTTGTCGCGATTGGCAAGGTCACGCGCGCCGTCCATGTCTTGGGGGATGCCTTCCACCTGAAATTGGAGCGTAGGGAACGCCTCTTTCATGCGCTTTTCGATGAGGTGAATGGCGAGCGGGGTAATGTCAATGCCGAGCCATTGGCGTCCGAGTTTTTGCGCGGCGTGAACGGCAGTGCCGCAGCCGCAAAACGGGTCAAGCACCACGTCGCCGGAATTGCTGCTCGCGCTAATGATGCGCTCGAGTAATGCGAGTGGTTTTTGGGTGGGATAGCCGAGACGTTCTTGATCCTTCGGTGATAACCATCGCACATCTGCATCTATGCCTGCTTCAGTACCAAACACTGTTCCTTCGGTATAGGGCTGAAATGCCAAAATATCGGAAACTGGCTGTCCATCATCTGGTTTGAGATAGCGTTCATATATTGGCCACGCTTCCCCCTCAACAATCTTGATACATCCTAATTCATAAAGGCGGTCAAGTTTTTCGTGCTGTGTTAGCTCGGAGAGATCTTCTCCAATATCATCAAGCAATGCGCCTGGAATTGCCCAATGTCTGCCTTTAGCTGTCGGATTGAACCCGCGCCAAGGTTTGCCTGATTCCCCGTTACGTGTGCCAGAACCAGTTAGAACATTCCCATAATAATTCGTTCGATAACCGTGTTCATCTTTGACAAAATTCTCCTCAATATGCCCTTTCATATAAGGACGTTTCGGATAGTTCCACGTGAATTGCCTGCCTTTTGAGTAAAATAATATTGTATCGTGAATTGGTGCATATCTACGTGACTTGTTGTGAGAACCTGTTCTCCGCCAAATAATTTCATTTCTAAAATTCTCGACGCCAAAAATCGCGTCCATCACAATTTTCAAATAATGACTCGCCGTCGGGTCGCAGTGCAGATACAGACTGCCCGTCGGTTTCAAGACGCGATGGAGTTCCAACAAGCGGTTACACATCATCACCAGATACGCCATCATGTCGTTCTCGTGCAGGAAACGACGGAGGGATTGAATCATCTCGGCGGCGTCGGTGTTGGATTGATGCAGTATCTCGTCATATTCGCGTTCCGCCTGCTCGCCCCAATGCCACGAATCTTCAAACGCGGTGATTTGCGCTTCGGACGCATGACCTTTCGGCGTCTTGAAGAGCAAGTTGTAATCGCGCTTGCTGTTGAACGGCGGGTCAAGGTAGATGAGGTCAACGCTGGCATCCTTGAGATGCGCGCGCAAGATGTCAAGGTTGTCGCCAAAGTAGAGGGTGTTCATGGGTGGTAGTAAAGACGTGACAGGTTTGTGCGATGGTTACATCGCGAAAAACCTGTCACGTCTGTGGTCTGAACGATTGTGCGAGTGTAACAGAATCGGCGCGCGTTCGTCAATAGGGTTAGGGCAAACGCATTTGAAAAATATAACTTTATTGTACCCCTGACGTGTCCGATTCGATTGTATAATTCGTGTTCTGTTTTATCGGATGCGGCATCTATCAAGAGAATGACGCTCGTAAATTTTTTTTGGTTGAGACAATGAGCAATCGCTTGCGAGTTTCCAGTCTGGGTGGACTGGCTATCGAGAGCAATGGCGCTCTGCTTTCCGGATTTCATTCGCGCAAAGTGCCTGCGCTCGCCGTTTATCTGCTTGCCACGCGCCAACCCCAAGCGCGTGAAGTGCTTGCCGATTTGCTGTGGGACGAACAAACGCAAGCGGCAGCCAATCTGCGTGTCCTCCTCACCGACCTCCGCCAAATTCTCGGACCCTATTTTGTCATTACCCGCACCACCGTTGCACTGAATCCCGAAAGCGAATGTTGGCTCGATGCCACGGTGTTCGAGACACAAGTGCAGGGCGTTTTCAAAAAATACGGCAGGCAGCTGACGCCGCTCGCCGCCGTGGAATTAGAGGACGCGCTCACGTTGTATCGCGGTGAATTTCTCAAAGCGTTTTATATTCGCGAGAGTCCGCGTTTTGAAGAGTGGGTCTTGCTCGAGCAAGAACGCTTGCGGCGCTTTGCCGTCACTGCGCTGCAACAACTCGCAAGTTTTTATTTGGAGCAGGGCGAATTTACGCGCGGCATCGAAAAAGCCGCGCGCTTGTTTGAAATTGACCCGTTGAATGAATTGACGCAGCTGCACATGATGCAACTGCTCGCGCGCAGCGGCGAACCGCACGCGGCATTGCACCAGTACGAAAAATACAAACATTTGTTGGAAAGCGAATGGAACGCCGCGCCGTCGCCCGAAATCACCGCGCTGCGCGACGAAATTCGCGCGGGCAATTTCACCGCGCCCGTCAGTGCGAGCGCGCATCATTATTTGCCGCGCGCCTTGACCTCGTTCGTCGGACGCGAACGTGAATTGGCGCAGCTCGATTTGTGTCTGCGCGATGCGGCGATGCCGTTGCTCACGCTCGTCGGCGCGGGCGGTGTCGGCAAAACGCGTCTCGCCTTGCGCGCTGCCGAAAACGCGTCGGCGTATTTTCAAGCCGGCGTGGCGTTTGTCGCGCTTGCGGCAGTGAGCGACTCGGCGTTGGTCACTCCCACCATTGCGGCGACGTTGGGTGTGGCGGAAAAAGCAGGCGAGACCCTTGTCGCGCGGCTGCAAGATTTTTTGCGCGACAAGGAAATGTTGCTGCTCGTGGACAATTTTGAACAAGTCGTGGACGCCGCGCCGCGTCTGACGGAATTGTTGACCGCGTGTCCGCGTTTAAAAATTTTGGTGACGAGCCGCGAACGGTTGCACGTGTACGGCGAACATATATTTCCGGTCACGCCGTTGTTGTTTCCTGACCTCGTACAACTTGCCGCCCCCGCCGACGAACTCGTCGCGACGATTGCGCGGTATCCCGCCGTCGCGCTGTTTGTGCAGCGCGCCGCGGCAGTGCAGCCCGATTTCAAGTTGACGGCAAGCAATGCGCGGACGATTGCGGAAATTTGCGCGCGGCTCGAGGGGCTGCCGTTGGCGCTTGAATTGGCGGCAGCGCGCATTTCACATTTTCCCCCACCGCGCTTGTTGGAACAATTGGCAAAGCGGTTGGATGTGTTGAGCGGTGGCGAGCGTGACCGCGCGCCGCGACATCAAGCGTTACGCCTTACGATTGACTGGAGTTATGCGCTGCTCGACGAACGCGCGAAAAAATTATTTCGTGCGCTCGCGGTTTTTGTCGGCGGTTGGACGCTCGACGCGGCAGAATACATGCTGTCGCAAACCCAAGACGCGATGGTCAATGGAGTAGCGATGTTGGTGGACAAGAGTTTGGTACAGCAATTGACACACGCGCTGGATGAGCCGCGCTTTACCATGTTCGAGACGATACGCGAATACGCGTTGGAACGCGCGGCGGAACGCGGGGAAATAGATTCTCTCAAACGGCAGCATGCGTTGTATGTTTTGGAATTCGCGCGTCAAGCCGAAACCTTTTTACAAGGACCTTTACAAATTCAATGGCTCGACCAAATCGAACGCGAGTTGGACAATGTGCGTGCGGCGTTGCAGTGGACGATTGAAAATGAACAGGCGGAAATCGGCATCGCGCTGGCGCATCACTTGGGACGCTATTGGACGATTCGTGACCATTGGGCGGAAGGACGCCGCTGGCTCGAACGGCTGTTGGCATTGCGGGAATCGAACGCCACACCCGTTACGCGCGCACGCGGTTTTTTCAGCGCGGGCTTGTTGGCGACTTGGATGTCCGAAACGGTGGTCGCGCGTGAATATCTGGAACAGGCGCTCGCGCTCGCACAAGCGGCAAACGATTCGCTGCTCCTCGCGCAAGTTTTGACCTCGCAAAGCGGCGTCTATCAATTACAAGGTGAACCGGCAAACGCGCACCGCGTTACGGCGCAAGCACTCGCATTGTTTGAACAGGTTGGCACCACTTATGATATCGCGTGGTGTAGGGTCGCGCGGGCGGGCATCGCTATGCTGCAAGGCGATTTTGACGCGGCGCGCGCGGACTTTGAATTCGGATTGGCAGAGTTTCAACGCGTGGGCGATTATTGGGGCAGTGGCATCGCCTATTCGTATCTCGCGTTGGTTACGCGTTTTTCCGGCGATACCTTGCGCGCGAGCGAATACAAAGCACAGGCGCTCGCGCTGTTGACGCAGACGGGTGACCCGGCGCGCGTGGGCATGGTCCACTTTTTTCTTGGCTCGCCTTCGGACGAACCTGCCGAACGCGATGCCGAGTTATCTTTTTTTCAAGCACAAGTGAGTTTTCATTCGCAGCGTCGCGATGACGCGGAACTTGCGAGCGCGCAGATGGGTTTAGCGCGTGTGCTGCATCGGCGCGGCAATGACCGCGAAGCACAAGGACTGTTCGCATCCAGTATGAACTTGTGTGTGGCACTGGGACTGGACCGCGTGGCGACAGAATGTTTGGAAGGGTTTGCGGGCATCGCGGCGATGCAAAATGATTTTCCGCGCGCGGCACGTTTATTTGGCGCAGCGGATGCGCTGCGTCACTTTGTGCACGGCGCGCTGGCGGCGGCATGGCGCGGTAATTATGGCGCGGAAGTTTCCATCGTGCGCGCGGGTTTGGAGGAACGCGCGTTCAATGAATTTTGGGGAGAGGGACGCGCCTTGACTTTGTCACAAGCGATTGCGTATGCGTTGAACACGAATGGTCACGGCAAAAAGGAACCGGGCTGATTGCGTCCCCATAATTCGCATCTCAAATTTCGACCGCATCCTGCGCGTTAGGCGCGTGCTTGGAAAAATTTATGGACTCGGTTGGATAAATAACGGTTCGCTGCCGACATTGAGCTTGATAATGCCAACGCGTGAATCCACATCGCCAACGCCGTTATCCAAAAGCACGGATGCCGCGCCTGCCGTGTTCACAATGTCGAGTCTTGAAACTCTGGGTCCGAAAGACGCCCCGCGGTTCTCGCGAAACAACGCGCACGGTGGACCGCCGCGCGTTTGGGCAATCGCATCCGACCACACGACAACTTTGGTGTGGCTGCCGTTGATGAATTGATATGCTTCAACATAGTTGAAACCGGAAATGCCGCTTAGCGTCTTGTCGAAAGCATATCCTTTTAATTCGCGCGCGATGGTCTGAAACGCGTAATACGAGGGCTTGGGTGCAAAATCAGGATTCACTACGCCATAGTACCAATTGCGCGCGGGCAAATCTTGGAACGTCCACCAAATCATGCCGCGCAGCCCAAATGCTTTGCCACGCGTCATCGTCATAATCAAACAATTCGCTTGTTGCTGTTCCCCGGTCCAAACCGAATCCACGCCCGTCTCTCCGACAAACATCGGAAACGACAAGCCGTACTCTGCCATCAAATTCTGCAAGACATCCGCCTTTGCCAACAACCCTTTGCGCGGCGAGCGCTGCTGCCATTTGGGCGAAAATGAATCATAGAAATTGAACATCATCAAGTCCATATATTTTTCGCCGTTTGGCAACGGATGGGCTTGCATGTACGCAAACAATTCCGGCAAGAAATAGTAGTTGAAAAAGCCGGTGCTGCCGCCGTACCACGCGGGCGAGGTGGTTGGGTCGAACGCATCATACGCTACCGCCCCCATCGCCAGCTGCGCGTTCGGGTTGGCTTGATGCGTCGCCTTCCACGCCGCCGCCAACATGCGCGCATAATCAGCGCGGTCATTGACGCCATTCGCATTCAAGTCGTTCGTGATGTGGTCGCCGAAACAGCCCCCGCCCGTACCACCATAGAGCGCGTAATTTGAGTAATCAGGTTCGTTGTACAGCGCCCAGCGTTCGATGCCCGGATAGCGCTGCACGAGCTTGGTGATGAACGCGGAAAATGCCGCCATTTTGGCAGGGTCATTGGTGTCAATCGGACCGCAGTGCGTATTCGCTACCCAGTCCGGATTATCGGAAATAAACATCACCGGCGCAAAGCCCGCCGCATGAATGCGATTCCATACATCATCGTAATAATCGAAATTGTATGTGCCTTGCGTTGGTTCAATCACGCGCCACGAGATACTGCCGCGATGCGACTCGACGCCGGCATTTTGCGCCAAGGTCACTGCGTCAGGACGATTAATCAGGATGCCGCCATCGTCCATTCCAAAAAAGGTGGAAAGGGTTGGAGTAAGGGTTGGGGTAGGCGTGAACGTTTGCGTTGGCGTCAGTGTTGATGTGCGTGTTGGCGTGTGGGTACGCGTAAATGTTTGTGTCGGCGATGGAGTTTGGGTGCGCGTGGGTGTGCGCGTACGCGTAGGCGTAAAGGTGAATGTTGGTGTGCGTGTGCGTGTCGGTGTGCGCGTTGCGGTGGCGGTGCGTGTCGGCGTGAACGTCGGCGTAAATGTGCCGGTGCGCGTCGGTTTGCGTGTGGCAGTAGACGTTGGTGTGCGCGTGGGACGACGCGTTGCTGTATCTGTCGCAGTGGGCGAAGGTGTTTTTGTGCGCGTTGGTTTCGGCGTTGCGGTATCGGTGCGCGTTGGTTTGTGTGTGGCGGTAAACGTTGGTGTGCGCATGGGACGACGCGTTGCCGTGTCTGTCGCAGTGGGCGAAGGTGTTTTTGTGCGCGTTGGTTTCGGCGTGGCGGTATCGGTGCGCGTTGGTTTAGGCGTTGACGTTGAAGTTGCCGTTCGGGTGGAGCGGCGTGTGGCTGTGGCGGTTGCGGTCTCGGTTGGGCGGCGCGTGGGGCGTGCGGTCTCTGTCGCTTCATCCGTCAATAGCGGTGTTGGAGACTTGGCGAGACGCGCGAACGGAATCAAACGCTTCGGTGGAATAATTTCGCGCGCTTGTTGCGCGCTCTCCCATTCGAGTGAGATGGCTGCTTTGCCGCGCGCTTCAAAATATTCCAGCTTGAGCTTGTATTTTTTTCCCGCAACGAGCGCGAGTTCGGCAGCATTTTCGGTGAGTGGATGAGTGTGCCAATCGTCAATGAGCAGCCGACCATCGAGCCAGAGGCGAACGCCTTCGTCCGAGCGCGTGATAAATTTGTATGTGTCGGAATAACGCGGGACGAGCCAACCGGTCCAACGCACGGAAAATTGATTGACGCCCATCGAAGCATCGGGCGCGCCTTTGCGCCAATTGAAATCAATCGCGGGGTCAATCCGAATGAGTTTGGGCGCTGTGAAATTTTTATTGTCAAAATACTCGCCGCGCAATCCGTTTTCATTTTGTGCGACAGCATTTGGATGTAGCGTGAAAAGGAGGATGGTCACCAGCACACTGCACGCGCCCAGCGCCCACCACCGCCGACGCTTTTGGGGCGTGCCGAAACAATGAGCGAATATATTCTGTCTTTGGAATTTGGAATCGTGCATTCAAAAGATTCCGTATTTCTTGAACGCGTCCACTGCCAACATGCCTGCTTCCAAATCGCGGCGCAAAGATTTTTCTGCGCGCACTTTGGTCAATGCTTGAGCAATGATTTCGTTTTCGATTTTTTGTGGCACAACGACAACACCATCTTCGTCTGCACATAAAATGTCACCGGAATGTACTGCTACGCCGCCGATGAGAATGGGTACGCGATATGCCACGACGCGTCCGCGCATTTTTTGGTCGGTAGCATAGCTGCCCCACGCGAACGCGGGAAAATTTAACGCTGCAATTCCTTCCGCGTCGCGCAAGTAACCGTTCAATATGACGCCTGCCGCGCCGCGCTGCATCGCCGCCGTTGACATCAATTCGCCCCACATGGCGTACGCGCTTGATGCGCCGCTCGCAATATAAATTTCATTCGGTTTCAAATCGTCCAACGCGTGAAACATGACACCGAACGGTTCCTCCGCGTCGAGACTGTCTGTTTCCAAAACGGTCAGCGCGCGTCCGCACGTTCTCATGCCCAGCCGCAACGGGCGAATGTTGGGCGGCAGCATTTGATGCGTATAGCCGTGCGCGTCGAGCGTATCGGAAATTACCGACGTAAATAATTCCGCGCGCAGGATTTCAAACAATTCTTGTTCGTTGCTCCATTCCGCAGCCATGTCTCGTTTCTCGTTTCTCGCTTCTCGTCATCCTTCACATATCACGTATTCGTACAATCCTCTCCGTCTCTAGCGCTTTGCGCGCGGCGAGCGACAACGCGATGGCGCGGCGCGCTTGGACGGGGGTGCCGTGCGCGGGTATTTTGCCATCGCGCACACATTCGACAAAATACGCGATTTGTTTTTCATACGCGTTATGCAAAGAAAAAGCGAGGGTGTAAGTTTTGTCGGGCGCAAAAACGCGCAGTGAAATTTCGCCCTGTTCGTACACCGTCGCGCCGCCCGCGCGAAACATATATTCCACCGCGCCATTTTCACACTGTACATTCAATTTCATGGTGAATGGAAATGCTTCAGGCATCAACACACTGCCTTCTACGAACGCCGACGCGTTGCGATATTCGATGGTCGCCTGCACGTGGTCCCACGCGTCGTGTTTGCTCTTGCGTCCGCGCGCAAAAACGGAAACGGGCGCGCCGAAAATTAAATTGAGCATATCGAAATCGTGAATCATCAAATCCATGACCGCGCCGCCGCTCAATTTCGGGTCACGAAACCATGTGAATTTGGAGGAACGCCGCGCGAGCCGCGCCGCGGTGGCGCTGCGCGGTTTGCCCAACGCGCCGCTCGACACCAATTCCACCAACGCTTCGTACTCTGCCCAAAAGCGCAATACATGCGCGACCATCAATACGCGTTTCGATTTTTTCTGCGCGCGCAGCATCGCATCACAATCTTTGAGCTTTAGCGCGAACGGTTTCTCCAACAAAACATGTTTGCCCGCGTGCAACGCCGCGACGGTAAATTTTTTGTGGAGATGTGTTGGCAGCGTGATGCTCACCGCGTCCACATGCGGTTCGGTGGCGAGCGCGAGGTCGTCCGTCGTCGCGCCCGCGTTCACTTCTGCCGCGAGCGCTTTCGCTTTTTCCAATGAGCGCGAAGAAATGCCAATGATTTTTACGTCGGGCAATTTTGCAAATGCGCGCGCATGAGTTTGCCCCATCGCGCCCGCGCCAAGAATGGCAACGTTCATTTTGATGTTCCTGCGCGAACCATTTGCCGCACGCGTTCGGCGTCGGTGAAATTGCGCGTATATTCCGGCGGACGAAACGCGCCGCCCATGAACACGCGCGGGTTGCGAAACTCCATCGCGCTCTGTTGCTCACGCCACGCGGTAGAGTGAAATTCGCGCGCGCCGGTTTTCTGCAAAATGGTTTGAATGTTGCGCGCGGAAATTTTGCCGCCGGGCATGATGATAATTTTTTTGCCCGCGCGTTTCACCAACGCGCGCACAACCTCTATGCCCTCGCTCACCGATGCTTCTTGTCCCGAAGTCAGCACGCGATTCACGCCGAGTTCGATTAAGGTGTCCAACGCGGCGAACGGGTCACGCGTCATGTCAAACGCTTTGTGAAATGTGACGCTCATTGGACGCGCGCGTTGTACCAAGTCGCGCGTGCGCGCTTTATCAATTGTCCCGTTCGGTTTCAAAATTCCAATGACGACGCCATCCACACCCAACTGTTTTGCGATTTCAATATCACGCTGCATGATTTCAAATTCAATGTCAGAATAAAAAAAATCTCCGCCGCGCGGACGGATGATGACGTTCAGCGCAATGTGCAAATGTTTGCGTGCAAGTTCAAGAGTTCCCGCGCTCGGCGTCGTGCCGCCTACAATAAGGTTGTCACATAATTCGACGCGCGCCGCGCCGCCTTGCTGCGCCGCCATCGCAGACTCGACGGAATCTACACAGACTTCGAGGAGGAAAGGAACGCGAGATTTTTTCATTGGGCAACGATAATAATGGAAATCCCGAGCAGGGTCAATGCCATTGACAACGTGTGGCGTTGCCGCTTACAATTTTGCAGACAAAATGTATTCGAGCTGAACCATGCGCTTACAAGCGCAAGATGCAATTATTACGGGCGGTGAAAATGGAATGGGGCGCGCCGCAATGGCAAATGTTCTTGCGGTCTATGAATCGGCGGCAACAGGCGAGTGGATTGAAATGGGTGAAAAATGAAAAAAATTATCAGCGCCAAGTTAGCTGGGAATGTGTTGTTGGCGGCATTGGGCTTGCTCGCGATTTTTGATGTTCTCGTATTGCTCCAAGTTGTGCCATCGAATATCGTATGGGGCGGACAAATTCAAGATGCGTCAAGCAATCTCATTGTGCTGGAACTTGTGGCGTTGGTGGTGACTATCGGCTTTGCCCTCATTGTCGCCGCCAAGCTGCAATATATTGGCGCGGGAAAATTTGCGCGCGCGGTGAACATCGGCGTCTGGATTATTTTCGCGTACATGCTATTGAACACAGTCGGAAATCTCGCCTCCGGTGTTTCGGTTGAACGACTCATCTTTGCGCCGATTACAGTTATCATGGCGTTGTGCGCGCTGCGATTGGCAATTGAATAATTCCCATACGGATAAAAACTCTATGGAGGAAATAAAATGCTCACTCCCAACTCTCGCGGTAACTATCATTTTCTGCGTGGCGGCGCAGCGTTTTCAGGGGCGGTGCTTGCCGATGAAGGATATGCAATTGTGCATGTCACACTGCTCCAGCCGATTCCGGTGACAGAAGGTTTCGATTTCATTGCGGAGTATTTGCAAAAACAAAATCGTCCTGTGCAAGCCGTGTGCGCGATTGAACTGCGTTCGCATCGTCAATTGAGCTTCGCGGACTTTGCTGCATTCAATAATGGCACGTACTTGCCCGCGCTCAAGAAACATGATTTGTTGATTGATGGCGCAGGTCCGATGACGCGCAGCAATCTCGCCGTCGAAATCAATCCGCCCGCGACCCAAGTGATTTACGCGTTCAGTTACACCGTTCCCGCAACGGAAAACAATTCGCCGCGCGATTTTGTACTATCAGGCGCGGCAGACATGAAAGGTTCGGAAATTATACGCGCAGGGGAAACATCTGACGATGCGATGCGCGAAAAAGCAATGTACGTGATGGAGGAATTGCAAGAGCGATTGGACACGATGAATTTGAAATGGGACGATTGCACCGCGTTCAATGTGTATACCGTGTACAACATCTTTCCATTTTTGCGCGAGGTGTTTTTAGAAAAAATCGGACGCACACAAATGGAAGGGGTGAAATGGTTTTTCACGCGCGCCCCGATTATTGGATTGGAATTGGAAGCAGACGCGCGGCGAACGCTGCGCGAGATTGTGATTCCGTAATGTCGCTGCAGGTCAAATGGATACTCTCCCCAATTTCACTCTCAACGGACAAATCGCGCTCGTCACCGCGTCGTCGCGCGGACTCGGCGCGAACATCGCCCTCGCACTGGCGAACGCGGGCGCGGACGTAGCGCTCGGTTTGCGCGACAAAAATTCCGCGCGCGAATTGATTCACCAAATCGAAAGTTTGCAACGCCGCGCGCTGCCATTGCAAATGGATGTTTTGAA
Organism: uncultured Anaerolineales bacterium; assembly: GCA_964469005.1. Classification (GTDB taxonomy): domain Bacteria; phylum Chloroflexota; class Anaerolineae; order UBA4142; family SHND01; genus SHND01. Next base: position 74,472 of record CAYXXF010000016.1, read on the forward strand.
ACTCGACGAAATTCAGAACGGGGTGGAGGAAACAGTCGCGCAGTTCGGACACCTTGACATTCTCGTCAACAACGCGGGCAACGGCACAACGCATTTGGCAGAAGATATGACGGAATGGGATTTTGATTTCACGATTGGGATGAATTTGAAATCTACATTTTTTTGCAGTCAATACGCGGCGCGCCACATGATGAAACAACAGTACGGGCGCATTATCAACATGAGTTCGCAAGCGGGCTTTGTCGCGCTGCCGACAGAATCGTTGTATTGCGCATCCAAAGCGGCAGTGTCGCATCTCACCAAATGTCTTGCCGTGGAATGGGGCAAATACAATATCAATGTCAACGCGGTTGCACCAACCTTTATTCACACGGACGGTACAGCACAAGCATTGAGCAATCCCGAATTTCACGCGGATACCTTGCAACGCATCGCCGCGCTGCATCGCATTGGGGAACCCGTTGAAGTTTCCGGCGCGGTTGTTTTTCTCGCGTCGCCTGCCGCGTCACTCATCACCGGACATACGATTTTGATTGATGGCGGATGGACAGCGCGTTAACGCTAATCTATTTTTTCGCGCGCAATAAAAAACACACGCTCCGAAGTGGGGCGTGTGTTTTGTATTAGCGAAACAGCAGGAATTAGCTGCACGTGTATGCGCTCGTACTGCGAACGCGTTTGCCTTCCAAAGTTTGCGTTGTGACGAACGCGGTGATGAAACGCGTTTTGGACGCGTCCACATTCAACAGCGCGATGCCTTGAAAATTATTGGGCAGTCCATTTTTGGCAGTGAGCCGAAAAATACCGTTCGGTGCTATTTCGACTTCAGTTTCACCCAGCGGCGCGCCTTCGGCGTGACTATAGAAACGTACGCGCACGCGCGCCTTTTTGCCGCGTACGGTATTGACGATGGTGAGAACACTTTTTTGTTCGGATGAGATTCGCACGTCGCCGCAGACAGCGCGCCCCGTCACGCGTTCACGCGCGCGCGCGTTGATGCCAACAAGTTGTTTGCCGCGTGCCCGCGCGGCGAGCGCAGCAATCGCTAACGGCGTGTCATTCGACGAAGTGACATTTGCCCAGCCCGCGAATTTTTTCCCCAACGCGTCCAACTCGGCTTGTTTTGAATCGAGCATTGCCAAGCCGCCTGCCGGCACATTTGTCCGCGTCACCGTGGTCTTGAGTTGTCCCTTTTGATTGTAATACGCGACGGTGATGTCGGTGGGCGCGTTACCATTGTTGCGAATGTACATTTCATTCCACGCGTTGATGATTCCATCTTTGCGCTGCTTGCGTTCGATGCCGGGAACAATCACGCGCGCGCTGGCTTCGGTATCGTGGAGCGCGCGCAATGATGCAGTGTCTTGCATATAGCTGCTCAACGCGGATGCAACGATGGGATGATTCGCCGTAATGCGCGCGCTGCCGACAAATTGTATCGCGCCAAACAATTCATCTGTATTGAGATACGCCGACGCGTTTGCCGGAATCGTTACGGGATGCGACAAAATTTCCGCGCCGGTTTCATCATACGCGCGAAACGTCGCGTCGGTGGATTCTGCAAATGTATTTTGAATGGCAATGAGCGTGTTTTGTGTTGTGTTCGTCAGATGACGCACAAAGGGCAGAGTCACGGCATTACTTTTGAGCGCGCTGACTTCGTATGTATCGCTCGCGGTGTTGTCCGCATTGGAGTCGAGAACCAGCGCTTGTACGCGGCGATTCGCTGTGACGCGCGCGCTGCCGAGAAAATCATTGCCAACCGATTTTGGAAGCGTGACGAGTTTTGCGCCATTCTCTTTGAGTTTGAAGGCGTCCGAAAACGCAACGGCGCCGCTGCTGTCAAACACATTGACGGTCACTTTGGCAGTCCCGCCGCGATCGGGATTCAATATCAATAATTGTGAAGTGAGCGGTCCGGGCGCGATAGGCGCGTTTTTATTTGCATCAATCGGCGCGGCGGTGTCGGTGGCGGTTGGCTCGGCAGGCAATGGCGTTTCGCTTGCTTCCGGCGTACGCGTGGCGCGCGGGTTTGTGGTGCGGTCACGGGTGGGACGTTGGGTGGGTTCTCGCGTGGCGCGCGGATTCGTTGTGCGGTCGCGGGTGGGACGGCGTGTCCCCGTCGCTTGTGCGACGGCTGAGGCATCCACGATTCCGCTCATGCTCACAATCGCGACCGCGAGGGCAGCACTAAACAAGCTGGCGATTATTTGTTTTTTGGTCATGACATTTTCTCCGCGCGTTACTCGTTACCTTCCGCTTTGACCCGCAAGACGCGTTCCTCTGAAATTGTTTCGCCGAATGCGTTTATGGCAATCACTTGCCACACGTAGCGTTTGCCGCGTTCGAGCGCGTCGGTTCGGATTTCCAAAGCATTGAGATTGCTCGCTTCAAAGATGATTGCGCCGCCGCGTCGTTCGCGTACCACAACGCGATAACTCTCGGCACATTCAGACGCATTCCATTTCAACGTGACACGTTGCCGCGCCACCGTTTCGCCTTCATCCGGCGCGACGAGGGTGAATGAATGTGGCAGCTCGGCGCACGCCAATGGTGTCGTGGTGACTGTCGGCGTTTCGGTTGCGGGAACTAGAGTTGCAGTGGGCGTCGGTGTTTCAGATGAAACGATGGTGGGTGTTTCTGTGAGCTCGGACGTCGGCGATGCTGTTGCTGTTATATGCGGTGTGAGTTTTGCTTGCTCGTTTCCCGTATTGAATTTGCGTCCGACGAGCGGAATGTTGAGAATGGTCGTGTTGTCACCTTGAACGATAAAGCCGTCGGTGCTGCTCACGTTTCCAACCAAGTCTTGGGCGCTGAGATAGATGGTCATTTCCGATGATGGTGTGAACGATGGAGTGTACGTCCACTGCCATTGATGCGCGCCGCTCGTCCGTAAGGCAATGTCTTCGACAATCGTTTCGCCTTCGGCGGTTTGAATCAGCGCGCGCATTTTTTGTACGCCGCCGCCATCGCTGACGGTACCCGCGAATGTGACTTCTGTGGCGGTGGGATTTTGCGAATCAATTTTGACAGTTCCCGTCGGTGATTCGGTGACGTTAATTTGCGGCGGAATGGTATCTACCGTAAATTCGCGCGTGACCGCATCAGAAACATTCCCGTTCGCGTCTTTGCCAAAAAATTTCAACGTTTGCGAAATGCCATCGCCCGCCATGATGCTGTCGAGGTTCGAATTCCACGCGCCGTTTTGCGCGCCACCCGGTACCACATCTTGCTGTGTACATTCGGGCGCGTAATCTTCAAGACAAATCGCGACGGACTGCGCTTCGAGATTGTCGTCAACCGTGCCGCTCCAATTCATTTCGGCGGGTCCGATGAAACCATCGGCGAGATAATCGTCAACCGTTGCATCGAGATGCACCGTCGGTTTGGTGGTGTCAACGAGCAACGTAATCGAATCACTCCAATCGCTCGTGATGCCGAAACTATTTATCGCACGCGCGCGTGCAGTGATTTGATTCAAACCTGCGAGGTCGCCCAAATCTTCGGGACAATTCCACGAACCGCTGAACGGGTCGGCAACATCGCAATTCACTTGATTGCCGTTCACGTCGAGCGTGATGTGCGGAACGCCGGACGCGTCGCTCACCAAACCGTTGAACACATTGACGCCTTGCTGCGCGTATTTTTGTCCGCCGTTGATGGTGAGGTCTTGCGGCGCGGCGGTGTGAACGGGATGCAAAACCCAAAGCCAATCAAAATCACCGTGCAATTCATCGGAAAGCGTGACATCAAGTTCGGCGGAATTGGGATTGAGCGCGCTGTTGATGATGCCGTTGATTTGCAATGTGTTCGAGATGCCAACACCCACATCGCCGAGATTGATTGTGGCGGTGTCGTCATTGTTGTCCAAACGCAGCGCGCCGAATGTTTTCACTTTCACTTGAACATTTTTGGCGATTTCCGTTCCGCGATTTTCGTACTGAATCGTGTACGCGATTTGGCTTCCGCTGCCGACGGGGACAACTTGCACAGCGACGGGAATGTTTGCATCGGGTTGACCATCATTATTCGCGTCGAGCCGCGCGTTCGGCGTGAGCAAATCGAACAAGCCATCGTCGAGATAACGCACCGCGATTCCGCCGGGGTTGCTCGCAATGCTTGCGACAAAATCGCCGCCGATAGTTTTGTTGCCGTTCGGGCGAAGTCCGCTTGCGAGTGAATCAAATGCATACGATTGTTGCAATTGAAAATCGCCGAGTGTGCGTTTCAAACCGATGGGCGTGACGAGTGAACTGTTGAGCGGATTTTTGTCCGGCGCGGCTGCCCACAATTGCAAAGAATTTTCTTCTGTCACCACCGCGAGAATTTTCAGTGACGACGATGGTGTGAGATTCAACGCGCTAAACGGTAACAGTACGTCGGTGCGAACCGGTGAAACATCTGCGCGGATGCGGAACGAATTGGCATCGAGGTCTTGGACCGTGTGCCACTCACTGCCGTTCCACTGTATCAACGACGCGGTATCACTATCCAAAATCCAAATCATATAGTCCGCGTCAAAACCATTGGGGAATTGAATGTTGGCAGACGAGGCAGTGGATTGTCGTCCGCGATTCTCTGTTGTCGTTGCAAGCGGATACGGATTGTACAAACTATTCGCGCCGCCGTTTTGCGAATCGAGATAGATGTATAAGTCGCCTTGTCCATTCCAATTCGCACCCGTCCACGCGAAACGAATTGCATCATCATTCCACGTTGCATAAAAGTTTTGTACGTTTTGGGTATTGTCCGTCGCGTGCAGCAAATTGTCGGACGCGATAATGGACGCGTTGCTGTTAGTCCAATCAAGATAATCCAAATCCGTAATCAAATCGGGCGTCGTGCGCGCGTCATAGTGAAACGGTCCGTAGGTTTGCTGTGTTTCGTTCCCATACGCGTCGCGCGTGACGAGATGCGCGTAATAGGTGTTTGCTTCGTTCGGCGTGATTTCAAAATGGCGGTCACTCGGATTCTTGCTCGTCAACACATTCACATCGAGATTCGGATTGGTGTTGATGTTCACGAGATATTCGCCGATGCCGCTGCCATCACTCGCCGCGCTCCAATCGAGTACAAACGTCGCGTTCGCGTTGCGTACCGTGTCGCCTAACGCGAGCGTATGCAAATTATTTTGCGCGTCGCGATATGCAAAAGTGATTTCGGGCTGCGACGGCGGCTTGATGTCAACGACGACGTTTTGGGTTGTGGTGTCCACGCGATTGAACGCGTCGGTAATGCGCGCGGTGACGGAATGGGTGACGCCATCTTCTTCGTTTGCCAGCGTCCATTGATAGTTCCACGCGTTGCTCGCAAAATTCGCGGTCACAAAATCGCCGCCGTCAATTTTTGTTTCCACGAAACCGCCGCCTGCCACATTCGTCGTGCCTGCGAGATTCACAACATTCGGTGAAACCTCTTGCGCTTGTGTGATAACGAGCGGCGCAATTTCAATCGTCGGCGGTGTCGCGGCGATTTCGACTTGGGTCGGTTTTACTTCTTGTTGTGTTGCGTCCGCCCAATCTTGCACAATCGCATACAGCGAGTAACTTCCGTCTGCCGTCGGCGTCCAATTGAAATCGAACGTGGTGTCTTGTACTGTGCCATCGGGATAATTGTTGGTGTAAATGACATCCTCGTTTGCATAGACCGTAAGCGTTTTTATAAAATTGTCCGCGTGCGCGATGCCGCTGACCGCGTGCGGACCGAATGTGTCGAAAACGATGCCGTTGGTGGGTGTGAGGATGGCGGTGTCGAGCGGTAATACGATTGCGTCATCAAGAGTCAGATAGTCGGATGGTCGGTTGGTCGGATGGTCTGCTGTGACGAACGACGAAGAACGAACGACAAAGGACGACGACTGTTGACTTGGCACGTATTCGACAACATTCTTGAACGCCGCGTTGGGTGCGACGAACATTCCCGTATCGCCCGGTTGTCTTTCAAACGCGCCAATGTCGCAGCGTCCGCCTTGTGGACGCGTCGAGCCGCGTTGGTCAGTGGTTAACGTAGTGCCACTATTATCGGTACAGCCGTTGACGCCGTTGTTCCCTGCATCAATCGCGGGGCTGTTGCCGCCGGAGGTGAGAAGTTTGTGCGTGAGCGTCGAGCCGCCGTTGTCCGCGAGCGCGCCAATTTTGGCAGACGCGGGATTGATTACGTCGCCCGTTCCGGCAGTCCAGCTGCAGCCCGTATCATTGCCGATGAGGTTGTAGGAATTGGTCACACCTGTCGCGTTTGAGACCTGGCAGTCGGGCGCATCGGTAACGCCATCGGGACTTGTCGCGTCAAGATTCGTGGCGATGAGTGAGTTATGAACGGTAAGCGCGACGGCGGGCACAAAGGCAGGAAATGCAAGCCCGATGTAAATGCCGCCGCCGTCCGCGTCGTCGTTGTTGTTACTGTCCGCTGTATTGTTGGCAATGGTGACATTGTGCAAACGCAAGTTTCCTTTTGAGGCATAGATGCCGCCGCCGCTGCCCGTCGTTTGATTTCCTGAAATGGTGGAATTGACGATATTGAATTGGCTGCCCCCTTCGCTCACACCCAAGAAATTGATTCCACCGCCGTCGCCGTTGGTTGCGGTGTTGTTGTAAATCACACTGCTGTTGATTGTGAGCGAACGCGTGTTGTGAATCGCCGCGCCGCCGCTGTTATTTCCGACGCCGGTAGTCGTGATGCTGTTGTCATGCACTTTAACGTTTGTCAGAGTGTTGGTTCCCGTGCCGCCATTAAAAATTCCTGCGCCCTTGCCATATTGGACAGACAGATCAGGATTTGGCTCTATCGTGTTGTTGTAAATTTCTACATTGGTCAACGTGATGCCGCGACCATTGTAAAGCCCGGCGCCGCTGGGAACATTGTTCGACGCATCGCCAATGAGCGTATTGTCATGGATGGCGCCGCCCGTCATGATGAAACTTCCCGCATCGTTGGAAATGCCCGCGCCAAACGAGACTGCGTTATTGTTCGAGACAACAACATTGGTAAGCTGGACAGTCGTTCCCAAGCCACTTGTCGCCATGCCACCGCCATTCAATGTGCTGTTGCCATTCTTGACAGTCAAGTCGGAAATGGAAACAGTGCCGCCCGTGATATTGAACACGCGGCTCGCGTTGTTTCCACTCACCGCGAGCGTTGAAGAACCGGGACCGGTGATGTTGACGCTGTCGGTGATGGCGAGTTCGCCTTGTGTGAGAACAATGTCGCCGGTGACGCTGCCCAAGAATGTGATCGCGTTCGTGCCGGGATTGTTGTTGGCGGCGTCAATCGCATCGCGCAGCGTGTTGCAATTCAAGCCACTGCACGCGGCAACGGCGCCATCGCCGTTCGTTTGCACGACGAAGGGACTGATGACGGGCGTTGGTGTGTTGGTGGGCGTGTTGGTCGGTGTGAACGTTGGTGTGTTCGTCGGTGTGAACGTCGGTGTATTCGTTGGCGTGTTCGTCGGCGTATTGGTTACTGTGGGTGAAAGCGTTGGTGTTGGCGTTGGTGGAATGGGCGCGTAGCCGAGATACACGTACGCGCCGATATTGCGGTCTTCGGTGAGCGCGGGGTTCGCATCAATGCCTTGAACGTTGCTTCCGTCCAAGTCTGCGCGATAAATTTTCCGCGCCTGCGCCCAATACATTTTTCCGCCGAGTTTGTCCAGCGTGATTCCATAAGGCGCTTCGCTTGCAGTCACCAGCGTTGTTATATTCGCGCCCGACGGCAAATCGGCGCGGCGAATTTGTTTCGTTCCCTCTTGCGTCCAATAAATCTGTTCTCCAAATTCGTCAATGTAGATCGCTGTAATGAGCGGTGTTGATGACACGAGCGTCGTTTGCGTCGCGAGGTCGTTCAAGTCCGCCCACATGATGCCGGCAAAGTCGCTCCAATAGACGCGCCCGCGTCCCGAATCCACTGCCAAACCATTCGAGCCATTGTGCGGACCTGTCGGTTCGGGGAAGGTCGTGAGCGTTGACGTGTCCAAATCGTACATTTGGATTGTGCCCGTCACCGCGCTGTTGCGCCAAAAGAGTGCGTTGGTGGTGATATCGAACGTGAGCGCGCGCGGCAAGACCAAACTGTCCAGAATCTGGACTACGTTCGAGCCGTCCATATCGCTCCGCATGATGCGTGTATCTTCTGCCCAATAGAAATAGTGATTCACGCCGTCAATCACAAAGCCGCGAATGTTCACTGTGCTGCGGTCAAGCGCAACGCTTTCGTCGCTCACATCCGCGATGGGCGCGGAAATGATTTGACTGTACGACGGACGTGACCAAAACAATCGCTTGGCATAGAACGTGCCGTCGGGTGTAGATGTGCCGGGCGAACGCGTCGCGGTCTCGGTGGGCGTGTTGGTGTTGGTGGGTGTATTGGATGGTGTGAACGTCGGCGTATTCGTCGGCGTGTCCGTTGGCGTGTTCGTTGGTGTATCGGTCGGTGTATTCGTTGGCGTGTTGGTGGGCGTATCCGATGGGGTTGGCGTTGGTGTAATGGTCGGCGTATCGGTTGGTGTGAATGTATTGGTCGGCGTATCCGTTGGTGTGAATGTAAGAGTACTCGTCGCCGTGTTGGTCGGCGTCGGCGTAAATTGGTCGTGGTAATCGCAGTGCTTTACTTCGCCGGGCGCGGGGTCGCCGCCGAACCAAAAAACGTTACACGCGGACGAACCGGTGTCAGTTCTGTACAAAAAGTTAGTGCCGTTCGTGCCAAAGCGGACGGTCTTGGTTCCGCTAAAATTACAAAACTGAAAGTCTCCTTCAATCGCGCAGAACGTCCACCCTTCACTCGTCGGCGTTGGCGTGATGGATGGTGTGAGCGTATTCGACGGCGTGAACGTTGGCGTATTCGTCGGCGTATTCGAAGGCGTGAATGTAAAGGTAGGTGTTGGCGTAAAGGTCGGGGTGTTGCTCGGCGTCGGTGTAAATTCGTCGTGATAATCGCAGTGCTTGAGTTGTCCGGGCGCGGGGTCGCCGCCGAATGTGGCGTTGCTGCATGTTACGGGTGAAGTAGCAGTGATGAGATAAAGGAACGCGTTACCATTCGTGCCATAACGCACAGTTTTCGTTCCCGTGAACGTACATTGTTGCGATTCGTTCGCGCAAAATGTCCAGCCCGCGCTCGTCGGCGTGAACGTGGGCGTTGGTGTGAATGTGCGCGTAAAGGTGGGCGTCAATGTCGCCGTCGGCGCGGTGACGTTGACGTTGATGGACGAACTATTATTGTCTGGATTTCCATCTACATCGAACATGGTCACGCTGGCTTGATTGGTGAGTTGTCCCGTCGTTCCCGCGTTGATGGTGACGCGCACGTTGAGTATCACTGTCGTGCCAACGCCAATGTCCTGAAGCGAACACGTGATGACGCGATTGACCGGCGCGGGACAATTTTCATTGCGGTCGGTTTTCGCATCTATGAATGTGACGCCGGTGGGAATTGTGTTTGTGGCAACGACACCGGACGCGTTCGAGATGCCGATGTTTTTGATTGCGACCGCGAACGTTTGCGGATTGCCCGCGACGCCCGCGCTTGGAACTGCCGTTTGCGTCACTTGCAAATCGGGCGCGGTGACAACATTTCCGAACGCGCTGTCAATGGCGATGCCGCCGAACGCAACGCTCGTGTCGGTAAAGCGCGTGATAATTTCCTCGCTGTTGGTCCATTCCGACGTATAGTTCGCGTACAAGCAATTCGGCGCGCACGGATTGGCAGTTCGCACCAGCGATGTAGTCAAATCGGCGCGCCACAAGTTATAGTTTATGCTCCAATAAATTTTGTTTGCCACCGGGTCAATGCCCAATGTGCCGACTGTGCCCGCCGCGTAATTCTCCTTCGGATACATCAAAATCTCACTCTGTCCCACGCCATTGACGGCAGCGGTGCTGTTTCCGAAAACTTGTGATGGGTCAACGGAACGAAAGAGCGCTTTGACTTTTAACGTCGCCGGGTCACGATAACTTTGTACCCAATACACGAAACCGTTAATCGGATTGACCGCGAGGCGAAGGATAACTCCTTTTTCAGTGAAGGTTTGTCCGAACTCTTGGTACGTCGAGACTTTGGAATACGCAATCGGCGTGCGGTTTCCCTCAAAATCAATTTGGATGGCATAGATGACATCGTACGACGCAGAGAACGAGTCCGCGTAATACAATCGTCCGCGTTCCGCATCGAGCGCCATCGAGCGCGGACTGGCAGGGATGCGATATGCTTCCGCGCCCGAACCGTCAAAATTCGCGCGATAGATATTGCCGTTCGCGGTATAGAAAATTTTGCCAATGTCCGGCGCGACGACAACATGGTTGGCATTCGTGAGACCCGAGACAAGCGTTTCGGAATTTGTGCCGTCCACGCTCGCGCGGCGAATGCTTGTGCCATCCGCCCAATAAATTTTGCCGCGCGCGCTGTCCAAGCCAATCGCCCCCATCACTTTTGCTTGAAACAGTTGGCTGGGTGTCCCGTTCGGCAACGCGCGACGCTGCAAATTTGTATTGGTACTATACGGGGAGTTGGTGCCCAAGTACATCGTGTCACTGCGCGTGGGCGAATACGACGCGCAGCGTCCGAACGCATCACATGCTTTGATGGTCAAACCCTGCGTCACTGTTCCACCGAGGCGACACGATGCCGTAATGCGATTGAGGCGCTGACTTCCATCGGGCGGGGTGTTGAGCGTGTTGTATTTCGATTGATAACTTCCGCATGGCGATTGCAGACCCGTCGTCGAGAGATTCAAATCTTCTGCCCACACATCCACATCAGTAAAGCCATAGCCATACGAAAAGTTCATTCCGACGCGCGGCGGTTTCGTATCAATCTCGCCGTTCCACAATGTCCAACCACTGCGCGCATCGTTGCGATTGCCCAACACATCGGTCGAGGACAAATCAATGTTGAAATCGCCTTCGATGTTGCGCGGCACCTGTACGCTCCAACGCGCGGAATTGACGCCGCTGCCGGAATTGGTGAGCGCGGTCGCTTGCCACACTTGATAAATGTCGCGCACTTGGTCGGCGGACAACGGTTGATTCAAGACCATGATTTGGTCGAGGTTGCCGAGCAAGTATTCCGACGCGGCGGGTGCATACCCCAAGTTGAGATTGCCTTGCGCGTTGTACGCCGAACTCGCTTTGAAACCCAATTCCGCGCGCGCGCCGTCCACGTACAAAACATGTCGCCCATTGCCAACAACCTGAACGGCTTGATGCCATTGTCCATCCGCGTAATTTTTTCCGGTGGAACAAATTGTTTCGAGCGTACCGTTAAACACATTGGAACACACATTGCCGCCGTTCAAATAAATTTGACGGTCAACGCCTTGCGATGTTTCAAACGACGCGATGCCCGCCCCTGCGTTGCCTGCCATGAACCAAACGACGGTGGAAAAATTCGTGGACGGCAGCGGCATGTTCGGTACAAACATGGATTGAGAGCGACTGCTCGCGAATGCGGCACTCCCGCCAAAGCGTCCTTCGACGCCTGCTGTCGGACAACTCGTACAGAACGCGCTGCGATTGTTGCCCGACGTATCTTGGAACGTTTCCACACCTTCCGGGTCGTCGAGCGAAAGCCAGAGCAATGGCTGTTCCACCAACGTTGCCAATTGGCGCGAGGTGAATGAAATTTCTGTTTTCGCGATGCCCGATTGAATCGGGGCAGGTTCGTTCACCGCGCCGCCGATGATGATGGGCTGACTGATTTGTTTGAGTGAATTGATATTTGACGGAGTATCGAGCGTGTTCGTCGGCGCGCGTTGGTCAACGGGCACCGTAACATCATTCGCCGCCGCTGCTTCAATGAGAGTTGAACTCGAGACCGTCGAAACGTTGCCCGCTTTGTCCGTTGCGCGAATAAAGAAAACTTGATTGCCCGACGGGTCGGTAATGCGTTCATTGCGTTGGTCATAATTCGGGAGACGATAGCTGACAGACCATGCGCCCGTTGTGGGATTAAAGTTTCCGTTTTGCCAGCCCGCCGAATAATTCTCTGACGCCACCTCGACGCTGGCGACGCCCGAAGCATTGTCGCTCGCCGTGCCGCGCACCGTAATCAACCACGAATCGCGCGCGTCTTTGACCGCGCGAATGCGTCCGCCGTTGTTTCCCGCAATCGTCGGACTCACTCCATCAACAATAATCGAATACTGTTGCGATTCGTTGCCCAAGCGGTCAACCGAGTCCGTCGCGCGCACGCGATACGTGTGCGTGCCTTGCGTGGCGGAACCGTTCCACGTAAAAGACCACTGCTGCAGCGCGGACGCGGACGAAAATGTTTCGCCGAGCGCGGCGTCTTGCCACGCGCCGCCGTCAATTTGAATTTCAACTTTTTTGACACGCGACGTTGGGTCATTTGCCGAACCGCCGAGAACGAGCGCGGTGTTCGGTTTCACCGCCGCGACATCGCTTGTCGCAATCGCCGTCGGATTGTCATTATCAATTTTGAGTTTCAACGGGAAGGCATTGGTGAGCGAACCGAGCAAATTCGTCGTCGGCACGCCGCGATACAATTTGCCGTCGGCGACATTGGAAATTTCGGTGGACGCGGACGCGGCGCCATTCGCAACCTTGATGTCGCGGTCAATCGTAAAACTACTGCCGCCCGAAACAACGTCTTGCGACAAACTTGTGGGATTCCCCGTCGCGACAAAATTCATTCCGTTCGGCAGCGTCGTCTTGAAATTGCCTGCCGCGTAAATTTGTTCCGCGATGCCGAAATCGCCGGGCTTGAGCGCGTTCGTCAGAGTCGTTTTGTAATTTACGGTATCGCCCGGTTTCACCACATTGTCCACATCATTGAGAACGGCGGTGATTTGAAACGGATTCACATCAATCGCGCGCGCGTCGAGTCCGAATTGTTTTTCGAGCGCGTCGTTGAATCCATCCCAATCTTCATCCGCGTCGCCGGGCGAGGTGATGATGCGCGTCGTTTTGCCGGTGTTGTACGTAAACACGTACCCGTCCAATTCCGCATCATCGCGTAAACCGTCACCGTCGGTGTCTTGGGATTTGGGGTCAATGCCGAGCGCGAGTTCGAGTCCATCACTCAACGTATCATTGTCCGTATCCGCGTCGCGCCAATCAATGCCTTTTGCGCGTTCGACGCCATCCGGTACGCCGTCGCGGTCTTCGTCCCATGTGGAATCATCTTCGTCGCGCGTCGAGGCGAGAATCCCGTCGCCGTCGCGGTCACGAGTGATTGTGCAACCGGCGGCGCTTCCTGTCGCAGGATAACACAACGCGAGCTTGTCATTGTTGCCCCACTGCATCGCGTAAAATTTATCGAGCGTATTCGGGAAAACGTCGAACGTGACCAAATCGCCGAGCTCGATAGTATCCGAACCTTTGAGCGTCTGTTTGTTGCAGTTGCTCAGGAACCAACAGTCATAGCCGCGCACCGCGTACGCCATTTTCAGATACAGCGGCATTTTTTGATTCAAGCCGAGCGGCAGTTGTTTTTCTTCGCTTTGCAGCGTCTGCGTATTTTTCGCGCGATAAAATTGATTGAGCGGTCCGAACGCGGTGAGATTTTTCCAACCCGAAACCATCTGTTCGAGTTCCGCTCCTTCGAGGGTCGCGTCCTTGTTCCACGTCAATTTGTATTTGAACGTCGAACGCTGCAGTTCTTCGGGACCGCGCACAAAGCTCGGCGTGTCGAGATTTTGAATCGCGTTCGTTTCGACGTTGACCTGATAACGGATTTTATTGTCCTCGCGCATTCCCAGATTCGGATTCGATTGAAACATTTTCAAATCCGAAAACTTGATGAGCTCGGGACTTTCCATGTTGATGGTGGAACGATATTTGTACAGCGCGCCCGCAATCGCTTGCGTCAATTCGCTGGAAATGCCCCAACATGTGCCGTTCACATTCGACTTGCACAAAATGAGCAGCATCAAATCCACAAACGCAATGAGCGAGGAAACGATGGTGCCGATGACGGAAAATTGAATCAAAAAGAAAATGAGCGCGACGATGAGCGACGCGATGGTGTAGGCGACGATGGTGTTGCCCGCGATGCTGCCCCACGTCACATCATTTTGGAGAAACTCGACCACCGCCAACACAATCGCGATGGTCACTTCCAAAATGAGACCAATCACACTCGCTTTCAACGACGAGCCGACGAGTTTCGAGTTCGCGGTCAACACACTCCACGCTGCCTCGAGCGCGCTGACTCCAACTTTGGTGAGCTCTTTGGCGAGCTTGATAATTTTTAAAACCGCCAAAACAATTTGAATCGCAAAGAGCGCCACAATCATCAAAATCGCGCCCGCCAACACAAGCGCGGAATTGCCGCTGAGCGTTCCCGCCAAAAACAAAATTCCTCCAACAACCAACATCGTGACGACAACCGTTGTCTTGACGGCTTCCAACACATCGCCGACGCCCGTTGTATTCCATGTACCTTTTTTGAACGCCTCGCGCGCTTTTTGAAATTTCGTGAGCTGCGCGCTCAATGTGTTTTGAACGCCCGCGTCTTTGAGCGTTCGGTTTTGGTCTTTGACCCCGCCGAGAAATTCAAACAATTTTAGTTTTTCAAGATTGCGATAGAGGTCAACCTGTTTGACAACGTTCTGCACCATCGAGCGCGCGCCGCCCGCAACCCCGCCCAGCGCGGAATCGAGCGCGCTGTCCGTGCGGACTTGATTCACTTGAATCGTGTCCTGGTCTGCCACACGAATTACATTTGTGAGTCCGCGATTCACGGCGAGATAGTGCAATTCCATGAACGCGATTTTGCCGTCCACCACAAGCTGCGAATCGCCTGTGTCGCCCACGTTCGCATACCGACGGTCCAACTCCTGCCAATACTTGTCCATCGTCTGCGCCGCCCACTTGCCCGTAACGTTGTTGTACGCATACGGCGTCCAATTCAAGCCGCCCTGAAGCGTCACCTGCGTCTTGTCCAAATTCACCGTAACCGCGCTGCCGTTCCACACCGTTCCGCCTTTGCTGTCACTTTCGGGCGAATAATTGAGCGCGCGGAAATTATCTTCATACGCAAACAACAACGTCGGTTGAATCGGATTCGCGGCGCTCCAACGCGATGTGAAATTGTCACCCAAAATCTTTTTCGCTTCGACGCTGCCAATGTTCACGAGCGCGGTATCTTGATGCGCGTAACTTTTTGTCACCACGCGCATAATGTTGGGAATGCCCCAGCGTTTCAATTCGGGCACGCCGCCGTTTTGCAAACGGTCAAAGCGTTTCGCCAACGCGGTGCTTGCGGCTTCGCGTCCCGTCGCGGTAATGTCGTCAAACCCATCCGCCACACACGCACCGCTGCTCGTCGTCACATCACAATCGCGTCCGCGCAAGAATGTGGCGTCAAGTCCCATCGCCGCGCGAAAGAGCGCGGAATCGAGATTGAGGTCATCGTCAACGGCAGGGTCTTCGTACACAATCGCGAAATCGGTGCCGCGATTTTCGCGCACGCTCAAACTCGCGATGGAAAAATTATCATAGTACGTTTGAACGATTTGCGTTTGATTGTGATAGTCCACGCCGTCCTTGACGTACGATTTACAAACGCCGCCTTCGGATTCTTGACATTCGTCCACCAACATTTGAACCGCCCACACCAAACGCATTTTGTGCGCGCCGCCCCAACTCGACGCGGTGGGCTTGTACAACATTTTTGCGCTGAACGCGACGCGGTCTTGCGTGCGTTGGTCGGTAACAATTTGCAATGGCGCGTACACAAACGTCGTATTCGACGCACCCTGTTTTTTGATAATGCCATACGCGTCGAGGTCGGTTTGCGCGGGCAGATGCGCGCCGTTGGGAATTTCAATTTCCAAAAACGGTAACAATTTAATGTCGCCGTTGTCGTCGGGACTCATTTTGCACGGACTGACGCTCGGCGGATTTTGGTGGCGGCACACATCGTAAAAAGTTTTATCGCCGCTCCAATCATCGCGTTGAATCTGTCCCTCTTTGTCGCCCGAGGGCCAATCCAACACATTGAACGCGTACCACAAATGTTTCGGGTCGGTGGGACGAATCAACAAATCGGCGTACACATATTTGTCTTGCTGCGCGCTGTTGATGATGAGTTGAAACGGATTGTCGCCGCTAAAGCCGTCCGCTTTTTTGAACGGCGATTCGTCTTGCGCGTTCGGCACACCGTCGCCGTCTATATCGCGGTCAAACAAATCGGGCGTGCCATCACCATCCGTATCCACCGCGCAATTTGTGCCAAAGCATTTTTTTCCATCCAAGATATTGTCTTGCATCGTGCTGGGTTCTTGCGGATTGGAATACCACTGCTTGCCGCCGAAACTAAAGCCATTGATTTCGACGTCGTCGTTGACGCCGTCTTCGTCCGTATCCCTGCTCGCGGAATTTGTCCCCAACGCATCTTCTTCGCAATTCCACAACCCATCGCCATCGCTGTCCAACGAGTTTGTGCATGTGGCAGCTAACGCGTTCGCAACGGATGCAGGGAGACTGTTGACTGTTGACTGTTGACTCTCGACTCTCGACTCTCGACTCTCGACTAACGCGCGCGGGTCACTCTGCGGTTTCCACTCGTTGTACGCTTGAAATTTTTCATACAACTCGCGTTCCGCTTTTTGCGTATCCGTTTTCTCTTGCTGCTGTTCCGTTTTCGCGCGCTGTGCGTTCACAAACGTTGACGCCTGCGCGGTCTGCATCAACGGATTCGCCTCCATCGCAAAAATCACAAACAGCGCGAGCGCGGCGTACACGCGGCGGTCACGATAATGTTTTGCAAAAAACACAATCAACAATCCAAACAACGCGAACGCGAAAACGGGTGCGACACTTTTGCTTGTCATTGCGAGGAGCGCACTCTGCGACGAAGCAATCTCATTACTCAACTCGCGCAACGCGTTCCCAAAATCAACAAATCCCGTTTGTGTAAAAAACGGTTTCTGATTTTCCACCACCGCGTAATCAAAAAAGTCAACCGTGAATTCATAGTCCGTGCGTGAATCGTCTTTAGCGGACACGGGCGGAAAATGCGCGATAATTTTTTCTCGCAAGGGCAAACCGTTATCGCGCACCCACAATTCGCCGCTGCCCGTCATGTGTTCGTACTGCGCGGGCATTTCGAGATTCATCGCAAACGGCAGTTCGCCTTTTTCGCGCATCCGCGCTTGCAATTGGTCGCGCACAAACATTGCAAAGCCGGGACCGTCAATCTCGAATGAATACCGCGTAAACGAAATCCCATCGCGTGTTTCGCTGCCTTCATTCACGATATTTTTCGCGCCTGCGAGAAATGCCATGAAATCGCCGTCGGGTGCGAACCCGCTCGAAATGTCGTCAATCGCTTGCCAATCGGTATCGCCGCGTCGCGCCATCGCTTTGCCGTTCGTCATTTGAAATTGCGCGGCAGTTTTGGGGTCAGCCACCGCGCCGCCATTGTCCCAAAACGCCATTTCAAATTTGCGCGCGGAAACATCGGGCGCGTTCAATCCGCTCGTCACGCCTTCGAGGTGATAGCTATATTCTTTGCTCGTGCGTCCGATATTGGAGGTTTGGGCGAGAGGAATCGCGCGTTCGATAATGTCCGCGCGAAAGGAATAGCCGCCCGTGTTGCGCGCGGTTTGCCACGCGTTTTTGATTTCGCCGCGCGCGTCAAAAAAATTTCCGCCGCGCGTTGCCGCTAAAAAAAGGAAAACCGCGCTTGCACTCATCACAAGCGCGAGGGGAATCCATAGGCGTTTTGCCATGCGCCACCTCGATAGTGGAATGTCGGAAATGACTAGACCGAATTACGAACGTTGTTGGATGTCTCGGATACTTCTTGAGCTGTTACGGATGATATGGGCGTCGGAACGCGAGGGGATTCACCCAATTGCTTTTGCAGAAAATCAAAAAGACCCTTTGGCGATTCAAAAAGGAATTGCTGTCCGGTATGCGGGTCTTGGGCAAGCGCGCGCCACTCGGCAGATTCATCCGCACGCCAAAGGCGTACCAGATACGCGAAATAATTGGGGGGTGACAGATGGAGCATAAATGTAGCACAAAGCTTTTGGAAAAGATAGGGCATTTTACAAAACAATCGTTCCGAAATCGTTCCGAAATGTTTCTTGACCTTTTCTTGACCTCCGCTCTCACTTTCTTGTCCCCCGCCTGACATCCTTTTCGCTATAGTAACAATGTAAAAGAGTTTTCTGCCCATGCCCCAAGTGAAATCGTTGAGGCATCTTGGTGTGTGAAAAATGAAAGTGCAAGTGAGGAATTATGGATGATATCTTGATGATGGCGCTCATGGCACTCCTTGTCGCGGCGACGCTTGGTTTAACCCGACTTGTCGAACGCTTGATGGTGGAGGAAAAAGCAAAATGAACATCATCTATCTCGGCGCGGGAATCGTATCACTCGTGCTGTTGGGGTATCTGGTTCTCGCGTTATTGAAACCGGAGTGGTTCGGATGACATTCTCAAATCTCACGCAGCTTGCGCTCTATTTTTTTGTTCTCGTACTGCTCGCGCTGCCGTTGGGCGCGTTCATGGCGCGCGTCTATCAAGGCGAAAAAACATTTCTCGACCCGCTCCTCGCGCCGCTTGAACGCGCCCTGTACCGTTTGTTTGGAATCAATCCGACGGACGAGATGAATTGGAAAACATACGCGTTGGCGTTTTTGGTATTCAACGTGCTTGGCTTTCTGGTGGTCTATCTGTTGCAGCGCGTACAAGGAGTCTTGCCACTGAATCCGCAAGCGTTCGGCGCCGTGTCACCCGATTCCGCGTTCAACACCGCCGTCAGCTTTGCATCGAACACGAATTGGCAAGGATACGGCGGCGAGACAACGATGAGTTATCTCACGCAGATGCTCGCGCTCACAGTTCAAAACTTTGTTTCGGCGGCTGCAGGGATGGCGGTACTGGTCGCATTCATTCGCGGCTTGGTGCGTCACAACGCCAACACCTTGGGAAATTTTTGGACGGATTTGACGCGCACTGTGCTTTACATTCTCCTGCCTTTGTCGCTCGCTTTGGCGATTCTCTTGGTTACCCAAGGCGTTGTGCAAACGTTGACCCCATACGCGACGGCGAATTTGCTCCAGCCCACAACGGATTCGAATGGTGTTACCGTCACAACGCAAACGCTCGCGCTCGGTCCTGCCGCCTCGCAAATTGCCATCAAGCAGCTCGGCACAAACGGCGGTGGTTTCTTTAACGTGAACAGCGCACATCCCTTTGAGAACGCGACACCGCTTTCCAACTTTTTGGAAATGCTTTCGATTTTGTTGATTCCGACAGCGTTGTGCTTGACCTTTGGCAAGATGGTCAATGACATGCGTCAAGGATTGGCGTTGTTGGTGACGATGCTCATCGTGCTGCTTGTATTTGTCGGCGTCACCGTTGTCGTCGAACAAAATGGAAATCCTGCGTTCACCGCGTTCGGTGTGGATTCGTCCGCGACTGATTTTCAAGGCGGCGGCAATATGGAGGGCAAAGAAGTACGTTTCGGTATTGCCAATTCCGCGCTGTGGTCTATCGCCACCACTGCCGCGTCGAATGGTTCAGTCAATTCGATGCACGATTCGTACATGCCGTTGGGCGGCTTTTCACAGCTCGTGATGATGCAGCTGGGCGAAGTGATTTTCGGAGGACTTGGTTCGGGCTTGTATGGGTTGCTCGTTTTTGTCATCCTTGCAGTTTTTATCGCGGGCTTGATGGTGGGACGCACGCCGGAATATGTCGGCAAAAAAATCGAAACATTCGAAATGAAGATGGCGGCGCTGTTAATTCTCATCATGCCGCTTGTTGTTTTGGGATTCACCGCGCTCGCCGTTTTGTTGCCCGATGGTTTGAAATCCATTTACAACCCGGGTGCGCATGGTTTCAGTCAAGTGCTGTATGCGTTCACATCGCAAGGGAATAATAACGGCAGTGCCTTTGCGGGGCTTGGGGCAAATGTACCATTTTACAATTTGCTCGGCGGTGTCGCCATGTGGCTTGCCAGGTACTGGCTCGCGATTCCAACGCTTGCCCTTGCGGGTTCGTTAGCGCGCAAGAAAAAAGTACCAGAGTCCGCAGGCACATTGCCAACGCACACGCCGTTATTTGTCGGTTGGCTTATCGCGGTCGTTCTCATCGTGGGTGCGCTGAATTTTCTGCCCGCGCTCGCGTTGGGTCCGGTGGTGGAACAGTTGATGTTGCGGTAGTACGTAGTAGGTAGCAAGTAGCAAGTCAATGTAGCCCCTACTACCGACTACCTGCTACCAATATGAAAAATGAAAATTAAATCCAATCAAACTGCCATGTACCAACGCGCGCTTGTAGATTCATTTCGCAAACTCGACCCGCGCTGGATGGCGCGCAATCCCGTGATGTTTGTTGTCGAGGTCGGAAGCGTCCTCACGACACTCTTGTTTATTCAAGCAGTATTCGGTGCCGGCGAAGCGCCCACCGCGTTCATCGGTGCGATTGCGCTTTGGTTGTGGTTCACCGTGCTCTTTGCCAATTTTTCCGAAGCGCTTGCGGAAGGACGCGGCAAAGCGCAAGCGGATTCCCTGCGCGCCGCGCGACGTGACACGCAAGCCAAAAAACTGAGAGAACCAAAACACGGCTCCCAATTTACGCTAACGCCATCCGGTCAACTGCGACGCGGCGATGTGTTTCTCGTCGAAGCAGGCGAAATCGTACCGGCGGATGGTGAAGTGATTCAAGGGGTCGCGTCCGTGAACGAAAGTGCAGTGACCGGTGAAAGCGCGCCCGTCATTCGTGAAGCGGGCGGCGACCGCAGCGCGGTGACAGGCGGCACACTCATTCTTTCCGACTGGCTTGTGGTGCGCGTCACGGCAAATCCGGGCGAAGGTTTTCTCGAACGTATGATTGCGATGGTCGAAGGCGCGAAACGGAGCAAGACCCCGAACGAAATCGCGCTCAACATTTTACTCGCCGCGTTCACGATTATTTTTTTGATTGTGTGCATCACGCTCCTGCCATTTTCGATTTACAGCGTCAACAGCAGCGGCGCGGGTACGCCCGTAACCATCACCGTTCTTGTCGCGCTGCTTGTCTGTTTGATTCCCACGACCATCGGTGGACTGCTGCCTGCGATTGGGATTGCGGGCATGGACCGTTTGATTCGCCGCAATGTGATTGCATTGTCGGGACGCGCAGTCGAAGCAGCAGGGGATGTGGATGTTTTGCTGCTAGACAAAACGGGAACGATTACGTTGGGGAATCGGCAAGCGGTGGAATTTATCGCGGTAGGAAATGTGAATGAACGCGAGCTCGCGCAAGCCGCGCAATTTTCTTCACTCGCCGATGAAACGCCGGAAGGACGCAGCATCGTCGTTCTCGCCAAAGAAAAATACAACTTGCGCGGACGCGACCACACCGAAGGGATGCAGTTTGTCCCATTCACCGCGCAGACGCGCATGAGTGGTGTCAATTTCAACGGCACTGAAATTCGCAAGGGCGCGCCTGATACGATGATGCAATATATCCGAGGCAGCGGAAATGGAACGGGCAACGAACTGCGCGGCGCCGTCGAACGCATTGCGAAAAATGGCGGCACACCGCTCGTCGTCGCTCAAAACGGACAAGCGCTCGGCGTCATTCACTTGAAAGATATTGTCAAAGGCGGTATCAACGAACGCTTTGCGCATCTTCGCAAAATGGGCATCAAGACCGTGATGATTACGGGCGACAATCCGTTGACAGCGGCGGCGATTGCGGCAGAAGCGGGCGTGGATGATTTTCTCGCGCAGGCGACACCCGAAGCGAAACTCACGCTCATTCGCAATTATCAAACCGGCGGCAGATTGGTTGCCATGACGGGCGATGGCACGAACGATGCGCCCGCGCTCGCACAAGCGGATGTGGCTGTGGCGATGAACACCGGCACACAACCTGCGCGCGAAGCCGCGAACATGATTGACCTCGACAGCAACCCGACCAAGCTGATTGAAATTGTCGAAATCGGAAAACAATTGTTGATGACACGCGGCGCGCTCACGACATTTTCGATTGCGAACGATGTCGCAAAATACTTTGCCATCATTCCCGCCGCGTTCGCGACGACGTATCCGCAGCTGCAAGCATTAAACATTCTCGGACTTGCCACGCCCGCGTCCGCGATTTTATCGGCGGTAATTTTCAACGCGCTCGTTATCGTCGCGTTGATTCCATTGGCACTGCGCGGAGTGCCGTATCGCGCGGTCGGCGCGGCACAACTGCTGCGCGACAATTTATTAATTTATGGTGTTGGCGGAATGATTGCGCCGTTTATCGGAATCAAAGTGATTGATTTGATTTTGGTGACACTGCGCTTGGTGTAGGGCAAATTTTCAATTTGCCCTGCGAGGAGAAAACATGGTGCGTACTTCAAAACCCGGACTATTGCCGCTCGTACTTTTGCTCGCGCTTTTTATTGGCGCGCTGCTCGCCATTCATTTGAACGTCGCCTCCCTGCTCGGACGCGAGATTGCAGACTTTAGCGTTCTCATCACATTCTTTACGCTGCTTTTGTTCTTGGTGAGCCGCGCGTAGAGATTCTTTAACAGACTCGCGCAGAACAAGCCCGCAGAGAATTTCACAATTCAATTTCTCTGCGCCTTGGCGCGAGTAAATCTGTAATTGCCTCTTGGCAATGTGTTCAAAAGTTTTTGAATGCATTCCATTTATAAAAATGATTTCGCAACTTAGACCCGCGCTCGTTGCGCTCGTCGTCTTTACAATTTTAACCGGTGTGTTTTATCCCTTTGTCGTCACGCTCATCGCACAAGTCGCCTTGCCATCGCAAGCGAACGGGTCGCTGATTGTCCAAAATGGAATGGTCATTGGTTCCGCGTTGATTGGTCAATCGTTTGACGACCCGAAATACTTTTGGAGTCGTCCTTCTGCTACCGCGCCTGTGGCGTACAACGCGGCGTCATCCGGCGGCTCGAATCTCGGTCCAACCAACCCCGCGCTCTTGGATGCGGTCAAAACGCGCGTCGAAAATGTACGCGCCGCCGACCCGGGGAATAGTGCGCCGATTCCGATTGACCTCGTTACCGCGTCGGCGAGTGGACTTGACCCGCACATTAGTGTTGCTGCCGCGAATTATCAAAGCGCGCGTGTGGCGCGCCTTCGCAAGCTGGATGAATCTCGCGTGCGCGCATTGGTGGAACAATTCACCGAACCGCGCACGTTCGGAATTTTGGGTGAGCCGCGCGTGAATGTGTTGCAACTGAATCTTGCGCTCGACGAATTGAAATAAAAAATGCGGCGCGAAATGTTTCGCGCCGCATTTTCGCCGCCATCTATTTCGTTAGCGCGATTTCCATACCGATTGCGTTTGTTTGGATTTCGCATGTTTTGAAATCCGTCAGTGCAACCATTGCGTGAATTTCCTGCACAGTGTATGCACTTTTGAGCAGCGTAGTTTGAAACGTCATTTTCGTCATCAAGGCGTTGATGGGATTCAGTTTCATTTGTATGCTTTGGTGTTGGTTTGTGTGTGCGTCATTTTTTTATTCTCCAAAGGCGGCGGATGCTTGCGCGGTTGCGTTCACTTTTTGCGCGCGTTTCACCGGCGCTTGCAAAACAATGACCGCTGCCATGAGAAGAAATAGCGCACTGCTTAGGTACGGCGCCATCGGCGCAATCGCATCATAGGCGATGCCTGCCCACAAAGGACCGACGATGTTTCCAACTCCGGCGAGCGCAGTATTCACACCCGCGAGTTTGCCTTGTTCATTGAGCGGCACTTGATTCGACGCCATCGCGCCGACGGTGGAAAAGACCAAACCCGCGCCGACGCTGTTCAAGACAATCAATAGATAAATCATCCAAAAATCGGGCGCGAGCGCAATTCCTGTGAATGTGCTGGCAAGGATGCCCAATCCCGTCAGTGCGAGGCGTTTTTCACCAAAGCGCGCCACGAGTCTGCCCACGAATGGAAACATGATGACCCGCACCACACCGCTGGCGACGAGTCCAAGCGCCATCGCTCCGGCGTCCACATTAAAGCGTCCAATCAAAAAGATAACGATGTTGCTTACAAACGCGGCGAACGCGAAATTGAATACGAGTCCTGCGGTCAGCAGTTTCCCCAAAATCGGGCGGCGCAATAATTCAAACGTCGCGCCCAATGGATTCACGTCCGCGAGTTTCAACGCGGCGTGGTTACGCAGCGACGCGGGGAGCGATTCGGGCAGCACAAAAAATCCGACGAGCGCGCTCAATAAGGAAAGCGCGCCTGCCGCATACGCCGAGGCAGCATAGCCGAATGGCAACAATACGCCGCTCAACGCGGGACCCAAAATGAAACCGAGTCCGAACGCCGCGCCAATCAATGCAAAATTTTTCGCGCGGTCTTGCGGCGGCGTCACATCGGCAATGAACGCGCTCGCAACAGAAATGTTGCCGCCTGTGATGCCGTCAATCAAACGCGAAAGAAACAGCACCCACAACGCGCCGCCGATGCCAAAAATAAAATAGCCGATGGATGACCCGACCAAACAAACGAGCAAGACCGGTTTGCGTCCAAAGCGGTCAGACCAGCGCCCCAACAACGGCGCGGCGATAAATTGCGCGATGGAATAGACGACGGTGAGCAGGGCGACGGTGAGCGCGTCGGAACGAAATTCGCGCACAATGTACGGCGTGACGGGAATAAGCAGCGACAAGCCGAGAATGTCGAGCAGGGCGACGACGAAAATAAAGGCGAGCGCCGCTTTGCTCGCATGGGGTGTTTGCATCTTGAATCCTCCGGATTCTGTGTTATACTACAATTATCTTAGATTGAAATTATCTTAGTATCTAAGATAATCAGAGTATAAGGGAATTTTGGAAAATGTCAAGAGGGCAAACCGACTTGGCGCGCGCGGAGATTGTGCGCGCGCTCAATGACGAAGTAGGGCGCAAGTCCAGCACGGCGACGATTTTGTATCAACTCGCCATCGCCGACCGCTTGGGCTTGGGACTCACCGATTTGGTGTGCGGCGAAATTTTGTCGCGCACGGGCGCGATTACGGCAGGGGAACTCGCCGAATTGAGCGGACTCACCACCGGCGCAATTACCGGCGTGGTGGACCGTTTGGAAAAAGCGGGCTTTGTGCGTCGTGTCAATGACCCCAATGACCGCCGCCGCGTGATGCTCGAACCGCTTGCGGAACGTTTTGACAAACTAAGCGGCGACCCGTACGCCGCACTCGAAAACCGTTTTAACGCACTCTATGCCGAGTACAGTGATACCGACCTCGCGCTGTTGCTCGAGTTTTTACACAAGAGCATCACGATTTTTGATGAAGAGGGGATGCGCTTGCGTGCCAAACCGGACGCGCACACACAAGCGACTCACAAGCCGCATCTCGAAGCAAATCTGCGCGCGCGGATGGACGCACAAGCGAACCTTCACGTGGACATGCACGCGCGCGCAGACGCGTTGGTTCAAATTCGGCGCCGCGGACAGCAAGCCGCGCGCGTGTTTTCCGCGCCGCGCGGCAACCTGACCGCCGCGCGTTTGGAATGGCTTGCCGGTTCGGGGCGCGTGAATTTGCGCGGCGTACCCGGCATGGCGGAATTGTATCGCGCCGAATTCAAGCACGACATTCCCATTGTGCGTGACCAGGATGGAAACCTTTCGGTCCAATATCGCCACCGCACTTTGTTTGGACGCGGCGGCGGGGATGCTGATGTGAAATTGAATTCCGCGACGACATGGGACATGCGCATCGAATGTGGCGCTACACACATCGAGGCAGACCTGCGCGAATTGGCGTTGCGCGGCTTGACACTTCAGAGCAAAGCAACGCGATTGAATCTTTGGCTGCCGCCGCCGAATGGAACCGTGGTGATTCGTTTGGAAAGTGGTCTAAGCCACATTCACATTGTGCGTCCCAAGCATGTGCCGGTGCGTTTGGAATTTGAGGGCGAGTATTCGGCGGTACGTTTTGACCGCAGCAGAATGAATGCGAGCAATGAAATACGCGAATCACCCGAATACAAACGCGCGACCAATCGCTACCGCATCGAGTTTATCGGTGGCGGCAGCAAGTTGACAGTGGAAGAAAATAAAGGATGAAGAATGAAAAAGTGAATCAACTGCAATCTTTTCATCCGTTATCCCTCGCCTTCCTCCTTAAAAAATGCGTCCTGACCCCGATGCACTTCTCGCGCGTGTGACCAGCGAAACGCCCACGCGCGCGCGCGGCAAATTGAAAATTTTTCTTGGCTACGCAGCAGGAGTCGGTAAAACATTTGCAATGCTCCAAGCCGCGCAGCAGCGGCGCGCGCAAGGCGTAGATGTCGTCGTCGCGTATGTGGAAACGCACGGACGCCGCGAAACAGACGCGCTGCTCGACGGTCTGGAAATTCTCCCGCGCAAGACAATCGAATATCGCGGCGTCACCCTGAGCGACATGGATTTGGATGCCGCACTCGCGCGCAAACCGCAACTCGCGTTGGTGGACGAACTCGCGCACACGAACGCGGAAGGAATGCGTCATCCGAAACGCGTCCAAGATGTTTTGGAATTGCTCGATGCGGGCATTGATGTCTATTCCACGCTCAACATTCAGCATCTCGAATCGTTGAACGATGTCGTCGCGCAAATTACCGGCGTCTTTGTGCGCGAGACATTGCCCGACAGCATTTTGGATACGGCGGACGACATCGAATTGATTGATTTGCCGCCGGAAGAATTGCTCCAACGTTTGCGCGAAGGCAAAGTGTATGTGCCGGAACAAGCACAGCGCGCGCTCCAAAAATTTTTTCGGCAGGGCAACCTGACGGCACTGCGCGAAATGGCGCTGCGCCGCGCGGCAATGCGCGTGGACGACCAAATGCGCGCGTACATGCAAACGCGCGCGATTGCCGGACCGTGGGCGGCGGGGGAACGTTTGCTCGTCGCGGTGAGCGCGAGCGCGTTGGGTGAAAAATTGGTGCGCCGCACGCGCCATCTTGCGGATGAATTGAACGCGGGATGGTTCGTTGTCTTTGTGGAAACGCCGGAACAATTGCGGTTGACGCAAGCGCAGCAAGACCAACTCGCGCGCACCATGCGGCTCGCGCAAGAATTGGGCGCGCAAACGCACACGCTCGCGGCAGACCGCGTGGTCCCCGCGCTCATGGATTTTGCGCGCACGCACAACATTACCAAAATCATTGCCGGCAAACCACTGCGCCCGCGCTGGCAAGAAATTTTGCGCGGCTCGCTGGTTGACCAATTGATTCGCGCGAGCGGCGAGATTGATGTGTATGTCATCAATGCGGAAGTGGAGCATCCCGCTAAATCGCGGCGTCAAGGTTGGCTGCCGCATCGTCCTTTTACGCGCTATGCGCTAGCCATCCTTTTGGTCGTCGCGACGACGGCAATGAGTTTTCTCATTGACCCCTTGTTATCGCAAACGAATTTGGTGATGTTTTATTTGCTCGCCGTCGTTATCGCAGCGATTTACTTGGGGCGCGGACCTGCCGTTGTCACTTCCATTCTCGGCGTGCTGGCGTTTGACTTTCTCTTTGTGCCGCCGCGCCTCACGCTCGTGGTAGATGATGCCGAATATGTCCTCACCTTTCTGGCATTGTTTGGTGTCGGGTTTGTGGTCAGTCAACTGACAGCGCAACTGCGCGAACAAGCGGATGCCGCGCGTTTGCGTGAACACGAAAACGCGACGTTGTATGCGTTGAGCCGCGATTTGGCGATTGCTTCAACGCTCGACGAAATTTTGCAGGCGCTCAAAACGAATGCCGCGCTTATGTTTGCGCGACGGGTCGTGGTGTTGTTGCCCGCCGGTGTGGACCGGCGCATGAATGAAATCGGCAAAGAGAATCCTCTGTTGGATGAAGACGAACGCGCGGTGGCAACGTGGGCGTTTGAGCATGGACAAGCGGCAGGGCGCGATACAGATACGCTGCCCGCTGCGCAATGGCGTTTTATTCCCCTCAAAACTGCGCGCGGAATTTTGGGCGTAATTGGTGTGGCGCCGAGCGAAAGCGCGCAAACTCTTTCGCCTGCACAGCGACGTTTGTTTGAAACGTTTGCTTCGCTTGCGGCAACCGCGATTGAACGCGCACAGCTCGCGGACAAAGCCCAACACGCGCAAGTGGTGCAAGCGACCGAAGATTTGCAAAACGCGCTGCTCAATTCCATCTCACATGATTTGCGTACGCCGCTCGTTTCCATTACGGGCGCGTTGACAAGTCTGCAAGAGGATGGCGCAATGCTGGATGAAAGAACACGTCAAACATTGCTCGAGAACGCGCGCGAAGAAACGGAACGCTTGAATCGGCTCGTCGGTAACTTGCTCGACATGACGCGCCTCGAAGCGGGCGCGTTGCATCTCAAGCGCGAACCATCGGATATGCAAGATGCAATTGGCTCTGCCTTGGAACAATTAAAGCGGCGCTTGCGCGGACACGATGTGCGCGTGGATGTGCCAAATGAGTTGCCGTTGGTCTCGATGGACTTTACGCTCATTGTCCAGGTGTTGGTCAATTTGATAGACAATGCCTTGAAATACGCGCGGCGCAATACACCGATTGAAATTCGCGCCCGCGCACAGCCGAACCAAATTCAAGTGCAGGTAATGGATCGCGGCGTAGGAATTCCTTCGCCCGACCTGCCGCGCGTGTTTGACAAATTTTATCGCGTGCAGCATCCTGATTTGGTGAGTGGGACCGGCATGGGACTCGCGATTTGCAAAGGGATTGTAGAAGCGCACGGCGGTACCATCACAGCAGAAAATCGGTTGGGGGGGGGGGCGCTGATTACATTTACGCTGCCACTCAAACCCTGAAAGATTTTTATGCGAACGCGCGGCGTGAGAAGGCATGGTGCGCGACGCGCGCGTTTAATGCACAAAGTATATTTTGAAACACTGTCAGGGCTCGAACAAAAATGGCTGAAGGCGCGCGTATTCTGATTGTGGACGACGAACCCGCGATTCGTCGCTTTCTCAAAACAGTTCTCACGGCACATGGTTTCATCGTGTTCGAAGCGGCGCGCGGCGAGGACGCGTTGGCGCAAGTCACCGCGCAGCGACCCGATGCGATTGTGCTCGATTTGGGTTTGCCCGATATAGACGGTGTACAAGTGACGCGTATGCTGCGCGAATGGTCGCAGACGCCGATTTTGATTTTGTCTGTGCGTGGCAGCGAAGCAGATAAAATCAACGCGCTCGATGCGGGCGCAGATGATTATTTGACGAAACCATTTGGTTCCGGCGAGTTGCTCGCGCGTTTGCGCGTCGCGTTACGGCGCGCTGCCAAGAACGCGAACGAACCGATTTTTCAAAGCGGTGCATTGAAAATGGATTTCGCCAAGCGCATTGTCACGATTGACAATCAAGAAATTCAACTCACGCCGACGGAGTATGATTTACTGCGCGCGTTGGTGAATGACGCGGGCAAAGTTTTGACGCATCATCAATTGTTGCGAACCGTGTGGGGCATGGGCTATGAAGATGAAATGCACATGCTGCGTGTCAACATCAGCAATCTGCGAAAAAAAATCGAGTCGGACGCAACGCGCCCGCAATACATTGTGACCGAGCCGGGAGTGGGCTATCGGCTGCGTGTGAACGATTAATTTGTGACGAGAAATGAAAATTTTTTATGTTAATCACCTAACGTTGTCATTCGCGTTTGATTGTTGTAAAATGCCGCCACAAGAATAATTCTGCGATACGCGCTTGGCGCTTCGCTCATCGAGGTCTGTTATGAAAGTTAGTGTACTCCAAGAAAATCTCGCGCGTGGCATTGCGATTGTCAATCGCGCCGTAGCGACGCGTTCCACACTTCCCGTATTGGGCAATATCTTGCTCGCCACCGAAGGAGGACGTTTGAAACTTGCCGCGACAAATTTGGAAATCGGCATCACGCATTGGTGCGGCGCGCAAGTGAATACCGAAGGTGCGATCACCGTTCCCGCGCGTCAGCTTGCCGATTACGTGAACGCGCTGCCGCCCGATCGCGTCGAAATGGAATTGAACGCGAAAACGCAAACGCTGCATCTGAAATGCGCGCGCTATGATGCGAACATCAAAGGCGTGGACGCAAGTGAGTTTCCAATCATTCCGACGATTGGCGACAACAACAAAATTTTGGTCGAACCCGATACGTTAAAAGAATTAATCGCGCAGGCGACTTTTTCTGCCGCGCAAGACGATTCACGTCCTGTCCTCACAGGCATCCTTGCCAAATTCGACAAAGAAGCGGTGACGTTTGCATCGGCGGATGGGTTTCGTTTGTCTGTCCGCAGCGCGATGTTGGGGACCAAATTGAGCGCGCCCGTGAGCGTCATCATTCCTGCAAAAGCATTGCAAGATGTTGCGCGCGTGATTGGCGACCAAGAAGCGCCGGTCGAAATTGCGATTACGGAAAATCGTTCGCAAGTGTTGTTCCATTTGGAAAACACGGACATTGTTTCGCAATTGATTGACGGCAACTTTCCCGATTTCAATCAAATCGTCCCGAAATCGTACAAGACGCGCACCATCATGAACACGAATGAATTGCAAAACGCGGTGAAAGCCGCGAGCGTGTTTGCGCGCGAGGCGTCAAACATTGTGCGTCTCAACATTTCGAGCGGCAATGATATGGGCGGCGGCAAAGTCGTCATCGCCGCACAAAGCGCGGAAACGGGCGACAACGTGGGCGAAATTGACGCGACGGTGGACGGCGACCCGATTGAAATTGCCTTCAACGCGCGTTTTCTTGCGGATGTGTTGGGCGTGTTGAATTCTCCGCAAGTTGCGTTAGAAACCAGCACTGCCGCGAGTCCCGGCGTCGTGAAACCTGTTGGGCGCGAAGATTTCACGCATGTGATTATGCCGATGCACATTGGAAGATAATGCCGAAGGCACAATACCAAATGCACATTGCACAATATAAAGTTGCGCATTGTGCATTTTTCTTTGGGCACTGAATCGCAATGAACGAATTATTTTTGCTTGCAGCGCTTTACATCGGTGCGGGTTTGCTGCTCATCGCGATTTCGATTCCGCTCATTCAACGCCGCATCAAGCCGAATCCATGGTACGGTTTTCGCACACCGACCACACTCAAAAACGAAAAGGTGTGGTATGAAGTGAACGCGCATTCGGGAATGCGTTTGTTGATTTCGGGAATCATCGTTGTCATCGCCGCGATTTTGTTCGCGCTGATACCAGACCTAACAATTGATACATATGCGATTGTGGTCGCGCTGGTGTTGGGTGTGTCCATCACGATAGGACTGTTACAGAGTTTTCGATACTTGAGTCAAATTGCGAAACAATAAAAAAATTCGGCGCACAACGCCGAATTTTTATTTCCACATGGTGTTTTCCTCTAGATTGTGCCTGTCGTTGAGGCAATCTTGCGAATGGCACTTTTTGGTAGTCCACCGTCTTGAAATGGCAGTTCGATTGTGGGAGAATCGTCTCAGCATCTACAAAATAGTTGCCTCGCAAACCTCAAGGAGGTCAAGCATGGAGAATCCAGAGACGAAAGTGAGTCCCAATTTTATTGAATCGCCAGTCCAAAAACTCATGGCGGTCGGGTTCTTTTTTTTCTTGGCATTATTGATAGGTCTAGGTAATGTGGGATTATTTGCAATACTATTTTTTTTCATGTTTCCCAGCGGTCTGACAATTGTTCTACAATCGGTCGGTTTCTGCTCATATGGCGGGGCAGCCCCAACATGCGGGGCTTTAGAAGAAACGATGGTTTTTGGGGGCTGGCTGATTTACCTCGGACTTGTGATTCCAATCGTACTTTCACGCAGACGTCGGTTGGTTGTGTTGCTCTTTATTATTTTCGTCCTATTGATTCTCCCAAATATCTTGGGGTGTCAAGCGGTTACAAGGAATGCCTGCACACCATACTGTGGCTAAACCTGTGGTGAATTTTGTAGGGAGCAGAGTAGTGGATTGGGCGCGGCAGCGTAATGCAATGATGTAGAAATAAGGAGCATCAACAACAATTTTTCAAATATCGCATCCCAGTGGGCAAAATAAAAATTCGTGGCGCGTTGCCACGAATTTTTTATTTCCCCCCATTCAACACGCGCAGCAATTCCTCTCCGTACTCGCGCGCTTTCCATTCGCCCAGTTCGGGAATCGTTTCCAATTCTTGCGATGTCTTTGGATACGCGCGCGCAACTTGAATCAACGCATCGTTGGAAATAATCACAT
This sequence comes from uncultured Anaerolineales bacterium, assembly GCA_964469005.1. GTDB lineage: Bacteria > Chloroflexota > Anaerolineae > UBA4142 > SHND01 > SHND01. Next base: position 106,545 of record CAYXXF010000016.1, read on the forward strand.
CACTTTCGACGCCGCGCGTTTCGGCGCGCTGCTTGCGCCATTCTTTTAGTTTCGCGTATCGTTCGCGCGACGCGTTATCATTCAATTGTGGTTCGCCGCGCGGTGGTTTGGGCAAATGCCGCTGCGGACGTGCTTGACCGTGTTCGACCGCGCGCAGTGCGTCGCGTCCGTGACGGCGGATAAACCATTCCCCAATCCCGGGCAGCGCGGACAATTCCGCCATTGTGCGCGGCATGGTGCGCGCGATGCGCACAAGCGCGAGGTTCGACAAAATTTTGAACGGCGGACGGTCTTGTTTGCGCGCGAGTTCTTCGCGCAGGGCATACAATTCGCGCAGCGCGCCCAAACTCACGGGGTCAAGTTCTTTGGCGCCTTCGAGCGTCGCATACCGATTTGGGTCAAATTCGCGTTCGCTCCAACTTACGCGCGTCAAGCGTTCAAATTCCGCGCGTGCTTCAGGCAAGCGATTCACTTTTTTCAATTCTGCCAATTGTAAATCATGCAAACGCAAAAGATAGTGCGTGTCATCGCGCGCGTATTCGATGAGTTCGGGCGCGAGCGGACGTTTGCCCCAGTCGGCGCGTTGAAATCGCTTGTCGAGTTTTACGCCAAAGTTTTGTTCGAGGATGCTGCCGAGTCCCACTTGTTTCCAACCGAGAATGCGCGCGGCAACCATCGTGTCAAAAATGTTGGCAAACGAAAAATTATAATCGCGCTTGAGTGAAAGCACATCGTACTCGCACGCGTGAAAAACAATTTCGAGATGCGGATCCGCAAATAATTCGCCGAGCGGTTCGATATTTTTGAAGGAGAGGGTGTCGAGAATGAAATCGTAATCGGGGATGGAAAACTGGATGAGACAAACTTTTTCGTAATACGAATACAACGAATCGGCTTCGGTATCAATGGCGACGCGTGGCTGGGCGCGCAAATGCGCGAGCATTTCTTCAAACGCGGTTTTGGTGGTAACGAGAGCTGGAGCGCGACGAGTCATGCGTGCTGTAAAGTTCTCCCTGTTGAATCTTGTACGCGTGCGTGTTGGAGCCCGGATGCAGTGAATCCGACCGCGAGCGCGACGCCGAATAAAAAGAATATCAAATCAACCCATTGGTCCGCGCGCAAGCCATTCCAAAATAAGGTTTCATCGCCGCGCCAGAAACCGAATATGAAATTGGCGAGTGACGCGAGCAAAACGTAAAACGTGAAACGCGAACCTATGCGGTTCGCGCGCAAGCCGACGAGCAAGAAAAAAAATAATCCGAGAAAAAAAAGACAAGCGAGCATTTGTACGGGAATTCGAAACGCGATGAGATTGTACGCGTCGGGCAAGTCTTGAACAAAATTATACCCGAAAGTGCGAACGATGTGTGCGAGCGGCGCAAACATTCCCGTAGGGGGGGGGGCGTCCAACGCGATGCCGTAATGCGTGTGCGTCAATGCCGCGCCGTACCAACCGATGCTTTGTGCGAGCGACAAACCCATCACCGCCGTGTCCGCGAATTTCCAAAACGAATTATTTGTAATGAGTGTAAATAAAAATAGCACTGCGAATCCAAACACAAGCGCGCCGCGTATGCCAAAACCGCCGTGTGACAATTCAGTAATCAAATCTGTATTTTCAGAATAAAAATTCCAATTCGTCAAAACTTGATACGCGCGTCCGCCGATGCCGCCGGCAATGATGGTGATGAGCGCCGCGTCAATGAGTTGCAATACATTCATCCTACGCCAACGCGCATACAAACACGCCGCGCTCAGTCCCACAAATCCCGCAAGCAGCATCATTACGGAATACAACGCGAAATCGGAAGGAATGTTCGAGTTGGGTTGTTCGGCAAAATTGGCGAACGCGTGCAATAACCAATCGAGGACAAACAAGGCAACGAGTACGAGCAAGCCGCGTGTGTACGCAACGCGATGCAGCCACGCGTAACCCATCCAAACAATGCCGCAAAAAATCCAGAGCCAACGCAGCGCGTCGGCGATTTCACTTGACGAGATGGTCACGTGCGCAGCCCTTCCACAATGCGCGCGTAACGGTCTGCGTGCGCGTTGGAGCTGTCGCGTGTTGTGCCCTCGGCGTAAATGTGAAAAAAGGGCGAGTCCGCGTCGGGTGCAATCAGTACCCATTCGTTGGGCGTCAAACGCAATTTTACTCCATCGGTGTTGCTGATGATGCGGTTGTGGTTTTGTTCGTTTAACACGCGCAGCACGGTGCCTTTGTGTTCCCACGCGCAATAGACGCGGCGCTGTGCGATGTGAAAGACCGGCAGCCCGCGCACGGTTTCCAAAAGCGTTGTTTGATGAAGCGCGAGTAACTCGAGCAATTTGACGAGCGCCATCAAGCCATCCATCGCGGACTGAAACGCGGGGAAAATAAAATCGCCGCCACCATTCAACGCGAGGCGAACGCTCGGGTCTTGCGCCGCTTCCATTAATGCTTGATGGTCATTTTTCACGCGCAAAACGTGCGCGCCGTGTTTTTCGGCAAGAGTGTCAAAAAGATTGGGGAGATTCAACGGCATCGCAATTGTGCCGTCACGCCCATCTTCCGAACGCAAGAGCAACTCGGTCAAAACTGCTGCCGCCATGCCGCCCGAAAGTTTATTGCCTTTTTGGTCCACCAACCAAATGCGTTCGCCGCCCACATCAATCCGCACGCCCAAGTGCGCGCCCACTGCCGCCGTGATGGCACCCAAACGGTCCAACGCGCGTTGAAATTCTTGCTGCTCCAAAGAAATTTTTGTTTCGTCGAGACGTTCATTCAACGCGACGACATCCACACCGAGACGCGCCAGCAAGGAGGGTAACACGGACGAGGCAGGTCCATTTGCATAATCCACAACGATTTGGAATTTTGCTTTTTCAATCGCGGACGCATTGAGCGTCTTGATGAAATCGTCGGCGTAACGTTTTTCCGCCGCGCCGTCCATTTCTTCAATGCGCCCAATTTCGTCCATATAGACGCGCCGAAAATCTTCGCGAAAGAAAATGTTTTCAATCGCGCGCTCTGTCGTTTTGGAAAGATTCAGTCCATCGCGTGCAAAGAAACGAATATCAACGGTGCGCGGGTCATACGGCGAAAGCCGCACATGAATTCCCCCCCCCGCATTCATCACGCGCGTAAAATAGCGCGCCACCGGAATCGGCGTGGTTTTAATGTCAATCACGTCAATGCCCGCCGAGGGCAAGCCCGCAATGATGGCGCGTTTAATCATGCGCGGACTGCGATGCGGGTCGCGGTTGATAATGACCGTTTGTTTTTTCGCGAGCGTCGCGCCGAACGCTGCGCCGAGCCGCGTCGCAAATTCCGGCGTGAGGTCAACATTCACCAGACCTGTCACGCCATAACGCCCAAACAATGTGCGCCGCGCTTGCGAACCCCAAATCAACGACGAGCGTAAGGTCGCGCCTGCCTCGACGCGTTTTTGGGGCCACACTTTGACGTTCGGATGAATGACCGCGCCTTCCCCTACATTCACTTGGTCGCCCAACACCGCGCCTTCAAAAATTACCGCGCGCGCGCCAACGCTGGAACGCGTCGCAATAATCGCGCCGCGCAATTCCACCGCTTGTCCGATATACGCGTTTTGCCAAACAATGCTGCGGTCAATGTGCGCGCGATTGTCCACAATCACATTCGGACGAATCACGGTGGGTCCATGAATCACCGCGCCGCTGCGAATCCGCGCACCGTGTCCGATAAAGATAGGCGCATACAATTCCGCATCCTCTGCGATTTCGACATCCTCTTCGATGTAAATTCCTTCGCGCAGTTGGTCGCCGATTTTTCCAACATCCACTTGACGCGTCAAAATATCCGCGCTCGCTTTGTGATATTCATCGAACGTGCCGACATCCGTCCAATAACCGTCCGCAACATAACCGTACAGCGGCGCGCCGCGTTCCAATAATTTTGGAAACACGTCGCGCGAAAAATCAACGGGCGCGTCCGGTTCGATTTCGTCCAGCAGTTCCGGCGACAGAATATAAATGCCCGTGTTGACCGTATCGGAAATGACTTGACCCCATGAGGGTTTTTCGATGAATGCTTCGATGCGTCCATCGCCGTCCAAAGCAATGACGCCGTATTCGAGCGGATTGGGCACGCGTGTGAGGGTGAGCGTCGCGAGCGCGCCGACGCGTTTGTGAAACGCTAAAATTTCTTGGAGATTGAAATCGGTGAGGGCGTCGCCGCTAATGACGAGGAAAGGTTCGTCCGCCCCGAGCACGGGCATGGCGTATTTTACGGAACCCGCAGTGCCGAGCGGACGCGGTTCGACCGAGTATTGGATGTTGATGCCAAAGCCATGCCCATCGCCAAAATAATTTTGGATATCTTCGGCGCGATATTGGAGGGTGGCGACGACATCGTTGAACTGATTGCGGCGGAGTAAATCGGCAATGTGCGCGGCAACAACGCGATTGACGAGAGGAATCATCGGCTTGGGGCGATGCAAGGTCAACGGACGCAACCGCGAACCTTCACCTCCTGCCATGACGACGGCTTTCACAAATGCGTCATTAGTTATTAGTAGTTAGTTATTCGTCAAGCTGGATTTTCTAATGACCAATAACTAATAACTAACCACTAATCCTTTCCCGCTTCCACCGCCGCTGTGGCAATTGCCCACGCAATCAACCCCCACGAGCCGCCGGCAATTACGACGACAAGGAGAAAGGAGCGAATCGTGAGTGGCGTCGCGTTCGGATTGGTCAACATGCCGTACAGCGAAAGCACAATCGCAATCAAGGCGGCAATGACACCGATGAGAACGGGACCGCGCAAAAGCGCGCGCGCGCGCGAAACGAGCGCGTTTGACGGGACAGATTTGGTTTGGTTTGTCATGAAAAAAATTCCTATGGAACTGCCAAGATTATACACTACATGAACACGCCGCGACAAGAATTTTTAGAGCAGCCGCGAAATTGTCTGTACGATTTCAATCGCCGCATTCGGACGCGCCGCGCGTTTGGCATTTTCCTGCATCATAAGCAATTGCGCATGTTCACCGTCGAGCCACGCGCGCAATTGACTCACAATCGCGTGCGGCTTGGAACGCAATACACCAACGCCCGTTTCCTCGACAAATTTTACATTGCCTTCTTCTTGCCCGCGCAAGTAGCTGCTTAGAATCATCGGTTTGCCTGCCGCGAGCGTTTCCATAATTGTTCCCGGTCCCGCTTTAGTAATCACCAAATCACTCGCGCGCATCCAATCGGGCATGTTGGTCACAAAGCCCTGAATGTTTCTTTCAATCCGCCATGGAAGTTGTTCCAGCTGCTCATGTAATTTTTTGTTGCGTCCGGCAATGATAGCGAGTTGCATCGGCAGCTGCGCGTGGTCGAGTGCGCGCGCAATCGCGCGCAGCGGTCCCATCCCTTCCCCCCCCCCCACGAGTAAAATGGTGAACAGGTCTTGGCGCAAATTCAAACGCGCGCGCAGTTCGCTTTGGGATTCATGCACATCGCCGGTTGCAAACTTGAGCGAAATCGGTTGTCCAATCACGCGCATTTTTGCGCGGGGAAATTTCCATTTCAAACCGCGTTGGTATGCGCCTTCGGTTGGCACGACGACCAAATCGGACGCTGCCGAAAACCACATGCCGTGCGCGTCAAACAAATCGGTCACAACGGTAACAAATGGTGTAGCGGGTTGAATGGCTTTGAGGGCATTGCACGCGGCTCGATTGATGAGCGGATGAACACTAATCACCAAATCGGGTTTGTGCTGGCGAATGACGCGTGCACACCCATCGCGCAAAATAAAATCGTCAAAGGATGCGGAAAGGGGGAGCGAGGCGCGCGAATTGCTCGTATGAAACAATGCGCCCCACAGCCACGGAGTATAAGCCGTGAGTGGAAAATATGTATCGGGAATATGATTGAACGGAAAGGGCGCGCACTCTTTGAATCCGTCAACAAAAATAATTTCGTATTGTCCGGGAAATGCAAACTGAAATGCGTCGCGCAACGCGTTCGCTGCCGCGCGATGACCGCCGCCGGTATCGGAAAAGAAAATGAGGACGCGATGCAAAGACATAAATGTCCAAAGTAAAAAGCCAAAAGTTTCGCCCTTGGCTTGGCACTTGGCTTTTTACTTTCAACTTTTCGCTTTCATTCGCGCTTGGGATGGCGGCAACTCGTTTGCTTCTTCGACCATCGCCGTTGTTTCGCCCGCGAGCGGAATCGGCTGCGAATGGAATTGTGCCGATGGGGGGGGGGGCGGAAAACGACGCACGTACAACCAATTCACAATGGCGAGTGGAAATAAGATCGCGCCGAGCGTGATGACGATTTGCGGAATGCCAAACACATCCGAAAGTCCGCCCGCGCCAAGCAGCAAGGGAATGCTCAAAGCGTTGGCGAGTGTGAGCTGCACCGTGAGTACGCGTCCGCGTATTTCATCCGTCGCGCCTTCTTGCACCGCCGTTTGCGCGGGAATCAAAACGAGCGCAATGCCGATTCCCAATAATGGTGCGGCGATGCCGACAAGAAACGTCGCGTTCATGGTGAAACCCCCAATTTCAAATTGGGTATTTAACGCGTGTTCGCCGTTCAATCCGATGACGCCCAAACCAATCAGCCCCAAGCCCATCACAAACATTCCCGCAATCGGCAGCACATAGCGCGGTAAATTTTGTCCAAAGCGCACGACGAACAAACTTGCCAACACGATGCCGATGCCCGCCGGAGAAAAAACAAACACGGCATCTTCGGTCGCCAAACCCAATACGCGATTGGCAAAGCCCGGCGCGATTTCGCCCAACACCGAGACGATGGTAAAGACCAGCGAGAACTGCAAAATCGCAATCAAAAGCGGTCTGTGCGCGATGGTAAATTTCCAGCCCTCACCGATTTCGCGCCAACCGCGTTGCAGCCCGGACTCGCCATTTTGTTTTTCGCGCGTTGTTACCTCATCGCGCGGCAACAAGAGCAAAAGCAATGTGGCGGCGATATAAAACACCGCGAGGGAAACGAATGCGCCAACGATGCCGAAGGTTTTGACGCTGACAGGGACGTACAAAATCAACGCGAGGATTTGAATTGCCACAATCGTCAATGTGAACAAGGAATTGGCGGCGAACAATTCTTCGCGTTTCACAATCAATGGCATCGTCGCGCCTTCGGCGGGCGCAAAAAATTGTCCGACGGCAGAGGTGATAAAAATGGTGAGATACACCAAACCGACAAACAACACCGGATTCATCGCGTTGTTCAAACCAAGATAGGCGAGCAGTGCCAGCAGCGCTTGACTCAAGACGCGTGCGGCATTCGAGACGACGAGGATGGTTTTCTTGGAAACGCGGTCGAGGATGACACCGGCAATCGGACCAAAAATTACGGCGGGCAGACTAAACGCTACAATCGCGCCCGCCGTTTGGATTCCCGAATTGGTAACATCTTCGATGAGGATAACCGCAAGGAGGAGCAGACTTTGCAACCCCATCAATGACAAAATTTGTGCGATCCACAGTTTCAAAAAATTGGGGTTGCGGAGGACGGGGAGATACCCCTGGGCTTGATTCATTTCGATTCCAAATCAGGTACATTTTCGCGCGGCGCTTTGAATACAAATTTTTTCACGCGCTTGGCAAACTCGCGGCGCGGCAGCAGCACACGATGCCGGCATGTGTTGCACACAATGCCAATATCCGCGCCGAGCCGCACGATTGTCCACTCATAGCCGCCGCACGGATGTGGTTTTCGCAAACGCACCACATCTTGTAACGCAACATCTAAAGGCATAATCTCAAAGATTATAGCATACTCAAATTTCATTCCCTTAATTTTGGAAACTGTGTTAGAATCCGCACAAGTGTTCTGTAGGTAGTTATCATGTCTGACCGCATTACCTCTCCCTCCAGCAAACAAGAGGAGCTCGCGCTCGAACTTTCCTTGCGTCCGAAAAAATTGTCAGAATACATCGGACAGGACAAGGTCAAAGAGAATTTGAAAATTTTGCTCGACGCGGCAAAAGGGCGCAACGAGTCCGTTGACCATATTTTGTTGTACGGTCCGCCCGGCTTGGGCAAAACAACGTTGGCGAATATCATCGCGAACGAATTGAACGCGGCAATCAAGATTACGGCGGGTCCGAGCATCGAACGCCCTGGCGACCTCGCGGCGATTGTGACGAATCTGCGTGCGGGTGATGTGCTGTTTATTGACGAAGTGCATCGGCTCAATCGCGCGGTCGAAGAAATTTTGTATCCGGCGATGGAAGATTTCGCGCTCGACCTCATCACGGGCAAAGGACCCAGCGCGCGTTCGATTCGTTTGAAATTGCCGCGTTTCACCATCGTCGGCGCAACGACGCGGTTTGCAATGTTGTCCGCGCCGCTGCGTGACCGGTTCGGCGCGGTCTATCGTTTGGACTATTACGATTTGTCGGCGATGGAAACGATTGTGGACCGTTCGGCAAAAATTCTCGGCGCGGAAATTGAACCGCAAGCGGTGACAGAAATCGCGCAGCGTTCGCGCGGGACGCCACGCGTGACGAATCGTTTATTGAAACGCGTGCGCGATTACGCGCAGGTGCGCGCGGATGGAAAAATTTCGGCGGCAGTCGCGCATCAAGCATTGGCGATGCTCGAAGTGGACGAACTCGGTTTGGACGAAATTGACCGCAAAGTTTTGCGAACGATTATTGAAAAATTCGGCGGCGGTCCTGTCGGTCTCGATACGATTGCGGCGGCGGTGAGCGAAGAAGCGGATACGATAATGGACGTGTACGAACCGTATCTGTTGCAACTCGGCTTTCTCGACAGGACACCGCGTGGGAGAACGGCAACGCGACGCGCATATGAACATTTGGGAATGCCAACGCCCGAACGAATCGAACAGAATCGGTTGTTGTGAAATAAAAACCTCGAAGGTCTCCGAGACCTTCGAGGTTTTTTATTCGGTGTGTTAGAATACGCGCAATGAAAAAATGGATTGGGTTTGGCGCGCTCGCATTGCTTCTCATTGCCAACGCGCTTTGGTTTTATCAGGCGATTGGTGGGGATGCAGTGGACGACGCGTATATTTCGTACGTGTATGCACAAAACGCCTTGCGCGGGTATGGGCTGACATTCAATCCGAGCGAACGCGTCGAAGGGTTCTCCAATTTTTTGTGGACGGCGATGATGCTGCCAATCGTAGGCGCGGGTTGGGATGTGGGACGCGTAAGCAGCGCGCTCGGCGTCGCGTTTGGAATCGGCACACTCGCGTTAGTAATTCGTTTTCCGAAATGGCTCGGCGTTGCATCCATTATCGGTTGGATAGCCGCGCTATTTCTCGCGGTGGATGGTTCCTTTGCGTTGTGGAGTGTGAGCGGACTAGAGACACCGATGATGGCGTTCTTGCTCACGCTCGGCGCGTTCTTGTACCTTAAAGAAAATTTTCACGCGCAATTTCCGACAAGCGGAATTATTTTCGCGCTCGCGGCAATGACGCGTCCCGAAGCGGCGGCGGTGTTTGGACTCACTGCCGCGCATCAATTGGCGTGGCGCGTGCTTGACCAACGAAAAATTTTTACGCGCAGTGATTTGATTCGCATCGCGTCGTTCGTCGGTATCTTTGTGCCGTACTGGTTGATTCGTTGGCGCTATTATCATTCGCTACTGCCAAATTCGTTTTATGCCAAAGTTTCCGTCGGCGGACCCATTGCCCAAATCATGCGCGGCTGGGAACATGTACAGCAATTTGTGAATGTGCATTTGGGATGGATGATTCTTGTACCTGCGGGGATTGCGCTGATTGTCGTGTGTGTACGATATGCGCGAGAAAAGAGATTAGAGATTAGAGACTGGAGATTGGAAGAGACGCGCCGCGCGTTGTTTGGATTCACATATTTCGCGGCAGTGATAATTTTTTACGGTGCGTACATTATTTATGTTGGCGGCGATTGGTCGGTGGGAAGATTTTTTGTGCCGTTTCTCGCGTTCGCATATTTGATGATTGCGGCGGGGATGTTTTGGATTATTGAGTTTCTCGTTTCTCGTGTCTCGTGTCTCGCATCCCGACGCGCACAAGGCGCTATGCTACTTGCGCTTCCGCTCGCGCTCTGGTTCTCTTCTGCGTACAATGGCGAATACAAAATTTTCATCGGTGGATTCGACGCGGCGTTGGCAACACACGCGCGCATTGCGGCGGGGAAATGGTTGAAACAAAATGTTCCGCCGGGCACTTGGATTGCAGTGGACGCGGCAGGGCAAGTGCCGTACTTTTCCGAATTGCCCACGATTGATATGTTCGGCATCAACGATTTACACATCGGACGAATGCCCGTTGCGAATTTAGGCAGCGGCACACCGGGGCACGAAAAATTTGATTTGGGTTATATCATTGCGCGCGCGCCAAAGTATGTCGTCATCTATGGGACTTTGTTCGACAGCGTGACGGAATACAAACGCGCGAATATGAAATGGACAGACAAGCCAGAGTTGGAAAAATTTTTGACGATTTATGAGAGAGCAGATGGCAGATAGCAGATAGCAGATAGCGACAGATACAGGCGTTGTCTGCCATCAGCCATTCGCCATCAGCCATTCGCTACCATGGACGATTTTCCAAAACTATTAATTGCGTTGGGAATTTCGATTGCGCTCGTGGGCGTGATATGGTGGGGCGCGTCGCGATTTTTTGGCGCGGGACAATTGCCGGGGACGTTTGTGTTTGAAGCGGGAAATGTTTCGTGTATGGTGCCGATTCTTGGTTCGATACTTTTGAGTGTTGTGCTGACGATTGTGTTGAATGTGCTATTGCGCGCGTTGAACAAATAAAATAAGGAGCAAACAACATGGACTATCCTTTCAAAAACAATGTGCCTGACCCGCTGCTTTCCGGCGATACACTGCCGACGTTCAAATTTGAATTGGAGAAATCGCAAGGGCGCGTGGACGGTGGCAGTTTTGGCAAAGAGGCAACAGTGGACCAATTGCCGATTTCCAAAGGCATCGCGGGAGTTTCGATGCGGGTCGAACCCGGCGTGACGCGCGAATTGCATTGGCACGCGACGGCGGCGGAATGGGCGTTCGTGTTGAGTGGACGTTGTCGCACAACCGTCATTGACCCACAAGGCAATTGCCAATTCAATGATTTCGACGCGGGCGATGTGTGGTATTTTCCGCGCGGACATGGACATTCAATTGAATGTTTGGGGAACGCGCCGTGTCAATTCATTTTGATTTTCGACAACGGTTACTTTTCCGAGTTCGGCACGTTCAGCATCACCGATTGGATTGGGCATACACCGCCTTCGGTGTTGGCAAAAAATTTTGGTCTGCCCGAAAGCGCGTTCGCGAGTTTTCCGAAACAAGAAGTGTACTTTACGCACGGCGCGCCTCCACCCGAAACACTTCCGCTTCCACACGGGGGCGCGCTGCGACAAACATCCACCACACATCGCTATCAACTTTTGGCGAACGCGCCGTACAAAACATTTCGCGGCGGGCGCGAGTGGCGCGTGGGCGCGGATGAATTTCCCATTTCGACGACGATGACGGGCGTGATTCTCGATTTGGACGCGGGCGCGTTACGCGAATTGCATTGGCATCCCACTTCGGACGAATGGCAATATGTGATTAGTGGACAAGTGCAAGTGACGCTGTTTGGTTCGCGCGGACGCTATCGCATTGAAACGTTGAATGCAGGAGACGTGGGATACATTCCGCAGGGGTACGGTCATTCGATTGAAAATGTGGGAAACACGGACGCGCGTTTGTTGATTGCGTTCAACACGGGGCATTATCAAGTGATTGATTTGTCGCAGTGGCTTGCGGGGACGCCCGATTATTTATTGCGCGACCATTTCAATCAAACTGAAAATATCATCGCGCAATTGCCGCGCGACGATTTGTTTTTGGTATCCACATAAAAGTTCAAACCCAAAACGCGCGCCAAATAAAAACCGCGAGCATCACCAACGACATTACAACTTCAATCAATGACGACAATGCACAGCCGACAAAATATGTTTGCGCCGCGCGCACCGCTTCGCCAAGACTTTTGCGCTCAATGAATGTCACCGCGCCCGTGCCGATGAGTGAACCAATGGCTGCACCAAACAATGTTCCCGCAATCGGAATTTCGCTAAATAAAAAACCGCCAGCGAATCCGCCCACCATTGCGGCGACGATATTTTTCCAACCGAACCCCGCGCGCAATTGCACGAGCGGACGCAGCCAGTATTCGGAAAATGTCGCGAGCAGCGCGAGAACTCCCAAAATCGTTAGCGTAATCCAATCTACGCGTTGAAAGCGTTCGCCAATTGCCCATGCCAAAATTCCGAACCAAACAAACAACGCGCCGGGCAGCACAGGAATAATCGTGCCGATGAGTCCGACGAGAATGAGCAAGAGCGTCAATTGCGCCGCGGGATTGGTGAAGAGAGTGGAAGGCATTGCGAGGGATTATAAATTGGGAAACGTGAAACGAGAAACGCAGTTCGGATCGTGTCTTGGTTTTTGCGGGCTGCGTTGCTTTTTTCAGCCGTCGAATTTTATTCGATGAGCTTTGTAAGTACGGTAAAGGAAAAATCTCATGTCTCAAAACATAAACGTTGTTCACAAATTTACAAATCATCTAGCGCAAGAAACGAGTCCTTATCTTTTAGACCACGCGCACAATCCGGTTGAATGGTACGCGTGGAATGATGAAGCATTTGAAAAGGCAAAGCGCGAGGACAAACCAATTTTTCTTTCGATAGGATACCACGCTTGCCACTGGTGTCATGTGATGGCGCATGAATCGTTTGAGGATGAACCGACCGCGCGTTTTATGAACGAACATTTCATAAATATCAAAGTGGACCGCGAAGAACGTCCCGACCTCGATTCCATTTACATGAACGCGGTGGTGGCGATGACGGGACAAGGCGGCTGGCCCATGAGCGTGTTCCTCACGCCCGACGGCAAACCGTTTTATGGCGGCACATATTTTCCCAAAACGCCGCGCTATGGGATGCCCTCGTTTATGAACGTGCTGCAAGGCATCGCGAACGCGTGGAAAACGCAGCGCGCGGACATTGAACACAACGGCGCGGAAATGCAAAAGGCGTTGGGGGAAAGTGGTGTGCCGCGCAGTGAGCAAGAGATTCCACTGACACCGCGTACACTCGAACTCGCGTTGAACAACATCGCGCGCGCGTTCGATAACGAAAACGGCGGCTGGGGCGGCGCACCAAAATTCCCGCAGCCCATGACGCTGGAATTTTTGATTCGTGTGTACACGCAAACGCGCGACGAATTGATTTTGAAAATGCTCACGCTCACTCTCGACAAGATGGCGCGCGGCGGAATGTATGACCAACTCGGCGGTGGCTTTCATCGTTACGCGACAGACGACATTTGGCTCGTGCCGCATTTTGAAAAAATGTTGTACGACAACGCGCAGTTGGCGCGCGTGTACTTGCACGCGTATCAAATCACAGGCGATGTTTTTTATCGCCACATCACGATAGAAATTCTCGATTACGTCGCCCGCGAAATGACGGATGCGAACGGTGGTTTTTATTCCTCGCAAGATGCCGACTCGGAAGGACACGAAGGCAAATTTTTTGTGTGGACACCGGAAGAAATCCGCAGCGTGCTGGGCGGCAGCAGTTCGGGATTGTTGATTGTGTCGAAAACGAAAAGTGATGCGGTGAATGCGGAATTGGTGATGGACGCGTTTGGCGTCACGGCGCGCGGAAATTTTGAAGGGAAAAATATCTTGCACCGCGCACGCGACAATGATGTTCTCGCGGCGATGCACCATCTGGATGAGTCGGAAGTGGAACACAAATTGAATGACGCGCGCGAAAAATTATTTAACGCGCGCGAACGCCGCGTGAAACCTGCGCGCGACGAAAAGATTCTGACAGGATGGAACGGCTTGATGCTGGCAGCATTTGCGGAAGCGGCGCGGGTGTTCAAGAGTCGAAAGTCGAAAGTCGAGAGTCGAGAGTATGAGGAGGTTGCGAGACGGAATGCCGATTTCCTCTTGGAAAATTTGCGCGATGCGAATGGACGATTGAAGCGTTCGTACAAAGATGGGCAGGCGCGCCTGAATGGGTATCTGGAAGATTACGCGAATTTGGCGGAAGGGTTGCTCGAACTATATCAGACAACGTTCGAGGAAAAATATTTTGTCGCAGCGCGCGAACTAGCGGAACAAATTCTGGAACATTTCAGCGACCCACGCGGCGGATTTTTTGACACGAGCGACGACCACGAAAACCTTGTCGTGCGTCCCAAAGATGTGCAAGACAATGCAACCCCATCGGGCAGCGCAATGGCGGCGATGGTGTTGTTCAAACTTGCGGCGTACACAGGTGATGCGAAATATGTGGATGCAGCAGAAGCAGCAGTCGCGCCATTGCAACCTGCACTCGCACAAGCGCCGACGGGATTTGCATGGTGGTTGAATGCGCTGGATTTCGAGTTAGCGCCGCCGAAAGAGATTGCGATTGTGACCCCTCACTCCCAGCCCCTCTCCCCTTGGGAGAGGGGAGAAGCGTTGTTGGATGCGGTGTTTGAGGAATATCGTCCGAATCAGGTTGTGGCGTGGAAACGCGCGGATGAGGATTCGGTGATTCCGTTGTTGGAAGGGCGTGTGGCAATCGATGGCAAAGCCACCGCGTATGTGTGTGAGAAGTTTGCGTGTCAAATGCCGGTTTGGGACACAGAGGCGCTGAAAGTGCAGTTAGATGCTGACCCGGACAAGAAAAAGCTGTAGTTTGACATCTCTCGAGGATTTTCCGTTTGCCCTTTGTTATCGCATCCCTGCGCGAATTTACTTGACAGTAAATGGAAATATGGTAGTATGCGCGCCCGTTCAGTAAGAACGCTCGGACCCAGGTAGGCTCCGAGCGTTTTTACATCTCTCATCTCCATGATCTACTCCCTTGAGGAGATGTGCCGGCACCCTATTATGGGCAAGCCGGTTTTTCGTTGCTCTTTCCCAGTGCGCCACCGATTCCATTATGCCTACCTTTTCAGAAAAGGAGAATATTCGTGCCAAAGGTCGCAAACCTTCTGACCTTGTTTGTTTTGTTGCTAGTTCTTGGCGTTCCCCTGAACGTCTTTGCTCAGTCCGGTGTCGAGACTGACCCATCAAAAGTGGACCTCCGCGCCCTCGAGCGCGATATCTTTGCCGAGATCAATAGTCTTCGCACCGACCCCAAAACCCTGTTGGCGAATCTGCTCTTTGCCAAGCAGAGCGCAAAACAGCAAGCAAATGGAAAAGACTGGACGTATACGCTTCCGGACACTACCATAGCCCCGCTCTCCAAAATGTACTATCTCGATACTGCCATCGGTTCGGCGCAAACCCAAATGCCGGTCAAGCCCCTGCTTTGGTCCGACGCTCTCGGACAGGTGACCCGCAAGTATGCGGAACGAAATCCCCAAGGGCACTTTGATTTTGGGACCACCTTGTCGTCTCGCGCTGCCGAGTCCGGCTCGTGGACGGCTTTGGGTGAAAACATCAACTATGGCGGAACCACGGGCTTGGACCAGGTATACTCGTTGTATATTGACGACGGCGTGCCTGATTTTGGGCATCGGAATTCCTTGAAAGACCCAAAGTGGACGCACGTCGGTGTCGGCTGCTTTTACAAGAACAAATTTAACAATATCACCTGCGTTGTGAATTACGCCACAGATTGGGTTGACAAGAGCGACATGCCCAAGCTCGAGGTGGGGAAACAGTACGCTCTTCGTGAAGGCAACACCTTCCGATACTTTAAACTGACCAGCACAACAAACCGCAAACCATTTCCGATTCGCATTGATGTTTGCCCCAAGCCCGGTGAAATGGGTTGGATTAACCTGCCGGACGCTGCGGAATTGACCAGCGTTGAGGCGGCACAAGCGGCGGGTCTTGTCGCGGCGAACGAGCCGTGCGACAAGAACACGGCGCCGCATGGCATTCTGAACAACGGCACGTCACTTGCCGCACCAACACAAACGCCTACCCCAACGTCCGCCGGTACGACGTCGAGCGTTCCTACACCAACGTCCACCGGCGCGGCACAGGTCGCGCCCACGCAAACTCCCGCCGGTGCAACACAGGTTGCGCCTACGCAAGCATCCGCCAATGCAACACAGGTCGCGCCCACGCAAGCATCCGCCAATGCGACACAAGTAGCGCCTACGCAAGCGTCATCTACCTCTGGCATCGAGGTGTGCGCCAGTGGTGTGGGGCTAGGACAACAGTTTGCCCTCCGTGTGGGGACCACATACTTCCAGTACGGCAAAATGACCCACATCAGAGGGAGTGTCTCATCTGACCCCGTAGGGAACTCGTCGAGTTGGCAGGGGTGTATGATTTCTGCTTGCCCTCTTCCGTGGCCAATGGGCGGCGAGCAGGGTTTCAATTTAGGGGACCCGAGAATAATGACGATTGCAGAGGCGAAGGCAGCAGGACTTGTGCCGGTCAACGAGGCATGCTCCGATGCAGTTGCCCCGCCCTTTGTCGGGACGATCAAGCACATTGTGCCTCTCAAATTTGAAGATAACAAACAGTACGCCATCCTTGAGGGGAGCAATAACTTTCGGTACTTTAAAAAAATCACCGGGAACCAGAGATACGCTGCCTGTCCTGAGCCCAGCAGATACAATCAGATCAACGTCAAGGATACGGAAACGGTGATGACCGTGCAGGCGGCATTGGATGCCAAGCTCAACCCACTTAACCAACCGTGCAACACAGCCCAGGTGCCATATGGGAACTGAGCGCTCCCACATCGGTTCACCAAAGCGAACAGCGCATGGAAAGGAACAATCTGTGAGACTGAAACTGACTGTTTTGCTCTTGATGCTATTGGCGTTGGCGGGATATTGGGCAGAAAGCCCCGCACCCGCTGACAGCGCGCCGATTGTCCAGAGCCATCGGAATGCCATTTCCACGACGGCGGATATTTTCGCCGCTCAAGCGGCAACGGCACCTGACCCCAAAAGTTACTATCAGCTCCAAACACTCTTTTCTCAAGAGGAAGAGACCTGTCTGGAAGGCAACAACCGCACAGAGGGAGCGCTGTTGGACGGCGCAGCGTTCATGGATTATTGCCGAAATGTGACCGGACAGTTGTGGAAGTTTGTACCAACCCAGCAGGAGGGATATTACCAGCTGCAAACCAAAGCGCTGGAAACCCAGAACAAGTGCCTGGAAGGTAATCGGACCGCGCCCGACGCGGTCCTCGGTGGCGCAGCATTCATGAGCGATTGCTCGACCGCAACGGGACAACAATGGAAGCTCGTTGATCAAGGAAACGGCTTGTATAGCTTACATACCAAGTTTCTGGAAGACCAGAACAAGTGTCTGGAAGGCAATCGTCTGCAAGCCGGATCGCTCGTAGAGGGCGCTGCATACCAGAATGACTGCAAAGGGTTCACCGGACAGTTGTGGACGCTTACGCCGGTAGCAGCTGCTGACGCGGACAAGGCAACGAACCGTGCGCTCGTCGAGCTGCGGTACTCTCCCGGCGCAGTGATCAAGGATACGGGTGTCTATTATTACATCCAAACCATCGCCGGCGATGAGGATAAACTCTGCCTCGAAGGCAACGATATCGCGCAGGGAACCGTCCTTGACGGTGCGGCATTCAGAGACGCGTGCAAGGATGTGACGGGGCAAAAGTGGAATATCATTCCAACCGACCGCCCGGACTATTACCACCTACAACCCATGTCCTTTGCGGAAAATTTCGGGTGTTTTGAAGGGAATCGTCTCGCGCGCGAGTCGTTTCTCGGCGGCGGGGCTTTTGTTGACAATTGCTCCTATGTGACGGGGCAAAACTGGAGATTCGTTGATGCTGGAAACGGCATGTATTATATGCAGACAGAGTTTCTGCAAGACAAGAACAAGTGTCTGGAAGGCAACACCCGCGCAAGCGACACCGTTTTGCAAGGCGCGGCATATATGGATACATGCCAAAACACCGCGGGACAGCTGTGGCTGCTAACGCCGATTGCAGGCACAACTACGGCACCCTGACGTATCATCTGTCAAACAGCCGAGAACCACTTTCTTGGCGTATGGACGCCGCCCCAATGCAATTCTGGGGCGGCGTTGTGTTGTACGTCCTGTTGCAGTTCACTCGTTCCGCGAACGTGCAGAAGCGTTTTGGATACACGCGCTCCTATATCTATTCTCATTTGTCTATAGCATTTATGCTCAGCAGAAGGTTGGGAAGGAATTGCTCTTGCCTGCGAGTTCATAGGGCTCTGACTGCATCACCAAAGACTCGATATTGGTGGACACATTTTGAAAAAATGTTGTACGACAACGCGCAACTCGCGCGCGTGTACTTGCACGCGTATCAAATTACAGGCAATGAATTTTATAAACGCATCACCATAGAAATTCTCGATTATGTTGCACGCGAAATGACGGTTGCGAACGGTGGCTTTTATTCTTCGCAAGATGCCGACTCGGAAGGACACGAAGGAAAATTTTTCGTATGGACACCGGAGGAGATTCGCAGCGTGCTAGGCGGCAGCAGTTCGGGATTGTTGATTGTGTCGAAAACGAAAAGTGATGCCGTGGATGCGGAATTGGTGATGGACGCGTTTGGCGTCACGGCGCGCGGAAATTTCGAAGGGAAAAATATCTTGCATCGCGCACGCGACAATGATGTTCTCGCGGCGATGCACCATCTGGATAAGTCGGAAGTGGAACACAAATTGAATGACGCGCGCGAAAAATTATTTAACGCGCGCGAACGCCGCGTGAAACCTGCGCGCGACGAAAAGATTTTGACAGGATGGAACGGTTTGCTGCTGGCAGCGTTTGCAGAAGCGGCGCGGGTGTTCAAGCGCGAGGATTACCGCATGGTAACGGTGCGGAATGCGGAATTCTTGTTGGATAACTTGACCACAGACGAAAGACGAAAGACGAAGGAAACAGAGTCGTCCAGTGTTCGTCCTTCGTCATCCGTCCTTCGTCTGCTTCGCAGTTACAATGATGGGCAGGCGCACTTGAATGGCTACTTGGAGGATTACGCGAATTTGGCAGAAGGTTTGCTCGAATTGTACGAGACGACCTTCGATGAAAAATATTTTGTCGCCGCGCGCGAATTGGCGGAACAAATTCTGGAACATTTCACCGACCCGCGCGGCGGATTTTTTGACACGAGCGACGACCACGAAAACCTTGTCGTGCGCCCCAAAGATGTGCAAGACAATGCGACCCCATCGGGCAGCGCGATGGCGACAAACGTATTGTTCAAACTCGCGGCGTACACAGGTGATGCAAAATATGCGGATGCAGCGGAAGCGGCAGTCGCGCCATTACAACCGGCACTCGCGCAAGCACCGACGGGATTCGCGTGGTGGTTGTGCGAGTTGAGTTTTGAACTCGCGTCGCCAAAGGAAATTGCAATCATTGGTGATGATGCACATGCATTATTGAATGTTGTGTTTGGGGAGTATCGTCCGAATCAGGTGGTGGCGTGGAGACGCGGTGATGCGGATTCTGCGATTTCGCTATTGGAAGGACGCGCAATGATTGATGGCAACGCGACGGCGTATGTGTGTGAGAATTTTGCGTGTCAGATGCCGGTGACGGAGGCGGAGGCACTGGGAACACAATTGAATCACTGATGTTTGGATAATTTTTCCAACCTCGTTTTGAATCCCCGCTCTGTACTGGGAGAATCAGCCCTCCCATTCTTGTTACGCGCGCCCCAATTTTTCTCTTGCCTTTAACATTATTTTCTGTTATCTATGTTAGCGTTAACATGTTAACGCTAACATAACAAATCTCTATGACCACCACCTTGCAAGATGTTGCCAAAAAAGCTGGTGTTTCCTTGATGACCGTCTCGCGCGTCATTAATGGAAAGAATAATGTCGCGGAAGAAACGCGGCAGCAAGTACTCCACATCATTGACGAACTGGGTTATGTGCCGCATCTCCAAGCTCAACGCTTAGCGTCGGGCAGAACGCGCACCATCGTGCTCCATTATCCTCTCTCGAACCCGCGCCTGTTCTCGAATGTGATTGAAATGAATTTCATCACCGGCATCGCGCAAGGGGCGGCGGAGGAAGAATACTATTTTAGTCTGATGACCGGAGCGCTTACCCCATCGGGTTTGATGAAATTGTGTCGCAGCGTCCACGCGGATGGTCTCATTCTCATGAAAGTCGCCTTGCAAGATTGGCGCGTCGAACTCTTGCGCGAGCATGATTACCCCTTTGTGATGATTGGGCGCACCAAGAACAATCAAGGACTTGCGTTTATTGACCTCGATTTTGAAAACGCGATTCGCGAAGCGTATGCGCATTTGGTTGGTTTGGGACACCGTCACATCGGCTTTTTGACGTTTTCCCAAGAGTGGCGCAGCGAAGGAATTGGTCCTGCCGTGCGTTCGATGCAAGGGTTCAAGAACGTCGTCAAACGCTTCAATCTCGCCTCGCTCTATCGTGAGTGCGACCTCAACGTCAAGCGCGCATGTTCCGCCGCCAAAAGTCTGTTTGCCGAGCATCCGCAAATCACCGCCATCGTGACCATGCACAATACGCTCGCGGTGGGCGCCATCATGGCGCTACAGGAGATGGGTCGAAAGGTCCCTGATGATTGCTCGATTGTCGGTCTTCCGGCGAGTGATGAGAGTGAATTGATTATCCCGCCTCTCACTGGCATCGAATGGTCCATGCAGGACATTGGGTACCAAGCTGCCAAGATGTTGATCCGAGAATTGAATGGTGAAAGCCCGGAGCCGGAGCAGATTCTCATACCCGCGAAATTGTCAATTCGCCAGAGTACAGCGCGAGCGCCTCGTTAGACTGCCTCGACTCTCTGCGTACTCGAACCGCGGTCGAGTGGGCAGAACCCAAACATTTGTTTTTGAATCCCGCAATTGGAATTGTAATGTCTCAATTCATGTCTCAATGAAAGAGAGGGGAGCAAAACAGAATTCTCCAGGGGCTGATTACCCCAAACTGTCGGTTTGCGAATTCAGTGCGAAATGATATTTCGTAGCAAGCAGTATCTCTAAAGGAGGAGATATTCCCATGAAAATCTCATATTTGTCTATTGTCGCGCTTGCCGTGATTGTCGTGTTGCTTATCGCCTGTGGCGGTGGTGCCGCACCAACACAAGCGCCTGCCCCACCAACAACTGCGCCTGTGGCAACGAACGCGCCGGCACCAACCAACGCGCCTGCGCCAACGAACGCCCCCGCGCCGACCAGCGCGAAATCCAACGTCACCCTTACCTATATGGCGAGCCAGGATTGGATAACGGACGCGGAACAGGCACTGGGCAAAAAGTTTGAGGAGCAGACGGGCATTCACGTTGATTATCAAATTATCCCGTCCGACCAGTACTTTAATGTGCTGCAAACGAAACTGAATGCCGGCGAAGCGACTGACATCTTTGGCGGGCAGAGCGGTGTGACCGACCTCAAGCTGCAGTACAACGTCGAGAAAAATGCAGTGGATTTGTCGGCGGAGCCATGGGCGAAGCAGGAAGACCCGCTCGTTGCTGCCCAAGCGACAGTCAACGGCAAACTCTACGGGCTGACCTATTGGGATACGCTCGGCAACGTTTGGGCAGTCAACTATAACAAAGACATTTTCAAAAAGTATAACCTGAGCGAACCCAAAACGTATGCCGATTTCAAAGCCATCTGCCAGACGCTGCTCAAGAATGACATTCAGCCGCTGTTTGAGCCTGTCTCTGACGGCTGGCACCATGTGCTGTGGTATCCTGAGCTGGGTCCTCGCTACGAGCAAGTCACTCCCGGCTTGGCTGATGAACTGAACGCCAACAAAGCAAAGTTTGCGGATGACAAAACCATGCTCGCTGATGTGACTCAGCTCAAAGAGTTGTATGACATGGGCTGCATGGGCAAGAACGCTCTTTCCGACGCCTATGCAGACCGCACCAAGGTCATGGCGAGCGGCAAGGTGGCGATGACTGTGATGAGCACGGGCTTTCCGCAAGAGGTCGAAAAAGATTTTCCGGAGGTCAAGGCGGATACATGGGGCTTTTTCG
Organism: uncultured Anaerolineales bacterium; assembly: GCA_964469005.1. GTDB lineage: Bacteria > Chloroflexota > Anaerolineae > UBA4142 > SHND01 > SHND01. Next base: position 128,514 of record CAYXXF010000016.1, read on the forward strand.
TGATGCCGTTGGCGGATAACCAGATGTTGAACGTAAATCCCGCCGGACCGACCAAATTCATCTTTTCCGGCTCGAAGCATATTGACGAGGCAAAGCAGTACTTTAACTTTCTTGTACAGCCCGAAAATATGCAGTATTACATTGACAATTCCCCGCGCGCAAATACGCTCCCCTTCACCGGCGCCAAAAACAAGTTCACGCCCCAGCTGCAAGCTTTCTTTGATGCCCACAAAGACAAGCGCGGCACGGTGTACCAGACGGCGGTTAACTATGTCAATCCACAGTGGATGGACATTGGCAAGGACCTGGTGGGAATGTTTAGTGCCACGCTCACCCCGGAAGGTGTGCTGAAGAATATTGACCAACGCCGCGCCGATATGGCGAAAGCTGCCAAGGATGCTGCCTGGTCAAAATAGTCAGAACGATACCGCGCTCGCAGAATTCATCGTGGCGCTGCCTTTTCTCCTCGAGTTGGCGTCACGATGATGGTGCAACGTAAGGATGAGTTTTCTCTGCGTTGCCCCGGTCGTAGAGACGTTGCGACGAGACGCCTCTACGACCGATTCCGCGTCATGGACAGCCCATTGGTACAAGTTCCATGAGAAACAGAGTCTACCCATTTTACTTTGTCGGTGGAGTGCTATTACTCTACCTCCTCTTTTATGTCCTGCCCAGCGTCATGGGGTTTTACTATGCGTTTACCGATTGGAACAGCTATTCGCCCGATGTGAACTTTATTGGACTGGATAACTTTGCGCTGATTTTTTCCTCCGGTCAGGGCTATCTCCGCTACATCTCCAACACCATCCTCTTTACACTCGCAACCATCGTCACCAAAACCGTAATCGCTTTGGGCTTGGCAGTGCTGCTCACGAGCGGCGTTCGACGCTTGGCGCACGTGCATCGCATGCTCATTTACTTGCCCGCCGTGCTGCCGATGTTGGCGGTGAGTTTGATTTTCAAATCCATTTTGAATCCCGTGACAGGACTGTTGAATACATCATTGCACGATGTGGGATTGGGGTTTCTGGCACAAAAATGGTTGGTTGACATTACTTGGGCGATGCCCTCTGTGATTGGCGTGGATACTTGGAAAGGCGTCGGCTACATCATGGTCATTCTCATCGCGGGGATTGAAGCCATTCCGCGCGAATACTATGAGGCGGCGGAAATAGATGGCGCAAGCGGTTGGCAAGCGTTTTGGCACATTACGATTCCGCTGCTAATGCCCGTCCTTGCCGTGATTACGGTACTGAATTTGCTTTACGGGCTCAAGGTCTTTGATATTGTTTTTGTGCTGACCAACGGCGGACCGGGACACGCGACCGATACCGTCTATACAATTATCTTTGATGAATTTTCCAAGGGGCGTTATGGCATCGCGACCGCGCTCTCGTCCCTCTTGTTTGTCGCCATGATTGGGCTTGGCTATTTCGTAATTCGGTTCATGCACCGCGAAACAGACGGGTAGATGCGATGGCAATGGAAACGTTCGATAGTCACATCACAACACAAGAGCAAGCAAGCCGCGCGCGAACCGTAAGCGCGCGGTTGACGCGAACCATACGCGGGCTTTTTAATAACACGCTCGCGGTGATTGCCAGTCTCATCATGGTTGTTCCGGTCTATCTCGTCTTTGTCAACGCGCTCAAGACGCGGCTCGAAGCGAGTTCGATGGGCGTCGAGTTTCCAACGGAACTGCAATGGCAGAACTTTTTGACCGTCATCGAAAAGGGCAAGCTGCTTTCCGCTTTTGGCAACAGCGTGTTGTATGCCGTCACCGCAACGCTCATCGGCGTCACTCTGTCGGCGATGGCAGCATACGTCCTCGCGCGCAATCGGACGCGGTTCAATCGCGGAATTTATTTGCTTATCGTCATGGGCATTGCCGTCCCGACAAATTTTGTGACATTGACCAAAGTCATGCAGTTGACGCAGCTCATTAACACACAGTTCGGAATGATTGTTCTCTATTCCGCCTCTGTGATTCCACTCAACGTTTTCTTGTTCTATGCGTTCATTCAAACCATTCCGCGCGAGCTCGACGAAGCGGCGATTCTCGATGGATGCAGTCCACTGCGTCTGTTTTTTTCCGTCATCTACCCATTGCTGACACCCGTCTTGGTCACAGCATCGGTGTTGAATTTGCTCGGCATCTGGAATGAATTTCTGCTCCCACTTTACTATTTGAACAAAACCGCGCACTGGCCCATGACGCTTGCGATTTACAATTTTTTCGGACAGTTCCAGTCCGATTGGAGTCTCGTTTCCGCCGATATTGTGTTGACGATTCTGCCCGTCATTATCATTTATCTGCTCGCGCAGCGTTTTATCCTCTCCGGCTTGACCACCGGCGCAGTGAAAGGTTAGTTCGTTCGAAATAACCCAAATGAAATTGTCATCGAATCCATGCCTATCCAAAATTATCAACCCCAACCGGACGGATTGTTCATCGAAAGCGACCAAGGACGACTGCTGCTGACCGTCTATTCCTCTCGCGCAATCCGCGTGCGTTACACCGAGCGTTCCGAATTTAGTAAACAACCGAGCTTGATGGTTATCGCCCAGCCGGATGCGAATGTTCACTTTGACGTTTGTAAAAGTGCGGACGCTTTGTCGTTTTCCACGAGCGACGTAAAAATTGAAATCAATCCGCAGACACTCGCGTTCACGTATCGCGATGCAAACAATCGGCTGCTCACGCGTGAACCGGAGCGCGGCGGCAAGACGTTGGAAACGGTGGATGTAGTCGTCTCGAATTTTGATAACGCCATCTTGAGCGAAGACAAGGAAAAAGCGGATGGCTTACGAATGCGCGTCGAAAATGTGCGCCAAGAAGTTGCCCGACAGGCATATCACACGAAACTCGAATTTGAATGGGCAGAAGATGAAGCGCTGTACGGACTTGGCTCGCATGAGGAAGGGATGCTGAACCTGCGCGGGCAACATCAATACCTCTATCAGCAAAATATGAAAGTTGTCGTGCCGATGTTGGTCTCGACGCGCGGGTATGGCATCTTGCTCGACAGCTACTCGCGGATGGAATTTCATGACGACGATACGGGCTCATTTCTTTGGACGGAAGTGGATGATGAAATGGATTTTTATTTTTTCTACGGTCCCGAATTTGATGAAATCGTCCAACAATTCCGCCGCTTGACGGGACAAGCGCCGCTGCTGCCCAAATGGGCGCTTGGCTATATCCAGTCAAAGGAACATTACGCTTCGCAACAAGAACTGCTCGAGGTGGTGAAAGAATTTCGCGCGCGCGGACTCCCACTGGATTGTATCGTCCAAGATTGGAAACACTGGACGGGCAATTTCTGGGGACAAAAATCTTTTGACCCCGAACGTTATCCAAACCCGCGACAGATGGTAGAGGACCTGCATGAATTACACGCCAAGCTGATGATTTCGGTTTGGCCCACCATGCGGCGCGGCGGCGCGAATTGGTCCGAAATGCATGCACAAGGATTTTTGTTAGGCGACCAAGCGACGTACGACGCGTTCAACCCCGACGCGCGCGCGTGTTATTGGGAACAAGCCAACGCGGGATTCTTTACGCACGGCGTTGATGCGTGGTGGTGTGATTGCACGGAACCGTTTCAAGCGGATTGGAAGGGAGCTGTTAAACCAAGTCCACGAGAGCAGATGCGGATTGATACGGAAGAGGCAAAAACATATCTCGACCCCGAATACATCAGCGCGTATTCTTTGCTCCATTCGCAAGGAATGTACGATGGACAGCGCGCAGTGACGCAAGACAAGCGCGTGGTGAATTTGACGCGCTCGGGCTACGCGGGGCAGCAGCGTTACGCGACAATTACTTGGTCGGGAGATATTGCGGCGACGTGGGAAACACTGCGGAATCAAATTCCTGCAGGGCTCAATTTCTGCGCGACGGGATTGCCGTACTGGACGTTGGACATTGGCGCGTTCTTTGTCAAGAACAAACCGGAACTTTGGTTCTGGAGCGGCGATTATGACGCGGGCGTGGACGATTTGGGTTATCGCGAATTGTATGTGCGCTGGTTTCAATACGGCGCGTTTCTGCCAATGTTTCGCGCGCACGGTACAGACACGCCGCGCGAAATTTGGCGCTTTGGAAATCCCGGCGAGCTCATGTACGACACGCTCGTGAAATTTCTGCACTTGCGTTATCGCTTGCTCCCTTATATTTATTCACTCGCCGGTCACGTAACGCATAATGCTTACACTATGCTCCGCGCGCTCGCGTTCGATTTTCGACACGACGCGAAAACGTTTGACATTCAAGACGAGTACATGTTTGGACCTGCGTTCCTCGTCGGTCCTGTGACGACGCCAATGTACTTTGACGCCAATTCCATTCCAATCACAGGCGCGGACAAAACGCGCGCAGTCTATTTGCCGTCGGGCAGCGCTTGGTACGATTTTTGGACGGGCAAACGGTACGCGGGTGGACAAACCATTGTGGCGGATGCGCCTTTGGAAATCATGCCTTTGTTTGTGCGCGCGGGTTCGATTGTTCCAATTGGTCCCAAGAGTCAATTCACTGACGAGCACCCTGACGCGCCGATTGAATTGTGGGTGTATCCCGGACAAGATGGACGTTTCACGTTGTACGAAGATGAGGGCGACAATTACAATTACGAGCAAGGAAGTTTCACGACCATTCCGCTAGTATGGGACGACAACGCGCGTCAGTTGACTTTGGACAAGCGCGACGGAAGTTATCCGGGGATGCAAACATCAAAAACGTTTCGCGTCGTTTTCGCGAATGAAAAAGCGTTTGACCCTTTTACTGGGGAAATAGCGGAGGCGCGAATGATTCATTACGACGGAAGCCAAATCGTCTTGGAGTTTTGAGCAACTGCTTGATTGTGTGAGAGCGGAAAATAATTGTGACAGACAAATTCAGACCGAGTTGGGAATCGCTCAAACAGTACACCGTACCCGAATGGTATCGAGACAGTAAGTTTGGAATTTTCATTCATTGGGGAATTTTTTCTGTCCCCGCCTTTGGCAACGAGTGGTACTCGCGCAACATGTACGTTCAAGGCACTCCAGAATTCGAGCATCATCTCGCAACCTACGGACCGCACAAGGAGTTTGGTTACAAAGATTTCATTCCACAATTAACAGGCGCGCAGTTTGATGCGAGCGCGTGGGCAGAACTTTTTCGTCAAGCGGGCGCGCGCTATGTTATCCCCGTCGCCGAACATCACGATGGCTTTGCAATGTATGACAGCAGTTTCTCCAAATGGAACGCGCTGCAAATGGGACCGCACCGCGATGTGATTGGCGAACTCGCCGCCGCCGTGCGCGCACAAGGTCTCGTCTTTGGATTGTCCACACATTGTTTGGAGCATTGGTGGTTTATGAACGGCGGCATCGAATATGATTCGGATGTGCGTGACCCGCGCTATTCCGATTTCTATGGTCCCGCCATGCCCGCATCGTCAGACCACCATGACCGCAATTCGCAGCCGCCGCCGAGCGCCGAGTACTTGGACGATTGGTACGCGCGCACGCTGGAACTCGTGGACAAGTATCAACCGCAGCTCGTTTATTTCGATTGGTGGATTGACCAGTACGTCGTCGCGCCGTATCTGCAAAAATTCGCCGCGTATTATTACAATCGCGCGGCGGAATGGCAGCAAGGCGTGGTGATAAATTACAAGCACGAAGCGTTCCCCGAAGACATAGCAGTTTTGGATGTCGAGCGCGGACAACTGACAAACATTCGTCCGCAGGTCTGGCAGACCGATACGTCTGTTTCGACAAAATCATGGGGCTATGTCGAGGGACACGAGTATCGCAGCGTGGATGCGCTCATTGATGATTTGGTGGATATCGTCAGCAAGAACGGAAATTTCTTGTTGAATATCGGACCGCGTCCCGACGGAACGATTCCCGAACAAGAGCAAAAGATTCTTGTAGAAATCGGCAAATGGCTCAACGTAAATGGCGAGGCGATTTATGGTACGCGCCCGTGGAAAATTTTCGGTGAAGGTCCGACGCAAATTCCAAGCGGCGAATTTACCGACGCCCAACGCGAACCATTTACCAATCAAGACATTCGCTTTACCACCAAAGATAACATCCTCTATGCGATTGTTCTCGCGTGCGCGCAAGACGCCGTAACAATCCACTCGCTTTCATCCCTTTCTGAAATTCCGCGCGAAACGATTTTGGAGATAACGCTCGTCGGCAGTTCCGCGCCGCTTGCATGGTCTCAAGACGAACAGGGACTGACGATGCAACTGCCGGAGCAAATGCCATGCGAACATGCCTTTGCATTAAGAATATGCTTGCGAGAAGAGTGATAAAAGTATTGATGAGCAAGATCGCGATTTGGGGCAGCAACGACATTTAACAGAACCCAAATTGTCGTCTCTCCGATAAACGTTTCACAACCGGCTTGTTGAGCCGGTTTTTTCTTTTTCACAGGTACGCGAAAAACTTCGAGACGGGGTGTTCTGCGGCGACGCATCCGCTATACATATTTTGCTCACCTGCGGTATGATACGGCGACGAACAGATGATGGACGACGAACAAGCATTATTGTATCAACAGTTGCACAGTCCTGACCCGCATACGCGCGAACATGCGACGGAACAATTGTGGCAAAATTATTTTGGCGCGGCAGGTCCTGAAGCAGAAATTCGTTTGCTCCAAGCCGAGCAAGCGGTCGAGAGCGGCATGTACGATACGGCAGAGTCGTGGTTGAGCGATTTAATTTTGGATTTTCCGAATTTTGCGGAAGCGTGGAATCGCCGCGCGACGTTGTACTATCTCGTAAAAAATTATTTTGGTTCGCTCGCAGATTGCAAAGTGACTACGCGCCTTGAACCAAATCATTTCGGCGCGTGGCACGGCATGGGCTTGAATTATCTCGCGTTGGGAAAATACGATTCCGCCGCGCGCGCCTTTAAACGCGCGTTGGAAATTCAACCATTCGCCGAATTGAATCAACAATTGCTCGCACAGTGTTTGACGAAATTGAATTGAACGCGTCTCGCAATTTACAATTTTCCATCTCCAATCTCCAACTTTCATGCGTCTCTATCTCATTCGACACGGACAATCCGTCAATAATCTGATTTGGACCGAAACCCAATCTGACAAAGGACGTTCACACGACCCCGAACTCACCACCACCGGATATTTTCAAGCACAAGCTGTTGCAAAATTTTTGCGCGAGGAATTGAGCAAGCATTTGCCGTTGGGCGGCTTGTACAGCGATGCGGCGTCGCCAATAATTTTGTACACGAGTCTGATGACGCGTGCTGTGGAAACAGGACGCGTGGTTGCGCGTGCATTGAACGTGCCACTCGTCGCATTGGGCGACGCGTTTGAATCAGGCGGGCTGTATCACAAAGATGACGAAACGGGCGAACGGCATGGCGTCGCGGGACCAAACCGCGCGCATTTTGAATTGCACTATCCGGAACTCGCGCTGCCCGAGGAATTGGGCGACGTCGGTTGGTATAATCGTCCCGCCGAACCCAAAGAGGAACGTCCCCAACGCGCGCGCCGCGTGTGGGATGAATTGCTCAAGCGGCATGGTACGAGCGAGGACGTGATTGGCTTGATCACACACGGCGGTTTTTATAATCATTTGCTTGCCATCCTTTTGAACTTGTCAAACAAAGAAGATGTCTGGTTCACGCTGAACAATTGCGCGCTCTCGCGGATTGATGTAACGGAACACGGCATTGCGCTCGTCTATCTGAATCGCATTGATTTTTTGCCGCCGGACTTGCTTACCTTATGAAAAGCATCTACCCAAAACCTTGAAGCGCGTGTAAAATGATTACAATCCGTTAACAGTGTTTCTTGCTATTTCAACTTTTCTGGTGCGCCAATGCCCAAAGATGCGCCTTGGTTCTTGCAATTTCTTGCCCAAGAACTTGGTTACGCTGTTCGACCTCTCCCTTCCACGTTGGGATATGCGCTTTATGCGCTGGACTTGTCTACATGGAAATTGAGATTTTCGAATCGCGTCCCTGTGGTATGGGTACCCGCCTCACAACTAGAATCTACAAGTCTCCTCGCTCTCGATGAAAGTCTTGCGGATGTAGTACGCGAACGCAACATCCGTCGTGATCCACTGATTGTTTTACTGGAAACAGAATACTCGGTTCCCCGCGCAGGACACGCAAATATCGGCACGCGTTTTATTTGGATTGACCGTGCTGCACAGCTCCAGATTCGTCACTCCAAACGTCCCACCGGCGACTTGCTTGATGTGATTTGTGCGCAAATTCCCATTTCGCATCTTGCGCCATACGAGACAAGTTCGCCCGTCACTGGTAGCCGCTTTTTTGGGCGCAGCTCTGAAATGGGGCGGCTGCTTGACAATCCCACGACCAACTATTTGGTGCTGGGCATCCGGCGCATTGGCAAAACATCCTTGCTCCAAGAAACAGAGCGGATTTTGCGTGAGGAACAAAGCCAACCCGGTGTGTCGCAAACCCATTATTTAGATTGCAGCGATTTAATGAGCAGTGACGAATTCATTCGTGAAATTGTGCGATTCTTTCATGCGAACGAACTGCCGCGCTTGCATCTGCAATCGTATTCTTTTTTCTTTCCCAATTTCTTGGAACGAATGGCGCAAATGCACAAAGGTCGCCTTACATTATTTTTGGATGAAATTGACAATTTGGTTCTGATGCAGCGCGGTTCGTGGGAAGTGTTTCGCATGTTGCGCGCGGCTGCGAACAAAGGTGCCTGCCGTTGTATCATCGCGGGTTACAGCGAGGCGATGAAAGAGCAGGCGTTGTTGAATTCGCCATTCCATAACTTTACGCAGGAAATGCGGCTTGATGAATTCAGCAAGCAGGACGCGCATGAATTGATTATCGAACCAATGGAAAAATTGCGTATTCGGTTTCAGCAGCGTGAACAAATTGTGGACCGCATCTATCAGGAAACATCGGGACAGCCAAATCTGATTCAATATTATTGTTTGCTCTTGCTGCGCGCGATGGACCAACGCGGTGACCGCGAAATTTCATTGGCGAGTTTGGACGGAATCTATGAGGACGAAGGCTTCAAACAGCGTTTGCTAATGACGTTTATGCACAACACCGGGAAACGCGAGAAACTGATTGTGTATAGTTTGTTACGAAAACTTGAATCGCGCGAGATGCGCGGATTTTCTCAACCCTTTATGGATGCGGCGCTACGCAAACATGGGATTACGCTTACGGCGGATGCGATAGAAGAAGCGTGTCAAATTCTTTTACTGGCAGGCATTTTGCGACGACGACATAAAGAATATTTTTTCACTTCGCCTGTGTTTGTGCAGATGCTCCAAGCGAACTATGACCTTGATTATTTGATTAACAAGCTCAAAGAGGAGGGTTTCTAATGCAAGCCATAACGCAACTTCCACTTACTGCAGTTCCGCATCCCGAACTTGTCGCTCAGGTGGTGGAATGTGTAGAGCGCCGACAATTTTGTGCGGTCTTGGGTCCGCGCTTTTTTGGCAAATCCTTTTTGTTGGAACAGGTGTATGCCAAATTGAACGAACTGCCGTACTTGAGTGTGTTGCAGACGAGTCTGCGCGAAGTTGAAAACTCGAGTTCGGGAGCCTTTCGCGCTGGGTTGGCAAAACATCTGGCAGGGCAATTGAACACAGCTGATTTCGTTGTGCCTTACTTTGATAAAAATGATTTGTCGGCAGTGGAACTGCGACGATGGCTGGAACAGATTGAAAGGCAGTTGAACCGAGATTTGGTCTTGTTGTTGGACCATTTGGAAGCTGTGCCTTCCGATCTGGCGCAGAATTTGCTAGAGCTCTTGCGCGCGGTGTATGAAGAACAACAATCTCAGCCTCAGCACCTGATTGTTGTACTGGCAGGTGCAATCACCCTAGCACGTTTGACAAGTGGCACAACCTCACCCTTTCATGGCATCATTCGTTTGCTTGTAACTGATTTTGACAAAACTGCAAGCGTTGAACTGTTGAATCAAATTTTGGACTCGGCGCAGGTTCATGTGACTCAAAATGCACGTGATGTATTGGTCGAGTCCACACAAGGTGACCCGTCTCTAATAAATATCATTGCCCCGCGGTGCGTTTCTGGAGGTCTGGCGCAAGCAAATCACACCATCCATCGCGGACAGGTGCAGCGAATTATCCAAGATTTTTTGGACCATGAGGCAGATTTGTATGAACCGCTGCGCGAAGCCGTACGAATGTTTGAAGAGGATGGGGATTTGCTTCAAGCGCTGCTTCAGCTCCTGCGCCAAGAAAGTGTTTCGCGTCGCGATTTAGCATTGCCACTGACATCAGATCTGGATGTTTTGTATTTAACCGGCGTGGTCGCTCCGATTGAATCGGACCGCTATCGCCTGCGCAATGCCATCTATCATGCGTACTTGGAACGGCATTTTTCGCCGGGGCGAGTGGCGCATCTTTTTACCATGGCGGGGCGCTGGGATGCTGCCATCAATCATTTAGCTGCAAGCGTCAATGAAGGTGGGGAAGAATATCGCGCTGATATTTTGGCGGCGGCAATCAATTCCATGTATGCGGCGGACGACATGAAACGCGCGGCGTATTTTCTCGTGCGCGGTTTGGAAGCGGGTTTTCAGATTCGGCGGTCGGCAGTTTGGTACCAACACGGCAGTGACTTGGATTTAATCGCAGGCGATGGTGGAGGAGGAACATTGTCGCTGGCGCAAAAGATGGCGCTGGATCAAGACAGTCTTGTGGCGCGCGCTTTTCGTAAAGCGGATAGTTTGCGTGCGACGCTTGATGCTGATTGTCTGGAATGGGTGGTGCCGCTTTCAGACCCGGAAGGACATCCGTTTGGCGTAGCGAGTATTTGTTTCAGTGTGGCATCGAACGGCACAGGCATGGCGCGTGAATCTGAATTGCAGATTCGCGGTTATTTGAAGCAGGCGGCGCGCGCACTGTATGAAGTACGACAGCGACGCGAACAAGTGACGCGGCTCGAAAGTCAGGATCAAGAATTGGCACGACGCGCACAACAGCTTGCGCTCTTACATCGGATCAGTATTGAAACTTCAGCGCTCGGAAACTTGGATAAAGTATTTAGTTTGATTTTGACAGGGGTGACGGCGCATTTTGGTCTTGAATTTAATCGCGCCTGGTTGTTTATTTTGGACCGTGAACATCATTTGTTGGATGGACGGATGGGCTTGGGCCCTTTGACGCAAGCAGAAGCAAATCAGGCATGGGCAGCTTTCAAGCACTTGTCATTTGAAGAGTACTTGTCAAGACTTGTTACAGAACCGGAGGTTCAGCGCACGCCTCTCGATCAAGTTACGCGTGCAATGCATCTTGGCATCAACGAACACAGCGACGACCTTTTCTCAAGCGCGGTCTATCGCCAACAAATTCAATATCATCTCGGAGCAGCAACGGGATATGTTCCGACGGACTTTGCAAGATTTGAAGCCGAACATTTGGTGGTAGTGCCTTTGATGGCGAATCGAGAGTGTTGGGGGGTTTTGGCATGTGACAATCGGTTCAGTCACAAGAGTGTGGCGCACGCGCAACAAGAGTTAGTCGCAACGTTTGCCAATCAAGCAGCTGTGGCATGGATGACACACTTGCAGCGCAAAGCCGAAACGCAACGCACTCGTTTTTTTGAAACACAAACAGAAATCGCCTCCATTCTAGGCGAGTCCTTGAAGCAAGAAGAGGTCTTGACGCGTATTCTTGAAGAGATGCGGCGTGTCCTGCCTTTCGATAGTGCCTCCATTCAACTGATAGATTGGCGCAATCGCCGTCTTGAACTTGTTGCCGGATTTGGGTTTCCCGACCTCGACGCGCTCAAATCTCTGCATTTTCCGCTCGGTGGAAATTTCCCCAATATCAAAGTGTTTGAAACCAGAACCCCATTGCGGTTTGGGGATATTCAATTGGTCTATCCGCATTTTACCCAACCAAAATTTCAGGCGGAAAAAGTGCATGCGTGGATGGGTTTTCCACTTATCATGGGAGACCGCGTGATTGGCGTCATCACGCTCGATAGTTATGAGCACAACACTTATACGGAAGAGCTTGAAAGGTTTGTGCTGGTCTTTGCGCGCCAAGCCGCACGCGCCATCGAACATGCGCAACAATTTCGTCGTCAGCAGAATGAAAAAGAATTGATTCAAGAAATTGCGAACGGACTTAGCACGCCCCGAAAACCCGGACATATTTGGCAATTCATTTTGCGACGCTTGATCGTTCTGACCCGTGCCAAGAGTTGTGCATTGTGGTTGCGCAATGACGAGGGCAAGTGGTTTTATCAAGCGCCGCGCAATTATCGGCAGCATATCGAACGGGGCGAACGCCCGTTAATGATGCACACTGTTGAAAATTGGGTCTTGACTGAGGGCAAAACCTTGCGTGTGGACGATTTGACCGCGACAAAATTATTTATCGCGAACGAACCGACGTTGAAAAAATCAACGCTCTCTGTACTTGGCGTGCCGATTCGAATGTCCAACACAAACCAAGTCGGCGGTCTGATTGTGTTAGAGAGTCCGCACACCAATAGCTTTGACCGCGAAGATGAAAAGCTGGTCGAAGCGATTGCGGTACAAGTGACCGTCGCATACAACCATTTCAATTTCAAGAAAGCGAATCAATCCAAGCTCAAAGAGTTACAAGTCTTGTTGGATACAGCAAAAGCGGGAACCAATCTACCACTGCGTGAAGAGCTGCGTCTTTTGTTGGAACAGCTCAAACAGCGATTTCAATATCATTCTCTGACGATTTATCCCTATGACCACAAACGCGAGGAATTTGATTCTCCGGTGATTGCAGGGAAAGCATATCCAACCTATACGGGAATTTTGAAAAAAGGGACCAAGCTGTGGCAATTGCTGCATGAGGGTCCGCCCTTTCCCCATTTCACTTCAGATTCTCCAAACGACCCGTGGCTCAAGGGCAAGTTTGTAGAACGACAAGGGATTCAATCCTCCGGTCTCGTGCGCTTGATGTTCAAAGGTCAGCCCGCAGGTCTGCTCTTTGTGAACTATCGCGAGCCCCATGAATTTAGTGAAACTGAAAAGGCGCGGTTGCTGGAATATGGGGCGCGTACGGCGCGCTTGATTGTTGACTTGTCCTTTTTGCAAGCGATTGTGGACAACGTTCAACGCAAGATGGGTTTCGATATTGTGACCCTCCACGTGTTAGATGCCAATACAGGGGCGCCAAGTCGCCCCTTTGTTGGCGGCGAATTAAAAGTGCCTTTTCATTGGACGGCGGTATTCAAGCCCCAAAGCCCGGTTGCTAAAGCTCTGGCGGGCAAGCCCGACTACTTTTGCGAAAACCCATCTGCGGACTCGGTTCTGCAAGGACCTTTTGTCGAACATGAAGGGATCAAAGCGGCGGGTTATGTACGCCTTCAAGTACAGAATCGCCCCGTAGGCGTACTCTTTGTAAATTGGCGGCGCGAACACACCTTTACCCATGAGGAAATTCGTGCCGTCAAATTGATTGCCCAACATGCAGCAACTGCTATTCACACGGCACAGCAATATGAAGAATTGGACAAAGAACGGCGTCACGTTAGCGCAGTGTACGAAGCAGCACGCACGATTGTTCGAACGCAACCGGAGACAGCGGCTTTACTTCAAGTAATTTTGGACCAAGCCGTGAGCTTGACGGGCGCACACTTTGGCACGATTCAATTGGCACATGGAGATGCATTGGAATTTGTCGCGGCCTGGCCCCTTGCTCAATTGGAACGGCTCCGCACCGAAATTGGTTCAATGCCCATTGAAGGTCGCGGCATTACTACACGCGCATTCCGCTTGCGCGATGCGCAGCTTGAGCGCAACACCGCGCTGACCGATGATTTTCTGGATGTCGCGCAGGGCTTGAGCCATTCCGAATTGGCAGTAGTGCTTTTCCAAGACCAAAAACCAATTGGGGTGTTGGATGTGGAACATCGCGAAGTGAATGGGCTGGATCTGCGTGACCGTCGAACGCTCATCTCGCTCGCCAAGATGGCAGAAATCGCACTGAATAATGCCGCGCAATACAAACAGCGAGAAGAAGCATACAAGCAGCTGGAAAAGACCAAAGATTCGCTGCTTGCGAGCGAAGCCGTCGCGTGGTTAGGACTCTTTGGTGCAGACTGGCAGCATGACATTAGCCAAAAAGCATTCAGCTTTGAAAACTATCAAGATATCTTGCGGAAATGGCTCGAACAGCAATCTCCACAAATGGAAATTCCTTTCTATGTTTGGAGTGCGCTGGACGGGATTACCAAGGTGACGAATGAAATTCGGAATGTTCAGTTCATTAGCCAAGTTCCCTCTGACCCACCAACGGCGAATGTTACACCTACTTTGATTGACAAGGGTCTGGAGCGAATCGTCACAAGATTTACGCGTTCGCGTACAGATGTGAATGTGTTTTTGGATTTTCAATGTGCAGGGCTTTATGCGCGCATCCCGTTTCAGTGGCTTCAAGTTGCAATGGAAAAATTGGTCAACAACGCGCTCAAGGCGATGCCGGATGGGGGCGAGCTGTTAGTGCGAACGCGGATCCACGAGTCCGAGATTCAAATTGCCATTCGGGACACGGGGAAAGGAATTCCCGAACACGCGCGTCCCTATTTTCTAAAACAACGAATTCCACGCGCGGCATCTGAAGCGGGTAGTGGAATGGGTTCACTAATCGCGCGATTCATTGCCCTTGGCTTTCGAGGTGATTTGCAATTGGTTAGTACGGAATCGGGCAAAGGCACTCTATTGCTCATGACACTCCCGCTTGCCCAAACTCTTGAAAATGACTCTATACCTCCGGAGGTTGAATGAACAAGCAATCCCCAAAACGAATTTTACTAGTTGATAATGACCTTGATGTCTTGCACTCAGTCTCGCTCAATTTGATGGCAGAGGGCTATACCGTTTTGACTGCCTCGAATGTCTTTCAGGCGAGGCAACTTTTACGCGTTGAAATCATTCATCTGCTGATTGTGGACCGACGTCTCGAAAACAATGATGACCCAAACGATGCATCGGGATGCGCCTTGGCGCTAGAGCGTCCTGCCTATCGTTTTGAGCCGGAATTTCCAAGTCGCGCCGTAAAGATTCCTTGTATTGTATTCACCGCGTACCATGACATCGAAGCCGTGCATGAAGCATGGCAAGCGGCGGGCGCAGATGCCATTGTGAACAAACGCGAGCCGGGTTCGGCGAAAATGCTTGTGGCAGCGGTTCAAAAAGCATTGGACAATCTCGCACTCAACCCAAGTTTGGATGTGGACGGCACACTGCGTCTGGAGCAGGTTGCACTGCAAATTGAAGTACCAATCAGCGAGACACCTGAACCAAACGAAGACGACGTTCGGCATATTTTGCAGATTTTGTTTCATGACGCCACCAAAGTAAATGTCACGACCCTGATGGCACCCGAACAGCAGCCCACCGAAAGCCAATCCGGTTCGGTCCTGTTACGCGCACGTCCACAATTTGGCATTCCCTGGGGTAATCCGGTTGTAGTGAAACTTGCCGCACAAATCGAAGTAGATCACGAAGCGCGGAACTATCAGCGGATTATCCCATTTTTGGGCGGCAATCGTGTGCCGCAGTTGTATCGAGTTGCATATTCGCGACGCTGTGGCGGCTTGAGCTACCGATTGCTCGGCGCAGGGAAATGGGATTCCATTCACCCTTTTAGCGACAAGTATTTTGAAATGCCAACTCCCACTCTCGTCAAGCTCATTCAACAATTTTTTGAAGAAACATTTCGTGATTTATATTTTGGCGCACAATTAGACACTCTTGATTTGGCTGCAGACTATGCCTCTAGTTTGGGGCTCTCCGCAGAAAAACTGCACCAAGTTCTTTATCAATTTCGCGCGGATGCTTGGGCAGTACCGCAACTCGCGTTTCGTGGGAATCGTGATCGGTTTCCAAATCCAATCCTGTGGGCAATGGATGGGAATCGCTTCAAGCCACAAGAAGCTCTCGTGCGCGTCTGCCTATGCCACGGTGATTTGCATGGGCGCAATATACTTGTTGATGGCGACGGAAATTTTTGGTTGATTGATTTTGCGCGCGTGGCAGCAAGTCATGCCTTGCGCGATTTTGTAGAATTGGAATCCGACATCAAATTCAATTTGATGCGAACAGTTGACCTCGATGCACTCTGGCGGATGGAACTCAATCTATTGACGCCGAGCCGTTTCGCTGATGGCTATGAAACATTTGATGGTATGTCCGATGATTTGCAGCGGGCATATCAAGTCATTATTGCACTTCGTCAAAGCGCGGCGCGTCTTTTACATCTGGGTGAGAGCATCCGCGAATATTATCTCGCGCTTTTTTATCACACGCTCAACGCGATTCGGCTGCATCATATTATTCCTGCCAAAAAAGAATACGCGCTCATGTCAGCGGCGATGCTTTGCCAGCGTATTGACCAATTGAATACATAACAACAGAATTGAATTTGGATGTGAGAAAAACAAACCCGACGAGAAATTTCTCCCGTCGGGTTTGTGTATCAGTTTGGTCATCTCAAGTTACGCTTCCAACACAACTCTTGCCGCGTTGAATCCATTCGCTCCCGTCACTCCGCCGCCGGGATGCGTACCCGCGCCGCACATAAAGAGACCG
Source organism: uncultured Anaerolineales bacterium (assembly GCA_964469005.1). Lineage (GTDB taxonomy): Bacteria > Chloroflexota > Anaerolineae > UBA4142 > SHND01 > SHND01. The sequence continues at coordinate 145,105 of CAYXXF010000016.1, forward strand.
CGCACGGGCGCGCGATATTGCGCGTAGCCCGCGACGGGGCGATTGTGCAAAAATTGGTCGAGCGTCATTTCGCCGTGATTCGGATTGCCTTCAGAGAGTCCATACACAATTTCCAAATCGAGCGGAGTAATGATGTGTTTTGCGCGGATGATTGACTTGAGGTTGGGGGCGTATTGTGAGAGAGTGTCCAAGGCCACATTGCCCAAGCGTTCACGCAACCCTGAACCTGTTGAAGGGTCATTCCAATTTCCTTTTTTCAAATGATACGGCGCGTATTTCATATAAACCGACAATACATGTTTGCCCTGCGGTGCGAGCGTTGCATCGTTCAATGTCGGGATCGTCACATCAAGAAACGGCGCACGCGAAATGTCGCCGTACTTGCAATCATCATACGCGCGCTCCACGTAATCGAGCGACGGCGCGACTTGAATGTGTCCGCGCAACGAATTTACATCGCTATTTTTCAACGCAGAAAATTCGGGCAGCGCGTCCAATGCGAAATGCACGCGCGCACACGAGCCGCGATATTTTATCGTCTGCACTTCGGCAAGAAAGTACGCGTCGAGACTTTGCGGGTCAAGCAATTTCAAAAACGTGGTGCGCGGGTCGGCGTTGGAAACAATCGCGGGCGCGTAAATTTCCTCGCCGCTTTTCAGCGCAACGCCAACCGCCGCGTCGTCGCGCGTAATGATGTTCACCACGTCCGCGTTCGTGCGAATCTCCGCGCCAAATTTTTTCGCCGCGTCCGCGAGTGATTGCGTTAACGCGCCGATGCCGCCTTTCACTTGTGCTGAATCGCCGCCCGCATGCGAATACAAAAACGTGTACGCCGTTCCCGATGCGCGCGGACCCCACGTAATTCCCGTCACCGCGCGCGCCGCGAGAATTCCGCGCAGCGCGTCGGATTCAAACCATTCGTCGAGCCAATCCGCGCTCGACATTGGCAAAACGCGCATCAAGTCATGCAAATTCTTTTTGCCGAGTTTGCGCGTTGGATTCAACATTTTCGCCAATTCAAACAAATCCGCGCGCGATGGATTCGGCAAATTCGGCGGAATCACCTTCATCAACGCGCTCAACACCGAACTCAGCGCGTTCACTTGCGCGGCGAAGGGCGGATAACATTCCGCGTCCTTTTTGGAAAATCGCGCGATGTCTTGCGCGGAACGTTTCACATCGCGCCACAACGTCAACGCGTCCCCATTCGGCTGTGGCGCAAAAATTTCTACATCGTTGTTGATGTATTCGACATTCAAATTCAAATCGCGCGCAATCTGCGGCAATAACCGCGCGTTTTCCGCGAGTGGCGAAAATTTGAAATCGGGCGCATCCGCGAACGATTCCGTCACTGCCGCGCCGCCAACGATTGCGCGTCGTTCGAGAACTAAAACTTTTTTCCCCGCTTTGGCGAGATACGCTGCGGTTACGAGACCATTGTGTCCCGCGCCGATGATGATTGTGTCGTATGTGTTAGCCATGAATCGTGAGGTTGAGCAGCGAGTAGCAAGTAGCAGGTAGCACAAAAAATTCTTCCTGCCACTTGCTACCTGCTACCCCCTACATCTTTCAAAATCTCCAACGCCGCCAATCTCCCCGGTCCACCTGTAATTCCACCGCCGGGGTGTGTGCCCGAACCACACTGATAATAATTTCGAATCGGCGTGCGATAGTTGGACCAGCCGGGCGCGGGACGCAAAAAGAAAAGTTGGTCAAGCGTGAGTTCGCCCTGAAAAATGTTGCCTTCACTCAAACCAATCATGTTTTCCATATCGAATGGTGATAACACTTGGCGGTGCAAAATCAAATCTTTGATGTTCGGCGCAAATTCCGCAAGTGTGTTCACCACCGCGTCACCGAACGCTTCGCGCTGCGCGTCATTCCATCCGCCATTGATTTTGTACGGCGCGTATTGCACAAAAATGGACACGACATGTTTGCCCGGCGGCGCCATGCTCGGGTCAATCATTGTCGGTACAAGAACATCCATGTACGGACGCCGCGAAAAACATCCGTATTTCGCATCGTCATACGCGCGTTCCATATATTCCATGCTCGGCGAAACTTCAATCATCCCTTGAAGCAAACTCTTGTCTTGCATGGAAGTAAAGTTTGGCAGACCATCGAGCGCGAGATTTACTTTGCCTGACGAGCCGCGAAACTTAAATTTGCGAATCGCCGCGACAAAATCGTCGGGCAAATCTTTTTTGTTCAAAAATTTTTGAAATGTTACTTTGGGGTCGCAGCCCGAAACAATTGTGCGCGCATAAATTTCATCGCCGTTCTCTAGCGCGACGCCAATGGCTTTGCCGTCCTTTACAATCACTTGCGCGACGGGTGAATTGCAGCGAATCTCTGCGCCGAAACTGCGCGCGGCGCTCGCAATTGCGTTGCTCACGCCCCCTGTGCCGCCTTTTTGAAAACCCCACGCAGTGAACGCGCCGTCGAGTTCGCCCATGTAGTGATGCAACAAAACATACGCAGTGCCGGGCGAATGTACGCCAAGCATCGTGCCGATGATGCCGTTGATGGACAACACCGCTTTCAACACATCGGTCTCAAACCACTCCGCCGTAAAATCCGCCGCGCTCATCGTCATCAATTTCGTCAATTGCGAAAATTGTTTCGGCGGCAATTTGCGAATGTGCTGCACCAATTCCAAAAGCGTACGCGCGCCATCAATGCCGGGCATCAATGGGTCAGGCGGCACCATGCCCAAAATCGGTTTCACCGCGTACGCCATCTCGTACATCATCTGATTAAATTCGGAATAGCGTTCCGCGTCGCGTTTGGAATGACGTTTGATTTCTTCCCGCGTGCTCGCGTAATCGGGATACGACGCGAAATAATTTCCATCCTCCATTGGCACGAACGCGCTTTCGAGCGGAAGAATGTGAAGTCCATGCTGTGCAAGATTCAAATCGTGAATCACTTCGGGACGCAGCAGCGAAACGACGTACGAACAAACGGTGTACTTGAACCCCGGATAAATTTCTTCGGTCACCGCCGCGCCGCCCAATACATGGCGTCGTTCCAACACCAAAAC
>CAYXXF010000016.1:148250-172548 GCA_964469005.1 uncultured Anaerolineales bacterium
TTTCTTCGGTCACCGCCGCGCCGCCCAATACATGGCGTCGTTCCAACACCAAAACGCTTTTCCCCGCTTTGGCGAGATACGCGGCTGTGGTGAGTCCGTTGTGTCCGCCGCCGATGATGATGGCGTCGTAATTTTTTTGCATAATGGCAATCACGTAGCAAGTAGTAGGTAGCAAGTAGCAGGGCAACCCTACTACCTGCTACCTGCTACTTTCTTTTTCTCTCCGGTTCAAAGAACGGCATCTTGACCACCACCGCGTCCGCGTGTTTCCTCTGCGCCTCGACGGTCACTTCCATGGCAACGCGCGTTCCAAGTTCCGCGTATTGTGGCAGCACGCGCGCGATGGCAATGTATTTTTTCAAGAGTGGAGACCATGCGCCGCTTGTGGCTTTGCCGATTTGTCTGCCGTCCGCGTAGATTGGCACGGCGACATTCCACGCGTTGTACGGAAGCTGCAGCGGCATTCCAAATTCGCGATAAATTTTCTCTAACGCGGACAATTGAACTTGAATGCCTATCGTCACCCATTGCGGACCGCGCGTGTGTTCGCGTTTCAACGCAGCTTGTCCGTTGAAATGTTGTTTCTCCAATTTCACCGTCCAGCCCAAACCCAATTCGTAGGGCGTGGATTTTTGAATTTCAAACATTGTCTTTTTCGACGAAACAAAATCTACCGCAATCAACAACAGCCCTGCTTCGATGCGCGCCATGTCGAGCGCGAGATTGCCCGCCGCGCGAATTCCATAACCGCGTCCCGCGTCCATCAACGCGTCCCACAATTCCTCCGCGTGCTGCGGCGCAACCCAAATTTCAAAACCCAAATCGCCGGTGTAGCCCGTCCGCGAGATTTCTACAGGAATTCCTGTGAGATTTGCGCGCATGAGGTGAAAATATTTCAGTCGCGACAAATCTGTTTCGGTCATGGTTTGCAAAACATCGCGCGAGGTTGGACCCTGTAACGCGAGCGACGCGAGTTCATCGCTCACATCGTCAATCGTCACTTGCAAACCAATCGCGTTTTCTTCGAGCCAACCGAGCGAGGGGTCTGCTGCCGTCATACGAAAAAAAATTTCGTCGAGCCGCGCAATCGTTCCGTCGTCAATCACCTTGCCGTCATCATTGCACCACGGCGTGTACATTACTTGCCCAATCGCGAGTTTTGAAACATCGCGCGTGACAATACGATTCAGCAATTTCATCGCATCGCGCCCGTGAACGTGATATTTATACAACGGCGAAATATCCAACAGCGCGCACGCGGTGCGAATCGCATAATACTCGTGCGTGTGATTCAGTTCATACAAATTGGCGGACAAAAATCCGGACCATTCCACCCAACTCTGTGATTCACACAACGCGGACGTTCGTGAAAAAAATGGAGTTCGTCGCGGCATATCAATTCATGCGTCCTTTAACGCTTTCAACACTTGCCTGTCAAATTCCGCCAACAACGCTTCTTGCCAACCGTGATACGGACCGGGCGTGTAGGCGCGCGATTTCACGCCGAGCTGCGAAATTTCGCATGCGTGCCAATCTTGGCGATTCGTCATGTCCCAAAATTCGACGGCAGGCGACGCGTCAAAATGTTCTTGCGCCACCGTTGCGGGTTCAAACAACCATTCGCACACGACGCGCGTGCGGTCCGGCGCAAGCGGCTGCAACGTGTGACACATGACGTAATCGGGATGCAAACTGATGAGCGTGTTGGGAAAAACCGAATAGTAATAGACGCGATGCAAATCATCGGGCGCGACATTTTTCAACGGCGTCGCGCACACATGTCCGCCGATGCTCATGCTCTCGACATCGTGATTCAGCGTCATGTAACCGCCCAAAATTGTTCCTTGCATTAACACATCATCCCCGCTGCGGTGTGGCGACAACTGATTGAGCGCGGGATGAATCAACGGACAGTGATAGCACTCGCTGTAATTTTGCACAATCAATTTCCAATTTGCGTGTACGTCGTACTCGATGCGCCGCGCGGCGCGCAGTGAACCAATCTGCCACGCGTCGAAATTCCCATCGAATAACGGCGCCATTGCTTGCGCGAATGGCTGCGGCGCGCGCGAAAAATTGATAAAAATAAATCCTTCCCATTCGTACAACGCAATGCGATGCAAAGGATAATCGGCTTTGTTCAAATCGGGCGCTTCGAGCGGGTCAGGAATGCCGACGAGTCGCCCATCGAGCGAATACGTCCACGCGTGATACGGACATTGAAGCGTGCGCGCGAATTTTCCATTTTGCTCGTGACAAATCCGCGTCCCGCGATGCCGACACACGTTGTAAAACGCGCGCACAATCCCATCGTAATCGCGCAAAACAATCACGCTTTCGTCGCCAATTTCGCACGTAAAAAATTTTCCCGCCGTATCAATTTGTTCCGCGCGTCCGACGCAAATCCATTTTTCAAAAAAGATTTTTTCCAACTCGGCGCGAAAAATCTCCTGCGAAACAAAATACTCGCGCGGCAAAGTGAACGCCATTTCGGCAATATATTTTTCGTCAATCATATTTCCCTCGCAGCTCTCAAATCGCGCATCTCAAATCGCGTATCGCAATCAATTCTCGGTTCTCTGCGTTATCAAGTGAACTACACGTGCGAACGCCTCCTACGCACAGGAGGAGGCGTTCATCCTTCATCCCTCATCCTTCATCCTTCAATGTGCGCTTCCGCCCCGCGTTTCAACAAACTCCCCGCAATCACGATGCGTTGAATTTCCGACGTGCCTTCCCAAATACGGTCTACGCGGAGTTCGCGGAAAAAGCGTTCGGCGACGTTTTCGCGCATATAGCCGCGCCCGCCGAAAATTTGCACCGCGCGGTCAGCGACGCGTCCCGCCATTTCCGAGGCGTACAATTTCGCCATCGAGACGCGTGCGTGCACGATTTTCTTGTCCGCGCTTGCGTCGTCTTCGGCTTGCGCCGCATCGTACGTCATCAAGCGCGCGGCGTACAATTCCGTCAACGAATCCGCCAGCATGAATTGAATCGCTTGATATTCCGAAATCGGCTGCCCGAATTGCACGCGCGTTTTTGCGAATGCGGTGGCTTCTTCAATCAAGCGCGCGGACGCGCCGCAACAGCGCGCCGCAATCATCAAACGTTCGCGGCGAAACCACTCTTTGGTCAAATCCAAACCGCGCCCGATTTCTCCCAACACATTCGCGTGCGGCACGCGCACATTTTCAAAACGAATTTTCAAATGTTCGAAAATGAACGTGTGCATATAACGCGGCGCGTCATAAATGTTCACGCCCGCGGTATCCTTGTCCACAAAAAATAATGCGATGCCGTTTTCCGTTTGCGCTTGCACCACAAAATAGTCTGCTTCATCGCCCGATGTCACATGCCACTTGTCGCCGTTGATAATCCATTCATCGCCGTCGCGCACCGCGCGCGTTTCAATCGCCGATGGGTCCGAACCCGCGCCTGCTTCTGTAATCGCGTACGCGTCGCGCCGTTTGCCTTCGCATGTTGGACGCACATAGCGCGCGACTTGGTCATCGTTCGCAGCCACCAAACACACGGCAGGCGAATAAATCAAATCCCAAATCCCATTCGTCACCTTGCCCAATTCTTCTTCGATGATTGTTTGTTCCACGTACGAATACCCGCGTCCGCCCAATTCGCGCGGAATGCACATGCCATTCAATTCCAATTCAATCATGCGCTCATGCACCCGTCGTTTTTTTTCGGGCGCGAGTTTTCCATTCGCCATTTCCGTTTCCAATTCCAACGGAATCAATTCCTCGCGCGTAAATTTTCGCACACGCTCACGCAGGGCATTGTGTTCATCAGAAAAATGAATCATCTCTCGTTTCTCGTTTCTCGTTTCGCAAACAGGGCAAGCACAAGGCATTGCCCCTACGAAATATGCGCTTCCACACCCCGCTTGAACAAGCTGTACGCAATAATAATTTTCTGAATTTCCGACGTGCCTTCCCAAATGCGTTCGACGCGCAATTCGCGGAAAAAACGTTCGGCAGCAAATTCGCGCATGTAACCGCGTCCGCCGAAAATTTGCACCGCGCGGTCCGCGACGCGTCCTGCCATTTCCGAAGCAAATAATTTCACCATTGAAGATTTCGCGTGAACGCGTTTTATTTCTTCTTCGGTTTTCGCATTGTCAGATTCTTGCGCGATTTCGTATGTCATCAGACGCGCGGCATACAATTCCGTCAACGAATCTGCCAGCATGAATTGAATCGCTTGGTAATTCGAAATCGGTTCGCCAAATTGCACGCGCGTTTTTGCAAATTCCGTTGCTTCATCAATCAAACGCGCCGCCGCGCCGCAGCAGCGCGCCGCGATCAATACGCGTTCATGACGAAACCATTCTTTGCTCAATTCCAAACCGCGTCCGACTCCGCCCAACACATTCGCGTGCGGCACACGTACGTTGTTCAAACGCACGCGCGGATGTTCCACAATCAAGTTGTGCATGTATTTTGGATAATCAATAATTTCGATGCCACTCGAATTCAAGTCCATAAAAAACAACGTGTTGCCGTCGCCAACAATCGCGTCGGTTGCTGCTTGCACCACCGCGTAATCCGCAACATCGCCCGACGTGAGATGCCATTTCTCGCCATTCAAAATCCAATCATCGCCGTCGCGCGTCGCCGTCGTGTCCATCACGCTCGCGTCCGAACCATGCGCGGGTTCCGTAATCGCGTAACAATCACCGCGCGTTCCTTCACACGATGGACGCACGTATCGCACCACTTGCTCCGCCGTCGCGTATTTCAAAACAATCGCGGGGTCCCACATCACCCAGCCGAGCGCGTTCGTCGCTTTGCCCATCTCTTCATTCACAATTGTTTGTTCCACCCAAGAGAATCCGCGTCCGCCGAATTCGCGCGGCAAACTAATCGCGTTCAATGCCAAATCCAACACGCGCGCGTGCAATCGCTGGCGCGTCGCGTCGTCCAATTTTCCTTCCGCCAATTCTGTTTGTACTTCGAGCGGAATGAGTTCATCGCACACGAAACGGCGCGTTTTTTCGCGCAAGGATTTTTGTTCAATTGATAGATTCAGCATAGCTCATATCTCATTTCTCGCTTCTCGTCGCGCCATTTTCATCCTTTATCCCTCATCCTTCATCCTTCGTATTATCAACGCATCTACCGCCACCGCGCGCGTCTCCGACGCCATCAACGGATTCACATCCACCGCAACAATTTCATCCGCACAATCATTTGCAAAATCGCCGAGCGCCATCGCCGCATCAACGATTTTTTCAATATCCACCGCGACTTGTCCGCGCGCGCCTTGCAACATTTTCGCGCCGCGCAAATGCAACAGCGCATCGCGCACATCCTCGCGCGTCGTCGGCAGCATCAACAATTTGGAATCGTTCAATACCTCGACAAAAATCCCCCCAAGACCAATTGTGAGCATCAAACCAAATTGCGAATCATTCACAATTCCCAAAATTAGTTCCATCCCGCGCGGAATTATTTCTTGAATCAACACACGCGCACCAAAAATGTTTTCCAATTCACCATACGCGTTTTCCAATTCTGCCGCGTTTTGCAAATTTAATTTCACCCCCCCCTTGTCGCTCTTGTGCAATTCGCCCGCCGCCGTTTTCAATGCAACGGGATAGCCGACGCAATCCGCCGCGTGTAAAGTTTCCTTCAACGTATTTGCAATCACTTCTTTTGGAATTTCAATCCCGTATTCGCGCAAAATCTTTTTGCTCGCGTATTCGTCCAACAATTTTTGTTCATCAAAAATCAAATCACGTTTCCCGTTTGACGCATCAAGGATTCTTGATTCTCGTTTCTCGTCTCTCGCCTCGCGCCTCTGAAATTCACTATAGCCCACCAAATGCTTTATCGCCCTCACCCCATTCTCCGTTCCCATCAAAACGGGAATCCCCATTGCGCGCAATTGCGCGAGTTGCGCGTCGTCGGCAGAAGCAGAGAGATTTGTCAGAAACACCAACGGGTTTTTCAAATGGGGCAGCGCGCTTGCGGCGACATCCACATAGCCGAGATTGTTGTCATCGCTGCCGTACAAATCGACGGCAAAAACGTTCAGTCCCGTTGCCGGGTCAGCATCCAACGCGAGCAAACAATCGCGATAAATTTTGTCGTAATTGTTCCCGGTCCCCCACGCGTCAACGGGATTCACGGGCGCGAGCCCGGGTTCCAAAATTTCGGATAAACGTTTTGTCGTCGTTTCGTTGATGGGCGCGAATTGCACATGTTCTTGTTCCGCCAAATCAACGAGCAAGCCGCGTTCACCGCCGGAATCGTGCAGTGACGAAATGTATTTTGTCGGCGTCCGAAAACCGCGCGCAAACAATTCGAGCGTGTCCATCATTTCGTCGGGCGATTTCACGCGCTGGACGCCATAGTATTTGAATAACGCGTCATACGTGGCATCCTCGCCTGCCAATGCACCGCTGTGCGCTTGCGCCAGTTGCGCGCCGCGTTCGGTGCGCCCCACTTTGAGCGCGACGATTGGCACATCGCGTTCGGCGGCAGTTTGTAACGCGGCGACAAACGTTTTCGGGTCACGCACTGTTTCCATAAATAAACCAATCACGCGTGTCGTTGGTTCATTCAACGCGAACTGCATGTAATCCGCGAGCGTCGTGACCATTTCGTTTCCCGACGAAATTAAATAGTTGAAATGCACGCCACGTTTGTTTTGCCACAATGCGTCGAACTGCGAACCGCTGTGCGTGATGAAAGTAACGTTGCCGCTTGGCTGCAACGTGATGGGATAGCCACTGACGACGAGATTGTTGGCGAACGCGTGAAAGCCCATGCAGTTCGGTCCGCAAATCGCAATGTTTTGCGCGTGCGCGATTTCTTTAAGGTTCGCTTGCACTGGAAATTCGTCAGAATGTGCGCTGGCGAAAATTGCGGCGGCAGGAATGTTCATTGCCGCCGCTTCGCGCAATGCGTCTATTAGTCGTGCGTTCGGCAGTGCGAGAATTGCGAGGTCAGGACGTTCGGGCAATTCGCGCAGGGACGCGTAACAGGGCATTCCAAACAATTCGCGGTATTTGGGATTCACGCCAAAAATTTTTCCCGCGTATCCAAACGCGCGCAGATTGTCATACACGACGCCGCCAAAGCGCGGCAATTCGCTGATGCCTACAATCGCAACCGATTGCGCGTTGAGCAAGGGAGATAAATTTTGGCGCGTAGTGTTTCTCGTTTCTCGCATCTCGTTTCTCAAAGTGGTCAAGCACAAGCATTGCCCCTACTTGACCACTGCTTTCATCACATCTTCCAACACGTTTGCCGTTTCCATAATGTCGTTGTGCGAATGAGCTTGGCAAATGAACCATGGCTCGCGCGCGTCGGGTTCGGGGAGGACGCCGCGTTCGATGAGACCCATCGCCACTTGTCCGTACAAATCGTGATTCGTTTGCAACCAATCGCGATATTCGCGCGGTGGTTTTTCGGTGAACCAAAAACTTGGGAGGGCAGGATGACCTTGTACGGAAAACGGTACGCCGAACCGTTCGAGAACTTCAGTCCACGCGTTTTGCAATTCGCGCCCGCGCGCGTGAATCGTTTCGAGCGCGTCTGTGTTTTGCAAAATGTCGAGCGTGGCGTTCGCGGCTGCCATGCCGACGCGATTGCCGCAATACGTTCCGCCGTGAACGAGACCACTCGTAATGTGTTTCATGATTTCGCGTTTGCCGCCGAACGCGGCGACGGGATAGCCATTGCCCATCGCTTTGGCGTACGTCGCAAGGTCCGGCGTGACGCCATAAAATTCTTGCGCGCCGCCTTTGGACAAACGAAAACCTGTTTTCACTTCGTCCATGATAAACACAATGCCGTACTCGTCGCACACTTTACGAATTGTTTCAAGCCAACCGGGTTCGGGCGTGATGCCGCCACAATTTCCTAAGACAGGTTCGACCAAAATCGCGGCAACATCTTGCCATGTTTGTTTCACGACGCGTTCGAGTGTTTCGGGGTCATTGAAGGGGAGCATGATGACCAAATCTTGCAATGCTTTGGGAATACCCGAAGTAATTGGCACGGCGACGGGACTGCGGCGATTCGTCGTAATCCAATCGTTCCGCACCATTGTCGTAAAGAGGACGTAATCATGAACACCGTGATATTGTCCTTCGAACATGATAAATTTTTCGCGCGTGGTGTACGAACGCGCGACGCGCAGCGCATGATGTGTCGCTTCGGTACCGGAATTGCAAAAGCGCACCAAGTCCACGCATGGACACATCTCAGACATCTTGCGCGCGACCTCTTGCTCGATGGGCAAGCTCATGGCAAAGATGTTGCCGTTGCCGCGCACGGCTTCGATGACCGCTTCGTCAATGCGGGCGTCGCCGTGTCCCAAAATGTTGGGACCGTAACCGAGACGATAGTCAATGTATTCGTTGCCGTCCACATCCCAAATGTGCGCGCCGTGTCCGCGTTCGAGATAGCGCGTATCGTCGGGACCCCAGTAGCGAAAATTAGAAGTGACACCGTTCGGGAGAACTTGCGCGGCAGTTTGCCAAAGCGCCTTTGATTTGGTGAGGTTGACCATAAGAGAAAAAAGAGAGACCTGACAGGTTTTTATCGCGCCAAGAAGATTCGTATCACAGCAGTTTAGAAACCTGTCAGGTCTTGGGGTATTGTCGAATCAACGACAATTGTAGTATAATCGCGTTGTTTCAACGTGTCAAGGTGAATTTTGTCAAAGAATCTTCGGTTTTTTTGAAAAATACCGAAACGCGCAAGTCGCCCGCTACGGGAGTGAGAAACGAAACATGAGTAAAGAATACAAAGTGGACGAAACGGATTTGGAGATTCTCCGCATTTTGCAAGAGGATGGACGGCGTTCGTTTGCAGAAATGGCGGCAGAATTGAAACTTGCGCCTTCCACCGTGCAGCAGCGTACGAATCGGCTGATGGAAAATGGCGTCGTAAAAATTCGCGGCGTGACGGACAATGTGGTGTTGGGCATCAATGTCACCGCGACGATTGCGATTAAAGCGGATGGCGCGCGGCTGCGGAAAATCGCAGATGAACTCGGGAAATTCTCTGAGGTGAGTTATGTGGTGATTTGTACGGGACCGTATGATTTGTTGATTGAAGTGGGCTGTCGCGACAATGACCATTTGTTGAGTTTGATTTCCGACAAGATTGCTCAAGTCAAAGGCGTACGCGAAATGGAAACGTTCGTGTACTTGCGTATCGTCAAAAATACGTACCAGTGGGGTTTGACGGAATAAAGGAACGCGCGGCGCGAAAAAAATTCTCGCACCGCGCGTAGATTTTTTGTTATAATACGCGCCATTCGCCGCGTGTTTGCAAAGGAGAACGAGTGCAATGAAAAATTTTCTCCGCATTGTTTCACTGCATCGAGGCATCGAATTGTGTTTGCTCATCACTGCGAGTATTGTTTTGAGCGCGTGCGCCAGCGCGACGCCCCCCCCCGCAACGGTCGCTCCCACTTCACCCCCCCCTACAGTGGCTTCTGCACAACCAACCACAGCGCCTACTAGCGCGCCCGCCTCATCCAACGAACCATTCGTCATTCTGGATTGGGCGGGCTATGAAGAACCGGCGTACTATGCCGCGTTCACCGCAAAGCATCCGAACGTTCAACCCGAACGCGCGTTGTTTGCCGAAGACGCGGAAGGATTCGCCAAAGCACAAAGTGGATTTCAATTCGACCTCGCGCACCCTTGTACCAATTACTGGGAACTCTATGTGCAGGAAGGTTTGCTGCAACCGATTGATACGTCGCGTTTGAAAAATTGGAAGGGCGTGACGCAAAAACTTGCCAAGCACGGACTCATTGACGGCAAACAATATTTCGTTCCGTACGATTGGGGTTTTGAATCTATCATTTATCGCACTGACAAAGTCAAAACGCCGCCGACGTCGTGGGGCGATTTGTGGAATCCCGAATACAAAGGACATGTTTCGATGTTTGATTCGGGGGAAAGCGCGCACATCATCACTGCATTGTCGCTCGGGTTTGACCCGTGGAATACGACCCCCGAGCAAAACGCGCAAATCAAGAAAAAATTATTGGAATTGAAACCGAACTTGCTCAATTATTGGAGCGACGCGACCGAAGTGAGTCAACTGATTGCGTCGGGTGATGCGTGGGTTGCATCGAACGCGTGGAACGACGCGTATGTGACCGCGAAACAGGAAAACATTCCTGCCGAATACATCACGCCGAAAGAAGGACGGCTCGGCTGGGTGTGCGGCTACGCGATTTCGAGCAAGGCAAAAAATGTGGACCTCGCGTACGATTATCTCGACGCGCTGCTCGCGCCCGAAGCGATTGCCGCGATGGCAAATACAAATGGCTATGGCGCCTCAAACAACGACGCGTTGTCACTGCTCGACCCCGCATTGGTTTCGGCGATGGGTTTGGATAAACCGGAAATCCTCGACTCGACGAATTTCTATCGCCCGTTGACCAAAGCGCAGCGCGAATTGTTCACGGGCATGTGGAGTGAAGTCAAAGCCGCGCCGTAATGGAAAATCGTTCGCGCATTACAATTCTCATGCTGCCACCGGTGGTGTGGCTGTTTGTGTTGTTCATTGTGCCGCTCGGCATCATGGCAGTGTTTTCGTTCCGCGCCGGTTCGTTCGGCGCGGAACGCGAACAGTTCACACTGGACAATTATCAACAGTTTTTTGCGAACCCATCGTACCTGAACCTGTTGGGACAATCGGGCTGGATCGCGTTTCAAACCGCCTTGATCGCGATTGTGCTGTCGTACCCGTTGGCGTATTTTTTATCGTTTCGCGCGGGCGCGTCGCGCGTCACGTTGTTGACGATTTTGATTGTCCCTGCGTGGACAAGTTTCTTGCTGCGCATCCTCGCGTGGAAATTGATTCTCGGTTCCGGCGGTTTGCTGAACACATTACTGTTGTCGCTGAATTTGATTGACGAAGCGCTGCCGATTCTGTTGTATAGTCGCGCGGCGGTGGTGGTGACATTGGTGTATGTGTGGATTCCGTTTGCGACGCTGCCGATTTTTTCTGCGCTCGAACGCGTAGACCGTCGTTTGCTCGAAGCGGCGGCGGATTTGGGTTGTCCGCCGTGGCAGGCATTTTTGCGCGTGACGCTGCCATTGAGTTTGCCCGGCGTCATTGCTGCGTTCTTTTTTGTGTTTATTCCAACGCTGGGTGAATGGGTGACGCCCGCGTTGGTTGGCGGTGCGCAAGGCATCATGTATGGCAATTTGATTCAAGACCAATTTGTGCGCGCGCTCAATTTTCCGCTTGGCGCGGTAATGAGCATTATTTTGATGCTGTTGGTGTTGGGCTTTATCGTCATCTTTAATCGGTTCATTCGCGTTTCTGATTTGGCGGGAGCATAGCTGGAGGCAAACGGATGCGCGAACGTGCTTTTGTGTCTTTTGGGTTTGGCTATTATTTGCTGCTCGCGTTTTTTTTGTATCTCCCGATTCTGTTGTTGGTTCTCTTTTCGTTCAACGATTCCACGCTCCTCGTTTTTCCGCTCAAAGGTTTCACGCTCAAGTGGTATCAAAATTTATTGAATGCGCGCGAATTGCTGCAAGCGGTGCGCAATAGTCTCGTCGTCGGTTTGGTCTCATCGTTCATCGCGGTGATACTCGGCGGGATGGCTGCGGTCGCGATTGCGCGCTTCAATTTTCCGGGGCGCAGTTTTTTTCTCGCGATTTCTTCATTGCCTCTGGTGATTCCGTATGTGGTGTTGGGCGTAGCATTGCTGTTGTTATTTGCACAGTGGAATGTGGAACTTTCACTCGTGACGGTTGCTGCCGCGCATACGGTTATCAATGTGCCGTATGTGATGTTGATTGTCGCCGCGCGGCTCGCGGGCTTTGAACAAAATTTAGAGGAAGCCGCGATGGATTTGGGCGCGACGTATTGGGGCACATTGATGCGCGTGACGTTGCCCATCAGCGCACCCGCGTTGATTGCCGCGTTTCTTTCCTCATTCACTACATCGTTCGATGAATTTGCGCTCGCGTTTTTTCTCACCGGTACGGACAATACACTGCCGGTCTATTTGTATTCCCAATTGCGATTTCCAAGTCGGCTGCCATTGGTCGTCAGTCTTGCCGCTATCATCATGCTCGTCTCGGTGGTGATAATTGTTTTTTCCGAATGGCTGCGGCGCGTTGGTACAAACTCTACGGTGCGAGGAACGGAATGAGTGAGCTTGCTGTCGAGTTGCGCAATGTTTTCAAAACGTTTGCCGCGTCGAGCCCCGCGTCGCAGCAAGTGAACGCGGTGCGCGAAATCAATTTGCAAATTCGCGCGGGAGAATTTTTTACGTTATTGGGTCCGAGCGGTTGTGGCAAAACGACGACGCTGCGTTTGATTGCCGGATTTGAACAACCGACGCAAGGTGAGGTATTGATTCAAGGACAATCCATGAATGGCGTGCCGCCGTATCGGCGTCCGGTTAATACGGTGTTTCAAAATTACGCGCTCTTTCCGCATCTCACGGTCGCGTCAAATGTTGGCTTTGGTTTGTCAGTGAAAGGGGTTTCGAAAGAGGAAAAAGAAAAACGCGTGCGCGCCGCGCTGGAATTGGTCGAGCTGCCACACACGGCAGAACGCAAGCCAAGTCAATTGTCGGGCGGACAACAACAGCGTATCGCGTTGGCGCGCGCGTTGGTGAATCAACCGGCGGTGTTGTTGTTGGATGAACCGTTGGGCGCGTTGGATTTGAAATTACGCAAGAACATGCAACTCGAATTAAAGCACATGCAAGAATTGTTGAACATTACATTTATTTATGTGACGCATGACCAAGAAGAAGCACTGACGATGAGTGACCGCATCGCGGTAATGAACGCCGGAAAAATTTTGCAAGTGGGCGCGCCGATGGAAATTTACGAAAAGCCCGCGACGCGTTTTGTTGCGGACTTTATCGGCGAAACAAATTTTTTGAACGCGCACGTTGTCCAAGTGGA
This sequence comes from uncultured Anaerolineales bacterium, assembly GCA_964469005.1. Taxonomy (GTDB): domain Bacteria; phylum Chloroflexota; class Anaerolineae; order UBA4142; family SHND01; genus SHND01. Next base: position 161,176 of record CAYXXF010000016.1, read on the forward strand.
AAGCGAAATTACCGGACTCAAAGTAGCAGACACGCGCGTTGATGTACCACACCAAAACGAATTTCTCTCGCACGGCGCGCAAGTGACGCTCACGATTCGTCCCGAAAAAGTTTCGCTCGCGCGCCCCGAACAATTTTCCCCGCACGCCGCGCAATTGGCGCTTGCAGGCACTGTGCGCGAAGCCGTCTATATTGGTACCGATACGCGCTACCTCATCGCGTTGGCGAATCAAGAAACGATTGTCGCGCGCATTCAAAGCAGCGCCGGACATCGCCCCGGCGAATTTGCGCCAAATGAAAATGTCCTCGTCTGCTGCGATACTGCCGATGTGCGCGTGTTGACGGCGTAAAAATTATTTGTCCTCTTTGAAATTCTTTTCCCCCGCCTCAATCCTCACCGCTAGCCAATTTTCCATCGGTGGAATCGGACAACTCCATTTGTCACCATAGACGCAGTAGGGATTGTACGCCACATTGAAATCCACCAACAGCTTGTCCATGCCCACGCGTTCGGGTTCGAGGTAGCGTCCCGCGCCGTACGTTTCGTGTGGGGCAGTGGCGTCCACGAATGGAATGAAATAATCGTCGGGATGGTCAGCCGATTCATACACCTGAAGCGTGGTCTCGACGCCGTTCACCGGAAAACGAATCCGTCCAATTTTGAAATAATCGCGCAGCTCGCCTTTGCTGGTTTGCATTTGAATTGGTTCAGGGTTCGCATAGCGTTCCAATTCAATGGTGAAACGCAGCGCGTCATTTTCGGGAAAATAGTTCAGCCCGGTAAAATTTTTCTTTTGTTCTGTTGATAGCGGTGATTGAAAATGATTCTTGAAAAAATCGTCTTTCGTTTTCCGATATTCTTCGAGTTCGGACATTGTCTCTTCTCCGCGCCGGAATTTTTGACAGGATACGCCGAATTGGCGATTGTGTAAATCGCCGCGCATTTTGGTAAAAAAAGGAGAACGCGCTTGACAGGAACAAGAAAGCGCAGTATATTATGAAAGCGGTTTCTGAAACCGCTTTCATAATTACATTTTTCATGTTTTATGATTTCCAGACCCACTGCCCCGACCATTGACGACGTTGCCCGCAAAGCGGGTGTCTCGATTTCCACCGTCAGCCGTGTGCTGAATCGGAATGTTCCCGTTTCCGAAGATGTTGTGACCAAAGTGGAAGCCGCAATGCGCGCGCTGCGTTATACCCCGCGCGCCGCCGCGCGGAATCTTGCCACTTCGCGCACGAATACGCTTGGGCTTTTACTCGCGGAAATCGTCGGCGATTTTTTTAGTCCCCTCTTGCGCGGTGTCGAAAGTGTCGCGGCGCAGCACGGCTATGACCTTTTGATTTCCACTGCCGGGCGGCGCGGTCCCCAAAGTCAGCTGCCCGGTTCGTTCGGCAGGCACAACGCGGATGGACTGCTCGTTTTCGCGGGCAGTTTGTCCGATGAGGGCGTACGCGAAACACATTCGCTCGGCGTGCCGCTTGTGTTGCTCCATCAATCATCGCCCGAAGATTTGACGATTCCGTGCGTGACGATTGAAAACAAAGCCGCGACGCGCGCCATCGTCGAACATCTCATCGTCAAACATCAACGGCGGCGAATTTTATTTCTCACCGGCGAAGCGAATAACGAAGATGGTTACTGGCGCGAAATGGGTTATCGCGAAGCATTGACGCGGCACAATTTACCGATTGAGCCGGAATTGATTGCGCCCGGCGGATTTGACAGGCACATCGCGCAAGCGACGCTCGAACAAATTTTGCGCGAACGTGTTCCATTCGATGCCGTGTTCGCAGGTGATGATGAAGCCGCTGTTGGTGTGTACGCGGCGCTACGCGCGGCACAGTTGAAAATTCCTCAAGATGTTTCCGTCGTCGGTTTCGACGACCAAGATTTGGCGCAAGTGTTACAGCCCGCGCTCACCACCGTTCACGCGCCGATTGAACAAGTGGGTATGGAAGCGACGCGCGTGTTGATTCAACTTTTGCAAAATGGTACGGCAGAACCCCTCACTCTTTTACCGACAACACTAGTCATTCGTTCTTCGTGTGGTTGCACAGAATAAATTTCGTAAAAAAAATCTGATGCAACATTCCGCGTGATAGTGTGTTGTGTCAGTGCGAAAGGAGCAGTGCCGCTCGCCGAGTACTATAAATTTTTTTCTACACCTCGACCCTTACGCGTGACACATGATGCCCGCGAGGGGTGAATCAAAATTTTTTTTGATTCACCCGCGTCATGTGTCCATTGCAAATTAAATTCAGGAGGAGAATTTACCATGCAGAATCGAATCGGTATTCTCTCGATTCTTGTTGTGTTGTTGCTCATCATCGTCGCGTGCGCTTCACCCGCGACGCCCGCACCACAACCCACCGCAGTTCCACAACCCACTGCCGTTCCCGCGCAGCCCAGCGCCGTTCCCGCGCAACCCACTGCCGCGCCAACGCAAGCAGCAGAACCAACCGTTGCGCCAACGGTTGCGATTATTGCGACACCACCACCGCCAATTGCAGGACGCACGCAAGTTCGTTGGTTCATCGGACTCGGCACCGGCAACGACCCCGAACAAGTCAAAGTCGAACAAGCGATTGCGGAAAAATTTAACGCGTCGCAAGACAAAATTCAACTCGTCCTCGAAGTCGTCGCGTACGATGCCTCACGCGACACGCTCGCGACCGAAATTGCTTCGGGCAATCCGCCGGACATTGTTGGACCTGTCGGCGTTTCGGGCGCGGAAGCATTTCACGGACAATGGCTCGACCTCGCCCCGTTGATTGCAAAAAACAATTATGACCTCACGCAATATGACAAAGGCGCGGTTGATTTTTATAAAGTCGGCGGCGAAGGACAAGTTGGTATTCCGTTCGCGATTTTTCCGTCCGCACTGTTTTATCAACGCGATATGTTTGACGAAGCGGATTTGAATTATCCGCCCCACAAGTACGGCGAAAAATACAAATGGAAAGACGGCACGGAAGAAGAGTGGACGTACGACACACTCAACAAGCTCGTGTTGAAATTGACGGTTGACAAAAATAACAAAGACGCGAGCGACCCTGCGTTCGACGCGAAAAATGTTGTGCAGTACGGCTACGAGCCGCAGTATCAAGATTTGCGCGCGGTGGGTTCGTACTTTGGCGCGGACACATTCGTTGCGCCCGACGGCAAGACCGCGCAAATTCCGGCGCAGTGGGCGGACGCGTGGAAATGGGTCTATAACGGCATTTGGAAAGAACATACGATTGCCAATGGTCCGACGCGCGAGAGTCAAGAGTATGGACAGGGCAATCCGTTCAATTCCGGCAAAGTTGCCACTGCGTTGACGCACCTCTGGTACACCTGCTGTCTCACCGACGCGGGCGGCAATTGGGATGTGGCAGCCGTTCCTTCGTACAAAGGCAAGACAACTTCAAATTTCAACGCGGACACGTTCCGCATCCTGAAAGCGTCCAAGCATCACGACGAAGCATTCACGGTCTTGACGTATTTGCTCGGACCCGCGTCATTCGAACTGTTGAAAACGTACGGCGGCATGCCCGCGCGCACGGCAGACCAAAAAGCGTTCTTTGATTCGCTCAACGAAACGTGGACGCAAAAAGTGGACTGGCAAGTTTTCGTTGACGGCATCGCGTATGCGGACAATCCATCGTTCGAAGGATACATGCCAAATTACAACGAGTCGTTCGACCTCGCCAATGTGTTTTTGAACAAGTTATACACCACTGACGGTCTCGACCTCGACAAAGAAATCGCGCAATTCCAAAAAGATTTGCAAGCGGTGTTCGACAAAAAAACCGCGCCGTGAGTTTGTCCGCGCGTTCTTCTCTCCTCTCCGATGATGAGCCAAGCCGACGCTTTGCTGAACTGCATCCGCGTCTTGGCTCATCACCTCTCCAACATTTCGTCGGCGCGTCATCGTCGAGAGGGAAGGACGAGAGGATGATGCAGGTCATTTCGAGCGGAGCGAGAAATCTCACTTGTGGCAGAGATGTCTCACTCCGTTCGATATGACGAGATCCAAAAATGAGTTCCTTCCGAGAATTATTCAGCATCTTTCACTTGAAACCCAACGCGCGGCGTGAAGCGCTGCAAGGGCTCGCCTTCATTTCGATTTGGATTGTCGGGTTTCTGGTTTTCACGCTCGCGCCGATGATTGCCACGCTCGGCTTTTCCTTTAGCAACATCAATCTCGCGCAGGAACAACCATTGCGCTTTGTCGGGTTCGACAACTATCAAAAAATGTTGACCGATTCGCAGTTGGTCAATTCGCTCGGCGTTACGTTCAAGTACGCGCTCATCGCGTTACCGATTGGACTCGCTCTGCCATTTCTGATGGCGCTCTTGCTCAATCACAAAGCGTTGCGCGCCAAAAGTTTTTTTCGCATCATGTTTTATTTACCGTACGTGATTCCGTTCGTCGCGGGAATTTTTGCGTGGGGCGGTTTGTTGAATCCCGAAACGGGTTGGATTAATCAGACCCTCGAAGCATTGGGCGTGCAAAATACGCCGGGCTGGTTGAATGACCCGACGTGGGTGTATCCGAGTTTGGTGATTCTCGGTTTGTGGGGCATCGGCAGCGCCATCATTATCAATCTCGCGGCGCTGCAAAACATTCCGAGCGAATTGTATGACGCGGCAAAAGTGGACGGCGCGGGCGCGTGGGCAACATTGTGGAATGTGACTTTGCCGATGATGTCGCCCGTGATTTTTTATTCGCTCGTGTTGGGTATCGTCGGCGTGTTTCAATATTTTCTCGTGCCGCTTGTTCTCACCGACGGCACGGGACGCCCCGGCGGCGCGACAATGTTTTTCAATTTGTACTTGTACAAAACTTTTTTCACGTTTCAAAACATGTCGTACGGCGCGGCGCAAGCATGGGTTTTGTTTTTGATTATTCTCGCGTTCACGGTCTTTTTGTTTTGGAGCAGCAAGTTTTGGGTCCACTACGCGGCGGAGAATCGGTAATCAAAGAGACCTGACAGGTTTTGCGATGCGAGCATCGAGAAACCTGTCGGTCTTGCGAAAACAAGAAATGCAAGTGAAAACTGCAAGTGAACCTGTCACCGCTGAAGTTCTCGCCGTTCCCGCGCATTGGACGCGGCGATTGCGTCAAGGCAGCACGGCGTTTGTCATCACATTCGTCGTCGTGATTCTGCTCGCGTTCTTTCTTTCGCCGCTCTTGCGTATCACGCTCAATTCGTTCAAGACGCCGTCGCAAGTCGCGGAACTTGGCACGCCGTTGTATCCCGCGAAACCGCGCGTGATTACGTTTGAAGGCAAAGAGTACGAGATTTATAAAGTGCCGTTTGCGGACGGAATACGCGAACTCGCGCTATACAAAAAAGGACGCGCGACGAGCGAATTTCTCGACCCCGCGAATTTGTCCGCGCCGCCGATTGTGTGGGAAGGCGCGTGGCGCTCGCTCGACCGCGCGTGGGAATTTGCGCCGACGCTTTCGAATTATCAACAAGTGTGGGACTTGCTCAATTACCCGCGCTTGATGTTTAATACAATTGCGCTCGCCGTATTGAGTACGCTTGGCGTACTGCTTTCCAATGTTCTCGTTGCATATGGCTTTGCGCGCTTTCGCATTCCGGGCAAACAATTATTATTCACCATTGTCATTGCAACAATTTTTTTGCCCGAAGCGGTCACGCTCATTCCGACGTACACGTTCTATGTGAAACTCGGTTGGGTGGGGACATGGCTGCCCTTACTCGTGCCAACATTTTTCGCCAACGCGTACGACATTTTTCTCTTGCGCCAATTTTTTCTCACCATTCCGCGCGAGATGGACGAAGCGGCAATGATGGACGGCGCGGGCGCGTTTCGCATTTTGCGTTCCGTGATTTTGCCTCAAGCGTGGCCCGCGATTATCGCGGTGGGAATTTTTCATTTTGTGTACGCGTGGAATGATTATTTCGGTCCGCTGATTTATCTTTCGACGCATCCCGAATTGCAACCCATCGCTGTTGGTCTCGCGCGTTTCAACAGCATCTATGGCAACAAACCCGAACTCACGCAAGCGGGAACAATCATGACGTTGATTGTGCCGGTGATTATTTTTATTTTCACACAAAAGTTTTTTATGCAAGGGGTAGTAATTACAGGGGTTGAAAAGTAGCAGGTAGCAGGTAGCACGTATTATTCTGCCCTTGCTGCCTGCTACTTACTACCTACTACTTTAGTGAAAATCGCTGTCATCGGTGGTGGTTCAACTTATACACCGGAACTGGTCAACGGATTTTTGCAACGCACCGCGAGCTTTCCATTGACGGAATTGTGGCTCGTGGATATTGACGCGGAACGATTGCGCGTCGTCGGTGGATTTGCGCAAAGAATGGTAGATGCAAAAAACGCATCTTTCAAAATTTTTCTCACCACGAATCGGCGCGAAGCGTTGAAGGGCGCGAGCTATGTGACAACACAATTGCGCGTGGGGATGATGCCTGCGCGGCGCAATGACGAATATCTCGGCAAGCGACATGGGCTCATTGGGCAGGAAACAACGGGCGTCGGCGGCATGGCAAAAGCGTTACGCACGATTCCCGTCATTCTCGACATTGCGAACGACATGCGCGAACTCGCGCCGAACGCGATGCTTGCGAATTTCACCAATCCGGCGGGACTTGTCACACAAGCATTATCGCAATACGCGCCCGACATTCTCGCGGTCGGCGTCTGCAATGTACCCATCAATACGAAAATGCGGATGCTTGCGCGGCTGGAAGAAAAACTGCAAACGAAAATTGACCCGTCGCGCGGTGAATTGAAAACGCTCGGACTGAATCATTTGTCATGGCATCGCGGTTTCACGCTCGACGGCGAAGATGTGTGGAATACGATTCTTGAAGATGCTGTCGCGGAATTGAAAAGTGAAGACGAACCCGAATGGAGTCCGCGCTTGATTGAATCGTTGCGCGCGATTCCGAATTATTATCTGCAATACTTTTATTACACCGCGAAAAAAATGGCGGAACAAGAACATTGGCCCCCCTCACGCGCGGAACAAGTGCAAGAAATTGAAAAAGGATTGTTGGAACAATATGCCGACCCCGCGATGACTGAGATGCCCGCCGATTTGATGAAACGCGGCGGCGCGTATTATTCCACCGTCGCGACGCAATTGTTGAATGCGCATTACAACGATTTGAACGAAACGCACGTCGTCAACATCGCGCACAACGGCGCGGTTTCGTCGTATCCCGCGCATTGGGTTTTGGAAATTCCGTCGAACGTGAATCGCAGCGGAGTGCATCCGATTCCCACAGACCCGTTGCCCGACGCTTGCTTTGGATTGCTCGCCCAAGTAAAATCCTACGAACTGCTCACCGTCCAAGCCGCCGTACACGGTGACCGCGAAGCCGCGTATCAAGCGCTCATCACAAATCCTTTGGGACCGAAACCCGACCAAGCGCAAGCGGTGTTGGATGATTTGTTGGAAACGAATAAAAAATATCTGCCACAGTTTTTCAAATAGCAAATCGCATGTCGCAAATCGAAATTCGTCATTCGTCGTTTATCCTTCGTCAATCACCCAATCACCCAATCACCTAATTACCTAATTACCTAATCACCAATTACCCAATCTCTCCATCACAACATGAATTCTACTCTTCAAAAACTCGGTTATGACGAAAACGCGCGCGTCGTCATTTTGCACGCGGACGATATTGGCATGTGTCAGGCGTCGGTGGACGCGTATGCAGACCTACTCGCCTTTGGCATCATGTCCTCCGCCGCGACGATGGTGCCGTGTCCGTGGTTTCCCGCGGCGGCGGAAGTGTTTCGCACACAACACGACAATCCACGTTTTGACATTGGCGTTCACTGTACGCTCAACAGTGAGTGGAAAAATTTTCGCTGGGGCGCCGTCTCGACGCGTGAGGATGCGAGTGGTTTTTTGGACGCGGACGGATATTTTTATTCAGAGACCGAGCCGACACAAGAGAACGCGGAACCCGACGCGGTAGAAATTGAATTGACCGCGCAAGTGAAACGCGCGCTCGCGGCTGGCATTGACGTAACGCACATGGACACCCACATGCTCACATTGTTTCATCCGCGTCTCTTGCCGCCGTATTTGCGTGTGGCGAAAAAATTTCGTTTGCCCACGTTCGTGCTGCGCCCCGAACACGAATGGATGAAAGAAATGCCTAAAGACGTTCTCGCACAAATTCGCCGCGCCGAAAAGCGCGGCATGCCGTTATTCGACCATTTCGACGCGTTGGATTTGTCGAATCACAAAAATCGTTTGCAAGAAGCGAAACGCGCATTGGACGCGCTGCCCGTTGGTTTGAGCGCGCTCGTGTTTCATCCGTGCCGCGATTCTGCCGAAGTGCGCGCGATGGCGCCCGATTGGAAATGCCGCGTCGCCGATTACAAATTATTTTTGAATCAACAATTTCGTGAAATGATTTCTGAATCCGGTGTGCATGTGATTGGCTATCGCACATTGCGCGACGCGATGCGTAATCTCTAATCTCTAATCTCCAATCTCTCTTCTCATGTCTCGATATTTTTTAGGCGTTGACATTGGCAGTTCCAAAAGCCACGCGTGCATTGCGGACGAAACAGGTCAAGTTCTCGGTTTCGGCATTGGCGGCGCAGGCAATCATGAATCGGTGGGTTACGAAGGATTGATTCGCGCACTCAACGATTCGACGCAAGGTGCGTTGGCGCAGGCGAATCTCTCGACGCGTGACATTGCAGGCGCGGGTTTCGGGATTGCGGGATTCGATTGGCATACGGAGCGCGCGGCGATGCTCGACGCGATTGCAACGCTCGGACTCGACGCGCCGGTGGACGCAGTGAATGATGCGATGCTCGGCGTGATTGCGGGTTCGGAAGAAGGTTGGGGCATTGCGATTGTTTCGGGAACGGGCTGCAATTGTCGCGGGCGCACGCGTGACCGCAAACGCGAAGGCATGGTCACGGGCGCGGGCGCGACGATGGGTGAGAGCGCGGGTGCAGGTGAACTGGTGGCTTGGGCAATCGCCGCCGTGTCGCACATGTGGACGAAACGCGGACCCGCAACAAAACTTGCGGACGCGTTGATTCAACGCGCGGGCGCGCGCGATGTGGAAGATTTGCTCGAAGGCATCGTCAATTTTCGTTATGACCTCGATGCGTCGTCCGCGCCCCTGATTTTTGAAATCGCCGCGCAAGGTGATGTCGTCGCGCAAGCGTTGATTCAACGCGCGGGACGCGAACTCGGCGAATTGGGAAACGCGGTGATACGGCAATTGAATTTTGAGAATGAAAATTTTGATGTGGTGTTGGTGGGCAGTATGTGGAATTCCGGCGAAGCGTTGATTCGTCCCGCACGCGAAACGATTTTGCAGGTTGCGCCCGGCGCGCGTCTCGTGAAACTCGCGTCGCCGCCCGTCGTCGGCGCGGTGCTGTTGGGAATGGAACAAGCGAACGTCGCGCTCACCTCTTCCATTCGCGAACGCCTCAACTCGACAATTCATCAAGCACAACGCGCGCTGGTGTTCGCGCAGTAGATTTTTGATTCGATTTTTAGAAGGTATGGGAAACGCGAATCTACGCGAATCAAAACGAATTCGCGCGAATAAAAAACAAATTTTTTTCTTTGTGTAGATTCGTAACAATTCGCGTCGATTCGCGTTTAGGTGCTTTACTCTGCAATTCTTCCACATGAAGCAATTAATTCTGCACGCGCGCAAAATTTTTACATTCACTATTTTGTTCATCCTCATCGCCGCGTGCAACGCAACAACGCCAACACCGCCGCCACCAACACCCCCCCCTTCTGTGACACCAACAATTCTTCCCACTGCAATTCCTCCAACGCCAACATCCACCCCCGAACCGAAACCCGCGTTCCGCGTCGTCGGCTATATCACCGATTGGGGCATTCCCGTCGCGCCCGCGTAAATCTCACAACTCACACACATCAATTACGCGTTCGCCTTGCCGAAAGTAGATGGCACAATTGATTTTCCTGCGAACGGTTGGAAACTGCAGCAGATTGTTGAAAGCGCGCACGCAAAAAATATTCGCGTGTTGATTTCCGTTGGCGGTTGGGGTCTCGAAAAAGAATTTGAAGCGTTCGCCGCGTCGCCCGAACTGCGCGCGAAATTCATAAAAAATTTGATGCAGTACGTGAACGAAAATAATTTGGACGGCGCGGATATAGATTGGGAATATCCAACGGGCGGCGCGTCGTCCGAAAATTTTCTTTCGCTGATGAAAGAATTGCGCGCAGAACTCACAGCGCGGAAAAAATTATTGACGGCTGCTGTTGCCGCGTATGGGGAACACGCGGACGGAATTCTGAACGAAACATTCGCGCTCGTAGATTTTTTGAATCTGATGGCGTATACGGACAGCGGCGCGCATCACTCAACATACGCGCTTGCAAAAAAATCACTGGACTATTGGCACGCGCGCGGATTGCCAAAAGAGAAAACCGTGTTGGGCGTTCCGTTTTACGCGTCGCCCGGCGATGTGTCATTTTCAAAATTGGTGAAAAGTGATGCGAGCGCGGCGCAAACGGATTTTTTCAACTATCACGGAACTATCGCCGCGTACAATGGTTTGCCGACAATGCGCGCGAAAACACAATTGGCAATGGAACGCGCGAGCGGCGTGATGATTTGGTCAATCAATGATGATGCAGCAGGTGAATATTCTTTACTCAAAGCTATCGTCGAAACGGCGCGAGGCAAGTAATTACCCCACTCGCGCCATCACCGCATCATACGCGTTTTCCTCTGAACTTGCCTCGTCTTGATTCGGTCTCCATCCACCCGCAAGGGTTTTGCCGTCCTCGCTCAATGTTCCCGTGTATTTAGAAGTGCCTTCCCAATGTGTCACGGTATTTCCTTCCACATTCCAAGGATATGACGAAGGTTCTCCCGAAAGATTGGAATACACCGTCGAAGGAAATGTGTCCGTCGCCGGGTCATACCAAATCATTTCCACACTTTCGACGTTCATCCCCATAAAATTCAACTGCCCCGTGTTTTGAACAAAAAATCCGCCGGGCAGCCACTCGAAACGACTCCACCCCGAAATGTTGTCCGCGTCCGCGTTCAGCGTGCGCCCTGTCAATTTCCACTCGCCGATTAATTTTTCCATACGCTTGAGCGCGGGATGCGGCGTGGGGATTCCCATGCTTGATGCGTTTTCGGGTTCTGGCATTTCAGTCTCCTTATTGGTTTCGACAAGATATTTTTCCCAAATACATTTTTGCAAGACTTGATGAAAGGTCTTGACGGCTTTGTTTTGACCACTTGTTGCTTACGCGCTCACGGACCAATACCTAGGCAATAATGTTGTATGACTAACACTGATACTGTTGGCGAAATCAGCTGACGCGCCACGACGACACGATTAGCGCGGGTT
>CAYXXF010000017.1:0-161255 GCA_964469005.1 uncultured Anaerolineales bacterium
CCCAATAGTGTCGCTTACTTCGATGTTCCTTACCTCAAATGTCAACAGAACCTAATCACTCCCCCGCCTACATCACCGCCACCATTTCCCTCTTCGCATTTTCCTTTTCGCGTATTTCGCGTTCTTCTTTCGCGGTTATCGCGCTCAAAATCTTTTCCGCCGTAATAGGGAGTTCCGTAAAACGAATTCCCAACGCGTTATACAACGCATTCGCGTATGCGGCAGCGCACGGATTCGTTGCCGCCTCGCCGATGCCTTTTGCGCCGAATGGACCGCTCGGTTCGTACGTGTCGGAAAAATGTGTGATGATGTTGGCATTCATCGGCGCTTCGCTGATGGCGGGTGTTTTACCGTCAACCCAAAAACCTTTTGAGGCGAGTTGTCCCGTTTGCGCGTCCCATTGATTTTCTTCAATGAGCGCGTAACCCATCCCTTTTGACAAACCGCCTTCGAGTTGACCGATTGCCATGCCGGGATTAATGAGCGTGCCGCAGTCGCTGCCGATAACCGCGCGATTTGTCGTAACATGTCCCGTTTCCGTATCAACGGTCAGGTCAACGAAATACGTGACGAACGCGGGCGGACAGTTCACCTGACGCAAACTTTCAACGGCTGCCATTGTCCCCCACGAATTGATTTGCAATTGTTTCGCGAGCGCGCCGAGCGTGATGCGCCGTTCGGGAAAATTTGGACAATAAATCATGCCTTGCATCAATTCGTAATCGGGTTCAATCACCAACGAATCGGCTTGCATTTCGAGAACGCGCGATGCGTACTCAAAAATTTGCTGCTTGACTTTCGATGCCGCTTTGTGCGCCGCGCCACCGCCCGCGTACACACCGCGCGTTGCGTGCGTGACAACATCGTAAATCGTCGTCAACGTATCGGCAGGCGAAATGCCGACGCGTTCGATTGGCACGCCCAATTCTTCCGCGACAATTTTCGCAATCGCTTCGAGTGTGCCGCCACCGTGGTCCATCATCGCGTGAACAACATCCACCGAACCATCTTCATTCACCTTGACGAACGCGCCCGAATAATCAATTACTTCGCCGGGTTTTGGCGCGCCTGCGCCTGACGTGTGAAAGCCGCGCGCCATGCCGATTCCATGACGATAACGTCCCGTTTGCGTTCCCGCTTTCGGACGCGCGCGCCAGCCAATTTTTTGCGCGCCGTCGCGTAAAAGTTGTGGCACACCATCGCTGCGAATGATGGATTGCACGGAAGGTCCTTGTCCCCAAAACGTTCCGCCGAGTCCGACGTAATTTTTTAATTTGAAATCAATCGGGTCAATGTTCAACTCGTGCGCGATTTCGTCCATCAAAGATTCCATCGCGAACGTCGCTTGCGGATTGCCGAACCCTTGCATCGCGCACGACGGCGTTTTGTTGGTGTACACCGCTTTGCCTTCAAAACGCAGATGCGGAAATTTATACAGCGACGCGCTCCAGCCCGCGAGGACGGAGAGCAATGGATACGCTTGAATGTTGTGACCGCCAATGTCGGCGAGCGCTTGAATGTGTCCCGCCGTAATTTTTCCATCGCGCGTCACGCCGATTTTCAATTTCAATTTTGTTTGATAGCGCACGTGGTCGTACATGTCTTCTTCGCGCGTGGAAACGAGTTTGATAGGACGCTGTGCTTTGAGCGCAAGCGCAACACAAATCGGAATAATCGAATTCATCTGAATCGAGGAACCGAACGTGCCGCCGATGGCAACGCGTTTGACATTGACCTTGTGCAGTGGAATTGAAAAAATCTCGCCAAGCAGTTGCCGCACGTTGTGAATACTTTGCGTCGTCGGATAAACGGTGATGCTGCCATCGGGCGCGGGGTCACACACACACGCTTTCGTTTCCATCTGCGCGTGATAGATGCGGCTCGTGAGAAATTCGCGTTCATAAATAGAATCCGCGCGTTCAAATCCTTCGTCAATATTTCCAACATTCACCGTGCGCGTGACAGCGACATTGTTTTCAATCGGTTTCACTTCGCCGTTCAACACAATCGAATCGTGAATCGGTTCCGCGTTTTCTTGTTGTGCGTCTTCGGGATTCATATAGTGCGGCAAAATTTCCCATTCGATTTTAATCGCGCGCAACGCTTTTTCCGCGAGTTGTTCCGTCGGCGCGGCAACCGCCGCAATCGCTTCGCCAACGTGACGCGCTTTGTCCGCAAGCACCGTGCGGTCACGATACAAAAACGGCGGCGTACTGACGATGCGTTCGTTGTATTTCAGATGAGGAACGTCGTCGTATGTCAACACCACTGCGCCCAATGCTTCGGCATCACGTCTGTCAATAGAGACAATGCGCGCGTGCGCGTAGGGTGAACGCAACACGCGCGCGTGCCACATGCGCGGCAGGGTCACATCGGACGCGTAAATTTCGCGCCCGGTCACTTTGGCGATGCCGTCTTTGCGGTGAACGTTTTTGCCGAGGGTGTGGAAAGATTCAGACATTCGCTTTCCTCTTGCGATGAATGGTAAAGCGATTTGTCAAATCACTTTACTCTGCGCGCACGAGTTTGTCGAGAACATGCAAAATGACCGTGCCGTCGGCGGCAGTGAAATAATTGGAATAGGGCGGATAGAGAAATTCGTTTTCGCCAAAGCGATACGTTTTGTCGCCCGCGCGGACAACCGCTTTGTAATTACACGGCAGAATGTTTCCCGTCACAGCCGGTTGGCAATCACCGCTGCTGACTTGGGTGAGGGTGATGCCACTCGTGACATCCTTGATTTCTGCGCCGCGATCAATTACCTCCGCGTTTGGATTTTTGAACAATTGCCACGCGCCAAATTTGGCAGGTTCGGTCTCGTTGAAGTTTTTGTCGAGAAAGAAAATGCGTTCCGTCTTGCCATTGACATTGCCTAACACGAATGCTTCTTGGAGATACAGCGGCGCGCCATCTTGTCCATTGAGAAAATAATAGCGGTCTTGCGGATATTCGGAAAAGCCGTCGAGGTAAAAAATTTTATCGTTCGACGCGCGCAACGCGCGATAGTGGTCTGCCCATTCTGCGCGCTGCTCTGCATTCAATTCCAAATTTCTGATGTTCTCGGAACCGAAATACCGGAAAATGTTTTCGAGCGGATAAAAAGTGAGTGCGCCATTCGCGTAACGAAAAAGGTTGACGCCGCTTTTGATGACGATGTCACCATTTTCAAGTACGGCAAAACGCGGTCCGCGAATATCGCGCAGTCGCGCGCGTTCGGTGACATCAACGAGTTTTTGTTTGGTATTGCTCGCGACGACATATTCCCACAACGCGAGATTGCCATTTTCATCTTTCAAGTAAAACACTTTGTCGCGCGCAGGCGAAAATTCGTATTCGACCACACCGCTATCAATGGGTGTCGTGGGTGCACCGGCGAACGAGTCACAGGCATTTAGCAAGCCGAACGCCGTGAGCAAAAATATGGAAAATAAAATTCGCGTGGGCATACATTGTTTCCGTTTTGTTTTTTGGAGTGGCTTGCATTATATCGTTTGGCATCGTGTGGTCAATGGGTGCAGAACGATGTTTCTTTTGCAAGCTTTGGTAAATCCTTTCGGGAGATGGCACTTTATTGTCCAACCGACAACGATTTTGAGTGGCAGTAAATGGCAGTAAATGGTCTGTTCATGGCGTTAGGTATCAGATACAATCAATCTCGCGTCGGTACATGCGGGTTCGATGAAAACGCATGGAGCGCAGGATAGAAAGAAAGGAGTCCGCAATGTCTCACTCAATTTCCACCGGTAGGTCTCTTGACGCGCGTCGTGCGCGGATTGCCATTGCATTTTTGTTTGGAAGTGGTCTGCTCATCGTGTTGTTGGGGCTTACGCAACTGGTTCATGCGAGCGGAGTTTGGTATGTGAAATCAGGAGGGAACGATAGCAACGATTGCGCGAGTCCGGCAACTGCCTGTGCGACGGTTAACGGCGCACTGGCGAAAGGTGGTTTGGTCGCAGGTGACACAATTCAAGTTGCGGGCGGGACGTACACCGGCGCCGGGACAGAAGTTGTGTTGATTGATAAAAATGTTTTGATATCCGGCGGCTGGGATGCGAGTTATACGTCGCAGACAAGTAATACAATTTTGGATGGACAGAATGCGCGGCGGGTGGTGACTGTGGCAAGCAGCGTCACTGCGACGATTGACCATTTTACAATTCAAAATGGACGCGAGACGCGCGACATGAATTCCGGCGGCGGTGGCGCGGGAATCAACAACGCCGGAAATTTGACGGTGAACAACAGCATCATTCAAGACAATCTGTCCATTTATCCGAGCAGTCAAGGCGCAGGAATTTACAATCGCAGTAGCGCGACCATCTCCATCCATGAAACCATCATCCAAAACAATGAGAGCGATACGTGGGGCGGGGGCATTTACAATCTTGGTACGGCGACACTTGCGAAAAGTAGCATCAGGGGAAATATAGCCGGTAAAGTTGGGAGCGGCGGCGGTGGCGGCGGTGGCATTGTGAACGACAACGGAACCATGACAATCAACGAAAGCACAATCAGTGGGAATAGTTTGAGCGGCGCATTTTCCGGCGGCGCGGGGATTGATGCGACGGGGACATTTTCCGGTGGCGTACTCACATTGAACAATAGCACGTTGTACGGCAACACCGGCGGCACCTATGGCATTGGCATTCATGCGTTTGTCGGGACCGTAAATTTGAACAACAGCACCATAAGTGACAATCAGAATTATGGCATCTACTACGAAGCGGCTACGTTTAATCTGCGAAATACAATTTTGGCGAACGCGACGATTGCTGACTGTTACCAACCTGTCGGCTACGCAGGAACAGCGAATAGTCTCGGCTACAATCTCGTCGAGAATAACAACAGCTGTACGTTGGGAGGAACAGATTTGACGGGCAGTGACCCGTTCCTTACTCCACTTGGCAACAATGGTGGACCGACGCAAACTATGGCGTTGTTCGGAGGCAGTCCGGCAATTGATAAAATACCACCGGCGAATTGTTTTCTTGCGACCGATCAACGCGGTGTAACGCGTCCGCAATCAACCAACTGCGATATTGGCGCGTACGAAGCAACCGGCGTTGAATCAACGGTCACGCCCACACCAACTTTTACACCAACCGCGACGTTTACGATTACACCCAGTCCGACCATAACGCTAACTCCATCTCCAACCATGACGCCCAATTCATTTCCGGTTGTCAGTGAGGACTTTGAAGGCAGGTTTCCGAAAAGTGGCTGGACTGTATTGAATGGTTGGGGCAAATCGGGATGTCAACATGTGAGTGGCGCGTCGAGCGCGTGGGCAGTCCAAAAGCAGAATGGTAACAATTGCAAAAAGGTTTATCCAAACAATGGATACAACTGGCTGATTTATGGTCCATTCAGTCTCAAGGACGCGAAAAAAGCGACGCTCGCTTATTCCATGTGGTTGAATTCTGAATACGGACACGATGGTCTTTTCGTCGGCATATCGGTTGACGGACACAAGTATTATGGCAAGGTGTACACGGGTAAAACGCTCGGTATGGCAGAGCTGCAAACAGAGCTCGACGCGGAAAATCCAATTCAGCCGCAAGCGTTGTTCGCCAATGTTTCGCCCGCTGAACGCGCCGAGACAACCCACATCGCGTGGGGGCTCCGCAAATTCAATTTGAATCAAGTGCCGACTCTAGGCAAAGTATCGGGCAAACCGAAAGTGTGGTTCGCCTTTGTGTGGATTTCGGACGAACAGAATGGAGTCAAAGGCGGAGTGTTTATTGATGATGTGTTATTGACGAAAGCGAAAAAGTAGCGACACAAAAAACTCCGACGAATCAAATTCGTCGGAGTTTTTTTTCATCCACCGCCATCGCATTTCGTTGGGTTCTGTGCTTGTTTGTAAATGCGATTAAATTCACTGATGTAATTTTTTGCGAGCGCAGGGTCGTCAATGATTAAAACATTTTCGTCGTTGGTTTTGTTTGCCGCGTCCGTGTAATTGTACGAACCCATCACAACCGTTTTGTTATCAATAATCATCAACTTGCTGTGCAGAATATAACAGTTGCCGTCTTCGAGAATATCCACGCCCGCGCGTTTCAACGTTGCATATTCTGCGCCGAGCGCGGAATTGTTGCGCGCTTCAAAAACACCCTTCACGTCGAGTCCTTCCTTGTTTTTTGCTTTCAACACGTCCGCCATACCCGTATCCGTGAACGTGAAGGCGGTGACGCGAATGCTTTTCTTGGCTGCCTTCAAACGGTCAAGGATTGCTTTTTGCGCGCCGCCGTTGGGTGAAAAATAATTTTCAATCACGACCCCGTTCTCGAGTTCGACGCGCGGGTTGGGAATAATTTTTGACGGGGCTTCCAGCGCGCGAATCAAAAACAGTCGTTCAAAAATTTGAATGTAATTTTGAATCAGCGCCGCGTTGTTGATTCGCAGCATGTTGTTGTTGTTGCGATAGACATCGTTCGGCGTGAAATTCATCGAGCCGGTCCACATCAAATGATTGTCAATGATGACAAATTTGTTGTGCATCAACGCGGAGCGATGGTCTCTGACGACTTGGACGCCGGCTTTTTCAATTTTTGCTACGGCATCGGTAAATTCTTTCGCATCTTGATTCGCGGTGTAATCCACGATGGCGCGGACTTGGACACCGCGAGCGACAGCGCGCACCATCGCGTCAACAAATGACGGCAAGCGTAAATCAAACACGGCAACGTCAATTGTTTTTTGCGCGCGTTCGAAATCGGCAACGATGGCTTGGTCCACGCCGCCGTTGCGTCCTTCTTTTTTCTCCGGATAAGTGGGTTTGGTAAAGTAAAGGGTGTACCACGCGCCTTCGGTTACGTTTGCGTTCGGCAAACTGGTGACAGGTTGGTCAGGAATCGGCGCTGTGGTTGGGGGGGGGGGATTTGCCACATCGCTGGGGTTGCCATTCATCAAGGAACAACCGCTAAAGAGCGCGCTGCCTCCCGCAATCGCCAACACAATGACGACGCCGACAACAAGCACCAACGGATTGAAACCGCTGCCGGAAGATTGATTCGAACGCGATTTTTTCGTCATGACGGTTTTGTTTTCTTGGGTCTGGATTTGCGCCGCGATTTTTTTGCAACAATTTTTGGGGCGGCTGTCTCTGGCGCAATGGACGCATCGGCGCGCCCTGTGAGAACGCGCGCACTAGAAATTTCACCGGACGCTTGCAACGAGGAAGGCGGGACGGTATCCATTTTCTCTGTTTCGGGTGTGCGCGTTCCTTCACGCGCAGAATCTTTTGTATCCAGCGACGCAGAAGCTTCTGCCTCAGGCGCGCGTGCGGTGTTCATCCCGCGTACAGTCAATTCTTGCGCGAGAAAGGTGCTGGCTTGTGTCAGCAATGCTTGAACCCCTTGCTCGCCACTTGCATTCGCCGCGCTCACGGCGGCAGTGACCATTTCGCCTTCGGTATTGGAAATGATTTGTTGCTGTGCCCATTCCAACAATGCTTTGGCATCTTGGTCTGTGAGGTTGTCGGTGAGCGACTCATTTTCGTACAGGCGCTCAATTGCCATTTTTTGTTCCGGCGACAATTCCATATCGAAAAAAAAAGACCTTCGAGGTTTTTTGAAATCGGGACGGACTTCAGAAAGCATCGAAGGTCTATATTCATCCGGCTTCGCTTTCGCGGGCAGCTTGTTCCTCTGCCGCCGCGATACCCGATATTTCTTCGTCTTCCGCGGCTTCGTGAAATTCTCTGGCGCGTGCTTGATTGGGCAGCAAACCTTCGGGACGAAAGAGCATCATCAAGATGAGCGTTGCGCCAAACAAGCCGTAACGCAAATTGTTGATGCCGAATCCGAGATTGATGCCGCTTTGCGTAATGATGCCGTCGAGCGTGGGCAAGACAATTGTATCCACGCCGACAATCACAAGCCCTCCGAGCAACGCGCCATACGGATTGCCGATGCCGCCGAGAATGACGGCGGAGAGAATAATAATCGAAGTACTAAATTCAAACGTGCTGGGGAACACACCTTGAATGTAGCTCGCATAATACGCGCCTGCGAAACCTGAAATCATCGCGCCCATCATGAACGCGAGCAATTTGACGCGCACCGTATCAATGCCCATCGCTGCCGCCGCGTCTTCATCTTCGCGCATTGCCATCCACGAGCGACCCAAGCGCGAATTTTCGAGGCGCTGATTGAAAAAGACGAGAAAGACCATCAGCAGCAGTCCGAGCCAATACCAGGGACCGAGGTCAATCTTGTTGAACGTGTAGCCGAAATCTACCTGTCCAACGACAACATTCGGATTGAATTGGTGAATGATGGCACCGATGCCCGGAATGGTTGGCAGCGCGATGGGATTCACACCTTTTTCGCCTGCGGTAATATCTATACAATCCCAGCCGAGAAGTGGAATCGAGACACATGTGAGATTACGGAATAGCACCGGGACGACTTCGCCAAAGCCGAGTGTGACGATGGCAAGATAATCGCCGCGCAACGGAATCGTGGGTGAACCAAGCAACAGCCCCGAGAACATGGCGATGCCCGCTGCAAGAATAATCCCGACCCAAAAGTAATTGAATGGAAACGGTACGGGATACGGACCCCAAGGCGGTGAGGGTGAAGTGAGCAATGCCATTGCATACGCGCCGATGGCAAAAAACGCGGCGTATCCCAAATCAAGCAAACCCGCATAACCGATGACGACGTTTAGTCCCAAAGCCAACAATGAAAAAACGACAATGTTGACGAAGGAGCCTGTATAGCCGCCGACTTGTCTTCCGCTAACCGCGAGCAAGAGGTTGTCAATAAAAGGATACGCTGCAGCAAAAAGTGCCAGCGCGATGAGGGGCCATTTTCGACGCACGAAAGTTATCATGTCGTTAGTCGACGGAGATTGTGAAGTTGCAGCCATGTGTTCCCCCTATGCCTTTTGCACCACGGCGCTGCCGAGCAGACCGGTGGGACGAAAGACGAGAATCAAAACCAGAATGAGAAACACAATGGCGCGCGTCCATTGCGCGGCAAAGTATTGGTCACTTAGCGCCGAAATAAGTCCAATCAGAAAACCGCCCAACATGGCACCGGTGATGTTCCCAATGCCGCCCAATACAGCAGCAGTAAACGCTTTTAGCCCGGCATCAAAGCCCATGTTCCACTGCGCGTTCTGAAAATACAAACCGCCCACAATTCCACCCGCCCCCGCCAGCGCGCCGCCAATCAGGAATGTCATGCCGATGATTAAATCAACATTGATGCCCATCAAACGCGAAGCATCGCGATTTTGGGCGGTGGCGCGCATGGCTTTGCCCATTGTCGTGCGTGAAATGAACAGACGCAATACAATCATCAAGGGCAAGGCAAGCCCGATGGCAAAGACTTGTTTCGCCGTAATGGCAAACGTAGTCTGGAGCCCAAGCACATCTGTCAACAGATTCAGATTTGGAATCAGGTTCGGAAAAGGTTTCGGTTGTGCGCCGCTGCCCGCAAAATAGATAAACGGATCTTTGGGCAAGCCGCCCCAAATCAAGCCGATTTGAAGCAGGACAAACGAAACGCCGATGGCGGTGATGAGCGGGGCGAGACGCGGCGCGTTGCGTAACGGGCGATAAAACGCGCGCTCAATGCCCATGTTTAATAGCGCAGTGACCAATGGAGCAATCACAAAACACAACACGATGCCCAGGATAATTGTCCCGACCGGCGATTTTTCGGAAACGCCCAACAGACTCAAAATGGTCAAGCCGGAAAATGCACCGACCATGTACACGTCACCGTGCGCAAAGTTGATTAGTTCGACGATGCCATAGACCATCGTATAGCCCAGCGCAATAAGGGCATAGACCGCGCCTTGTGAAAGTCCATTGATGACCTGTTTGATAAAGAGTTCGGGGTCAGCGAGAAACGCGTTAATGAGGAACGCGGCAAAAGCGAGAATTACAAGCCCCATTAGGATATTGCGCGGGCTGAATTTGAAGCGAGAAGTCATATTGGCTCCTCTGACAAGTGCGTAGCTGGGATGAGATGATATATATGGGTTGAGCAGATTCGGCGTTATTGAAAATGTTCGTATGAAAAAATAGACTTTGGAAAGGAAGGGGGGACGCCGTGCGCCCCCCCTTGAGACGCAAACTTATTTCAACGGACTGATGAACGTCCATTCACCGTTCTTGACAACATTAGCGGACATGGTGGTCAGAGTGGTGTCACCACCGGCGTCGAAACCCCATGTTGCACCCAACATACCGTTAAAGTCTTTGGTGGCAAAGACTTCGTCGCGCATGCACGCGCGGGTGGGTGGGGTGGCTTTGGCTGTGCAGCGATCCAACGCGGCAAGGATAACGCTCATGGTTTCATACGAATATGTTGCATAAAATTCGGGTTTGCCGCCGAACTTGGCAACATACGAGTCATACCATTTTTTGCCTGCTGCGGACGCTTTGGCAATTTCAGCGGCAGGAAGACCACCGGCAGTAGCAATCATGCCTTCTGCATCGGAACCCGCTTCTTGAATCACGGACGTGGTAAATGTGCCATCAGGTCCGCCGAATTGACCCTTCCAACCGGCGGCGCGGAGGGCTTTCAACACCAAGCCCGGGTGATTGGACTCGATACCGCCAAAGTACACAGACGCGGCGCCGGACGAAGCGATCTTTGTCGCGAGCGCGCTGTAATCGGTGGCTTTGGTGTCAATGCCTTCGTTGCCTTTGACTTCCAAGCCGATTTTCTTGGCTTCGGCTTCGAACACATCCGCAACACCCTTGCCGTAGAGCTGTTGGTCATTCAAGATATAAACGGACGCAAGACCAAGGTCTTTGAACCAGCGTGCGCCCACTGCGCCTTGAATATCATCCGCCGGAACGACGCGTGCGTAATTGCGAACGCCGGTCGGGTAATACTTGGCAGGTTCGCCTGCTTCTGCACCGTTGGTCTTGGTGAGACCGGGATAGGTGTTGGCGGGGCTGACCATGACGAGCGGACCGGCTTGATTCAAAATTGGAATGGAAAGCTTGGCTGCGCCCGAATTGTACGTGCCAAGATAGGCAACGA
The DNA here is from genome assembly GCA_964469005.1 of uncultured Anaerolineales bacterium. GTDB lineage: Bacteria > Chloroflexota > Anaerolineae > UBA4142 > SHND01 > SHND01. Next base: position 11,013 of record CAYXXF010000017.1, read on the forward strand.
CTTCGGGGTCGGCGACGGCTTTGTTGGCATTCGCGGTTTCAACGGCGGGGTCCCACTGACCGAGCGCGGCGCTTGCATCATCCCACGGCAGATATTCGACGGTGCATTTGCCGTCTTTGGATTTTGCGCCGTGGTCTTCGAGCGCCATCTTGATGGAATTAATCATCGTATCGGTTTGGGCTTTTGCGCCACCTTGCATAGGCAAGGACGAAACGATTTTGACTTTACATGCCGCGCTGGGTGCTGCGCACGCTGCCACAAGCACAGCGATAGCCATAGCGAGCGTTGCCACTACAAAAAACTTGCGATTCATCTTCTTTCTCCTCCTGATGGGTTACTGACAAATTGTGCGAATAAAATAGTCCGAGGGACTGATTACGTCCCATCGCGCGGACAGATTCTATTCGACTGGACAGCCGCTTTTTTTAGCAGAGAAATGTTTCGTTTCTGCAAGACCGCCACTCTCGAATGCGGCAAGTGAAATTGAGTTGATTACGAGGCGTCGCACCTCCTTGGTATCCTGGAATTAACGCATCTCAATGGAAAGCAAATAACACTCTACTGTGAAATCAATTCTGAATCACATAAACGATCTTTTGGCAAAACAATTTTGACATGCGTTGAAATCAACTGCGTGCGTCCGGCAGGAGTTGATGATTGTCTCTCAAACGCGCTTGGTTAGATAAACCGTCGGGGAAATTTGGTACTCGCATCAGCGCGCGTCCAAAAAAAAGAATAGAGCAGGAGTTGCCGGAATTATAAAGCACGTCCTAGCACAAGGTCAAGTGCGAATTGCAAGCTAGAAATTAAAAGTCAGATGTTGGAGATTGGATGATAAATTCCAACTTCCGAGTTGCAACTCCTAACAACCAATCTCTATGCCTCACCCAAATATGCTTTGCGGACTTCTTCGTTTTCGGCAAGTTCTTTGGCGTTGCCTTGCAGAATAATGCGCCCCGTTTCCAAAACATAGCCGCGATTCGCCACCGAAAGCGCCCGCGCCGCGTTTTGTTCGACCAAAAGAATGGTTACCCCTTCTTGGTTCAGGGCTTTGATAATGTCAAAGATGGTGTCCACCAGCACAGGTGCGAGTCCCATCGAAGGTTCGTCGAGCAAGAGAATGCGCGGACGCGTCATGAGGGCGCGTCCCATTGCCAACATTTGTTGTTCGCCACCGGACAAGGTGCCGCCTGCTTGCGCGCGGCGTTCCGCGAGGCGCGGAAACAATTGGAAAACATGCTCTAGGTCTTTTTGGATACCTTCCTTGTCGGTGCGTGAGTAGGCGCCCATCTCTAAATTTTCCAGCACGGTGAGGCGCGTGAAAATTTGGCGCCCTTCGGGCGATTGCCCGATGCCTTTGCCAACAATGACATGCGCGGGCAAGCCACTGATGCGTTCGCCTTCCAGTTCGACGGTCCCTTGCTTGGGATGCAAGAGTCCTGAAATTGTTTTCAGCGTTGTGGTTTTGCCTGCGCCGTTTGAACCGATGAGTGTGACCACTTCACCTTTTTCGACGGTGACGGAAATACCCTTGAGGGCGTGGATGTGCCCGTAGTAGGTGTGAATGTCATTGACGGCAAGGAGTGACATGGTAAGGGATGAGGGATAAGGGATGAGGGATGAAAAGGATTTTTGCTAGATTGCATTTTATCCTTCATCCCTCATCCTTCATCCTTTATTTCAGATGTGCATCTCTGACGCACCGAGATATGCTTCACGCACGCGCGGATTTTGTTGGACCTCTTGCGGCGAACCTTCTGCAATTTTTACGCCAAAGTCCAGAACGGTAACGCGCTCCGAAATAGTCATGACGACGCGCATGTGATGCTCAATCAAAAGAATCGTGACGTTCATTTCCTGCCGCACTTTGCGAATAAAGTCAACCATCGAGAGCGATTCTTGCGGATTCATGCCTGCGGTTGGTTCATCCAATAGCAAAAGTTTTGGCTGTGTGCCCAATGCCCGCGCAATTTCCAAACGGCGTTGGTCGCCATACGAAAGATTTTTTGCGAGATTGTTTTCTTTGCCGCGCAGACCGACAAAGCGCAGCAGCTCGCGCCCGCGTGTCGTTACGCGCTCTTCCTCTTCACGCGTTTTTCTGTCATGCGTAATTGCGCCAAGGACTCCGGCGTGCATCGTGGGATGTTGTCCCACCATCACATTTTCGAGCGCAGTCATATTGCCAAAGAGGCGGATGTTTTGAAACGTGCGCGCGATCCCCAACCGCGTGATTTGGTGCATTTTCATTCCGACGGTGGGTGTGCTGCCAAACTTGATCGCGCCTTCTTCCGGCGTATAGTAGCCGGTGATGCAATTGAAAAAGGTCGTCTTGCCCGCGCCGTTCGGACCAATCAAGCTCACGATGGAACCTTCATCAATCGTGAAATCTACGCTATCCACAGCGGTCAAGCCGCCAAAGCGTTTGGTCACACCTTTCGCTTCGAGAATGGTTGCCATACTGCAAGTATCAGGTATCAAGTATCATGTGTCAGGTTCTGTGCTTGCCTGCTACGTGCTACTTGCTACCTCCTCCTAATGCAGAATTTTGCTCAAGAACTGTCTCATTCGTTCGCTGTCCGGATTGTCAAACATATCACGCGGCGTACCTTCTGCCACAATTTTGCCCGCTTCCATAAAAACGACGCGTGACGCGGCATTGCGCGCAAAGCCCATTTCATGCGAGACGACGAGCATCGTCATGCCTTCTTGCGCGAGGTCGAGCATTACGTCCAGCACCTCGTTAATCATTTCCGGGTCGAGCGCGCTGGTCGGTTCATCGAACAACATCACTTTGGGATTCATCGCGAGCGCGCGGGCAATCGCAACGCGCTGTTGTTGTCCACCGGAAAGCTGTGCCGGATAGTTTCCCGCTTTTTCAGGAATGCGAACTTTTTTCAAAAGGTCGTGCGCGATTTCTTGGCTTTCTTTTTTGTCGCGTTTGCGGACCTTAGTCTGCGCGAGCGTTAAATTTTCCAAAACAGTCAGATGCGGAAAAAGATTGAATTGTTGAAAGACCATGCCCACTTCGGCGCGCACAGCGTTGATGTTTTTGTGTTTGGTGTCAATCACGTTGCCGTCCACTACGACGCGCCCGCCGTCTATTGTCTCCAATCCGTTGATAGAACGCAAGAGGGTAGATTTGCCGCAGCCGCTCGGTCCAATAATAACCAACACTTCGCCTTTGTTGACGTGCGTGGATACACCGCGCAGCGCGTGCACACTTCCAAAATGTTTATGCACATCCTCGATGCTGACGATGGGTGAATTCATAATTGCTTCCACCGATTTTCAATCCAGCGCGTGACAGCGGATAAAACCAAAGTCAAAGAAAGATACATGAATGCTAACGAACTATATGTTTCAATATATTTAAAAGACGCTGCGGCATACAGACGCGCTTCTTGCGTCATATCGCGCACGCCCAATACAGCAACGAGGGATGAATCTTTGAGCATCGAGATTAAATCATTGCCAAGTGGTGGCAGCACGCGACGAATCGCTTGCGGCAAAATTACAAAACGCATCGCTTGCGTGTAACTCATACCAAGTGAACGCGCCGCTTCCATTTGCCCCTTGCCAATAGACTCAATGCCGGCGCGAAATGTTTCGGCTTCAAACGCGCCATACGCAAACGCTAACGCGATGATGCAGCGCCACATGAAATCAAATTCGCGCGTGGTTAATTTCATCAGCGCGTTCCCATCCCCCAAAACGGGTGCGAGCCAGCTGCCGAGTCCGTTGATGGGAACAATCGCAAGGGGAATAATGACAAACGACCAATAGAGCAATTGGACCAAAATGGGAACACCGCGAATCACTTGGACATACAGCGTTGCGATATTTTGAACGAGGATATTTTTAGAAACGCGACCCAGACCGGCAATCAGACCCAGAATGAGCGCCAAGGCATAACTAAACAGCGCAACAAAAACGGTAACGGCAACGCCATTAGCAATGCGTCCTAAAACAGTAATGTATGTTTCGTTCGTGCTGAATTGATAAACGAGGAATGCGCCGACCAACAATAACAAGATAAGCCAGTACGGCAGTGTCGCCAGACGGTCAACGGCGCGACCTTGTACGGTTTGCGGTGAATCGTCGGATGGAATGAACGCTGCTTTCGGACCGCTCGCTCTGCCCATGTGTCGCTCTAAAGTTTGGGCAAAGCCGTCGGCATTGACGGCTCTGCCCTTGTGATGCGTTGTGAAATGTTATTGTTTTGGTGGGAAGACCTGCACCCACTCGGTGCCCTTGACTTGATTGATGACGACGATGGTAGATGCGGGCGGACGATCACCGGTGTTATCAAACGCAATCGCACCGGTGACACCATCGAGTTTGACTGCGCGTACCGCGTCTGCCAATGCTTTCCTTCCAATCACAAGATTGCCATCGGCATCTACCTTCGCGGCTGCTTTGAGTGCCTCAACCATAACATGGACAGCATCATATGTTTGTGGCGAAAAGAGGATGTTTTCCTTCTTGCCGCCCTTGGCTTCGTATGCTTTCACATAGTCTTCATACGACGATCCTTGCTGTGAAGAACCGAAGGAAGCGTACGCTCCTTGTGAAGCGTCTTTGGCGGTTTCGATGAATTTCGTGGAATACGTACCGTCGGCACTCATAAAGATTGTTTTGTCCAGACCGACTTCATTTTTCTGCACGACGAGGACTGCCGCTTCGGGCCAGAACCCGCCAAAGAAAATAATCTCGGGTTGATTCGCCGCGATTTTGGTCAACGTCGAGCGAAAATCTTTTTCGCCGACTGTAATCGCTTCCATGTCACCGACCACCGTACCACCGCCCGCAGTAAACGCTTCGGCGAATACTTGTGCCAGACCTTGCCCGTAGGGCGAGCCGTCGTGAATGACCGCTGCCTTTTTCAGTTTGAGTTCATTCAAGACAAAACTGGCATCGGTTTTTCCTTGAACGTTATCGCTAAACGCGGTGCGAAAAACTGTTGGCAGACCACGTGTCACTACTACAACAGCCGTCGCGGAGGGTGAGATGCTGACGATGTGTGCTTTGTCGAGAATTTCGGTGCCGGGAATTTCGCTCGACGAGCACATGAAGCTAACGGCACCGACGAGTTGTGGATTCGCAACAATCTTGTTGGCGACGGTGGTGCCGCCTGCGCCGGAGCATTGGTCATCTTCGGAAACGATTTCGATTTTGAAACCGTTGACATCGCTGCCGAATTTTTCCGCAGCCATTTGTGCGCCTTGCTGCATGTCGAGACCATAGACCGCGAGGTCGCCGGTCAGGGCGGCGCTAAAGGCAACTTTGATGGTGTCGCCTTTTTTCACTACCACTTCACCCCATTCATCGGCGGCGCTTGCGGCGGGCGTTTGCGCGTACGAGGGCGAACCGATTTGGTCATAACCAACTTGCGTGGCGCCGAACCATTTCTTGTTGATTGCGGCGAGCGTACCATCCGCTTTCATCGCGGCGAGCGCGGCGTTGATTGGTGCAAGAAGGGCTGAACCTTTCGGAAACACGAAACCGAGTTCTTGCCCGACGAGTTTGCCGTCGAGCAATTTGATTTTGTCTGCGTTGACGCCGACGTAACCGACGCCTGCGGTGTCGTCAATCACAACGCCGTCAACATCTTTGCTGATGAGCGCTTGGACGGCATCGCCGAACGCGTCGAATGCAACGACGCGCGCTTCGCCAACGAGTTTTACGGCTTCGTCATAATTGGTCGTACCTTTTTGCGTGCCGAGTTTTGCGGTGGTGCTATTTTTGAAATCGTCAATACTCTTGAAGGTCGCGTTGTCGAGACCGACCATGATGCGTTGGTCCACCGCGATAAAGCCATCGGAGAAATCAACGGTCTTGGCGCGTTCTGCGGTGATGGTGATGCCGTCGGCGGCGAGGTCAAATTGTCCTTGCGACACGGCGGTAATCATTCCATCCCACGCGATTTCTTTGAACTCGGGCTTGCAGTTCAAACGTTTGCAAATTTCTCCCAGCGCGTCATAGTCCCAACCTTCCGCTTTGCCATTGTCCAAGCGGATATAGTTGAAAGGAATGTACGCGTTTTCGAGCGCGACGGTAATTGTTTTACCGCCGAGGTCGGGCAATGTTGCCGCAGGAGCCGTCGTGGGCTGCGCTGGCGCAGTGGTGGGTTGTGCTTGTGCAGCAGTCGGTTGTGCTGGCACCGCTGTTGGTTGTGGTGCTTGGGTTGGCGCAGGTGCGGCGGTTGGCGCCGGACCGCACGCGCTGACGACGAGCATCAACGCCAAAACTAATGCGCCAAAGACGAACGTGCGTTTCGTTGAAACTAAATTACGTTTCATTTAGTTCTCCTCCTCCGAGAACAGTCAAGCATTCGCTTGACATCAAACTAGTGAATCTTGTGTGCGGCGCACCCGGTCGCGGTTGTCGCACATGTGCATGAAAAGAGAGTCAGCTTTGACTCGACGTCAGTGAACGTTCAGCCAAGGCAAGGGGAAAGCGTCGCCACCTCATTTGAACGTTGGGGCGCGAGTATAACAAAGCTAGTGCGATAGTGCAAAAGTTGGATAGGGCAAGAGTACTGTACGGTTGTTGCCGCTCGCGTTGGAATCCATCAGACTTAGCTGGATTCAATCGCCTCTAGTTCCGCGTCGCGTTCGCGAAATTCGCGGCGTTGGCGCGCAGCAGGAATCAAGCCCGCCGGACGCACGAGCATCATCACCACCAACAACGCTGCGTATGCTAACAAACGGTAATCCGCAATCGGGCGCAGCACTTCGGGCAAACCAATCAACACAATCGAACCGATGATGACCCCGGGAATAGAACCCAAGCCGCCGATGATAATCAATGCCAGCGCGTTAATGGAAACGAGCAATGTAAAATCATCCGGGAAAATATGTTGCTGCCGCGAGGCGTAAATCGCGCCGCCGAGTCCGGCGAAAAACGCGCCCGCACCGAACGCGAGCAATTTGATACGCGTCGTATCTACGCCCATCGCTTCGGTTGCATCTTCATCTTCGCGCATCGCCGTCCATGAACGTCCCAAGCGCGAATTGTTTAAACGCATCGCAACGAATGCCACAATCACGCACGCGAAAAAAATCAAATACCAAAACGGTGTGGAAGAATTGAACGCAATTGTATAGTTGATGAATGGAAGTGTAATGTTCGGCGGCGCAACATTGAGTACGCCTTGCGGTCCGCCCGTCAACGGATTGAATTTGTAAATGATGCGAATGATTTCGCCAAAGCCCAATGTGACAATGGCGAGATAATCGCCGCGCAAACGCAACACGGGAATGCCGAGCAGTGAACCAGCAATGGCGGCAGCAACCATTGCAATCGGCAGTGCGACCCAAAAGCTTGCATGGAACGGATAATTGGGTGAAGTGAGAATCGCTATCGTGTACGCGCCAATCGCGTAAAAGCCGACGTATCCCAAATCAAGCAGTCCCGCGAAACCGACCACGATATTCAAACCCAAACCCAACAACACAAAGAGACCGACCGAGCCCAACACTTGATTCCAATACACGCCGACGAATTGTGGCGCAATGAGCAAGAACAATGCCGCGAGCGCGAGGACTGCAATTTGAATTTGATTGGACTTGATGCCGGTACCGCTCAAAGCGCGTGCCGTTGCTTTTTGCGCGTTCAACGCGTGCCACACTTTTAACAACACTGCGCCGACTGCGCCGCCGAGTGCCATCACGCCAATCCAAATCCCCCCCCCCCGCAACGCGGGCTGTCCAAACAATAGCGCGCCTATCGTTTCCTTTTTCAGTTTTTCAAAAACGAACGAAACGTCGAATCCGTTTGCATACAACACGTTCATCAAATACAAAAACAGCGCGACCATTGCACCTGCGATGCCATTCGTAATCAACGCGCGCACAATGCCTTGTCCAAAATTTTTCGCGCCGCGCGTCGCGAGCGCGCCCGCAATCATTGCCGCGACAACTGTAAAGAGGCGACTGAACGGCGGATTTGTCGCGGTTGCAACTTGCGCGGCAATTTCACTCGCGGTCGCGCCTTGAATCGTCAACCATACACCGCTCAACGTCAACGCTTCGAACGTTGTATAGATGCCGATGAGAATAAAAAATAAAAGCAGGATGCCCGTGATGAGACCCGCGCGTACACTCTCTGTCAACTTCATGCTCAATAGAGACGAGAAGCGAGAAACGAGATTTTTGTTCTCGCTTCTCGTCTTTCGTCGCCGCTTATGCTTTTTCTTTTCCCAGTTCCGAACTCAAAATTCCTTGTGGGCGGAAAATCAAAACGAGAACGAGTAGTGTGAACGCAATGACGTCTTTATATTGCGATGGAATATCGAGCAAGGTTGGTCCCAATGCTTCGGCAAGCCCCAAAATAATCCCACCGAGCATCGCGCCCGGGATATTTCCAACACCGCCTAGCACAGCGGCAGTGAACGCTTTAATGCCGGGGAAAAAGCCCATCGTCGAATTGATTTGGCTGTTGTGAAAACCGAGCATCACGCCTGCGGCACCCGCAAGAATGGAACCAATCGCAAACGTTGTGATAATCACGCGATCAACACTCACGCCCATCAACGCGGCGGCTTCTTTGTTCGTTGCCACTGAACGCATAGCGCGTCCGGTGCGCGTGCGTTGCACCAAATAAAACAATGCCGCCATTAACACAATTGAGGCAATGATAACGAACGCGCCCGTTTTCGGCATTGGAATGCCGCCCGGAAAAATTATCGCGCCCGTCAAAAATTCGGGTTTGGTGTACACACGCACCTGCGCGCCAAAAATTAAACGCGCCGCTTCTTGCAAAAAAACAGACGCGCCGATGGCGGTAATCAATGGCACGAGACGCGGCGCGGCGCGCAAGGGACGATACGCGATGCGTTCCAACACAACGCCCATAAGCATCGAAACCAACATGCCTGTGGCAAACACCAACGCGAGCGCGACAAATTGATTTGATTTGGTGAGACCAATGGCATCGCACGCGGCGAGGACAAAAAATCCGGCATACGCGCCAAACATCATTACGTCGCCGTGCGCGAAATTAATCATGAGCAAGATGCCGTACACGAGTGTATAGCCCAAAGCAATCAATGCGTACACGCCGCCGAGCGTCAGCCCATTACCGATTTGCAAACCCCAATAGGTGATGGGCAACAATTTTCCGACTTGCCACAAATTGTATTGAACAAGAATGATGCGCACAATCAGCGCAAGAATAAAAATGGATGCGACAACCGCAATCCAATTCACGCGCGTGTACCACGGACGAAGTTCAGTTGTGGAGGAAAGGGGGGAAGGTCTGGGTTCGGTTGTGGTAGCCGATGCCACAGCAGCTCCAATGCAAAAGAGAATCACTCACGCATTGCTGTGTGTGAGGGAACGTGCGACGAGTGTAGCAAAAAAAAATACGAGTGTCAATGCGATTTTGAAAAAATGAAAATGCATAAAAAAACCTTGCTGCAAAATACAGCAAGGTTTTTTGTGAGCGGGCGATGGGATTCGAACCCACGGTCTTTTCCTTGGGAAGGAAACATGTTACCACTACACCACGCCCGCAACTGTTTCGATTATATCCGCCGCCGCGCGCTTGTCAAGCACAATTTCAATTTGCTATAATGTAATGGTAATGACGAAATGGTTTTCGCCATTACCCAATCACGCGGAGGTGATTCATGGAACCAAAAATCGAATGGCTCGGACACGACAGTTTTCGACTCACAGGCGAAAAGAAAATTTATATTGACCCTTGGAAAATTTCCAATGCCGCGCACGATGCCGACATTGTTTTAATCACGCATGACCATTTTGACCATTTCGTGGTCGAAGATGTTGACAAGGTGCGAAATGAAAACACGATTGTCGTCGGACCGGAAATGATTCGCGGCAAAATTGATGGGCATGTGAAAATTGTTGCGCGCGGTGAGACGTTGACAGTTGCGGATATTCCAATTCAAGTGACCGCCGCGTACAATCTGCATCCTGACCGCCAAAATTTTCATCCCGACAAATACGGCGGAGTGGGTTACATCGTCACACTTGGCGGCAAACGAATTTACCATACGGGCGATACCGACCCGATTCCCGAAATGAAAAATATCGAGTGTGACATTATGCTCGTTCCTGTGAGCGGCACGTATGTTTGCACGGCGGATGAAGCCGCTCAAGTTGTCACGATGGTGAATCCGAAACTTGTTATTCCCATGCACTGGGATACGATTGTCGGAAGTTGGGAGGACGCCAACGCGTTCAAAAATAAAGTCAAGGTGCCGGTTGAAATTCTTGGCAAAACTTCATAGCAAAAAAAATCCCGTTCAAGTGAACGGGATTTTTTGTTTATGGTTTGGCTCAAGAACCGGATGCGGTAGAACTTGGCGCGCGGCGCGCTGGAGTTTTGCCACGTGGTGCGGCTTGCGGACCGGTGTGGCGATAAAGAAACCAAATTGCACAGACGACGAACGCGCCAATCGAAATAATTTGCGCGACGGGAATCCCCGAAAACGTCCACGCGTCGGGGCGTTGCATTTCGGTAAAGAAACGCACAAGCGGATAAAAAATCCCGTACAACAAAAGCATATCACCGGGTTTGAGTGACTTGTCCCAACGTCGCGCAACGTACAGCAGAATGCCGGTGACGATGAACATTGCCAACGATTCATAAAGAAAGGTTGGGTGAAAACGCGCGGTTTCGGGGAGTCCCGCAAATTGAGGCAGACGATGGGTCGAGTCAATTGCAATACCCCACGGCAAATCGGTGGGATAGCCGTACAATTCCTGATTAAAGAAATTGCCCCAGCGCCCAATCGCTTGTCCTAACGTCAAGCCGGGCATTCCAACATCCACGAGTCCCCAGAATTTCACTTTGGCAAATTTGGCATACAGCCAAATTCCAAAAATGCCGCCAACCGCCGCGCCAAAAATTCCGAGACCACCGCTGCGCGGATTGAGGACATTGACGAGGTTCGTTACAAAATCTTTGGAAAAGTAACCGAGCGGGTCGCCTTGCGCCCAATCAGACAAAACGTGATACAACCGCGCACCAAGCACACCGAATAAGAGCGCAAAGAGCAGCGCATTCCAAACATGGTCAGGGTCAATCCCTTTGCGCTTCGCTTCTTGCGAGGCAACGAGCGCGCCGGCAATCGCGCCAATCACAATCAAAATTCCATACCAATAAATTGGCAGAGCGGTCTGCCCAAAAATCGGCACGGGCAGTGGAATCGTAAAGGCAACCGGATTTGGAGTAAAGTTCATACCATCCTCATTGAACGTGGTATTGCTACATTATTTGCGGCAGAGATTATAGCACAGGAAAAAATATCTCTGAAAAAAATTTCGCCGCGACATATTTTACGCGGCGTGAATTCATATTTACAAAACCATGCGCGTCGGCGTAATTTCAATCACTGCGTTGTACGTTGCATCGCCATTGATATTCCAATCGAATTTCTTCTTGAAGGCTGTGACAATTTCTGCGGGAATGGTGTCAAGAAGACGCGCGGTACCTTCGAGCAATACGGGGTCGTCAGCGTCCTCCAGTGCAAACGCGATCTTTGGGTTATTTAATATGTTGCGTGTTTTGACCGAGTCGCGAGAGGTACATAGATATGCTTTGTCATTGTGCCATACGAACCAAATCGGAACGAGATGCGGCGCACCATTCGGGCGTACGGTAGCGAGCCAGAGATTGCGTTCGGTTTCGAGACGCTGTTGGTCTTTGAGGTCAATCATTGGTGGTCGTAAGAAAATGGGGAAAATAAAAAAAGCGCGCGGCAGTTCGCCGCGCGCTTTGATGCAGCTCTTGGCGCTTACATCGAGTCGCTGCCACCGTTGCTGGCTTTGCCGCTTCCGGTGATTGCATCTTTTGCAGCTTTGGCAACCGCGAATTTCACTTTCTTTTTCGCGGGAACCATATATTTCTCGCCTTTGCGCGGACCAAACGGCATCGTCGCTTCGCGTGCTGCTGATTCTTTCAACGAGAGTTTTCCGATTCCCGGAATCGCGAAAGTATTCTTGGCTTCAGCATAGGCGAGTTCAGCGAGTGCTTCGAGATACGCATCGCTTTGCTTTTTGGTGATACCGACTTTGTCTGCGAGGAAACGCGAGACTTCACTCTTGGTCATGGACATTTTTGAAAATCCTCCTTGGCATATCTAGTGGGTCATTGACCAACGACCCAACGCCTTGATAACTATACCGCTATTATAGGCAGAAAAATGCCTATATGTCAAGCCAATTCGGATGCAGAAAATTTGAAATTTATAGAGTGTGTTATGTTGACTACTAGGTGATTAACATAAAGTAGTTGAGCAAGAATGCGTTCGGTTGCAAAGATAGGAACGCGTTCTTGAAAATTCCCGCGCGACCTCTTGACAAACCAAATTCCCGCGCTTATAATGGGAGCGTTCCCAATTCTTTCACGGTTTTCATGCTTTCACCCTTCGTGAGTCGAAAAGTTACCACAAAAATAGCATGAAAGCGCTTGTCTTTTCCATTTACCTTCCAATTAAGCAACTTTTAGAACCTTTTTTCTTGCCAAAGCTGGCATAGGGCGTTGTTTTCTTACACAATGTGGGAGCGTTCCCAAGATTCCGACCATGACGTCCGACCGTCTCACTATCATCGAAATCGCCAAACAATCCGGCGTCTCGCGTTCCACTGTCTCGCGGGTTATTAACGACGACCCCAACGTCAATTCGACCACGCGCCAACGCGTGCGGTCGGTGATGCAAAAACTTAATTTCCAGCCCAATGCCGCCGCGCGCGGTCTGGCTGCGGGTAAAACCCGTATTCTCGGTCTCGTTATTCCGATGGGCGTTGCCTCGCTTTTTAGTGACCCCTATTTTCCACAACTCATTCAAGGCATTTCTACTGCTTGCAACCAACACGATTATTCCACCATGTTGTGGCTCGCCGAACCGGAATACGAACGCCGCACGATTCAACAAATCGTTTCCGCGGGGATGATTGATGGCGTAATCATTGCCTCCGCGCTGACCGATGATGCGGTCATCGAAGCCGTACACGCGCGCAAAATTCCTTTTGTTTTGGTTGGACGCCATCCGATTCACTCGGATATTGCATACGTTGATGTTGACAATCGCATGAGCTCGCGCGACGCAGTGTTGCATCTCTTACGGCTTGGCTACAAACGCGTCGCAACGATTTCGGGTCCGCTGAACATGATTGGTGGAATGGACCGCATTGCCGGTTACAAAGAAGCGCTCAAGGGACGCGGTTTGGCTTCGGACCCAAAACTCATCGCGGAAGGTGATTTCACCGAAGAGAGTGGTTACGTTGCCATGCAGCAACTTTTGCCGCAATCGCCCGACGCGGTCTTTGTTGCGAGCGATACGATGGCATTGGGCGCGCTGCGCGCGTTGCGCGACGCAGGGAAACGTGTGCCTGAAGATATTGCAATGGTCGGTTACGATGATATGCCGTTTGCCGCGCGCACCGACCCGCCATTGACCACCGTGCGGCAACCCATTCATCGCGCAGGATTTGTTGCGGCGGAAACATTAATGGATTTGATTAACGAACCGGATAGCGCGCCGCGCCGCGTAATTTTGCCAACCGAACTGGTCATTCGTGAATCGTGCGGCGCGCATCGCGCGGCAGAGAAACGAATGCAGGGGCATTTGTAAGGGTTGCAAGCTCTCTAAAAATCGAGTTGGTTCATCGTCAATGCAGGAATGAGATTCTCGCGCCAGAGACGTGTGTCTATCCGTTCCCATTGACACGGGCTGAGCTTGTCACACCTCGCTGACAAGCTCAGTTCTCTCCTCCATTCGACAAGACCCGGATTGGTACAGCTGCGTCAACTCTGTACCGCGAGTCGCCCGCAAGATTCGGGTCTTGTTCGAAGGAGAAAAAATTTGTGCGACGTTGATACAGACCATTTTTGCGCCAACGGCTATAAAGCAACGGATGATGAGGGATTGTAAAGTTGTCTATCATTTTGGATTTCTACACACAAGGAGGTGCTACCCAACCCATTCCTTTTCAATTTTTATATTCAAAATCGGACCCTTAATCCTAAGGAGGAGAAGAACATGAAAAAGTATGTATTGCTCGCGGTGGTTATTACCGTGTTGGCATTGATTGCCGCCGGTTGCGGCGCACCTGCCGCCCCGACCGCTGCTCCCGCTCAACCCACAGCAGTCCCTGCACAACCAACGGCGGTGCCTGCACAACCGACCGCAGTCCCTGCGCAACCGACAGCAGCTCCGACGGAAGCGCCAAAACCAACCGAAGCGCCAACTACAGCTTCGACGGAACCAACGCCTGTTCCTAGCCCGACCATTCCGCCACCCGTTCTGACGACAACGGAAGGTTGCGCGCCGAATGCAACGTCGGTCGTTTGGTTCATCGGTTTGGGCGCAGGTTCACAGCCCAATGATGTCAAGAAAGAAAAAGCATGGGCGGACAAATACAACGCGTCGCAAACGGAAGCATGTGTCATCCTGAATGTTGTGTATAATACCGGCAACAATTCGTACGATGCGTTGCGCGCGATGATCGCAGGCGGCAACGCGCCGGATATTGTTGGACCCGTTGGTAAAGCCGGACGCGCGAGCTTCAAAGGCGCGTTTGCAGACATCGAACCTCTCGCCAAAGCCGCGAATTTCGATCTGACCAAATACGACCCCAAGCTCATTGACTTTACCAGAGACGAAGGCGTGCTTGTCGGCGTGCCGTTCGCGCTGTTCCCGTCGTTCATCTATTACAACAAAGCATTGTTCGACGAAGCAAAATTGCCATATCCGCCGCATAAAGTTGGTGAAAAATATGACGGCAAAGATTGGAACATTGACACCTTTACCGAACTCGCACAGAAACTCACGGTGGACGGCAAAGGCAACGATGCAACCTCGCCGAATTTCGACCCCAAGGATATCAAGCAATTCGGCTTTTTTGAACAGTGGACGGACACGCGTGGCATCGGTACGCTCTTTGGCGGCGGTGTCGAGTACGATGAAAACAATCCCAAGAACGCAAAACTGCCCGACAATTGGAAGCAAGCGTGGAAGTGGTACTATGATGGTGTTTGGAACAAGCACTTTATGCCGAACTCGGATTACGCGAACAGTGACCAATTCGGCAAAGGCAACGTGTTCAGCAGCGGCAATCTCGCCATGTCGTGGGTTCACACTTGGTACACTTGCTGTTTCGACTTGAGCAAGACGAGCTGGGACATCGGCGTCATGCCAACAGTCAACGGCAAGACCACTGCGAAACTTCACGGTGATACATTCGCCATTCTGAAAGACAGCAAACACAAAGAATTGGCGTTCAAAGTGTTGACCTCAATGGTCGTGGACAAAGATTTGTATCAAATCTATGGCGGTATGCCAGCCAAGGTTGAAGACCGCGCGGCATTCTGGGCGGCGTTGGATGAACGAACGGCGCCAAACAAAGTCGATTGGGCGGTTGCGGAAGAAATGCTCAAGTATCCTGACCTTCCGAACCATGAAGCATGGATGCCGGACTATACCAAAGCCAAAGACATCAACGACAAATGGCGCGTGTTCCTTGACCAAACACCCGGTCTTGACATGGACAAAGAAATCGAGAAACTTCAAGCCGAGTTCGATGCTGTGTTCAAGAACGCACCGGCGCAATAGAATCGAGAGCCAAATCGAATTCTCATTCTGACGCGCAGTCAAGGAATCACAAGTCCAAGTAGAGGTTCCTTTGCTTGGCTCGACGTCAAGTCTTGAGTCAAGCACAAGTACGAGAACAAAACCCTTGCGCCTTCTGAACTTGCAGAAGGCGCAAGGGGAACCATCCAAGGATTCTAACCAATGGCGACAACGAATCTAGCCCCAACCGCTTCTACGTTTCCCGTAAAAAGACCCAAGACTACGTATACGCGACAGCGCATTCGATGGGGCTGGGTCTTTTTGTTGCCTTGGATTATTGGCTTCTTTGCCTTTCAACTCCTTCCGATTGTCTTTACATTATTTCTCGCCTTTACCGACTACAAGGGCACCTCCGAATTCAAACTCGGCAATTTCAGTTTTGTTGGTTTCCAAAATTTTCAGCGTTTGTTCACCGATCCGCTTGCAATTCCTTCCATGGCAGTGACGCTCAAGTTCGCGGCGATTGGGATTCCACTCGGTCTGATCATTCCCCTCGCCATCGCCGTCCTCGTCAATTCAAAACATCTCATCGCACCCAGCGTTTTTCGGACCCTCTTTTTCTTGCCGACGGTCATTCCCGTCGTCGCGGGCACAATTATATTCAACGGCGTTTTGAATTCACAATCCGGTTGGATTAATTTGGGTCTCAAAGCGCTCGGCATCGAGGACCCTCCACGTTGGTTTGGCGACCCGTTGTGGGCGGGCTTTGCGTTGAACTTGCTCGCGATTTGGGCGGTGGGCAACGCAATGATTATTTTGCTGGCAGGGCTTCAAGGTGTTCCAACGGAATTGTACGAAGCGGCAATCATGGACGGCGCGAGTTATTGGCAGCGCTTCATCAGCATCACGGTGCCGATGATTTCACCGGTGATTTTTTATAACGTCACTCTCGGCGTCATTTTTGCGTTTCAATATTTTGTGCCTGCGCTTTTGATTGGCGGGCAAAATGGCAATCCGCAAGGTTCACTGTTGTTCTTTCCGTTGCACTTTTATCGGCAAGCATTTGTGTTTAGCGACATGGGCTACGCGGCGGTTCTCGCGCTCGTGATTTTTGTGGTGACGATGGGGGCAGCTGCTTTGCTCTTTTTCTTTGGACAACGGCTCGTTTATTATGCCGGTGGAGAATCCTAAGCAGTACGACAAATTTCAAATTTGTCGTACATTATCAAAGGAGCAACGCGAATCATGTCAACTGTCACCCAAGCACAAACGATTACTGCCGCGCGAACGGGTACTTTCAGCCGTCGCGCGCTGCGGAATATTTCTTCGACTATCATCATAACCGGCATCGGCTTGCTCGTGTTGGTCATCTTTCTGCTGCCCTTGGCTTATACGCTCGCCACCGCATTCAAACATGACTCGCAGCTCACCGCGCAGAACGCGCCACTTTATCCTGCCGAAGCCGCGACGTTCACCTTTGAGGGCAAACCTTATCCGCTGTACGATGTTCCGATAGATGGACAAATCAAACGGCTCGCGCTTGTAAAGCCATTCCGCGAAGACAGTGACGTGGTTGACCCCGCGCATCCCGAGAATGGTGTGTTCAATCTCAAGGGACGTTGGCGCACGTGGACACCCATTTATACCTTTGCGATTACGTTAGAAAATTTTCAGCTTGCGTGGGAAGATGTAAATTTTCCACGCCTCTTTCGCAATAGTTTGTTGCTCGGTATCATCAGTACGGTTGGCACTCTCATCGCGTGCATTTTGGTTGCATACGGCTTTGCGCGGTTTCCGATTCCGGGGAAAAACATTTTATTCGTCATTTTGATTTCGACCATCGTTCTGCCGCCGCAAGCGACCATCATTCCATTGTACATTTTGTTTTCCAAATTGGGTTGGACGGGGTCATGGTTGCCGCTTCTCGTACCCGCATTTTTTGCGAATGCATACGATGTGTTTTTGCTGCGCCAATATTTTATGAGCATCCCCAAAGAGCTGGATGAAGCAGCAATGCTCGACGGCGCAAGCCCGCTGCGAACTCTGGTTTCCGTCATTGTGCCGCAAGCAATCCCTGCCATTACGGCAGTGACATTATTCCACTTTTTCTTTGTGTGGAATCAATATTTCGAGCCACTCGTGTACTTGCTCGGCAAAGAACCACTGTATCCGATTTCAGTCGGCATTGGCGCGTTCGTCACGACCTTTACCAACTATCCCGGGCGCGCGGCGGCGACTGCCGCGCTTACGCTCTTGCTGCCCGCCGTTATTTTCTTTCTTGCCCAACGCCAATTCATGCAAGGCGTGGTTGTTACGGGCGTCGAAAAATAAAAATCAGACACGCGCCGCGCAACAAATTTTTTTGTGCGCGGCGCGTTCCCACTGACGAAAATGTTTCCGCGCGCGCTGTTATTCATCATCGCTATTTTGTGCGCAGCATGTGCGGGACAAGCGACGCCAACTGTTTCCCCAACGGCTGCCCCAAACGCGACCACAATTGCCACAGCGACGCCGCTGGCAACGCCCACGACAGAGGTATCACCGACGCCTGTCGCCACACCGTTGCCCAGCGGTATTTTTGTGGACGCGTCACAGAATCTGGGCGCGGTAAGTCCGCTCTCCTTTGGCACGAATCACGGACCGTGGACGTTTTTGACCGTCGAATTGTGGGACCTTTTCAAAGCATCGGGCATTACGTTTATTCGTTTCCCCGGCGGCAATTGGGGCGACGAAAATGATTTGAACGACCAGCACCTTACAACTTTTATGATGCTTGTGCGGATGGTGAATGCGGAACCGCAAATTTCTGTCCGTCTGCGCGACAGTTCGCCTGATTACGCGGTGGCATTGCTCAAGTACACGCAAGACAAAAAATACAATATCAAGTACTGGAGCATTGGCAACGAACCGAGTTTGTACGGTGTGCGCTTTCCCGAATGGACGACGGAAAAATACAATGTGGAATGGCGCAAGTTCGCGCAAGCGCTCAAAGCGCAAGACCCGACGATTAAATTGATTGGACCCGACATTCATCAATTCACCGGAACGCCTGACGTGGACCCCAAAGATAGTTTGGGACGCGACTGGCTTGACGAATTTCTCAAAGCGAACGGCGATATGGTGGATGTAGTCTCGGTGCATCGCTATCCATTTCCAAAACAACGCGGCGATGCCCCGCCGTCGGCAGACGATTTGTTTGCCAGCGCGCGTGAATGGGACAAGACGATTCCAAATTTACGTGCGCGGATTCGCGCGGCGACGGGACGCGACTTGCCGATTGCGGTGACGGAATTCAATTCCGATTGGGCGGGAAAACTTCAAGGCAAGACAACGGCGGATTCGGTGAATGGCGCGCTGTACATTGCCGACTCGTTGGGGCGCATGATGCGTCAGCGTGTGGACATCATCGCGCAATTCACCTTGCACATGAGCGCGGGGCTTGGCTCACTCGGCATCTTTGACCATTACGACCCGCGTCCCGTGTATTACGTGTACTTGCTCTACAAACAATTTGGGAACGAACTGGTGTTTGCTTCCTCCGACGACGAACACGTTTCCGTGTATGCGGCAAAACGCGACGATGGCACACTTACACTTGTGCTTTTGAATTTGAGCGAGCAGCCACAAACAAAACCGATTCATTTCGCGGGTGATGTAAAATTCGACGATGTGAAAATTTTTCTCTTTGATGAAAAACACAAAGCCGAACAAGTTGGCACATTGAAAATTACAAATGGTATGTCTGTCACGCTGCCGCCGAGTTCGATGAGTTTGTATGTGATTCCCGCAAAATGAATTTTGAAAACATTTTGCGAAATCAAGTCGCGCTCGTGACGGGCGCGAGTCGTGGTGTGGGCAAAGGCATCGCCATCGGTTTAGGCGAAGCAGGCGCAACTGTCTATGTCACGGGGCGTACTGCGTCAGGCACAGACCCCGATGGTTTGCCCGGCACAATTTTTGAAGCGGCGCAAGAGGTTACGCGCGCGGGCGGGCAGGGCATTCCAATTGTGTGCGACCACAGCGACGATGTACAAGTTGCGCGCGTGTTTGAACAGATTGCCTCTGAACAAACGCGGCTCGATATTTTGGTGAACAATGTGTGGGCGGGCTATCAACGCATGGAACACGATGGCACGTTCACATGGTTCAACAAATTTTGGGAGCAACCTTTTTGGCGTTGGGACGCGATGTTTGCTTCGGGTGTGCGCGCGCATTTCACTGCATCCGCACTTGCCGCACGTAGGATGGTTCAACAAAAGCGCGGTTTGATTGTGAACATTTCATTTTGGGCAGCGCAAAAGTACATGAACAATGTTTTGTACGGCGCGGCAAAAGCGGGGGATGATACGATGGCGCGCGATATGGCGCATGAATTACGTGAACACAATGTCGCGGCAGTTTCACTCTATCCGGGTCTGGTCCGCACCGAAGGAGTGATGAAGAACGAACAGTATTTTGACATGAGCAATTCTGAATCGCCACAATTCATCGGTCGCGCGATTGCGGCATTGGCAAATGACCCAAACGTGATGGAAAAATCGGGACGAGTTCTCGTCGCCGCCGCGCTCGCGCTCGAATACGGTTTCACCGACATTGATGGCAAACAGCCGCGTCCTGTCACGTTAGAACAAGCATGAAAAAGTTATTTGTGATTTTCATTTTGGGTGTCGTGCTCTTTACCGCCTGTCAAGCAACGCCTATTGTCCCCACACCCACAAACGTTATGCCAACTCTAGTTGCCGTTCCGACAGCAGTAACACCAACTTTGGTCGCGGTTACAGCTGCACCTTCCGAGATTCCGCCAACGCCGGATGTACGAGTGTATCAAGACGCGTCGCAGCCCGTCGAAAAACGCGTTGACGATTTATTGGCGCGCATGACGCTGGCGGAAAAAATCGGGCAAATGACGCAAGCGGAAAATTACAGCGTTGACCCAAAAGCGGTAACAGATTTTGCACTTGGTTCGGTGCTGAGCGGCGGCGGCGGTTACGGCGACAATTCACCGCGCGCGTGGCGTGGACTTGTGGAAAGTTATGAGCAGGCTGCGTTGAAAACGCGTTTGGGCATTCCGTTGCTCTTTGGTATTGATGCCGTGCATGGACACGGACACATTAACGGCGCGGTCTTTTTTCCACAAAACATTGGTTTGGGCGCGACGCGCGATGCCGCACTCGTCGAAAAAATTGGACGCGCGACAGCAGAGCAAGTTTCCGCCACGGCGATTCAGTGGAATTTTGCGCCGGTGCTGGCAGTGACGCAAGACATTCGTTGGGGACGCACGTACGAAAGTTACAGCGAAAACACAGAACTCGTCACCGAATTGGGCGCGGCGTTTGTTAAGGGTCTGCAAAATTTGGAAGGCAAACCCGCGTTGAATCATCCACAAACAGTTCTCGCCACGCCAAAACATTTTCTCGGTGATGGTGGTACTGCATTCGGTTCTTCCAAACAAACTATCCAAGTGCCGTATTTGCTCGACCAGGGCGATACGCAAATGGACGAAGCGCGCTTGCGCGAATTATTTTTACCGCCGTACAAGGCAGCGATTGACGCGGGCGCGGAAACGGTGATGGTGTCGTTCAGCAGTTGGAACGGCTTGAAAATGCACGCGCAGAAAAAATTATTGACCGATGTCTTGAAAAGCGAATTGGGTTTCAAGGGGTTTGTGATTTCCGATTGGCAAGCGATTGACCAAATTTCACCGGATTATTATGAATCCGTCGTAACGGCTATCAACGCGGGCGTGGACATGAACATGGTACCGTACGAGTACAAGAAATTTATTGCCACGCTCACGCAAGCAGTTGAAAAAGGTGATGTGCCGCAAGCGCGCATTGACGACGCGGTGCGCCGCATCTTGACTGTGAAATTCAACAAAGGGTTGTTTGAGCAGCCCATTCCGCAAACCGACGCCGCTACGATTCTCAATAACGCGGCGCACAAAGCATTGGCGCGCGAAGCAGTCCAAAAGTCGCTCGTCCTTTTGCAAAATGAAAATGAAACATTGCCATTGAAAAAAGATATCGGCACAATTTTTGTTGCGGGGGAGGGCGCAAACAAGACCGGTTTTCAGAATGGCGGCTGGACGCTGGAGTGGCAAGGCGTGACAGGCGACGCGGGCGGCACGTCGCTTTTGGCGGCAATCCAACAAACGGTTTCGACAAACACACGCGTTGAATACAACAGTTTTGGAAATTTTAGCAGCATCAAAGACGCGGCAGGGAATCCAATTAAAGCCGATGTGGGAATTGTGGTCATTGCAGAACGACCGTATGCGGAAGGAATTGGTGACCGCGCGCGTTTGGCACTCGACCCCGCAGAAATTTTGAGAATTGACCGAATGCGCGATTCGGCGGAACGCGTTGTCGTGATTCTCTTGTCGGGGCGCCCATTGGTGATTACTAAAGCGTTGTCGCATACTGACGCGTTCGTTGCCGCATGGCTGCCCGGTTCCGAAGGGGAAGGTGTCGCGGATGTCTTGTTCGGCGCTGTAGAATTTTCCGGCAAGACTCCCTTTACCTGGCCCCGCACCGATTCGCAACTGCCGTTTGATTTTCAAAACATGAAAACAGAAGGTTGCGACGCGCCCTTGTTTCCGTACGGCTTTGGGTTGACGACAAAGGACGCGTCACCAAAACTTTTGGAATGTCCGACGCAATAAATTCGCGTTTCTCGTATTTCATTCGATTCACTCTGGAGACAACACCATGAATAATTTTCCTCCTGATTTTGTTTGGGGCGCGGCAACCGCGTCATATCAAATTGAAGGCGCGTGGAATGAGGACGGTAAAGGCGAATCCATTTGGGACCGCTTTAGCCACACCCCCGGCAAAGTCATCAACAATGACACTGGCGATGTTGCGTGTGACCACTATCATCGTTATCGCGAAGATATAAAATTGATGCAGCGCATGGGGTTGAAAGCGTATCGCTTTTCCATTTCTTGGCCCCGCGTGATTCCGAATGGCGTCGGCGCGGTGAATGAAAAAGGTTTGGATTTTTATGACCGCCTCACGGATGCGATGCTGGAAGCGAATCTCGAACCGTATGCAACCCTTTATCATTGGGATTTGCCGCAAGCACTTCAAGACAAGGGCGGCTGGGGCAATCGCGACATCATCGGACAATTTGCCGATTACACCGCGTTGATGAGCAAGCGTCTCGGTGACCGCATCAAGTATTGGGCGACGCTCAACGAGCCGTGGGTGATTGCGTTCATGGGACATCGCAGCGGTGAACACGCGCCCGGTTTGAAAGACGAAGCGTTGTCGCTCCAAGTTTCGCATCACATGCTCGTCGCGCACGGCGCGGGGATTGATGTGCTGCGCGTCAACGTGCGCGATGTCAAAGCGGGCATCGTCATCAATTTGTGGCCCTCGGAAACGCTGCACAACACCGCAGAGGAATTGCAAATCGCGCACGACCAATGGCAGGGCGACAACGCATGGTTTCTCGACCCAATCTTCAAGGGCAGTTATCCCGCCGACGTGTTGGAAAAATATGGCGCGCTTGCGCCGAAAATTTTACCGGGCGACATGGCGCAAATTTCGCGCAACCTCGATTGGTGGGGCATCAATTATTATGCGCGGCACGTGATTGGTACAGAAGGACCGCTCCCGGGCTTTGAATACACCGAAATGGGTTGGGAAGTTCACGCGCCCGGCATGGAACGAATGTTGGTGCGCTTGAATCAGGAATATCAATTGCCGCCGACCTACATTACAGAAAACGGCGCCGCGTTCGCGGATGTTGTTGAGGACGATACTGTATTCGACCCGCGCCGCGTCAATTATCTCGAAACGCATCTGAACGCGGTAGCGAACGCGATAGCGCAAGGCGTGGACATGCGCGGCTATTTCGTATGGTCACTCCTCGATAATTTTGAATGGGCGTGGGGTTATGGCAAACGTTTTGGAATTATTTACATTGATTTTGAAACGCAGCAGCGCATCTTGAAAGAGAGCGCCAAGTGGTACGCCGATTTCATTCGTTCACAACAATTACAGCCCGCGTAAATAGATACAATGCACAACAATTTTCAAAAATTCTTGTGCAAACCTATTGACATGTCCTGCGATTCGTGATATAAACTCACTCGGTCTTGCGATGAGACGAAATATCGCAGGAGGCGCATTTAATGGTAATGAACACTCTCACCTTCAACAGCATCAACACCCACCGCGTAATGGGCGGTGATGCTGTTTTTCCTTGTACGAGTGCGCCTGTTGACCGTCGCTGAAAGAACACGCGATTGTATTTTGAACCACGGGCGGCACTAGACGCTCGTGGTTTTTTATTTCCTATTCCACGAGACACTTCGTGGAATTTTTTTTCCTATCGAGGGAACTGTCGGATGAAAATGCAAGTAAATTCATACACTACATGTTTGGAGGTTAACCATGGTCTTGCAATTGTTCGAAGGTGGAAAAATTCGCTTTGCCGCGTTCGACGCGGACAAAGACGCCGAAGTTTTTTCCAAATGGACGCACGGCCCCGAATATCTGCGTCTGACCGAATACGAAGCCGCGCGTCCGCTCGCGCCATTCCACATCAAGAAAAAATTTGAAGAGATGGAAAAAGAAGCGGGACGCGATTTTTATTTTTTCGTGATTCGCACGCAAGCGGATGACCGCGCCATCGGCTTTATTCAATTGCGTTGGATTGAATGGAATCACGGCAACGCGCACTTTAACATGGGCATCGGTTCGCCCGATGACCGCCGCAAAGGTTTGGGCAGTGAAGCGATGCAAATGTTACTGCGTTACGCGTTCGAAGAGTTGAATCTGTATCGCTTGACGGGGCACACATTTGAGTTCAACGACGGCGCGCAAAAGTTTTTGGAAAAACACGGCTTTCAACTCGAAGTCCGCCGCCGTGAAGCCGTCTATCGCGATGGACGCTATTGGGACGCGTTGAGCTATGGAATTTTGGCAGAAGAGTGGGAGGCGAAAGAGGCAGCAAGTAGCAAGTAACAGGTTATTCCCAACCTTACTATCTGCTACATGCTATCTGCTACCGGCAAGATGAATAATCTTTTCACAGGCAAACTCACGCGGCTCGTTGTGGCGGACCCTGAAAAAATGGGCGAGCTCGTTGCCAAATGGTCGCGTGATTCCGAATTTTATCAATTGTTTGACAGCGACCCCACGTTGCCGCGCAATGCAAAACGCGCGCAAGAACATTTTCGGGAACGCGCGGAAAAGGACCGCCCCGGCAATTTTCCGTTTGTCGTCCAGCGGCTCGAGGACGAACGTCTCATCGGCGAAGGCGGTTTGTTTGACGCGTTTTCAGCGCATCGCAACGCGTGGCTCGCGATTGGCATCGGCGAACGCGAATTGTGGGGCAAGGGGTATGGCACCGACGCGGTGAACATTCTTTTGCGGTTCGCGTTTCAGGAATTGAATTTGCATCGCGTGAATCTCGGCACATTCGAATACAACGCCCGCGCGATTCGCGCGTATGAAAAAATTGGGTTCGCCCACGAAGGCGCATTCCGCGACGCAATGAAACGCGACGGCAAACGTTGGGGTGTGGTCGCGATGGGGATTCTGAAAAGCGAATGGGAAGCCAAAGAAAATGGATAGACAATTTTTTTCAGGCAAGCTCGTTCGCCTTGCCGCCCCCGACCCGGAAAAGGATGCTCAAATCGAAGCGAGCTGGGACAAGGATACAGTCTATACGCGCCTGTTGGCAGTGGATCCCGTGACACCACCAAATGTGCAAGCACAGCGCGAACGCATGGAACGCCCGCGCAATGAAAAATTTTTCCCGTTTGTTGTTCGCACGCTCGCCGACGACAAATTGATTGGGTTTGTGATTTTGATGAATGTAAATCATGTTCACGGCGACGCGTTTGTGGGAATCGGCATGGGCG
Source organism: uncultured Anaerolineales bacterium (assembly GCA_964469005.1). Classification (GTDB taxonomy): domain Bacteria; phylum Chloroflexota; class Anaerolineae; order UBA4142; family SHND01; genus SHND01. Next base: position 36,428 of record CAYXXF010000017.1, read on the forward strand.
ACCCAGAGTATCGCGGCAAAGGATATGGCACGGACGCAATGAATCTCATTTTGAGATTCGCGTTTCAAGAATTGAATCTGCATCGCGTTTCGCTCGATGCCGTCGCGACGAATGCGCGCGCGATTCGCTCGTACGAAAAATGTGGATTCGTGCATGAAGGACAAACGCGCGGCACCGAATTTCGAAACAACATTCGGGACAATTTGGTCTCGATGGGAATTTTGCGGACAGAATGGAAGGACAGGTAGCAAGTAGCCGGCAACGACGAACCTTGCTACCTCTACCTGCTACTTGCTACCAACATGAACAATCTCTTTACCGGACAACTCGTCAAACTCACTGCCAGTAATCCGGAAACGGACCCGAAAATTATGGCAGAGTGGCACCGCGACACGGAATTTTTCCGCCTCGCGTACGGACGCATCGCGCAGCCGTGGAACGCAAAGACGATTCAAGAGCGCATCGAAAAGCACGGCGGCGACGCGGGCGAACCCATTTTTGCGATACGCACGCTCGCCGAGGACAAACTGATTGGACAGATGGGCATGTGGATTGACCACCCGCACGGCGACGCGTTCACTTGGATTCTCATCGGCGAACGCGAATATTGGGGCAAAGGATACGGCACCGACGCGATGCGCGTGTTTATGCGTTACGCGTTTCAAGAATGGAATCTGCACCGTCTCTCGCTCCGCGTCTTTGGATTCAACAAACGCGCGATTCGTTCCTATGAAAAATGCGGCTTTATCCATGAAGGCGTCAATCGCAACGCGTTACAGAAAATGGGACAGCGTTGGGAGGAAGTGTGGATGGGGCTTACGCGGGGAGATTGGGAAAGACAGCAGATAGCAGATGGCAGATAGCAAATAGTGAAACGTAAAACGTCAAATGTCACTTTAATTTCCAAGCCACCATCGCACCAACGCACTATCGTACTATCGCAGCAAAGGGGAACACAAAATGCTTGCTACTCTCGAATCCACTACAACGTTCGCGCCTGAATTGGGCATCGAAGGATTAACCTTAAGAAACTGGCGCGCTGAATCCGATTACGCCGCGATGCTGTCCATCTTGTACGCAGACCGGCTGTCACAAGGTTTGGAAGAGAGCATCACATTGCCCGATTACAAAACGTCGCTCGAAACGATGCCGGGTATGAATGTGAGTAACGGCATTTTTTTGCTGGAACGATACGGCGAACCGATTGCGTACAAAACAATCCGCGCAGTTCCCGAAGCCGACGGCGCGTATCGCTATGCCCATTATGGTTGTGTGCTGCCCGAATGGAAACAGCGCGGCATTGGACGAGCCATGATTCGTCACAGCGAAGACATGCTGCGCGAACTGGCAAAAACGCATCCTGCCGACGCGCCAAAATTTTTTCAAACGTTTTTGCAAAGCACGCAAACCGCCCTCATCCAATTGCTCGAGCAAGAAGGATACGCGCCGGTGCGCTATTTTTTTGAAATGCTGCGCGACACGTTGGACGATATTCCTGAATATCACTTGCCGTCGGGCATCCAAGCGCGACCTGTTGAACCACAACACTATCGCAAAATTTGGGATTCCATGTTGGAAGCGTTCAAGGAACATTGGGGCGAAGAGGATCATACCGACGATGATTTTGAAAATTGGCTCAAGCGCCCGCACTTTGACCCGACCTTGTGGCACATTGCTTGGGATGGTGACCGTGTGGTTGCCATCGTCATCAATCAAATTAATGAGACCGACAACGCGCATTACAACCGCCAACGCGGATTCACCGAAGATATTGCAACCTTAAAGGAATATCGCGGACGCGGCATCGCGCAAGCATTGATTGTGCGCGGCTTGCGACAATTCCGTGAACGCGGCATGAACGCAGCCGGACTTGATGTGGACGGCGAAAACGCGACGGGCGCGCTGCGTTTGTACGAAAAACTCGGCTATCGCCCGATTCGCACCGTAATGGCATATCGCAAAGATTTCTAGCACAGCGCAGGTCGCACTGTGCGCGGAGGTTCAACATGATTGCATCTTTGACGACAGACAATCTCATTTCACCCGTACTCGAATCACTCGGTTTGTCCTTGCGGCAATGGCAGAACGACGCGGATTTTGAAAAAATGTCGCGCGTGCTCATTGCGAGCCGCAACGCGGATGGTTTGGAGGAGGCGCGCACCGGTGATGATTTGCTAACGATGTACGCGCGCATGAAAAATTTTGATGCGACGCGCAATTTATTTCTTGTGGAGTACGAGAACGAGTTGGTCGCCTATGCAGGTTGTCGTTGGAGCGAGGAACACAACAATAACTTTGTGCACAGCCATTGGATTTTTGTTTTGCCCGAATGGCGACGACGCGGTATCGAAACTGAATTGCTGCGCGTTTCGCAAGCGCGCCTGAGTCAAGCGGTTGTGGAACATCCGCGCGACGCGACGAATTGGTTTGAGATGTTCACCGCCGATTCGCAAACGTGGTTGAGCCGCGTGCTGCAAGCGGATGCGTACGAACCCATGCGCTATTTTTTCGATATGGTGTGCGAAGATTTGCAAAACATTCCTGACGCAGAATTGCCGGAAGGAATTGAGGTACGTCCCGCGTTGCGCGAACACATGCGCCAAATCTGTGAGGCGGAATACGAAGCGTTCCAAGACCATTGGGGCGAAGCCGTCGAAGATGAGAGTGATTTTGAACGTTGGATGAACAATCCAAAATGGAATCTCCCGTTGTGGCAAGTCGCGTGGGACGGCGACGAGGTTGTGGGAATGGTCTTGAGTTACATTGACGAGAACGAAAACAAACAATACGGCTACAAGCGCGGCTACACCGAAAACATTTCAGTCCGCAAACCATGGCGCGGGCGAGGGATTGCCAAAGCATTGCTTGTACGCGCCATGAAAATGTTTCGTGATATGGGTTTTGACCACACCGCGCTTGGAGTGGACAGCGAAAATGCGACGGGCGCGCTGCACTTGTACGAAAGCGTCGGTTACAAAACAGTTCGCACGGTCACGATTTATCGAAAACGAATATGAGCGGAGGTTATCATGCCTTTTTCAATTGCATCACCAACCATCCATGAACAAGAATTTACGTCACAGAATTTGACCCGGAACGATTTACCGGATTTTTGGAGATTGCTCCAAATCGTCAATCGTGTGGACGACAATGATTACTATGAAACGATTGACGACCTCGAACGCCAATTCGACGACCCGCGCAGCAATCCAAAAACGGACGCGCGGATTTTTCGCAACGCGCTCGGCAAACTTGTTGCCTTTGCGCGCATCTTTGCAATGCCGAAACCCGCAAAGGAAAATATCGCATTCCTTTCCTGCGAGATCGCGCCCGACGTGCGCGCGCACGGGTTGGAGCAAGAATGTATTGAATGGATGGAGGAGCGCGCGGCAGAACGTCTTGAAGAAATCGCAGATGCGAACGATGCAGACGATTTGCCGCGCGCTCTGCGCGTTGATTTTCCGGACACATCGCCATATCTTGCTTTTTATCAAACGCGCGGGTACGAACACGTGCGTTCGTCGTACAACATGCAGCGCGATTTGCATGAACCGATTCCCGACATTCCGCTGCCTGCGGACTTGACGCTGCATAATTACGAAAAGGAAATGGACGACGCGGTACGGCTCGCGTGCAACGAAGCATTTCAGGACCATTGGGGACATCAAGACGCCTCGCCTGAAGTTTGGCAAGGAGGCGTTGCGGAGGTTTCTGACTTGCGCCGTGATTGTTCACTCGTCGTAATGGATGGCGACCAAGTCGCCGCGTTTTGCATCAACTTTGAAAATACCACCGACAACGAACGACGAAACATCCGACGCGGTTGGATTGGAATTCTTGGCACACGGCGCAAATGGCGCAAGCGCGGCATTGCATCCGCACTGCTCACCGAATCTATGCGTCGTTTTCATGCACAAGGATTTGATTCGATTGGACTCGGCGTTGACACGGAAAATCTCACGGGCGCGCTCGCGCTGTACGAACGGTTGGGATTCAAAGCGTACAAGACGCGCGTAATTTTGGAAAAGCACATCGCTTAGTCAGATAGTCGGCTCGCCAGATGGTCAGGACAAACCGACTATCCGACGAACCGACCAACCGACATTTTAGAAATGCTCCACGTTTCGCACGTTTCTAAATCCTACGGCATCACCACGATTCTCGACGATGTTTCGTTCGTCTTGAATCGCGGTGAACGCGCGGGACTTGTCGGCGTGAATGGCGCAGGGAAAACGACGCTGCTGCGAATCCTCGCGGGCATCGAACAACCCGACGCGGGTTTCGCGCGCCTCGACGCGCGCGCGACGCTCGGCTATCTGCCGCAAGGTTTGCAGTTGGATGAATCGCTCACGCTCGACGCGTTGGTGCGACAAGGTGTGAATGAGTGGGGTTCGGCAAAGAGTGAGATGGATGAGCTCGCACGTGTGATGGAACGTGAAACGTCGAATGGCGAACTCGCGCGTTATACCGACGCCGTCGCGCGTTTTGAGGAATTGGGCGGCTATGATGTTGAAGCGCGCATTGAAAATGTTTTGCGCGGATTGGGTTTGGAAAATGTGCCGCATGATTTACCGATTGCAAAATTGAGCGGCGGGCAGCGCACGCGCGCGGGATTGGCGCGGTTGTTGATTTCGGAACCGAGCGTTTTGCTCCTCGACGAACCGACGAATCATCTCGACGTGAACGCGTTGGAATGGCTTGAAGAGTTTATTCAAGATTATGATGGCGCGGCGTTGCTCGTTTCGCATGACCGTGTTTTTCTCGACAACACGGTTTCACAAATTTTGGAACTCGACGATGTGACGCATCGCGTCACAATTTATCATGGCGACTATTCTGATTACGCGTTAGCAAAGGCGCGCGAACTCGAGCAGCAGTGGGCGATGTACCAAGACCAGCAGACCGAACTCCAACGTTTGACCGATGCGGCGAAACATTTGCGCGGCATCGCCAAATTTCGCAAAGGCGGCAAAGCGGACACGAACGATAAATTTGCCAAAGGTTTTTTTGCAAATCGCGGCAAAGAAACGGTACGCCGTGCGAAAGCGTTGGAACGCCGCATCGAGGTTTTGCAAACGGACGAAAAAATTGACAAACCAAAAGCGGGTTACGCGCTCAAATTGGATTTTGGCGAAATGCCGCGCAGTGGGCAGATGGTGATGAGTTTGGAAGACATGGGTTTCACGTATCAGGCATCAGGTTTCACGTCATCCCTCACCCGTCACCCGCAGCGCATAAATTGGCTCTTTCGAAATGTGAACGCGCTCCTCCGTCACGGCGAACGTGTTGCGCTCATTGGCGCGAATGGAACGGGGAAAACGACGCTGCTAAAAATTATTGTGGGCGAGTTAGAGCCGACGGAAGGAAATGTTCGTTTGGGTGCGAATGTTCAAATCGGTTATATGCCGCAGGAACAAGAAACGCTCGACCCATCCCAAACACCGCTCGCGTTGATTCGTTCATTGATGCCCGTTGACGAAACGGACGCGCGTCATTTTTTGCATTACTTTATGTTCGAGCGAGATGAAGTTTTCACGCCTATCGGCAAATTGAGTTATGGCGAACGCACGCGTTTGATATTGGCAAAACTTGTTTCCGAGAAATCGAATGTGTTGATTTTGGACGAACCGATAAATCATTTGGACATTCCCTCGCGCGAACGGTTTGAAGCCGCGCTCGACGCGTTTCCCGGAACGATTCTCGTCGCCGCGCATGACCGCGCGTTTATTCAAAAATTTGCGACGCGCGTGTGGGAAATGAAAAACAAGAGATTGGAGAATCGAGATTAAGGATGGACATTCTAAAACATTTACCCGATGGTCTCATCCTCCGCCGCGCGACAACCACCGACACGGACGCGCTCGCGCATTTACAAAAACACGCGTTCGCGCATCCCGACACCGGCGAGTTGGACGAAGGCGTTGCAATTTGGACGCGCAGCTTGATGAGCGACAAGCATCCCACGTTCCGCCCCAACGATTTCCTCGTCGTCGAGGATACGAAAACGCGCGCGCTCGTTTCGTGTATGTGTTTGATTTCGCAACGCTGGAAAATGGGTGAAATCTCGTTTGGTGTCGGGCGCGTGGAAATTGTTTGCACGGACGCGGCATATCGCAATCGCGGGCTGGTGCGCGAACAATTTCGCATCTTGCACGAATGGTCACTTGAACGCGGGGAAATGCTTAACGCAATCACGGGCATTCCGTTTTATTATCGTCAATTTGGGTACGAGTTTGCGATTGAATTGGTCGCGCCGCGCAAAACGTTTGTGCCGCAAGTTACACCATTGAAAAAAGATGAAAACGAAAAATTTATTTTGCGTCACGCGGAACGCGACGATTTGCCATTCGTCGCGGAAATGTATCAACGCGGGACTGCGCGCTCATTGATTTCTTGTGAACGCGATTTGAAAATGTTCGAGTACGAGCATTTCATCGAAGACGATGGCACGGATGGATATGGCTCCTGGTGGGATGTAATTAAAACGACAGACGGCGCGCGTGTCGGCACGGTGCGGCACAATCGCTATATTTTTCAAGGGCGGAGCCAAATTTCCTACTTTGAAATCTTGCCGCAGTACGCGTGGGATGAAGTGACGCCGTCGGTTCTGCGCGCACTGCAACGACAAACAGAAACGATGCGAAACATTGACGAAAAGCCGTTCACGCATTTCATCTGGTTTCTCGCGGCAAACCATCCCTTCCTCCAATGGCTCGGCGACAATTCCGCGCCGTTGTGGGGTCCGTACGCGTGGTATATTCGCGTTCCCGATTTGCCCGCGTTTATCAAACACATCGCGCCCATTTTGGAGGAACGCATTGCCGCCTCCGATTTCCAACATCATTCGGGCGCGCTGCGATTCAATTTTTACACAAGCGGCGTCGAAATGATTTTTGAGAACGGAAAAATCGCGAATGTGCAAGCATGGCGCGCGACGGCGGGCGATTTTGGACAGAGTGGTTTTGGCAACGCGACTTTTCCTGAACTCACGTTTCTAAAAATCTTGTTTGGCTATCGCTCGCGCGCGGAATTGCAAGCGATGTTTCCTGATTGTCTGGTGGACACCGACAAAACAGGCGCGCTGCTCGACGTACTTTTTCCCAAGCAAGTGACAAACATCTTGCCGATTCATTGAGGACAAACATGCAACAACTCACACCAAACCTCTGGTTGAATTCCAGCGAGCTCTTTACGTATCACAGCGGCATTTTTGTTTCGGAAGGAATCGCGGCGGTGATTGACCCGGGGCTCAAGCAAAACGAAATTGACGCGCTTGCGGAATTTGTGCGCGAACAGAATTGGCAAGTGGACGCGGTGATTCTCACGCACGCGCACTGGGACCACATTCTCGGCGCGGACGCGTTTCCGAACGCGCGTATTTTCGCGCAACGCATTTATCTGCCGACGTCGCAAAATGATGCGGCGCGAATCGCGCGGAATATCGAAAAAACCACCGACCTCGGGCGCACTGCGCCGTTCGTAATACCTATTCCGCACGAAACATTTGATGAAACGATGACTGTCCAAATCGGCGCGCTCGAATTGGAATTGCAGCACACGCCGGGACATGCGCCTGACCATTTGTTTGTGTACGAACGCGCAAGCGGAACGGTGTGGACGGCGGACATGTTGAGTGATGAGGAAATTCCATACGTGATTGATAATCTCGCCGCGTATGAACGCACCATGCAGAATATTCGCGCGGATGATTTTCAATTCTTGATTCCGTGTCACGGCACTGCCACAAACGACGCAAACGAAATTCGCGCGCGTATCGAAAATGACCGCGCGTATATTTCGGAATTGCGCGGGCGCGTGCAAAACGCACTTGCCGCAGGCAAATCGCTCGACGAAACCAAAGAAATTTGTTTGGCTATTCCATATCGTCAATCGGTTGAAAACAATCGGGGCGCGCATCGCCGCAATGTCGAAAGCGCGTATGTCGAGCTCGGGGGACAGGTGAACGAACCCGTTGGCTGGTAATGCGCGGCGTTGGAATGTGCAGAACAAATCGAAAATCGAAAATCCGAAATCTCAAATTATCAAGGAGGTGTTTTATGAGCAAGGAATATTATTTCTCCGCACAAACATCTTTTTCATTCGATTCAAGGAGAATCCATGTCTCTCGAACCAAACACCTCGCCCGAAGAGGTTACACAAGGAACGGTTTATAGAAAATCACAAGGACATTATGGCGTCCGCGTCAACGGACATTTAGTTGATTGCGAAATCTCGTCGCGGTTGCGGAAATATCTGGAATATCCAACTGCGTCTCCCACTTCGCGGCGTCACCGCGTTCTCGACGTCCACGAAATCCGCGTGATTGACCCGATTGCGATTGGCGATGTTGTCCAGTTTTTACGCGCAGATGATAACGCGGGCATCATCACAAATGTTTTGCCGCGCCGCAACCAAATCGCGCGTCAAGACCCGGGACTGCGCCCAACGGAACAAGTCATCGCGTCAAACATTGACTATATGGTACATGTCGTTTCCATCGCGCAGCCCGCGCCGCGTTGGGAATTGCTGGACCGCTATCTCGTCTCTGCCGAGTACGCCGAAATCCCATCGCTCATCGTTTTTACGAAAGCGGATGTACTGCAAGACGATGTGATTGAAACGCACATTGAAAATTATCGGCGCATCGGTTATCCCACATTTCTCACGAGCGCGATAACAGGGCAGGGGATAGGCGAAGTGCGCGACGCGCTGCGCGACAAAATGTGTGTGTTCGTCGGCATGTCGGGCGTTGGCAAATCAACGTTGTTGAACGCGTTACAGCCCGAGCTCGCGCTGCGCGTCAAAGAAATCAGTCGCGCGTCGGGCAAGGGCAAACATACGACAACGCATCTCGAAATGTTTGATTTCGATTTCGGCGGACGCGTAGTGGATACACCGGGATTGAAATATCTCACGTTGTGGAATGTCCACCGCCAAGACATTGCCGACTATTTTGTGGAATTTCGTCCCCATCTCGGCAAATGCAAATTCGGCTTGGACTGTTCGCATGACCACGAACCTGATTGCGCGATTAAACGCGCGGTTGACGCCGGTGAAATTTCGGAACGACGTTACGCGAGTTATTTACACATCAAGGACAAGCTCGCTGAAAAATAATTTTCGTAAGGACCTCACGAGAATTATTTTTCAGCGAGTGTCAAGGAGTAACTCTCATGTCAATGCTCTCAACTATCGCATCTCAAAATATCAATTCGATTTCAGTACACCGCATCAACAATCGAATGCGATAGGTGCGCACACGAATCGTGCGCTCGTTTGCTGATGCGCGCACAAAAAAATATGAAGCGCCTCAACGGCTATACCGTTTTTCTGTTTCAAGAATTCACAGGGTCGCTGTTTTTCTCGGTAATTTTTACCGCCAGTACATTGTACCAAGTGCAGACGGTTGGATTGAATCCGTTGCAACTCGTACTGGTTGGCACGCTGTTGGAATTTACCGCGTTCATTGCCGAAGTGCCGACGGGCATTATCGCGGATGTGTACAGTCGGCGACTTTCCATCATCATCGGCTTTGTGTTGGTGGGAATCGGTTTCATCGTCGAAGGTGCGGTTCCACAATTTTGGGCAGTGCTGCTCGCGCAAGTGATTTGGGGAATCGGTATCACTTGTACAAGCGGCGCGCTCGAAGCGTGGGTCGCCGATGAAGTGGGTGAGGAGAATGCGGGCAAAGCATTTTTGCGCGGCAATCAATTCGGCAATGCAGGTGCACTCGTTGGAATCGGCGCGAGTGTGTTGCTCGGCACAATTGCGTTGAATATCCCGATTGTGGCTGGCGGCGCGTTGGTGATTGTTTTGGGCATCGTGTTGACATTCATCATGCCCGAAACGGGTTTCAAACCAACACCGCGCGAAGACAGAAATACGTTTCAACAATTGGGACATACATTTCGCGCGGGTGCGTCGCTGGTGCGCGGCAATCGCATCTTGATTTCGTTGTTGATTGCCGCAGCGTTCTTTGGCGCGTTCAGTGAGGGCTTTGACCGCTTGTGGGTGCCGCACTTGGTTCAATTTGAATTGCCGTATTTTGAACCAATTGTGTGGATTGGCATCATCAGCGCTGTGTCGCTGGTCTTTGGAATTATGGCGACGGAATTTGTAAATCGCCGCGTGGACACAAACAATCAAGTTGTCGTCGCGCGCGCGCTTCAACTTATCGTCGCGATGATTATGGCGTTGATGGTCGCGTATGGACTCGCGTGGAATTTCGGCGTCGCGCTCATTGCGATTCTCGCGCTGCGTCCGATTCGCGGAATGAATTATCCGCTCGCGACGGCGTGGCTGAATCAACACGTCTCATCGTCTGTACGCGCAACGGTGTTTTCAATTCGCAATCAAGCCGATGCGTTTGGGCAAATGCTCGGCGGTCCCATTCTCGGCGCGATTGCGACGTTGGTTTCACTGCGCGTGGAAATGGTTGTCGCCGCGTTGTTTCTCGTGCCCGCGTTGTACTTGTATGCGCGCAGAGTAGATGTAAAGGAAACAGTGAACGCACAAGTAGAAATCATCGCATAACTTGAGCCACGGATAACGCGGCTTTGGAGGATGGAGAGAAAGCCCGCGTTATCCGTGTAATCTGCGATTAATCCAAATGAATCACGAAACACAATGGCGTTTGGAAAAAGGCAAACAGGTCGCCGCGTTGTATGCAAAAAATCCCAAACTGCGCGCGCTCGTCGTCGCGGGTTCGGTCGCGCGCGATTGGGCAGACGAATGGTCGGACATTGAACTCGATTTGTTTTGGAACGAGCCGCCGACGGACGATGACCGCAAAAGCGTGATTAAAGCGTTCAATGGAACCATCGAATATTACTATCCACTGGAAGGTTTTGAATGGTCGGACGCATATTTTGTGGACGGATTAAAAATCGAAGTTAGCAGTTTTCTCGCGACGACGCTTGACGAATTTATCTGCGCGGTGATTGAACAATACGATACGGACACGGACAAGCAATTGCGTTTTGCCGCGCTGCTCAATTCGATTCCATTACACGGACACGCGCAGATTGAACAATGGCGCGCGCAATTGGCGCACTATCCCGACGAACTCGCGAGCCGAATCATTAAAGACAATATCGAGTTTGGTGGATGGAACGGCGTCGAGATGTTGTTCGAGCGCGGCGATTTGCTTTTGGCGTATGATTTGCTCGTGAAAACGCAAAAGCATGTGTTGGCAGTGTTGCTCGCGCTGAATCGTACTTACATGGCGCATCCGCGCGGCAAGTGGCTGGTGGAAGTTGCAGATGCGATGAAATACAAACCCGCGCGTTTGGCGGAACGAATGATGTTCGCGCTTCGCGACGGTTCGCCCGCAGGGGCGCGTGAAATGCACAGTGTGGTCGAAGAAACATTCGCGCTGGTCGAACAACATTTTCCTGATTTGGATATTACAGAAGCGAAACGCGACGCGCGTTTTCGACGCGCTCGAATTACACGGTAGGGGCAAAGGCATTGTGCGTTCGGCAAAAACCGCCGAACACGATGCTTTGCCCTTACATTGATGAAAAATGAAAAACGAATTACCTCAAGGATATTCAATGCGCGCGGCGACGATGGACGACGCGCAAGCGGTGACTGATTTGATTATCGCGTGTGACATTGAAGAATTCGGGCGACCCGAATACGCGCTCGAAGATTTGCTCGCAATGTGGCGGCGCAAGAATTTCGATTTGGCGCAAGACGCGTGGGTGATTGTGGCAAACGATGGAACACTCGTCGGTTATGCCGATATGCACTATGCGGGCGGACTCGTGCGCTTGAACAATAATTCATGCGTTCATCCCGCGCACAAAAATCGCGGCATCGAAGAATGGATGCTGGAACGCGCGGAGAAGTGGGCGCGTGAACATGTGACGGATGCGCCGATTGTGATTCGGCATGTCATTAACGCAAACGCGCCCGCGCGCGTCGCGCGGATGGAACGCTGGGGTTACGACGCAGTGCGCCAAGCGTGGATTATGCACATTGATTTGGACAAGCAACCACCTGCGCCGATTGTTCCCGATGGGATTGTCATTCGCGCGTTTGAACGTGGACGCGACGAACGCGCCGCGTGGATGTGTATTCAAGAAGCGTTCCGCGATTTGTGGCAGCATCAAGATGTGCCGTATGACGAATGGGCATCATACGTGATTCAGCACAAGGCGTTTGCGCCCGAACTTTCATATCTTGCATTCGACGGTGACGAAATCGTTGGCGCAACTATCACATTGAACGACGAGCTGGGCGGGTGGGTGCAGCAAGTGGCGGTGCGCCGTCCATGGCGCGGGCGCGGCATCGGACTCGCGTTGTTACACGCCGTGTTTGGAGAATTGCACAAACGCGGGGTCCCGGATGCAGGGTTGGAAGTGGATGCCGAGAGTCTAACGGGCGCGACGCGTTTGTACGAACGCGCGGGGATGCGTGTCAAAAATCAATTCACAGAATTTCGTAAAAAGCTGGAACCCGTTTTGATTTTGGCTTGAGTTTCTGTGGTTTTGAATTCAGCGATTCAGCAAGGCACGTTCACAGAATTTTTCGATACACTAGGTCTGTGTCCGAATCCCACCACATGATCGCGACTTGGTCGCGCGCGGCAATGGATGGGGTTTGTTCATTTGTGCCCTGCGCGGCGATGGCTTCCAGATTGCCGCCGATAATCCGGTGATAGATGTTGGAGTTGCCCTTGACCATCGCGCCTTGAAAGACGATGTGGAATTGGTCGGCACTGTCGCAAGCAATTCGTGGCGCGATTCCGGTTTTGGTTGGAAGGTGAACATCGGGCTGTGCGCTGCCGCCGAGGACCAAAAAAGATAATTTGTTGGTGTCACGACGCTCCCACACAATTCCGATTTGTCCCTGCGAATTCATTGCGAGATCCGGGGTTAAATCTTTGTGTCCGGTGGCGACAAGTGTAGGCGCTTGCCATCTGCCGTTCACATTGCGCGCATAGTAGATTCCATAGGCAGGTGGAGGTCCGTTCCAAACCATGTGTGTTTTGAGGATGCGCGGATTTGAGCCGGTAGCGATCAGCTGCGGTGTGGACCAGCTTTGTCCATCGCTACTTGAGGTGTGATGAATTGTGATGCGGTCCGTTTGCGAAACATAAACAATCCGAATGATGCGCGCAACGCTGATGTCTGCAAGCTGGCAATTGCGTTCTTGCGAAACACGTAATGCAGGCGTCCATGCTCTGCCATCCCAGCGCGTATAGAAAATTGCTGATTCGGTATCCGGGACGCGCGCGTTCCATGCGATATGTGGATTGCCTTGCGTATCAAGCGCGATGGCGGGATTGTAGCCGGGCGGCGCAATCGTCGTGACCGGACCATCGTCCAACTGATAACGAATACCGTCTGTCCGATTGCCCCAAACAGCGTGAACCTGTCCGGTGTTCGAGACCGCCACATCCGGAAAAAAACCTGTCATGTCAGCTGCCATGAGTCTCCTTTTGCGTTATCCTGCGAACGCACAATGCAGTTATTCTATCATGATTTGACAACGATTTGAGGTATGAAATGAAAAACGAATTACCCCAAGAATTCACATTGCGCGCGCCGACGCCTGACGACGCGCAAGCGATTACAGATTTTGTCGCGGTGTGCGATACCGTAGATTACGGCGAACCCGATTTGTCTGTCGAGGACATTCGCTCCGATTGGCGGCGCGACGGTTTTGTTTTGGAACGCGACGCGTGGTTAATTTATGCGCAAGATGAAACACTGGTCGCGTATGGAAATGTGTATGATACGGGCGAACATGTACGCGTTGACCCCACAACGTGCGTGCATCCGAATTTTCGCGAACGCGGGTTGGAGGATTTTCACATCGCGCGCGTGGAACAATGGACGCGCGAACATGCGACGAAAAAAATTGTGCAGTGGATTGTCAGCGACCAACTGCGATTCTGGATAGAACGATTTGAAACGCGCGGCTATCACACCACGCGTCACGATTACGTGATGGAAATTCAATTGAACGAGAAATTCCCTGCCCCAATTCTTGCCGATGGTTTTGTGATGCGTTCCTTTGAACGCGGACGCGATGAACGCGCAGTGTGGGCGTGCATTCAAGAAGCATTTCGTGACCATCGCGGACATACAGACATGGAGTTTCAGGAGTGGTGGATGGGTTACGCGGAACACGCGGAATGGTCGCCCGAACTTTCAACGGTTGTGACACAAGGCGATGAGGTTGTCGCGGCGGCGATGGTCTTTCATTCGTTTGCAGGGGGTTGGGTGCGCTCGATTGGTGTCCGACGCGCATGGCGCAAGAACGGTTTGGGGCTTGCAATCTTGCATCGCGTTTTCAGCGAATGTTACGCGCGCGGAATCAAAAAAGTGGGACTCGGCGTGGATGCGGAAAGTTTGACCGGCGCAACGCGTTTGTACGAACGCGCGGGGATGCAGGTTAAAGTGCACTTTGTGAGGTACGAAAAAGAAATTACCTGAAATAAAAACTCGCCGGGTCTTGACGCGGCGAGTTTTTTTATGAAAATCGAAAGCGTGCGCATATCAAATCCGCAATATCTCTTAAAAATCTGCCAAGCTAATAATTTGCGTGCCGTAAAAGTATTTGATGTTGCGGAGATGTGGGTCTTCACTGACGAGATAGTCCGCTTGCGTTTCCAGTGAACATGCCAAAAAGACATTGTCCGTTGCATCTTGTTCGACGCGCGACACTTCGTACAGGTCATCCGCTAACAAGGCAATGTCAAGGAGTTCGTTCAGAAAATTCTGGATTGAAGCTTGCGTCAAACGATTTTTGTCTTTGATGCGAGGATAGTTCAAGACGCGTTCGATTTCGAGCGCAATCTCTTGTGAAAACACGAGCCGAAATTTTCCGTCTCGAATCGCTTGGTCTAGTCTTGAAATCGCGGGCGTCTTTTTCAGCGCGAGACGTACGAGTTCATTCGTATCAAAGACGGCAATCAGTCTTGATTGATTCATGTACGTGCTTATTCTTTAGGGTGTGACCGTACATAACGAATCGCTTCCTCAATATCCGCGTCCAACTCGGCTTCAGGAATATCAGGAAGGCTAGCGCGAAACTCGGCGATGCGTTCAAATGCCTGGTTCCACGCCGGACCCTCTTGACGTTCGTCCATTTCCGCAAAAATTCGCTCACGGATACTCTCGCGCTGCAGTGCAGCTTGGAAAATCTCGCTGGCGATTTGTTCGCGCGCGACTTGACGCTGCTTGGCAAGATTTTCCAATTCACGGATTTGTTTGTCGTTGACCAGAACCATAATTTCTTGCATTGCCATATTTGCCTCCCACACCAAAATGCCTGCGACTAAATCCCAGTCACAGGCATTTTATCATCAATCTCCTCTACGCTACCACTTTTTCCTTTTTCTTTTTTCCATCGCTCCGCGTATTCGTATCTTCTTGCAAGAAAATCAATTTCCCGTTTTCCACATCCGCTACAACGTGGTCGCCGTCGCGGATGCGTCCGTTCAACACATCGAGTGCGAGCGGGTCGAGGACGCGGCGTTGAATTGTGCGCTTTAACGGACGCGCCCCGTATTTCGGGTCGTATCCTTCGTTCACCAAAAATTCTTTTGCTTTGTCCGTGAGTTCGATGCTGATGTGACGGTCCTCCAAACGCTTTGCTACTTGCTTGAGCAAAATCTCGACGATGTGTTTCAAGTCCTCCATCGAAAGCGAATGGAACACCACAATGTCGTCCACGCGGTTCAGGAATTCGGGACGGAATTGTTTTCGCATTTCTTCGATGACGCGGTTTTTCACATTCTCCCACTCGCTATCGGACATGTCGCGCCCCGCGTACATTCCCAAAAATTCACTGCCGATGTTGGACGTCATAATGACGACGACATTTTTGAAATCCACAACGCGTCCTTGCCCATCCGTCAAGCGCCCGTCGTCGAGAATTTGCAGCATCACATTAAAAACATCCGACGCGGCTTTTTCGATTTCGTCGAATAGAACAACCGAGTAGGGTTTGCGGCGCACGGCTTCAGTGAGTTGTCCGCCTTCGTCGTAACCGACGTATCCGGGCGGCGCGCCAATCAAACGCGCGACGGTATGTTTTTCTTGATACTCGCTCATGTCAATCCGAATCATCGCGTTTTCATCGTCGAATAAGAATTCAGCGAGCGCGCGTGCAAGTTCTGTTTTGCCGACGCCGGTGGGTCCGAGAAAAATGAACGAACCAACGGGACGGTTCGGGTCTTTTAATCCCGCCCGCGCGCGACGCACCGCGTTCGCGACAACGACAATCGCTTCGTCTTGACCGACAACGCGGTCATGCAAACGCGATTCCATCTGAATCAATTTTTGTACTTCGCCTTCCATCAAACGCGAAACGGGAATGTGCGTCCATTTCGCGACGACTTCGGCGATGTTGTCTTCGGTCACTTCTTCGTTCAAGAGCGCGCCGGTTTTCTTGAGCTCGGTGAGTTTTTCCGCGCTCTCTTTGATCTTGTTATCAAGCGCGACAATTTTCCCGTATTGAATCTCTGCCGCTTTTTGATAATCACCTTGCCGTGTCGCTTGATCCAAATCATTGACGAGTTGATCGCGTTCCTTTTTCAGCGTCTGTTCGGAATTCATCAACTCTTTTTCTTGTTTCCAGCGCGCGTTCAACGCAGTGGCTTGTTCATTCAAATTTGCCAACTCTTTTTCGAGATTCGCAAGGCGTTCACGCGACGCGGCATCTTTTTCATTTTTCAACGCGACGCGTTCAATTTCCAATTGACTAACCCGTCGTTGAATTTCATCCAATTCGGCGGGCATCGAATCCAATTGCAAACGCAAACGCGAACTCGCTTCGTCCACGAGGTCAATCGCTTTGTCAGGCAAAAAGCGGTCGCTGATGTAGCGATGACTCAACACGGTTGCTGCCACGAGCGCGCTGTCACGGATCGCGACGCGATGATGCCGTTCATACGCTTCGCGCAGTCCGCGCAAAATGCTAATCGTGTCCTCGACGCTCGGTTCTTCCACCAGCACCGGTTGGAAACGTCGTTCGAGCGCGGCATCTTTTTCAATGTACTTGCGATATTCATTCAACGTCGTCGCGCCAATCGCGTGCAGTTCGCCGCGCGCGAGCATCGGTTTAATCATGTTGCCCGCGTCCATCGAACCTTCCGCCGCGCCTGCGCCGACGATGGTGTGAATTTCGTCAATAAAAACGATGATTTGTCCTTCTGCGCTCGTGACTTCTTTCAAGACCGCTTTCAAACGTTCTTCAAATTCACCGCGAAATTTTGCGCCTGCAATCATCGCGGCAAAATCCAATGCGACGACTTGTTTGTTTTTCAACGGTTCCGGCACATCACCGCGCACAATGCGCTGCGCGAGTCCTTCGACAATCGCGGTTTTACCGACGCCCGGTTCGCCAATCAGCACGGGATTGTTTTTTGTGCGCCGCGAAAGAATTTGCATCACGCGGCGCACCTCTTCATCGCGCCCAATCACGGGGTCGAGTTTTCCTTTGCGCGCGAGTTCGGTGAGATCGCGTCCGTATTTTTTCAACGCTTCGTATGTCGCTTCGGGATTTTGGGTGGTGACGCGTTGATTGCCGCGTACCGATGTCAATGCTTGCAAAATTTTGTCGCGCGTCACTCCCGCGCGTTTCAGAATCTGACTCGCTTTGCTTTCGACATCAGCGAGCCCGATGAGCAAGTGTTCGGTCGAAACGTATTCGTCTTTCAAACTATCGGCGACAGATTGCGCGTCCTCCAACACGCGTCCTGTTTGCCGCGCGAGCCCGACTTGGACCGCACCGCCGTATGCTTTTGCCAATTTATCAATTTCACTTTTTGCTTGTTCGGCAAGCGCCTCGGGATTCGCGCCCACCGCGCGCACAACTTGCGGCACAACCCCATCGCTTTGATTCAACAGCGCAAGCAACAGATGTTCGGGTTCAATTGTGCTGTTGGAATTTTCTTGCGCCAACGCTTGCGCGCCGACGAGCGCTTCTTGTGCCTTTTCCGTTAGTTTGTTCATGTTAAGTGCCATAGTAATTTTTTCTCCTCAATGTAGCTTCTTCTTGTGTTCAATCAATTGGTTCTCACTTAAAGTATGGAAAGATTATTTTTGCCGCCGGATGTAGGCTTCCATCCCTATCTATAAGTTGATCAATTGATTCTGGAATACTTACCATTCCCCAGGCTGCAAAACTCAAATTATGCTCTTTGATGAATTCCATCTGTCGTTGAAGCTCTGCTAAATCTTCTGGAGTGTGTACAAAGCCGATTTCCCCAACAACCACTGGAACTCCTCGATTTAGGGCATCTTGAACCCCGCGCAATCCATACTGATTCTTATAGACATGGACATCCGCAATTTCATTTAGCCCCATCGCGTGATTTTGCAAGTCCCAGGACGCTTGAACTCCAGCAACCATACAAACGAGTTCTTTGCCAACTGCTTTGTTAACGGACTGACATATCTCCGATGCGATTGGATGCCATTCATCCATCGTCAGGTCTAATTTATTGCATTCGCAATTCGGAATAGGATTTGGCTGCCGCTCGGACGGCTCGGATAAAGGGGACATGATATTCACTGACCGGGCAAAAACTGCTCTCACGTCAGGTTTGCTCAGCAGCTCTCGCCATTTGTCCGCCAAACCCACAGGAGACCGAATCTGATACGATTCAAAATAATCTGCACGATCAATCTCGCCATTACCGCTCGCTATCACTGCAATACCCGTAAAACCCAATGCATGTGCGTACTCCAGTCCTGCCAAAAACGCTTTCAGCTGTCGCTCATCTTCCAACATCTCGAAATTGAATGGCACTTCCAAAAAATTTGCCCCATAATTTCGGAGCAGGCGAATGTCCTCATGAAACCATGACCACTTAATCCAATCCTGTTCTACCGTATTGAAATGCCATGCAGCAGCGCCCTTCAATAACATTGGTTTCCCATTTGCGTCAACAAAACCGCTCGGTCCAACTTTCAACTCGGGCAAAGGGGGTAGTGGTGTTCGGGGGGGGGGCTTTGTAGGGGGCAGTGTTGCAGTTACGGTTGGAGTTTGGGTTAGAGCAACCGTGTTCGTGCGTCTGACAGTAGATGTTTCCGTTGGCGCACGTGTAAAAGTGGCAAATGGTTTTGTTGTCGCGGTGCTGCTCTGGGTGAAGGATGGTGTTCCTGTAAATCTCGATGTTGACGATGCAGATGGCGCAATCGCGGCTTGAGTTCGCAATGATGGTGGTGTTGCAGAAGAGGCGCAACCAGCAAACGTTATTGCAATTCCTCCAATGATAGCTGCAATGATTGCCGCATTGCCTTGTGGCACGCCACGATGATCGCCGGATGACATGAGTGACCTTGCTTTAGTTTTGCGTATTTTCAATCTGCTTGTTTAGATTATTCACCATCTCTATCGTAGAAGCCCACTCCATAAAATCCGTCGCATCGCCCAATTCGCCGCGTTCGAAACGCGTATAAAAATCAGTGGATGACAATCGGTACTATTTCTCAAACGCCAACAGGATTAATTCAAGACGCGATTTCGTCTCGATGAGTTCGTACAAGGTATCCATGACACAACGTGTTAAACCCGTATCAATTATTTTTTGTTGTTTTTGCGCGACGCGCCATCAGTTTGTTGTAAATATCTTGTGCGGTGGCATCTCCCCACAGCTCGCTGAAAAACTTTACCGCATCACCCGAACCTTTATCAATCAACATGATAAAGCGTGTGGCATCGGCATAGCCCAACTTTTCGACGAGCGCGTTCCAACCGCGCGCTACCAGAACGGCATTCGTTTTTGACGCGACGCGTCGCGTTCCAAAGGATTGGGTATGAATCGTCATTTTGGTTCCTCTTTTGTGGTGGCAAGAATCTTTACAAGTTGTTCCGCGCCAACGAGTTTAACTTGAAAACCATTTTCCCGTGTAACATTTTGACAACACTCTGCTTGACGCATCATGCGATCATCGCAAGTGACGCAATACTATGCTTTGCCATGACAAGCGGGTGCAATATGTAAAGCATCGCGCCCTTTGAAGCCACAATCTTTTTCTAACTGTTGTGCGATTTTCAATTGCCGTTCATTCGTTTTGAGAATCCGCTTGCATAACTTGAGATAACTTTTGACGCGGTTGTATAGTTCTTGATCGGGAATTTGCTCGATTTCAAAATCGAGAATTTCCGAGCCAAGTAACGTTACTCGTTTTGTTTGAACTGCGTCGAGAATTTTTACGAATGCTTCCGCTTCACGTCGAATGCGCTTTTGAGTTTGGTCGTTAAACGGACGTTGATAAACATTCGTATCCAAATAAATGAGCATTGATCCTCGCCAGAGTTTAGCAATCTATTGCTTCAAAACAACAGTGCTTGCTCTCTCACACTTCTTACCAGCCGATACATTTTCATCGGAACCTTAAGAAAATTGCGCGAATGAGAGGACAAGCACTGTCACGTTTGAGGAATTACGTTTGACGCTTTACGTGCGACGTGTCACTCTTCCGCAGGCGTTTCCTCTTCACCCTCTTCTTCTTTCGGCGCGGGTTTCGGCGCGGGTTTGGCGACAGGTTTTGTACCAGCCGCAGGTTTTGCCGCCACAGGAGCAGGTTTGGGTGGTTCGGGCGCTTCGAGTGAATTCACGACAGAGCGCACGCCTTCCACTTTTGCTGCAATTTCCGCTGCCGCCTTTTTAATGTCTTGGGACGCAACGCTGCCTTTTAAATAAATATCGCCGAACGCGCTGCCGACCAAAAGACCGGGAAAACTGCCGCGCGTACGCGCATCATTGCCCAATGCTTTACCGACGGCGATTTCCAAATCAGTGTCCACATACAAGTGACTGATGACATCTTGCACGCCTTTGGTTCTGAGAATGACTTCTTCGGTCACTTCACGTTCGGCGCGTGTGCGAACATGCCCGCCAATTTCGATGATGCCATTGTGCGCTTTAACCTCCAGCGCATCGGTCCAAACGCGGACGCCGGTATAATTTTGTAACGTGCTGATGGCGGCGAGTTCCAACGCCTCATCTTGCGCGGAGCGTGCCATAGTTGTTTCTGCCATTTGATTACTCCTTTGGAGTTACTCCTTTTTGGATTTTGCTACCGTGGTTTTGCGCGGACGCCGCACTTGAATTTTTACGGCGCCGCGTGCAGTTTGGTTGTCGTTGGGAATTTGTGAAAGAGCTTGTGTGTCGGACGTTGCTTCGTTCATCGTTTCCGGCAAAGGAATCTGATTCTGTTCCAAAAGATTTTGCATCAATTCTAATTTCTCGGTGAGATTAATAATCACTTCGACGCCCGCCAGATTCACGCCAAGATTCTCGACCAGCCGCGCGATTTTTTTCAAGCGTTCAATGTCGCGCTGCGAATACAAGCGAATGCTCCCGCGCGAACGTTTTGGTTTCACCAGTCCCGCGCGTTCGTAATAGCGCAAGGTTTGCGGATGCATCTCGACCAAACGCGCCGCGACACTGATAACAAACATTGGCTCGTCGTTTCCGGTGAGATTGGTTTCACGAAAGTAAATTGCCATACTCTATCCCCTCTACCTGACGATTGTACAAATCGTCTTACGCGCGCAATTCTTTGAGCTCCTCGAACAATTCTTTTTCCTTTTTGCTCAATTTGTCGGGCAGCATAATTTTTGTGCGCGCGTATAAATTTCCAAAGGCATTGTCTTGATTCAGTTTCGGCATTCCTTTGTTGGCGAGACGGAAGATTTTACCATTTTGTGTTTCGGGTGGAATCTTGAGCATGATGTTTTTGCCGTTCGGCGTTGGCACAGCGGCTTCGCCGCCGAGGATAGCGGTGTATAAATCAACCGGCACTTCGACCGTCACATCATCGCCGTTGCGTTCAAAGCGCGTGTCGGGCAATACTTCGATGCTCAAGAATAAATCTCCGGCAGGACCCGAGCCAACGCCTGCGGCGCCTTGTTTCGCCAACCGCACGCGCGAACCGGTTTTGACGCCGGGTTTGATATCCACTTCAATTTTTTTTCCGTCTTTTTGCAGAACGCGTTTGCCGCCATGATATGCTTCGTCAAAAGAAATTTGAACCGGTTGCTCCAGATCGCGCCCACGCATGTTCAAACCGCCGGCACCCGCGCGTCCACCGCCGGCAAACCCACCTGCGCCGCCGCCAAAAAAGGTGCGAAAGAAATCGGACGCGCCGCCGAGGTCGCCAAAGATTTGTTCGTACTCTTGGGGGTCAACCGTGCGATACGAAGTTCCCGCGCCGCCGCCGCGTCCGCTCGCGGCATCACCCCACGTAAAGGGCTGCCCGCCGCCCGCGCGTTGATAATTCTCGTATTCTTTCCAATTCGCGCCGAGGGAATCATACTTTTTACGTTTTTCGGGGTCACTCAAAACTTCGTATGCTTCATTGACCAGCTTGAATTGCTGCTCAGCTGTTTTGTCATTCGGGTTGACGTCGGGATGCAGTTTGCGCGCCAACTTGCGATACGCGGACTTGATTTCCTTGTCACTCGCATCTTTGGCGACACCCAGCGTTTTATAATAGTCCTGATACTCCACAGTTGCCTCACAATAAAAAAGGCGGGCGAACCCCTCAATTCTTCGGGACGCGTCTGCCCACCTGCATTCTTTGCCCACGACAAATTTGGGGAAATTATAACATTTGCCAATTTGAATGTCAATAAGTTATAAAAAATTTTAATGAAAACTTGATAATGATGTTGTCAGAGTTATTGACAAAATAAACAACACTAAATATAATAATGCCAGAATCTAATCTGAAACAGGAGGAACCAATCTATGAGCAAAATTATTCGCTGGCAACCAATGAACGAAATGCTGTCCTTGCGCGATGCGATGGACCGCTTGTTTGAAGATTCGTGGGTGAGCAATCGCGGGTGGGGGAATGTTCCCGCGGTGTGGACGGAACCCTCTTTGGATGTGTACGAAACGGCAGAGAATGTCGTCGTCAAAGCCGCGATTCCGGGCGTGAAACCCAACGATGTCGAGATTACCGTCAAGGGCAACTATCTCGCCATTTCGGGGGAAGCCAAAGAAGAAACGGAAACCAAGGAAAAGAATTACCTGCGCCGCGAGACACGCGTTGGCACATTCAGCCGCATGGTCGAATTGCCCGCCGACCTGCAAACCGATAAAGCTGATGCGAAATTTGAAAATGGCATTTTGACGATTACGTTCCCCAAAGCGGAACAAGTCAAGCCCAAGAAAATTCAAGTAAAAGCGGTCGAGACCAACGGACAATCCAAAAATTAGAAAACCAAAAAAAAGAACCGAGCCATTTGCGGCTCGGTTCTTTTTTGGAATTAGGGTGTTGCGGTTGCTACCACAATAGGCACGGCGGTTGCCACAGGGACAGCGACTTGGGGTGTCTGCGTAAAGACGCTCGAGAGCAACATGCTCAACACAACCAATAGCCCTAATGCTACAAAGAGCGCGCTTGCGATTTTCACACCGCGATTTTGGGTTGACGCCGCTGCTTTTTTTTGCGGCGCTTTTTTTGCTTTTGCCATACATCTCCTCCTCAAAATTGCGGCACAAATTATAGCATTACCCGACAGCTTGACCTAATCCATCGGCGCTCACGCTTGCGACCGACTCGGCGCGAGTTGGGTGGTGATGCGCTGTGTGTACAAGCGCACTCCAAAAATCGCCGCGAACCAATATGCCAAATACGCCACGACTTCGAGGACGGAGGGCGAATCGTTATAGCCGATGAGCGCCCGCAAAATGGAACCGACCAAGCTACTGTTGGGTAACACCGTTTCCAGATTCCACGCTTGCGCGGTGAGAAACGGCAGCCAACCGATTTCTTGAAATTCATGAATGGCGTGCGCGAACAAGCCGGCGGCAAAAATCAAAAGGAGCAGACTCGTCACATCAAAAAAGAGTCGCAGGTCGAGGCGAATGGCAAGTCCATACATGGCATATCCGGCGCCAATTGCCAAAACGAGCCCGACCACTCCGCCTATCAATGTGCTGATGCCATTGTCAGCGAACGCGCTCGCCGAAAGAAATAACGCGGTCTCGATGCCTTCGCGCAAGACGGCAAAAAATGCAATTCCAAAAATACCCAGCACCGCGCCGGACGCGACCGCACTCTGCATTTTTTGTTCCAACTCGCGTTTGAGGAAACGTCCCTGATAACGCATCCAAAAAATCATCCACGTCAGCACGCCAACCGCCAACAGCATCATCGTCCCTTCAAAAATCTGTTCATACGGTTCTTCCAAACTCGCGCCGACCCACTGCAATCCGAGCGCGGCGGCGATGCTAATTGCCGCCGCCGCAATCACACCCGCCCACGCATAGCGCAGTTCGCTCTGCTTGCCAATGCGTACCAAATAGCCCATCACGATGCCGACAATCAACGCGGCTTCCAGTCCTTCGCGAAACGTAATCAGTCCTGCACCAAGCATTTGTGCTTCATTCCTCCGATAAAAATGGGTGTCGGCGTCAAGCGCTTGTCAGGCGCAAACTTGTACGTTAGAATCTTGCCGCCTTTGATTCAAGATGAGCGCGGATAGATCGGTCAATCCATTTACGCTGCCTGAGCGTGAACATGCAGACACAAAATGAATTGTAGTGCCGACTAGCATTGTTCGTTAGTATATCATAACAAATTCTGCGTCGCGATAAGAATTTCGTAAGAGAGGTAGGGGTGAGGACATGGCAGAAACCATCAAGACGACGCCGACGACCGAAGAATATCTCGAAATTATTTACATGATGGCGGCAGAGGGCAAAGTTGTGAAAGGCGCGCGCCTCGCGGAAACGATTGGTGTTTCGCGTCCGACGGTCACTGCCACCCTGCGCCGTATGATGCGCGATGGTCTCATCAAACAGAATGCCAAAAAAGAAGTTGCACTCACGAAAAAGGGTTACACGATTGCAGATACGTTGCAGCGCCGCCATCGCATTATTGAACGTTGGTTGACCGATGTTCTCGATTTTGATTGGGCGAAATCCGACGCCGAATCGCATCGGCTCGAACATGTTTTTTCGGATGAAGTGATTGACCGTCTGAACGAGTTATTGGGACGACCCGAAACCTGTCCGCACGGCAATCCCATTCCCGGCAATCAGCGGAATGGGAAAACTTTGATGGCGATTCCACTCTCCCATGTCGCTGAAGGGGAACCCGTGCGTGTCTCGCGTATTTCGGAATATGCGGAAAACACAAATGACCTTCTGCGCCATTTGGGCGAACGCGGGCTGCGCCCCGGCGCGCAAATTGTCGTCACGGAGATTTCTCCTCTCCATCGCGCCCTCACCGTGTCGAATGGCGACAAACATTTTTCCATTTCTTCGCCAATTGCCGACGCGGTGTGGGTGACAAAGGTTTAGCAATCAGAAATCAGTGTTCAGTATTTACTCTGACTGGTTACTGGTCACTGCTCACGGATTACTTTCAAGAATATGCCTCGTACACGTATTGTTTGTACCATCGGACCCGCATCTGCATCCGAAGATAAATTGCACGCGCTGATTCACGCGGGGATGAATGTCGCGCGCATCAATTTTTCACATGGCACGCGCGACGAACAAAAGGCGCGCGTGGATATGATTCGCAGCGTTGCCGCGCGCGAGAATGCGGTGATTGCAATTCTCGGCGATTTGTCGGGACCGAAATTGCGCGTCGGCGAATTGCCGAACAATTCATTTATCCTGCGTCCCGGCGAAGTGGTGCGTTTTTCACTCGACCAAGACAATGAACCTTTTACCATTCCGCTTGACTTTCCATTTCTCGGCGATACGTTGCGCCCCGGCGACCACATGCTGCTCGATGATGGGACAAAAGAAGTTCAAGTCGTCAGCGCGAACCCGCGCGAAATTCAGGCAAAAGTGATTAACGGCGGTGAATTGAAATCGCGCAAGGGCGTGAATTTGCCGAACGCGGTGATTCCAATTCCGAGTCTCACCGCCAAAGACCGCGAGAATGCAGCGTGGGCGATTGAAGAAAATTTTGATTATCTGGCGATGTCGTTTGTGCGGCGCGCGGCGGATGTGATGGAGTTGCGAAATTTTCTGCGTGAACGCAATGCGCGCATTCCGATTATTTCAAAAATTGAAAAACCGGAAGCGGTGAATGACATTGACGCGATTCTACAAGAGAGCGACGCGGTGATGGTGGCGCGCGGGGATTTGGGTGTCGAAATGTACGTCGAGCAAGTGCCGATTACGCAAAAGATGATTATTCATAAAGCGAACTCGCTCGGTATTCCCGTCATCACCGCAACGCAAATGCTTGAATCCATGATTGAGAATCCGCGTCCGACGCGCGCGGAAGCAAGTGATGTGGCGAATGCGGTATTGGATGGCAGCGATGCAGTAATGCTTTCAGCAGAAACGGCGGCGGGGCATCATCCGATTGAAGCGGTGCAGGTGATGGCGCGCATCGCCGATTACACCGAAAATTTCATGAAGCAAGAGCATGTCAATTTGCCGACACTGCATCGCGGGCAAACGGTAACGGACGCGATTGGTGAAAACACGGTGGAGCTCGCGTACGATTTGAATGCGAGATTGATTATCACCCTCACGTCATCAGGTTACAGCGCGCGTATGGTCGCGCGCCATCGTCCAACGATTCCTTTGTTGGCGGTAACTGTCGAAGAAAAAATTCGCCGCCGCCTTGCGTTGGTGTGGGGCGTGACGAGTGTCTGTGTGCATGAACATCAAGATAGTGAAAGGGTAGTGACGGAAGCGCTTGACGCCGCGCGACGATTGAATCTCGTGATGCCCGGTGACCGCGTGGTGATAACGGCGGGCGTGCCTGCCGGAATTTCGGGAACGACAAATATGTTGCAAGTGCGCGTGGCGTAACGAGAAGAAATATGTGCGCAAACAATTCACGCGGCAAACCGAAACGCAAGGGGAATTTATTGCAGCGCTGGGCAGGCGGCATTCAGTCGGCGACGTATATTTTTTTTACGTCGGATGCGCCGCTCTCGAAAAAAATTGTGAGCGTGCCGAAAAATATGTATCGCCGTGCGGTGCAACTTTCGGAATGTTGTGGCAATTACGGGGAACCCGGTTGCTGAACAACACGTGAAGAAGCAATCCGGTTCGGATTGATTAAAGGTTAAAAAAAATGCAGCGCGATATCGCGCTGCATTTTTTTAGGATTGACCCTCCGCAGGTTGTGCGCTCGGTGGTGGAATCGCGCGCGGTGTTTCCGGTGAGGGTAATGTTGTCGGTTGACGCTGCGGCAAACGCGCAGTGGGCGGTGGCGGCGGCGTGGTGATTGTGCGTCCGACAACGGGTGTGCCTTGTGATTCGCCGCAGTACGGACAGACACCCCATTTCAAATTCAACACGCGTCCGCAGTGGTCACATTTCTTGTGCAATTTTGTATGACAATTTGGACAAACCAAAAAGTCAGGCGAAATTTTGTGATGACACACCGGACATACTTGGCGTTCTTCGATGTCTTGGAGCATTGCTTCGCCCGCGAGTTCGCGTTCATATTTTTCAGCGAGCGTTTCGCGCGGACGAAGAATCATGTACAGCAAGAGCCCCGGTAAATTAAACACCAGCACCAACGCAACCGAAAGCACTTGGGTGAAAATATCCCGTGAGCGCGAACGCGCATCGCGGAACGTCCAAACAATCATCGCAATCCACAGCGCGAACAGATACGCGCCGATGCACGCGACGAGAAATTGCAATATGGAACCGAGACCAGACAAATCAGGCAATTGTGGCATTACACTTCCTTCATTGCGGCGTGGGCAACCGCAACGTCCAAAATATATCTTGCGCAACACGGCGCAGACGTGGGCGGAATTATAGCATCAACGTCACAGAAACTAGAAATCGGTTTGGCGGTTAGAGATTGGAGGTTAGAGGTTGGAAACAAGACGGACGCGTGCAATTTGATGTTCCAATTTTCCACTTAAAATTTCCAACTTCCAACTTCCAACTTCCAACTTCTAACTTCCAACTTCCAACTTCCAACTTCCAACTTCCAACTTCTAACTTCCACCTTTTAATTTCCAATCTCGAACTTGTGTTATAATTTTGCCGAACGTTTTGAATTCGTCAATTCGTGTTGCGCGCGCACGTGGCGCGGAGGATGTATCGTATGGAACTGGTTGAAGTTACAATTGACAGCATTCGTGTCTCTCTAGTTTCGCATCATCGCATTGTCGTCCTCAAAGACCCCGAGGACCGCTATTTGCCTATTTGGATTGGACCCTTTGAAGCGGACGCGATCACGATTGCGCTTCAAGGGGGCGACGTGGCGCGCCCTTTGACGCATGACCTCATGCGGAATTTGATTTCCGAAACCGGCGCGGCGGCACAGCATATTTTAGTCAGTGAATTGCGCGATGATATTTTCTTTGCGCGGATTGTGTTGGATGTGGACGGACGGCATGTGGAAGTGGACTCGCGTCCCAGCGATGCGATTGCGCTAGCGGTGCGCTTGAAATGCCCCATCTATGTTTCGGACAGTGTGATGGATAAAGCGTCCATCGTGCCGAGCCGCAGTATGGAGAATGTGACGGCGGAAGAAGTCGAAAAACTTTCGGCGTTCGCCGATCTTATTGAAGACCTCGATCTTTCCGATCTCGACCCCGGCGAAGATACGCCAAAAATCGAAGACTGATTCATTCAGCGAAAAAATCAAAATTCCGCGCGCGCTTTTCTCCGCGCGGAATTTCGTCTATAATGTAGAACAAAGATTCTATTGGAAATATGGAAACGATTTCGCGTCCCGTGCTTGAAGCGCCTGTCCGTCACATCGAACGCCAAACCCCGTCCAACGTCGAAGCCGAGCAAGCAGTGCTTGGTTCGATTCTTTTGGATGGTGAAGCGATTACGCGCATTGTCAGTTTTTTGCGTCCCGCCGATTTTTATCTGGAAAAGCATCGCTGGATCTACGAGGTCATTTGGGACCTGCATGAACATCGCGACCCGGTTGATTTTTTGAGCGTCACCTCCGCGCTCGATGCCGCAGGACATTTGAATGCCATCGGTGGGGCAGGGTACATCACCTCCTTGTTGAATGCGGTGCCGACTGCCGCGCACATCGAACATTACGCGCGGCTCGTCGAACGCGCCGCGACGGAACGGAAATTGATTCAGGCGTCCACCGAAATCGCGGAACTCGCGTTCGATGGCGAAATCGAGCTGCAAGAAAAAATCGTCAAGGCGGAAAAATTGGTCTTTGATGTCGCGCAGCAACGTGAAGCGCGCGACATGATTGCGATTCGCAAAGCGGTGGACAGCTGGGCAGACCGCATCGAACGCTTGCGCGAACACGAAGCCGATTTGTTGGGTGTCGGCAGCGGGTTTGCAGATTTGGATAAAGTTCTGGGCGGATTGCAAAAGAGCGATTTGATTATCGTCGCCGGACGACCGGGTTCAGGAAAATCGAGTTTTGGACTTTCGATTGCATACAACGTCGCGGTCCGTTCGCACAAACGCATCGCCATTTTTACGTTGGAAATGTCTGCCGCACAATTGGTCGAGCGTCTCATTGCCCAAGTGGCGGATTCGATTGCGAGCGAATTTCCGGGCGAGTACGAACGACTGCGCGTAGATTCACAAAAATTGCGCATCGGCGATGTGAGCGAAGACCAATACGTCATTCTTGCCAAAGCGATGGGCGAACTCGCGCAAGCGCACATTTACATTGACGAGACCTCGCTCGTGACGCCGATTGAAATGCGGAGCAAAGCGCGACGACTTGCGGCGGAACTCGGCGGACTCGATTTAATCATCATTGATTATTTGCAATTGATGAATGACCGCACGCGCACGGAAAACCGCGTTCAAGAAATGTCCAACATTTCGCGCCAGTTGAAATTTCTCGCGCGCGATTTGGATGTGCCGGTGATTGCGCTATCGCAGCTTTCACGCGCGGTAGAATCGCGCAACGACAAGCGCCCGCTGCTTTCGGATTTACGCGAATCAGGTTCCATCGAACAGGACGCCGATGTTGTGATAATGATTTACCGCGAGAAAACATATTATCCCACGCTCGAATCGTGGCAGCGCACGTTTCCGAACAAAGATTATCCCGAAAACATTGCGGATGTTATCATTGCCAAGCATCGTCACGGACCGACGAGCGAATTTAAAATGTTTTTTGACGAAAAGCGCGCCAAGTTCGGCGATTTGGCTGTGATACCGGGAGGGAATGGCTAATGGCGAATAGCGTATAGCAAAATTCTGTTTGCTATCTCCTATCTGCCATTTGCGACCTGCTATGAAATTCTCTGGCATTCCTCCCGGTTCGCTCAAATTCACTCCCGTTCCCAACATCGTTTTCAGTGAATTGCTGCCGCTGATGGACGATGTGGCACAGATTCAAGTCACATTGCATATTTTTTATTTGTTGTCACAGAAAAAAGGCAGTCCGCGTTTTGTAACACTCAAAGAATTGCGCGCAGATGCGACGTTGATGCAATCGCTTGAATTCAAATCAGAACAATTGAAGCGCGGTTTGGAAAAAGCGGTCGCGTGCGGCGCGCTGTTGCAAGTGGAAGCGGACGGCGCCGCGTGGTATTTTTTCAATTCGCCCGAAAGCCGCCGCGCGTTGGAAAAAATTGAGAATGGAGAATTGAAACTCGCGGCGGATATGCGCGTGATAGAGAACGACGTGCAAGAGACGCCGAACATTTTCAAATTGTATGAACAAAACATCGGCACTTTGACGCCGATGATTGCAGAGGAATTAAAAGAAGCGGAACAGGAATATCCGCCCGAAATTATTTTGCACGCGTTCAGAAGTGCTGCCGAAAACAATGTGCGCTCATGGAAATATGTGAGCAAAATCCTTTTGGACTGGACGCGCCGTAACAAACATGAAAAAACTCGCAGACCTTCTTCCCGCGAACGGCGACCTGCAATTACCGGCAAGTTGGCTGACGTCGCGAAATCAAAATAGAATTTGCGCGCTTTGCGGCGGACCCGCGCTGTGTGACGACGTTGGCTTTGTTCGCAAAGATGTGCCGCTCGAACATCCCGATTTCGGCAAAGCATTTCCCTGTCCCTCGCGTCCCGCGTCCGTGACTACGGCAGTCGTCGGCGCGCTGAACGAATCGTCGAATCTCGTCGTTCTCTCGCACATGACGTTCGACAATTTCATGCCGCAAGGTCTGGGCATTTCTCCTGAAAAGCAAAAAAATCTACAACGCGCGTATGATTTGGCATTTCAATTCGCTAAAGAACCGCTCGGTTGGTTATTGCTGAAAGGCGGATTCGGCGCAGGCAAAACGCATCTCGCCGCCGCGATTGCGAATTATCGTCTGCAAGTGGGACAGCCCGCGTTATTTATTGTCGTTCCCGATTTGTTGGATTATTTGCGCGCGACGTATTCACCCAACAGCGCGGTGACGTACGACGAACGTTTTGAATCACTGCGCGGCGCGCCATTATTGCTGCTCGACGATTATGGTTCGCACAGCGCGACGCCATGGGCGACCGAAAAATTATTTCAGCTGTTGAATTATCGCTACAACGCACAATTGCCAACCGTCATTACGACGAATCAAGAATTGGAAGAAATTGATTTGCGTTTGCGTTCACGTCTCGCGGATGTAACCCTTTGCCAAATCGTTCACATCAACGCGCCTGATTTTCGTCAAAGCGGCGCGAATCGCGTCGAGTCTGAATTGTCCACTTTGCATTTGCACCGCGACCAACGTTTTGAAAGTTTTGATTTACGCGAACGCGAAATGAATCGCGATGCGCGCGACGCGTTGCGCATGGCGTACGAAACGTGCAAACATTACGCGTCCGCGCCGGAAGGTTGGCTGGTGTTGACCGGCGAATACGGTTGTGGCAAAACGCATCTGGCTGCCGCGATTGCGAACGAACGTGAAGAAGCGGGCGACACGACGTTGTTTATTGTCGTTCCCGATTTGCTTGACCATTTGCGCGCCACATTCAATCCGAATAGTCCTGTTGCCTTTGACCGTCGCTTTGAAGAAATTCGCACCGCGCAATTTCTCGTCCTCGACGATTTGGGTACGGAAAGCGCGACGCCGTGGGCTAAAGAAAAATTGTTTCAAATTGTGAACTATCGTTACGCCGCGCGCTTGCCCACTGTTTTCACGACAACCCAAAGCATTGACGAAATCGAACCGCGCTTGCGTTCCCGCATGTACGATTTGCGCCGCTGCACCATCATCAGCGATTTCGCACCGAGTTATCGCGGTGGCGATGTGAAACCGGCGAGCGATGGAAGAAAGAAATCTAAACGCTAAATCACAAAAAAAATTGCCTGACACCGTCAGGCAATTTTTTTTGTGATTTTTCTTTCCCCTTGTATAATCGCGCTCGTTCGTGATTGCTCAACCTCGCAAATTTACCGCGCGTTTCACCAATCCCATCCTTTCTCACGTACGCATTGCATTGGAGGTAGTTTGATTGTAATCAAGTCGAAACGCATCACTTCGATGCTGCTTTTTTCGTTTGCCGCGCTTGCCGTTATGCTGGCGTGCAGTATTGGCACGAATGCGCCAATTGTTTCACAAAATGAACCTACATCTACGCGTCGCGCCACGCGCGTCGCCCGCGCGACGTTCACACCGCACCCTCAAGTGACCGATACGGCGATTCCCGAACCAACCGAAGAAGCAACGGAAGAACCCACGCAAGAACCAACGCTTGTACCTGTGACCGAAGCCCCGCCACCGACGAAAAAACCGGCAGCCAAACCAACGAATCCGCCTGCACCACAGCCGACGAATCCACCTCCGCCGCCGCAGGCGACGAAAAGCCCGTACAAATACAGTTTCATCCGTTCGACCTGCGAACATTCCGGCGGCGTTCACATTTTCGTGGTCGTCTTTTCCGATTACAAAAATCCGAGCAGCCAGTTGGCTGGCGCGCGCGTGATTGCTTCGTATGCGCCTGATTCACCCGCGTTTGGTGATACCGTCGGTGAAACCAATTCCGATGGCGCGTTCGATTACGTCATGTCACCTGACAGCGCGCCGCCTTGGAAAGGCACCGTGTATGCGTGGGTCGTTGACCGCAACAATACGCGCATTTCCGAAGTCGGTGGACCGGTTGAACTCAACGGCAAGCATCAAGATGAACCTGATACGTGTTGGATTGCGAAATTTTATTTCGCGGCAGGCAAAAACTAGATTTCATGTATGTCGCGTTTGTGCTGATTCATGGAACATCATCATCCGCTGGTCCAACTTGCCGAGCACGCCGTCAATGAATATGTGCGGCACGGTCAGCGTTTGAGCTTGTCGCACGCGCAAGAATTACCGCCCGAACTCACACAACGCGCCGGCACGTTCGTTTCGATTCACAAAAAAAACGGCGAATTGCGCGGCTGCATTGGGACGTTCATGCCGATTCGCGATTCCGTAGCGGATGAAGTGATTGAAAACGCAATTGCGTCCGCGTCGCGTGACCCGCGCTTTTATCCGATTCAAGAATGGGAATTGGATGACCTCGAAATTTCGGTAGATGTGTTGAGCGCGCCCGAACCCGTCGAATCATCAAGTGACCTCGACCCCCAAACGTTCGGCGTGATTGTTGCCGACCGTGAAGGCAATCGGCGCGGTTTGTTGTTGCCGATGCTCGAGCAAGTGCAAACGGCGGAACAGCAAGTCGCGATTGCGCGTCAAAAAGCATTCATCGGTGCGGATGAACCCGTGCAGTTATTTCGCTTTCGTGTTCAGAGGTATCACTAGCAAGCCAGAGTAAAGAGCAATTCTCTTTACTCTGGCGCTCTCTGCCTTGCCCCCACAAATTTTTTCTCGGCTTGCCCGTTGGTCGCTCCTTTCGTTTCTCCTCTTTGCGATTCTTTTGGCGTGTCGCACACTCGACCTAGTGACCGGCAACCCGGTACCACCTGCGAGTCAAATGGTCTCGAACGCGCAATCGGCGGCAACGGAAACTATTACACTAACTCCGCGTCCGCCCACACGCGTGCGTCCCCCAACGCCAGAGCCGACAGAATTTATTCCTACGCAACCAGCGCCGCCTACGGAACTGCCCCCCACACCACCACCACCACCGACGCAAGCGCCGCCAACGGAGATTCCACCGCCCACGCGTCTTCCTCCGACGCGCGCGCCGACGAAATCGCCAACGCCTGCGGGACCAACGCCAACGGTTGCACCAACCCGTTGTCCGCAAAAGTATTGTGTTGTGTATCGTGGCTGTCAGCCCGACGCAGGGAACACAATCGTTGAAGGATTCGTCTATAACAATGGTGTCCCCGAAGATGGCGTTGCAGTGCGCGTTGCTAAAGAGCCGGGCGCGTATCCGTTGGTAGATGATTTCAAGAGTGGATACAGCGCGGTCAATCCGGGGCATCCCGACCCCGCGAATCCGGGGCACTATATTCTTCAAATCGTGGCGGGTGCGCCGCGTGAGGGTAACTGGTGGGTCTTTGTCGTAGATGTTCCCAACGGCACCAAACAAATCTCCGAAGCAAAATTAATTCACACCAACGACGACCCGTACAATCCCGCGAATTGTCAACACGCGTTCGTGGATTTTGTACGATGATGCCGCGTTTCAAACTCGCGCTATTGTTTTTCGCCGGTGGATTGTTTTCGTTGAGTTGTTCGCTCTCGCTCAATGTCAACGGTCCCGGCGAAAATCCAACGCCGACGGAAGTTTCCGATGTGGTCAACCGCGCGGTCGAACGCACACTAACCGCGCTCGCGCGCTCGAATCAAGACAATTCCAACGCGGAACCAATCACGCCCGACGCGACACAGATTGCAGAAAATGTTACAACGCTCGTCGCGCAAGCATTGTTGACGTTGCAGCCGACGGACGCGCCGCCGACAGACACGCGCGTTCCACCACGCGCCACGCGCACGCCAATTCCCGCCACCGCTGAAATTATTGCGCCGCCGCCGCCAACGGACACACCACTGCCAACGTTTACACCGCCGCCAACCGACACACCATTCCCAACCGAAACTCCGACCTTTACCCCAACGTCGACTTTCACGCCGACCAATACGTTCACGCCGACGCGCATTCCCACACATTGTCCGCAAGAGTACTGTGTGATTATGCAGCGTTGCGAGCCGGGCGAAAATACGCGCGCGGTGGGAACGATTTACGAAAATGACCGTCCGAAAAATGGTGTGCGCGTGCGCGTCTCGTATGCAATGGGCGGACCACCGGTGATTCCCGATTTCATTTCGGGCAACAATCCAAACAGTCCGAATGCGCCCGACCCGCTTCATCCGGGTTACTATCAACTCGGTTTGTTGGAAGGCGGCGCGCTCGCAGGCAATTGGTGGGTCTTTATTGTGAACGATGAGGACGAGGTACTTTCGGAAGGACGGCTCTTTAATACGCAAGGACAACAGACCGCCACTTCATGCCAGGTCGGCGTCACGGATTTTTATCGCTAAGGTAATGGCGCGATAATGACATTTGCTCCGCAAGCATTCGCAAGCATTTTGTCATATGCCAAAAATTTCTACGCGCGTTTTTATTTGGATTCTTTTGAGCGCAGTTTTTTTCTTGCTCGCGTGCGAGACGACTGCATTGATTAATGGCGTTCTGTCCGCCCCGCCGCGCCGCGCCGCGTTACCCATTGAACGCGCTGCAACACAAAAACCCACGCGCGCGCCAAATGCGCCATTTGATTTTACAGTGCTTGGTACACCACGCTGCGCGGTGGGAGATGATTCCGCTTCAATTGTGAATGGGCGCGTCGTGCAAAGTGGTGTTCCGCTCGCGGGACAAAAAATTCAAGCATCATCCGGACCCGGCGGCGAACCGATTAGTGAGGAACCTGCGGTATCCGACGCGGATGGAAATTTTCAAGTAACGTTTGTGTGCGGCGGTAACGCGTGCAACGGCGCGTTTTGGGTTTGGCTCGTCAACGACGAAAAGGAGCAGGTCTCGCCATTCGTCGAATTTATTTTCGACCAGCAGTGTCGGCGCGGCAGCGTAAATTTTTCCGCGCGTTAGTTTCACCATGAAGAGAACCACGATTCAATATGTATTGTTCCTTGTTGGAACAATTTTATTTTTGTTGGCATGTCGTACCGCAGATTTATTGGGGGGCGCCGCCGTGGCGGAAGCGACGCCTACGCGTGCACATTCCACACGCGCTTCACAGCGTCCAACCTTTACCCCGATTCCGCCGCCGACAGAAACGCTCGTGCCAACGGAAACGCCCGAACCAACCGAAACACCGGAACCAACAGAGCCGCCGCCGCCGCCCACTGCGACGCGCCGTCCTGCTACCGCGCGTCCGCGTCCGACCAACACACTCCCACCGCCAACCGCGCAGCCGACACCGCAGCCCTCCCCAACCCAAGTATTTGATTGGGTCTTGAATGGCGCTCAGTCGTGCGCAGCCGGCGCAGACGACAAAACGAAGGTGACGGGCAAAATAACTGCCAATAGCAAAGGCGCAATCGGACAACGCGTGCAGGGTTCGGCAGGACCGGGCGGCGAACCCATCAGCGACAACCCCACTCCCTCCGACAAAGATGGAAATTACGAAGTGTTTTTTGGCAAGGCGAATGGGGATTTTTGGATTTGGATGATTGACCCGAGTGGGCGTCAAATTTCACCCTTTGTCAAATTTCATTTTGACAGCGGCTGTCGCATCGGTAAGCAGAATTTTCAGAAACGCTAAATCTTGACTGCTACAGCGCATCTTTTCAGGTGCGCTGTGTTTTTCCTAGTGAATCTCTATGAGCGTACTAACACCGTGGCTCAATCGCATTTCGTTTTTCAAAAAACGCGCGCCGAACGAACCGCTCTCGCTCAATCGCCAACTCTTTCATTTGGCATGGCCCTCGCTCGTCGAAAATTTATTACAGACGATGCTCGGCGTTGTGGACTTGATTTTTGTCGGCAAACTCGGCGCGGACGCGATTGCGGGCATCGGGCTTGGCAATCAATTGATGTTCACGCTCGTCGTCGCATACATGGGCTTGGGCGTCGGCACCACCGCGCTCGTCGCGCGTGCCATCGGCGCGCGTCAACGTCACGATGCAGCTCACATTACAAAACAATCGCTGCTGTTGACGTTAGGGCTGTCGGTTGTGGTCGCGGCATTGGGCATTTTATTTGGCGGACGCGTGTTGGATTTAATGGGCGCGACGCCGCCCGTTGCAAAACTCGGCAGTCAGTTTCTGCAAGTGACCGCGCTCTTTTCCGTTTTCATCGGCATCATGTTTGTGGGCGGCGGCGCGCTGCGCGGCGCGGGGGACACGCGCACGCCAATGCTGATTACCGGATTCATCAACATCGTCAACATTGTTCTCGATTACGGACTCATTTTTGGAAATTTGGGAATGCCGCAACTCGGCGCGATTGGCACGGCGTACGCGACAACGTTCGCGCGCGGTGTCGGCGCGGCATTAATTCTCGGCGCGTTGTTTTGGAAAAATCGCGCGCTCGTACTGCCACTGCGCGGCGATTGGAATTTTGAACCGCAAGTCGTTCGCCGCATCATGAATATCGGACTGCCTGCTGCGGGTGAAAATATTATTTTTCAACTTGGCTTGCTCACATTCAGTACAATGATTGTCGGACTCGGCACGGCGGACATTGCCGCGATGAATGTTTCGTTCAACATCATGGGCTTTTCGATTTTGCCCGCGTTCGCGTTCGGTGTTGCCGCGACAACGTTGGTGGGACAAAGCTTGGGCGCGAACGATGTCGCGCGTGCAGAAGCGAGTGCGTGGCAAGCATTGAAAAGCGGAACGTTGTGGATGTGCGCGATGGGCTTGATTTTTATTTTCGCGCGCACGCAGCTCGTGCAGCTCTATACGACGGACTTGAGTGTTGTGCCGCTCGCCGCAATGTTGCTCATCATGATTGGTTTGATGCAGCCGTTCCAAGCTGTCGCAGTAATTTTGTCGAGCGCGTTGCGCGGGGCAGGAGACACGCGCGCGACGATGTTGATTAGCGCGTTCTCCACTTGGGGTATTCGTGTTGGCGTTGGTTATCTATTTGGTATTGTACTTGGGTTGGGATTATTTGGCGTGTGGCTCGGCTGGTGCAGTGATTTTCTCATTCGCGCGATTTTGATTGTGCTGCGTTTTCGCGCGGGGAAATGGAAAACGTTAAAGGTCTGACAACGGACAGCGGACAATTATGAAAATTGCCATTGGTTCGACGAATCCGACAAAAACGCGCGCAGTGGAAAATGTACTGCGCGCGTTGTATTCTGATTTAGAAATGATTACGCTGGAAGTGGCGAGTGGAATTTCGGCGCAGCCGATTGGCGATGAGGAAACGCGAACGGGCGCACACAATCGCGCACAGCGCGTACTGGAACTCACGGACGCGGAATGGGGTTTCGGTTTGGAGGGGGGGGTGATTCAAACCGAGTTTGGCGTAATGACGAACGCGTGGTGTGTCATCGTCGCGCGCGATGGACGCGTCGGTGTGGGTGGTTCGGCAAATATGTTGTTGCCCGACATCGTCGCGCAGCGCGTTTTGCATGACGGGCGCGAATTGGGCGAAGCAATGGACGAATACGCCAATACGCAGGATGTGAAACGCGGACAAGGCGCGATTGGCATTCTGACGCGCGGCTTGCTCAATCGTCAAGGCGCGTACGAATATATCGTGAAACTCGCGTTGGCGCGCATGATGTGGTGAATCTGTCAAGCGTTTGACGAAACTTTAATCTTTCAGTTTCGTTTTCATCGGAAAAACGACATTTCGATTTTTATTTGCAATTGACGGACATGCACACCTTTCTATAATTGCACCGTTTGTTGCGCGCAGCACTGTACGTTGCACAAACGAAAAAATTTTTTAGAGGAGGAAACGCGACAGCGACAATTGTCGTTGCCGCAGAAATTTTCTGCGCCGTAGTAGTACGCCGTTGTATGATGTGGGGCGCAGCCGCTGATGCACCATAGAAAAATAATTTGGGGAATTACACTGTTCGTACTCTCGTTCGTTTCGCCTCTCCCCGCGATTGCCCAATCTCCATCATCGCAACACATTGCGCCCATTGTCCAAACGGGCAACCTCTCTCGCTCCAACTCACTCCAACAATTTTATAGTTTTCAATACGTGTGGACGCTCCTTTTGAAACATCAACGCGCCCGCGCGAGTCATTTTTCGCCGGAACTGCTTGCGTGTTTGATGTGGGAAGAAAGTGGCTTTCGCCTCGTCGAAAATCAAACGTCGGGCGCGCTCGGTTTCGGACAAATTTTGCCATCCACGTTACGCGAAGTGAACAAACGGTACAAAACAAATTTCACACGCGCGCAGCTCTTGTCCTCGCCCGATGCGAGTGTCGAGGCAACGGTATTGACGTTGGAAATGATGTGGGCGTGGAAAAAAAATAAACGCGATGCGCTCATCGCGTATGCAGGCGGAATGAGGAATTACAATTCCGTTCGCAAGTGGCTTGCCGCTGAACCGCAAATGCTTCAAGCGCGCTGGGCAGATGCGTCACTCATCTCGCACACCCGCGCGAATGCCTCTGCACAAATGGTCAACGCGCTGAAAATTTGTTCACAATCGGGATTCGAGCCGGAGGTGTTGTTCTGAACGCATGGATAGCGTGATTGCGAGATAGAGGGATGGGGACTAGAAATCACTCCATCTCCCCATCTCTCATTGTTTCCTTCTCGCTATGTCCCGGTCAGTTCGCGCACAACCTCGTTCACTAATTTTCCATCGGCGCGTCCCTTTAAGCGCGTGGCAGATTCTTTCATCACCTTTGGAAATTCGCGCGTGTCCAACTCTGAAATTACTTTTTCAACCTCGCCTTTGATTTCGTCGCGCGTCAATTGTTTAGGCATGTATTTTTGCAATGCCTCAATTTCCGCTTGCTCGATTTGGGCGAGTTCGGTGCGTCCGCCTTTTTGATACATTTCGATGGACTCGCGCCGCTGTTTGATTTGGTTTTCGACCACGCGCAACAAATCCCCTTCGGTGAGCGGTCTTTGAAAGTCCGGATTTTTGGGGTCCGTGCGCGCAAATTCCAAATTTCCAATCGCTGCTTTCACCAAACGAATTGCCGTGATGCGATGCTCCGCGTGTGCGCGCATCGCATCCCTTAGATCTTGGTCCAGCTGTTCTTTTAGTCCCATGATTTTGCAAGTATTCAAGAGCCAAGTCACAAGAATTTTTTCTCGCTTCTCGTTTCTCGAGTCTCGCTCCTTTCTACGGAATCAGTAAAATTTTTCCCATCGCCGCGCGGCTTTCCAAATAACGGTGCGCGTTGGCGGCATCACGCAGCGCGAATTTTTTGTCAATCCTTACGCGCAGTTTTCCTTCGGTGAGCCATTGAAACAAATCTTTTGCGCGCCACGCGTATTCTTCGGGTGTGGCAATGTAATGTCCGAGTGTGGGGCGCGTGAGATAAAGCGAACCTTTGCTCATCAACGTCAACGGGTCAAGCAGCGGGACCGCGCCCGACGCGTTGCCCCACAAAACCAACATGCCGCGCGGCGACAAACAATTCAAACTGCCTTCATATGTATCTTTGCCTACCGAATCGTACACGACGGGGACGCCTTTGTTATTTGTAATGCGTTTCACTTCAGAGACAAAATCGGTCTGTGAATAGAGAATGACCTCATCGCAGCCCGCTTCACGCGCCACGCGCGCTTTTTCTTCTGTCGAACATGTGCCAATAATTTTCGCACCCGCGATTTTTGCAACTTGCACCGTGAGTTGTCCCGCGCCGCCTGCCGCTGCGTGAATCAAACACCATTCATCTTGTTTCAAAAAATACGTACTGAAACACAAATAATGCGCGGTGAGTCCTTGTAACAAAACGGCGGCAGCGTCCTCGAACGATACAGCAACCGGAACGGGTACGACGCGGTGTGCGGGAACCAGCGCGTATTCCGCGTACGACGGCGCGTCGAGGACGAACGCGACGCGGTCACCCATGTTGACATTGGTAACGTTTTCGCCCACCGCGTCAATTTCGCCTGCGCCCTCGCGTCCAAGAATCGCTGGCATTGGCAATTTGTACAAACCCGTGCGGTGATAGGTGTCAATATAATTGATTCCAACCGCGTGCAATTTCACGCGCACTTGTCCCGCATTTGGCGCGGGTGTTTCAATCTCTTCGTACTTTAGTACATCAGGATTGCCTGTCTCGTGAATGCGAACTGCGTACATTTTTCCTCCGCGTGGAAATTACGGCGCGAGCATTTTTTGAATGACGAATTGGATGACAAACAACATCAGTGGAATAAACAACGCGGTGAATAAAATGCGCGGCGTTTCGGGCTGCCAGGGCCAGGTCGGAATACGTTCCAACATTTTCTGCTCAATGTCCAACCCCGTCAGCGTATCTTTGATTTGTCCCGCAACGTTCCATTCGCGTGCGTCCACGTTCGTATGCAACGTCTGAATCGCTTGCTTGATGCGCTGCGTGGTCTCGCCGAGGACCGCTTCTTTTTCCGCGAGGATGCGATTGTGCGCGCCGATGAGCGGCAAAAGAAACACCGCGAGACACACCAGTATTCCAAAAATGCTCGTGAACACATTGCCCACATCTTCCAACAAACGCGGCTCGGCAATGTAAAAACCGACGGCAGTTGCCAGCAGCGCGAGCGCGGCTTGCGAAGTCAATCGCGAGAACCCGTACAGCGGACTCAAATGGAATAAATCTACGCGCGCATAATTTTTGTAAATCAAATTCACGAGACGCATTTCGCGATACATTTGATAGAGCAAGACGCCTGCACAACTGCTCAACAGCATTGAAAGGAAAAACGTCAAAGCGACAGAAGGCGGGGTCAATGCGACTTGTGCTTCTTCAAAGATGCTGATGGGGCGCACGAGATTGGGCAAGACAAACAGCAATGGAAAAAACGTTGCGACGAGCGCAGCACGCGCGGGTAAAGTGGTGAGACGATACACCAGCTCTTGATATTCCGCCTCCGTCGTTTCAAGCAACGGACGCGCATTTTCCATCGCCCGCTGCGCAGTGCGATTCAAATAGCGCAAGAGTAACAACAACAAAGGACTGCTTGCGGTTACGGCAATGTGAAACCGATTGAATGTGCCAACAGGATAGCCGCCTTGACTCCACTGCATCAGCGTCATGGCTGTGAACAGGACCACCCACAATCCGAAATAGTAGAGCCAACTCGGACCGGGCAAACGCGCAATCCAATCGGTCAACCGATTTGCCCAACTCGGCGCGTAGGGGGAGACGAAAACTTTTGCTGGATTAACCATTCTACGGTTGAGACTGCAATTGCACGTCAATGCGCGCAGCAATCCATTAGCTTGATTGTTGCGCGCGTGCTTGTGCGAGAGCGTCAAAATCCAAATCAGCAAAAAGCAAATCGCTTGCCGAATCATTCATCGCTTGCGCAAGGATACCATTCTTATCACTCGTCATTTCGACGGGCGCGTACACCGCAGAACGCCCGTGATAATATCCGCCAATCAAATTCGCTTGTACTCCAAACGTTTGATTTGCTTGCGTGTCATGAAAAATATCTTGATACACATGTGCGGAGGCATCCTCCGTGCTGTCCGTTGGAGGCATATTGGCGCGGCGATACGCCGCAGGATGTAATAAAACATTCGCGCCATTTGACGCCAGCGTGCGAGCGGTTTCGGGATAGCGCACATCTTCGCCGATCACAAAACCGAAATCGCCGAGCTCGGTATGGAGTACGCGCAAGGCGTCCCCTTGCGCCACACCCCATTCCAGCTCTTGCCGCGTCCGCTGCATTTGGCGTTGGCGTCCTACAATTTCTCCGCCGGGATTGAATAGAAAAGCAGTTTGGTACAGCGCATCACCTTCGGGTTCCAACACTGTGCCGGGTGCGAGCCAAATTTCCACACGCGCGGCGAGCGATTGAAAGAGATGCAAATAAAATTCAAGCACATAGCCCGCGCGTTCGTTCAGCCAATCGCGGGTCGAGATATTTTGGCGCGCGGCAAATTGTTCCAACGAATCGTGCGCGGTGGCTTGAACATCAAACATGCCAAAAAGCATAGACGAGGTGAGATGCGGCAGGAGAATCAACTGCACATCGAATTGTGCTGCGCGCTCAATCGGCACGCGCACAAAATCGGCAAATTCTTGCGGAGTGCTGAAATAAATCAAAGGCAGCTGGACGACGGCAACACGAGTGTGCATGAATCTATTGTATAACAATTTGGGCAAATCAATGACAAAAAAATCGAGTTGTAGGCAACTCGATTTTTCTTTATCGCTTGGTTATTTATTTCACCTTCCGAATCCTTCGCACCAACACCGTCCCCAAAATAAAATACAACGTCGCGAGCGCAAAGATGACATTGTAGCCGAGTGTCGAAGGTGTCCCACCGCTGCTCCCCGCGCGATTGAAAAAGTCGAGCAAAAAACCCGCAATCGGTGTGGCAATCACTTGGGGCAGCGTCATC
Source organism: uncultured Anaerolineales bacterium (assembly GCA_964469005.1). Taxonomy (GTDB): domain Bacteria; phylum Chloroflexota; class Anaerolineae; order UBA4142; family SHND01; genus SHND01. The sequence continues at coordinate 79,689 of CAYXXF010000017.1, forward strand.
GCCACGTGCCACACGCCCATATCCTTTGCGTAATCATCTTCGGAGGGTAACACTTCACTCGCCATTGCCCAGTCCACCGATTGATACGCGCCGTAACCGATGCCAAATATCAAACCGAGCAGTGCGGTGATGGCAAAGTTCGGCGCGAACAGGACAAACACAATCGGCACAATCGCTTGAAACGCGCTGGAGATATACACCATCAGTTTTCGCCCAAAGCGGTCGGAAAGAATGCCCGCCGTAATTGAACTCGGCAGCGCGCCGACGAGAAATAGAACCAAGAAAACACTCGTCGCTTCAATCGCGTCCTTGGCGGTGAACATGCCGAGCAAATTAAAATCCTTGACCACATCGCCCATATAGTATTGCAAAAATTGTTGGACGGTGTACGTCCCCATCACCATCAAAAAGCGCGTCCAAAAGACCCATCGAAAATCATGGTCTTTGAGCGGCGAAAACAAATTGCGGACAAATTCCGGCAAAACAAATGGCGGTGGTTTGCGCGTCATTTGCGGTTCGCGTACGGAAAGCACCGTGCCGAGCATACTGAATAACGAAACTACTGCGACCACATAATACAATGCGGTGATATTGGTCTGTCCGTCGGCGGTCTTGAAAAGGAACGGCGTGAGCGCGCCCACAAACGTTCCCAAGATATTCATCAAGCCGTACCAACCGGACGCGCTGCCGCGTTGTTCCTTTGGCACTACATCAGGAATCAACGCCGAGTACGGTGCGGTTGCGACATTGTTCCAAAACTCGACCCACATGAACGCGAAAATGTACAACGGCAGAGAAGACATGTCATTGGCACGCGGAAAAACAATCAAGCCAAACAAGCCAAGGATATTCATAATTGTCCCGATAAAAATCCACGGGCGCCGCCGTCCAAAACGCGTAACGATGCGGTCACTCAACGCGCCAAAAATTGGCGCGACGACCATTGACACAAACGCGCCAAAGCCCAAGACAATGCCGAGCGTTTGTCCTTTGACCGCGTCGCCGCCAATCATTTGTGCTTGCGCGGGCAGTGCCGAAATGAGAATGATCGTCCAATGCACACCGTTGCCAAACCAATACAGCGAGAGCAGGGCTTGGCTCAAGGTGGACATGTGGGGCTTGTCGGGTGTTGCAGATGCGGCAAGAGTGGTCATGGAAATTTTGGATTTTCGATTTATGTTTTTGGGTGGACGCATAAATCAAAAATCGTCAGAGCAATGTATTTGCAGACAATGTATCTTGTCCTGACCGCCACTACCAGTTGTAAAACTGCCAATTACTGCCGTTTGAGGAATTTATATTTCAATCGCTGACGTTGCGTTCTTGGCGTTCGCGTTCTTGAGCGTCAATCGGATGTTCCAATTCATGTTCACTCGCGCCGCCGCCGCGAATGAGTTCGAGCGCGTGGGGGAGCGCGGGGAGAATGGTGAGAAAATTTTCGCGCGCAGCTTGAGGACTGCCCGGTAAATTTACAATCAATGTACGTCCGCGTATGCCCGCGACCATCCGCGACAACATCGCGTGCGGTGTCTTTTGCAAACTCGCGTTGAGCATCGCGTGAACGAGTCCGGGCGCCTCGCGTTCAATTGCCGCGCGCGTCGCTTCGGGAGTCACATCGCGCGGCGCAAAGCCCGTGCCGCCCGTCGTCAAAATCAAATCCATGTGCGCGTCGTCACACCATTTTTCGATGGCGCGTTTGATTTCCAAAAAATCGTCGGGACAAATGTGGTACAAGTCGTGCGGCTGCTGAAAATGGTGTTCCACCAACTCGATTAACGCCGGACCCGATTCGTCTTCGTAAATGCCTTCGTAGGCGCGGTCAGAAATTGTCAAGATACCGATTCGCATAAATCTCTCTCAGGGGAAAAGTGCGCGTGATAATAATGGTATGAACAAGAGTTGTCAACGGGGTATTTCCAATCGTCACCGCACGCGATATAATTCAAAGCGTGGAAACGCTGCACCCAAAAACTGTTTTACCCGTTACGGAGCAAACGCCTCGTAAGGGAATCATGGTGCGCCTTGCCGCTTGGCGAGAACCGTTTTTGTTTTTGGTTGTAGTTGTAGTGGTCGCGCTTGGACAATTGGTTGAGGATTCGTTGGACACGCCCGCGCTGGAAATGTTCACGCAAGTGGCGGATACATTTCGGACCGTTACGGTACCGCGCTGGACGTTGTTGGGGCTGACGCTCTACATGCTCTTGATGTTGCGTTTGATGCGTCGGACGGCGCGGAAAACATTGCACGAAGCTCCCGCGCTTGTCCAAACGGACGCGCAGGGACTTGAAACCATTCAACGGCGCATGACGCATCTCGATTGGAAAACAAATGCTGCCGTCGCGGTTTTGGCGCTCGTTTTTGTGCTCGTACTGCTTTTACCACCACCATTGCTTCATGCGCCGATTCCCATTGTGGACCATCCGGGAATGCCGCGCGGCGAAACCTATTTGCCTACGCAGCCACTTGCCGCAATCATTGTGATTGTGGCGTACTGGTTCGTCGGTTGGACGGCGCTGATACTCTTGTTGACGGCGGTGCGGCTCGGCAACGCGTTAGGAGATTTGACGACCAGACCACTGAACGTCAACATCTTTGACACAGACAATCTCTTGCCGTTTGGGCGGATGGCGTTGGTGTTGAGTCTTGCGCCCGCGGGCGTGTTTGTGATTCTTTTGATTGGGTTGGGAATTCCTACGACGCCGCTCGCGTGGTTTGTGTTTATGCTCGCTTCCATCGCGAGCATTGTGGCATTGGTGCTGCCACTGCGCGGGGTCCATCGCCAAATGGAGCACGCCAAAGATTCGACCACGCGCGAAATACAGCGCGAGTTGGCGACAATTCAAACCGAAATTATGGACCCTAACGCGCCGGACGCGACGCGCACCGCGTATTTATCGAATCGGACCAACACGTTGGTGAATTTACGCAAAGTGGTGCAAGAAGCGCCAACGTGGCCCTTTCGCGATACGCTTGCTATTACGCGCGCAGCATTGATTGCGGGCGCGCCATTGATTTACACCGTCTTGAATGAACTGATTCGTATTTTCTTGATTGCGCCGCTTACAAAATAATTTGGCGTATCAACAGCAAAGGCAGCCCGATGATGCGGGCTGCCTTTTTTTATTTCCAAAAAATCGCGCCGGGGGTCGTGCGGCTGATATTTTGAACTTGGACAGCAAGTCGTTGAACCTCGTCGGGGTCCAGGGACTTTATATATTTTATTTCTTTGCGCGTTAATTTGATGTTCAATTCATCGGCGGCTTTTTTCGGATCATCCAAAAGGCGCAGCCGATAGGCATTGTCAAAAATGGCGCGGCTTGTGATTTCTTGGATTTCGGTTTGGGATGCCATAGCAGACTCCTTTGGGGACAAACAATTGCATTCGTTTTTCAATTCGCGGGTCAGGTCGAATGCTCGGTGGAAGGGGGCACACCGTAGTATATTTTACCAAACAATTTCTGTGTGATGTGCGTTACATTGTCGGCATAGTGCTGTGCGACGCGCGCATACGATTGCTCAATGCTGTTATGCAATTCCTCAAAATAGTTTTGTAGGGATGGTATATTCAGCGCGCAACTGAACGCAGCCGCGCGTGCGAGATGAAAATGAATTTCTTGAAAATACGCACGCGGCATTTCTGTCTGTGTCCACCCGCGCGCGAGGCACATCCGATGTGCTTGTTCGTTCGCGCGATTTTGGGGTAATGATGAAAGCGTCGCGATAAACAAATTCCAACGCACGCCGCGCAAATCGGCATCGCAATCCATCGCGTGGTCGTACATCACATTCGCGAGTAACGCGTGGTCGAGCAATTCCGAAAGCGCGGCAAAATTTTTTTCGCGCGCGGTCAACTGACAAACCGCCAGCGCGGAAATTTTCAACGGCGCGCCAAGCTGCGTGAGTGTTTGCGTTTCGGGATGCTTCAAGCCATGGAGCGTTTCTAAATTGGTGAAATGCAAATGATTGACGCGTTGGGTTGCCTCGCGCCATTCGCACAACAACGCGTTGGCGCAACTCCAAAACGGTGAGGTGACAACAAAATGTGGCTGATACATTTCAAGCGCGGCGCGTTGCAACAATGCAGCGAGTTCGCGCGCGGATTCCGCGCTTGCAAAATTTTCTGTATCATCCGTCGCATCGTCATAGAGGCGAATGCTTGCCAAGCCCAATACATTGCTCAATACAAATTGCCGCGCGATGTTGTCATCCAGTCCAAACGCGTTGCCGAGCCACCAGGGCAAATACCATTCCAATTGCCAGCGCGTCGCCGGAATGCGCGCGAGAGTTTCACGCGCGAGCTGCGAGTGCTGTGGCGCGACGCGCGCGCTGATTCGTAAAAAATCGCGCGAGATAATTCCCGCAGAAGGTTCCACGAAAAAAGTAATGGGCTATGGCAAATGCACGTGTGCATGTCCATACCGCTGCATAATTTCCACCGTCTCTTGAATCGGCAGTGCGTAGATGATGCGATTGTCGCGCCCAATCATGGTCTCGGCTTTGAATAAAGAATTGAGGACGGCTTCTTCGGTTGCTTCGACCACGCCGTCGAACAACGCGTTGATGAGTTGGGTATCTTCGACAACTTGGTCGAGTGACAAAGTATGCGAAGAGGAATGATGCGGACGATTGCGCGTGGTGGAAAACGCGATGGCGAAATCGCCGCTCGTGTTGCCGCCTTGCGTTCCCGTGCGCGCGAGCCCGAATGTGGCGCGCGTGCCCATCCGTTTCAATTGACGCGAACTCATTGGCGCGTCGGTGGCAATGACGACAATCACCGAACCTTGTGATTCGCGTTTGATGCGTTCGTCATAATCGAGCAATTCGCGTCCGATTGGCACACCGTCAATGCGTAATTTGCGCCGCGAACCAAAATTCGATTGCACGAGTACGCCGACGGTGTAATGTCCAAGCTCATCGGGGAGTACGCGCGATGCTGTGCCGATGCCGCCTTTGAATTCATAACAGACCATCCCCGTTCCGCCGCCCACCGCGCCTTCGGTGACGATACCATCGCGCGCGGAATCAATCGCTTCGTACACATGCGCTTTGGTGACATGCCGCCCGCGAATGTCATTCAAATAACTGTCGCTCGTTTCTGCCACAATCGGCGAAATGCCCCATGTGGTAATGCCCATCGCCGCGCTGTGGTCGAACGCCCAATCCATCACCGCGTCCGCAACACGCGGCACGTTCATTGTATTCGTAATCATCAACGGACCTTCGAGAACTCCCATCTCGTCAATCTGCTGTGTGTTGGTGACTTCGCCAAAACCATTGATGCGAACGACGGCGCCCGTGACTTTATCCAGAAATAAATCTGCGCCGTGCGGGAGAATCGCGGTGACGCCCGTGCGAATGGGTCCTTCGCCCGGCACCAGCGCGCCTTTGCCTTGAATGATAGTGGAATGTCCAACGCACACGCCGCGTACATCCGTAATCGCGTTGTATTGTCCGGTGGGATAAAAACCAATCTCGATGCCGAGGTCACGCGCGCGCGGGCGATTGCCAAAGGTAGAAGTTTCGCTCATGGAGGGATGATATGCGCGGAAGGGAGAGGTTGTCAATGGCTTGAGCAGAGGTTGGTTATCGTTTATACTTGAGCGCGTAGGGTGGCGCAAGGAACGAGGTGAAACATGATGCGGACTGTAGAAGCAGTGATTGACCAAACGGGGAATGTAAAACTTCTTGAACCCATTTCGATTTCGAATGCGCGGCGCGCGTTGGTTGTGATTATGGATGAACCGGCAACAGAAATCCCGGAAAGCGCATTGTTAAGTCAAGCCGCGTTGGCAGAAGATTGGTTGCGCCCGGAGGAGGATGAAGCGTGGTCATACCTTCAGCGGGCGACATCGTAACCTTGCCGTTTCCGTTCTCTGATTTGTCGGACAGTAAAATTCGCCCTGCTGTTGTACTTGCGCGGGCGAACGCGAACGATTGGATTCTTTGCCAAATCACGAGCAATCCCTATGGAGATGCATAGGCGATAATTATCGAGCGGAGTGACTTTGCATCGGGGTTGTTGCGACTCACAAGCTATGCGCGTCCGTTCAAACTTTTTACTGCAAATGACAAACTCATTATCAGCATCGAAGGAACGCTAAAACCCGAAAAATTGCATGAGATTCGACAAGCGATTATTTCAATCCTCAGTTCGTAATGCAAGACCAATCTGTAGAAAAGGACAATTGCCCGGTGCCGCCCAAACATATTTATTACAGCAAGTTTCCTTCGCTTTGTCACAATGCCTCTGTTGTCATTGTCAAAAGTAAGAATGGAGAGTACGTCACACAGAATTGTACGAAATGTGGCAACGCAGACCCGCTGGACATTTCCGGCGTGCCGACATTTTATTGTCCAGTATGCAATAAACCTGTCGAACGAGTGAAACGCACAAAATCGTTATACGATTGTCGCCACTGCAAAATTAAATGGGAATTGGCAACGATTGTGCCGGATTGGAAAGAATTGTTTCCGTGATGGTCTTGATCTATCTGTAACAGTGAAATTGTGTTGACAGAAGGATTAACGGGGCTATACTTTCGCATCAAAGCAATTACGCGGCAACATGCCGTATTAACTTCGTAGGGGGGATTATGCGACATGGATGGCGCATAATCCATTGTTGGAGAGACTTTAACGACGGAGGTAGAACTTGATGGAGCGACTGGCTGAGCAATCAAACGAAGCAATGCTCCGTGAGTACTACGAGATTCTAAAGGTGGTTGGGGAATTTGACGGGCGCTTGCTTACTGTCAAAGGTTGGGGTGTCACACTCAGTCTCGCCGCCCTTGCTTGGGGCTTTCAGAATAGTAAATTCGGGCTATTTCTCGTAGCCGCACTCAGTGGTCTAGGATTTTGGATCATTGAGGCAACCATGAAGCGACATCAGATGCGCCACTACTTTAGAATGCGAGAGATCGAAGTACTTGAGTTTCAGAAGAGCGATCGAATGGGCATCCCAACGCTTTCGACGCCTAGAATCGACGCCGCATGGTCATATGCTGGTGACGTCTATGATGGGAAGGCGAGGTCAGAGTATATTCCTGAACTGGTGAAGGGACCACGGCGATCCTATCAAATGGTGTTTCTATTCCCACATGTGTTCCTGCCGCACTTGTTGAGTGTCGCAGCGGGCATCGCTTTGTTCGCAGCTGGAATCAGCGGGTGGTTAGGTAACATGACATGGTAGAGGATGCCGCCAACTCGGCGTTTAGCCAACACACCCAGCTGCCAAAGTTAGGAATTAGTTTTGACCATTGCCCGTCATGTCGGTGGCAGGTGCTATCGCCGTTAATGTGAAAACACGCTCAACGAAAAACTCCACTTGTTCAAGTGGAGTTTTTTGTTAATACACAACGAGCGCCATGTTATTAAAATATCCTGACGTGCGTTGGTGATTCGCCCAACTGGTGAAACGCACACTGCCATCATACGGGTCATGGTACGTTACGCCTTTGTCGGTGGCGGCGACAATGACGACAGTGTGTTCGTACGGCGTGAGCGGAATCTTGATGCCGTTCGTGAGTTCGACCCACTGCGGACGTTGATGCGATTCACGCCACGTCGTCCACCAAATCACCGCGCGCCCTTGTTTCAAATTTTCGATGATGCTTGCCTTGAATTTTTCGTACGACTGTCCATAGTACGTCGTAGATTGTCTGCCGAGTTTTGCCAAACCTTTTTGCAGTGCGTGTGCGTACGTGCCGTAATGAGTCAGTCCGCCAATCAATTCGTAATTGGTGTTGCCGCGAATCCCCTCAAACGGATTTTCACTGCGCGGCATTGCGGCGACGATTTGTGCTTCACTCAACGCGCCGCGCAATGCCATCGAGACGGCAGATTCTTCGCATGTGAGCGTTTGTTGTTGGCGATATGTAGGAATGTTTTCGACACGCGCGAGAATTCCTGATGACGCGGAATTGTTGGCAGGTTGCCCTGAGCTTGTTAAAGGGTTTGACGCGTTTGTTTGTGTGGACGCACTCGCGCTGTTGGGAATCACCAAACGTTGTCCGGTATAAACAAACGGCGTAGGCAAATTGTTTGCAACGCGGATTGCCGCCATTGTCGTGTTGTGTTTGAACGCGATGCCGTACAACGTATCGCCTGCTTGAACAATGTATGTTATGGTTGTTTTGGGCGACGCGTAGGAATTTTGGTTCGCGGAATTGGGGGCGGGCGCGTTTGTGGCTGCCCCCGGAATTTTCAATGACCAGCCCGTGTACAAGAATCCATTCGGCGGAATATCGTTGACTTCCGCAATTGCAGCGACGGAAATTCCAAACTTGCGTGAGAGGGATGATAACGTATCGCCCGCGCGCACGACATACATTCCGCTCGGTGATGCCTGCGCGACGGAAACGGGCGCGGCGCTATTTGAATTTCCGCTTGTAGGAATTTGCAAACGTTGTCCCGCATACACCCAGCTCTGTGTGGTGATGCCGTTCGCGGACGCTAACGCTTGCGGTGAAACGCCGTACTTGCGCGCGATGGAATAGAGCGTTTCGCCGTACGCGACAATGTGTGTGGGATTGTCCGCGCGCGCGACATTAGGAAATAAAAACGCGCTCAAGACGAGGAGGATAAGGAACGTTCGTCTCATGCGCGCATTGTATCAGAAAAACGCGCGGCGCGCGAGTTGGAAAAAAAACCTTAGAGTGTCTCATGCGTTGTAACCAACGCCGACCTCGAAGGTTTCTATTTTGGTGGCAGCACAAATTGGTCGTCCAAATTCACCTGAATCTGCGGCGCGGGCGGAAGTGAATCGGTATGGGGTGCATCTACAATTGGCGCGAGTGAATCACCGGACTCGATTGGTGTTGGCACGATTTCAGCAACATCGGTTGGCGCGGTTGCGATTTCCATTGCATCGGGCAATTCACCTATGGCTGTTTCCGCAACGGGCGTATCCGCGTGTGCGGGCGCTTGAAGAGGCGAGGACTCAATTTCCAAAACCCCCAATTCGGGCGTTGGCGTAACATCATCCGTTTCCTGTGTTGAGGGCGAAAGGTCAGAAACGACGGGTGGAAATTGATTGCGTCCGGGTCCGACCAAAAGTTTTGGCGGTGCGGCTTCCGCTTCAATTTCGAGCGTACCCATTTCCGGTTCGGCGAAATCATGTTCTGCCGCAGAAGGAAGGGCGGCGTCATCGGCGGCGAAAATGTGCGCCGCTTCGTGCACTTGGAGCGGCTCTAGCGTTTCGCTTTCATCGGCGGAAGGGATCGCGCCATCGTCAAAAGCAAAGCTGTGTTCTGATTCGTGCACGTGCGGCGGTTCAATCCTTTCGCTTTCGGCAGCCTCGAACGATTCGGGGACAACGGCATCGAATGATTCGGGAGTGAGCGCGTCGCCGTTTTCCTCTTCTTCAATTTCAATCACCGGAGTTTGTCCCGACAACGATTCCACCAAATCTTTCCAGACGCCGTGAATCCCATCATCGGTGACCCCATAGTACACATGCAAGTCACCGTCGGAATCGCGCTGTACCAAATCGTAACGCAATTTTCCCGCGCGCTCACTCGCTTTGACAATTCCCACATCGCCAAGCCATTTCACATCGGCTTTTGCTGCCGCGTTCTTGTCATGTTCCGCGATCGCGTATTGCCACAATTTGCGCGCGCTCGAACGCGTGACGTTGTGAATGATGCGATTGTTTCGCAAATCGCGCATCGTGTATTGATTGTTGCCGCGTGAGCGCGCTTTGGACGAAACAATTTCGACGCCGGTGTGCGGAGGCGGACTGGGCAACTTCGCCGGTTCGGCACTGACAGCGCGTTGTGGCGAGCCATTGCCTTCCTCTGTGGGTTGCGCGTCCACGATGGCTTGTGCTTGCTCAACCGCTTGAACGGTTTCTAAAGGCGCATTTTCCACACGCGCCGCAAATTCCACCGCGAGCGCGTCGCGCACAAGATTCACAATTTCATCGCGCACCGCGAGGGATGTTTCATTTTCCGAACGCACAAAAATTTGTGTCGAGTCGAGCGCGTAGGGGACATCGGTGCCGCGCGGGACAATCATTTGCAAAATTTGTTTGCCCGCGCTTTTCAATGTGTCCACTTGTACATCAATTGGCGGCACAATGTGTTTTGAAATTTCCGCGCGCAATTGGCTCGATGTTTCAAACGGTTTTGTCACGCCTTGCACAGGATGACGTACATTCGCGCTCGCTCCAATGTAAATGGTTCCGCCGTTTGTATTCGCCAGCGCGACCACATCTTGCAGGATGCGGCGGTCAATGCCATGTTTCCCTACGCTTTCGTGAAATGCTTGGACGAGTGTGTCGCCTTCTTCGCGCGCAGAAAAAATCGGATCGAATTCGTGCGTCGCAGCAGGAAAGTACGGACGCGTTTTGGAAAAATCTTTGCCCGTCAACACATCCATGATGGCATCGAACGATGCTTCGGGAATCAAAATTTCGGTAGGGCGGTCGCCGACGCCGAGTTCTTGATTGTTGCCTGCAATGCCGTTCGTGCGATGCGCGTCGCTGCCTTGAATGCAGTGCATCTTGCGCGGATATTCCGGTTTTGTGCCACTGAAAAATAATTGTGTGCGCCGACGCGATTTTGAGGTGAGGTCGGTCACTTCGAGGGCGTGCAAATTTTCGTCTTGCGTGTAGGCAATGCGCGTTTGTCCGCCGAAATCAAAACCGGGCATTGCAACACCGTGCGATGAATTCGCGTGCGCGGCGATTGCCAAACCGCCCGCTTCGTTGATGAGACGATACGCCGTGAGGACATCTGTCGTCGCGCCCACTTCGCCCGAACCGACATCTATCTTTTCAGCAGGGACATGCAAATTCAACAAAAGATGTTCGAGTTCGCGGACGGTTGTTTCGGGGGGAAAAATTCCGAGAACGTGAAAGCCAAGTGTTGCAGTGAGTTCGAAACCGGGGAGGACGAGAATTTTTTCGCGCAAGCGGCGAAATTCTTTTAGCTGTTCTTTTTCTTCGTCGGTCAAACGATTGCGACGTTCGAGCAGTTCGAGGTCTTCGATTTCGTCAATGTAACGCCGATAGCCCGCCGCCGTATTGTGGTCGGTGATAGCGATGATGTCGAGTCCCTTTTGTTCCGCTTTTTTCAAAATGTCGAGATACGAAACATTTGGCTCGCGATAGTCCGCCGACGCGGGGGTGTGCAAATGCAAGTCCATCCGTTTCCATTGCGGTTGGACATTTTTATTTGGTTGTTTTTTACGTGATGCCACGAGAAACCCTTCCTTGGGTTGTGCGATACATGTAACGCCGACTTACAAAGGTAACCCGAATCTGCACGAATCGCTGCCGATTCGCGCATGGTTACATTCATCGCAAAATGTTGGAGAAGGGAAGTGAGGAAATTTCGTCTGCAAAATTCAATGGCGGGGACAATTGCTCAAATGGTGCGAGGTTTCGTTTCAAATGCTCGGTGAAAAAAAATACCGCGCGTATAAAATGTTCGAGCAAAATTCAATGTTGAAAATGTGCGGCTCGAAGAGATTCAATAGGAAACGAAAAAATAATTGTCCGTCGCGTGTTGGCAAATAAAATTCTGCCAATGGTTTCAATTCAAATAGCGCAGTGAAAAAACCAACGCGTTCCCGACTCGCTTATAAAAATTTGGTTGTTAATCGCTGGGGCAACTTGGCGCTGTCCCAACGGAATTTACGAAAAAGGGCGGAACTTGCATCGGCGTTTCGCCTCGCAGTCGTTCCGCCCCTCACACTTACATTATATTCAATTCAGCGAATTTGTCATTTCGCGTTCCGGCTCGTGATTGCCATGTCCGTTCAATTCAGACTGTACGGATTTTGGTTCGAGCGCCGCATTCCACACATCTTCGACGCGTTCCGCCAAAATGAATTTCAACTCGTTGCGAATCTCTTCGGGCAAATCGTCCAAATCACGTTCGTTGCGATTCGGCAGAATTACCGTGTCGAGTCCCGCGCGATGCGCGGCGAGAACTTTTTCTTTGATGCCCCCAACGGGCAGGACGCGTCCGCGCAAGGTGATTTCACCCGTCATGGCGATATTGTCTTTGACGCGGCGATTGGTCAATAACGATGCTAACGCCGTCGCCATCGTCACGCCCGCGCTCGGTCCGTCTTTTGGCGTTGCACCTTCAGGAATGTGCAGGTGAATGTCACTCTTGTCAATTTTATCTTGGTCAATCCCCAAATCTTGCGATTTGCTGCGCACGTACGAGTACGCCGCTTGCGATGATTCTTTCATCACTTCACCGAGTTGTCCGGTGACGAGAAAACCTTTGCCGCCGGGCATACGCGTCGCTTCGATGAAAAGAATGTCGCCGCCGACGGGGGTCCACGCGAGACCCGTTGCAACCCCGGGCGTTTCCGTGCGCTCGCGCACTTCGTTATAGAAACGCGCTTTCCCCAAGAGTTCATGCACCGAATCTACGGTAACGTGGAATGGTGTCACTTGTCCTTCCGCGATCTTCGTCGCGAGTTTGCGCGCGACGCGTCCCACTTCGCGTTCGAGATTTCGCACACCCGCTTCGCGTGTGTAATCACGAATGAGCGTCCGAACCGCATCATCATCGAAATGGACTTCATCTTCACGCAAACCATTTTCTTTGAGTTGGCGCGGAATGAGATACCCCTTTGCAATTTGTGTCTTTTCGTAATCGGTATAACCCGACAACGGCAAGATTTCCATGCGGTCGCGCAGCGGACCCGAAATCGTTTCGAGTGTGTTCGCCGTGCAAATGAAAATCACTTGCGACAAATCAAAATCCACGTCGAGATAATGGTCGCGAAACGTTTTGTTTTGCGCGGGGTCGAGAACTTCAAGTAACGCGCTCGACGGGTCGCCGCGATAGTCCGCGCCCACTTTGTCCACTTCATCCAACATGATGACGGGATTTTTTGTTCCCGCGCGTTTGATGGATTGAATCAAACGCCCCGGCATTGCGCCGATGTACGTGCGGCGGTGTCCGCGAATTTCTGCTTCGTCGTGCATTCCGCCGAGCGACATGCGAATGAATTTGCGCCCCAACGCGCGGGCGACAGATTGACCCAACGATGTTTTGCCAACACCGGGTGGTCCGACGAGTGTGAGAATGGAACCGCGATACGTGCGCGATTCCTCGTCATTCTCACCACTGCCGCGTTCCGCTCGCAATTTACGTACCGCAAGATATTCCAGAATGCGGTCTTTGATGTCTTTTAAATCGTAATGGTCTTCGTCGAGAATTTTTCGCGCGTTTGGAATATCGAGATTGTCTTCGGTGAGTTTGTTCCACGGCAAATCCACGAGCCAATCGAGGTACGTTTTGATGACGTGATATTCGGCGGCGGCGGGGGGCATCGTTTTCATGCGGTCGAGTTCGCGGCGCGCTTCTTTTTCCGCTTCTTCGGGCATTCCCGATTCAGAAATCTTTTTGTCGTACGATGTGATTTCCGCTTCCTGTTCGCTGCCTTCGCCCAGCTCTTTTTGGATTTGTTTCAATTGTTCGCGCAAAATATATTCGCGTTGATTCTTTTCAATTTCTTGCTGCGCCTGTCCCGAAATCTTTTTGCCGAGTTCGAGAACGTCCACTTCTTTGGTGAGCAGCGCATCGAGCTGCACAAGTTTTTCTTGGACATCATCAATTTCCAAAAGTTCTTGCGCTTGTTTCAAATCCATCCGCAGCGAAGTCGCAATCATGTACACGAGTTGGCGCGGGTCTTCGACATTCATCGCCGCCATCAACAATTCTTCGGGCAGTGTTTGCGAAAGATTCACCAACTTGCGAAACAATTCAATCGTGTTGCGCGTCAGCGCTTCGACTTCAACACTCTTGTCAATTTTTTCCGGCGCGAGTTCGATGTTTGCTTTCAAATAAGGTTCGAGCGACGAATATTCTTTGATGCGAATGCGCTCCATGCCTTGCACAATCAAACGCACGGTACCATCGGGCGCGCGCAACATGCGATGAATGACGGCGGCAGTTCCGATTTCATACAAGTCATCGGGACCCGCGTCTTCAAATTTGTCGTTCTTGATAGTCACCAAACCGATAAGGCGATTCGTTTCTTTGACAACATCATCCACCAGTTTCAACGAACGCGCTTGTCCCACATTGAGCGGCAAGACGGTGAGGGGATACACTACCACGCCTTTGAGCGGCAAAATGGGCAACTCGTTTGGAATGTTCGATTGATTTTCTTCCGGGACTTGAATCACTTCCACTTCTTGTTCGGATTCCGGTTCGTCTTGATTTTTTTTGAAAATAGGCATTTGTCTTCTCCGTTTGCGGTGAAACCATTCTTGTAATGGACGACGCGCTAAAATTCTTTGGTCGTCCGCGCATCCTCACTCGCATTGACTGCAATCAACTTGCTTTCGGGATTGGTCTTGGGTAAGGTAATCGTCAAGAATCCATCTTTGTATTCCGCATTTATTGCATCTACGTTATATGTGCCCGGCAAATACACTTCGCTGGCAAATTCGCCGTATTGGACTTCGAGGCAGTGACACGCGGCGCGGCGATGTTGGTCGGAGCGACGTCCACTGACGCGCAAAATTTTGTCAATAAATTCGACTTGAATCTTTTCGGGGTCCATGCCGGCAATCTCTATTACGATTACGACATTGTTGTGTGTTTCATATACGTCTGTCGGCGGGCGAAACATTGAAGGCGTGTTCCCATTGTCTTGCAGCAAAAGCGAACTCAACATCCGGTCCATACTGCGTGAAAATCCGACAAATTCCTCGAGCGATTCTTGATAGCGTGCCATGTGCCGTCTCCAACCTTGATAATGAGATTTTAACTTTGTTACGAAAGTGATTATACACGAATACAGGGTTAAGTTTGTCCCAACTCGAAATTCTTACCCGTCGGCGTCAACGTTTCCAGGACGTTCGCGCGGGGGCGACGTGTCCGTTCTGTTTCCGTTACCAGAAAAAGCAAGGAGAGCAGCCATACCGCGCCCTGTGCGAGGCGATGCGCCTTGTGCAGAACGTCGGCGGAAGAACTGACCGAAACGAGCAGCACCAGAACGTTCAGTGCCAACAACAATCCGACAGCAGTTCGATGCGCAGGCGAAGCATCGCGTGTCATCATGCGCCACAACGCGATTTCCACAAAGAACAAAAGCAGATTGTCATAGCCGCGATGATACGACCACATGCGCGCCACGAGCGCGGCAACTCCCATCAAAAGCCAAACATCAGCGTGTCGCGCGCGCCAGCTCCAAATTCCCAACCCGAGCCAAATCACCAACATTGCCGGAAGCGCAAGCGAAACCAAGCCGAAACGCGCGAGCAAAAAGTTTAGGTTGGCATCACGCGGCGAGAGACCTGCATACGCCGCGCTGTTTTGGAAAACCTGTTGCAAAACTTCAAGTGGCGGAGTTGGCACAAATTGCAAGGCAAACACCGTCAATGCAATATATCCGAGCGCTGTCAAAATGACAGGACGCAAACGCAGTGTATTCGGATAAACGAGCAAGAGCCAAAAAAACGGTGCCGAGAGATTCGGCTTGATGGAGCCGATAACAAAACAAACTGCGGCGCAGATATCGCGCGTCAGGGATGGCGGCGCGTGATGCAGTATCAGAATGGCGATGGCAAGGAAAAAAACTGTGAAATAAATCGGCTGCCCATTGCCAAATGTGGAGGCGGCGCCACTGTTTGACAGAATCAGCAAACACACAACCGTGCGTTCACGCCACTCAACTGCCTTTGTTGCGCGCAGTGCGAGCAGGACAAGCGCCGCAAGACAAATCAATTCTGCAAATGTGTAAAGCCAACGCGTTTCTGCCCAATCGAGCCATCCCGTCAGGGGATACAAGATGACCAAACTCGCAGGCGGATACCCTTGCGGTTGGGGAAATGCGTAAAAGTTGATGCCGTGAAACCAATCGTGCGTCCAGGTGTAATAAATGTACAAATCCACTGCGCCTTCCGGTGGAGGACGCAGGAGCGCGTCTGAAAATTGTTCGCTAAAGCGGAGGATTGCGACAACTGCCATGATGATAATGGCAAGGATGACAAGCCATACGCGGTGTTTTGCCCAAACCGCGTAGAAACGCGCGGACAGCACTTCTACCGACTTGCGAGTCGAGTTGCGGACTTGTACGATGCCTGACATTCACAAACTATAACCAAGAAATAGAATTTACTCAAACGACTTGGCTCGCTTTGTGTCCAATTCTGTTGTCACTGGTTAGATAAGAAAATTTGTCGTGAGAGACCTCGATAGCAAGTTGTAAGCATGATATTTCGCAAAAAAAGTAGGTTTTTTGCGAAAAAATGCACAAAAGTATTGACGCGCGGTTATTCGCGTCGTATAATAATCCACGAGACGGCTCGCCCTGTCTCAATTTTGTTGCCTATTGGCAATATGGGGCGAGCCGTAGTTATGTTAATACACAGAGCCCTGGCGTTGGGAACGAAAGCGTAAAAAATTAGAGATAGGTGGTGGGAATGGCAACACGTCGAATCACTAAAAACACAACAGTACGTTCCAGCGGAGTTGTAGAAAAAACGCGCCGCGCGCGCACTGGAAATGGACATGGGAACGGCAACGGAAATGGGAATGGACACAAGTCCTCCTCCGGGGCGGTACAAACCGCATCTGCCGAAAAACCGCATGTGCTTTCCGCACAAACCCGCGCCATTGTGCAGCAATTGGTCGAAAAGGGAAAAACGCAAGGATGGCTGTCGCAAGACCAAATTTTGCAAGTGTTCCCCGAAGCAGAATCAAATATCGAACAGTTGGAAGAAGTTTATATTGTTCTTTTTGAAGAAGGTATTTCGCTGGTGGACCAAGCCGACGTGCCCGAAAGCACTGTCGAAAAACCCGAAGAACCCGCGCAAGTGGACTTGAACGAAATCGGGATTGACGATACGGTTTCGCTCTACTTGAAGGAAATTTCGCGCATTCCCCTTTTGCGCGCGGAACAAGAAGTGGAATACGCGCGCGGCATGGAAACCGGCAAAAAAGCACGCCAACAGTTGAATCGCTCGACGACCATCAGCGTCAGCGAACGTAACAAGCTGGAGCTGAAAATTCGCGAAGGCGAACTCTGCCGCCAAAAACTCATCAAGGCAAATTTTCGTCTCGTCGTTTCGATTGCGAAAAAATATATCGGACGCGGTGTTTCGTTCCTGGACTTGATTCAAGAAGGCAACATCGGTCTGATTCGCGCCGTCGAAAAATTCGATTACAAACGCGGCTTCAAATTCTCGACGTACGCGACGTGGTGGATTCGTCAAGCGATTACGCGCGCGATTGCCGACCAAGGACGCACGATTCGCGTGCCTGTTCACATGTGCGAACGTATTAACAAATTGACGCGCGTGTCGCGTCAACTCGTTCAAGAACTCGGGCGCGAACCCACACCGGACGAAATCGCCAAAGAACTTGGCACGACGCCGAAAAAAGTCGAACGCATCATCAAAATCTCGCAGCGTCCCTTGTCGCTCGAAATGCCCGTCGGCGAAGAACAGGATTCGCATCTCGGCGATTTTATTCCTGACGAATCCACGCTCGGTCCGACGGACGCGGCATCGCATCAACTGTTGCGCGAGCAGATGGAAGAAATTCTCACCTCACTCTCGCCGCGCGAAGGACGCGTGTTGCAATTGCGTTTCGGATTAAAGGACGGCAAGAGTCACACGCTCGAAGAAGTCGGCAAAAAGTTTGGCGTCACGCGCGAACGCATTCGCCAAATCGAAGCGAAGGCGTTACGCAAATTGCGTCATCCATCGCGGTCGCGTAAATTGCGCGATTATCTCGAATAAACCTCTGGGACGGTACAAAAAGTATCGTCCCGTTTCTTTTTTCCGGAGTATGAGCCACCATGTCCGAATCAATGCTCGATTGGGTCTGCGAGTTTTTGGAACATGATACCGATGTTGTGATTCCAGTGCGCCGTTTGTGGCAAGAATGGCACGCGCGGCATCCCGAATCCGCGTATGATGAATTTGAAGCGACGGTGTTGGCGGACCCGCGTGTGCAATTGATGAGCGGCATTGACCAAACCGAAGGCATGGAATTTGAATCTGATGAGGACCGCGACGCGTGGATTCAAGAAATGGAAGATGCCGGATTTTTTCACGGACCGCGCGTTAAACTCGCCGCGCGGGAACTGACTCCCGAACACATTGCCGCGCAATTGAAAAAGCACACGGACAACATGCTCCAGAATTTGTGGGCAGCGTATGACATTCGTCCCGAAGATTTATCCCCCGAACAAGAGCAGCAATTGTTGGATTTGATTGCGGCGGCCAAAGAATTGCAAATGAATGTGCAAGAGATTGAATTAAAAGAACAGTCCAAAGACGATGCCGAACCCAACTGAAATTTTTTGTGCGCGAATCCGAATTGGCATAAAATTCTTGGACAATTCTGCTCTTACCGATTGCGCACAAAAACAAACGCATAAAAAACACGCCGCGTCATCCGCGCGTTTTTTTCAGGAGACTCCATGACCAAAAAAATTTTACTGTGGCTTGGCATCGCGCTGCTCTTGCTCATTCCCGCCGGAACATTGTCCGCGCAAGGACCGACGCGCACACCGACTACGAGTGGACTTGGCAGTTTTCTCGGCGGCGCGCAAACCGCCTCGACTCCGACCTCCACGAAAACAGACCCGGTGACACAAAGGCGAGTGAAAAACTTCCGGCGTACTTTGCAGGACAATGTTACTATCTCACCTTCACGCCCTAATAGAGGATTGAAAAAACAGGATGGCATCTTGCAATGCCATCCTGTTTTTTGGATGCCCTTCAGTACATGCGATTTTGTCGCGTTAATCCTTCGCGTATAATCCCGCCAAATTTTCCCAACAGTTTTTCGGGAGGTGTCTGAATGCGTTCTCTATCCATGCGTCTCATTCTTGTTCTTGTCGCCGGCGCATTCCTTTTGGTATTCGGTTCCACCGTGCGCGCCCAAGACCCACCACCGACGAATCCGGTTTTGGAAAAAACAAATGTTGTCCAAGGCGCAGCTCCACTGGACGCGGGCGGCAGCGGACGTTCAAGTACACACGCGGCAGATATTTCTACCGCGCAGCAAGAGCAGGCGCGTGAACGCGCGCGCACCAGCATTTCAAAACTACGCGCCGAAGGAAAACTCCCCGCGCCCGATAGCACGCAACAAGTTTTATTCCACTGGCCCCTTTCCACAATGCTTACAGATTTTGGTTATCATGGCATCAGCAATTTTGTTGACCACGATGCAACCTTTCCAAATCATCTGTTAGACTATAACACCGGCACGCGTACGTATGATTTGGACACCGGCTATAATCATCAAGGCACCGACATTTTTGGCTGGCCCTTTCCGTGGAACAAAATGGACAGCAAGGTAATCAAGGTCGTTGCCGCGGCGGCTGGAACGATTGCCGACAAGCAAGATGGAAATTACGACCGCAGCTGTTCATGGGTCGGAACCGGCGATGCGAACTATGTCATTCTCTCCCACAGCGACGGTTCCAAATCGTGGTACTGGCATCTCAAAAATGGTTCGGTCACAAACAAAAATGTTGGCGCGAGTGTTGCTGCCGGAGAACAAATAGGCGTCATGGGCAGTTCCGGTTTTTCCACCGGACCCCATTTGCATTTTGAAGTGTATAACGCAGCCGACAACTTGATTGACCCATGGGTTGGTCCGTCGAATCCAACCACCGGTACTTCATGGTGGCAATCGCAGAAACCTTATTACGACCCCGGTATAAATCTTTTAACGACAGGTCCCGCTGCGCCCGACAATCCCAATTGTGGGAACGAAACGCCGAATAGTGCAAACCTGTTTGATCCGGGCGATACAATTTATTTCACTACCTATTTCCGCGACCAACTCTCGAACGCGCAAACCCAGTACAAAATTTTGCGCCCGAACGGCACGACATTCACCAGTTGGAATTTTAGTGACCCAACATATTATTCTGCGTCGTGGTGGTGGTGGTCATACAACATTCCATCCAATGAAGCGCAGGGCATTTGGACATTCCGCGCAACGTATCAATCCCAAGACTATGACAAACCATTCCAAGTCGGCGCGTGCGGGGTCAAGCCAAACAAACCTGCCCTCGTATCGCCTGCCAAAAATGCCAAGGTTGGCAAAAAAGTGCCGCTTGATTGGAGTGACACAACGTGCGCAACGACATACAATGTCGAAGTGCGCGAAGGCAGTAAAACGGGTCCCGTAAAATTCAGCAAGACCGGTTTGACGCAATCGCAAGCGACAACCAAAAAGCTGACAGTGGGCAAAATATATTTCTGGCGCGTAACGGCGGTCAACAGTCAAGGTTCGACGAAATCCGCGTGGCGCAGTTTCCAAGTGCAGTAATCAAGAAACCCGTTATCTTCAAGCAAAGCCAAGATGACGGGTTTCTTATTTGTACATATCTTTGCTACAATGATTATGCCGCGCCCGAAAAAAAACTCTGTAGGTTTCCCATGCCTTTTTCTGACTCCTCACTCGCTGCATTCACTCAAGAACTCGCGTCTGCCGCGCCCGCACCCGGTGGTGGCTCTGCTGCTGCCTTTGCGGGCGCGCTCGGCGCGTCTCTTGTCGCAATGGTGTGTCAATTGACCATCGGGCGCAAAAATTATCAAAACGTCAGCGCACAATTCGAAACGATGTTGCCGCGCGCGCAAGCATTACGTGCGGAATTGTTGGACGCGATTCAGGACGATGCCGATGCCTATACCCAAGTGATGAACGCGTATCAGTTGCCCAAAGAGACAGACGCGGAAAAAAGTGTGCGCACGCGCGCGATTCAAAACGCGCTCAAGCACGCCGCCGAAATTCCGCTGCGCGTGGCGAAAGCGTGCGCGGAAATTTTTGAGATGGCGCAAGTTGCTGCCGCACACGGGAACAAGAACGCCGCGAGTGATGCGGGTGCGGGCGCGTTAATGTCGGAAGCGGGACTGCGCGCTGCCTTGCTCAATGTGGAAATCAATCTCGGTCTCATTCAAGACGAAGCGTTCATTCAAAACACCCGCGCCCAACTTGAACCACTCAAACACATCGCCGCCAAACGACAATCTGTTCTCGACACAGTACAAGCGCGGATTTAGCCGATGGCGGATAGCAAATGGCAAATAGCGAATCGCATATCGTGTATCGCGTGTCACTATCGCACTAAACTGACCACTGACTTTTGATTACTCTGCACACCCCTCACTCTATCACTCTATCTCTCTTTCACTCATGCCCACTTTCGATTCACCACTTTCCATCGCGCGCGTCGCCGAACAAATGGGACTTCAACTCGACGATATTGAACCGCACGGCAAGTATCGCGCGAAGTTGTCGCCCGATTTGTTGACGCGCTTTGCGGAAAAACCAAACGGCAAATATATCGTTGTCACTTCAATTACCCCGACGCCGCCCGGCGAAGGCAAAACGACGACGGCGATTGGGTTGGCGATGGGCATGAATCGCATGGGGTATCGCGCAGCGGTATCGTTGCGGCAAAGCGCGCTGGGCGCGGTCTTGAATTATCGCGGCGGCGCGGCGGGTGGTGGAAACGCGCGGCTTGTGCCGTACGCAATGCTCAATCTGAACGCGAGCAGTGATTTTCACGTGATTGCGCTCGCCAACAATTTACTCGCGGCGTGCATTGACAATGTTCTCGTTCACGGCAACGCGCTGGAACTCGACCCTTTTTCGCTCGCGTGGTCGCGCGTCATTCAAATCAGTGACCGCGCCTTGCGCCAAGTGTTGACGGGGTTAGGTGGACGCGAAAATGGTACGCCGCGCGAAGCGCGCTTTGATGCGGTTACGGCGTCGGAAGTGATGGCATTGCTCGGTTTGGTGAATGGCGATGATGAACGCGCAACCTTAAAAGATTTGCGCGCGCGGGTTGGACGGATTGTGGTCGGGCGGTCACGGCGCGGCAAAATGATGACGGCGGACGATTTGAAATGTGCCGGCGCAATGACCGCGCTCTTGCAAGATGTGTTGAAACCGAATCTGGTGCAAACGATTGAAGGCACTCCCGCTTTTGTTCACACAGGCACGCTCGGACATTTGGCGCATGGCGCGAGTTCGATTCTCGCCGACCGCATTGCGCTCAAGACAAACGATTACGTCATTACCGAAGCCGCGTTTGCCACAGATTTGGGGCTGGAAAAATTTATTGACATCAAATGCCGCGCGTCCGGTTTGATGCCCAACGCGATTGTTCTTGTCGCTACCTTGCGCGCGTTGAAAATGCACGGCGGTGTAGCCAAAGTCGTCGCGGGGAAAGCGTTGCCGGAGGATTTGTACAAAGAAAATCTGCACGCGTTGGAAAAAGGCGCGGCGAATTTATTGAAACACATCGAGAATGCAAAAGCGTTCGGTGTGCCGGTCATAGTCGCCATCAATCGTTTCACCCAAGACAATGACCGCGAAATTGCGCGCGTCGAACAGCTCGCGCGTGACGCGGGCGCAGAAGGAACCTACGCGTCGGATGTGTACATGCGCGGCGGCGCGGGTGCCATTTCACTTGCCGAAGCCACGGCACACGCGGCAAACAAACCCGCGCAAGCGCGCTTGTTGTACGCGAATGCGCTTCCACTTCAAGACAAAGTAGAACGAATCGCCACGCAGATGTACGGCGCGTCCGGCGTAGAATGGTCGGCGACGGCGGAAGAAAAATTAGCGCAATATACCGAACAAGGTTTTGGCGAATTGCCCGTGTGCATGGCGAAAACGCATTTGTCGTTATCACACGAAGAAAAACACAAAGGGCGTCCGAAAAACTTTAAACTTCCAATTCGCGATGTGCGGCTGGCTGCCGGAGCAGGATATATCATTGCGATGTGTAATGAAATTCGCACCATGTCAGGAATGCCCGCGCACCCTGCGTTGGCACAGATTGAGATTGACGCGGATGGGCAAGTGATTGGGTTGGAATAATTTTTGAAAAAACATCTGGCTTGCAACATGACAAAGGAGTCATTCAAACGCGTAGGACGCATTCTCTAATGCGGACTGGGTGCGTCAGAGAACGTACCTCAACGCAAGATCGAAATGAAAAATCATAATTCAACCAACGGACGTTTGCGTCAAAACGGCGCGCGCATTATCACCCCCCCCCCGGGACCCAATGCAAAAAAAATGTTGGCGCGCGATAAAAAAGTTGTCTCGCCTTCGTATCCGCGCGATTACCCGTTCGTGATGGAGCGTGGACAGGGCGCGCAAGTGTGGGATGTGGACCGCAATCGTTATATTGATTGGATGGCGGGCATCGCGGTCAACGCGACCGGACACTCACATCCCAAATTGGTCAAAGCATTGCAAGACCAAGCGGAAAAATTTATTCACATTTCTTCGGACTATTATCACGAGTCCATGATTCGGCTCGGCGAACGCATCAACGAAATCGCGCCGATGAAAGAAGATGTGGGCGTGTTCTTTTGTAATTCAGGCACCGAAGCCGTCGAAGCGGCAATTAAACTCGCGCGTTACGCGACGAAACGTCAACGCTTTATCGGATTCCTGGGCGGGTTTCATGGACGCTCGATGGGTTCGCTTTCGTTCACTGCATCGAAGTTTGTACAGCAAGAACGATTTTTTCCGACGATGCCGGGCGTCGTCCATGTTCCGTTTCCCGATTCGTACCGTCCGGTGTTGGACATGAACCGTGAAGGGGACTATGGCGATACGGTAGTAGATTATATCGAGCGCGTGATTTTCCAAACGATTCTGCCGCCGGATGAATGCGCCGCAATTCTTTTAGAACCGATTCAAGGCGAAGGCGGTTACGTTGTGCCGCCGCAAAATTTTTTCCCGCGTCTGCGCGAGTTGTGTGACAAGCATGGAATCATTTTGATTGCGGACGAAGTGCAATCGGGTGTTGGACGCACGGGCAAATGGTGGGCGATAGAACATTGGGATGTCGAACCGGACATTGTTTGTTCTGCGAAAGGAATTGCCAGTGGGATGCCGCTGGGGTTGATGTTTGCGCGACAATCCATCATGAAAAAATGGGTCCCCGGCGCGCACGGCAATACCTATGGCGGCAATCCGCTCGCGTGTACTGCCGCGCTTGCAACGCTCGACCTTGTGGAAAATGGCATGATGGAGAACGCGTCAGAGCAAGGCGAATTTATCATGGATGCCCTCGCAGAAATGCAAGTTCGCCATCCCTCCATCGGCGATGTGCGCGGCAAAGGTTTGATGATTGGCGTCGAATTTGTTCAAGACAAAACATCCAAACAACCCGCGCATCAACTGCGCGAAGACATTGTGCATCATGCGTTCCAAAATGGCTTGCTGTTGCTCGGTTGTGGACGCAGCACCATTCGCATCGCGCCGCCGTTAATGATTCAAAAACCGCTCGTTGAAGAGGCGCTCGAAATTTTTGAAAACGCGGTGACGAGCGCAGAGAAAAAGCACAAAATGCTATAAGCGGACGAATGACGGATGACGAAACAAGTATTGTCCGTCATTCGTCGTGACGCATCATCACGCATACTGTTCAATCTGCGCGTGGTGCGTGATGATGCGTCATCGTCGTTCATCGTTGTGAATTCCATTTCCGTTCTCGGCGTACGTGTGGACGATGTGACAATGCCGGAAGCGTTGGCACGCGTGGACGATTTTATGCAAGAGCCGCGCGTGCATCAGATTGTCACGGTCAATCCTGAATTTATTGTCGCTGCGCAAAATGACGCAAACTTTGCACGCGCCCTGGCAGAGAGCGATTTGAATCTCGCGGACGGCGCGAATTTATTGCGCGCGGCGGAAGCGCAAGGCACACCATTGCGCGAACGCGTCGCCGGGACAGATTTTTGTTGGTACCTGTGCGGCTTGGCAGCGACGGCGGGATGGAAAATTTTTCTGCTCGGTGGACGCGGCGGCGTGGGCGGACAAGCCGCCGCGCGTTTGCAAGCACGCTATCGGAATTTGAAAATCGTCGGGTTGTTTGAAGGTTCGCCGGATGCGCGTGAGGAAGCGGAAATTATTTCACGCATCAACGAAAGCGGGGCAGAGCTCTTGTTTGTTGCTTATGGCGCACCCGCGCAAGATGTGTGGATTCACCAACATCGCGCGGCATTGCAGAATGTGCGGGTCGCCATCGGTGTCGGCGGCGCGTATGATTTCATCGCCAAAAAAATTCGCCGCGCGCCCAAATTCATGCAAGATTTAGGGCTTGAATGGCTCTTTCGTTTGGTGCTGCAGCCATGGCGGGCAAGACGCCAATGGGCGCTCGTCGTTTTTACACTGATGATGCTGCGACAAAAACAAAGTGCACCCCCAATAAAAAATCTCGAAAACTTTTAGCGCCGTTTTCGAGATTTTTTATTTGTTATTCACCTTATGCCTGTCATTTCGAACGCAGTGAGAAATCTCGGTTTTTCCATTGAGATTTCTCGCAAAGACGGCTCGAAATGACAATTCCACGTAACACGAGTTGTTATTTCGATTCGAGGCGATACCCCTCGCCGCGCAACGTTACAAGCAATTTCGGTTCGTTCGGGTCATCTTCGATTTTTTCGCGCAGCCAGCGCATGTGGACATCGAGCGTGCGCGTATCGCCGAGATAATCCGTGTCCCAAATTTCTTGCATCAACTTTTTGCGCGAAACAATTTGTCCCGCGTTTTCCATAAACAATTTCAATAGTTCAAATTCTTTGGGCGTCAATTTATGCGAACGATTGCCGCGTGTCACGCGGCGCCGTTCCACATTCAATATCAGTCCGCCCACTTTGAGTTCGCGCGGCGGACGATTATCGAGCGCCGTGCGCACGCGCTGCGATAATTTTTTGGGCGTGGTTGTTTTGGGCAACACGAGCGCGCCATTGCTGCCACCCTCCACACGATTCGGATTCTGCGCGAGCAAAATCATAATCGGATGCGAACCGCGATGCAGTGAACGTACCAAACGTTTAACACTCAGCCGCGGTGAGGTGGAATCTAAAATAATCGCGTCGGGCAGACGCGCTTTCGCTTGCGCGAGGGCTTGGCGTCCACTATGCGCGGTCAGAATCGAATATTCTTTTTTGCTAAAGGATGTAGCGAGATTGGTCGTAACCTCTTTGTCATTGGCGACAATCAGTACGGTCGCTGGCATTGCATACTCCTAAAAGCAACTCGTGTTGCTTGTGTAATTCGCGTCCCGTAACCGCGCGCGCCTCCCCCCATGGAGGTTGCATCATCAAGAGATGAACGTGAAATAGAATTGGATGATGACGTATCAAGAATAGGTCGCGGAGCGATGAACCGGCGGTGATTATAGCCGACCTCTACAAATTGGCAAACCTTAAAAGAATTTTACAGTAGGACTTTTATTCCATTGCGCTTTTTTTTTGATTCCCATTTCAATTGACGTTACTATCACCACATGTTAGACTCGGATGTAATGAAATTGAAATCGAAACGCGTTTCGCAAATGCGCGTATCACAAATTGCAAATCAACTGATGCTCCAAACCGCTAATCTCCAATCTCCAATATCTAACATCTAACTTCCAATCTCGAGGTCTCTATGAACATGCACGGTGGGCGACTCGTCGCGCGCGTTTTGAAAAATGAAAATGTGTCGCATCTTTTTACGTTGTGCGGCGGACACATTGCGTCCATTTACGACGGCTGTTTGGATGAAGGCATCAACATTATTGATACGCGGCACGAACAAGCGGCGGCACACGCGGCAGATGCGTACGCGCGCTTGACACGTGGGATTGGTGTTGCCGCAGTCACCGCCGGACCTGGAGTGACCGATGCTGTGACTGCCGTTGCCAACGCGTATTATGCGAACAGTCCCTTGTTATTACTCGGCGGCGCAGCCCCATTGGAACAACAAGGACGCGGCGCGTTACAAGAGATGGAACAAGTCGCGCTGCTCAAACCGATTACCAAGTACAGCATTGCGATTCATCAAACGGAACGCATCCCCGAATTATTGACGCAAGCTATTCGTATCGCATTGACGGGCAAGCCCGGTCCTGTTTTCGTTGAAATTCCGTTCGATATTTTGATACAGTTTGTAGACGAGGACGATGTAAAATTTCCGACGCAGTATCGCACGTCGTCGCGCGCGTATGGCGACCTTAAGGAAATCGCGCGCGCGGCGGAATTGCTTGCGAACGCAGAACATCCTGTCGTTTTGGCGGGAACACAAGTGTATTGGGATGACGCGAGTGATACGTTGCGCGCGTTCGTCGAAAAATTCAACGTGCCTGTTTTTCCAAACGGCATGGGGCGCGGCACGATTCCAATGAATCATCCGAATTGTTTGCCGCTCGCGCGCGGCGCGGGCTTGAAAAACGCGGATGTTGTTTTATCGCTGGGTGTGCCGATGGATTTTCGAATGCGCTATGGCGATTTTGGCGACGCGACGAAATTGATTCAAGTGGATGTGGATGCGAGCGAGATTGGACGAAATCGCGCGGTGGATGTCGGAATCGTTGGGAACGCGCGCGCGGTGTTGGAGCAATTGACGGATGCAATTCCGGCGCGAAATTTTGGCGCATGGGTTTCGTATTTGCAAGGCGTCGAAGAAGAAAAACGCACCGCGCAAGCGGAGTGGGAAAATTCAAATGAAATTCCCATTCACCAATTGCGGCTCGCGCACGAATTGAACAGAATTTTGGATCAAGACACAATTGTCGTCGCGGACGGCGGCGATGTGGTTGGACTTGCTGCCAAAGTGTTGACGATTACGAAACCCGGGCAATGGATGGACCCGGGACCGCTCGGTTGTCTCGGGGTGGGTTTACCGTTCGCGTTGGCGGCGCAGGCGTTGTATCCAAACAAAAAAGTGATTGTCTTGAACGGCGACGGCTCGTTCGGATTGAACGGGATGGAAGTTGATACCGCCGCGCGTTTCAATTTCCCGATTGTAACCTTGGTTGGCAACGATGGACAATGGGGCGAAATTCGTTTGCCGCAAATCGCATTGATGGGCGAGGAACGCGCGGTCGCAACCTCACTCGCACCCAATGTGCATTACGAAAAAATTGCCGAAGCGTTTGGCGGCTATGGCGAATACGTGACCGAACCCAGCGAAATTGTGCCCGCGATTCAACGCGCGTTCGCGAACGCGCAAAGCACAAGAAAACCAAGTATCGTGAATGTGATGATTGACCCGCAAGGTGTGACGAAAGCAGATGCGGTGCGCGCGTATGTGTTGTAACAAGATGCGGCAGGTTTTTAGAAACCTGTCACGTCTTGGGGTATAATCCCCCGCGATGAAGACCACTGTGGTCATTCCGACCTATAACGAAGCCGAAAACCTCCGCCCAATTTCAACTGCTCTTTTGAATCTCCCCGTTTCGGACCTTGATGTTTTGATTGTGGATGATGAATCGCTTGATGGCACCGGCGCGCTCGCCGATGAATTGAGCCGCGAATTTGCGCCGCGTTTGCGCGTGCTGCATCGCCCTGCGAAATCGGGTTTGGGCACGGCATACATTCAAGGGTTTCAACTGGCGATGCAAAATGGCGCGGATTATGTAGTGCAGATGGACGCGGATTTTTCGCACTCGCCCGATTACTTGCCGCAATTTTTGAAACGGATTGACAAGTATGATGTTGTTGTCGGTTCGCGTTACGTGCCCGGCGGAAAACTCGACGAGCGTTGGAGTTTTGGGCGCTATCTTTTGAGTTGGTGGGCGAACAGTGTGTATGTGCGAATGATTTTGGGATTAAAAGTGCGCGACGCGACGGCGGGTTTCAAATTGTGGCGGCGCAGCGCGTTGGAAAAAATTGATTTGAACAAGGTGCGCGCGAACGGATACATCTTTCAAGTAGAGATGGCGTACTTGTCCGAACAAAATGGATTGCGGATTCTAGAGTATCCAATTTTTTTTGAAGACCGACGCATTGGTCAATCAAAAATGGATATGCGCGTGAAATGGGAAGCCGCGTCGCGCGTGTGGGAAATTCGTTCGCGCTATGGTCCCCTGAAAAAAAATTCTTCGGTTGTCACACATCATCTCGAAATTTCGGGTGGTAAATGAAAGTAGTTTTGTTTGTTCGAATTGATGTGCGAGAGTGGCAGCGTGAAACGAACTGACCTCGCTGCCATTTTGTTTTTCCTCGCGCTTGCCGTTCTGTTTTTTTTCCCCGTCTTGTTCGGCAATGCGTCGCTCGTGCCGTTCGACAACCTCTATCGTTTTCCGCCGTGGAGCGCGTTCGCTGCACAAAACGGTGTCGGGCAGCCGTACAATCCTCTCCTCGACGACCTAATCCTCGAAAATTACGCGTGGAAAAATTTTATAAACGAATCACTGCGCGCGGGTGAAATTCCGTTGTGGAATCCGTACATTCTCGCGGGACAGCCATTTCTCGCGGCGGGACAAAACGCGGCATTGTATCCCCTCGGCATTGTGTTTTACATTTTGCCGCTGGCGCGCGCGTACGCGATGTTTGCCGTATTGCATTATTGGCTCGCCGCGTGTGCGATGTATACTCTCACGCGTGTATTAGGTTTGCGCGCGTTTGCTTCCATCGTCAGTGGAATCATTTACGCGTTCGGCGGATTCATGGTTGTCAGCGTCGTGTTTCCCATGGTGGTGAGCGCGGCGACATGGCTGCCGGCAATTTTGGCGTGTACGGAATTGGTGTTGCGCGAAATCGAGAAACGAGAATCGCGAAACGAGAATTCTTTTGCGCGTGTTGTTTTCTTTGCCTTGTGCGCGGCGATTTTGATTGCGGTGCAATTTCTCGCGGGGCATGTCGAAATGTCGTATTACATTTTACTTGTCCTCGCGTTTTACGCGGCGTGGCGTATTTTGGGAATGAATGTTTCGCTGCACGCGCGAAACATAAATTGGCGCGGCATCTTGCGCGCGGGCGCGGTAATGTTGGGAATTGTTGCGTTGGGATTCGCGCTCGCGGCGATTCAAATTATTCCATTGTATGAATTGGTGCGCGCAAATTTTCGCGAAGGTTCCGTCTCGTACAGTGATGTCGCGAGTTGGGCGCTGCCGTCACGGCAAATTCTCACATTTTTCATTCCCGATTTTTTTGGCAATCCGACGCATCACGCGTATTTCGACCTGTACGAAAATGTTTGGAAACCCGCGCCACAAGGCACAATTTTTTGGGGCATCAAAAATTATGTGGAAGCAGGCGCGTATGTAGGAATTCTCGCGCTTGTGATGGCAGTTTTAGGATTCGTCTCACGTGTTCAAGGGTCGAGCGCCATAGAACGTTCGTCGTTCGTCATTCGTCGTTCCTCGCTCTTTTTCTCAACCCTCGCGATTCTCTCCCTCCTCTTTGCGTTCGGTACTCCTCTTTACGCGATTCTTTTTTACGCACTCCCCGGTTGGAATCAATTGCATACCGCGTTTCGTTGGATTTTTCCGTGGACGTTGAGTGTCGCGTTTCTCGCGGGCGTTGGCGCGCAATACATCGCGGAACATTTGTCAAAGCGCATAGTGACAATCGTTGGCGCGCTGCTGGCGATTGTGGGACTCGTGTCGTTGCTCGTCGTCGCGTTGTCGCTCGCACTGCGCGATGTATTTGTGCGCTTTGCGGATTCGTTTGTGAACGCGTCGGATTTGGCGAAACCGGTGTTTGAAACGGGACAAGCGTTTTGGTCGTACCAAACGCGGAATGTTGCGCTGTTTGGATTGTTTGTACTCTTTGCAGGAATTGTGTTACTCGTCGCGCGAATGAATTGGCGCGCAAGAAATATCGCGTTGTGGAAACCGCTTGCGTTGTGTGTACTCGTTGCCGATGTGTTTGTCGCGGGGATTGGTTTTTATCCGCGCGCGGATTTGAAACTCGCGGACTTTGTGCCGCCTGCGATTCAATTTTTGCAGCAAGA
Source organism: uncultured Anaerolineales bacterium (assembly GCA_964469005.1). Taxonomy (GTDB): domain Bacteria; phylum Chloroflexota; class Anaerolineae; order UBA4142; family SHND01; genus SHND01. The sequence continues at coordinate 110,384 of CAYXXF010000017.1, forward strand.
CAAATCACTGTTTCGTATTACAACCTACGATGAGCCCGGGCAAAAAGTATTGAACGCCAACAGCGCGATGCCTTTCGGGATTCAAGACATTCGCGGCTATGACTCGATTATTGCAAAACAGTACGTCGAGTACATGCAATTGCTCGCGCCGCAAGACGAATTGTTGTACAACCGTATCGCAGCTTTCTATGATTACCAGCCGCTGCGTTCGCCGTTGTTGAATTTGCTCAATGTCAAATACATTTTGACGACGCGGACTGTTCCGTTCGCGGATTATCCGTTGGTGTATGACGGCGAAATCAAAATTTATGAAAATCCGAATGTATTGCCGCGCGCGTTTTTGGTGAATCAAGCACGCGTCTTTGAAACGCGTGACGAGTTATTGCGTGAACTACCCAACGCGGATGTGACGCGCGAGGTGTTGATTGAAAGCCCTTCCCCCCTGACCCCGCTCCCATTAGGAGAGGGCGGAAAAGTGACGACGGAAAAATACACGGGCAGCGAAGTGATTTTGAAAACGAACGCAGCGCAGCCCACCTATCTCGTCCTCACCGATACTTATTTCCCCGGCTGGATTGCACAAATTGATGGAGAGGACACGCCGATGTATCGCGCGGATGGGAATTTTCGCGCGGTGGTTGTACCTGCGGGCGAGCAAACCGTTCGCTTCAAGTATTCGCCGATTTCGTTTCGCGTTGGCTCGGTTCTGTCACTGCTCGCAGTGATTGCGGTGATGCTCGCGTTTGTCGCGTTGGTGTGGCAGAAATTTGTGTTGGGCAACGCGAGTGAAAATGAATCCCAAGTTCGCACCGTCGCAAAAAATTCACTCGTGCCCATGGGCGCGTCGTTATTGATTCAAGTCATCAATTTCGCGTTGGCGCTTGTTGTCTTGCGTGTGTTGGGTCCTGAAAACAATGGGCATTATGCGTTCGCTGTGACGGTGTGGTTTTTTCTTTCGGCGATTACAGAATTTGGTTTGGGGATTTTAGTGACGCGCGAAGTGGCGCGGGACCGTTCGCGCGCCAGTGAATTTTTGACGAATGCGATTGCCCTGCGCTTGGGTTTGACGTTGGTTTCGATTGTTTTGCTTGCGGGCGTGATTTTGTTTTACAACGCCACGGGGGATTTAACGACGGATACAATTTGGGCGATGGTGTTGTTATGGGTGTCCTTGTTTCCGAATCATGTCGCGGGCGCGCTGTCGGGAATGTTTTATGCGTATGAACGGTTTGAATATCCGACGGCGATTGAAATTGCGACCGCGTTGGTGAGTGTGGCATTGCAAATTGCGGTGCTGCTCGCGGGGTATGGGATTGTCGGGCTCGCGGGGGTTTCGATTGCGACGAATCTTTTTACGCTCGTCGTTATGTACTATCTCGTGCGCCGTTTGTTGTTCAAACCGCATTTCGTGCTTGACCGTCCGTTGGCGCGCTGGATGTTTGTGGAATCGTATCCGTTGATGATGAATAATTTGTTGGCGAATTTGTTTTTCAAAATTGATGTGTTTTTGTTGCTGCCGTTGACGAACGCGACGGTTCTTGGATATTACAACGCCGCATACAAATTTGTGAACGCGCTCAATTTTATTCCATCCAAATTTACGCTGGCGATTTTTCCGATGCTGTCACGGCTCTCGACGAGTTCGACGGATGCGATGCAGCGCGCGTTGATTGTTTCGGTAAAATTGTTGACGTGGATTGCTGTGCCGATTACAGTGGCGACGGTGTTTATTGCCGAGCCGTTGATTTTGCTTTTTGCGGGTGCGGCGTATTTACCGGATTCGTCCATTGCGCTGCAATGGTTGATTTTCTTTTTGCCGTTTAGTTTTATCAACAGCGTGGTGCATTACGTTTTGATTGCATTGAATGAACAACGTTTTCTCACGCGCGCATTCATTATTGGGCTCGTGTTCAACGTTGCCGCCAACTTGATTGCGATTCCCGCATTGACCTATCGCGGTGCGGCATTGGTGACAGTGTTTTCGGAATTTGCGCTGCTCGTGCCATTCTATTATGCGTTACGCAAGCACATGCCGCCGCTGCCGATTCTCGACATTTTTTGGCGACCCACTGTTGCCGGTATGGCAATGGGCGCGGTCTTGTATTTTCTCGTCGCGCAAAATATCATTCTCGCGTTGAGCGCGGCAACGGTGGTGTATGGAGTTGTTCTGATTCTAACGGGCGCGCTAGGCGCGGATGAGTGGTTGTTGGTGGGAAAATTGGTGCCGAAGCGATTGGAGAGGATTGTCCTCGTTCTGGCACGAGGAAAACTTGCAAGTAGTAGATAGTGGGTTCCCCTACTACCTGCCACCTGATACTTGTGCCGTAAATCTTTCAATCTCGTGTTCGACGCGGATGCGGCGCAGATGCACTTGGGGCGTTGGCGCTTTCAAGTTGTAGATGTCAATCAATTTATTGAGTTCGTTTGCTTGCTTGCAAAATTGTTCGATGATGGTTTGTTGGACATGCGCGCGTTCTTTAAGGTTCGGCGGGTTGTTTAGAAAACGATTCAAGGGCGCAAAAATTTTTTCGCGCGTGGCATCAACCTCTTTGCGCGTCTCAATCCAATCGGGCGCAAAGCCCGCGTTTTTCAACAGATTGAACGCGAGCTCCCAATCTTCGGGAACGTTCGGGTCACGCGCGAGATTCAATGGTTTCCCCGCGCCGCGCAAGTTATCAAAGTCGCCGCGCTCCATTGCTTCGCGAATCTGTTGATCAATCCGTGATTGATAATCAATCGCGGATTCGAGGTTTGAAACGTTGAGGCGTTTGCGTTCGGGTTTTTCATCAGCCATACCAAAATTGTACATGCAAAAATGCCGCACGCGAAATCGCGCGCGGCATTTTTTGTGTTTAGCCAAAGTTGCTCGCACCGCCGCCACCAGCGCGTCGGTCACCGCGCGGTTTGTCTTCGCGCGGTTTTGCCAAATCTACTTTTAACGTGCGTCCTTTGAGCTGTGAGCCGTTGAACATGGATTGGGCGCGGTTGGCATCCTCGTCGTTTGCAAATTCGACAAAGCCGAATCCTTTGCTCCGTCCCGAATCGCGGTCAGTGATAATCGCGGCATCGGTGACATTGCCTGCGCCGACAAAGAAATCTTTCAACTCATCCACCGTCAATTGGTACGGGAGATTGCCCACATACAGACGCGGGCGATTGCCATTCATGACGTTCTCCTTTTGCTTGAGCGAAACGTTTCAAGAAAAAAATCTTGAAACCGATTTGGGTGAAAAGGGGCAAAAGTGTATTGTGACCAAGAGCGTCAGTGACGCCCTATGCAACGCGCGCGAGCTCCTTTCGTCCTCCAATTGTCTCACGCCGGAATGAGGCAATGACAACTCGGACTCTTGGCACCATTGCTTCGAGAGAACGGGGATAGAGTTGGCGTTCGAGGATTGCATGCCAACGGAAGAAAGACAAAGCGAATCGTCGGCAAGTTCTGCTTTGCGACAAGTACAGGAGGGTGGGACGAATCATCGAACCGTACACGAGCCAATCGAAATTATGCGAAAACTATACCACGCGATTTTATAGCGTGTCAATGGGGTAGCGAAAAAAAACGGGGCGGGAGAAATCTCCCGCCCCGAACTTTTAGATAAACAACGGCGCAAGCACCAGCGTAATCGTCGCCAGCAGCTTGATGAGAACGTGAATCGAAGGACCTGCCGTATCTTTGAACGGGTCGCCGACGGTATCGCCGACGACAGCCGCTTTGTGCGCGTCACTGCGTTTCTTTTCCAATTTACCCGTGGTTGGATTGAGCACGCCTTCCGACTCGATCCATTTTTTTGCATTGTCCCACGCGCCGCCTGAATTGTTCAACACGGTTGCCATCAAAATTCCGGCAATCGTGCCGACCATCAGCAAGCCCGCTTCCGCTTCCCACCGCAAGAGAACGCCGAGCAAAATCGGTGCGCCGACTGCCAGCACGCCCGGCAGAATCATCGAGCGCAACGCGCCTTGTGCGGTAATGTCCACCGCGCGCGCATAATCCGGTTTGGATGTACCTTTCATAATGCCCGGGTCTTCGCGGAATTGCCGACGCGTCTCTTCGATGATTTTTTCCGCCGTCGAACCGACTGCGCGAATCGCCAACGCGCTAAAGAGGAAAATCAACATCGCGCCAAACATCGCGCCCACAAACACTTCGACTTTGCCGAGATTGACCACGTGCGATGCTTCAAAAATTTCCGTCGCGAGCGCTTGATTCACCACTACGCCATCGCGCACTGCGCCTGCAATCGTTTGTTTAATCAACGCCACTTTGTCGAGATACGCGCTGAATAACAAAAACGCGGCGAGGGCTGCCGAACCAATCGCGTAACCTTTGGTCAATGCTTTGGTCGTATTGCCTGCGGCATCGAGCGCGTCCGTGCCGCGGCGAACTTGTTCGGGCGCGCCGGACATTTCGACAATGCCGCCCGCGTTATCAACAATCGGACCAAACGTATCCATCGCGAGAATAAACGCGGCAGTCATTAACATGCCCATCGTCGCAACTGCAGTGGCATACACGCCGCCGATGTACGATTCGATGCCCAATTGTGCGGCGGCTTGTTGTCCACAAAAGAACGAAGCGACCAACGCGACGCCAACTGAAATCACAGGCAGTGCAGTATTTTCCAAACCGACTGCGAACCCGGTGATAATGTTTGGACCATCACCGCGCAAACTCGCGCGCACAATGTCTTTGACGGGGCGGAAGCGTCCTTCCGTGTAATACATCGTAATCAACACGAACGCGACGCTGTTTAGCAAACCGATAAAGCCCGCAAACACAAACCACCAACTTCCGAGCAGTGGCAACGTCACGAGCGCCAAAACAATCGCAGATAAAATCACCGCGACAGCAAAGCCGCGATACAACGCGTTTGTTGGTTCTTCGCCTTCTTTGTACTTGATGCCGGGAATGCTGGTCGTTGCGACGAGACCGACAATCGAAATAATGAGACCGAACGAGCGAATGATGAGCGGAAAGAAAATCCACACCGGATTTTTGCTCACTGCCCAAATCGCTACACCCAAAATCATCGCGCCGATATTTTCTGCGACAGTGGACTCGAACAAGTCCGCGCCGCGTCCCGCGCAGTCGCCCACATTATCGCCGACCAAATCCGCGACGACAGCCGCGTTGCGCGGGTCATCTTCGGGAATGCCCGCTTCAACTTTGCCCACGAGGTCTGCGCCGACATCCGCCGCTTTGGTGTAAATGCCGCCGCCGAGCTGCGCAAACAACGCGACAAAGCTCGCACCGAAACCCATACCAACAATCAAGTACGGCGCGATTTCGGGATGATTGATGCCATCGTACACAAAAAACATTCCTGCGACGCCGATGAGTGAAAGTCCGACGACGAGGAAACCGGACACCGCGCCGCCGCGCAAAGCAACATTCAACGCTTCGGCGACACCCGAACGCGCCGCGCTCGCCACGCGCACATTCGAACGCACGGCAACATACATGCCGATGATGCCGGAAAGTGCGCTTGCCGCTGCGCCGACGAGGAACGCGATGCCGGTTTTAATCGCGAGGTCAAGCCCGCGCACCGGTGTTTCCGTCACTTGCTCTTGGGAAACCAAAAGCGCAATAATGACCGCGACGACGAGTGCCAATGCCGCAATCGTCGCATACTGCCGCCGAATGAACGCAATCGCGCCTTCATAAATTGTATCGGCGACAGCTTTCATTTCTTTCGTGCCTTCGTCGCGACTCAAGACATCACGCACGAGATATACAACAAACAGAACTCCTAAAATGCCTGAAATCGGGATGACCCAAAGCCAGGTCGAATCCATTTCGAGGACTCCTTTCAGAATAATGATGGCTCGTCATTGTCCAAATAAGCCGTTCACAATGACAGGCACACTTTCCAAGTGCAAAAAAAACGTCACGCCGCGCCACAAGAAGGACGCGGCGCGACAGTGCGTTGCAAAACAGGAGCGACGTAATGTCGCTCCTGTTTTGTGATTCTACCATAGGTTCATTTTCAGTAAAAATTGGAACCTTAGGCGCCGAGACGCGGAAAAATGAACTTTTGAATTGGCTTGTGCAAATGTTGATGCAGGCGCATCCAATGCAACGCATCGCCACCCAAACGCAGAAGCATCCACAAAACAATGACGGCGCACGCGCGAATTTTTTCGCGCAAGTTGGGCGCGTGGTTCACCAGATAAATGCTCAACGCTGCTACTTCGGCGAGGGTATGCCGCGCTGTGTGCGAATCCCAATGACCCAGCGCGCTCGTCGGATAGAAACGTTTCATGACGTAAACGTTCGCTAAATAAATCCAACGTCCCGAAAACGCAGTTGCAAACGTCCAAAGAAAATCCGCAGCATACAAATCACGCGTCGGTTGAATCAACCCGCGCTGTTTGGCAGCTTGAAGCCGATACAGTCCGCGCACGGCGAGGATGAGATGTCCCGCCAAAAAACGCCGAAAAATTTCGCGCGTGTTCCACGCATTCTCATTGGTAAAATTTCGACTCTCGAACATTTCGCGCGAACCGTCGTGGCGCAGCATTTCCAATCCGCCATAGGCGAGAATCGCATCACGATTTTCGTCGAGCGCGTTGGCAAGCGCGCTGATGTAATTCGGAGGATACGAATCGTCGTGCATCAACCAAAAAAAATAATCGCCCGTCGCCGCGCGCAACAGAAAATTGAAATGCTCGACATAGTTGATTTCATCGCGCGCGCGGAAAAATTGAAAACGCGCATCATCTCCAAAACGAGCTTGCAAAGTGTCAATGGCATCGTCCGCGCAGTGACGGTCCGAAATCAGAATTTCGAGATTCGGATACGCGAGCGTTTCCAGATTTTCAATAATGATGTCGAGAAAGCGGCGTGATTTGTAAAGGGGGAGCGCGAGGGAAACAAGCGGCGCGGTGGAATTAGCCATCGAGGTGTTGAACCAATTGTTGCGCGTGCAGCGGCGCGCACGTAAATTTTCCCGTGTCCACCGAATAATAACCGTCGCGATGGGTGAACCCGATTTCGTAGCGCGAGTGCAGCGCGCTCGCGCGGTCATCAATGTCGGTCTCACCCCAAGAATAAATGATGCCGCCATCTACCGCGCGCACGCAACTTGCGCCTGCGCCCGGAATAATTTTTTCAAACGCGTCCAATGTTTCACGCGCCACTTGTGCGGCAATTTCGCGCGGTGGATTGCCTTGACAAACTGCGTCCCATTCGTGGGGGGGGGTGATGTTTTGGCTCCACCCGCGCAAGCACGCGGGATACCATGAAAAATACGTCGGCGCGTTTTCGTATTGCACCATATCACCATAGCGTCCCAAGACCATGGTGAGCGATGGCAAATTTCTCAATGCAGTGGCGAGTTGTGCCAGCACACGATATTTCAAACGCATCACAAACGCGCGCTGCGGTCTAAGCCCCAATTGTTGGTCGAGCGCGAGGCGTCCGTCCCAAAGACAATTTACAACAATGTCTGAAGATTCGCTCCAACGCGTTCCGTCATTGCGTGTACCTTGCAAACAAAATCCATTCGGCGCGCGTTCAATCGTTGCGATGTAATGTCCAAAACGCGTTGTGATTTCAGGAAAGCTTGCGACACGCGCGCTGACGAGCGCGCGAAATTTTTCGCGGTCAATGGCGAGTTCCACCGTCTCGATACATTCCGCGACGCGCGACGGCGCGAACCATTCGTGTCCGTTGGATGACGCGGGCTGCCACATCCGTTTGCCGCGCAAATCATTTCCCAAATACGTTGCATGTTCTCCGCACGCGACGATTTCCTCCAAACAATTTTGCAGCTGTTCGTAATGCGCGTGAATTTGCGGCGGCGTAAGCATCGAATCGCGCATGACGAGATACCAAAACGGCGTCGAACACAACGCGCGCCAATCCATCTGCATTTCTAACCATTCATCCAACAATGGTGAAAAATTCAACGCCGCGCGCAGCATCAACTCTGACGTTTGAAACGAAGCATCATTAGCGTACACAAAACCCAGATGAATTTTGCCTTCATTGCGGAGACTGGTGCGTAACATCACGTCCGGCATTTGGTCAATGACGGTGACGCGATAGCCGCGTTGGCGCAGTGCGAGCGCGACACAAATTCCTTGAATGCCCGCGCCGAGAACGAGGATTTGATTTCCGGACTTCATCCCATACAAGAGATTGGAGATTAGAGGTCTGTTTCAAATCTCTAATCTCCAATCTCTAATCTCAAATTTTTACAATCGTCACCAATTTCTTTTCTGTTTCGCCGGTGACTGACGCTTCGACCTCAACATATTTTTCAATCCCCGAACCTTTGAGTTTGTCTTTCATCAATTCATCCACCTGAAAAATTCCCGCCGAATTATTCATCACAATCCGAATCCGAATCGGACGCTCTTCGCCGTGACTGATTTCTACTTTGTCAATTGCGGCGGCGGAGACGGAATGAATGTTCACGTTCCCCGCTTGAAACGGAATGCGCGAACGTCCTTGTGACATGTCCAATGCGTCGCCGACGCGCACAATCCCCGCTTCCACAGTCATCGGTTTGCCGCCCGCGCGATGAGAAATAATCGCGTGCAGTACTTCGGAACGCAAAATCGTCGCCGCGCCAATCTCATACACTTGCTCCAAGATACGTTTCAAAATCGGCTGCGCGACAAACAAGCTGTATTGCTCGTGGTCAATGCGATGAATGGACATGCCGACATCGTGCATCAACGCGGCAAGCACAACAACGATTTCTACATCCGCGTACGTAAAGCCAAACGTTTCGCCATAATTTTTCACCAACGCAAATTCAACTTGCTCGTCGTGCAGCAAGCGTGTGAGCCGCAGCGCAATGTTGGCGACTATGTTCATGTGAACGGGTCCGTGGTCGCTCATGTGCAGCCGTTCCACCGCATTCACATTTTGCGCGAGCCACAGCGAAAATAATTCATCATCCGCGTTGACCAAATCAATCACTTGCTGCAATTTTGGCGAATGACGCAAGGGCAAACGAATGTGCGGTTTTTCATTCGCCGCTTCTGCTTGGGCAATTTCTAAAATTTGTTCGGTCATCGTTTTATCTCAAATGGTCGGTCTCGTTCATCAAGGTCACTACATACGCGCCATCGCGTTCCTCGACTTCGTTGATACAGCCGACATCTTGTCGCAAATGCCAAATCGCATCATTTTGCAAACCGAGCGCGTGACACAACGCGACGTGACATGTTACGCGATGCGAAACGAGCGCGACCGTTTCGCCCAAATGCTCTTCCAGCAAGTCCGCAAATAATTTTTCAATCCGCAGACGGACTTGGCGCACCGATTCGCCGCCGGGAAATTTTATCTTGCCCGGTGTTTTTACCCACGTTTCGTACAGCGCGGGATATTTCGCGCGAATGTCGTCGCGCGCCATGCCCTCCCACGCGCCGTAATCAATGTCAAGCAAATCTGCGGTCTCTTGAATTTTAAGTTTGTGGGATTCCGCAAGCGGCGTTGCGGTTTGAATCGCGCGCGGCAGAGGACTGGCATACACCGCGCTCAATTTGTGATGTGCGAGGCGTTCCGCAATTTTCCGCGCTTGCGCCATTCCATTTTCATTCAATGGAATATCAGAGCGTCCGCGAAAACGGTCATCTTTGTTCCATTCCGTTTCGCCGTGACGAATGAGGATAAAGCGGGTACTTATAGGTGCTCCTTTGGGATAGGTGACTTGGGATTTTCGATTTGGCGTTGAGAGCGAAAACAGTCGTGTGCGCCAAGTCCTATAGCAACGCGACAAATTATACCAAACTTTACCTTTGGAAAGGCACGTGATTTACATTGCCAACACTCGTCGCCTTTGCTAGAATTGTGTCGCACTATGTCAACCGCGCCAGAGGGTGTACAGAAAAATCTCGACCAAGAACGCGAATGGATTGCGCGCGTGCAGGGTGGTGATGCGGACGCGTTTCGCCATTTGTATGATGCCTACGCGCGATTCGTCTTTCGTTATACCATGCTGCGTGTTCGGAACGCGCAAGACGCCGAAGACATTACGGCGGATACATTCGTGCGCGCGTGGCGTTCCATCGGCAAATTTGAATGGCGGGAAGTGCCGTTTGGCGCGTGGCTGCTCCGCATTGCGCAAAACCTCATCATTGACCGTTCGCGGAAACCCGTCGAAATTTTTGGCTGGCTGCCGTGGGAACGCGGCAAAGTGGAAAATGAGTTCGCGCGCATCGAGGACCGTGATGAAATACTTGGCGCGTTTTCCAAGTTATCTAATGAGCAGCAGATTATTTTGTATCTCCATTTCTTTGAAGGATATAACCTCAACAACGTCGCCGAGTTTTTGGGCAAGTCGCCGAATGCGGTTACGGTGGCGCAATTTCGCGCGCTGGAACGGCTTCGCAAGGTTTTGAAACATGTCGAGTTCGATGCCGCCGGATGACGCGCGCGACGTTTTAGCGCAAGCGCGCGCGTCAAACAATCCACTCCAAACGTTGACCCCGCCCGAACCGGACGATGAAACGTTGGCGCGGATTTGGCGCGCCGTCGAACCGCAATTGACGCCGACACCCGAACAACGCGTCGCCGCGGATTTGCGCGCAATCGCGCTGCCGGAACCGAACGACGTAACGCTCGCGCGGATTTGGAACAAGACCGCGCGCGAAATCCAAGCACCAAAACGTCGCGTCGTTCCCCCTCTCGCGCTCCGCTACGCGACGGTATTTGCGGCAATTGTGTTGGTGTTGGTTGTTTCGGTGAACGCGTTGTCGGCGAGTGCGCTCCCCGGCGCGCCATTGTACGGCGTCAAACGCTTTGGGGAAAATGTGCGCGGACTTGTCGTATTGGATGATGCCGCGCGCGCGCGGCTGGCGTTGGAACGCGCCGATGCGCGTCTCGATGAGGCACGCAAGTTGACGGCACAAAACGCGTCAACAGAATTGGTGCGGCAAGCGCTTGCAGATTGTTTGAGCGAATTGAATGGCGCCGCGCCTTTTGTTGCGCCGCAAGAGATTGCGGCGCGCAGAAATCAACTCGACACTTTGCTCCGCGAGAGTGGCATACCGATTGAAAATCCACCGCAAGATATTATTCAAACATTAACGCCGCCTGCATCGCCATTGACGACTATTTCCCCAACGCGCGCGCTTGCGACGACAACGCCGCACGCGACGCTTACCGCAGTATCAACTGTTCCATTGAAAACTGTTACCGCCACTCTGCGCGCGAGCGCGACATCTGTTTCGACTGCTTTACCAACGCAGACATCCTCGCCAACATTTGTCTTTACGCGTACGCCAACGCGCAATCTCACCACTTTGCCCACGCCGTTGATTCAAACAACGTCCACGCCCGATGGTCTCCAGACACCGGGAACCGTAGGTCCGACGTTGCCCGCGGACGCAACCACGTTACCGACAATTCCGAATACGACAGTGCTTCCCACTGACACGCGCGTCGCGCCGACAAATAGTGTTCCCACAGCAGGCGTACCGACGCTGGCTGTGCCAACTGTCCTAGTCCCAACCATTCCCGCTCCAACGAATCCCGTTCCGACTGTGCCGATTCCGACGGATACGATTCCAACCGTTTCTATCCCAACCGCAGCGCCGCCGACCCTGCCAATTCCGACCGTTTCGATTCCCACCGCATCCGTTCCAACGGTAGCAGTCCCGACTGTTGCACCGCCGACGGTTTCGCCGCCAACGGTTCCAATCCCAACTCTCCCAATTCCAACCATACCGTTGCCAACGTTGCCTCTGCCTACGTTGCCTCTGCCTACGTTGCCTCTCCCCTCAACAATCCCGTGAAATGCGCTCCCCGAGCGCATTTTTTTTAAAAAATGTACCCACGCGCATGTAATACTCGGCGCGTGTGTTGCGTTCTGAGTGTGTCATTGAATCGAACAGTATCTATGATTTCGTGCGACATTTCGGCTCATCAAAATTTGGTGAACAAGTGATGGTGAAATTTGCGCCATCACCTTACGGAGGTGCCATGAATAAAAATCTCACGCTGTTGCAAACAAAACGACACACAATCACACGCGCAGAAGATGTGCCTCTTCAATCGGAACGCAGTATGAACATTCTTTCACTGCTCACCGCGCAAATCCGTTTGCTCAAACAGGTCGAAAAAAATATGCACGCGCGCATTCGTCCCGAACTAGAGTTGATACTGCAAAGCGACCCATGGCGCGAACGCCTTGACTGAATTAATCCATCATACGAATGCGAGCCATTGCTCGTTATACAAATCAATTCACACCTGCCATTGGAGGAACAAATATGCAACGTCTGCTCCCATTCATTGTGTCAATCGCGCTTGTCGTGGTTGGCTTGTTGTTTATTGGTTCCATTAATCATCCCACCGCCAACGCGGCGCCCGCACACGCGCCCAATGTCACATTGTTTAGTGACGACATGGAAAGCGGCGTAAATGGATGGAGTGTTACACATCAAGCAGTCGGCGGCGCCACGTGCCCGAATAATGAATGGTCACAAACGACTGCCGACAGTCACAGCGCCACGCACGCATGGACAAACAATCCATACTCGGCAGCGACGAGCGGCAATTGTTTGAATTTCCTCACATCGCATGCCATCGTTACACCGAATAACGTCTCTGACTTGATCGTCACATTTTGGCATCATTACTATACGGAAGGTCCGCCCGGCTGCAATGCGCCTTCGGGCGATCCCCCTTGCGATTACGGGACTGTTCAAATCACGACCAACGCAGGTGCGAGTTGGACGGACGTTTCTGCGCGATACGAGGGCGGCAGCGCGCTCGATGCGTACACGCAAGCGACATTGCCGCTTGATGGTTTTTATACACCGGGCGACACGATTCAAATTCGTTTCCGTTTTTCTTCGGATGCCACGCTTGCCGCACCTCCATTTCTCGGCTGGTACATTGACGACATTGTAGTAACAGGCACGACGAGCGGAAACACCCTCACGCCAACAAACACCGCGACAAAAACAAATACGCCGACCAACACGATTCCATCTGGCACACCGCTCGTGTTTGGACCTTCTACGGTCGTTGACCCGCAGCGCACCGAAGGCGAACCCGTCAATTGGTTCGCGCAAGATGGTTCGTATTGGGAATCGGGACCGTATGGGACTTCGACACAGCTCTCATTCATTCATCGTTCGACGGATAATGGCGACCAATTCAACATCGTCAGCAATGTTGGTTTGCGCCCCGACCCGCCCCCCGGCGGCGGCGATACCGACGTTGTTACCGATGACCAAAACACGGTGTACTTTGTTGACCTCGAAGCGTTGGTCAATCTCGGCTGCGCGGTGAGCAATGACACCGGCAACAATTGGCGCAAGAATGCGTCGTGCATACCGCAATGGGCGGTGGACCGTCAATGGTTCGCGGTTGATAATGGCGCCACGAACGCGGCGAGTGACAACACCATTTTTCTAACGTGGCGCAACGCGGCAATTCAATCGTTCATTTACTCTTCTCCCGGCTCACTCGGTTCGAGTGATGCCACCGGCGGCTTGGTGTATTCGAACGCGTCGGCAAGTCCGCTCGCGGTCAATAGCGGCGCGCCGTGCGGGCAAATGAAATTCGACCCCGTGAAACGGAACTTGTATTTGCCGTGCGGCGATGGCGACACAATTCAAATCACCGTCGGACACGTGGACCCCGGTCAGCGCACGGGCATCAATTTCACCACCGTCAACACCCCCCCCTCGCCGGGTGGCGGCGGCACGTCCCTCATCTTTCCAACGGTGTCTGTGGATGCGGCAGGAAATGTGTATGCGGTCTGGACGGATGAGATTGATTTGAACACGTACTATTCCTATTCGACGGATGAAGGCGCGAATTGGAGCACACCGAAAAAATTAAACAGCGGCGACTCGCCGCAAACGGTGATGCCGTGGACGGCAGCAGGCAGCGCAGGCAACATGGTGGCAGTGTGGTACGGGACGGATTCCGCGACGCCCTCGAACGACATGCCTTCGTGGTACAACGACCGCCTTGGCGCAGCCGAACACAAGTGGTACGGATACGCAGCAATTGTGCAAAATGCAAACACTGCGAATCCCACCATTACGCAAGCGCGCTTTACGGAAAAGCCGATGAACTATGGGCAAGTGTGTACGAGTGGAACGTTGTGTATCACCGGCGGCGACCGCACGATGGCGGATTACTTTAATGTGAATCTCGACAACAGCGGACGCATTCGTATCGTGTTCAACGATACAACGAGTCAACATCATGGGGCTCATCTCTTTGAAGTACGACAACTCAAAGGTCCGAATCTGCGCGGGGGCGCGTCCTTCAATGACAGCGCGCCGACGAATCCCGTTTCCGACCCGACGGGCGACGCGCAATCGCCGCACTATTCCCCATCGGGCGCGGGCGCGAATTTGCCACAATACGATTTAACGAATGTGCGCTTGAGTGAACCGAACGCGAACCGACTGCGCGTCGAGATGACGCTCAATGATTTGTCAAACCTCGCGCCTCCCTCCGGCAAGACAAATGGTTTTTGGATTACGCGCTTTCAAGCAAAATCCATCGGTGAAGGCGGCGAAGAAGCGTACCGCATTTTTTATGTGGGCGCGGAATCGGTGAACGGCGCAGCTCCCACATACTTTGCAGGCAGTGGCGTTGCGGCATCCGAAGATGGGGTGCCGGGCAACGGCTGTCAAACCAACACTCCCGAAAACTGTAAAATTGTGTACTACCCCGCTGATGTAGAAGCAGCAGGTTGTAGCGCCAACAATACAATCGTCATTGACGTTTCACTCGAAAACGGATTCGGCGCAAATCGTCCCATCAATGATAACTTGCTCCACAATGTCACCGCGTTCACAGGTGGACGTTTGACTGCGAGTGATGTGTATGCGGACCTCGACGCGAGCAAGTCATTCAATTACACCATCGGCGGGGGCGCGCACAGCGCACCGTGCAGTCCGAGTCCCGTTGACACACCAACACCGACCACCACACGCTCCGCGACACCCACACGCACGAATACGCCAACCGGCACACTCGTCGCGCCAACGAATACGCACACTCCAACGCGCACACATACGCCGACCTTTACGACAACGCCCGCCACGGCAACACCGTCTTTTACACCGCCGGTCACACCGGTCACGCCGAATGTGGAAGACAACGATAGTGTGATGCAATACGACGGCTGGCGCGCGGTCAGGGACAGCAATGCCAGTGGTGATTCATACCGTGTTAGCAGTGTGGCGAACGACAAAGTAAAAATCGGATTTACGGGCAGTGTCTTGCGCTGGGTGACATATCGCGGTCCCGACCAAGGCATCGCGCAAGTGTACGTTGACGGCAAGCTGATAGACACAGTGGACTTGTACAACGCGACGCCGCAATTCCAATTCGTCAAGGAATACAAAAAACTCGGCAGGGGGAATCACGTCGTCGTCATCCGTGTCACGCCCAACAAAAATCCCAATTCTGCCAATACGAACATTGTGCTTGACGCGTTCGAATATCAAAACACGCGCGCGGAAAATGAACACGTGCGAGTGCGTTACGGCACATGGCGCGGCGCGAGCAATGGTAACGCAAGCGGCGGGACGATAAGGCGTTCGGGCAAACTCGGCGCGGTGGCGCGTTTGAGTTTCGCAGGTAACGAGATTCAGTGGATTACCGCCAAAGGTCCGAATTACGGACGCGCGCGCGTGGTGATTGATGGTGTGGTCAAAGGCAAGTTCAATCTCTATGCGCCGAATCCGCAATGGCAAGTGCAATACCTGTTTGGCAATTTGGGCAGTGGACAGCATGTCATCGAAGTCCGTCCGCTGCACACCAAAGCGAAAAAATCCAAAGGGTACGTTGTCGTTGTTGATGCATTTCGCGGACCTATCACGACGCGTGTTGACAGCGCGGACAATGATGCGCCGGATGTACGCGTCGAAAGCACAATTGTCGGCGTGATTGAAAGTTTTGATGCGAGTGCAAATACCGTGACCGTGACAACAGATGAAGGCGCGCGCGTGTTGAGCATCAACAAAAAGACCGCACTCACAATCAATGGACGTGATGTCGAACTCGAAGCGCTGCAACCCGGCATGATTGTCAGTGTGGACTATGACGCGGATACAAATGCTGTTTCCGTCGTGGACGCGGATGATTTGATTTCTGCCGAAGAAGAATAAACAAAATGGAGATGGACAACATGTTGTTGTTCATCTCCAAATTTTTTTGCGCGCGTTGTAATACCCACTTGAACGCGCTCGTTTGTCCATCAGTTCTCTTAAAAAATAATCACCGTCAAGGAGGACACGTGAACCGCTTTACCCCAAAAATCCTGATCATCGTTCTTTCATTTTGCGCGCTGTTCGCGCTCGCCACCGCGCAAGCAACCTTCGCCAATTCCGTGCAAGGCGAAAATCGCGCGCGCTACATTATCGAACTCGATGACCCCGCGCTCGCGAATTATCGCGGCGGCATTCCCGGACTCGCACCCACGAATCCGCAGCGCACGCGCACGCGCAAAGTCAATGCCGAAGGCGCAGCGAGTCGAGCGTACCGCGATTATCTCGAACAAAAACAAAATGATGCGCTCGCGCAAATTCGCAGCGAGACCGGACGCATCGTGCAAGTGATTTATCGTTTCGATGCCGCGCTCAACGCGCTCGTACTCCAACTCTCTGACGACGAAGCACAGCACATCGCGCAAATTTCTGGTGTGAAACGCGTCGTACGCGATGAGATGCGGACTCTGCTTACCGACGACGGACCGAGTTGGATTGGTGCAACGGGCATTTGGGATGGCTCACAGACAGCCGGGCAACCGGGCAACAAAGGCGAAGGAATCATTCTCGGCATTGTAGATTCCGGCATCAATTACGATCATCCATCGTTCGCGGGAACGGGACCCGTTGACGGATATGTGCATACAAATCCGTTTGGCATAACTTTCAAAGGCGAATGCGCACCCGTTACGGGTTTGCCGTTCTGCAATACCAAACTCATCGGCGTGTACGATTTCACCGGTACGACGCCAATGGATGAAAACGGACACGGCACGCACACGGCGAGTACGGCGGGCGGCAATGTTGTGAACGCCGCGTTGATTGCGCCCACCATTACCATCAATCGGCAAATTTCCGGTGTCGCACCGCATGCGAACATCATTGCATACAAAGCGTGCATCACGCCGCCGACGCTGCCTGATTTTGGACAACCGGCTGTCGGCGGATGTTTTGTAAGCAACACCGCCGCGGCAGTTAATGCCGCGATTCTTGACGGCGTAGATGTGATTAACTATTCCATCAGCGGCGGCACCGACCCGTACACGGACATCATTTCGCAAGCGTTCCTTTCCGCGCGCAACGCGGGCATTTTTGTTTCCGCGTCCGCGGGCAATGAGGGACCCGGACCTTCGACGAGCGCGCACAATGACCCGTGGACGCTCACCGTTGCAGCGAGCACCCATCGCCGCAAGTTTGTTAATTCATTGACGAACATGTCCGGCGGCAACACAACACCGCCTTCAACTCTAAACGGCTTGAGTGTGACGAGCGGCTATGGACCTGCGACCATTGTGTACGCGGGCGCCGCGCCGTACAACAACGCGCTGTGCGAACCCTTTGCGGCAAATACTTTCAACGGTGAAATTGTGATTTGCGATCGCGGTGTGAATGGACGCGTCGAAAAAGGACAGAACGTCAAAGACGCGGGCGGCGGCGCGATGGTGCTTGTCAACGACGAGCCGAACGGCGATTCCCTTGTCGCAGATACGCACGTGCTTCCCGCCGTTCACATCGGTTACAACGCGGGCAATACGTTGAAAGCGTGGGTGAACAGCGGCGGCGCGCACACGGGAACGATTACCGCGACGACTGCCAACACAAACGCGAACAACGCGGACATCATGGCATCGTTCAGTTCGCGCGGTCCTTCGATTGTTCCCGATTTGCTCGAACCCGACATTACTGCGCCGGGTGTCGATATTCTTGCCGCGTGGGCAAGCACCGTTCCGCCCGGTCCTGACCCCGAATACAATGTCATCAGCGGGACGTCCATGTCGAGTCCGCACATGGCAGGCGCAGCAGCATTGATGGTGAAACTGCATCCCGATTGGACGCCTGCCGAGATTCAATCCGCGTTGATGAGTACGGCGTACCTTAATACATCGCTCGCGACAAACGGCGGCGAAACTCATCCGATTTACAAAGAGGATGGTTCGACGCTCGCTGACCCGTTCGACATGGGCGCGGGACGCGTGGACTTGCGCGCGGCGGGACGCGCGGGTTTTGTCTTGAATGAAAGCGACCCCGATTACGCCAACTCGAATCCATCGCTTGGCGGCGACCCGAAAACCTTGAACCTCGCAAGCATGGCGAATGGCAACTGCGCAGGTTCGTGCAGTTGGACGCGCACGCTCCGCAGTACGCGCAGCGGCAATGTGCAATGGACGGCTTCCGCCTCTGTCGCGTGGTTGAGTGCGACACCGAATAGTTTTACTCTGAACGCAAGTCCTGACACCCAAGATATTCAAATCAACGCGGACGCTACAGGGCTCGCGTTGAATCAGTGGCATTTCGGTTACGTCATCCTCACACCGAGCAATACCAACATTCCGAAAGCGCATTTCCCCGTCGCGATTTTTGCAACAGAAGGTGGAGGGACAGTTGATACGCGCATAGTATTGCACTTTCATGGCAATCCCGGCGCGCCTGCTGAATCAGTTGAAACGGATTGCACCGGCGTTGGCGCAAGTGATGTTGCCGCGTGCGATGGTCCATTCCTCTTGACGAGTGCGAGTCTTTCCAATTCCGGCGCGGCATCGTGGACAGTTGCGAATCCCGCGTTGGATGATGACATTGACCGTGGCGTCAACGACCCAAATTGGATTTGGAATCTCGACGCACCGACGACGTTGAAAGGTAGAATGACACTTGAATTTTGGGCGTCGTGCGGCGCGTGCGGCGCGCTCGTCGGTTCCGCCGATTGGATGATAAGTGTGTGGGCGGACGGCACAAAAGCATTTGAAGAACGCATCACCGCGACGCCCAACACACCGAACGTCCCGCAAAAATTGACGACGAGCGTAACCTTACCGCAAATCGTCGCCAACAACACCATCGTTTTGAAAATTGACCCGGTGTATGTGGACTCGCAAAACAACAGCAAGATTTATTACGACTCGACGGAGAATTGTCCCGCCGCGTCAGACGGTCCGTGCGATTCGTTGGTGAGAATGCCTATTGTCGCCAACTCGGACCTAACACCGACGGCTACAGCAACGCGCACTGCAACCGTGACAGGCACGCCGCCGACGAATACGCCGACGCGTACTCCCACAACGACGCGTACGCCAACGTCAACGCGCACGCCTACCGTAACAGGCACGCCGCCGACTAACACCCCGACGGCAACGCCGACCAACATTGGCGCGCCGACAAACACGCCAACGCCAACATCCACAACACCACCCGAAGCGTGCAACGGCACAACGTTCGATGACACTGATTCGCGTTTGATGTTCAACTATTGGCGCGGCGTGAATGATGCTAGCGCGCACGGCGGCTCGTACCGTCACACCAATATCAACAGACATTTTGTGAAATTCCGATTTACCGGAAAGGCGATTACGTGGCTGACCCAAAAGCGCCCCGACGGCGGAATGGCGCAAGTGTTTATGGACGGACAACTTGTCGAGACGGTTGACTTGTACGCGCCGACCGTACAACATCAATTCAAACGCACGTACAAAAAACTCGGCGCGGGCACTCATATCATTCTGATTCGCGTGACGAATCAAAAGAACAACGCCTCGTCCGACACCTTTGTCACATTCGACGCGTTCAAAATGAAAAAGAATTTTATCGAGGATACCGCGCTCGCGGTGCGTTATAATCGCTGGGGCGGCAAAGTACAGAATGAAGCATTCAACGGCGGCGTGCGGCGTTCGGCAGCCAAGAACGCGAGTGTGACGTTCACGTTCACTGGAAATTCCATCGCGTGGCTCACGGCGCGCGGTCCAAAATTCGGTAAAGCGCAATTGTGGCTTGACGGCGCGAATCGCGGCACCTTTGATTTGTATCAACCGAACGTCGAATACCAAGTCCCGATTTGTTTCACCGCACTCGGCGACACACAGCACACGATTCAAATCATGCCGCTTGGTCAAAAGCACAAACAGTCCGGAGGCAAAGCGATTGTGATTGACGGATTCCGCGGACCAGTGACCGCGCAAGAACCTGTCTATATTCCGATTCCCGACATTGATGAGTAGCAAAATGGGCGGTGCAACAAATTGCACCGCCCATTTTTTTGCGATTGTGGTACAATCGCGTAGTAACGACTTGGTCGTTCAAATGAAACGACCAAGTCGTTACTATCATATTGGAGAACATTTAATGTCCACACACTCTTCTTTAGAAAAATTTCCACGCCGCAGTGGTGTTGTCCTTCATCCGACCTCTTTGCCCGGACGATATGGGATTGGCGATTTGGGCGATGCCGCGTATCAATTTGTAGATTGGCTCGCACACGCGGGACAGGGATATTGGCAAGTGTTGCCCCTGAGTCCGACGGGCTATGGTGATTCGCCGTATCAAGGACTGTCCGCGTTTGCAGGCAATCCGATGCTTATCAGTCCCGACAAGCTATTGCAACTCGGACATCTCGACGCGGGCGATTTAGAAAACGTTCCCGCGTTTCCAAATGACCGCATAGATTTCGGTTGGGTGATTTCGTGGAAATTCGATTTGCTGAAACGCGCGTACGAAAATTTCAAAACACGCGCCACAAACGAACAACGCGCGGTGTTTGAAAAATTTTCGCACGCACAAGCGGCGTGGCTTGAAGATGCCGCGTTGTTTTTAGCATTAAAGGAAACACACAATCGCAGCGCGTGGTACGATTGGGAACCGGAAATCCGCGCGCGACAGCCCGATGCCATTGTCCAAGCGAAACAAACGCTCGCTGATGAAATCGCGCGGCAAAAATATCTGCAATGGATGTTTTACGAACAATGGCTCGCAGTGAAAGCGTACGCGAACGCAAAGGGCATTGACATTATCGGCGACATTCCGATTTATGTCGCGCGCGATTGCTGTGATGTGTGGGCGAATCCGCATTTGTTCGCGCTTGATGAAAATTTAAATCCCGAATTGGTGTCCGGTGTGCCGCCGGATTATTTTAGTGTGGACGGACAATTTTGGGGACATCCGTTGTATCGTTGGGACGTGATGCAACGCGAGGGATACAAATGGTGGATTGAACGATTCCGCAGCGCGTTCACACTCGGCGATGTCGCGCGCATTGACCACTTTCGCGCGTTCTACAACTATTGGGAAATTCCCGCCGATGCGAAAACCGCGCGCGAAGGGCATTGGGAATATGGCGCGGGTGGAAAATTGTTTGAGGCGGTGCGTGACGCGTTAGGTGACGTTCGTATCATTGCCGAAGATTTGGGCGATTTCGATACGGAATCGCGCGCGGGACTGGACACGTTGCTGCAAGAGTTTCATTTTCCCGGAATGAAAATTATGCAGTTTGCGTTTGGCGGAACTTCGGAAGCCGCGTTCTTGCCGCACAATTACACGCGCGAATGGGTGGTGTACACAGGAACGCATGATAACGACACCGCCGTCGGTTGGTGGAACAGCGCGAGCGAAAACGAAAAACATTTCACGCGCAAATATCTCAACACGGATGCTCATGACATCGCGTGGGATTTGATTCGCGCCACGTGGGCATCGGTGGCGAACACGGCGATGACGACATTGCAAGATATTTTGCGGTTGGGCAACGCGGCGCGCATGAATTTGCCCGGCGTTTCCGGTCCGCCGAATTGGTGCTGGCGCATGAGTGCGGGCGAGTTGAATCAAGAAAGTGCCGCGCAATTGTTGGAATTGACGCAGCTGTACGCGCGCGTCAAACCCATGATGGCGGAGGATAACGAAAATGGGGTAGATTAGCAATTTGCGCCTTTCCAACCCTTATGCTACTATCGCCCCGCTTCGCAAGACGCGCGGGCGATTTGCTTTTCATAAAATCGCCAACGTCGCTTGCTTCACCCGGCAATCAGAAATTTTTGTGTAACGTGGTAATTCCCGCCTTTAATTTTTCCACGTTGCGTCGAGAAATGCACATTGTTTCTCACGCGCACCGTTCTTCGCCCCCCATTCCAACCATATGCATTATGCTTGCTCGCGTGGAACGGTACTCTTGACAAGGAGAACGCATGCCGTCACACGTCTTGTACGTTGTTCGTCGCGTGTGACGACCTGCGCCAGACAGTTTTGAACGCTCAATCGAATCCCCTCATAGGATTTTCAAATTGGCTCCGCAAACATCCCGGCTCGGCGCTGGTCTATTTTGGGTTGCTGCCGATTATGGCATGTGCTGTTTTGATGCTGCCGCCCATCGCGTTGCCTTCGCGCATCGCGAACGCCGGATACATTGCAGTCAACACCCAAGGCAAAACAATCAGCGAGCCGGATGGCTTTGAATTAACGATTCCCGAAAACGCAATCAAGAACGGGACATCCGTGCGCACCTCCACTCTCTCGCTCGATAATTTTCTCGCGAGCGATTTGGCGCGTACACTCCCGATGTATCTCGAACCTCGCAGCGCGTTGTATCAGGTGACGTTGCAAGGCGAACAGCCCAAAGAAACACAACTGATTGTACCAACTCCGGCGGATACGGAATCGTACGACACGCTCGACTTGTACGCATTGTGGAATCAACGTTGGTTCAAAATTCCGTTCCTCATGAATTTGGATGATGAACGGTTTGAAGCGACATTAAATTTTGCACCCGAAGCGGTCATTGTAGTGGACACGTTGCCGCGTGCGCCGGTAATTGCGGCGAACATTGGTAATCGTACCCCGCCTTCCGATGCAGTGGACAATATCTTGGTGCAAGTGAATCCGCAAGGACTACAAATCGCCGATGAAGGCAGTATCGCCGGTGACCCGGTTTCAATCCAAGAAACAAATGCCGCGTCCGTTTTCGCCGTGTTGCCGACGGTGACGAATGTGGATGCGAATGGCGCGCGCACCGACCTCACCGGCAACATGATGGCGGAAGAGTCGCAGCGCAACGCGCACATCAACGCGCTGGTTGACCTCGCGGTGCAAAAAGTGTATCGCGGCTACAACATTTCGTACGAAGGCATTAGCGCGGGCGACCAAGATTTGTTCACACTCTTTATCAAAGACCTCGCGCGCGAACTTCACGCCAAACAAAAAATATTGAGTGTCACACTGCCCGCGCCCACGCCAATTTCCGAAGAAGAATTTGATACTGCCGGGTACGATTGGGCGCTCATCGGACGTTATGCAGATGAAGTAAAAATTCCATTGTTGAGTGACCCACGCGCGTTTGAAGGCGAGCCCACTCTGCAATCTCAATACCTGAAATGGGCAGTGAGCCAAATTGACCGCAGCAAATTGCAATTGCTCACATCGGTGCAAGGACGCAACAGTACAGCAAATACGTACACGCCGGTGAGTTTTGGCGACGCATTGAAATTGGTCGGCGCGGTGCATGTGCCGCCGGACGCGCAGCCCGGTTCAAAGGTGACGCTCGAATTGCAAGGACTGAAAAATGCAGGCGGCATCCAAGTCCATGAACCGAGTGGGCTCTTTTATTTCAACTATAACGACAACAATAATGTGGCGCACACGGTATGGTTAGAGAACGCCGACGCGCTCGCCAAGAAAATCGCGTACGCACTGCAATTCAATCTCGGCGGCGTAGCCATCAGCGATTACGACGCGCAATCGAAAATAGATGAACGCGTTTGGACAGTCCTCGAAAATTACAAATCCATGCAGCCCACCATTGTTGAAAACCAATTGCAACTGGTGTGGAGCGTGGACAACAACCAGATTGGCACATCTTCCGTCACCGACCCAAAAATCAAATGGGATGCACCCAAAGATGGCGGTCAACATCAAGTTGAGGTCGCGCTTTCCGTAGATGGTGGTGTGACCGCAGGTGAGCCGGTTGGCAGTGTTGTGAAATTGGCGCAGCTCGCGCCAACACCAAAACCGACCGAGCCGCCGCCGCCCGAACCAACGAAAGCGCCGAGCAAAGCAAAACCGACACAAGCGCCATCAAATGATAACGCGCAACCGACGACTGCTCCCGCCGCACAACCCACCGCGAAACCACCACCACCCGCGGGCGGTGGAAATTTCACAGGCAAAAATTTGTTTGCTTATGGGATGCAATTGGACTGGACGAACAAAGACCGCGATGCTGAATTAAGCCAAGTAACCAATATCGGTTTTGGCTGGGCAAAGATTCAAGTGCGCTGGTGTGATATGGAAGGCGGCAGAGGCAATGCCGATTTGGGTTCGACGGACGATTTCATTGCCAAAGCGGGCGCGCATGGCGTCAAGGTAATCTTTAGTGTGGTGTGTGCCCCCGCGTGGTCCCGTTCCGACGGTGGCGCCGGAGGTTCCGGTCCGCCGGATGATATGCAAGATGCCGCGAATTTCATGGGCGGTCTGGCTGCCAAGTACTGCAACACCTCACTCGGCGCAATCGAAGTGTGGAACGAACACAATTTGTTGACCGAGTGGCACGGCAAACCATTGTCCGCGCCGTTGTATATGGATATGCTCAAGAAATCATACACTGCCATCAAAGCAGCGTGTCCGAGCATCGTGGTCGTTTCCGGTGCGCCTACGCCAACCGGTTGGAACGATGGTGTTGTCGCAACGGATGACGCGGTGTTCTTGGAGCAAATGTATCAAAACGGGTTGAAAGATTTTTCAGATGCGATTGGCGCGCATCCGAGTGGCTTTAATGTTCCCGCGTTGTGCAACATCATGGACCCCGCGTGCAATCGTCCCGAAGCATCGTTCCGCGCACCGTTCGATAGTCGCCATCACAGTTGGGGCTTTTTAGGCACGATGCTTACGTATCGCAACATCATGGTAAAGTACGGCGATGGCAATAAACAAATCTGGCCCACCGAATTTGGCTGGCCCATTCACACGGGCGGCAGCTGCGGTGGCGGTCCATGTCATCCGGCGGGTTCAGACAATTCGCCCGAACAAGCGGCACAGTGGTACGTGGAAGCGTATCAATGGGCAAAGCAA
The DNA here is from genome assembly GCA_964469005.1 of uncultured Anaerolineales bacterium. Lineage (GTDB taxonomy): Bacteria > Chloroflexota > Anaerolineae > UBA4142 > SHND01 > SHND01. Next base: position 135,404 of record CAYXXF010000017.1, read on the forward strand.
CAGGGTTGGGTCGGCGTCATGACTGCGTGGCAGTTGGACTTTGATCGCGGCGAACTCGATGCCTTCCGCATCCTCGGCAAACCGGCATATGACGCGTTAGGCGCAATGCCAAAATAAAAAATGAAAACAAAAAGCAGCGACGTAAAACACGCTCGCTGCTTTTTTATTTTTACAATCACAGATATACTGATGCCAATGCGTTACTCTCAACTCTTTTCCAAAACCAAACGCGATGCTCCTGCCGAGATTACCGACGAAACATTGCGTATCGCGTTTCGCGCGGGCTTTGTTCGCCCCTTTGTTCCTCAGGGCTTTGTCGCGAGCGCGCAGCCGAGCGGCAAGCCCGGCGAAAACAAGCAGTTCCTTTTTCTGCCGCTCGCTGCAAACGTAATCGCGCAAATGCTCGCGATGCTGCGCTCGGATTTGCAGGAACTTGGCGCGCAAGAAATTCGCGGCATTCCACATCTCAATCTCGACGCGCTCGCATCCGCCGAAATTCAATCGTACAAACAATTGCCCGCACGCGTCCATTGGCACAGCGGTGGTATGACGCGTCTGTATCTCGCGTCGTTCGAAGCGAATCTCGACGCGGCGAATGAAACACAACGCGCTTTTGAAAAAATCGCGCGCGATTTTTTTGAATATGCGGGTATCGAACCCAAACTCGCGCATGACGTTGGCAATACGTCCACGTGGTACACGACTGCGCCGCAACTCGATTTGGAAATTTTTTCGAGCAACGCGTATGCCGCGACCCGCGCCGCTGCAACACCATTCAAACCATCGGCAGCGAATGAAGCCGCACTGCCGCTGCAAGAAATCGAAACACCGCACTGCGACACGATTGAATCGCTCGCGCATTTCTTGAATGTTCCGACGAGCCGTACAGCCAAAGCGATTTTTTATTCGACAGGCGAGCGCATCATCTTTGCCGTGATTCGCGGCGATTTGCAAATGGACGAAGCCAAAGTGAAACGCGCATTGGGGGTACAAACATTGCGATGGGCGACAGATGAAGAAATCTCGCGCGTCGGCGCAGTCCCCGGATACGCGTCGCCTGTCAGTACACGCGGCGCAACGATTATTGTTGACGACTCGATTGCAAATTCGCCCAACCTCGTCGCGGGCGCAAACAAAGCGGGCTTTCATCTTTTGAACACAAACGTCCCGCGTGATTACAAACCCGATGTGACGACAGACATTGCGCTCGCGCGCGTCGGCGATACCGCGCCCGATGACAACGGCGCGCTCGAACTCGTGCGCGGCAGCGCGTTGGGAAAAATTTCTGCACCGCGTTTGCTCGACGCGAATTTTCTGGATGCGAATGGCAAAGCACAAAAACAAATTGCAGTGACAATGGAGCTGGACTTGGGCGCGGTATTGCTCGCGCACATCGGCGCGCATCATGACGAAAAAGGAATTGTGTGGACGCGCGCGCTCGCGCCGTACGATGTCTATATCGTCGCGTTGAATGCGGACAAGCCCGAAGTTGCGCCGGTGCTCGAAAAAGTGAGTGACGCTTTGGCGTTGGCGGGACTGGAAGCATTGGTGGATGACCGTAACGAAAGCGCGGGCGTAAAATTCAACGACGCCGATTTAATTGGTTTGCCATTGCGCCTTACGGTTGGACCGAAAACGGTCGCACAAAATAGCATCGAATGGAAAACGCGTTCAGAGCCAACCGCGCGTTTGGTGGTAATTGATGCAATGGGCGATGAATTGAACCAGTGGATTGGAATTTGATGTTGCGAATTGTGCTGGCGGTTGGATTCGGGTTCGTCGCGTGGCTTGGACTGCATTCCGCGTGGACAATTGTTGCAGGCGTAAACGCGCAACCGCGTCCCGCCGATGTTGCCATTGTTCTCGGCACGCGGGTCGAACGCAGCGGCGTGCCGTCGTGGCGTTTGCGCGAACGCCTTGACCGCGCGTACGAGTTGTATCAAAACGATGTTGTAAAAAATATCATTGTCAGCGGCGGTCTCGGACGCGAAGGACATCAAGAAGCGGACGTGATGCGCGAGTATTTAGTTCGACGCGGAGCTGCATCGGAAAAAATTTTTGTGGACCGTGATGGTTACGACACGTTTGAAAGCGCGCGCAGCGCGCGTGAAATCATGCGCGCGCAACATTTTCAATCGGCGGTGATTGTTTCGCATTATTATCATTTGCCGCGCGCAGTGATTACGTTGAAACGGTTTGGCATTGCCGATGTTTCGGCAGCCGCAGTGAACATTCCCCCCATGTGGCGCGATTCGTGGAATATCTTGCGCGAGTTCGCCGCGTTCTATTTTTATCTGGTGAGAGATTATGCCGCGACGTAAAAAACAAGAATCGAGTGAACCCATCCCCGAATCCGCCGAACCCAAATTCCGCACAGGTTTCTGCGTCATTGTCGGACGCCCGAACGTTGGCAAATCCACACTGTTGAATTTGTTTGTTGGCGCCAAGGTAACCATCGTTTCCGACAAGCCGCAAACGACGCGGCGCGTGGTGCGCGGCATCTTGACGCGTCCCGACGCGCAAATTGTATTTGTGGACACGCCCGGCATTCATCGCCCGATTCATCCGCTCGGAAAATTTATGGTGCGTTCGGCGGTGGACACATTGGACGGTGTGGATGTTGTTGTGTTTGTCGTGGACGGTTCAAAAATGCCGACGCGCGAGGACGAAGATATTGCCGAAATGTTGAATGACCGCGTGACCGCGCCCGTGTTGCTCGTGCTGAACAAAACGGATTTGCTCAAACGCGATGCGATTGGGGAAATCACGCAAGCGTACTTTGATTTGGTGCAGCTTGCGGACTGGATGCGAATTTCCGCGACGAAAAAAGACAACACGGACAAATTGCTCGATATGATTATTGCGCGTTTGCCCGAAGGACCTGCACTGTATCCTGAAGATGAAATCACGGATACGCCGATGCAATTTCTCGCGGCAGAATTGGTGCGCGAACAATTGCTTGTGAATACGCGTCAAGAAATTCCACATTCGATTGCAGTGCAGGTGGACGAATGGGAAGAACGCTCGCAGAATCTCACGTACATTTCCGCGACGATTTGGGTGGAAAAAGATTCGCAAAAGGCGATTGTGATTGGCGAACGCGGCAGTATGTTGAAAAAAGTGGGACAAGCCGCGCGCAAAGAAATTGAAGAATGGTTGGGGCATCAAGCATATTTGGAGTTAATCGTCAAGGTGCGTCCCCAATGGCGGCGCGATGACCGCTTGCTGCGCGAGTTGGGGTATTCAATGGATTGAACAACGAGCGCGCAGCGGACGCGGAAGCGAAAACAGAATTTAGCTGCCCCAGTGAAGCGCGCGCCAACCAGCCATGAAATAAAAACTCGACGGTCATTGCCGTCGAGTTTTTATTTCATATCAACAATCCCCCATTCGCCAACGCGACAATATCTTGTTTCCTCACGCGCTCGCCCGCCAACAATCGCGGCAAAATTAAATCAACGACATTGATATCGCGCGATTTCACGCAGCCGGGCGCGCCGATGATGGGCAAATCGTTCGCGTACGCGAGCAGCAACAAATTCCCCGGCTCGACCGGCGCGCCGTATATTTCGATTTTTCCGCCCGCTTGCACAATTCCGTTTGGCGTCACATCGCGCGTGTCCATGATGGATGTTTCGCCCGCGAGAATGACACAATCCACCTTCAAATTTTTCGCGCGCGTTATCGCCTCTGCAATTGCGCGTTCGTCATGTTCCACGTATTCGTGCGAGACGACGCTTGCGCCCAATTCCTCGACGCGACTTGAAATCGCGGGCGTAAATGTTTTTTCCACGCGTCCATGCGCTTCATTACTGCCCGTCAAAATCACCGCTACGCGCGCCGCACGCAATTCGCGCACGCTGATAATGTTTTGCGATTCACGCGCAATGGTTTCCACTTTTTGTAGAACATCCTCCGCAATCGCCAAGCCAATCGTCTTTATCGTCGCGACCATTTTTTTCGGCGCGACAACTTGATTGGCAGAAATTGTTGCGACGGTGATGGCATCGAGCGAATTGATTCGATTCAACGCGTCAATATTAACCTTAAGGATTCCGCGCGTTGTCGCAAACAGATTGATACGTCCACCGCTCACCGCCGAAAGCGAAACATTTTCACCGCACACCGCGTCCGCGATGCGCGTCGCGGCATCGTTCTCATTGACATCGCCATCTTCAAACATTCCAACAAACGCAGTCGCCTTGCCCAACGCGCGCAATTTTTCTACATCGCTTTTTGTAAGACGATGCCCTTTGCTCAATGCTTTATGCCCTTGCGCGTCCGCGATGTTGTGAATCAGTACGCCGCCAATGGCTTGTTCAATTTCGACGGTCTGAAGTTTCATCCTTCATCCCTTGATTACTGCCATCGGTTCCAACCGCGCGACCATTTTTCCAATTCCCGCCGAGTCAACCACCTGCACCACACGCGAAACATCTTTGTACGCTTGCGGCGCTTCTTCGGCGAGACCACTCAACGAACCGGCGCGGACCTCAATCCCGCGCTCTAGCATTTCCACGCGCAATTTTTCACCGCGAATTTCTTTTTTCGCGCGATGCCGACTCCACACGCGTCCCGCGCCGTGACAGGATGAACCGAATGTTTGCGCCATCGAACCTTGCGTGCCGCACAAAATAAAGGACATGGTGCCCATCGAACCCGGAATCAAAACGGGTTGTCCGATTTCTTTAAGGTTATCAGGAAGCACGGGTGAGTTGGGACCAAATGCGCGCGTGGCGCCTTTGCGATGCACGAGAACTTGTGTCAATTCGCCATCAACGTCATGGTCTTCCACTTTCGCCATGTTGTGCGCGATGTCATATACTTGATGCAAATCGAAATCTTGAACATGCCCTTTCAATACTTCCGCAAACGAACGCCAAATGTGAAACGCGAGGACTTGGCGATTTGCAAACGCGAAATTGGCAGCTGCACCCATCGCGCCGACGTATTCTTGCCCTTCGGGTGAAGTAAACGGCGCGGCGACGAGTTCGCGGTCGGGTAAAACAATGTTGTACTCTTTGACGACGCGTTGAAATTTGTCCACGTAGTCTTGACACACTTGATGCCCGAGTCCGCGCGAGCCGCAATGAATTTGCACAACAGCTTGATTTTCAAACAATCCCAACACGCGCGCCGCCTCTGCATCATAAATCGCCGCGATGCGGTCCACTTCGATAAAATGATTCCCCGCGCCGAGCGTGCCGAGTTGGTCACGTCCGCGTTCTTTTGCTTTGTGCGAGACCTTTGCCGCGTCCGCATACGGAATTCGTCCGTACTCTTCGGTGTGTGGCAAATCTTCCATGCGCGCATAACCGCGTTCGAGTGCCCAATCCGCGCCGCGATTCAAAATTTCATCGAGGTCATCGCCATACAAATTGATCGAACCGCTCACACCCACGCCGCTCGGACAATTGCGATACAACGTCGTCGCCAAATTTTCAAGATAAGGTTGAATTTCTTCTGCGCTGACGTGTGATGCGAGCACGCGGACGCCACAATTGATGTCGTAGCCAACCGCGCCCGGTGAAATCACTCCATCGCGCGTGGCGGTGGCAAACACGCCGCCGACGGGCGCGCCGTACCCTTGATGAATGTCGGGCATCGCAATCGCGTATTTCACAATTCCCGGCAGCGTCGCGGTGTTGATGAGTTGTTCGACGGATTTGTCTTGGAGCGCGTCATCCAACAATTCTTCATCTGCCCACATGCGCGCCGGCACGCGCATATCCGCGCGATATTCGCGCGGCACCTGCCAGACAAATTCAGAGAGGCGTTGTAAATCGTTTTTGGAAATCATTGCTGATGGCTGATGGCTCATGGCAGATGGCGAGCGGTCGCGCCATTCGCAATCTGCCATCTGCCATCTGCTATTACACGTCCACCACCACCGTCGCTTGCCAACCTTTTTCCGTTTGTTCAATTTTCAAATCGTGATAGGTCACGGCTTTGATAAATTTTGTGATGGGTTGGGTCAGCGCGCCGTAAACTGTGGCAGTCAATGCAGTGTCGGTCAAACTTGTAATTTCAAATTTCTGAAACGTCTCGTGTTTGGTCTCTTGTAAAAATAAAAGTTCGCTCAACCAATTTACGAGCAATGCTTCGCGGTCAATGCCCTCGACCTGAATTTCGCGCGTCAAGGTAGATTGCGCGTCGAGCGCGCCTTCGAGCGCAAACAACGCGTACGCCGCGTTCGCGAACAATTCATGTAAATCTTTTCCGAACGCGCGAAATGCCCAATCGGCAGTGTGGTCAATTTCTTCGTACTGTGACATGAGTGAGGTGACGGGTGGCGGGTGACATGCGACGTTTCACGGTTGACGTTTCACGCGCGGTTCGCCTTGATTTAGCGTTTTCAAAATCGTCCGCGCGTTTTGCACGTCCAACGCCATCTGGTCGAGCAATGCTTGGATGCTGTCGAATTTTTCTTCGTCGCGGAGGCGTTCGATGAAATACACCTGCAATTCTTCGCCATAAATCCAACGCGCAAAATCGAGAATAAAAATTTCTACCAATCGTTTGCCGCCGCCGAACGTAGGACGAATGCCGATGCTCGCCGCGCCGTCATGCCATTCGTTGCCGAGCCGCACGCGCACGGCATAAATCCCATTCGCCGGAATTAATTTTTTGTCCGGCACTTCTAGATTCGCGGTTGGATACCCGAGTTCACGTCCGCGATGGTCGCCGTGCACAACAACGCCGCGCAGCATCGGATAGCGTCCGAGCAATGTTGTTGCTTGGGCTATGTCTCCGTTTGTAACTAAATCGCGGACGCGCGTGCTGGAAATAATTCCATCTTGAAATTCGTGCGGGTCAACGACGGTCACAGTAAAACCAAACTCTTGTCCCAAATCGCGCAAGACCGCGAGCGTGCCTTCGCGTTTGTAACCGAGCGCGAAATTTGGACCGCACACCAGTTCGACAATGTGCAGATGATTGCGCAAGAGTTGCACGAACTCGCGCGCGCGCAATTTGGATTGTTCGAGGGAAAACGGAAAGACGACGACGTAATCCAAACCCTGCTGCGCCAACAATTCAATCCGCTCCTCCAATGTACTGAGCAATTGCATCGGCGAATCGGGACGTAGGACCAGACGCGGATGTGGATTCAAAGTGACGACTATACTTGCCGCATTTTTCTCGCGTGCATGTTCAACCACAGTTTGAATGAGGCGCGAGTGTCCGCGATGCACGCCATCAAAGGAACCAATGGTAATCACACTCGGTTGGGTCAAATTCGCGTCAGAGAGAGTTCGAATGATTTCGGTCATAAATCAATGCACAATTCAAAATGCCGAATGCACAATCATGCTGGTCATTGTGCATTGGTGAGGACTTTTTTAGGTTTGAGTTGTGTTGCAGAAACGCGTTCGAGAATGGCAAACAGATTCTTGTTTTCATCATACGCGCGGACAAGCGGCGTCGTCAAGTTTGCGGGGGGGGCGATAAATTGTCCATTTCGCAGCGCGCCGGTTTGCGTTTCATCCAAATACACCGCGTCGAATTGAGGAATTGCTAAATCCATTGGCAGTAAAAATTTTCCCAAATCGTTTTGCGCAACGGCATCACTCACTTGTTCGAGCGTCAAACCGGATTCAATCGAAAAATTTCCACTCGCGGTGCGGCGTAGTCCCGCGAGATGCGCGCCTGTGCCGAGTATTGCGCCAATGTCGTGCGCGAGCGAACGAATGTAGGTGCCTTTGCTGCAATGGACATCGAATGTAACGACATCATTTTCAATCGCAACATTTTCGATGGAATAAATTTCAACTGAGCGCGGCTGCATTTCAAGCTCGACGCCTTGCCGCGCGAGTTTATACGCGCGTTTGCCTTGAATTTGAATCGCGGAATGGGCGGGCGGGATTTGTTCTTGCTTGCCAATGAATGATTCAACCGCCGCGCGAATTTCTTTATCCTCACGTTTCACGTTTGATGTATTCGCGATTTGCCCCGTTGCGTCGTACGTATCCGTCTCGACGCCAAGTTTCACCGTCGCGTGATATTTTTTGTCGTGGTCCACAATCCATTCCGAGAGGCGCACCGCGCTGCCGAGCAAAATGAGCAACACGCCTGTCGCCATCGGGTCGAGTGTCCCGGCGTGACCGACGCGTTCTTCGCCCGTAATTTTTCGGATGCGATGGACGGCAGAGTGAGAGGAAAGCCCTTGCGGTTTGTCGAGAATGAGGAGGGAGTTCATCAATGCCTAATGCAAAATGCTAAATGCAAATTGAAAAGGACTTATGCATTTTGCATTAGCTGTCTTGCATTTCTTGTGCAATCGTATCAAGCACGCGTTGCGCCGCTGTTTCAAAGGGGGGGGGCAGCAGCGCGCCCGCCGCTTGTTTGTGTCCGCCGCCGCCGAGCGCAATCGCCACTTTCGAAATGTCAACGCCTGCGCGTGAACGCAAACTCAAGTCAATGTTGCCATCTTGTTTCTCGGTGAGAAAAAAAGAAATATCCGCGTCGGCGACAGAAAGTAATTGGGTCACGATGCCGCTCGTGCCGTTTCCGTTCAACCCCATGGTCTTGAGTGTTTTGTAATCTGCCTGACTCCATAACACATTCCCATGCAAGCGGGAATGTTCAATCGCATAACCCAACGCGCGCAGTGACGCATACGAACGACGGTTATAAACACGGTCAATGATTTCAGGAATGGAAACACCGATGCGTAACAATTCGGTGGCGGTTTCGAGTGTGTCGGGCGTAGTGGACGAGGTACGAAAGCCCATTGTATCGGTGATGATACCCGTGAGGAGGGCTTGTGCGATGTCTTGAGAAAGCGGCACATTCAACGCGCGAATGATTTCAAAAACAATTTCGGCTGTGGACGCGGCTTGGGTGTCCACCAAATTCAAATCGCCGAACGGCTCATTCGTAATGTGATGGTCAATCAGAATGACGGGGCGCGCGCCGCTTTTTTCGCGGTTCAATGCTTTGCCGTAGCGTTTGGAATCGCTGCCGTCCACGTACACAAAAACATCTTGCTCTCCCGGTTCGCGCGGCGCGATTTCTTTAAAGCCCTGAAGAAAATTGAGGTTCTCGGGAATTTTATCGTCGAGCGCGAGCGTGACGCGTTTGCCCAACGCGCGCAGTACGTGCGCCAACGCGAGCTGCGAACCGACACAATCGCCATCGGGCTGAATGTGCGCGGCGATAAAAACGGTGTGCGCGTTTTTTAAGGTAGCGAGGACGGCTTGGAAAACTTGGGGGTCGTACATGACAACCGTGACAGGTGACGGGTGGCGGGGTTTTGATGTCGTCCCCCCGTCACCCGTCACTCGTCACCTAACTTACGCGTTCCTTTTTATAAAATTCTATCAGGTCGCCTTCTTCCAAATCATTGAAACCTTCGAGCGAGATACCACATTCGTATCCTTCGGCGACTTCTTTGACATCATCCGTAAAGCGTTTGAGCGAACTCAATTGTCCGGTGAACAATTCTTTTTGTCCGCGTATTACTTTGGCAGTCGTACCGCGTGAGATGGTTCCCTTGATAACCCGCGAACCGGCGACGACATTTTTCTTGACGTTGAAAATTTTCAACACTTGCGCGCGTCCCGTCAGCACATCTTTGTATTCGGGTTCCAACATTCCCTTGAGCGCTTTGTCAATGTCTTCGATGAGTTTGTAGATAATGTTGTACTTGCGAAGGTCCACCTTCTCTTGTTCCGCCAACGTTTCTGCGGGACCTTCGACGCCGACATTGAACGCGATGATGATGCCTTGTGATGCAGCGGCGAGCATCACGTCTGCTTGTGTGACTGTGCCGATACCTTGACGAACAATTTTTGCATGCAAGTTACCGTCGCCCAATTTTTCGAGTGACGAAACAATCGGTTCGAGTGAACCCGCCACATCCGCTTTGACGAGCAGATTCAATTCTTTGACGCTGCCCTCTTTGAATTTGGCGTACAGGTCGTTGAGGGTGACGGTTGAAGTTTTGGTCTGTTTTGCCTTGCGCGCTTGGACGCGTTGATACGCGCGTGTGCGTGCTTCTTGTTCCGTTTCGACTTCTTCAAACGATTCGCCTGCGGGCGGAACGTTGCTCAAACCTGTTACGACGACGGGCGCAGAAGGACCGGCAGCTTCGATGATTTCTCCGCGCTCGTCGAACATGGCGCGAATTTTTGCCGATGCTTCGCCAATCAAAATAAAGTCGCCGACATTGAGTGTGCCTTCTTGCACCAGCATGGTCGCGGTCGGACCTTGTTGCTTATCGAGACGTGATTCGATAATTACGCCCGTCGAAAGTTTATCGGGGTTCGCCTTGAGGTCCGCGAGTTCAGCGACAAGCAGGATATTTTCCAACAAGTCGTCAATCCCGATGCGTTGTTTTGCTGACACCGGCACAACGGTGACTTCATCTTTGCCGCCGTACACTTCGAGACCGATGTCTGATAATTGTTGTTTCACGCGTTCGGGATTTGATGTGGGGCGGTCAATTTTGTTCAGCGCAACGATGATGGGAACTTGCGCCGCGCGCGCATGTTCGATCGCTTCGCGCGTGGTTGGCATTACGCCATCGTCAGCGGCGACGACAATAATGGCGATGTCTGTTGCTTTGGCGCCGCGTGCGCGCATCGCGGTAAATGCTTCGTGTCCCGGCGTATCGAGAAAGGTAATTTTCTTGGTGTTGTGTTCAATTTGATACGCGCCGATGTGTTGCGTGATGCCGCCAAATTCGCCTTCCACAACGTTGGTGTGGCGAATCGCGTCGAGCAATGAAGTTTTGCCATGGTCCACATGTCCCATCACAGTGACGACGGGCGGACGCGGTTTCATTGCCTTGAGCTCTTCTTCGGTGTATTCAACTTTTTTCGGCATCGAAGAAAGCGTTGTGACCACTTCTTCGACCACTTCGGGTTTTTCTTCTTTGACTTGGAAACCCAGTTCTTCGGCAATCAACGTCGCGGTATCAAAATCAATAGACTGTGTGATGTTTGCCATCACACCGTTCGCCATCAATTTTTTGATAATGTCAATCGGCGTGAGCTTGAGCGCGGTGGCGAGGTCGCGCACCGTGAGCATCGCGGGGAGCGTAACGAGTTGCGGCGCGGCGGGTTTTGCCGGCGCGATTGGTGCAAGCGGTTTTTGCCCTAGCGGGCGCGCTCCTCCGGAAGATGGGCGCGCGCCGCCGTGCATGGGACGCGAACCGCCGGACGAAGGACGATTTCCACCTTGCGGACGATTTCCTTGCATCGGCGGGCGATTGCCGGTCTGTGGGCGATTGCCTGAAGACGGTGGACGGTTGCCTGACGATGGAGGGCGATTCCCTGACGAAGGCGGACGATTGCTTGTTTGGGGTGGACGATTTCCTCCGCTCGAAGGACGCTGTCCGCTGCCGGTGCGTTGTTGCGGCGGACGGGAATTTTGTGATGAATTAGGACGCGTGGAACTTGAACCGGCGGGACGCGGTCCATTGGGACGCGGCGCGTTGCTTGATGTTCCTGCCGGACGCGGCGCACTGCTCCCGCTGCCGGATGGACGCGGTGCACCGGGGCGCGGTGAAGCGCCGCCGGTTGTGGATGGGCGTGATGTCGTGGGGCGAGGCGCACCGGATGGCGCGGAAGGCTTTGTCGAAGTCGGTGAGCTTGCAGGACGCGGTTTGGCTGTTGCAGTTTCTGCCGCATCAACGGGTTTGCTCTTTGCTTGTTCCGGCTTGGGCTTGTCTTGGTCTGTCTTGGGAGTTAATTCGTCTGCCATACCATCCTCGCTTTCACACCAGTGTTCACTCACCCCCGGACGCGCGCAAAACGCTTGTCCTGTGGTGAACCACTGACCTGTACATTCATCATGCCGCATTGCCAAACAACGCAAACGGAACGCGTGGCGAGGCATGATGCAGCGATGCGAAAAATTATTGGGTTAAGTGAGGGCTGGAGAGGCGGACACAAGAGGAGTGACGCGCAATTACATCAACGCGTCATGATGCAGCAGGAGGGGGAAGAGGAACAGTGTTAGTGCATTGTTCTACTCCCCGCGCAGCTGCGACGAACTCCATCGCCTCGTGCGTCAAACCGCCAGCGAAAAAACAACCAGCCGTTCACTTTAGTTGATGCGCCGCTTGGGTATGAGCGCGGCGCTGCTCAATCGGTGTACCTTTCATCTCTGTTTCCGTCGCTGTGTTTGCGGGAAACGTTTTTGCCAATTCAATCAAAGCGTTCAAATCTTCGGGCGCAATCCGTGATTCCAATTTTAGCGCGTGCTGCAATTTTCCGGGCGCGCCCACAACACTTTCAAAACATTCGCGCGACTTGTGAACATACGTGCCGCGCCCATTTTTTTTTCCCGTCGGGTCCGCAATAACATGCCCGTCGGGTGTGCGTACGATGCGCAGCAATTCACGTTTCGCCTGTACATTGCGACAACCAATACACGTGCGCTGCGGAATATGTTTTGGCATTGCGAATTTTGAATTGCGAATTTCGAAAGTGAAATTTCATTATTGAAATTCGCAATCCGAAATTCTCTATTCTTCTTCTTCTACTTCAACCTCGTCCGTCGTCAGTTCGTCTACCAACTCGTCTTCGTCTTCGCCCAACTCGTCGAGCCAATCTTGTTTGCCGCCCTTGTGTTTCTTTTGGGCGACCACTTTGCCGGCTTTGGGGTCAAAGACAAGCGTTTGGCGTTTGCGGCGGTCTTCTTTTAATTTACGCGTGCGCTCATCGTCTTCAGGACGGTCTTCATTGTCCTCTTCGGCTTGGCGCTGTTCAAATTTTTCAAGCGCTTCGGCGAACGACAATTCTTCTTCGGGCTCGGGTTCCGGCTCGGGTTCTGCCACCGGCGCCACCACAATCGGCGTTTCGACTAACGCCACGGGCGCGACCGGCGTTGGCGGAACGGGAGTTGGCACAATGGGCGCGGTGATTTCACCTGTCGCGGCTTCGGGTTCAAACGGCGCTTGGATTCCTTCTTCTGCTTCGGTGATGATTTGTTGTGCAGCGAGGAACGCGTCTTGCTCCATCTGTTTCCGCATCACATCTTCATGCACTTGCGCTTCGCTCTTGATGTCAATGCGCCAGCCCGTGAGTTTCGCAGCGAGACGCGCGTTTTGTCCTTCTTTGCCAATCGCAAGAGACAATTGTTTATCGGCAACAACAACCGTTGCCACTTTGTCGCCGTTGTCGTCTTCGCTCAATCCAACCTGCGTCACTTTGGCGGGCGACAGCGCGCTCGCAATAAAAATTTGCGGATTCGGATTCCACTCGATAACGTCAATTTTTTCGCCGGACAATTCGTTCACAATCGCCTGAATTCGCACACCGCGTTGTCCGACGCACGCGCCGACGGGGTCAATCCCGTCCTGTGTTGCCGCGACTGCGACTTTGGAACGTTGTCCCGCTTCACGCGCGATGGACTTGATTTCGACCAGTCCGTTAAAAATTTCGGGGACTTCGATTTCAAGCAAGCGTCGCAGCATGTTGCGATGCGTGCGCGACAACATGACTTGTGGACCGCGCGATGATTTATTCACTTCGGTGATGAGCGCGCGAATTTTTTGATTGTGCCGATACCGTTCGGTCGGAATTTGTTCGTTCTTGGTGAGAACGCCTTCGAGGCGTCCCAAGTCAACAGTGATGTTGCCTTGTTCAATCGTCTTGACGGTGCCTTGTACGATTTCACCTTCGCGTTCGTGAAAGGTCGTATAGAGCGTGTCGCGTTCCGCTTCGCGAATGCGTTGCAGGACAACTTGTTTCGCCGTCTGCGCGGCAATGCGTCCAAAATTGTCCGGCGTGGACTCGATGGACACCTGTCCGCCGATGTCTGCCATCGGGTCAATGTCGCGCGCGTCCGCCAAGGTAATTTCGGCGCGTCGGTCTAGCACATTGTCCACGATAGTTTTCTGTGCGAAAATTTTGACCTTGCCGCTGTTGGGGTCAATTTTTGCAGAGATGTTTGCCGCGCCGCCATAGTTGCGTTTGTACGCGGAAACGAGCGCTTGTTCCACTGCGTGTAAAACGGTTTCTTTGGACAAGCCGCGCTCGGTGCAAATCTGTGCGATTGCGACGATAAAATCGTTTTTGGTTGCTGTCGCCATATTTCTCTTGCTTGTTCTCCATCAACAAAGAACAGTCGGGGACACCGACTGTTCTCAAAAAAAGACGTGCGAGGTTGAATGACCAAATTATACGCGGATGATTTGTTTTGGCAAATTCGCGTTAAAATTTTGCAAGATACATTGACGCTCGTATATCAGGATGCTATAATCCTTTTGCAACAATTTTGTTGATAAAGTATGTGAAACCTTACGACAATATTTTCCCAGGAGGAAACAACCATGAAGTTCGAACTACCACCGCTTCCCTACGCGTATGATGCGTTGGAACCAACCATTGATACGCTGACGATGCAGATTCATCACGACAAACATCATGCCGCATACGTCAATAATTTGAACGCCGCGCTCGAAAAACATCCCGAGTTCGAGGTCAGTGATGAGTGGAGTTTGATTATGAACCTCGACAGTGTGCCTGAAGATATTCGTACTGCCGTTCGCAACAACGGCGGTGGGCATGCGAATCACAGCGCCTTTTGGTTGGCGCTATCTCCGAATGGCGGCGGCGCACCACAAGGCGCGTTGGCAGATGCCATCAATGCCACGTTCGGCAGCTTTGATGAATTCAAAGCAAAATTCAAAGCGGCGGGACTTGGACGTTTTGGTTCGGGTTGGGTGTGGCTCGTCGTCGAAAAAGATGGAACGTTGGCAATCACGAGTACCGCCAATCAGGACAGTCCATTCATGGAAGGCAAAGCCGCTGTGTTTGGCGTGGATGTGTGGGAACACGCGTACTATTTGAAATATCAAAATCGCCGCCCAGATTATCTGGACGCGATTTGGAACGTGTTAAATTGGGAATGGCTCGCCCAAGCGTACCAGTACAGTGTCGCGAAAATGAAGAGTGGGTAACAACGACCGCTGAAAAAAGAAAAGCGAGTTCAACGCATAACGATGCTTGAACTCGCTTTTTGTTTGTGGAGCAAACACGATGGTCGAAATTTTACGCAGCGAAGGAAATTTTGTCGCGGTGAAATTGTCGGGCAAATTGACCGATGCCGATTACAAACAATTTGTGCCGGTGATATTCGCGGCGACGGAAAAAGGGAAATTGCATCTGCTCGTGCAGACGGAAAATTTTCAGGGCTGGGAACCGCAAGCGTTGTGGGATGATATTCAACTCGACGCGCAGCTCGGCGACAAAATCGAACGGCTCGCGTTCATCGGCGACAAAGAATGGGAAGCGTGGATGGCGATAATCTGCAAACCATTCACGCGCGCGATGATTCAATACTTTGACGCGAACGATGCGAACGATGCGTGGGCGTGGGTGCAGGATGGGCTGTGAAAATGCTTGTCTCGAGGTTCATCAACTGCAGGCGAGTCTAGGACAAGCAGCACGTTTGGATTATGTTCCACTCAACCCGTTTGTCACTCGACCGCAGCCATTTGGGGGACCGCCTCCAAAACAGTTTCCCGTTTGCGAACCTTGCGTCACAAGAAACGCCACTACAAGCACTATGAACACAAGCAGGATGATCAAGTATTCGAGGAAGGGCTGCTTGTGGTTGCCGATTTTATCCGTCGCGATTTGTCCTTTTGAATGTTCTTGATTTGGTTCCATCATGGGCTCCCTTTGAAAGCGGGTGAGAAATTTAGGGGGATGCCAAATCGTTTGTGATGCGCGAAAAGATGTTGCCGATTTGCGGACCCATGATGGCGAGAGCCGCAATTATCACAATTGCGACGACCACGCAAATTACAATCGGAATGATTACGCATCCAATCGCAAACGCGGCGGGTTTGGCGGCGCCCTCTTGTTTCAATTGAACCGGCGCGATGCTTTCGCGTGGGGTTTGTCCTGCTGCCATCAATTGCGCCCGCGCCGCTTCACGCACATATTCCACGGGGTCGGCGCTCACGAGCTGCTGTAATTTTTCAAGCACTTGGGGTTCTTGCAAGACGGATGGCGCGAGACTCTTGATGACGCGTTCGCGTTGTTTGGCGCTGTCGCTATTCAGCCCGCCAAGCAGAGTGGAGATGTCTTCCATAGAAACTCCTATGTATGCGACGGAGAGCCAAGCACTCGATGGGTGCCGCTCAAGCCGCCGGCATTGCGTCCTCCCCCAAAAATATTTCCGGTTTGTGGACCTGTTTGTGCAATGATAAAGATGACCACCAGCAGAACAAGCAACAGTATCGCAACATAAGGTAACGCTCTGGCTGTGCGATTTTCTTGCTTTTCGTGTTCTGCCGATTCTGGTGGAAGATTCCGGCGTTCCATGCAGTACTCCTTTTTTGAAACGACAATGTTTGTGTATTATAAACGAAAATCAATCGCACAATTGTTCTATCTTGTGATACAATTTCCTTATGCAAGCTCATTGTCCCAAGTGTCGAGTCATGCGCGAGATTTCTAACGCGCAGTTGGTTCAAGCCGCGAACGGGAAACCCTTGACGCGCGGCACCTGCGCGGTGTGCGGCAGCGTGTTGATGCGGGTGATGGAGGTGGCAACGAGTGGAGGGGGGAGCGAGAAGCGAGAAGCGAGAAACGAGAAAGGAGAATCGCCTCTCGCAAAACGCGAATCGCAAAATGAACAAGCTGTGCTGCCACTTACGGAATCGCGCGTAGAAAAAACCATCACACGCAAAACGAAAGCGGAAACAAAAAAAACGCGCGCAAAAAAATCGTCCGCACCAGAACGCGCGACGCGTCCTCGACGCGCGCACAGTAAAAAAGATGACGTAGAAATTGACGACAGTTCGGGTTCATCCCTCAGCTCTCAGTCCTCATCCCTCAATGCTTTAGTAATCGTCGAATCGCCCGCGAAAGCAAAAACGATTTCCAAATTTCTCGGACGCAATTATCGCGTGCGCGCGTCGGTTGGACACATTCGCGATTTGCCGCAAAAAGATTTGGGCGTGGACATTGAACACGATTTCAAACCCAAATATGAAATCACTGCAAAGAAACGCGATGTGGTCCAAGAACTGCGCGAGTACGCGCAAGGCGCGCGTGAAATTTATCTCGCCACCGACCCTGACCGCGAAGGCGAAGCGATTTCGTGGCATCTCGCGTCCGTATTGAAAAACCAAATCGCAGGCAAACCCGTACATCGCGTCGAGTTTCATGAAATCACAAAGGACGCGATTCAAAACGCGTTTTCGCATCCGCGCGCGCTGGATATGGGACGTGTGGATGCGCAGCAGGCGCGCCGCGTGCTGGACCGCATTGTCGGCTACACCATCAGTCCGCTGCTGTCCAAGAAAATGAAAAAATATCCGTTGAGCGCAGGGCGTGTGCAATCTGTCGCTGTGCGTCTCGTTGTTGAACGCGAACGCGAGATACAAAATTTTGTCGCGGTAGAGTATTGGAGTATTGAAGCAGAGCTAAAGAAACAAGATGGAGAGATAGAGAGAAAGAGCGAAGGAAAGAAAGCGGTCTCTAATCTCCAAACTCCAATCTCTGTTTTTCGCGCGCGTCTCATCAAGGTCGGCGACAAGGATTTTGAATGTCATTCGGGCGAAGAAGCACTGAAACTCAAAGAGATTTTAGAAAGATGTGATTACCGTGTAATTGATGTGCGGCGGAAAGATGTGACGCGCAATCCGTACCCACCGTACATTACTTCATCGTTGCAGCAAGACGCGTCGCGGCGTTTGGGCATGAATCCAAAACGCTCGATGAAGATCGCACAGGAATTGTACGAAGGCATTGACATTGGCGAAGAGGGAACCGTTGGTCTGATTACGTACATGCGAACGGATTCGACCAATGTTGCAGAAGCCGCGCAACAAGAAGCGCTCGAATACATTGAACAAAAGTTTGGCGAAAGATATTTGCCGCCGAAACCGCGCGTCTATTCCAAAAAAGTTGCGGGCGCACAAGAAGCGCATGAAGCGATTCGCCCGACGAAAACATTCCGCGAGCCAAACTCGGTGCGTCAATATCTTGATAACGACCAGTTCAAATTGTACGATTTAATTTGGAAACGATTCGTCGCATCGCAAATGGCGAGCGCGATTTTTGATACCACCGCCGTTGACATTTCCGCGAACCAGCCTAATCACCCAATCACCCAATCCCCCGATTTTCTTTTCCGTGCGAACGGTTCCATCCTCAAATTCGCAGGGTATCTCGCTGTGTATGGTCGCAATGTCGGTGATGAAGACGAGGAGAATGACGCGGACAAACGCTTGCCGCCCTTGGAAAAAAATGAGCCGCTCGATTTGTTGGGCATTTATCCCGAACAACATTTCACCGAGCCGCCGCCGCGTTATACGGAAGCGACGCTCATCAAAGCATTAGAGCAGCATGGTATCGGACGCCCTTCCACCTACGCGCCGATTATGGCAAACATTCAAGAACGTGATTACATTGAACAAATCGAAGGGCGCAGATTGAAACCGACAGAACTCGGATTTGTCGTGAATGATTTACTCGTCGCGCACTTTCAAGACATTGTAGATTTAGGATTCACCGCGCAGATGGAAGAAAAACTCGACGCAGTGGAAGAGGGCAAAGAGAATTGGGTCAAATTGATGCGCGAGTTTTACGACCCGTTCAAAGAGACATTGGACCGCGCGGCGCAAGAGATGCCGATTACGCGCGTCGCCCACGAAATGAGCGACCAAGTTTGCGATTTGTGCGGCGCGCCGATGTTGATTAAAAAAGGCAAATACGGAAAATTTTTGTCGTGTTCGCGATTTCCCGCGTGCAAGGGCATGAAAAAAATGACGACGGGCGTAAAATGTCCGAAATGCAAACAAGGTGAAATTCGTGCACGCAAATCGAAAAAGGGACGCGTGTTTTACGGCTGCTCACGGTATCCCAACTGCGATTTTGTTTCATGGGACAAGCCCATCGCCGAGCCATGCCCTGCGTGCGGCGGCTTGCTCGTGCAAGGAACAAAAAATGTGATACGATGTGTCAACGGCGATTACAATAGAACACAGAATACAGACGACAGAACACAGATAACAGATGGGAGAGGGCAGAACGCTTAATCACCCAATCGCCAATTTCTCAGTCTCTAATCTCCAGTGTCTAATCTCTAATCGCGGAGTTCAAAATGAATTCTCGTCTTGACAAATTACGCGCGAAATTTGACGAATTGAAAATTGACGCGCTCGTCGTTTCGCACAATGCTGACCAACGCTATCTCACCGGTTTTAGCGGACACGCCGATTTTGATTCCGTCATCGTCATTGCCAAAAATGCCGCGTGCGTCATTACCGATTTTCGATACAAGCAGGTGGTGGAGCAAGAATCGGGACTGCCGGTAACTATGACAGAGCGCGGCAAATCGGAATTGCCGCAGGCGCTGGCGAATTTCGCGCAAGAAAATAATTTGCGCGCCATCGGTTTTGAGGCACAACACGTTACCGTGTATCGGTTGAATGAATGGAAAAAGGCGTTACGTAAAATCGGCGCGAAATTGGTGCCTACTGCCGATGTCGTCAAAATGCTGCGCGCATGGAAAGACGAAAGCGAAATCGAAAAAATTCGCGCGGCAGTGAAACTGACCGACGACACATTTACCTATCTGCTCAAAACTATTCGCGTTGGCATGACGGAAAAACAAGTGGCGTGGATGATTGAAGCGTACATGCGCGAACACGGCGCCGAACGGATGGCGTTCGACCCCATTGTCGCGAGTGGACCGAACGCGGCTTTGCCGCACGCCGAACCCTCTACGCGCGAATTGCAGGTTGGCGAACCGATTACGATAGATATGGGCGCGCAAATAGACGGCTACAATTCTGACATGACGCGCACGATTACCCTCGGACACGCGACGGAAAAATTCAACGAAATTTACAAAATTGTTTTGAGAGCACAGCTCGCAGTCGAGAAAAAAGCGCGCGTAGGAATGAACGGCAAGCAAATTGACAAACTCGCGCGCCGCATCATTGATAAAGCCGGCTACGAAAAGGAATTTGGACACGGCACGGGTCACGGCGTTGGGCGCGTGGTGCATGAATTTCCGCGCGCGGGCAAGACGCACAAAAAAGATTTTTTTGAACCGAATATGCTTCTCACCGTCGAACCCGGCATTTACATTCCCGAATGGGGCGGGGTGCGTATCGAAGACCTCGTTGTCTTTCGCGCGGATGGTCTCGAAATTTTGACGCAATCCACCAAAGAACCGGTTGTGGCTGTCGTATAAATTTTTTTCCACTTGTTAAAAACTCTCCGTTCCGTGTTACACAAGGCGGAGAGTTCTTTTTTGGCTTGGGAAAAAGTGTTCCTACGATAGAAAATCATTTGAATTCCCGCGCGTCTTGTGTTAGAATCCTTTGGAACAAACTTGATTTGTTCCAAAGAACTCTCCGCCGGTTCATTGTCAGTGCTCAATGCATTGAGCCATCGGCAAAGGTAATGTGCCGCGAGTCACGTGTCGGTCTCCCACCCGACATTGCGCGCAGTGCCAATTGCCAAATTTCTGATCCAGACGCCCTTTCGGAGGCGCAATGAACAATCGCTCCAGTTTGCTTTCCAATCCGCTTTTGCTCGGTATTGGCGGGCTTGTTATTGGCTTGCTCGTCGGCTGGCTGCTCTTGGGTGCCGTCGCTCTTAGCCCGCTTGTCAAAATTGTTGATACCGATCCCTGGGACCTCAATCCTGCTGCACGCGAGGAGTGGGTCACGATGGTCGCGGATTCCTACAATATCAATCAAGACCTGATGCTCGCGCGCGAGCGGTTACGCGGCTTTAACCCTGACCAAGTTTCCGCCAGTCTCAAATCCGCATTCACGGAACGCAATACCAAAAATGATGCCGAAGGTGCGGCGCGCGTCGCGTCGTTTGCCCAAGTGCTTGGACTCAATTTGTCAAGCAACGGCTCCACACAGCCGCGCCCAACGACAACTCCAAGTGACAACACTTCCGGCGGTGGTGGTGGTATCTTTGGGAATTTGGGACAATTGCTATTGCTGCTCGCGGGATTGATTCTGCTGGTCGCGCTCGGACTCTTTTTGTATATGCGGATGCGCGGTGGCGCGCGCCCCACAACATCTTCCGCCGGCGCGGGTGGTGGGACAGTCAATTATGCGCGTCCCGAACCTGTTGCGCCGCCGGCTTCGACCCCGCGTCCTGGTTTATATGAAGAACCTGCGACCGCGCCGCCAATGCCGACGCAAACGCAACCCACAACGACACGCGCCCCTACGCCTCTCGCCAAATCGCTCGGCACGTTCGCGGCGACGTACAAATTTGGCGAAGACAATTACGACACATCGTTCACACTCGAAACGGCGCGCGGCGAATTTCTTGGTGAAACCGGAATGGGCAGTTCCGAAACCATCGGCGAAGGCAAGCCCGACAAAGTGACTGCGTTCGATGTGTGGTTGTTTGACAAGACCGATGTTCGCACCGTCACGCAAATTTTGATGAGCGAAGCCGCGTTTAACGACCAAGGCACGCGGCAGCGTCTCGCTACCAAAGGCGAACTGGTCCTCGCCGAAAAAGGGAGACACATCAAACTCGAAACCGCGACCTTGCTTGTGGATGCGGAAATTGTAGATTTAGTGTACGCGAGTACGCCGGGTCTTCCGCCCAACAGTCATTTCCAAAAACTGATTGTGGAGATGGTGCCGAGCCAGAAATAGCGTATCGCAAAAACAAAAACGGGTTTCTTCTCTTTCGAGAGGAAACCCGTTTTCAATTTCCAAACCCCAATCTCTAATCTCTAGTCTCTAAACTCGTGTCATCGGGTCAAACAATCTTGCAAATTCATCCAACGCGTAACGATCGGTCATCCCTGCGATGTAATCGCAGACGACGCGCGCGGGAATATCTTGATTCAACCGCGCTTGTGTTTTGGTTGGTAACAAACGCGTGTCCGCAAGATACGCGTTGAACAAATCAGTGATGACGCGTTCCGCTTTGCTCGCCATTCGCATCACGCGATACTGGCGATAAAACCGCGTCATTAAAAATTCCTGCAATGGCTTTATCCGTTCCGTGAATGGTTCGGAAAATTCTGCCAACGGCGCGCCGAACGCGCGGACTTGTTCCACCGAATCTATTTTGTGTTCCACCAAGCGCGCGTTCGTCGTCTTTACAAAATCGGTGACAAATTCATTGACGAGCCAACGAATGAATTTGTGCCGCACCATGTCATCCAAGCGCGCGTTTGCTTTAAGGTATTCCGCACTCCACGCGCGCCAAAATTCCAAATCGTTCAATTCATACGGGTCGAGCAAGCCCGCGCGCAAACCATCATCCAAGTCTGCCGTGTTGTACGCGATTTCATCCGCCGCGCTCGCGAGTTGCGATTCCAATGTAGGCATTTCGCTGAAATCGAAATCGCCAAACCCCACTTCGTCGTATGCGGTTTCATGTTTCGCAATCCCTTCGCGCACTTCGTACGTCAAATTCAAACCGCGATGTTCGGAGAAACGTTCTTCCAATTCATCCACCACGCGCAACGATTGCTGTTGATGATTGAACCCGCCGAACTCGCGCATCAAGTTTCGCATCGTGTATTCGCCCGCGTGTCCGAACGGCGTATGCCCAATGTCATGCACGAGACAAATCGCTTCGGTTAAATCTTCATTCGCGCCGAGCGTGCGCGCAAGCGTTCGTCCAATTTGTGCGACTTCGACGGTGTGTGTCAAACGCGTGCGATAGTAATCGCCTTCAGTGATGACGAAAACTTGTGTCTTGTATTCGAGCCGCCGAAACGCGGTGGTATGCAATATTCTATCGCGGTCGCGTTGAAACGCGGTGCGATACTCGTGTTCGGGGTCGGGATAAATGCGCCCGCGCGTGTCGCGGCTTTTCATGCCGTAGGGCGCGAGCGCGAGATTTTCTTGATCTTCGAGCTGTTGTCGTGTGAAAAGCATATCGCCGCCTAAAACGGAGTTGAGACGATTATATCATGGGGGACATATATGAAGCAGAGGAATGCTCAACGCCAAGATGTCAATATTGCTGTGCAACCATTTGGGCAGAAGGTCCCTGTGTGAATCCATCCTTCGCGTTCCATCGCGTCTTTGTCTGGCAAGCTCGAATTTCTTGCGAACTCGCGGATTGCCTCTTGAGTGGTAACATCTGGAATCGCATGAAACAACGGCTCTCCGCACTTTCTACATCTGTCCCAATGCAAAGACGCGTTTAGTTTGAACTCAACAAGATGATGTTGGAGAATTCTACATGCTCCGTCTCTCCAATCATTTTCAATTAGCAGATAGAGTGAACGCCCTTCGTTTTCCTCGATTAGGTGAGCATTCTCTTGCCACCAATCGGGCCAAGTCCGAAGGTCTCTTTCACCTTCGACAAAAGATTTGAGGACCCGTAAGTATGACATGCCTGTGTTCGTTTATGAGATGTGTCTGGTCGCGTACAAATGGACAGACTCAATCTATGGGATTCTATCGCTCATCGCGCACCGAAATCCCATCTGTCCATCAAAATAATGATGCCCTGTGCCGCTCGCGCGCACGGTAAAGCGAAGGTCGCGCGTGAGACTGCGCCAGCCGCCGCCGCGTCGTACATTGCCTTCGCCTTGCGCAGGACCCTGCGGATTGTTTTCAGGCGAGTTCGCATAATAGTCGGGCGCATATTGGTCTGCCACCCATTCCCACACGTTGCCTGCCATGTTCAGTGCACCGTACGAACTCGTGACATTCGCGTAGGATTCCACATCCACCGTATCCACAGTACAACCGAAAAAAGTTGCGTACTTGCAATCCTTTTCATTGCCCCACGGAAACGTTCGCGTTGAATCCGTTGCACTTCCGCGCGCGGCCTTTTCCCACTCTGCCTCTGTTGGCAAACGACGCCCCGCCCATTTGCAATACGTTTTCGCGTCCTCCACCTCATAAATCAAAACGGGATAGCTCGCAAACTCGGCATCATAATAATAGTTGAGATGTTTGAGCGACGCGACGCCGGTTGTGCCGCGTCGCGCGGAACGCGGTTTGCAAACGCCCGCGTCAACACATTTCTGAAAATTCGCGTTCGTCGCTTCGGTGCGGTCCATCCAAAACGCATCGAGGAAAACGCGATGCTGTGGCTTTTCGTGTGGACGCGCATCAGGGTCACTCTCATCTGCGCCCATCATAAATTCACCGGCAGGAACGCAAACGACCGTAACTCCGTCAATGGGCGAAACGAATTGTTGACCGATGGTGGTGCAAGGCGGAGGTGTATCGGAACTGGGAGGAAGAGGAGTTGGCGCAATCGCTTGCGTACACGAATTCGTAATGACCATCAGAAACAAAATGGCTGCTGCGAATTTTGGATGCGCGCGTAAAAAAAACATATCGCCTCATCTGTGCATACAGATAAGGCGATTATAACATGCGGCGGAAGGTTGTGTTCGGGCAAGCAATTGGAGATGGGCTATCTGTTCAGACCTTTAGTGAGCCACGGAATCCCCTGTCAGCATAAAAGGACGGCGCACTGTTATGAAACACAAAGACATGCCCGTAGCGACGGTCACAAAAGAGAGCGCCACCGAGTTGTCTAATATCAGTCGGTGTTTGGATCCAGCTCTCCGATTTCGCATCAAACTCTCCAAGTCTCTGCAACTCTCGATACCGGGCTTCATCTAAAATTTCGATACCCATAGCGGCTGCGAGGTCAACCGCGTTGCCTGCCGGATGAACACCTTGCTTTTCTCTCTGTTCTTGTCCTTCTCTGTCATAACAAATACTTCGGCGACCTTGAGGACTCTGCGCGGAGCAATCATAAAAAATGTATTCGTTTGTCTTTTTATCGTACCCCACCACATCCGGTTCACCACCGGTGCTTTCCATTGCATAAAGTGATGCGAGTTTTTCAGGATGGGCTTGCAGTTTTGTTTTTATTTTGCGCCACTCGAAACCTTTATGGCGGTTTTCGTTTTTCTCAAAACGATGCTGCAATGTTTCGAGCAGTTCTTTGCTTTGTTCGGGCGATAATTCCAAATCCATCTCAATTCTCGAAATAGGTCTACCGGTGCCTTTTAAAGATTTCTTTGCCATTAGTTGTCTCTTTTTTCCTATCTCACATTACGCACTAGTTGTCATTTGGAGTCGCATTTGCGAGAAATCTCTTTTCAAAAATTGAGATTTCTCACGGAGCCTGCCGCGCTGCGCTCGCAGCAGTGGTTCGAAATGACATGCGTACCTTCAGTGACTATTTTATGCAAGGATGCTCATGCGGGCTAACGCTTTGCGTTACCGGCGTGTGGGCGCGCGTGGATTCTGTTTGGGAGCAGGAAAAGGACAATTTCAAATTTTTCTTTGGCGACAAATGCTTTCTATTTCTCAGCCAGCTCCTTGAGTTTCCGCAAAGCGTTCGGCCACATTTCGTTGAACATTGTGACATACTCATCTTCTGCGTCCATATCCACGAGCACTTCGGTGGCTCCGTCCTTGGCGTTAAACGTGTAATTTTCAAAAGCCGGCGCCCACTTTTTTGCCGCTTCGCTCGTGGTATCCTCAACCCCGTTTTGCACGATACCCAGATGCTCTATGGAAATAAACTCATACGGTTTGTTTTCTGCGATCCGACCGACCATGCCGCCTTCCTCACCCGTGTTTGGGTCCGGACCAAGAAAAAGTATTTTGGACCCTTTCTCCCAGCTCCCTTTGTAATACGACCCTTCACTAAATGCCTTTGTCCACTCTCGATAGGGCTGATCATCTAGCATCGCATGCCAGACTTGCTCTTTTGGCGCATTGATCACTATTGAAAAATGTAGTTCTTGCATAATAGTCTCCCTACCATTCCTTTCCGTAAGAACATCGAACTGAAAGATGATTGACTATAGAACATATTTTCTATTTTGTCAAGACGAGAAAACCTGAAGTTCAGACATAAGTTGGGACAGGATGTTGGACCATCAGGGTGAATTGGTC
>CAYXXF010000018.1:0-159691 GCA_964469005.1 uncultured Anaerolineales bacterium
GCGAAGGTGGACGCACGGTCGGTGCCGGTGTCATTACCAAGGTGATTGAATAAAAGTTGTTAGTCATTAGTTGTTAGTCGTTAGCTGTTGTCGCCTATGGCGAACAACCAACGACTAATGACTAGTGACTAATGTCTAACGACTATTATGGCTCGACAAAAAATTCGCATTCGGCTCAAAGGTTACGACCACCGCGTGCTTGATCAATCCGTCAAACAAATCGTCGAAACTGCAGAACGCACGGGCGCAGCCGTAATCGGTCCGGTCCCGCTTCCGACGAAAATCGAAAAGTTCACCGTCATTCGCGGCGCATTCATTGACAAAGATTCGCGCGAACAGTTCGAGATTCGCACGCACAAGCGCTTGATTGACGTACTCGAACCGAGCAGCAAAACGATTGACACGCTCATGCGCTTGAATTTGCCCGCGGGCGTGGACATCGAAATCAAACTGTGACGAAGGACGAAAGACGACCGACGAAGCAGAGAATTACTTTCGTCCTTGGTTGTTCATCATTCGTCAACGAAACGCCTACTGTCGCCCGAAACGAGTACGTTCCGGCGCGATGAAGGGGAGAAATTGAAATGGCAGAAGGTTTAATGGGTCGCAAGCGCGGCATGACTCAAATTTTTTCCGACAAGGGACAGGTCATTCCTGTCACCGTTCTTGAAGTCGGTCCGTGCTATGTGACGCAAATTCACACCGAAGAAAAATCAGGTTACGGCGCGTTGCAATTGGGTTTTGAAGAAACGCGCAAGTTGAACAAAGCCGAACGCGGGCATTTGAAAAATTTGCCGTCGCTCAAACATTTGCGTGAAGTTCGCACGACACAGCTGGACAAATACAAAGTGGGACAAAAACTCACTGCCGGAATTTTTTCCGTAGGCGAACGCGTGGATGTTGTTGGCACGAGCAAAGGCAAAGGCACGGCGGGTCCCGTCAAAAAATATCATTTTCACGGTGGACCCAAAACGCACGGGCAATCGGACCGCACGCGGCGTCCCGGTTCCAGCAGCGCAACGACAACGCCGGGGCGGGTTTTGAAAGGCACACGCCGCGCCGGACAAATGGGCAATGTGCGCGTGACAATTTCCAATTTGGATGTTGTCCAAGTGGACCCCGAACGCAATTTGGTCGCGGTACGCGGCGCAGTGCCCGGCGCCAAAAATGGATTGATTTTTGTTCAAAAGGCGCGCAAGCAGCCCAAGGGAAAGAAATAGTCAGATAGTCTGATAGTCGGATGGTCGGATAGTCATTGACCAGCCGACTAACTGACCAGCCGACTAACCGATGAAACATGCAAGTTCCATTGTATAACCAAGCGGGCGACGAGATTAGCAAAATTGAATTGCGCGACGATATTTTTGGAATCGAGCCCAACAAAGCGGTGATGCACCAAGCGTATTTGCGCCAAATGGCGAATGCGCGGCAAGGCACACACGATACAAAAACGCGCGGCGAAGTGCGCGGCGGCGGCAAGAAACCGTGGAAGCAAAAAGGTACGGGACGCGCCCGACAAGGCACGACGCGCGCCCCGCATTGGAAAGGCGGCGGTGTCGTCTTTGGTCCACATCCGCGTTCCTATGAACAAAAGATGCCGCGCAAAATGCGTCATCTCGCGTTGAAATCCGCGCTGGCGGCAAAGGCGCAAGAAAATCAAATCAAAGTGATTGATGAAATTTCGCTTGACGGCGCCAAGACCCGCGACATGAAAACGATTTTGGAGCGTTTGCAAGTGAAACCCTCGGCGGTGATTTTGTTGCCCGAAACAAATATGAATCTTGCCAAGTCCGCGCACAATTTGGAAAATGTAAAAACCCTCCGCACAGGTTATTTGAACGTGCGCGATTTGCTGGGTCACGAATTTGTGGTGATGAGCAAAGCGGCATTGAGCGCGGTGGAAACTTTTTTTGACAGCGCAAACGGACCCGCCGACAAGGGAGGCGAATAATCCATGCACGTTTATGAAGTATTACGCCGTCCGCTCACGACGGAAAAAAGCAATTTTTTGCGCGATACGTACCGCAAGTACGCGTTTGAAGTGGACGACCGCGCCAATAAACAACAAATCAAAGAAGCCGTTGAAACCGCGTTTCCAAAAATTAATGTGATTGATGTTCACGTGATGAAAATGCCGCGCAAAGCGCGCCGTTCTTTACGCCGTCGCAAAACGCGTTTTACGTCCGTTTGGAAAAAAGCAATCGTCACGATTCCCGCGAACCAGCGGATTGATTTGTTCGAGGGTGTGTAAAAATGCCAATCAAAGCATATAAACCTACGTCGCCCGGACGCCGCTGGCAAACCGTTTCGACGTTTGAAGAATTGACCAAGGGCAAGAAACCCGAAAAGAGTCTCTTGCGCCACAAAAAGAAATGGGCAGGGCGCAACAATCGCGGCGAATTGAGTGTCCGTCATCGCGGCGGTGGCACCTCGCCAAAATATCGCCTGATTGATTTTCGCCGCGACAAGGTGAACATTCCCGCCAAAGTTGCTGCGATTGAATACGACCCGAATCGTACGGCGCGCATTGCTTTATTGCATTACGCCGATGGCGAAAAGCGCTACATCATTGCGCCGTTGGGCGTTGTCGTTGGCGATACTTTATTGTCAGGCGCGGAAGCGGAAATCAAACCGGGCAACACGGTGCCGATTCAAAACATTCCGCTTGGCACCGTCATCCACAACATCGAATTGGTCAAAGGCAAAGGCGGACAAATTGCGCGCAGTGCCGGAGTGGGTGCGCAACTTTTGGCAAAAGAAGGCAAGTACGCCCAAATCCGTATGCCGTCGGGCGAAGTGCGTTACATTTCGATGGAATGTTCGGCAACCATTGGTCAAATCGGCAACATTGAACAAAGCACGATTAAAATTGGTAAAGCCGGACGCAGACGACACATGGGCTGGCGTCCCAGTGTGCGCGGTGTGGCAATGACGCCGCGCGACCATCCGCATGGTGGTGGTGAAGGGAAAACCGGTATTGGTATGCCTGGACCGAAAACGCCGTGGGGCAAACCTGCGCTCGGCTATCGCACCCGTAAAAATTCGCGCACGGACAAATATATTGTAAGACGACGCGGAAAGAAATAAATAGCAGATAGCAGATAGCCAATGGCGAGCTGCAAAGACAGCTGCCATACGCCATCTGCCATACGCTATCAGCCAGAGAACATGAGTCGTTCACTTAAAAAAGGACCTTTTGTCGAACCGAAACTGCTCAAGCGCATCGAGCTGATGAATCGGAACAATGAAAAGCGCGTTGTCAAAACATGGTCGCGCGCGTCAGTGATCTTTCCGCAAATGGTCGGTCACACGATTGCGATTCATGATGGTCGCCGCCATGTGCCAATTTATATTACAGAAAATATGGTCGGGCATCGTCTTGGTGAATTTGCGCCGACACGCCACTTCCGCGGACATTCATCCAAAGAAAAAGCGACAGAAGTGAAAAGCTAGGTGGCGAGAATGAGCGATAGGGCGCTAGAGAGATTCGCTCCATCACTCCATCACTCCATCACTCCATCAGGTGTATCATGGCAGATTTTGAAGTCAAAGCAGTTGAAAAATATCTCCGCATGTCGCCGCGCAAAGTGCGTCTCGTGCTGGACATGATTCGCGGGCAGCAAGTGGACCGCGCCATCGGTGTGTTGAAAATGACATCCAAAGGTTCTGCGGTTGCAATCTCGAAAGCCATCAACTCGGCAGCCGCGAACGCCGAAAACAATTTTGGATTGTCACGCGATGATTTAGTTGTTTCTACGGCAGTTGCAGACAAAGCCCCGTCGCGTAAATGGCGCAAAATTGGTTCACGCTCGCGCGTGAAACCGATTGAACATCGTTACACGCACATTACGGTTGGCGTGAGCGAAAAGGAGAGCAAATAAGTGGGTAGAAAAGTTCATCCTTTCGGTTTTCGTTTGGGCGTCATCAAAGATAGTCGTTCGCGCTGGTACGCCGCAGACAAAAAGACGTATCACACTCTGCTGCTTGAAGACCGCGAAATTCGCAAATTGATTTACGGCAAAGTTTCAAACGCCGGCATTGCCGATGTTGAAATTGAACGCTATCCCGGCAACGTCACCGTAAATGTGTACACGGCGAAACCCGGTCTCGTCATCGGACGCAAAGGCGCCACCGTTTCCGAACTTCGCAA
The DNA here is from genome assembly GCA_964469005.1 of uncultured Anaerolineales bacterium. Classification (GTDB taxonomy): domain Bacteria; phylum Chloroflexota; class Anaerolineae; order UBA4142; family SHND01; genus SHND01. Next base: position 4,151 of record CAYXXF010000018.1, read on the forward strand.
GAAATTGGACGAGTTGACGAAAAAGAAAACGAAACTCGAAGTCTTGGAAGTGACCAAGCCGGAAACCAACGCGCAATTGATTGCCGACAGCATCGCGCAGCAAGTGGAAAAACGTATTTCGCACAAACGCGCGATGAAACAATCGGTCCAGCGCGCAATGCGCGCCGGCGCAAAAGGCGTCAAAGTCGAAATGGCTGGGCGTCTCGCCGGTTCCGAAATGAAACGCCGCGAAACAGTCAAAGATGGACGCGTGCCACTAGGAACGCTCCGCGCAGATATTGATTATGCGCGTCGCGAAGCCGCGACGACATACGGAAAAATTGGAATCAAGGTGTGGGTCTATCACGGCGAAGTCTTGCCCGAAGACCGCAAGCGCAAATTGGAAGAACGCATTGCGCGGGTCGTGGAAGCGAGTTCCACGCAAGAACGGGAACGCTAATTGCCGATAGCAGATAGCATAGAGAAGGCGGTTTATGCGAGACGCTATCTGCCATTTGCCATCAGCCAGAATTTATCATGTTGCTACCAAAACGAACCAAATTCCGCAAACAGCATCGCGGGCGCATGAAGGGCAAAGAACTGCGCGGCGTTGAAGTCTCTTTTGGCGAATTTGGACTTCAAGCTCTCGAACCGGCATGGATTACCAGCCGTCAAATTGAAGCCGCGCGCCGCGCCATTGTCCGCTTTGTCAAACGCGGTGGCAAAATCTGGATTCGCATTTTTCCTGACCATGTGGTGACCATCAAAGGCGCCGAAACGCGTATGGGGGGCGGTAAAGGCGCGCCCGACCATTGGGTCGCCGTTGTCAAACCCGGACGCGTGTTGATGGAAATTGGCGGGATTAAAGAAGATGTGGCGGAAGAGGCGATGCGCCTCGCTTCACACAAATTTCCCATCAAGACGCAATTTGTTCGCAAACACGAGGTGGGGCAATGAAATCAAATGTAGGTGAATTGCGCCGTCTCAACGATGCCGAGCTGCAAAAACAATTGGACGAGCTGTATCAGGAACAATTTAACCTGCGCTTTCAAAACGCGTCCGGTCAAGTTCCCGACCAGAATCGTTTCAAACAAGTGCGTCGCCAAATTGCGCGGCTCAAAACATTGCAACGCGAACGCGAGCTCGCGGGCGTTTCGGTGAAAAAGGGAGGCGCATAATGGGCGATGTAACGAACGAACGCAAATACAAAGGCAAAGTGATGGTCGGAAAAGTGGTTTCCGACAAGATGCAAAAAACGGTTGTCGTCGTCGTCGAAACACGCCGCCGTCATCCGCTTTACGGCAAAATCATTACCATACGCCGTCGTTTCAAGGCGCATAACGAAGAACCGAAAGCCAAAGCGGGGGACACGGTAAAAATTGTTGAATCGCGTCCGCTGTCGCGTGAAAAACGCTGGCGGGTTGCCGAAATTGTGCGCGCAGGTGAAGTCGTCGAAATGATTCGCGAAAAAGAGCTCGAATCTTTGATTGAAAAAGAACGCGTCGAAAAAGAAACGCGCAAAGCCGAAGACCGCAAGCGTGCTTCTGAACGCCTCGCCAAACTGGGCGGTTTTGAATCCGTTCAAGAAATGGAAGGCGAGCAAGAGGAGAGCGAATTTGCCGCCGAATACGAGGGCGATGCCGATGCTGCCGAAGACGAAGGAGACCAAGAATGATTCAGGAAACCACTCGTCTCAAAGTCGCCGATAACACGGGTGCGCGCACCATCATGTGCATTCGCGTAATGGGCGGCTCGAATCGCAAGTATGCGGCGGTCGGCGACATTATTATTGCATCGGTGAAATCCGCCGCGCCCAACAGCGCGGTGAAAAAAGGCGAAGTCGTCCGCGCGGTGGTGGTTCGTACTGCCAAAGAATACGGACGCAGCGACGGCTCGTACATTCGCTTTGATGAGAATGCTGCCGTCCTTTTGGAAAAAGAAAACACCAACCCGCGCGGCACGCGCATTTTTGGTCCGGTGGGACGCGAACTGCGTGAAAAAGGTTTTATGAAAATTGTCTCGCTGTCGCCGGAAGTGTTGTGAGTTGTAACCATGAACAAGATTAAAAAAGGCGATACCGTCAAAGTATTGAGCGGTGACGACAAGGGCAAAACGGGTGCAGTGCAATACGTGTATCCGAAAAAAGAACGCATCGTCGTCGCCGGTGTCAATATGATGAAAAAGGCACAACGCCGCGTGCCCGGTCAAGTCAAAACACAAACCGGCATCATTGAACGCGAAGGACCGATGCATTGGTCAAAGGTCGCGTTGGTGTGTCCGAACTGCGGCAAACAAACACGCGTCGGATTTGAAAGCACCGATGGCGGCGACAAATATCGCGTCTGTCGCAAATGCGGCAATGCAATTGACAAGTAAAATCAAGTTAAAAGTTAAAAGCCAAAAGCGAAAAAGTAATTGAACATGTGGATTTACTTTTAGCTTTTCACTTTTTACTTTATACTTTTTTCCAATACCATGGCTGACGAAAAGAAAGAGAAACAACAAAAACCCAAAGGTGAAGCCAAAGGCGGAGCCCCCAAGGGTGGCGCAGGCAAACAAGGCGAACCGAAAGGCGACGGCAAAGCCGCCAAAGAAAAAGCGCCTCGTGCCGAGCGAATTCCCCCGCGTTTGTTGGAACGCTATCGCCAGGAAATCGCGCCGACCTTGATGAAAGAGTTCAGTTACTCGAACAAGATGCAAGTGCCGCAGGTCAACAAGGTGGTAGTCAATATCGGCATTGGCGAAGCATTGAGCAATGCAAAAGCATTGGATGCGGCGGTCAAAGATTTGACGACGATTACGGGGCAAAAACCGGTAGTGCGCAAAGCCAAAAAATCCATCGCGACGTTCAAATTGCGCGAAGGCAATGCGATTGGTGTCAAAGTCACACTGCGCGGCGACCGCATGTATTGGTTCTTGGACCGTCTGATGAGCGCGGCGCTCCCGCGTGTGCGCGATTTTCGCGGCGTTCCACGCGATGCGTTCGATGGGCGCGGCAACTATACGCTCGGTTTGCGCGAACAATTGATTTTTCCTGAAATTGATTACGATGCCATTGACAAATTGCGCGGCATGGAAATCACAATTGTGACGAGCGCCAAGAATGACGAACAAGCGCGCCGCCTGCTGCAGTTAATGGGCATGCCGTTCCGACAAAAGTGAGGATAGAGTGGCAAAGAAATCAATGATTAATCGCGAGCTGCATCGCAAATATCCAAACCGCGTGCGGAATCGCTGCAAACTGTGTGGACGCCCGCGCGGCTATATTCGCCGTTTTCAACTCTGCCGTATTTGCTTTCGCAAAGAAGCGCTCGAAGGGCGATTGCCGGGTGTGACCAAATCGAGTTGGTAAGAATTTTTGCTCCGATTATTGAATGGACATTTCGAGTGGCGTAACGCGCAAGGTCAGAATTTGACCGAAGCTTATGCGCTGCTCACAGGAGTTCGACCGATGAATGATCCGATTGCTGACATGCTCGCGCGAATGCATAATGCTGCGATGGTGCGACATCCCCAAGTGGTGATGCCTGCGTCCAAGATGCGCGTGGCAATCGCTAAAATTTTAAAAGATGAAGGTTTCGTGGACAAGCTCGAAGTCACGCGTGACCGCCCGCAAGCCCAACTCAAGCTTTGGCTAAAGTACGATACCATGCGCAAACCGGTTTTGTCGGGTGCGCGCCGTGTGTCCAAACCCGGACGCCGCATTTATGCGAGCAAGCGCGATATTCCATGGGTGCGCAACGGCTTGGGCGTCGCCATTGTTTCGACGACCAAAGGCGTCATGACCGGCGCGCGCGCGAAAAAAGAGGGCTTGGGCGGCGAAATTTTGTGTGAGGTGTGGTGATATGTCGCGTATTGGTAAAATGCCCGTGGCGTTGCCCAAGGGCGTAACCGTTTCGATTGACGGGGCAACCGTCAAAGTGAAGGGACCAAAGGGCGAACTTTCCCAGACCTTTCACGAAGATATGACCGTCCAGCAAGAGGATGGTAAAATTGTTGTGTCGAAACCCGATGATTCGGCGTACGATGCCATGCACGGCATGGTGCGCGCCATGATCAATAACATGGTCAAAGGCGTGAGCGACGGTTTCAGCAAAACGCTTGAAATCGAAGGCGTCGGCTATCGCGGCGAACTGCAAGGCAAAAATTTGGTCTTGGCATTGGGCTTTTCGCACCCCGTTCCGGTAGAGCCACCCGCGGGAATTAGTTTCACTGTGGACAAGTCACAGCGCGTCATTACAATTGAAGGTTCGGACAAACAAATGGTTGGACAGGTCGCAGCAAATATCCGCTCGCTCCGTCCGCCCGAACCGTACAAAGGCAAAGGCATTCGCTATCAAGGCGAAAAAGTCCGCCGTAAAGCCGGTAAAGCAGGCAAGGTGGGAGGCAAGTAATGAACAGCACCAAGAATAAACAGTCTCTCTTGCGCCGCCGCCGTCATTGGCGCGCGCGTGAACGCCACCATCTCGCAGGCAGCGCCGAACGTCCGCGTTTGAATGTGTTTCGCAGTTCACGCCATATTTTTGTCCAGGTGATTGACGATAGCAAAGGACATACGGTTGCTTCGGCATCCACGCTTGACGCGGCGATTCGGGCACAAGCCAAAGAATTGAACAAGGTCGAAGAGGCAAAGCGCGTCGGAAAGTTGATTGCCGAACGCGCGCAAGCAGCAGGCATCAAGCAAGTTGTCTTTGACCGTGGCGGTTTTCGGTATCATGGACGCGTCAAAGCGTTGGCGGATGCGTCGCGCGAAGCAGGACTAGAGTTTTAGAGTTTAGATGTTTGATGTTAGAGCTTGATTCCAACTTCTAACTTCCAACTTCCAACATCCAGAAAAATGCCAGAGCAACGAAACAGCAGATCAGGTGGAGCGGGCGGAAACGCAGGACGCGGACAAGGCGGTCCAGGACAAGGCGGACGCGGTGGACGTGGACCCCGTCGTGATGAGCGTCCGCGCGAACAGGAACAAGAAGGTCCGTCCTTTGACGAACGCGTAGTGGATATTGGGCGCACCGCCAAAGTAGTCAAAGGCGGGCGACGTTTTTCCTTCCGCGCGGTCGTGGTTGTCGGTGATAACAAGGGAACCGTCGGCGTCGGCGTCGGTAAGGCGCGTGAAGTGCCCGATGCAGTCCGCAAAGGGACGGAACAGGCGCGCAAGTCAATGCGCCTCTATTCGATTTCGGGAAATACAATTCCCCATCCGCTCACTGCAAAATTTGGCGCATCGGAAGTGATGCTCAAACCCGCGACGCCCGGTACGGGTGTTATCGCCGGTGGTGGCGTGCGCGCGGTTTTGGAATGCGCGGGCGTCCGCGATGTGTTGACGAAATCGCTCGGCAGCTCGAACAAATTGAACGTCGTGCGTGCGACGATTCTCGCGTTGAGCCAAATGAAAAACGCGGAAGCAGAAGCGAGAAAGCGCGGCAAAGACGCAGCCGATTTGATGCCGCCATGGAGAAAGACAAATGGCAACGCAAACTAAAACCATCCGCGTCAAGTATTTCAAAAGCGCCATCGGTTACAAAAAAGACCAAAAGGCGACAATCGCCGCGATGGGTTTCAAAAAATTGGGCGAGACGCGCGAATTACCCGATACGCCGGGACTGCGCGGGATGATTCGCAAAGTGTCACATTTGGTTCGAGTGGAAGAAAAATAGTATGAAACTTTCTGATTTGCGTCCGCCAAAGGGCGCTACGAAAAACAAAACGCGCAAGGGGCGCGGCATCGCGGCGGGCAAAGGCAAAACCGCCGGACGGGGCACCAAAGGGCAAGGCGCACGCGCAGGCGGCGTCAAAGGACCGTATTTTGAAGGCGGTCAACTCCCTCTCGTTCGCCGTTTGCCGCATGTACGCGGTTTTAACAATATCTATCGCCAAGAATTTCAAGTGGTGAATCTTGACTCGCTCGAAACCAAATTCGACGCGAATGCCCAAGTGACGCCCGATGTGTTGTTATCTCAAGGATTAATCAAGGACACCAAGCGGGTCAAAGTCTTGGGACGTGGTGAAATCACCAAGGCGCTGCAAGTGAGCGCGCATTCGTTTTCGGACAGTGCCAAAGAAAAAATTGCTGCCGCGGGTGGGACTGTTACCGAATTGGCGTGGACGCGCCCGCCCCGCAAGATTCGCTAAATTTCTTGTTCCGCTTGGCTTCTCTCTCGTGCTGCGAGTGAGTTGCCGGGAGCAAAAGAGGGATAAATTCTGATGTTGGATGCTCTTCAAAACGCAATGCGCTTGCCGGATTTACGGCGGAAGATTCTTTTCACGCTGTTCGTTCTGGTGATTTATCGCATTGCCGCACATATCCCGGTGCCCGGGGTGGACTTGGCAGCGTTAGAGTCGGTGTTCAATCCGACGAATGCCAATGCCACGAGTGGTCTTTTGAGTGTATTGGATATTTTTTCCGGCGGCGCGCTCTCAAATTTTTCCATCGTCGCAATGGGCGTTTATCCATACATTACCGGCTCCATCATCATGCAATTGTTGACGCCGCTCATTCCGCAATTGGAAGCGTTGCAAAAAGAAGGCGACCAAGGGCGTCGGCGCATCAATCAAATCACACACTGGATTACGATTCCGCTTGCGTTTTTGCAAGGCGTTGGGCAAGCGTCCATCATGGCGAATACCTCGCCGCCCGTATTGCCCGGCTACAACGCCTTGAACATGTTGAATCCCACTTCGCCGCAATTTATTTCGACGTGGGCAATCATGGCAACGCTCGTGGCAGGCACAATGTTTGCGTTGTGGCTTGGTGAACTGATTTCGGAACAAGGAATTGGAAGTGGCGTTTCGATCATCATCTTTGGCGGTATTGTTGCTGCCATTCCCACGCGCATTATCCAACTCGCGTCGCAGAGCGCCATCACACTACTTGTCTTTTTGATTATTACCGTTATCACGGTAGTTGGCATTGTGTACATTCAAGAAGGACAGCGTCGCATTCCGGTGCAATATGGCAAGCGTGTGCGCGGGATGAAAGTGTATGGCGGTGGCAGCACGTACATTCCACTGCGCGTCAATTCGGCGGGCATGATTCCGCTTATCTTTGCCGTTTCGATTTTGATTTTCCCCGCGCTCATCGCGTCGTGGTTTCAAAATTCGACCGTCGAGTGGCTCCGCAATTTTGCCATCGGGGTTGTCAACTTGTTCGATACGCGCGGTTGGTTTTATGCAGGCATTTATTTCGTGCTGGTCATTGCGTTCACGTTCTTTTACACATACATTGTCTTTCAACAGCAGAATTTGGCAGAGACCTTGCAGAATCAAGGCGGCTTTATTCCGGGCATTCGCCCCGGACCTTCGACAACAAAATATCTGAATGGCGTCGTCATGCGGATTACCATTATCGGCGCGTTCGCTTTGGGTATCATTGCACTGCTGCCGTTCTTGGAACGTTTTATTTCGGGGTCGGATACGCAGACGTTGATTGTCTCCAGCACAGGGCTATTGATTGTAGTTGGGGTGGTATTGGATACAATGAAGCAGCTCGAGGCGCAATTGATGATGCGCCATTACGAGGGCTTTATTAAATAAAAATTTCGGCGAACCGAAAAAGTTCACACCGAAATTGGATTTGTCGTCAACTCGTCACGGTTAGACGAGTGACACACGGACACGCACAACGCGTATCAACTGGCAACATGTGTGTCCGCGTGTCAACGACCCACGCGTAACAATAGCGGCAGGGTTGCCGGGGTTGTTGCGCCGAGTCTTACCCTTCATACCTTCTCTCACAATACGCACAGGAGCGAGTTGTGGTGCAAGAAACAACGCGGGAAATCTCCCTCGTCTCACGTGGAGGGCAGACATCAACGACGATGGCTACTAGAACACGTCCGTTTAACAATCGCACATGTGAAGCGCCTTATTTAATTTTTTTGGGACCGCCCGGTTCGGGCAAAGGGACGCAAGCTGAAAAATTGCACCAGACCTTCCGTCTCGTTCAACTTTCGACCGGAAACTTGTTCCGCGAACATATTTCCAAAGGGACGGAACTGGGCTTGAAGGTCAAGGACATTTTGGCAAAAGGGGAATTGGTCCCCGACGATTTAACCATCGCGATGGTGATGGACCGCTTGGCAAAACCCGATACGATTATGGGCGTGGTCTTTGATGGTTTCCCGCGTACGCGTGACCAAGCTCTGGCGCTCCAGTACCGCTTGGATGAAAAGGGCAAGTGCATCACAGCGGCGATTCAATTTAAAATCAGTGACGAACAAATTGTCGAACGCTTGAGTTCGCGGCGCATGTGTCCGAAAGACAACACGACATACAACTTAAAAAGCAACGCACCGAGAAATGACGAAAAGTGTGATTTGTGTGGCACGGCGCTGATTATGCGTGATGACGATAAACCGGAAGTGATTCGGCATCGCTTGCAAGTGTATCGTCACCAGACCGAACCTTTAATCGAATTTTATCGCGAACAGGACATGTTGGTTGAAATTGATGCGTCGCGCGGGATTGAAGAAATAACGGCACAGATGGACGAGTGGATGCCGATGTTCATCTACAACGCCAACTGATTGCAGGTACGAACAAGCTGGAGACGGAACGCTCCCGTCCGGATTGACCGAGATGTACAAAGACAAAGAAAAGCCGCGTCCCGTAGAAATTAAATCGCGCAAGGAATTGGATTTGATGCGCGCAGCGGGAAAAATTGTAGCGGAAATCTTGAACGACTTGCAGGAACGCGCGCAACCCGGCGTGACTACACGCGAACTGGATGAACGGGCGCAAAAAATTTTGGACAAGTATGGCGCGACGTCGCCGTTCATGGGTTATCCGAACGCCAAAGAGCGCGGTCCAAAATTTCCTGCGTCCATTTGTACGTCGGTGAATGAAGAAATCGTACACGGCATTCCGCGCAAGAAACGGATTCTAAAAGAAGGCGATCTTTTAAAAATTGATGTTGGGGCAAATTACGCGGGCTACATCGGTGACTCGGCGTGGACCTTCGCTATCGGCAACGTGAACGCGCAAGCGCGAGAACTCATGCGCGTTACGGAACAATCACTCGCGGCGGGCATGGCTCAAGTAGATTCCGGTAAACGCCTCTGGGATTTGATTGCGACGATTCAAGAGTTCGTGGAACGACACGGCATGAATGTGGTGCGCGAATATCAGGGGCACGGCGTTGGGCGTGACATGCACGAAGAGCCGAGCATTCCAAATTTTCTGGACGAGGAATTTGACAAGCGCCCTGCCAACATTCAATTCAAACCGGGTATGACGTTTGCCATCGAGCCGATGGTCGTGACCGGCAGTTGGGAAACCAAAGTCTTGGGCGACCAATGGACTGTCATCACCAAAGACCACGGACTGGCGGCGCATTACGAACATACCGTTTTGGTCACAGACAATGGTCCCGAAATTTTAACTCATTGGAAATAGACGTAAGCATTTTGTGCCTATTGCCACTTAAGCTATTGGTTTGAGCAAGAAGGAGCAATCATCATGAAAGTGAAACCATCGGTCAAAAAGCGTTGTGAAAAGTGCAAAATCATTCGGCGCAAGGGCGTCATTCGCATCGTGTGCACCACCCCAAAGCATAATCAGCGGCAGGGCTAAGTAGTTATCCGTTATTAGTCATTTGTCACTCGTCAACGGGCTGACCGCTAATAACTAATAACTGACAACAAACAACTAACAAATGGCACGTATTGCTGGAGTTGATCTCCCCCGACAAAAACGCGTAGACATTGCACTGCGCTATATTTATGGCATCGGTCCAACGCGGAGCAATGAAGTGTTGGAAAAGGCGCAAGTCGCGCCGGAAATTCGCGTCAAGGATTTGTCCGAAGCCGAAGTCTCGCGGATTCGTACCGTAATTGACCGTGAATTCAAGGTTGAGGGTGATTTGCGCCGCGAAGTGGCGCTCAACATCAAACGCTTGCAAGAAATTGGCGCGTATCGTGGGCTGCGACATCGTCGCAATTTGCCCGTACGCGGACAGCGCACTCGCACCAACGCGCGCACCAAACGCGGCACCAAGAAAACGGTTGCAGGTCGCAAGAAATCCAAGGCAAAGAAATAGTAATTAGAAGTTGGAATTTAGAAATTGGGGGTTGGATGATTGTCATTCCGAACCGTTCCGATGAGCGATGGAGTGGAACGCAACTCCACGAATCGGAGTGAGGAATCTCCAACATCGAACTTCTAACTTCCAACACCCAAATCAATGGCTGACGAGAAACAAGCCCCTCGCCGTCCGCAACGCGGGCGACGCAAAGAAAAGAAAAATGTGCCACTCGGTCTGGCAACGGTGAATGCGTCATTCAACAATACGCTCATCACCATCGCCGACCCACAGGGCAATGTCTTGGCACAAGGCAGCGCCGGCGCGAGCGGTTTTCGCGGTTCGCGCAAAAGCACTCCCTTTGCCGCCGGCATCGCCGCGCAAAACGCCGCGCGTCAGGCAATGGAACAAGGCGTACGCGAAGTGGATGTCAAAGTGATTGGTCCCGGACCGGGACGCGAATCAGCTGTCCGTTCAATGCAAAATGCGGGCTTGAAAGTCCGCTCCATTACGGACATGACGCCGATTCCGCACAACGGCTGTCGCCCGTCCAAGAAACGCCGCGTGTAACAAGAAAAACCGGTAGTCAGTAGTCAGTAGTCAGACATTTCGTCGCTACTGTCTGACTACTGACTACTGAACACTGACTACTGGAGCAATAATGGCTCGATACATCGGTCCCGTTTGTAAACTGTGTCGCCGCGAAGGCGAGAAATTATATTTAAAGGGTGAACGCTGCTTTACCCCGAAATGCGCGATTGAAAAGCGCAACCAACCGCCCGGACAACATGGCGCGTCACGCACCTTTCGCAAAAAGGCGAGCGACTATTCCATGCAGCTGCGCGAAAAACAAAAGGCGCGTCGCATTTACGGCGTTCTCGAACGCCAATTCCGTCGCTATTATGCCGACGCCTCTCGTCGCAGCGGTGTGACCGGTGCCGTCCTTTTGCAATATCTCGAATCGCGTCTCGACAATGTAGTGTTCCGGCTTGGCTTTGCCTCATCCCGCCGCCAAGCGCGCCAACTCATTGACCATGGGCACTTTAGCGTGAACGGCAAAAAAGTGAACATCCCTTCTTTTCTGGTCAAACCCGGTGACAAGGTCGCCGTGTTGGAAGCCAGTCGCAAGTCGGTTTATTTTGCCGATTTGGACAAGGGACTCAAAAGTGCACGCACGCCCGGTTGGCTCACCGTTGACCCGCGCCAATTGAGCGGCGCCGTCATGAGCTTGCCGACGCGCGAACAAATTGATACGCCCGTCAAAGAACAACTCATCATCGAATTTTATAGCCGCTAAGTGGAAAATTGTCACAGGTTGCACCCTTCGGCTCACTTTTGGATGAGCCGCGAGCTGCAACACGTGATGGGAAACTTGGAGGACTGTTGTTAGATATTTTTCCAAAAATCGAAGCTGAAGCCAACAGCAAAAATTACGGCAAGTTCATCATCGGTCCGCTCGAAAGTGGGTATGGCGTGACGTTGGGGAACGCGCTGCGCCGTGTGTTGCTGTCGTCCCTTCCGGGCGCGGCGGTCACTTCGATCAAAGTGGATGGCGTGCATCACGAATTCACGCCGATTCCGAACGCCAAAGAAGATACCACGCAGCTCATTTTGAATGTCAAACAGCTGCGCATGAAAATGCACGGTGACGAAGGTCCACTGCGCCTTTCCTTGGAAGCGCGCGGTAAGGGGAATGTCACCGCCGCCGATATTCAAACGCCCGCGCAAATCGAAATCATCAATCCCGATTTGCATTTGCTTACACTCGACAGTGACGACGCTCAGTTCACAATGGACTTGACCGTCAACAAAGGCAAGGGCTATCATCCGGCGGAGAGTGGCGGCAAACTCGCCATTGACGAAATTCCGGTGGACGCGATTTACACGCCCGTTCGCAAAGCGAATTTTCGCGTCGAACGCGCGCGTGTCCAACAAATGACGAATTTCGATTCGCTCGTCATGGAAATTTGGACGGACGGTTCCATTTCGCCGCGCGAAGCATTGACCGAATCGGCGCGTCTCTTGGTGAAATTGCTTGGCATGGTTGCCGGTTTCGCCGGTGAAGAAACAGTCGAAGTGGCTGCCGAGTCCGAAATTCCGAGCCGCATCTACGAAACACCGATTGAAGAACTTGAGCTTTCGGTGCGCGCGTACAATTGTCTCAAACGCGCCAGCATTACGCGCGTTGGCGAAATTCTCGAAAAATTGAAAAAGGGCAAAGAAGAACTTTTGACCATTCGCAATTTCGGACAAAAGTCGCTCGACGAATTGATGGAACGCCTCGAACAAAAAGGGTATCTCGAGGCGATTCAAACACCGCCCGATACCGCGTCGTCCGACGGCGCGAGCGATGGATTGGGAGAGTAATAAAAATGCCGCATCAAATTGCCGGGCGTCACCTGAATCGCAACAGTTCACAGCGCAAAGCATTGTTCAAAAGTTTGGTGACGCAAGTGTTACAACACGAACGCATCGAGACCACCGAAGCCAAAGCCAAAGCCGTGCGCTCGGATGTCGAAAAAATTATCACGCTGGCGAAGCGCGGTGATGTTCACGCGCGCCGTATCGTACTGAAAACCGTTGCCGACAAAAAAGTGGTCGAAAAACTTTTTGACAAAATCGGTCCGCGTTTCAAAGAACGCAGCGGCGGTTATACGCGCATCATCCATTTGGGACCGCGTCACGGTGACGCTGCCGAAATGGTGTTGCTGGAATTGACGGAACGCGAAGAGAGCGAATAGCGAATCGCATATCGCGTATCGCTGCCTGCATGAACGATAAGCGATATGCCATACGCGATATGCATTTCCTTGCGGTTCTCGAATATGACGGCACTGACTTTCAGGGCTTTCAAATTCAAAAGAATGGCAGAAGCGTTCAACAAGAATTGGAAAACGCGCTGTACGATTTTGGCAAGACGCGCGTAAAAACAGTTGGGGGCGGACGCACCGATGCGGGCGTTCATGCCAAAGGACAAACCGCATCGTTTGCAATCGAATGGACGCGCGATTTGGAAATTTTTAAACGCGCGCTCAATGCAAAATTACCAAACGATATTTATGTGCGCCGCGTCGTCGCGGTGAGTGAAAAATTTTCCGCGCGCTATAGCGCAGCGAGTCGCGTGTATCAATATCGCGTGTGGAATCATCCCGAGCGCGATGTATTTCGCACTCGCTACGCTCATTGGATTCCCGAAGCGCTTGATGCGGACGCGATGCACATTGCGGCAACGTATCTCATCGGCAAAAAAGATTTCAGCGCGTTTGGCAGTCCGCCGCAAGGGGATAACCCCGTGCGTAATGTAATGCGTTTGGAAGTGCGGCGCGACGGCGACGAAATTTTTTTCACCATTGAGGCGAACGCTTTTTTATATCGTATGGTGCGCCGCATTGTCGGCACATTGTTACTGGTCGGGCGAGGCATGATGCCGCCCTCTGAAATGGAAAACGTAATACAGCGCAAACGACGCTCGGGTTTTTCCGCCCCGCCGCAAGGATTGACGCTGATGGAGATCAAGTACGCATGAAGACCTTTCACGCAAAAGCCGAAGATGTAAAACGCGAATGGTTTGTGATTGATGCCCAAGGCAAAACGCTAGGACGTTTGGCAACGCAAATCGCGCGCATCCTTACGGGCAAACACAAGCGCATTTATTCGCCGGGTGTGGATACGGGCGACTTTGTAATTATTTTGAACTGTGACAAATTCGTCGTCACCGGCAACAAGCTCGACGAAAAATTTTACACGCGCCACTCGCAGTATCCCGGCGGTTTCCGCAAAACCATTTTACGCGAACAACTGCGCGTGCATCCTGAAATCGCCATCCAAAAAGCAGTGTGGGGCATGCTGCCGCACAATCGGCTGGGACGCGAACAATTAAAGAAATTGAAAATTTACAAGGGCGCGACGCATCCCCATGCGGCGCAGCAGCCCAAAGTGTTGGAGGTCAAAGCGTAATGGCAGCTACTGGAAAATATTACGAAGGCGTTGGTCGCCGCAAAACTTCTACCGCCCGCGTCCGCATTTATGCGGGGCAAGGCAGTTTTCTCGTCAACGAACGTCCGGTCGAAGATTATTTCCCGCGTCCGTTATGGATGCAAATGTTGCGCGAACCATTGCGCTCGACCCAGAACGAAGGACGCTTTACCATTTCTGCCAAAGTGGTTGGCGGAGGTCCTTCCGGTCAAGCCGCCGCCGTGCAGCTCGGGCTCGCCCGCGCGCTTGTTGCCGCCGATGAAAATTTCAAAAAGCAATTGCGCGCGACCAATCTTTTGACACGCGACCCGCGCGAAAAAGAACGCAAGAAACCGGGTTTGAAAAAGGCGCGCAAAGCCAAGCAGTACACGAAACGCTAATCGTTGTATAATTATTGCGGAACGAAGTTACAACATTCGTTCCGCAATTTCTTTTTTTTCTTTGGACGAATTTCAAATTTGTCCAAGACCTCAAGGAGGCAACAGCAATGGCACAAGACGAAAACACCGGCTCGACCATAGAGTATCAAGCCAAGATGAAATTGGCGCAAGCCGAAGCAAAACTGCGCGCGGCGAAAACGGCAGCCGAACGCGTCGACGCGCAAAAAATGATTCAGCAAGCGAGCGCGGAAGTGGAAAAACTTGCCAAGAGCGCGAAAAAAGTCACCGTCGCGGAAGCCGAGAAAATGCTCCGTGACGCCAAGACTGCGGCAGAGCGCGTGAACGCACAGAACATGTTGCGCGCCGCAACCGATGAGGCAAAGAAGATTGAAGCCGCCGCATCCGCTGCAGTGACGGCAGCCACACAAGAAGTCAAAGCCGAAGCGGCACAAGTGAAAAAGCATATCGTCAAAAAAGGGGAATCGCTTTCGCTCATTGCGAAACAGTACACGGGCAGCGTGAAAAAGTGGAAAGAATTGTACGAAGCCAACAAAAAAACCGTCGGGGATAATCCTGACCTGATTCAACCCGGAATGGAATTGATTATTCCGTGGGAAGGTGTGTAACGAAAATCAACCCGCCGCGAAATTTGCGGCGGGTTTTTAATTTGTGGAATGTGATTTAGAATGGATGTGAAATTTGCAAGGAGTAACAAGTAATGACCCAAAGCAAGAAAAACAAAAAACCAACCGCGCGCGGGACAAAATCCACGCGCACGAGCAACAAAAAGAATACCAAACCAACGGCAGGTGCGCGTCAACGTCGCACCAAGCAGACTGAAGCCTTACGCGCGGCGAGTCAGCCTGCTGCCGCGGATTTGCGCGAAGCATTGCGCGACGAAGAGAAACCTGCGATTGCCATTAGCGCGACGCCGCAAGAAGAAATCAAAAAAATTCGCGAGTCTGCGCAGCGTCTTGGCATCGAGTTGGATGAAGACGAAGCCTTGCAGTGGTTGACGCAAATGGCGGTGCAAGACAAGAACGAAATCACCGTTGACGCGAAAAATTTTGTGTATGGCGCAAAAATTGCCATCATGGATTTTTCACCGCAAGACCTCGAATATTTTCGCCGCATCGGAAAAATTGTGGCGATTGCAGACAAGCCGGGTGTAATTGAAACCGCGCTCGCGTTGAGCGGCAGCGCCGCGCAAAGCAAAATTCAAAAAAATCCGGGTGACGCCGATTTCTTTCAACGTGTGAATATCAAAACGCCGACGCGCGAAGAAGCAGTGCATATTCTAGCGGATGCGATGCGCGCGAAAGGTTTGGAAACATTGCACGGCACCGACTTTCAATTGCTCTCGGTGAAATTTGGGACATTCACAGAAGCGGTGAAACGCAACGGCAAAGAATTGAAAAAAGGTTCGCCGATGACGTGGTACCCGCGCGAGTTGGAAGCGGGCGCGTTTGAGGTGGAACTCTCGGACGGAACGAAAAAAACAATTCGTTGGGAAGATGGGATGGTCGAGCCGGGCTGGACGAAACTCGATTGGATTGTCGCGGACATGCAGCGCGGGCAACTGGCGAACGCGAGCAATTTGCTCGATGTGACGTGGGAAGCCCCGAGTGGCGAAATTATTCCGCTCGATGGATTCGTTGACCCGTACTTTCAAGAAATTTATCTCGACGCGGGTTCCGTGCCGGTGTTTAGCAAACTTGTGCAGCAAGTGGATGAAAACGCGCTCGACAAATATGTCACTGATTTGGAATACGAGGTGTACAAATATCTCGTCAAACATCCAAACTATGGCAAAGTCGCAAAACGTTCGTACAACATTTTTCGTTTGACGGACCGTTATGCCGAAGCGGCGTATATTCGTGAATTGTTTGACGAACCGACAACCGCGCTCTATCGTGTGTGGTCATTATTTGAAACGTTGACCGGCGCGCAAACGCCTGATTCGCGATTGGACCGCGTCGCGTTATTAAAACAGTACGACCAACTCATCGAACAAGTCGTCATCAACACCGAAGGCGAAAAAGAAATTCGCATCGTGCGCGCATTGATGGGCGCGCGTGATGAATCGCTCGGTTACAAACCGTACATCGAATCGCTCGACAAACATTTTGAAGCGTCGCGCGAAGATGTGATGGAAATTCTCAACGACTATTTCCATGATTTGTTGTACGGCTTTCAACCGATTGCGGAATTTCTGGAAGGGATTCGCGAACGCAAGTACGAGTAAATCGCTCTGCGAACGCGTTTGACAGGCAACCGCGTTTTTGATATAAACAGGACAAATCTTGAAAGGAGGCGCATTCGATGCAAACTCAATATTCTGTCAATGCAATGATTCGATGTTCGCGTGCGCCTGCTGTCTGAGCTTGCTTCTGCAAGAAGCAAAATCCCTGTTTTGAATTTCTCACCGTGGGCGCATTCGTCGTGCGCTCACGGTTTTTTATTTCCTTGTAATCACGGAAAGCCGTGGGCGTTGCCTGCGGTTTTTTATTTCAACACGCCGCAGGCAATTCAAACCTGCGGCTTTTTGCCGCGTTCATCAAGGAAAAAATAACCGATGCAATTCCCAAATGTGGATTTTGACGAATATCTCGACGACTTGAATATGGAGGATACGCGCCTCAAACGAAAATCGAAACGTTTCAAACATTCCTATGCCGAGCTCGCGCCCGAGTCTGCCGAACCCGCAAAGGATGTTCAAGAATTCAAGCCATCGTTCACTGGTTCGAAACACGAACGTCAGTGGATTATGGAGTACCTCGGGCTCTTTTATGACGACAATGTGATTACCGATGTGCTGCGTCAAGTGAAAGGCGGCAAAGAAGCGACGGTCTATTGCTGTCGCGCGAATCCCGCGCTGGGCGTTGAACTCATTGCCGCCAAAGTGTATCGCCCGCGTATGTTTCGACAATTGCGCAACGACGAACTATATCGCAAAGGACGCGAGGTGATTGGCGAAGAAGGTAAAGAGGTGCGCGGACGCCGCGAAAAATTGGCGATGGAAAAGAAAACGGGTTTTGGACAAACACTGCGGCATACCACATGGCTCGCCAACGAATTTCAAACCTTAAAGAAATTACACGCAGCGGGCGCGGATGTGCCGAAACCGTTTGCCAGCAGCGACAATGCAATTTTGATGGAATATCTCGGCGATGAAAAATTTCCCGCGCCCGCGCTCGTTCATGTTCAATTGTCCCCCCCTCAAGCGCAGGCGCTCTTTGAACAATTGATGCACAACGTTGCGTTGATGCTTGCGCATGACCGCGTGCATGGTGACCTTTCGGCGTACAACGTGTTGTACTGGAACGGCGCAATCAAAATCATTGACTTGCCGCAAGCGGTCAATCCATATGTGAATCAAGAAGCGTTCACGCTGCTCTTGCGCGATGTCGAACGTTTGTGTGATTACTTTGCGCGGTACGGGGTCAACGCGAATGCGATGCAACGTGCGCGCGCAATGTGGGAGCGTCACATCTTGCATCAAACGAACGCGCAACGCGAAACGAAATTTGCGTAACCAAAAAAAAATTGGCGGCACTCTGCCGCCAATTTTCTTCTTATCAACTCGCTCTGCCAAACACCCATAAAATGACAATGACTGCAATGGTCCACAAAATCGCGTCAATCAGCAGCGGACGGTCACGCAGCAGTGCTTCTTCGGGACTGCCGCCTTCGTTCTTTATATAAATCAGATACATGTAACGAAAAATGCCATACAGCGCGAACGGAATCGTCAACATCATCGAATGGTTCTTTGGCAAATTTTCGGCGGTGAACGTGTACAAAAAATAGGCAATTGCCGTACACGCCATCGTAATCGCAATCATTTGGTCGAGCAAGAGCGGACTGTATTCATCCAAAATCGCGCGATGATTTTTGGCATTGTCTTCGAGAATCACAATCTCATTGCGTCGTTTCGCAAAACCGATAAACAACGAAAGCAATGTTGTCAAAACATACAGCCACGGCGAAATCGGCACTTGAATAATCGCCGCGCCCGCGACGGTCCGCAACACAAAACCTGCCGCAATACAAAATACATCAATGATCACCACATGCTTGAGCCAAAACGAATACGCGACTTGGAGTACGAGATATACAATCGTTACAAATGTGAACGCAAACGGCAAAGGAAAAATCGGTACACCGGTGGGATACGGAAACGCTTGAGCAAAGAGGTCAAGCGCAACGGCACCGACGAGGGTGATAAACAACAAGGCAACCGCGACCACACGCGCCAATCCTTCGGGCAGCGCGCCGGAAGCGATGGGACGTTTTCTTTTGGTTGGATGTGCGCGGTCTTTATCCACATCCACCAAATCATTCACGAAATACACAAAGCCCGATGCAAAACAAAAAACGACGAACGCGCCCAACGTCAGCGCGAGAAATTCCCACATCGTGTCGGTAAAAGGACGCCAGTACTGCCGCACGGTAAAGATAAACGGCAAAAACACAAACGCGTTTTTGGGCCATTGGCGCGGGCGCATTTCTTTGAGAATGAGTTTCAACATAGCGTGACGTATCTTAGTCGTTTAGTAGGTTAAGTCAAAAGTACCATGCTATAATTTCTTGGTTCAAGGAGTTGCCGCATGATTCAAGAAAAAACCAAATACACGCCCGAAGAATATCTCGCGCGCGAAGAAAAAGCGGAATACAAAAGCGAATACCATGATGGCGAGATCCGCATGATGGCGGGCGGAACGCCGGAACATAGTACTATTGCTGTAAATATCCTCACTGCGCTTGGGAATGCTCTCGAGCAAAAACCTTGTCGCGTATTCAACAGCGATATCCGCTTGCTCGTTTCCGCGCGCGGTGACTGTACGTATGCTGACGCAATGGTGATTTGCGGCAAGATAGAACTCCAATTTGGACGGAGAGATGTGGTGCTGAATCCGTCTGTCATTTTTGAGGTTCTGTCCGCGTCCACGCGTGAATATGACCGCATCGAAAAATTTCGGCTCTACAAAGAAATGGATTCACTGCGCGAATATGTACTGGTAGATTCGGAACGGATGGTCGTTTCGATTTTGCGGCGCGAAATGGATACAGGCAAATGGACAATCGAAATCTTGAATGATGTCAATGATGTGCTGTTGCTAGAGACGCTGCAGGTTGAAATCCCATTGTCGCGAATCTACGCCAAAATTGATTTTCAGACGAATGCTGAAACGGTCACCGAATAAATTGCCTCCGAACGCATCGGGTCGTTCGGAGTTTTTTTAACCATGAGCAAAAAACGTTTGGATGTTTTACTGGTCGAACGCGGACTTGCGGAAACACGCGAACGCGCGCAGGCGTTGATTCTCGCGGGCGAAGTTGCAGTGATGGGGCGCGTGATGGACAAGGCGGGCGCGCAAGTGGACGCACACGCGGATATTACAATTCGCGCGCCGCTGCCCTATGTTTCGCGCGGCGGTTACAAACTAGCGGGCGCGCTCGAGGCGTTTGCCGTTGACCCGCACGGGTATGCGTGCGCGGACATTGGCGCATCCACCGGCGGTTTTACGGATGTGTTGTTACAGCGCGGCGCGCAAAAAATTTATGCGATTGATGTGGGCTATGGGCAACTCGCGTGGAAATTGCGCCAAGACCCGCGCGTGATTGTGATGGACCGCGTGAACGCGCGCTATTTGGAAAAATTGCCCGAACGCGTTGACCTCGTGGTGATTGATGTTTCCTTTATCTCGCTCGAACACATGCTTCGCGTAGCCAAAACGCTATTGAAACCAAACGCGGGAAAAATTATTGCGCTCATCAAGCCGCAATTTGAAGCAGGGAAAAAAGAGGTCGGACGCGGCGGCATTGTGCGCGACCCGAACGTGCATCGCGCGGTTCTGGAAAAAATCGTGCGTGCTGCTGACGCGTTGGATTTACGCGTTAGCGGTCTCGTGCGGTCTCCCATTCAAGGGACCGAAGGCAATACGGAATTTCTCATCTATCTCACAAATAATGCGGCACAGCGCGCGCTCGACGTTCCCCACGCGCTTGAAAGTGTTTCAAGTGAGGTGTGATGTTTTGCCATGGACATTGCTCACGTCCGGTAGTTTGACGCCCTCTCTCATTTTCGTACAATCTGCGTAATGCCGGTTTCGCTCAATGACATTCGTTTTGCATTGGCTGCCGCGCGCGTTGGACGCGCCGCGCAAGAGCGCATGAGCCCGCGCCCGCGCCCCGGTGATATTTTTCCAATGCCGGAAAATGTCGCGGGCAAACAAGCAGCGGTGTTGATTTTGTTGTACGAGCGCGCGGGCGAATTGTATTTTTTTCTCACGCGCCGCACTGAAACAGTTGGCACGCACAAAGGACAAATTTCGTTGCCGGGCGGCGGCAAAGATGCGAATGAATCGTTGCAAGAAACGGCGTTACGCGAAGCGCATGAAGAATTGGGCATTGACCCCGCGCAAATTGAAATTCTCGGCGCGCCGCTGACGCCGTTGCATATTCCCGTGAGCGGCTTTTGGGTGACGGCGTTTGTCGGCTATTATCTTGGCGGCGAACCCCAGCCCAACGCGTCCGCGCACGAAGTCTATGAAATTTTGCCGACGCGGCTCGCGGATATCTTGGACGAAACGAGGATTGCCGAAGAAGAATGGGAATTGCGCGGCTTTCATGTGCAGGTGCCGTTTTTTCGGTTGCATGGTTACAAAGTGTGGGGTGCAACCGCGATGATTCTGGCAGAATTTATTTCATTGCTCCGCGCGCAAACAGTGGATGACATGGTATGAAATTTTTTCGCATCCTCGTGTTCGTATTCTTGTTGCTGATAACTTTTGGGTGCACAAATCTTCCGCCGCGTGTGGTTTCCGCGACGCTTGGCACAGATGTTCAAGCAGGGAAAATTGTCAAGGCAAAAGAAATTTTTGCTTCCGCAGACCACATGATTCATTTGGTCGTCGAAGTGGAAAATATCGCAAGTGCGACCACCGTTGGCGCGAAATGGTATTCGGTCAGTCCACCCGAACGTTTGCTTTTTGAAAGCGATTTGAAACTCGATGCGTTCAACACGTCCGCGGATTTCACATTGACGAGTACGGGAGATTGGAAACCCGGTTCGTACAAAGTGGTTGTCTATTTGGACGGTACAGAAAATCGCACATTGAATTTTGTCGTTCAGGGCGAATAGCAAATCGCAAAGCAGGACTATTGACTACTATTGCACTACTGCTCTATCCCCTATCGCACTACACTACGACTGAACTACTGCTATGACAATTCTCTTACTCATTCGTCACGCTTCGAACGATTTTCTCAAAGAAGGACGCCTTGCAGGTCGCACGCCCGGCGTCCACATCAACGCGCAAGGACAACGCGAAGCCGATGATTTGGCGCGACGCACGGCGCACATACCACTTGAAGCAATTTATTCGAGCCCGCTCGAACGCGCGACGGATACGGCGCGCACCGTTGCCAATTGCCATAACTTGTCTGTGCAAATTGTCGAAGATTTGCTCGAAGGACATGCCGGTGAATGGACGGGAAAAAAAATCAGCGAAGTGAATGGCACGGACACGTGGAAGGCGATTCAAACGAAACCGATTGGTGTAAAATTACCGGGCGGTGAAAGTATTGACGAGGTGCAAGCGCGCATGGTCACGGCGATTGAACACATTCGCAAAAAGCATCCCGATGGCATTGTCGCGATTGTCTCACACGCGGACCCGCTCAAAAGTGTGGTCGCCCATTATTTGAATTGGGACTTGAATAATTTTCAACGCATTGCAATTAGTCCCGCGTCTGTGACCGTATTGAGTGTAGATGAC
Source organism: uncultured Anaerolineales bacterium (assembly GCA_964469005.1). Taxonomy (GTDB): domain Bacteria; phylum Chloroflexota; class Anaerolineae; order UBA4142; family SHND01; genus SHND01. The sequence goes on from CAYXXF010000018.1 coordinate 26,287, forward strand.
AAAGGCGCCGCGTTGTTACGCACGAATGACACGGGACCGCTGCCGAAATTTGAAAAACCGAAACCCGAGAAACAAGAAAATTCGGAAACTGACAAAAAGGACGAATCGAAAATGGCGGAAGCAAACATCGTACATGACCTGAATCCCGTATCCCGTATTACCATTGGCGCGCTTGGTGAACCGGGACAGCGCACGTTTTTTTTACAAGGACAACAGGGTAGAACGCTCGTGAGTTTGGTGACGGAAAAAGAGCAAATGAATTCGCTCGCACAGGGCATCACGGATTTACTCACGCGTTTAGGCGAACGCGCCGAAGCCAAGACTGACGTGAGCGCGTACGAATTGGAATTGCAAGAACCTGTCGAACCATTGTTTCGCATTGGGCAGTTGGGCTTGGGCTATGACCAAGAAACTGATTTGTTGGTGATTGTGGCGTATGCGTTGCCGGAACAACAAGACCAAGAAATACTCGATGTCGTGCGCTTTTGGGCGACGCGCGACCAGATGCGCGCGTTGGCGCGGCATGTCACAGAAGTCGCGGCGGCAGGGCGTCCCACTTGTGTTTTGTGCGGGCGTCCGATTGACCCCGCCGGACATTTTTGTCCGCGCCGTAATGGGCATGCCGCGTATGTGCAGATGATGTGATGGGAAAGGCACAATGCCAAACGCACAATGCACTGTGCATAATGACGAATAACGAATGACGAATTCTACGGACGACAAAAAATATCTTGCGGGCGCGTTTCGGAATCGCGACGAACGCGAGGCGGTGCGCGCGTTATTGGCGCGCGGCGAGGTTGCGATGGAAGGCATGGTGCCGTGGAGTTCCAACTATACGTATCTCGTTCGCATTAGGTTAGAGGAACAAGAAGAGTACGGTATTTACAAACCACAATGCGGCGAACGTCCATTGTGGGATTTTGAGACGGGCTCTTTGTGCAAGCGTGAAGTCGCGGCGTACGAGTTGAGCGCGTTTCTCAGTTTTCCAAATGTGCCCGTTACAATTTTGCGCGAGGATGCGCCGCAAGGTCTCGGCATGGTCCAGCAGTTCATTGACCACAAACGCCGCGAAAATTTTTTCACGCTGCGCGACAAATGCCGTCCCGAGATGGAACGCATTGCCGTCTTTGACGCCCTCATCAACAACACCGACCGCAAGGGCGGACACATTCTCTCTGACCAAAACGGAACGATTTGGGCAATTGACCACGGGGTCACTTTCCACCAAGACCCAAAATTGCGAACGGTAATTTGGGATTTCATTGATGAACCGATTCCCGAACCGCTTTTGCAGCAATTGGAAAAATTGCGCGCTGCGCTCAAAGCGAACGAAAAAATTCGCGCGACGCTCGACGAATTGTTGTCGCGGTCGGAAATGCGCGCCTTGATGATGCGCTTGAACGAGTTACTGAAATACCGCGTCTATCCAACCCCCCCCGAAGATTGGCCCCACATACCCTGGCCGCCGGTTTGAGCTCACAGTTGCAAGTGGATTGGGACAGCGGATAAGTGGATGGAAAATACGCGTCATCGCTTATCCGCTTTTTATCCGCTGGCAAATTCCCCTTGAAAAATCTAGTTACTTGTATTATAATTTCCCCGTAACCGGAAACTACGGGGATTTTATATGTCTGTGCGTCACGCTGTGCTTGGTCTGCTTGCCCAACGTCCGCGCCATGGTTATGAATTGCGCGCGGCGTTCGAGGCGTTCGTTGGCGGACGCGAAAATTGGGACGTCAATCCCGCACAGATTTATTCCACATTGACGCGTTTACAAGAAAATGGTTTGGTCGTCGAAAATGGTGTCACACAGGCGAGCGGACCCGAAAAACGAATTTATACCATTACACCGCGCGGACAGGACGCGCTGCGCGAATGGTTCAGCACCGCGATTGAACGCGAACATCAGCGCGATGAATTTTTTATCAAACTGATGTTGTGTCTCGCGACGGGGCAAGCCGACCCCCACAAATTGATTCAAACCGAGCGCACCAAACTGTATCAAGATTTACACAACATCACCGTACAGCGCACGCGCGCGAATCCGCAGCACGAGCTCGCGCGCATCTTGTTGTTCGACAAAGCCATCATGCACCTTGAAGCCGATTTGCGGTGGCTCGAGTTGGTCCAAGCCCGCCTTACCGACATTCTCCGTCAACCGATTCCCGAACCCGATGTGAAACCGCGCGGCAGACCGCGCAAAATTTCGGATTCGTGATTGCAAATTGCGAATTGGCAAACAATTTCCAATTTCCAATCTCCAATTCTATGTCTCTCGTTCAAACCGAAAATTTATCCAAAGTGTACGGCAGTGGTGATACAGCTGTGACCGCGCTCGACAACATCAATGTCAAAGTGGATGCGGGCGAATTTGTCGCGGTGATGGGTCCGAGCGGCTGCGGAAAATCCACACTGTTGCATTTGCTCGGCGGTTTAGACCGTCCCACATCGGGCAAGGTGTTGATTGAAAATGTTTCGCTCGGCAATTTATCCGATGACAAATTGACGGAACTGCGACGGCGCAAAATCGGATTTGTGTTTCAATTTTTCAATCTCATTCCCGTCCTTGACGCGGTAGAAAATGCTGCACTGCCGATGACCCTCGACGGCGCGGATGCAAAAAAAGCAAACACGCGCGCGTGCGATTGGCTCACGCGTGTTGGTTTGGAAAAGCGTTTGCACAATCGTCCCGACCAACTTTCGGGCGGACAACAACAGCGCGTGGCAATTGCGCGCGCACTCGTTGCCGAACCCGCGTTGGTGTTGGCGGACGAACCAACCGGCAATCTCGACACACGCGCGGCGGACGAAATCGCAGGACTGCTGCGGCAAGTCGCGGAAGAGTGGGGACGTTCCGTAGTGATGGTCACGCACGACCCGCGCATCGCTGCCTATTCTGACCGCATTGTGTTTTTAAAAGATGGAACGATTGTGGACGAAACGCGTCTGCATACGAAAGATGGTCAGGACGCGGAAATGGTGATGGGCAAGATGCACGCGCTGGCGGAATAAATCGGTAGTAGGTAGTAGGTAGCAAGTTGAGTCTTGTGCTACCTGCTACCTACTACGTGATACTTGATAAATGTCCATTCAACTTACACTCGCCGCCCGCTATTTGTGGGGACGCAAATTGCGAACACTGCTCACCACGCTCGCAATTATTTTTGGAGTCCTTGTCATCTTTGGCATGAACATGCTTTTGCCAACGATGCTCGCGGCGTTTCAAACGGGACTGTTAAACGCGTCGGGACAAGTGGATGTTTTGGTGACGCACAAAACGGGCGAAACGTTTTCACCAAGCGTATTGAATCGTCTCGAATCCATTCGCGGTGTGTACGCGGTCTCGGGTTCACTCGAGCGCGCGGTGAACATCCCCGCAAATTTTTATCGCAACGGCACTGTTGGCGCGGTCACGTTGATTGGGATTGAACCGAAAGCCGCGCAGCAAATTCGCGAGTACTCGCTCGCGCAAGGACGCTTTCTCCAAAACAATGACACGAACGTTGTCGTGATTACGGGCGCGCTCGCGGACACATTGAAATTAAAAGCGGGCGATGAACTCGCTCTCCCCACTGTACAAGGCACGGTGAAATTGCAAATCATTGGCATTCGTCAAGCGCAAACGATGCCGGGGAATGAACCGATTTGGGTGACGTTGAACGAGGCGCAAAAAGTATTGAATCTGCCGAAACGCATCAACACTATCGAAATCAAACTCGACACCACCGATTCCGCACAGCGCGACGCGATTACGAACGCGATTGCGACTACACTGGGCGATGAATTTCAATTGGGCGGACTCGCGAGCGGTTCGGAACTCTTGGCGAGTTTTCAAAACGCGCAGATGGCTTTCAATGGTCTTGGCTTTCTCGCGTTGTTCATGGGCGGCTTTATTATTTTCAACACCTTTCGCACCATCGTCGCGGAACGGCGCCACGATATTGGCATGTTGCGCGCGATTGGCGCGAGCCGCCGCACCATCGTCGGGTTGTTTCTCATCGAGGGATTGTTGCAAGGCGTTGTCGGCACCGCGATTGGTTTGGGGCTTGGTTATTTGATGGGGCTTGCGATTCTCGCGTTGGCGAATACGGCGTACGAACAAATTTTGCATCTCAAACTCGGCGCGCCTGTGATTGAACCTGCGCTCTTGGTGATTACGATTGGGTTGGGTGTTGGCGTAACGCTCGTGAGCGGATTGCTGCCCGCGTTGAGCGCGAGCCGCGTGCCGCCGCTCGAAGCATTGCGTCCGAACGTTGCGCAAGTGGAAATTCGCAGCCGCATCAGCAAAGCGACCATCGCGGGCATCGTGTTGATTCTCATCGCCGGCGCGAGTTTGTTCACGCGCAATCTCGGAATCGTCGCGCTTGGTGGTTTATTCTTTTTGATTGGACTTGTGTTGCTCGCGCCCGCGTTGGTAAAACCGATTGCGCGCGTGTTTAGCGGATTGATTGGAATTGTTTTTGCGCGCGAAGGAACGGCATCGCTCGCACAAGGCAATCTCACACGTCAACCGTCGCGCGCGGCGATTACTGCAAGTGCGACGATGATTGGACTCGCGATTCTCGTCGCATCCATCGGACTCATTTCGAGTATGCTCGGCAGCGTCAACTCGATTTTGGAAAAAACGCTGGGCAGTGATTATTTGCTCATCCCGCCTTCGATTGGCGCGTGGAGCGGCGATGTGGGCGCGGATGAAAATTTGGCAAACCGTTTGCATTCGGTGTACGGCGTGAGCGCGGTGAGTACGCTGCGCTTTGCGGCGACGACGATTGGCGACCAACAAGTAAATTTGTTGGGGATTGACCCGGAAGCATTTCCGCAAGTGTCGGGGCTAAATTTTTCCGAAGGCGACCCGCGCACCGCGTACCAACAATTGGGCAGCGGACGCGCAATTATTATGAATGGCGTCGGCGCGGCACAGATGCGGATTCACGCGGGTGACAATATCAAGTTAGCGTCGCCCGAAGGCGAACAAACGTATCGCGTCGTCGCCATTGCAAGCGATTTTCTCAATACAAAAATTACCACCGCGTACATTTCGCAAGCGAACATGAAACGCGATTTTCACAAGACCGAAGATATTTTTATCCAAGTGGACCTTGCGCCGAACGCGAACGTGGAACAAGTGGACGCGCGTTTTCAAGAAATCGTCGCGCGCTATCCGCAATTCAAATTGATTTCGGGACGCGCGTACTTGCAAGAGATGTCGCAATTGTATCAAGCGACGTTTTCGGTGTTTTATGTTTTGCTCGCCGTGCTTGCGTTTCCATCGCTCATTGCAATTCTCAACACGCTCGCCATCGGCGTAATTGAACGCACGCGCGAAATCGGGATGCTGCGCGCGATTGGCGCGACGCGCAAACAAGTGCGCCGCACGATTCTCGCCGAAGCGATTTTGCTCGCGGCAACGGGCACCGCATTTGGAATTCTCGCGGGCTTGTATCTCGGTTACGTGATGGTGTTGGGCATTGGCGCGAGTGGAATGTTTCCGCTCGAGTATGCGTTTCCGTTCGCGGGCGCGCTCGCCGCTGTGGCAGCAGGTTTAATTTTCGGCGTCGTCGCTGCGCTCATCCCCGCGCGCCAAGCCGCGCAGATGGATATTGTTCACGCGCTGCGGTATGAATGAGGGATAGAGGGGTGACAAGGTGAACGGGTGATATTTGACGAGAGGCAATACGCCAACAGCCATCCGCTATCTGCCAATAGCGTTCACTGTTTGACGCACCGCCGATTCTGCATATAATCTCCAATTGCTTGCGGTTGCCGCTATCCGAACGTCCCTATCGTCTAGTGGACTAGGACGTGGCCCTTTCAAGGCCAAGACACGGGTTCGAATCCCGTTAGGGGCATCCAAAAGCAAACGAAACGTGACAGGTTTTTCGCGTTGTAATCAACGCCCAAACCTGTCACGTTTTTATTTTCAAAAGTATTTCGATTGACGCTGACGCGGCGCAAATGTTACAATCTCCGCGCACATGATTGCTGGAGAAAAAATTTATGGACCCCATCACGCTTGGTATCGCGCTCGCGTTTGGCGGCGGCATTGCAACGGTCACGACGGAAATTTTGAAAAAAGCTGCGGACGCGGCGCTGCAACCCATCATCGAACACGCTCTTGTGTACGCACAGGGCATGTTCGCCGACGACGAAAAAAAGAAAGCGTTTGGGAACGCAGTGGACGCGGCGATTGACAAGGCGCTGGCGGTGGATGCCGCCACCGACGCGCAAAAATATCAATTCCGCATCGCGCTCACGCGCATTGCCTTGCCCGGACAAGAAAGATTGCGCGAGGAAATTGCGGCGGTCATGTTCTTGATGTCGCGCGAGGAACAAACATTCATTTCGAATGAGTTGCTTGGCGGGCTCGGTTTGCAAGACGCACAGCGTCCCGCGCTCGCGCGCTTTTTGTATTTCTTGCGCGCCGAATTGTACGAGTTGGATGAGTTTCATGCGCTGCTTAATCTCGCGCATCAACGCAATGTGGAAAACGCGCTGCATCTGTTCATCGGCTATGCCGCCGCGATCGAGCGCAACACGGGTATCGTTGCCAGCGCGGTCAAGCACACACCGCGTGGCGGGGTGATTCAGACACAGCAGGTGGAAAAGGAATGGAACGCGCGTCCTTATTTGAACGCGTTGAAAAAAGAATTTGAACGGTTCCGTTTGGATTTGTTCAAGGATGAAACACCGGGCGTCAAGCCCGTGACGCTCGACCAGATTTATACGGAACTCTACATCACCGAAAAGTTTATGTTGGATGAAGAGGGCAATCCAATTTGGGATTCGCGCAAGCTTACGCGTCCGCCGCGCTTGGATGAAAACAACGCGGTCGAGGTTGTGAATGTGACCGCGCTCCAAGCAGTGTCCGACCCCGAAACCCCCGCCGTAGTACTGCTCGGCTATCCCGGCAGCGGCAAGTCAACGTTTGTCAATCATCTCGCGTTGTGTCTCGTGCAAGAACAATTAACTGCGGATGGGGCAGATGGGATTGCGCGTTTGGAAGGGTGGGCGCGTGGCGCGCTGTTCCCCGTTCGCGTCATTTTGCGCGATTTGATTCGGTGGATGGACAAAATCGAACGCGAACAAGAGCGCGCAATCGAACCGAGCGCGCAGACGATTTGGGATTTTATTGAGTATCAAACCAAGCAGCTCGGGCATCCCGACGATTTTCCTTTTTTGCGCGACCATTTCAAACAACACGGCGGCTTGTTTTTGTTTGACGGCTTGGACGAAGTTCGCGGAGCATCCACTCTGCGCGGTGGAAACACGCGCCGTGACTTTATCAAAAAATCGCTCGACTCGTTCGTGCGCTTCAATTCCAATTCGCGTTTCATCGTCACGTGTCGCCCCTATGCGTATCTTGCGCCAAGCGACCCTTCACAGCCCGATTGGCGGCTCGAAGGATTTCGTCAACACACGCTCGCGCGCTTTTCGCGCGAACAGATTGAGGCGTTCGTCAATCGCTGGTACGAGATTACGGGACCGCGCGACGGCAAGGACGCGGATTGGATTCAAGCAAAACAAAATCAATTGCTGCGCGCGGTTGAAAATCACAAACACATTGAGGAACTTGGTCAAGAGCCGCTGCTGCTGACGTTGATGGCAGTGTTGAACGCAAACAATCAATTGCCCGACGACCGCGCGGATTTGTATGCGCGCATTGTGCGCTTTCTGTTGAACGATTGGGAAATTCAAAAAGAGGGCGAGTCGCTTTCGGACTATGGGTTGGATGTGGAAAAAGTGGAACGCATTTTAAGGCGCGTGGCGTACGACGCGCATCACGCGCAAGGACTGGACGCGCGAGCGCGCCAAAAAGACGTGGCGGACATTCGCGCAGAGACATTGCGTAAAGCATTCAAACCTGCGTTGGGCAGCGGCGACCGCGCCGAAGATTTTGTCGCGTTCATTCAAACGCGCACAAATCTTTTGAAAGCGCAAGACGACGAAACCTACACCTTTCCCCACCGTTCGTTTCAAGAATATCTCGCCGCGAGCTACGCGCTCGAATTGCTGCCCAAAGACGAATTGGTAAAACTTGTGCGCGGCGACCGCGTGTGGTGGCGCGAAGTGTATTTGCTCGCGGCGGGACGCGGACGCAATCCAAATTTTGGCAACGCGTTCGAATTGCTCAACGCGTTGTGTTATCGCGATGTGGATAAAGCCCAGTGGAACGAATCAAACGCGCGCGATGCGTTGCTCGCCTCGCAAGCAGCGGCGGATGTGCGACTCACCGAACGCGCGCCCGAAGAGGAACGCTGGGGCGACATGTTGGAACGCTTGCAGAATTGGCTCGCCAAAATTGTCGAGCATGAAAACACCGTGCTGCCATTTAGCGAACGTGTCGAAGCGGGCGTTCTCCTCGCCAAACTCGGCGACCTGCGCGACGGCGTGAACGCGAACGATTTTCTTTTCTGCGAAATCCCCGCAGGCGATTTTCTCATGGGTAATACTGCCGAGACGGACGCAGAAGCATTTGAGGATGAACAACCGCAATTCACCTACACCATCAAAAACAATTTCTATATCACGCGCTATCCCATAACCAACGCGCAGTTTCAAGCGTTTGAAGATGACCCGAACGGGTACGCGAAGGATGAATGGTGGACAGAGGCGGGAAAGAAATGGCGCGGCGAACAAACGCAACATGAAAAATATGGCGGCGTATTTGATTTACCGAATCATCCCGTCGTCGGCGTCACGTTTTATGAGGCGGTGGCGTTTTGTCGGTGGCTCAATGAAAAGTTCAAAGTAAAAAGCTTAAAGCTAAAAGTTTGGGGAAAGGATTCGAGTGATACTTTTAGCTTTGAGCTTGGTACTTTTGACTTGCGCCTGCCGACAGAGGCGGAATGGGAACGTGCGGCGCGCGCGAAGGATGGACGAACGTATCCGTGGGGGGCAGATATTGATGCAGAACGCGCCAATTATGACGCAACGGGGTTAAATACTACAAGCGCAGTTGGCGCGTTTCCGCTCGGTGCGAGCAAGGAAGGGGTTTTGGACATGAGTGGGAATGTGTGGGAATGGTGCGCGACCAAGTGGACGGAGAATTACGAAAATTATTCTCCGAACATTGATGTTGAGGGAGATGCCCTCCTCGTGGTGCGCGGTGGTTCGTGCGTTGATGGGGCGCGTGGCGTGCGCTGTGCGTTCCGCAACGTCAGGCTTCCTCACGACATCGGCGCCAATCCTGGTTTCCGCGTGGTGGTGTCTCCTGTTGCCTCTGAACTCTGATAACTCTGAACTCTGGGACTCTGAAGGGGAGTCCAGAGGGGGCTTTGCCCCCTTTGGTTTTACATGGAGGTGAGAATGGCGGAATCAGAAGCAATGCCCATTTTTACGCGCACCTTTGATTTTCTCGCGTGGTTGCTGCCGGTCACAAATCATTTTCCGCGCGCGCATCGTTTTACGTTGACGCAGCGTTTGTTGAACGCGGCGTTTGATTTGCGGGAAGCATTGGAAGCGGCGCAGCATCGGCAAGGCAGACAACGCATTGAAAAATTAAAAAGCGCGGATGAGCATTTGGATAAAGTGCGCGTGTATTTGCGGCTTGCCGCGAAATTCGAGTGGTTGACCGCAGGACAGTATCAACATGCCGCCGCGATGACGAGTGAAATCGGACGCTTGCTCGGTGGGTGGCACAAAGTAACGAATTTGTAGGGGCGAAGCATTTGCCGCGTTGCGCGACAATGCCGCAAATGCTTCGCCCTTGGCGAAGAGGGGCAGGTCGAAAGACACTCCACGTGGTGCGCGGTGGTTCATACAATAATGAAGCGCGTAACGTGCGCTGTGCGTACCGCAACAACAGGAATCCACACAACATCAACGACAATCAAGGTTTCCGCGTGGTGGTGTCTCACGCTTTTCCTCGTGACATCAAAAAACGATGTCGCCAGAAATACGCGGCGGCGTACATTAACGCTATCGCGTCGCGGCAAGAAAAACGGCGCGTCCTGTTCCGGTGTTGCGTGTTCCATGAACGCGTAACACATATACAAAATCGCCCCGTCACCTGGGCATGACCCTGTGGCGGGGCAAATTGTTTGTGGTGTGAATTGCGTGCAATGTACGAACAAATCCATTCGTGGGACAATCTCCTCCTCGCCTATCGCAAGGCGAGCAAAGGCAAACGCGGACACGCGAATGTTGCCGCGTTTGAATATCATTTGGAAGACAATTTGCTCGCGCTGCAGCGCGAGCTCGAATCCAAAACGTATCTTCCCGGCGGTTACACCAGTTTCTTTATTCACGAACCCAAACGGCGTCTCATCTCCGCCGCGCCGTTTCGTGACCGCGTGGTTCATCACGCGCTATGCAATCTCATCGAACCGATTTTTGAACGCTCGTTCATTTTTGATTCGTACGCGAATCGCAAGGGCAAAGGGACACATCGCGCGCTCGCCCGCGCGCAGCAATTCGCGCGGCGCTACCAATATGTTTTGCCGCTCGACCTCGAACAATTTTTTCCTTCGATTGACCACGCCATTTTGCGCGCAACACTGGCGCGCAAAATTGACGACGAAAAGGTGATGTGGCTCGTTGACCAAATCCTCGCCAGCGGCGTCGGTGTCTTGGCAAACGAATATACGATGCGCTATTTCGACGGCGATGATTTGTTTGCCGTACATCGTCCGCGCGGCTTGCCCATCGGTAATCTCACGTCGCAGTTTTGGGCGAATTGTTTTCTCACTCCTCTGGACCATTTCATCAAACGCGAATTGCAATGTCCTGCCTATGTTCGTTACGTGGACGATTTGTTGTTGTTTGCGAATGAAAAAGCGCTCTTGCGAGAATGGCGCGGCGCACTGATGGAACGACTCGCGCAACTGCGCGTGACGATTCATTCTGCGCCCGCGCAAGCGAAACCCGTGACGCACGGAATTCCATTTCTCGGCTTTGTCGTTTATCCGTCGCATCGTTTGTTGAAACGACGCACCGGCATTGCGTTTTGGCGACGGGCGCGCGCGTTGGCGTGGGAATGGCGCACAGGAGAAATTATTTTGGCGCGTGTGACCGACTCGTTACGCGGTTGGTTGAATCACGCGCGTTTTGGAGATACCTTTGGTTTGCGCAGCCAACTTGCGCGCGGTGTGCTTGGCACTGCACGCGCAAACGCGTAAAAATTCAACAAGGAAAAGAAATGTCGAATCCCATTTTGGAATGGATGCAAGAAAATCTCGGCAAGACCATGAGCGAAGCCCCGACGCCTGTGGGACGTTGGTTGAATGGTGTGCTGCGCGAAGCGCGCGAAGGCGAACTCGTCGGCGATTTTACCGTTCGTCCCGAAATGACAAATCCCGTCGGCATTTTGCACGGCGGGATGATTGCGGCGATTATGGATGATTTTATCGGCGCGACGATTTTTTCATTGGGACGCGATGGTTTTTATACGACGATTGATTTGAGCGTGGATTATTTCGCCAGCGCGAACGAGGGCGATGTGGTCACGGCAAAAACGCGTTTGGTCAAAGCAGGGCAGCGCGTCATTCACGGCGAATGTGATTTGTTTAACGCGGAGGGACGGCTGCTCGCGCGGGGGAGAACGAATTTGTTACGCGTCGAACCGCGCGAATGATGTAGGGGCGAAGCATTTTCATTCGCGAGTATGACTCGACACGCGAACGTTCCTGAAAATGCTTCGCCCCTACTACGCAACCGCATCCAACACTTCAGGAATCGTCTCGCGAATAATTTGCGCGATTTGGTCAATTTGCGAATCGGTAACGACGAGTGGTGGACACACGGCAATCGCGTCAAACAAAACGCGCGTGTATAAACCTTTTGCCAACAGCGCGTCCATCATGCGTTGACTCAATTGTCTGTCGGCAGGAAATTGTGCGCGAGTGTTTTTGTCCGCGACGATTTCGACGGCTGCAATCAAGCCCAACCCGCGCACTTCGCCAACCCCTTCCATTCCTCGCAAACTCGCGAGCGACTGCATCAATTTCGCGCCTTGCACTGCCGCGCGTTCCACCAATTTTTCATCCTCGATAATTTTCAAATTTGCCAACGCGACGGCACAGCACGTCGGATGTCCCGAATACGTTGCCGCGTGCATCCAACGCTGCGACGGCGGAACGGAATTCATTACCTCGGCAATTTTGTCCGAGACGCCGATGCCACCGAGTGGAACGTAACCGCTTGTAATTCCTTTGGCGAATTGCATAATGTCGGGCTGCACATTGTAATGTTCGAGTCCAAACCATTTCCCCGTGCGTCCGAATCCCGTAATCACTTCATCGCTGATAAACAGCACATCATACTTGTCGCAAATCTCGCGGATGCGTGGGAAATAATCCGCAGGCGGAACAATCACGCCGCCCGCTCCTTGCACGGGTTCCGCGATGAATGCGGCGATTGTATCCGCACCTTCCTCTAAAATTTTCTTTTCCAATAAATTCGCGGCGTCAACGCCCGCGCTCACAGATGCATCTTGATGATTGAAACGATACGGATACGGCGAATCAATGTGCAAAAAATTTGGCACGCGCGGTTCAAACATGGTCCAATACGCGGGCATTCCCGTCGCGCTCATCGCCGCCATCGTGACGCCGTGATAGCCGCGCATCCGCGAAATAATTTTCACCTTGTCCGGTTTGCCCAACGCTTTCCAATAAAAGCGCGCTGTCTTGAACGAGCTTTCGGATGATTCCGCGCCGCCTGTGGTGAAATAAAACGTGTTGATATTTGGGTACGTCAGCTCGGATAATTTGTGCGCGAGGTTAATCGCAGGCAGATTCGTGCCGCCGATGTACGCCGAGTGATACGCGAGCGTGGACATTTGCTCGAACGCCGCGTGCGCGAGCTCCGCGCGCCCGTGTCCGACATTGATATTCCACAAGCCCGCGAGCCCGTCAATGTATTCATGCCCTTCGGCATCTTCCAAAATCGCGCCGCGCCCTTTGACCCAAATTTTTGGCGCGCGATGAAAATTTGGGTGGTGTAGCGGGTGAATGAGATATTGTTGGTCGGTGGTGATGGTTTCGGAAATAGTAAGCATACTGACTCCTGTGTAGAAGCGAGAAACGAGAATCGAGAATCTCTACTCCCTAATCTCCTGTGATTTCGACAACTTCGGGATTCACAATTTTTTTGTAGTCGTCCGCGCGCATCGCGATGGAAAAACGGCGGTCGCCCGCGTTGAAAATAATTTTTTCGTTTTCAAAAAGTTTCGGGTCAACAATCACGCGCAAGTGGAACAGATTACCAAAGGGGGGAACGCCGCCGGGCAGAATGCCATTCGTCAATTCGCCCACTTCTGGCTCTGTGGCAAAACGAATGTCGCGCGCGCGAAAAAATTTTTTCACTTTTTGTTTGTCGAATTGCAGGTGCGCGGGGAAAACGAGCATGACAAAAAATTTTTCGCTCTCGTTGATTTTCACGCGGAGCAAAATTGCTTTTGCGCCTTGCTGCAGTGTATAGCCGTGTCGCAGCTGCGCGGCTTGTTCGCTCGTGCGGACGGGTTCATGTTCAAAGGTTTCGTGCCACGCGTTATGCGCCCTCAACCGCGCGAGAATTTCGCTTGTAACCGAATGGTAATCCATTAGACGATGAATTTTAGCACGTTTTTAACGCTTTCTCTTGAAAGCGTCTCCCAAGTGTGTTATAGTAGGACTGTGGTACTAGCTCGTTTAACAATCGAATGTATCACCGGAAGCAATGAACTTTGGTCATACTGTTGTGTCGTTTCGGCAGTGAGCATGGACGCCTAGACCAAAGGGAGCGAGTGGCGTAACCGACCGTGAACAGGACATGACGCAGTGCGTTATGGAATGGCACGGTTTTTTGTTTCCAAAAAAATGAACGGGGGCTGTGAAACCTTGTAATGAGATGACTCCCGGCTCGTCATCTCTGGTTATGGACGCGAGTACAAGGTGGAGCCAATCGCGTAACCGACCGTTTGTTGCATTCCATCGAATGCAGCAAACGATTTTTTTTTGTGCGGCGACGAACGCGAATTCGCCGCAAGAATCTTGACGGCGCAAACGCGCTTTATGTTTTGTGTATTCTGGTTTGAGCGGAAGGGGGGAATGATGAAGTACATTTTCAAGAATTCGAAATGCGTACTACTTGTGCGCGCGCTGTGGGTGAGCGCTATCAGCTTGGTTCTCGCGCTGGGCGCGTTGGTGCATCCCGCGAGCGCGGCGACGGATGCAGAACGCGATTTCAGTTTGCGCTACGATGTCTTGTCGCAAGGCGCAAATCTCGCGCAGATTGGCAACCTGTTGACAACGTGCGGCGGACAACAATTGGCGTACGACCATTTGTCATGCACCAATACACGTTCCGGTAACACAGGATATAGTACGTGGTACAACGACGACTATCCGATTGTGTTTGTGGACGTGGACAGCGATACGTCAACCTTTAATTCAAGTACGGCAGACTTGGCGATTCCGGCGGGCGCAGAAATTTTACGCGCGCAATTGTATTGGGGCGGTTCGTTCAATCCGTCCTCGTTGTGGAGTCAATCGCTCGCCCAAGTGATGAAATTCAAAGGACCCACGGGCGCTTACAATGATATTGCCGCGAATGTACTCGACTATAAAGACATTCTCACCGACGCAGGCACCGGACGTTCCTACGGCGCGACAGCGAATGTAACGAGTTTGTTTACGGCGAATGGTTGGGGCAGCGGCACGTACAGTGGTGCGAATGTCAAAGCCACACTCGGCTGCACCTCCGGCAGAAACTGTGATACCACCGAATCGCGCGGACGCGGTTCGCTGGGCAACTATGCCGGTTGGGCGCTCTTGCTCGTCTATCGTGATGCGAATGACCCAATGATTCGTTACGTCGGTATCAACGATGGTTTCAAATGTGTTGTTGGTGTGGGCACCAGCTGCCCCGATGAGGTAAGCGTTACCTTTACCGGATTCAATGTCCCGGCGGGTTCGACGGGTAATCGTTGGGGCATTCTCGCGTGGGACGGCGATTCCGGCATCGGCGACGATTTCTATCTTAATGAGGTGCAACAATCCGATAACGCGCATCCGGTCGGAAATTATTTCCGCAGTCGTATTTCGGTGAATGGTTCGGTAGTAACAACGCGCAATCCGAACTATACCAACACGTTGGGGATGGATGTTGTGGAAAGCAATACGGGTAATTTCGCAGGTGGCACAACGTCTGTCAGCGGACGCTTTAACACGGGAGGCGAATTGGATGTGCTGCATTACTTTTGGCTTGTCACCGAAAGTACGGCGATTGATTATGGCGACGCGCCGGCATCGTACGGGAGCGCCTCGCACAATATCGGACTAACGGCGACCAAGTTGCGTCTTGGAACTGCGACGACAGACCCCGAAAGCGGAATGCAAAGCAATGACCTTGCCAACGGCGATGATTCGAATGGAACGGATGACGAAGACGGAGTGACCTTTCCGCCGTTCTATTCCAACATGACAAATTATTCCATGACCGTTCAAGTGCAAAATACGTTTGGACAAAACGCGACCTTGTACGCGTGGTTGGACTTGAATCGCAACGGCATTTTTGAGGCGAGTGAATTTGTCTCGGCTGCGATTCCAAATGGCACAAACGGACCGTTGAATCTCACATGGAGCGACTTCCCTGCGATGCCATTGGGGACTGTCATTTACAGCCGCTTTCGCATTACGACGCAATCCTTGACGGATAATGCCGGGACCGCGCAAGACGAACGTGCGCTCGGCGAAGCGAGCAATGGCGAAGTCGAAGACCATCGCGTAAGCATTACGAATCCGCCAACGGCAGTCACGCTCGTTTCTTTCAAGGCGGAATTGAAACCGGATAAAGTTTTGCTCATGTGGGAAACGGGCAATGAATTAAATACCGTCCGCTTTAATGTGTGGCGCAGCACCAAACGCAATGGCAAATACGCGCAGGTCAATCGCAAGGACATTGTGGCGCAGCACGTCGGCACGGTAAAAGGGGACGCGTACGAATTTAGGGACAAGACCATCGAGGCAGGCAAGACCTATTTCTACAAAATAGAGCTGGTGAGTGCGACAGGCACGCTCGAATGGTCGGATGTCAAAAAAGTATCCGTGCCTTAATGTGCGACTTAAGGAAAATTTGTGAAAATCGAACTACCCGCACTTGGGGTAGGACAGTGGTACTATCGTTCCTTGACAGTGGACTGCAAGAACCCAAACGGGGGCAATGAAACCCTGCGCGATTTTGACGCATCGTCAGAATCTCTGGACGCGAAGGCAGGGCGGAGCCAATTGCGTAACCGACCGTTTGCTGCATTTTCTCGAATGTGGCAAACGGTTTTTTTATTTCGACAACATCATCTCGGCAAAGGAACACGACAATGCAGCAATTCCATATTCTCAATTCACTTGGCTGGGCGCGGCGATTTTTGCTGGTAATGTGTCTCGGCATCCTCTTGCCATTTTTCTCGTTCCACACCGCCGCCGCATCAGCTTGCAATGGAGTGCCAACGCGTCCGAAATTACAATCTCCGTCCAATGGTGAAGCGCTATCAGCAAGACGCGTGCAACTCGCATGGGAACGCGTTGACTGTGCTACCTCTTATACCGTGGTTGTCCGCAAAAGCGCGAGTTATGGCAGTCCGGCGGATGCTGTCTATGGGCTGGCGCGAACGAAATACACCACGCGTCGTTTGGACAATAACGCGGCGTACTGGTGGACGGTGGAAGCGTGCAACGCAAATGGTTGCTCCACCTCGCGCTGGGGGAAATTTTCGCTCGGCAATTGAGCGCGCCAAAATTACAAATTGAGTTTCCGCGTGCGTGCGGCGCAATTCGCGTCGCACGCATTTTTTTTCGTCACGCGCCAATTGACGCGAACGTTTGAATCGGTGTATCCTATGCGCGCACCAATGGAGGTTGCAATGACCGAGCAAGACAGATTACAAGAATTTCAAGCGCGCATTACGCGCGGCGAAAAAATCGAGCCGGGCGATTGGATGCCCGACGAATATCGCAAACAATTGATTCGCATGATTTCGCAGCACGCGCACAGCGAAATTGTCGGCATGTTGCCCGAAGGCGCGTGGATTACGCGAGCGCCCACGTTGCGACGCAAAATTGTGTTGCTCGCCAAAGTCCAGGACGAAGCCGGACACGGACAATACCTCTATCACGCGGCGGAAACACTCGGCGCCACGCGCGAGGAAATGATTGATGCGCTGCTTTCGGGCAAAGCAAAATATTCTTCCGTGTTCA
Source organism: uncultured Anaerolineales bacterium (assembly GCA_964469005.1). Classification (GTDB taxonomy): domain Bacteria; phylum Chloroflexota; class Anaerolineae; order UBA4142; family SHND01; genus SHND01. The sequence continues at coordinate 43,458 of CAYXXF010000018.1, forward strand.
ATTACCCATCGCTCACGTGGGCGGATATGGGCATGATTGGCTGGCTCGTGGACGGCGCGGCGATTATGAATCAAACGATGCTCGCACATTGTTCGTACGGACCGTATTCGCGCGCAATGGTCCGCATCTGCACCGAAGAAACGTTCCACAAAAAACAGGGCATGGAGCAAGTCATCAAATACGCGCGCGGCACACCGCAGCAAAAAGCAATGGTACAAGACGCGCTCAATCGTTGGTGGGCGCCTTCATTAATGATGTTTGGTCCACACGATTCGCAATCGCCCAACAGCGTGCAATTGATTGCCTGGGGCGTGAAAACAAAAACGAATGACGAATTGCGCCAAGAATTTATCAATAAAATGGTTCCCGATTTGCAATTGCTCGGCTTGAAAATTCCCGACGCAAATTTGCATTACGACGAAACGAGCGGCAATTGGATTACGAGCGAAATTGATTGGGAAGAATTCAAACGCGTCGTGCGCGGCGACGGACCGTGTAACAAAGAGCGCTTAAGCGCGCGCCGCGAGGCACACGAAAATGGTGCGTGGGTGAGAGAGGCGTTGAACGCGTATGCGGCAAAGTTTGGAGAATCGAATTAGGAGCCATCATGAAATCAAAGTTAGAAGAGATTATCGGCGACTATGAACGAAGATTCACAGTCTGCAATCACGATGAGTTTCAGTTGTTTCGCAGCTTGTCAAATTTTTCCACGGTACTAAAGTATGCTGCGTTTGCCATGACCAAAGAGGGCCAACGCTTCCCGCACCAACGACGTATCAAGAAAATTCCTATGCAGAGGGCATTACAGATATTTCTGGCAAATGCAGATGCAATTAGATCAGTAAAAGATTTCGATGAGCTGCATGAGCTAATTTATCAGCTCACTCGCCAAATCGAAGGTCTGGGCGAACTGTACGTTTATGATACTGCTTTAAGAATCAGCGCTCACCTAAATAAAATGCCAACAAAAGTCTATTTGCATGCAGGAACACGAATAGGGGCAGCGGCTTTAGGGCTGAATGATAAAGCCAAAACATTAGAGGTTATAGAATTCCCGAAAGAACTTCAACGACTCGACGCGCATGAAATTGAGGATGTTTTGTGCATATATAAAGACAAGTTGGGCAGACCAGAAAATGGTGATAGTGATATGCTGGACATAATGGGGTGCAATTAGCGGTTCCTTGCAAATGGATTCCCAGTGGCACAAATATCAGGTCTTTGAACAAGAACGCGCGGACTTGCCGCATCGCAACGCGGGTTCCGTTCATGCGCCCGATGCAGAGTTAGCAATGGAGAACGCGCGCGATGTTTTTGTGCGTCGCCCGAATTGTTTGAGCTTGTGGGTCGTCCCCGAACGCGAGATTTTTAGCCTCACCGCGCAAGAATTGGAAAACGACGCGTGGCGAAACGCGGATTCGCAAGACGACGCGGCTGCCGAAACGTATCTCGTCTTTCAAAAACAGGGACAAACCGCGCGCGAAACCTTTGTCGCGCATGTGGGACAAGTCAGCGCGACCTCTCCTCAATCCGCGCTCGTTCTTGCACTCGAAACATTTTCCAACAAGAATGTTTTCGTCTGGTGGGTCGTGCCTGAACGCGTCATTATCAAGAGTGAAGATTCCGACGCGCCGAGCATGTTTGAGCCCGCGCACACCAAAACCTATCGCAATCATCTCGCGTACCCCGTCGAACCCATCATGCGCGAATTGAAATCGGCGCAGGAAATGTTGGGGAATGAATGAACAATGACAAGCGACTCTCGACTTTCGACTCTCGACTCTCGACTAACGACGAATGACCAACACTTTGCTTTCCGAAAAAATCCTCTCCCTCGCCGACGATTCTTTTATTCTCGGACATCGCAATTCGGAATGGGCGGGACACGCACCGATTCTTGAAGAAGATATCGCGTTTGCCAACATCGCGCTCGACGAATTGGGACACGCGCAGTTATGGTACGGACTGTATCAAGACTTGACGGGCGCGGAAGCCGACCGCGTGGTTTTTTTTCGTGAGGCGAACGAGTGGCGCAACACACAACTGGTCGAACTCCCGAAAGGCGATTGGGCGTTTTCGATGCTGCGGCAGTATCTGTTTGATGTGTACGAAAATGTGTTGCTGGAAAAATTTGTATATTCGACGGACGCGCGTGTGCGAGACATTGCCGCGAAAATTCGCAGTGAAGAGATTTATCATTTGCGCCACACGTCAAACTGGGTCAAGCGTTTGGGCTTGGGGACGGACGAGAGTCACGCGCGGATGCAAAACGCGTTAGGCGAATTGTGGAGTTACGCGCTGCAATTGTTTGAACCGATTGATGGGGAACAAGATTTGATTGCGGAAAATATTTTTCCCGATGTGAAATTATTGCGTGACGAGTGGCAAAACAAAACCGTTTCCCATTTGTTGGCATCGGGTTTGATTCTGCAGGACGTGTCAGAGCCAACAACGATTTCACGCGAGCAGCATACCGAACATCTCGCAGAATTGCTCAACGACATGTCCAGTGTGGCGCGATTGGAAAAATTTGGAGTGGAATGGTAAAGCAAGCAAATGACGTTTTGACGTTTGACGTTTCACTCATCTGGGACGCGCTCGACGAGGTGATGGACCCCGAGATTCCCGTCGTCTCGATGGTCGAGATGGGGATTGTGCGCGACGTGAAAATTCAAGACGACGCGGTGATTGTGACCATGACGCCGACGTTCGCCGGCTGTCCCGCGCTCGATGTAATGCGAAACGCGATGGTCGAAAAACTGCGTGACATGGGAATTGAAAATGTCGAGGTGCATACTGTCTTGTCGCCGCCGTGGACAAGCGATTGGATTTCGGAAGCGGCGCGCGCGAAATTGAAAACGTTCGGTCTCGCCCCCCCCCCGATGCACGGCGGAAACATCGCATTGTATTTCGATAAACCCGTCGCATGTCCGTACTGCAATTCCACCAACACGCGCGTCACCAATACGTTTGGTCCCACCTTGTGCCGCGCAATCTATTTTTGCCGCAATTGCCACCAGCCGTTTGAACAGTTTAAATCTCTGTGATGAATCAAATTCAAATTGAGAATATCGCGCGCGAGACCATGGAAAAATTTGAGGTGCCGGGTCTCGCCGTTTTGTTTCAACGCGGCGACGCGGAAATCGAAACATTGTTTCTTGGAACAGACGCGCGCGGGCATTCTGTCACGCGCGAAAGTTTGTTTATCGTCGCTTCGCTGACCAAACTCGCGACGGCGTTGAGTGTGCTGCGTTTAGTGGATACGAATGATATCGCGTTGGATGACGCGTTAGAAAAATTTTTGCCCGACGCGCGAGCGGCACAACAAGGCGTCACCATTCGCACCCTTCTTTGTCACATTTCGGGACTGCCGCAAGATTTGCCGAATGAACATGAACTGTACGGAGTAACAAAATCGTGGGATGAAGTGAAGAGGGAATGTTTGAAAGTAGATTTGGTACGCGCGCCGCGCACGCGCGTTTTATACGGCAATGTTGGTTATGGTTTGCTTGCGTTGATGGTCGAACGCGTGATGCAAATGAATTTTTTGGACGCGCTGCGCGCATTGGTGTTGAACCCGTTGAACATCGAAGGATATTTGGGTGACGAGCCGCCGCGTGAGGTCATAAAACTCGCGGATGTTCACAGTCGTCACGTTGGTACAGACATTGAGCCGTACAACTCGCGTTATTATCGTGCGCTCGGTTTGCCGTGGTCGGGGCTGATTACAAACGCGGATGGCGCATTGAAACTTGTGCGCGCGTTTGCGGGTGTGCCGCGCGAGTTTCTATCGGATGCAGTGCGACATGAAGCAATTACTAATCAGACGGATGATTTGCCGGGGGGATACGGCGGACGTTTTGATTATCCCCGCGCCGCGTGGGGTTTGGGCGTAGATTTGAAAGGTGACAAGAAACCGCATTGGACGCCGCCGAATGCGAGCGCGCACACCTTCGGACATGCGGGCGCGTCGGGCTGTGTGACGTGGCACGACCCCGAAAAAAATATCTCGTGGGCGATTTTAGGTACGCGGACTGCCGATAACGCCTGGCTTGTGCGTGGCGCGCCGAAAATTGCGGAAACGATTTTGGAATCTGCACATGAATAACTATTCCTACGCGCTCGTGCGTCCGCCGGGCGATAGTTTCGTCAATGCCATCGCGCTCGACCCCAAACCGATGGATGTGGCACTTGCGCGCAAACAGCACGCGGAATATGTGGACGCATTACGCGAAGCCGGTGTCGCCGTGGAAATTCTCGAAGCGGATGAGAGTTTTCCCGACGCGTGTTTTATGCAAGACCCCGCGATGGTGATTCGCGACATTGCTATTTTGAATCGAATGGGTGCGGCGAGTCGTGTGGGCGAAACAGAACTGCTCGCGGAAATTTTGCGCGCGCTTTTTGAAACGCACGCGCTTACTCCACCGGCGACACTCGAAGGCGGCGATGTGTTAAATGTCGGCGACAAATTATTCGTCGGTGAAACGGAACGCACGAACGCGCAGGGAATTGCACAACTGCGCGGCATCGTCGAACCGCGCGGTGTACATGTGGAAGCGATTCCCGTGTGCGATTTTTTGCATTTGTTGACGGGAGTGACGTACGTTGGAAATAATGTTGTCGTCGTGCATCAAGACTTTGCCGAGCATCCGAACCTTAAAGAATTTACGCGCGTGATAGTTCCGCGCACTGAAGCGTACTGCGCCAATACGTTGGGAATTCGTAACTATGTGATTGTGCCGGCGGGATTCCCGAAAACAGTGGAGCGGTTGCGCGCAGAAGGTTTTGAGGTACTGCCGGTGCCGATGAGTGAATTTTACAAAGCAGATGGGGGCGTCAGTTGTTTGAGTTTGATTTGGTGATACAAAAAAATTCCGTTCGATTACGAACGGAATTTTTTTTGTCACGAATAAATATCGAAAAGTTTGTCTATCGCTTCCGCCAATTGCGCGAGATTGGAAATCTCATGAACGGAATCGAATAACGGCAAGTATTCGTGCATGTCGCTGTCGCCCGTTCCCCACAAACGCGGGTCTTCGTTATTGAACCACAACAGTTTGCGCGCGCGTTTTTTGATTTCTTGTACGGCGTCGAGGCGCGGGTTCAAATAATTGTTGCGTCCGTCGCCGAGAATTATGACGGTGGTGCGATGGTCAACGGCGTCGAGATACTCTTGGCAAAAGTGGTCGAGCGAATAACCGAGATTTGTGTTGTAATAACCGGGCGGATTTTCGGCGAGAACCATCTCGACCGCGACTTCGGGGCGGAATTGTTGAAATGCCGCGCCAATGTCGGTAATGTCGTCAATGAAAATGAACGGGCGCGCTTTGGCGAGTTGGTCTTGAAGTTCGTACACCAAGCGCAGCATGAATTCAGCGACGGGACGCACCGAAGTGGACACATCGCAAATGATGACGAGTTTCGGTTTTTGATGATGAATCTTGTGTTTCAGTTCGAGTGGTACACCGCCATGCCGCAGATTGGTGCGTATCGTCTTTTTCGCGTCGAGCGTGCCGCGTTTGCCTTTTTTCATTCGGAGCGCCGCGCGTGAACGCAAACGCGCCGCGAGCCGCCGCACTTGATGGCGCAATTCCGCAATGTCCGTCTCGGACAAATTTTGAAATTTGCGGTGCATCAAATCGGGACCTTCAAACGGTTCGCGCGGATTTTGTTCTGCTTGTTGGCGCGCGATTTGCTGCCCGACGTAATTTTCGATTTGCTCTTGCAAGATGCCTTCGTTCGCGCGAATGCGCGCGGCGAGTTCCTGCAGCGCTTGGTCGCTCATGCCCATTTCGCGCAACCGTTCGAGGAGCTGCTGAACCAATTCTTGAAACTCTTGGTCCATCCCAAGTTGGCGCATCATGCGGCGCGCGAGCCACTGCTGTTGATATTCTTGACGCGATAACGGCACGCCCGCACGGCGTCCCATTTCATCCAATTCTTGCTGCGAAGGATTTTGCCCTTGCATAATGTACTGCAAGAGTTGTTTCAAACGGTCATTGTCGCCGAGCAACGCGCGGAGCGCGTCTTTGAGCATGTCAGCATCTTCGGGCGACATATCCTCGGTGGGATTCAATAATGGTGGACCGCCGCTCCCGAAATAGTACGGAAACAATTTTTCAAAAACTTCTTGGTCGGGTTCCTCTTTGATGAGCGTAGTACTTAGCGCGGCTTTCCATTCGTCGCGTTGTTGGATGCCCATGACCTCTGTCGCGCGAAACGCGTCCGCGCTTTCCGCGAGCGAAACGCGCACACCCGCCGCGCGCAGCGCGGCAATAAATTCAACAATTCGCTGGTCCATAATTCTGGTTGCCTTTACGCAAAAGACAAGTAAAATTATCTCTTGCGGCTCTAGCCCACATCATGAAAAAATTTGCTGCCTTGTGGTTTCTTGCGCTCGCCCTCGTCGCGGCGTGCAGCCCAACTCCCACTTCAACCGTTTCAATTCCTCCGACGACAATCGCGACCGAAATTCCAACAATTGTTGCGACAGGGACTGTTGCACCTACAGCGACTATTCCCGCGTCGCCAACATTCACCGCGACAACAACGGCTTTGCCTCAATCCACTGCGACGGGTGAACTGGTCCGTACTGCGACTGCAACCATCACGCTCTCACCGACGCTATTTGAACCGCCGAGTACTACGGTTGTTGTTGCAACGGCAACTACAGTTCCGCCAACACCTATTGTCCCGCCGACGTTGACACAAACTCCTTTACTCACACGAGCGGTTGTCGCTGCGCCGACGAACAAGCCGACGCAAAAACCTCCGCCGCAAAATCCTCAAGTCGCGCGCGGCGCGCAATTGTTTGTGACAATGAAATGTACGAGCTGTCACATCAAACCTGCACGCGGACAACGGATTGCGCCCGACCTCACACACATTGCTACCGACGCGGAACAAATCATTCGTTCGCCCGACTATCATGGCGGGGCAACGGACGTGCCAAGTTTTCTGTACGAATCTATTACAAATCCGAATGCGTATGTGCAGCCGCCGTTTGGCAATTTGACCGTTGACGGTTCTAGTCTGATGCCCAAAGATTTCGCGCAGAAAATGTCGGCGGAACAAATTCAAGACCTCATCGCGTACTTGATGACGATGCGTTAGCGTCCGCGTCGCGGATTGTAACGCGAAAGATTGCGCGGCTCGTCATCGTCCTGGTCAAGCCCCCCCTTAAATTCTCCCAAGATACGTTTCGCGCGCTGCACATCTTGTTCGTACTTGAGCAAGATCGTCAGTGTATTGTCCAACACTTTTTCGTCAATGGATTTCGCGTTCAACATGACGAGCGCGCGCGCCCAGTCCAACGTTTCACTCACGCTCGGATATTTTTTCAATTCCATCCCGCGTAAACGTTGAACCAACTCGACTGCCTGTTTTGCCAATTGCGGCGAAAGGTCTGGAACTTTCAAGCGCACGATATTCAATTCGGATTGCACGGTTGGATAATCAATGTGCAAATACAAACAGCGGCGTTTCAACGCTTCGGAAAGTTCGCGTGTGTTGTTGGACGTGAGCAAAACGAGTGGCATGTGTTTCGCTTTGATAGTGCCGAGTTCGGGAACGGTCACTTGGAAATCGCTCAACACTTCCAAGAGGAACGCTTCAAATTCCGCGTCGGCGCGGTCAATTTCATCAATCAGCAATAATGCGGGATTGTCGGAATCAATCGCGCGCAACAGCGGACGCGGCAAGAGAAAACGCTGCGAAAAGAAGACATCTTCTTCGCGCGCGACGCGGTCTGCCGCTTCGGCGAGCGAACGCGAATCTTTGAGCATATCGGAAAGTTTGTCGCGCAGCAATTGCGTATACAACATTTGCTTGGCGTATTCCCATTCGTACAACGCTTTTGTTTCGTCGAGTCCCTCGTAGCATTGCAGGCGAATTAATTCGCGCTGCACCGCGCCCGCCCACGCTTTAGCGAGTTCGGTTTTGCCGACGCCCGCCGGTCCTTCGACCAGTACGGGCTTTTCTAATTTAGCCGCGAGATAAACAACGGTGGCAATTTCTTCGGTCGCAATATATTGTTGGGTAGCAAGTGCTTCGCGCACTTGAGAAATAGAATCAAACATTGCAAATGAGAACAGTGACGGGTGACGGGTGACGTAAGTCACATTCGTCGCGCGCAGCTGTTGGTGAAGGAAATTTTTGGTTCAGAAAACGAATTCAAATGTATTACGTATGCAGGCATTGAGCGAAATGTGCGCGTGTCAGCGGGGAAGCGTACGGAACGCGCGGGGGAGCGATGAAATTGTACGCGAATTGCGCGCGGCGTCAATGTCCTTATGAAACCTCACTGGTTTATGCGATGGTTACATCGCCGAAACCTGTCAGGTCTTGGACACGCTCGCGAAATTGGGTGCGGTACAACCGCGCATACAGACCGTCTTGTTCCAACAACTCTGCATGGTTGCCGCGCTCGACGATTTGTCCGCCGTCCACGACGAGAATCACATCCGCCGCGAGAATTGTGGAGAGCCGATGCGCAATCACCACGCTCGTGCGATTGTGCATCAATGGTTTTAGCGCGTCTTGAATCAATGCTTCGGATTCGGAATCGAGCGAGGAAGTGGCTTCATCGAGAACGAGGATGCGCGGATTTTTGAGAATGACGCGCGCAATCGCGACGCGCTGCTTTTCGCCGCCGCTCAAACGATACCCGCGTTCCCCAACGACGGTATCATATCCTTTGGGCAATTTGGAAATAAAAGCGTGAATGTTGGCTGCGCGCGCGGCGGCTTCCATTTCTTCTTGGGTCGCGTCTTGTTTCGCATACAACAAATTTGCGCGCACCGTGTCGTGAAACAAATACGTTTCTTGCGTCACCATCCCAACCTGATGCGCGAGTGATTCGAGTGTCACATCGCGCAAATCGTGACCGTCAATTGAAATGCGTCCTTCGGTCGGGTCATACAAACGCGGAATGAGATACGTGATGGTCGTTTTGCCCGCGCCGCTTGGACCTACGAGCGCGACGAGTTGTCCCGAACGAATGTCGAACGAAACATTTTGTAACGCCCAGCGCCGCGTTGGCATAATCCGCGCGCTCTGTTCCTCGTCCGTATCGTCGTGAACGTGACCATTTGTGCCGTTGCCATTCGGACTTGAATGGAGATGGACCTCGCCCATCAATTCTTTGACATACGGGCTTTGTGCTTCGTGTTCGTTTTCGGCGAGATACGAAAACGAAACATCTTCAAATCGCAGATTGCCTTGAATGTTTTTCAATTCTACCGCGTTGGGTTTGTCTTGAATTTCGACGGGAATGTTCAACGTTTCAAACACGCGTTCGAACGAAACAAGCGATGTTGCCAAATCCACGCGCGAATTGATGAGCGATGAAATGGGTCCGTACAATTGTGAAAGATACGCGGCGAACGCGACGATGGTGCCGATGGTGAACGCGCCTTGAAACACCAACACGCCGCCGCCGAAATACACAATCGCAGTGCCCATTGCGGCGACGAGTCCGAGAATGAGAAACAGTGTGCGACCCACCACCGATTGCCGAACGCCAATGTCCGCAAGTTTTTCGGAATAGCCGCTCATTTTTTTGACTTCGTATTTTTGGCGTCCAAAAAGTTTTGTAAGCAACGCGCCGCTCACGTTCAACGTTTCGGAAAGTTGCGAATCGAGGTCAGCGTTGAGCTCATATTGTTCTTTGACCAATTTCCGCAGCGTTAATCCAATGCGCCGCGCGGGCAACAAGAACAAGGGGAGAATAATCAATGCGAGCAGCGTCAAGCGCCAATCGAGCGCAATCATGATCGTCAAAATTAAAACGACGTTGACCGCATTCGTAATGATACTGATGAAGGTGCCCGTCACCGCGCGCTGCGCGCCGATGACATCATTGTCGAGACGCGAAATTAATTCCCCCGTTTTGACGTTGGTGAAAAAACGGAGCGACATTTGTTGCATGTGTGCGTACAATGCTTTGCGCAAATCGGCAATGACGCTTTCGCCAACGCGCGAGGAAAGATACCGCTGTCCCATGCCAATCAAGCCATCGAGCAAGGGAATGGCAACGAGTCCGAGCGACAAGACGATGAGCATTTGCAAATTATTTTTGCCGAGCGCGTCATCAATGATGCCGCGATAAATCAACGGGGGAATCAAACCAATCAACGAAGAAATCAAAATGGCGATGAGCAGCAACGTCAATTGCCTCGCATAGGGACGCGCAAACTGCGCCACGCGTTTCAACAACGGGAGCGAGATATTTGATTTTGTTTTTTCGTCATACTGTATGTAACGCCACCAACCACCATTATGCATAATTGTTTTGCCTGCCTTTGTAGTTTGTCCGATTTCTTTTGAGCTCTATTTCGCAATAAGAGATTATAGCACTCGCGTTCGGTGTCAACAATCGTCAAAAGGATAGTTTTCGGAGCGACAAAAAATCGCCGCACAAAAACTTGTGCGGCGATTTTTCTTGTCTATGGACAAACGTCGAAATATTTTGACAGTGGTTGACCATCGCTACCGGGAAACGCGGGCTTTTCCGTCGCGCTCTTATGGATGCCTGCCTGCGCGTACAGATTCATGCAAGGACCCAGACCATTCACCGCGAGAAAGCTAATACTCATCGTACTGGTTCCCGAAGGAACCGTGATTTGGTTATGCGGCGATTCTCCAAATCCCTTGTTCGGTCCGTTTTTGTTTGGGTCGAACAATAGAATCAGCCAATCATAGTAGCGCGGCTCTGGTGCTTTGTTCACAAAGGTCGCAGTAAAGGTGACGTTCTGCCGTCGTTTGGGCGCGTCGGATACGGCAATGTCAACCACACAGACATCGTATGGACAGTCCGCGTTGACTGACGAATTGGAAGGCGGTGGCTGCGTGCTTGGTCCATTGTCAGGCGGATTCTGTGCTGTTGAATCCGATGGAGATGGCTGGGTGCTTGAGCTGCTTTCCGATGGGGCTAACGGTTGGGCTTGCGCTTGCGGCTGTGTGGGACTGCAACCTGAGGGCCAGCGATACTGCACGTTATAAAGTTCTTGATGCCCGTCTGCAAAGCGAACGATTATCCGATAGTCCACACTATTTACCCCTTTTTTATGCGGGGCAACATATTTCGGTTGAATGTCTCCGGTTTGCATGGGACCTTCACCCTGCCCGGTGCCGCCGGAAGAAATCCAAACGCCTGCTTCTTGACTCGAGGAAGAAGGGTAGGGCCATTCTAACGGGTCGGTACGAACATGAATGCGCGCTTCACCGTCCGCGTCACACTCAATCCAAACGCGGGCGCGGGTGCTGCCTTGCTCGTTTGAACTTGGATTTTGGACTGGCGGATTCGATGAGGGCTCTGTGTTCGAGCCATTGTTTGGGGGATTTTGGGCAGGTGACACTGCGTTTGGAACGCACGCCCCGGTAAGCTTTATCACTCTCTCGAGTTCCCGGTCAAATGTGCCGAAATAAAGTTCCTCCGGTCGTGCTGTGTAGTGGGCAATGTATTCTTGAGAATTTGCAAAACTACAAGCCGTACCATCTCCCGCCGCATAGAATGTCATGTTGTTATAGTCGAAATATCCGCTCGGCATGGGACAGATGTTGGTATAAGGTCCGACGCGGTTCGGGTCCTCAACCTGCGGTAGATTGTTGGCAGGATTTTTGGTCTTGAAAAATTCAAGATGCTTGGGACTGGCAAAGCCGCAAAAAGAAGTTCCGTTAGTGAAATACGTGGTTCTGCCATCGTTAAAGTACCCGCTCGGCATGGAGCAAGCGTTCGTGTAGGTGCCGACGCGGTTCGGGTCTTCTACTTGTGGCAAACTTGGACCGGGATTTACGTCCCTGTAGAACGCATAATGCGGCGGGCTACGAAAGCCGCAAAATGTTTTACCATTGGTGAAATAGGTTGTTCGACCATCGTTAAAATATCCGCTTGGCATCGGGCAAGCGCCCGTGTTTTGATTAAACAACGCTGGATCTTCTACTTGTGGCAGACTTTGACCGGGATATATCGCCCTGTGGAAAGCGTAATGCGGTGGGCTACGAAAGCCGCAATAACTTTTTCCGTTGGAGAAATAGGTTGTTCGACCATCATTAAAATATCCGCTTGGCATCGGGCAAATACCCGTGGATTTACCATAGCGACTCGGGTCCTGTACCTCTGGCAGATCTGCAGCAGGAAACACCTTTCGATAATAGGAATATCTGGATGGACTGTTAAAAGCGCAAGTTTGTGTTCCATTTAGATAATAAATGGTTCTGCCCACATTAAAGTAGGCGCGGCGCGAGAGTACACTTTTAATTGCCGCCGCCAGTTCGGTTTGAAGGAATTTATCATATGGCATCGTTTGATGCAGCATACGCTGCCATTTGGTGCCGTTCGATCCTTTCCAACATTCCTTTGATGTATTGACGCCCTGGAACTTTACTTTGCAGCCAGGCAGTCGGTAACCCACACAACTAACCTCCCACCAACCGCAGGATTTTCGAACTCCCGACCCGTCCGCTTCTTTGACCACAGACTGTTCACCTTGGTCGCAAAATGTGGCGTCACATTTAGAAATTCTGCCACTGAACAGTCTGCTATCAAATGGAACCATATTATGTGCCGCTTCCCCATTTTCTTCCCAGCGGTTATAAAAATAGTACACGTTCGAAGGAACGGTATAGTTGGTTACGGGTTTTCGAAAACCACCTCCAGCAACCGGGTCAATTACAGCCAATAATAGTATTTCTCTCCGCAGTGCATGCGATGCCAGTTTGAGTACCGAATCGCCGCCATAACTATGCCCAATCAAAATCAACGGACGGTTCGGGTCAAGTCTGTTAATAAAGGAAAGCCCTTCGGTGATGAATCGGGAATCATCTGAACCAAGACTTGATTTTCCGCCATCTTGAAAATGAGAATACGGCACTTTTCGAATTTCCGTATTCGCGGGAAGCGAAGCTTTGACAATTTCCATGTCCCAGGCGCAACAGTTATCCCAACCATTGACGAAAACAACATAAGGACGCAGGTCGTTTGCGGCAGCTCCAACTTCTCCTGCCCCCCCCGCAACCATCAAGAGCGCGATGCTTAACACGGGGATAAAACGAATGATGCGTAACATGTTTTCCTCCTACCCGTACTATCTTGCCTTTTGAATTCCCCCATTAACATTCCGATCGCCCTCAGTCACCGTTGCGCCGGCAATGACTTTGAAATTGCTCGAACGAATTGACTCGACTCCGTTACACTGTACCGTGACGGTCAACGTGTATTTGCCAAGTGGCGCATTCTTGGGAATCTTGCGCGCCAGATACCAGTCCTCCGTTCCGGATTCGGCTACGAACGGTCCGCTCCAGCTAGCCAGAGTCTTGACTGTGTTTTTGGCGAGCCAGATGCCATTCGCATTGCAACTCGCGCCGGGATTGGTCACTGTCGCAAAATAGTCAATTTTTTCGCCGCGCATGAACTTGGTCTTTCTGTTAAAGTTCTTGTCAGTGGTAAATACTTGTTCCACTACTACTTGTGAAAAGGTTGTCGGCGAAGTCGTCGGAGTGCGTGTTTTAGTTGCGGTGCTTGTCGGCGTGTAAGTTGCCGTGTTCGTCCGCGTCGCGGTACGCGTCGGCGTGTGGGTCGCCGTGTTTGTACGTGTCGCGGTGCGCGTCGCGGTGCGCGTCGTCGTATTAGTTGGAGTTTGGGTGCGCGTAGGCGTAGATGTTGGGGTCGCCGATTGGACTTCGACTGCGCCGACATCACACGCCGCGCCTTGCGGGCGTAGGACGCCGCGTTGGTCGGTGGATGGACAGCCGATGCCGGTTGCATTATCAATTGCTGCGCTTCCGGATTGTGGTAAATGCGTCTTGGTGGTGCCGCCGTTGTTGGCAAGAGGACCGAGTAAGAGATTAGCTACATTGTCGCGCCCGGCACCGAAACCACACGAGTTGTCGTCGGAAAGGTTGAAAGTTCCTCCGCTGAAACCATAACAGTTTGCGCCGTTTGCGCCTTTGGCGATGAGGATATTTTTCGCGTTGACCACACCATTGTTCCAAATGCCCCCGCCTTCAGTTGCCGAATTGCCGCTCAAAGTAATATTCGTCAGATTGAGTGTGACCACAGCAACATCATCAAAGGAAAAATTCAGCAGCCCGCCTGCTGAGTTGGCGCTAATGGTAACGTTGGTGAGACTAACTGTGCTCGTGTCACTCTCGGTCATGAAACCAATGCGCTTGTCGGGGGATGGAGGAGCGATACCTTGCACACCGGCGAGATTTGCGATGCCAACTCCCGAATTGCCGTTCACCGTAACGTTTGTCAAAGTTCCTGTGCTTGCATAATTTTGCAAGCCGCCGCCGATATTGTCTTTCAATGTACTGTTGCTGACCGTCAACGTCGCACCGTTAAAGTTGGCAATGCCGCCTCCGTAAACACCACCATCATTGCCGCTAACCATGCTGTTTGTGACACTCGCAGTACCTCCGGCATTCCAAATTCCCCCGCCGACCCACTGCGAGGAATTTCCGCTCAAAGTGCTGTCGGCAACGTTGACAGTCCCCCCCCTATTCGCGATGCCGCCTCCGCCGTCATAACCGTAATTGCTGCTCAAGATGGCATGGTTGAGGTTGGCTGTGGCAAACGCGTTGTTGAAAATGCCGCCACCTTCTCTCGTTTCAATGCCGCCTGCACTGACTGCCCGGTTGCTGCTCAAGGTACTATAATTGACGTTCAAGATTCCGGCGTTGTACACTCCAGCACCATCGCCTTGAATGTATCCATTGGTGATAGTGATGTTGTTTAGTGTGAGCGTCGCACCACTGTTCACGACAAATACGCGCACAGCATTGTTGCCACTAATGGTGATAGTCCCGCCCCCGTTGACTGCGGTGTTGGTGGTGATGCTTGGGAGGGTGCCTGCGGTCAGCACTATGGTCGCCGGTCCGCACGTAAAGGTAATTGTGCCGCCGCCGCTGCTTTGCGCGGCATTCAGTTTGGCGCGCAGCTGATTCGCACCGCCGTTGTCCCCACAGTCACTCACAACTTGGTCGGCGGCATGCGCGATGCCCGCAAAAGTAGAAAGTGCAATTGCAAATAATGACAAGACAGTAACAAGACCAATTCGCAGCAGCTTCATTGTCGGCTCCTTACGGGTTGAACGAGTGCAGAATAATCTTAGCCAGTGGCTCTGCGGCGCAGTGCATTCTGAATTGCGGCGACGCGCTGAGCCACTTGTATCAAGTGTTGCTCCAGTTTATTCAGCCGCATCCTGTCGGATGCGGCTGGTTGATTTCGCGGCGAGTGAAAAAAAGGTCGCGGCAATGCACAGCGGCTAATAACGAGTCGTGTAATAAACGGTAACCTGTCCCACATAGTATCCTTGTTCTCTGGCAGCGAACGCATTGGGTTGAAAACCTTTTACGATGACGCTGACGCAAACGCGGTCTGAATACATTGTCCATGTCTCACTCGGTCCGTGTTTGCGCTGTTCCCCCGCCAGCGCATAGTCCACAGGTGTGCCCTGGACAGGATAACAATCTTTGAGCATCTTGAAATCACGCGACCTGAAATCAAAGGAAAAGGTTTTTGAGAGGACTCGATATGCTTGCGTTGAGGCGTTTGAGCCGGTCACAGTGTATCTGCCCACATCAAGCGCCTGGTAGGTTGCCTTTGTATAGACGGGATTCGCCGTCACGAACTTGTCTAGGTTGGCAAAGTACGAGTCGAACTTGCCATAATAGCCGCTGTCAACCAGCACATTATTGAATGCGGACCCATTACGCACCAGCCCCGTCCACTCTTTTTTGTTGGACCAAGAAATGCGATTGCCGCTCGAGTCCTTTACAAAGAAACTCCCATTGGGCAGGTCGCGTCCTTTTCCCGCTTCGATGGCATACCATCCGTTGAAACGCATATAATCTTTCGGAACAAATGCCAAGCCGGAATCGTTCACTCCCGGCACAAATTGTGCGGTTGCCACATAAATGGTCTTGCCCGTCAGGTTAATAATCGTGACATATCCCCGCGCTGCACTCACGGCAGAAGCGGTGCCGAGCAGAAACAGCAGCGCGATAATCACACCGAGCCAGATAGTAGTGCGCCTTGGCGCACGGAGGACGAATGAATTGAAGGAACGAATAGCTGCCATGAGATTTTTTCTCCTTGGTTTGAAAGACTACATGACATGCATTGCATGTAAAGTGACTTTCTCTCGCTAACTGGTAGCTCTTGCCGGAGGGCAAGTTTTTTGAAACGATGCGCGCATTAAATCAGAAACGCGTACTGCATTCAATAGATTTAACGATACGATAAACGATACGAAATGCGATAGTCCTCAGAAAGGCGCGCACTCACTTTTCGTGGTGGTTGCGTCGCGCCAACTGCACCAACTGTTCTTGTTCCCCGCGCGGCACGTCGAGACGTTCCAGCATCAAACGCGCGAGATATTTGGAAGGACGCAAATGATTCGCTTCGATTTTGCGAATGGTAATTTCGGCACACTCGACGCGGACAGCCAATTCCTTTTGCGTCACATCGAGTGCGCGGCGACGTGCTCGCAACCAATCGCCAAAGGTGGATGAATTTTGTTGAGGCATTGCAGCTCCTATGAATCACCGTTTCACAGATTAAAGCAGGAATGCGCGCCAAGTTAAAGAGTTTTTGGGATATAGAAACCGATAGCAATACTCTTGCTCAAAAACGACGCGCCACAATGCTTATGCCATTCGCTGGCGCGCTAACGACAACATCTCACCAATTTCCGCCGCTTCCGCATCCAGCACTTGAACAATCAATGTGGCAAGTTCGCGCGACGGACGCAATTGGTCTGCTTCAATTTTGCGAATGGTGATTTCCGCACAATACACGCGCCGCGCCAACTCGACTTGGGTGAGGTCGTACGCGCGGCGTTGTTGCCTGACCCATGTGCCAAACGAAGATGCTGAAAACATGACCTTGCCTCCTTGAAAGCGTACGACAAATTTCTGCGATGGAGTTCATCGCCTTTGGCGTACTGGTCTTGCATTACTTGATCAATTGCGGATTTCTTGTCACCACCAAAAGAAACTATTGCTTGTTAGGAAAAGGGACATTGACTGATTTGATTGCATCCTAGCAGGCGTCACCGATAAAACACCGATATATCGCCGATACAACGCGGCAAAAAAAACGACGGAGGAAAAATAATTTTTCCTCCGTCGTTTGTATCGGTTTCTGTATCGGTTCAATTTCGGCTTTTTGTTTTATACTTGCGCGCGGAATGTAAAAACGGTGCGTTCACGCGGGCGATTTTGTGATACATTTCAGCACCGCTCGGAAAAAAGTTTTAGGAAAGAGAAAGGAGCCCGATGGCAGATTATAGTCGTTACAAGAAACAATTCGATGCGCTGATGCGCGTGCTGAATCGAATGGATACGAGGTATTATGTTCTCTCGAATGCGCAATTACACAATCGCCGAGACACAATTCTCCATTTGATTCGCACTCTGCGACAATTCGCAGTGGGTCAGTTTTACTTTTTCTATCACGGCTTTAGCGACGGCAAGGGCGAGTATCCAAAACTCAACGCCGCAATCTCCGATGGCAAACCTGTAGAATTTCCGCCCGAGCATGTATTGGCAAGCATTCTGGACCAAATTGCGGCGGACATTACAATCATTCAGCTTGCGGCAGATCAGCGCCAATTGGTATCACTGCCAGGACAGCGTGATTCTTTGTTGGTTACAAATACCCAGCTTGATCTACTGACTGTGGGTGATCGGCTTGGTCAAATGTCATCCTGGGCGGCAGTCAAACCAGAAAGAGTTGAAGATTGGGGCGTCAAGACTGTCCTCACTTATTTGACTGATTCCGTCAAAGTGCGGATTGTACCTTACTCGAAGGTGATGCTGTTGGGTATACCATATAGTTGTATGACAGATTTGCGAAAGCTGCTGTCCATTCCACATGAAATGGGGCATTTTTTGTTTTGGTACTCGTACATGCAAAAGCGGGCGGATTTGAAGGTTCTTGACACCGGTTGGGATGTCCGCACAGAAGACTTGTGGCTCAATCCGCGGGAGATTTTTTACAAATTCATAAAAAAGCCGAGAACGGAGGACAAGCTGGCAACTCAGCAAACCCTCTCATGGGATGAAGAGGTCTTTGCGGACGTGTACAGTGTGCTTGTCGGCGGACCACTTGCCATTTTGACAGCAATGGATGCGGCTTTGGAACATTCAGCGGATGCATTCGACGATTTGCACTCGGATGATGTACATCCAACGCCGCTCATTCGCCCTGTACTGATGGTGAAGGCGCTTTCGGAGATGACCAATCCGCCGTTTGATCGCATACCAAGGGACTTGCCCCAAGTCAAGAGTGTGAAAGATAGTCTTTTCGATTTGTGGGAACAGAAATTGCAAGAACGACAGGTGACAACGGGGAAGCAGCAACAGATCATGGATTGGAATTCGAGTTTGAGCAGCGACACAGACAAATACCCTGTTGAGAATCTTGTTCGTACAGCAGTACGCGCGTTGACCTATGTATATCAGAGTTTGGATCAGTCATCTGTCGCGCAGTGGGGCTTGTCTAGCAAAAAATACCAATCGTGGGGTACCGCAAGCGATCTCGAAGTACTCGCAACGAAAATGGTGTCCGAAGCAATTGACGTGGCGCCGTCTTTGGACGAGGTCAGATTCGAACCGATCTCGGATGAACTCTATCTGGAAGATGAACCTCATGACCGTTCGCCTGAACTGTGGCGCAAGTGGGCGATAGAGGGCAAACGATATTTCAAAAATATGCCCGCTTCAGAAGTGTATGCCGGCGAATTCGAAACTGCGATGGACCCTAAAACTCGTCCGAATGAACCGCCATACTGGCTCCCCGTCTTTGGCGCGGGTGGATGGGATACAAGTGGACCTTGCGGCAATCCCGGGCATCCGTATGATTCAAAAAAAACGTGAATTGCCTTGCGTTCAAGCGTTCTGTGCGCGGTGCGTTTCGCTGCGCACACAACGCTAACTCGAGGCGAAATCTGTGCGCGCGGATTCCTCTATCCGCGCGCGCGCAACCTCCGCGAGCGGATGCTGGAACGGCGCTGCCAACTCTATGGTTGTTGTCCAGTGCCTCTTGGCGTTTTCGATTTGACCGGCGGCTTGTGCGATGTCACCCAATAAAAGATACACGCTTGCCATACTGGTCAGGTCTTGAAATTCCTCGCAAAGTTCCAGACATTTGTTTGCGTGTTGTGTCGCAAGCGGATACAGTTCCCGTCCCAAAGCGACGCGTCCCAAGAGTTTGTAAATATACGCTTGAAACTTGCGGTCGCCCATTTTCTTTATGCGTTCCAAACTTTTTTCGGCGTGTGCGCGTGCCGCTTCAAAGTGCCCGGCGCGCTCGTCTATGAGCGCCGCGTCATACAATGTTGCCGCGTATTCGCCGAAATCATCCAAGCGTTCACACCAAGCTAACGCTTCGTCGGCAAATGCGTGTGCCGCATCTTGACGCTGTTGATAGCTTGCCGTAACTGCCAACAGTCGCAGAACGACAATCAAGTTGTGTCCCGCCGGCAATTCGCGCAAGATGGCGAGCGCCCTTTCTCCGGTTTGAACGGTTTGTGCATAGTCGAAAAAACGAAAATGCATGCGCGCCCGCATATACAACGTCTCCGCCACTCCCGCGCGGTCTCCAATCCGTTCGCGTAGCGTTTGACTCTCCTCCAAAAATTTTTGCGCCGCGTCATATTCCGAACGTTCCACTGAAACGCGTCCCAACAAAAACAACGCGTTTGCTATGTTGTATTCATCATTCACTTCGCGGCTTGTCTGCAGCCCGTGTTGCAAATGGTCTTCTGCTTCGGCGTAATCCCCTTGGTCAATGCACGCCTTGCCCCAATTCAGTGACGCGTTGATGTAAGGGTCTTGCTCTTCGAGTTCGCGCGCACCGCGCATCACGAACGGATAATTGCGCCGCGCATCGGTGAAACGCCCGCGCGCAAACCACGCGTCGGTCAACACATCGCCATAGTCAATCACCGCTTGCCACATTTCTTGCGCGTGCGCGATTTCAATCCCCACATTCAAATTGTCCCACTCGTCTTCTAGCGCGAGATAATTTTTTCGATTCGTCGTGGCGAATGAGAGATAGTATTCGGAGAGACGCTCCTCTGCGAGGGATGAGCCAGCGCCCGTCATTCGTCCTTCGTCGTTCGTCTTTCGTCCAAGTTGTTCGCGCGAAAAATCTGCAAGCAATGGGTGTTGGCGATAACGTGTGCTGCTCTCAAAAGAGAGCAAACTTTCAAACGAGACGAGCGAAAACGCGACGAGAGCATCGAGAATGTCGCGCGTGTTCGTTCCCACATCGCCCACCACATACGCCAGCGCGTCCGCCGTGAACGAACGCGCGTCGAACACGCCGACATGTGCGAGTACAATTTTTTGCGCGTCGTTCAACGCGTCCCAACTCAACGCGAACGTCGCGCGCACGGCGCGGTCTGCCAATTGCAATTCGTCCAAACGCCGCATCTGCGCCCGCAATCGTTCCATCATTTCGCGCAACGTCCATGTAGGGCGCGAAACGAGACGATGCGCGGTAATGTCGAGCGCGAGCGGCAAGTTTCCGAGCAAGTTGCAAATTTCGCGCGCAAATGTTTCTTGTCCCGCCACACGCGCATTGCCCAAAATGCGTGCGAGCAAATCTGCGCTTTCGTCCGCGTGCAGCACCGGCATTTCAATCACGAACGCGTCGAGCGCGACGGCAATATCGGCGCTGCGCGTGGTGAAAATCGTGCGCGTCTGCGCGCCGTTCAAGAGCAATGGACGCGCGTCTGCCGCATCCGTGACATCATCCAAAATCACCAACACGCGTTTGTCGTGCATCAAGCTGCGAAACGACGCGGCGCGCGCGCTCAAATCGGGCAGTCCGCTAAAATCGCAGCCGTACGCGCGTTCCCAACTCGCGAGAATTGCCAACGGCGTACTCTCGCGCAAATTGCCCCACAGCACGCCGTCGGGAAAATGTTCGCGCAGCGCATAAGCGCAATGAATCGCCAGCGATGTTTTGCCGATGCCGCCCATGCCTACAAGAGAGAGGGATGAGGGATGAGGGTTGAGGGATGCATCGCTTGGACTGGCGACTGATTTCAAAAATTCAAATTGTTGAACGCGTCCGACAAAGCGCGCCAAGTCGGCGGGGACTTGGAACGGCGGTGGCAAATTGGTTGCTAGCCCAATCCCCTCCGTTCCTTTTGTCCCCCCTTTTTCTTCTGCGCCTTCCAGAACTTCATTCCGTTTTATTTTTCCAATCAGGTCCGCGAGTTTTGCATCGAACGCGTTTTCTCCGCGTCGCGTGCGCAATTGTTTGAAATGACGCAGCGCTTCACTCTTGAGACCTTGCGCGGCGAGCGCGTACAAGATGCGGTAATGCGCGTCCTCGTCGTCATCCAGTTCCGCGACGAGTTGCCGATTCACCTCCACCGCTTCACGATGACGCCGCGCGGCAAATAACAATTCGCCCAACTGTTGCAAACAGTCCCAGCGCGCGCCGCGCAATTCTTCGCGCTTGGTGAGATACCATTCGCGTTCGTCGTCATCCCACGCGTTTTGTGCGGAACGGCGTTTCGTATGCCCTTGCATAAAATCGCCGCGATACAACGCGATCGCCTGTTGAAAAAGGGGGATTGCGTTTTCGGGGGCTGCGCCGGAAGCGACGCGGCGCGCGTCTTTGACCAGACGCTCAAACTCGCGCACATCGAATTCACACGGCAGCGTGTAATTGAATTTGTAAGTCTGTTCGGTCAGCACAATCCATTCTTTGCCAATGTGATTGCGAATGTCGGTGAGGCGCGCAAAAAAATTATCGTCCTTGCCGTCGCCGGAAGGAATCGGCAACTCGGCGGCAATGCGTTCGCGCGTGCGTCCGCGCGCTGTCTGCGCGTCCGTTTCGCACATGAGATAGAGCAACAATTCCGGGGATTGGAGATATTTCCACTTGGGCGCGGGCTGTGGACCAAACAACTCTTGAATGGGTCCCAACGCATGTACGGTCAAACGGGGCGGTGCAGTCACGGCGCAAAAATTATATCGGATTTGGGAACGGTTGGGTAGGGGGAATCGCAAAATGAAAAAAGCGAACTCGACGGGCGGGTTCGCTTTTTGTGCGCGTGTGCTTGAGGGAACGCGTCAAAGACGACGTCGCGCAAGCTGAATTAACGGCTCGTATTCCCCGCGCGGCACGTTCAATTTCTTTAGCAGCACTCGCGCCAACCCTTTGGACGGACGCAAGTGATTCGCCTCGATTTTGCGAATAGTGATTTCGGCGCACTCGACTTGGTAGGCGAGTTGCTTTTGTGTGACATCGAGCGCGCGGCGGCGCGTTCTCAACCATTCGCCAAAAGTTGGTGCCAGTTCAATCATAAGTGGCTCGCTTTGGACAAAACAAGATATGTTGCTATTGAATCAGAAATTCAATGTTTTGAAAAGTGTTTTTTCGATATAATAGGTGATAGTAAAACCGATACAGTTCCCAAAAAAACGACTGGATTCATTTCACGCTCATTTCACAGGGTATCGGTTACATTCGTTTCCAAGTAGTACTCTTCAAACCGCAGGCGAATCTGTCCAACATCTCGCTCCGCCTGTCAACGTGTTTCTCATCGGAGGTGGTTATGTATCGCTTGGAATCGTTCGGCACCTGGGTGCGCGAAAATCGCAAGGCATTGCGCTTGACCCAAGAAGAGTTTGCGAAACTGGTGTATTGCGCGCCGATTACGGTACGAAAAATTGAGCATGACCAGCTGCGCCCCTCGCGCCAATTGGCGATCTCGATTGTCGAAAAGGTGGGCGTACCACCGGAAGAGCGCGATGCGTTATTGCGGCTCGCGCGGACGCGACGCGATGGTTTGATGCTGGAAGTGCTGGGGCACGCGGCAGGCATCTTTGCGGCGGGGGAATGACAAGACCCCACGCGACGACAAGGCGGTTACTTGGAGTACCGTCTGTTTCCAAAACAGTGCGTGTGCCTTGCCCGCGACCATGATTCTTTTGGCGAAGCGGTGGTGTGTGAGGATTGGGAAAGTATTTTGGAAAAGTGCAAGGTCGTGTGGGTGATTTTGTGCCGCCACAGCGCGCATTGGCAAACGAACTCGCGCGTTCGGACAATTGGCGCGAAATTTTTGGGATTGAAAGCGCGCATACGTGGGTGAGGAAATAGCGAAAAAAAATCGTTGTCATGCCGACAACGATTTTTTTTCGCTACGCCGCCATCTTTTCCATCTCATCTTCACTTGGCGGTTTGTAATGCAGCACGGGTTCTCTTGCCGCGCGCACATCGTCCAAACGCGTGACGGGCGTATCGTGCGGCGCGTCGTGGAGCAATTGCGGATTCGTGCGCGCTTCCTCTGCGATTTTCAAAAGCGCGTTCGCAAATTCGTCAAGCGATGCTTTGGATTGTGTTTCCGTCGGTTCAATCATCAAACATTCGGGAACAATGAGCGGAAAATAAATCGTCGGCGGATAGAACCCGTAATCAATGATGCGTTTCGCCACGTCGAGCGTGTTGACACCGTACTCTTTTTTGAAACGCGTACCGTTCAACACAAATTCGTGTTTGCATACGCGTTCGGGAATTTGCGGGTCGTACGCGTGGCGAATCAGCGCGAGCAAATAATTCGCGTTGAGTACGGAAACTTGCGCGATTTCTTTCAAGTGTTCTTTGCCGTACGTGCGAATGTATGTATACGCGCGCACGAGCGCGAGAAAATTTCCCCAAAACGATTTGATGCGCCCGATGCTGTGTGCGGGATGTTTGAAAACGTACTGGTCGCCTTCTTTTCCGACAACGGGACTCGGCAAGAATTGCGCGAGGTCCGCGCGCACCATCACAGGACCACTGCCGGGACCGCCGCCGCCGTGTGGGACACTGAACGTTTTGTGCAGGTTGGAATGAATGACATCGAATCCCAAATCGCCCGGACGCGCGACGCCGACAATCGCGTTCAGGTTCGCGCCGTCACCGTAAACCAAACCGCCCGCATCGTGAATAATTTGATTCACCTCGCGCACATGCTCCTCAAACAAGCCGAGTGTGTTTGGATTCGTGAACATGATGCCTGCAGTTTTGTTTGAAACCTTTGCGCGTAAATCGTTCAAGTCCATATTGCCGCGCGCGTCTGATTTCACTTCGACGACTTTATACCCCGCCATCGCGCTCGTCGCGGGATTCGTGCCGTGTGCGGAATCGGGAATGAGTACTTCACTTCGCGCATCATCACCGCGTGACATGTGATACGCGCGGATGACGAGAATCCCTGTGAGTTCGCCTTGCGCGCCTGCCGCAGGTTGAAGCGTTGTCGCGGGCAAGCCGCTAATTTCGCCGAGATAATTTTGCAGCTCGTACATCAACTGCATCGCGCCTTGCGCGGTGTCGGGCGTTTGCATCGGATGCACAGAGGACATGCCCATTAGACGAATTGCTTCTTCGTTGATTTTGGGATTGTATTTCATCGTACACGAACCGAGTGGATAGATTCCTAAATCAACGCAATAATTTTTTTGCGAGAGGCGCGTGAAATGTCGCACCACGTCCACTTCACTCACTTCGGGTAAATCCAAATCCGCGCGCATCAGATGCATCGGCAATGGCGTATGCGGCACATCCGATTCGGGGAGCGAATATCCGACGGTGCCGGGATTCGACATTTCGTACAACAGAGGTTCGGGTTTGTTTGCAACGATTGACATTTCAATTCAAACGTCAAGCGTCAAACGTAGAACGTCAAAAACAATTCGACGCATCACGTTTCACGTTTGACGTATCACATTTCACATTTTCGACAATGCATTAACCAGCGCATCAATCTGTTCGCGCGTATTCATTTCCGTTACCGCAATCAACATTCCGTTTTTGATGTGCGGATAATCATTGGATAAATCGTAACCGCCAATCATTTTTTCGTGATACAACGCGTGATTGATTTCTGCGGCGGGCTTGGGACACTCTACGACAAATTCATTAAAGAACTCGCCTGTCGCTACGCGATAACCGTCGAGTTTGGAAATCTCGTTCGCGGCGTAATGCGCTTTTTGATAACAGAGCTCCGCCACTTGGCGCAATCCTTGTTTGCCCATTGTCGCCATGTACACACACGCGGCGAGCGCGTTCAATGCTTCGTTTGTGCAAATGTTGGATGTCGCTTTTTCCCGGCGGATGTGCTGCTCACGCGCTTGCAATGTGAGTACAAAACCGCGTCGTCCTTTGGTATCCACCGTTTCGCCAATCAAGCGTCCTGCCATGCGGCGCAGATATTTTTCTTTGCATGCGAAAACGCCGAGATACGGTCCGCCGAAACCGAGCGCGTTGCCGAGCGATTGTCCTTCGCCAATCACAATGTCCGCGTCGTAATCGCCGGGCGGTTGATACAAGCCGAGCGCAATTGGATACGTACTGACAATCAACACCGCGCCTGCCGCGTGCACGCGGTCCGCAATCGGTTTCAAATCGCGCACGTTGCCGAGAAAATCGGGATTGGCGACAAGGACGCCCGCCGTTTTATTGTCGAGATGTTTATCGAGAACAGCATCGAGCGACATTGAAACATCTTCATCGCCGACGATGGGAATTCTCTGTCCATCCAAATACGTTCGCATCGTTTCGCGATAATGGGGATGCAGTGTGGGCGAAACAATAATTTTGTTGCCGTTGCGAACGGAATTGATTGCCATGACCGCCGCTTCGGCTGCCGCCGTCGCCGCGTCGTAATGCGATGCGTTTGCCGCGTCCATGCCCGTCAAATCGCAAATCATGGATTGATATTCAAAAATGGTTTGCAGCGTGCCTTGCGAAATTTCAGGTTGATACGGTGTGTACGCGGTAAAAAATTCCGAACGGAAAATCAAATGCGGAACCGTCGCGGGGACAAAATGATTGTATGCGCCCGCGCCGAGAAAATATGCGTACTCGCCCGCGTGGGCGTTTTGGTTCGCCATGCCGCGCAGCGTTCGCATCATATCCATTTCAGACAACGCGGAAGGCAAATTGATTTCGGGATATTGCGCGTCTTCGGGAACGTCGTTGAACAAATCGTCAACGGAATTGACGCCGATGGTCTTTAGCATTTCTGCGCGGTCGGCGTCGGTGATGGGGATGAATCGGTGCATAACGAGGGATGAGGGATGAGGGATGAGGGATGAGGGAATTGTTTCATCCTTCATCCTTCATCCTTCATCCTTTAATGTATTTCTCCTGCTTCAATCTTGCTTTTATACGTCGCGGCGTCCATCAATTTCGCGTAATCATCCGCGTTGTACGGAAACACTTTAATCATCCAGCCCGCGCCGAACGCGTCGCCGTTGACGGTTTCTGGTGAATTAGTGAGCGCGTCATTGGTTGATGAAATCGCGCCGCCGATGGGCATGTACACATCGCTCGCGGCTTTGACACTTTCGACGACGCCGAACATTGCGCCCGCGTTTAATTCCATGCCGACAGTGGGCAATTCAACAAATACAATATCGCCGAGCGCGTCTTGCGCGTAATCGGTGATGCCGACAATTGCGGTGTCGCCGTCAAGTTTCACCCACTCGTGCGTTGCCGCGTATTTCAAATCATTGGGATAGGAAATTTCTTTACCGGATGACATGAGTTACCTCGATTTATGATTTTGGATTTGCGATTTATGATTTATTCTGATTGCTTTGAGTTTCAAATCAACAATCAAAAATCATAAATCAAAATTTATTTACTTGCCCCGCGCGCGATTCGCATAAAACGGCGTTTTCACTGCGCGCGCTTTCGTCGGCTTGCCGCGAATGATGACATCAAATTCTGTACCAATTTTCGCGAGTTCGGGCGGAACGTAGCCGAGACCGATATTTTTTTCGAGCGTCGGCGCAGGCATTCCGCTTGTGACAGCCCCGACAACATTTCCATTCGACGCGATTTCGTAGCCACCGCGCGCAATGCCTCTATCGAGCATTTCAAATCCGACGAGCTTCTTTTTCGTCCCTTCCAATTTTTGTTTCAATAAAACATCGCGCCCGATAAAATTTTTGTTCAAATCACACGCCCAACCGAGTGCGGCTTCAATGGGTGTGGTGTTCGCGTCAATCTCGTGTCCATACAACGCGAATTTTGCTTCAAAGCGCAACGAGTCGCGCGCGCCGAGACCAATCGGCAGTACGCCGTCGTCTTTGCCTGCGGCGAGAATCGCATCCCACACATGTTTGCCGTGCGCGTTCGGAATGAACAATTCAAAACCATCTTCGCCCGTGTAACCCGTGCGCGCCAAAATGCCGCGTTCGCCGTGAATCAAAAATTCGCGCGCGACGTGATATTTCAAATCCTTCAAATCAAAGGATTCGAGTTTTTGCAAAACCTCTTCCGCTTTCGGACCTTGAAACGCGAGCATGTAAAATTCGTCGCTCACGTCTTTTAACGTAACGTCGAATCCCGATGCTTGCGCGTTCATCCAAGAATTGTCTTTGTCGCGATTGCCCGCGTTGACCACAACCATCCATTCATTTTGGAGACGATACACGAACGTATCATCCACGCATGTTCCATCGGCGTAACACATCACCGCGTATTTCGCCGTGTTGATTTCCATATCGGCAAAATTCGCGGTGAGCAGATGATTGAGAAATTTCAGCGCGTCGTTTCCCGTCACGCGCACTTGTCCCATGTGGTCAATATCAAAAAGTCCCGCCGCGTTGCGCACGGCGCGATGTTCGTCGAGAATGCCCTTGTACTGTACGGGCATTTCCCAGCCGCTGAATTCAACCATTTTCGCGCCGAGCGCGACATGGGAATCGTACAGCGGAGTACGTTTCAATTCCATAAGGGAGTGTCCTTGAGAAAAGTTGCGCGAAGAAGCTGCGCGATGAGAGAGGCAAGTGTCGTCATTGACGACCACATGATAACGCAAACCTGCAACGCGTGCAAGAGTAGGACAAATGGATTACGGCGCGACGCGGAATGGTTCGCGCGTACCTGCGATATAATGCGCGCTTGTGAAGAACATTCTTGTGCAGGCGCCGACGCGCATTGATTTTGTGGGTGGTTGGTCGGACGTACAGCCGTTTTGTAATGACGAACCGGGACTTGTCGTGAATGCGGCGTTCGGTGTACGCACACGCGTTGTGGTGCGTGAAACGGAAAACGCGCGCGAACATACGGATACTTTTGTTCGCGCGACATGCAGACGATTTGATGTAAAAAATGTGGCGGTGGAATTGACGAGTGATGCGCCGCTCGGTTCGGGGCTTGGCGGTTCGGGCGCGGTGGGCGTCGCGTTGGTCGGCGCGCTCGCCGCGTATGCAGAAAAAATTCTATCGCGCCGCGAAATTGCCGAACGCGCGCATCAAATTGAAGTGGAAGATTTGAAAATTATCGGTGGCAAGCAAGACCAATACGCCGCCGCGTTTGGCGGCTTTCTCGCGCTGACATTTTTGGGTGACAGCGTTGAAATTGAACAACTCGCGCTCGCAGAAACCCGCGTGCGCGCATTGCAGGCGCGGAGTGTGGTTGCGTACACCGGGCAATCGCGCGTGTCGGGCAACATTCACGCGCACGTCCAAGATGCATTTCGCGCGCGCAATCCTGAAACATTGGACGCGCTCGCGACGATTCGCCGCGTGGCGCGCACCTTTCGTAATGAATTGGAAAATGGTTCGCTCGACGCGTTGGGCGAATTGTTGAATGAAAACTGGGACGCGCAAAAACATTTGCATCCCTCGACGACAAACGCGCGCGTAGATGAATTTTTTCGTATCGCATTCGATGCGGGCGCGCTTGGCGGCAAGGCATTGGGCGCGGGCGGGGGCGGCTGTCTGTATTTTCTCGCGCGCGCAGGGGAAACGGAACGTTTGCAGAATGCACTGCGCGCGGCGGGTGGAAAGATTCTACAAGCCGAATTTGATTTGGACGGCGTGCAAATCCACAAATAGCCGACAAAATTCTTGCGGAATTGTTTGCCACTCGTCTTTGAATCCGTTATAATTTGTGCCGCGCATGTGAAATGCGTTTTATGCGACACGGCTCCGAAGTGTCGAGAGGAGTTTTATTTTGGAACCTGCCAATCGTTATGAATTAGAACCCACCGCGCGCGCAAACGCGTATGGCATGAGCGCGCCGGCGGCGGATGTGGAACCTGTACCGACATTTCCCGATTTTACCGAAGAGCAGACCAAGAGTCATTGGGGGAACGCTGCGCGCGAGCTGGTAGAGACCGTTCTGCTGACACTGGTGATTTTTTTCATGATTCGGTTCGCCATCGAAAATTATCGCATCGAAGGATATTCGATGGAGCCGAATTTTCACGATGGACAATTTTTGCTCGTTAGCAAAATCAACTATCTGCTCGGTGACCCGGAACGCGGCGATGTGGTAATTTTCAAGTATCCGCTGAATCCAAAAAAGAATTTTATCAAACGCGTGATTGGGCTGCCGGGCGAAAAGGTGGAAATCCGCGCAGGCAAAATTTTTGTGAATGGAGTGCGTATTCCCGAACCGTATCGCTACCATTTTGCGGATTATGACTACGGACCGGTGACTGTCGGACAAAATGAATTTTTTGTTTTGGGCGACAATCGCCCCGAATCGTCGGATTCGCACGCGTGGGGTATGCTGCCGCGCAGTGACCTCATCGGTAAAGCGTGGATTAGCTATTGGCCCTCGGAATATTGGGGGATCGTGCCGGATTATTCGTACGCGGCGGACGAGTGAGAAATCAAGGATGAAGGATAAAGGATGAAGGACGAAAAAAATGCAAGCCCTTCATCCTTTTATGTTTATGGAAGATTCGCTTCGCATTCGTGTACGTGAAATCGTGGAACGCGTCATTGCCGAACAAAACATTCGCGTTGCCGACGTGAATTGTGTTGAGCGCTACACGGTGGCAATTGGCGCGGACCACGGTGGCTTTGAACTAAAAAAAATTTTGATCCACGCGTTGGTGCAGCGCGAATATCATGTCCTCGATTGCGGCACATTTTCGTCCGACCCGGTTGATTATCCCGATGTTGCGTATGCCGTGGCAAAATTGGTGAGCGACAGTTCCGCGTGGCGCGGTATTTTGCTCGACGGCGCGGGCATTGGTTCGGCAATGACCGCGAACAAAGTGCCGGGCGTACGCGCTGCAAATTGCAATGATGTGAAAATGGCAAACAACGCGCGCGAACACAACGACGCGAATGTTCTCACGCTCGGCGCGAAAGTGATTACGGAAAATGACGCGCTGGAGATTGTAAAAATTTTTCTCACGACGAATTGCACCGAAGCGCGGCATCTCAAACGCGTTGCCAAGATTATGGATGTTGAAAAGAGATTTTTAAAGAAATGAACAGCGCACACTGAAGCTTTGGGTTCAGTGTGCATTGTGCATTGTTCATTGTGGCTAACCTCTATCCGCTCATTGATGAACTCACAAACGCAATTACGCGCGCCTTGCAAGCGGACGCGAAAAAAGTCTGCGACGATGAACCGCATCGTTTCGATTCCGTTGGCGGATTGTGCGTGGACTGCGGTGTGTGCGCGGTAGTGTGTTCGGGACGCGCGCGGAAAATTATTGACGCGGGCGCCGCGCGCATCACCGCGCGTGGTTTGAACGCGGCAGATGTGCCGCGCGACATTGCGGGTTACATTGACCACACATTATTGAAACCCGAAGCGACGGCGACGGAAATCGAAAAATTGTGTAAAGAAGCGCGTGAATTTCATTTTGCCGCCGTATGCGTGAACCCACCGTTCGTCAAACAATGCGCGGAACTTTTGCGCGGCAGCGGTGTCGAAATTGCAACGGTGGTTGGTTTTCCGCTCGGCGCGCATACGACGGCAACCAAAGTCTTTGAGACCGAACAAGCGATTGTGGATGGCGCGACGGAAATTGATATGGTCATCAACATCGGCGCGCTCAAAGCGAAACGCGATGATTTTGTGCGCGAGGATATTCACGCGGTGGTGGAGGCAGCGCATCGGCAAGGCGCGATTGTTAAAGTAATCATTGAAGCCGCGTTATTGAACGATGAAGAAAAAGTTCGCGCGTCGCGTTTGTCGAAAGAGGCGGGCGCGGATTTTGTAAAAACGTCAACAGGTTTTGGACCCGGCGGCGCGACGGCGCATGATGTCGCGTTGATGCGCGAAACCGTTGGACCGAATCTCGGTGTCAAAGCGGCGGGCGGCGTAAAGAATTTGGAACAAGCGCAAGAGATGATTAAAGCGGGTGCAACGCGCATCGGCGCAAGTGCGGGTGTGAAAATTGTCCAAGAGGCGCGCGGGGAAAAGGTGGAGGCAAGCGCGGGGGGCAAGTATTGAGAGGGAGTGAAGGAGTGAGGAGGTGAGAGGGTGAACGGGTGAAGGTCGAGACGTTTCGGTGAAACGTCTCCTCCAAGGGAACGGACGATGGAAAATCAAGAACGAAAGAGTGTTTATTTTTTTTGGGACTATGACCTGACGGAAGAGGACGTGCGGGAAATTTTGCGCGGGGAGAATGAGACGGAAAAAATTTGGGTGATGAGTCGGATTTTGCAGTCGGCGCGATGGAGTGATATTTGGAAATTCTTGACATTAAAAGATGTGCGCGAAAATTTTTCCAAGATACAATGGCGCACACCATATCTACGTGAATTATGGGCTCACGCACTAGAGGTTTGGAGTCA
The DNA here is from genome assembly GCA_964469005.1 of uncultured Anaerolineales bacterium. Classification (GTDB taxonomy): domain Bacteria; phylum Chloroflexota; class Anaerolineae; order UBA4142; family SHND01; genus SHND01. The sequence goes on from CAYXXF010000018.1 coordinate 75,027, forward strand.
TGGCTAAGCCATCTATCCTGACTGATTTTCAATTTGAATTTCTCGAACATTTTTTTGAAAACGAGATTGGACGACAATTTTTTTTGACAGGCGGCACTGCACTTGCCGCCTTTTATCTTGAGCATCGGTACAGTGAAGATATTGATTTGTTCACATTGAGTGATGCTGCGATGGAGTTAATTCAACCGCAACTGAATCGCATTGCCTCGAATCTCGGCGCAGAATCCAAAGCGACTGTAGCAACTCCCACTTTTCGGCAAATTTTTTTGACGCGAGATAGCGAGTCTCTCAAGCTTGATCTGGTGCGTGACATTGATGTTCAATTTGGAAAGCACAAGCACTTTGATTCGGTGATTGTGGATGCGTTTGAAAATATCGGAGCGAACAAGATTACAGCAATTTTTGGGCGAACTGCGGTCAAAGACTTTGTTGATTTGTATTTCATGCTGGAGGCGGGACTCCAGTTGGAAGAGGCGTTGGCAATGGCGAAAATGAAAGATGGCGGACTCACCGAATTTTATTTGGCGGGGATGATGCGGCAAGCGCGCGAGTTGAATCGTTTGCCTCGAATGATTAAACCACTCGATTTGGACAAGCTGAAAATATTCTATCTACAGCTTGCAGATGAATTGTTACGCCGAGCGGAACCACCCGCCTAGCTTGAAAATGACCGTACCGCGTTTCCTCCTCATCCTCTCGGTTCACTCGAATCTCGTCCGCGCCGCGCTCGTCACGCGCGAATTACGCATCGCTTCTTTTGCACAACAAACGTTTCAAATTCAAGAGAATGAATTTGACCCTGCCGAAGTGTGGTACAAAACAAAAAAAGTGATCGCCGCGTGTTTGGATATTGGACGCACACAGACGCGTGAAATTTCGGGGATTGCGATAGTTACGAAAGAGGCAGAGCGTGTCGAGTGGAAAATCGAGAATCAGGAAATCATTGCGCGCGGAAAAATTGTAAATGATGATTCTGGTTCAAGTCCGTTGTCACCTGACACTCGGCACGGGACACTGGCAATGTGGCTATTGTGGAATTTAACGGGCGGTTCGGAAATTTCCGACGCGCGAGATTTTCCAAAAACGCATGTGCGTGCGCCGTTCGATATGGCGATTCCGGTTGTAGCGATGATGCGTGATGCGGATGAGCGCGCAGAAATGTTTGATGCGAATGTTTTGGACGCAGACCGCGCGGTTTTGGGAGCAGCGCGGCACGCGTGGAAAAAGGTAAATTGATTTGTAAAAAAAAGAGACGTTCCAGCGGAACGTCTCTACGTTTTTTTATTTGTGATACCAAAACTGGTCCCAACACTGCCAAAAATTTTCGCCGCGCGAAATGATGGTGCGCTCGTTATCGGTGATTTCGACGCCGGGCTTGCCGCGAAAATCCAACGCGCGGTCAGGCGTTGCCAACATCACTTGAAAGGTAGTGGGGCTCGCGGGCTTATACGGTTTCAACCGCGATACATTTTTCAACGATTCTTGGACGCGCGTTTCAATCAATTCGCACGCGACGCTCGGGGCGAGATGCTGCGCGGCGTAACGATAGATTCCGATTTTCGTCGGGGCGGTGACAATTTGCTCGCCCAACAATTTTTGTACTTCATTGCACGTTGCCACATCTCCCGAAACGAACGCAACCGGACAATCCCACGTGCCGCACACTGCCGCGCAGATGCCGCTTTCGCCAACGAGGTCGTCGTTAATCCAAGCGTTGTACCATGCTTCACTCGAAACGGTGTGACACAAAACGCCGTCGGGCGTTCCCGCCATCGCGTGCGCGCCGACAAGTAACGCGGCATCGCAACCTTCCTCTAATGGTTTGGTATAGCGCATCCATTTCGCGCCCAACACATATTCCGCGTGTGGGTCGCATTGATTGATTAATAGCGAATTGAACGAACCCGCGCCGCCTGCGCCGTGGCAATCAATGACGACGATTTTTTCTGCGCCCGCGTTGTGCGCGCCGCGTACTGCTGCGTTCACTTCATTCGTCATCAGCACGCGTCCTTCTTGATACAACGGTTCGCCGTACGAAACCTGCGCCCAGTTGTGAATGCCCGCCATGCCTTCCATGTCAACCCAAATGGTTACGCGCATCGCAAGTAATGAGGGATGAGGACTGAGGACTAAGTTTCCAAACTCTTTTGTCTCAGTCCTCAGTCCTCGTACCTAAAATTGAAATTGTCCTTTGTATGGCACAGTGCGTTTGCTGTAATTTTTTACAAAGCGAAGGAGCTTGCGTTCGAGGCGCTGAAATTTTTCGCTTTGCAATGCTTCGTCGCATGTCTCTTGGTCCTCGATGACAAAGACGATGAGCCGCCGCGGGTAATTGCCATACACGGTCTCCCACACTTCGGCGAGTTCGAGTCCGATGCGATTCACTTGCGGCACAAATTCACCCGTGACAAAGCGATAGTACGTTTCCTGTACTTCGTCGGGAATATCGTATTCGAGTAAAAGTTTAATTGGTTTCTTGTCGCTCACGTGGGATTCTCTGGATGGTTGTTGCGCCGAACGCTTAATATGATTCTTTATGTGACTTGAGTACTATAAGTTGGGTCAAGCCCGCGCAGGTATTTCCAATCGTAAATGCCAAACGTGTGTCCGTCCGCCCAATTGAAATGGAGAGCATAACTGCCAACGGGTTGAATGTCTTGCATGGTGCGTAATTCACCGCGCGCATTTTTTACGTCTTCGGAAGGTTCATGCGGCGTACTCGATTTAACAAGGTCGTGAATCCACGGACGACATTCGGCACAGGGACATGCGCGGCGCAATGTATCAAAATCAAAAACACTGGACGCGCCGTCGGTCCAATTGATTTGGACAAGGCGTTGCGTCAGGTCAACCACAATCCCGTTTGGTTTGGGCGGCGCGTTCATTTGGTATAGAGCCGCGACTGTAAATCATCCACGCGTTGTTCGAGCGCTTCAATTTGACTATTCAATTGACGATGATACGCGATTTGTTCGGGTGTGTAATCGGCGGGAAAGCGGTCCGGTGAACCGAGCGGGTCAGTGTTGGGTGGAAAGAGGCGTAACTTTTCGGCTTTTAACTCGGCAAGTTGTTTTTTAGCTTGGTCAAGCAGATTTTGGATGGCTGGGTTTGGGGTAGGCATGACATGACTCCACAAATAATTTTTTGCAATGCAAAACATTCTAGGGCGTGTCTTGAAAATCGTCAACCATGCAAGCTCAAGTCCGGCAGTTTCAAAAAATGTAAAAGACGTCAAACAACGTAACACCATTATCCGTGCGCGGTTTGGTATCGTTCAAATCTATTGACAAAACAGGGGTTTGACGGATAATGAAACTGTTACGGGCTCTGGCTGTAGGAACAAGCACTCGGCTTGGTTTGCTTTGGTTATAAATATTTTATTGCGTTAAATCCGGCAGGAGGACTCATGTCTGGCTCTGATAATTTTCCGTCTGCGCGACACTCTCAATTGGTTGTCGAAACGCTCCAAGACGAGATTTTGATTTATGACGTGGAACGCGCGCAAGCAAGCTGTCTCAATCCAACAGCGGCGTTGGTCTGGAAATTTGCGGATGGCAAAACGAGTGTGGCGGACATTGCGAAAAAAATGTCCGCCGTTTTAAAAACTTCGGTGGACGTACGCGTCGTGTGGTACGCGCTGGAACAACTCGACAAGAAACATTTGCTCGACAGCAAGGTTCAAGCGCCGATGCCCTATCGTCAAATGTCGCGCCGCGATTTTTTGACCAAAGCGGGAATTGTAGGCGTGGCAGTGGCGATACCGGTCGTGATTGCATTGACCGCACCGACTCCGGCAATGGCTGCGACGTGTGTTGCAACTGCATGTGGAACTTCGATTGGCGTGAGTTGCCCTACAGGTTGCAACTGTGTCCCTGCGGCGCTGGGAAATTGCGTAAGTGCCTAGGTTTTCGTGATTGTCACAATCTGAAATGTTGCGAAAGCAAAACTAAGGTATTGACGTCCACATTCCGCGTCATATAAAATAACGAACAGAGTCCGTTATGTCTGGGCTTTTGTTCGTTTTTTGTTTTCTTGTGTGTGCCGAAAGGAGACAACCATGTTCAAGCTTTTATGCCGCGTCGCATTTTTCGCACTTGTGTATGTTGTTATGTTTCCCTTGAATGTCAAGACTGTTGCAGCACAATTCAATACTGCGTCCGTGAATTGTGACATTGGCACGAATGAGTATGGCACTGGCAATGTGAATACCTTGACGAACTTGACGCCTATTTGGTACATGACATGGGATGACACCTATCTATATATCTCAATTCAAAATGCAAACGAGACGGAAGCAGGCGTTGTTTATTTCGACATCAATCCGATTGCGCCGGTCAATGGCGGTTCAAACAGTGACGGAAGTACGACGGGACAGGCGTACGACGGTTACACGCCCAATCTGCCGCTACGCGCCGACGCCGTAATTTATTTCAAAAATGATTATCGGGAACTGCGCCGCAGCAATGGTAGCGGTGGATGGAGTCTCATTACGAGTGGCAATGGTGGTTTGGGTGGTGGGAGTGATGACTATGGTGAAGGATATTATTGTTCAAACAATCGCGGAAATGGTGCTGGCACAGATGATGACCGTGAATTGCGAATTTCGTGGAGTGCATTGACGAATGGCGGCTCGCGCCCTTCTTCCTTTAATTGGTTGGGACACATTGGTTACACGAACGGAGTGTATGGAGAGGTGCCAACCGAAAACCCGAATGGCGGACCTCCCGCGCCTTCGGCGGATGTGGTGCGATACTTTACAGTTTCCTCAACGACGAACGGTTCTTCCACAAACCCGTTTTCACAAAATAGTTATACCTTTGTTGGCACTTTGGATGCAAGCGGATTTGGCGCGATTAGTGTTTATGATTTCACAATGAACTCGTCGGGGCGAACGATTACACGCGCGACGGGTAGCGGAAATAATTGGGCAATTGGTGGATCGCTGCGTATAGACAATGGCACGGTTGATTTTGGAAGTAGTACGTCAACGGCAACGGTTAGCGGCGCAGTAGTGATTGGTGCATCAGGCACATTAAAATTGTCAACGGGTGCGAGTAGTGGTGGCATTGATGTTGGCGGGAATTGGGCGAACAGTGGAACATTTACACCGAATTCGCGAACCGTCACGTTTGTTGCAGGAAGTAACAAAACAGTTTCGGGGGCAACGACTTTTTACAATCTCACTTTGAATCATACTGGCAGTCAAATCAGCTTTGGTACAAGCAGTATTACAATTTCCAACATACTGACGCGTTCGGGTGGTACACTTGACGAAGGCACAAGTACATTCACTTTTACCGGGGGAAGTGGGCAAATTGCGGGGTCGAGCGCAAAAGTTTTCTACAATCTCGTAATCAATGGAGGGGCAAGTATAACGACTTCTGCGTCAGGCAATTTCACTGTAAGTAATGATTTCACTAACAATGGTACTTTTACCCAAAACTCGGGTCTGACTTTTACTTTTTCAAAATCCGGAACAACGACATTGTCTGGAGCAGGAACGACTACTTTCGGGAGCTTGGATGTACAGGGCGGAACCACTGTGAATGCTAGTACTCATAGTTTTAGTGTAACTGGATCTCAATTTACCGTAAGTGGAGGTGGAACATTTAGCGGCGATTCGTCGCTTGTGACGTTCGACGGCACAACGAATTTGGGAAGCGGCGGCACATATAATTTCAATAACATCAAAATCAATTCGACCAAATCGTTGACCAACACCTCCAACCGTAATTTTTCTGTCAAAGGCAATTGGACGAATGACGGAACATTTACAAGTGGCACAAACACAGTGACGTTCAATGGCACTTCTGCGCAAACCATCGGCGGCACATCTTCGACTACATTCAATAATTTGACGTTGTCAAATACGTTGACTTCCGGCGTTGCCCAAACATCCAATGTGGACTTGACGGTGAATGGAACGCTGACGATGAGCCAAGACAGTGATTTGGATATGACGACCAAAACACTCACAATGGGGACAGCGAGTGCGGCAACGACGAGCGGCACGGGACAAGGTGATATTCGTTACAAGGTTTGTCGCAGCGGTTTCACGTCAGGGACCAGCTATGATTTCGGCAGCCCCTATACCAAATTTGGTTCGCTCACGTTCACGACAACACCCTCGCAAATTTGTGTGACGATAGTCAACCAAAATCCCAATAATTTCACCAACGCGATTTTTCGGAAATACCAACTTGATGTGACAGGCGGCAGCGGGATTAGCACCAATTTGCAGCTGCACTATCGCACGAGCGAGTTGAACGGGAATACGGAATCGTTGCTCACATTGTGGCGCGAAGGCGGTTCATGGAGCAACATCGGCGCGGACACACGTGATGCGACAAACCATTGGGTACGCAAGAACAGTGTTTCCACTTTTTCGCCGTGGACAATGAGTTCCGGCAGTACGCCTACGGCAATTACATTTGTGCATTTTGGCGGCGAGTACAAGCGCCGACACGTTTTGCTCCAATGGGAAACGGGCGCGGAATTGAATACTGTTGGCTTTGACGTATGGCGCAAAGGACCGACCGGCGCGTGGAAAAAATTGAATGCAGAGGTATTGCCAACGCACGCACTTGACCCCATACACGGCGCGGCGTACGAATTTACGGATGATGCGCCGAAACGCAATCGCCTTTACAAATACAAAATTGAAATTGTGCACGCCGACGGCACTTTGGAAACCAGCCCGATTTTCAAGGTACGCGTCCCATAAGCCAAAGCGAGGTCAAGAACTCGCAACAAGAAGGATGAGGTTGTCTTAAGGTTTCTTGTAATGATGATGCGTTATAATGGACTGAACGTAGTACTGTAGTACTTGGGCAGTTCAAGCGCTGTTGACTGCATCGCACGTCGGGTGCAGTCTTTTTTTCGTATGAACATTTGCAAGTTGGCACAAACGTGCGGCGGTTTCTAGAGGAAGGTCAAATGAAGTTTCTTCAAGTATGGATTGTCATTTTTGCATTGGGTTTCCTTGCGAGTTTCGGCACACCCTTTGTGACCGAAGCCGCGCAAGGCGGTGCCGCCGGCGAAGTGCGTTTGATTGAATCGAACGCACTTCGCGTGGTCTTGGAAATGACCGCGCCGACCTTGCAAACGCGGGAACAAAAAGTTAACGGAACAACTTTTGTCGAGTTGAGCGCCAAACATTGGGGACGCACGGACGCCGTTGGCAAACCGCGCGTGCCTGCGTATGGAGTTCTCGTCGCTGTCCCCCAGCAAGCCAAAGTGAGATTTCAAGTTGAGCAAGACCGCACATCCCGTATCACTCTGACACATCCGGTGCTCCCTGCGCCCACTACCAAAGCGGATGTGAATCCAAATGATTTGTCGGTGACCTTTGCGGGCGTTGACTATATTCTTGATGAGGCAACGTATGCGCGGTCAGAACTTTATCCTTCCGATTCGGTTTCACTCACGCCGCCCGAAATGTGGCGCAGCCAACGTTATCTCCGCGTGCAATTCCGCCCGTTTCAAGTGAACCCCGCAACGCGCGAATTGACCACTCATACCAAAATGCGAATCCGCATCGAATTTGGATTGCCGAACAATGCGAGTGGAGAGAGCGTTGGTTTCAATGTGAACGAAGGTGGGTTTGAAAGCATCTTTAAACATTCTTTTATAAATTACGATTCCGGAAAAAATTGGCGGACTCCAAATCGGCGCGCTGTTGCCCCAACAAAAACGGAACGCGCGGCAGTGACAGGCGATGCCTACAAAATTAGTGTGACTGCGGATGGCATTTACAAAGTAACGTGTGAGAGTCTGGGGAGCAACGGCGTTCCAATTGATTCCATCAATACAGATACGCTTCAACTCGCTTTTAAGGGTGATGAGGTTGCGCTCGATATTTTTGATGATGGTGACAAAAAATGCGAGACGGGGGAATATTTTCTGTTTTGGGGGCAAGGTCCTACCGACCCAATGGTTCCCGCAAACATTTATTGGTTGACCTATAACGGCGCAAACGGCAAGCGTATGAACTTGCGGAATATTGCAGCGACAACTGTTCCATCAAGCTATCCCAAGTTGCTCCACCAAGAACAGAACAATGGTTATGCAAGTTATGTTCCGTTCTTGGAGAACGCAGACCATTGGATTTGGACTTCGGTTAACGTTATTGATAGTGGCAAAGATATGGTCGTTGCGCTCAATGATCTTGCGCCGGGGGCAACAAACGGGACATTTCGCACCCTTGTTCAGTCGGGCGCATATGCAAATGCAGGTGGTTCTTTGCAGTCAACCCTTTTTTCCAATGGTGTTCAGATTTCACAGCAGAACTGGAATGCGGGGAATGAACTTCTTCACACGGCGAACGTGACGAATCTTGTTTCCGGCAATAACACGTTTCGTATCCAAGATTTGCGATATGGACAAACCACAAGTGCACTCGTACTTTTGAATTATATGGAAGTTGAATATGATGCCCAGTTTCTCGCAGTGAATGACGTACTTCGTTTTCGCTTTAATCAAAACGGAACTTGGAAATATGAAATTCCCGGTTTCACGTCCTCCACTCTTGCGACATTTGATATTACCGATTCAAACAATGTCGCGCGCCTCACCACGAGTTCTGCTTCAGACAATGGTGGCTTTAAAGCATCCCTTGGCGATACTGTATCGAGCGCGCGCGAATATATTGTCTTGGCGCCATCCCAATACAAGACGCCCGCTGCCATTTCTCCGGATACGGCGTCTGACTTGAAGAACAGCGCAAACGGCGCAGACTATATTCTCATCACGTATGGCGCATGGCAGAGCAATGTTCAACCGTTAGCAAATCTTCGCGCGCACTTTGGGCGCGTCAAAGTGATTGACATTCAGGATATCTATGACGAGTTCAATTACGGAATGGTGAGCGCACAATCTATCCGCGACTTTTTGAATTACACGTACAACAATTGGCAATTGCCGCGTCCATCCTATGTATTGCTTGCAGGCAATGGAAACAATGATAATCTTGAGCCCGTTTATATTCCGGTTTATATGAGGTTAGTTGACCCTTGGATTGGAATGACTGCCACCGACCATCGTCTTGTCAACTTGGATGGTACGGATTTGCCGAGTATGGCAATCGGGCGTTTGCCTGCCTTGAGCGCAACCGATATGGATAATATGGTTGACAAGCTCATCAACTATGAGACCAACGCAGGGACCGGCGCGTGGAAAAAGCGAGTCAGCTTTGTTGCAGACAACGCGTTTGAAAGCAACGGGCAACCGGATCTGGCTGGCAATTTCTGGCAATTATCAGAAGAAGTTGCAGGGGACTCGTACTATTTTCCCTCGCCCATGATTGCCAATCGGCTTTATCTGAATCCATGCACGAATCTTGCAAACTATCCACACTGCGATATGTCACTGTATGCGCCTACTGATACGCCGACTTATTCCTCTGCGGGCTCCATTCGAACGGACCTCTTGAGCCAAATGAATAACGGCGCGCTTATTGTGAACTTTGTAGGACACGGAGCTTCCAATCAATGGACTGGTGCCATTCTGAAAAATACGGATGCCCCTTTGATTCAGCCCAGCTCCTACAAATTTCCATTTATGATGCCAATGACATGTCTGGAAGGATATTTTCATGTTGGCAATGATACGAGTTTGAGCGAAGCGTTGGTCAAACAAGCCAATGGTGGCGCGATTGGCAGTTTTGCTCCGACTGGTTTGGGGATTGCAACGGGGCATGACTTTTTGGACCGCGGCTTTTTTGAAGCCATCATGCGCGAAGGCAAACCGCGCGTTGGGCAAGCCGTCATTGAAGCCAAAGTAAAACTCTTTACCGATGGCGGCGGTGCGAGTGAAGATTTGTTTTCAACAATGAATTTGCTCGGCGACCCCGGGACGATGCTGCAATTGCCTGACGAAATCATGACGACGCGCACTCCGTCGCCGACACCGACCAATACGCCGACGAACACATTTACGCCGACAAAAACACTCACACCGTCGAATACACCCACGCGGACGAACACGCCGACCAACACACTCACGCCAACGCGGACAAATACACCGACGTTCACTTTGACGCCGAGTAATACGCCGACCTACACACCAACTTTCACTCCGTCCACCACACCGACGCCGACACAGACGTGGACGCCGATTACGCATACACCGACGCCGTCATACACGCCCTCGGATACGTTGACCCCGACGCCGTCATACACGCCGACGGATACGTTGACCCCGACGCCAACGTTCACACCGACAGATACGTTGACCCCGACGCCAACCTCTACGGATACGGCGACACCGACGTTCACATCCTCACCGACAAATACGCCGACCGTTACACTAACCAATACACCGCTGCCGCCGTTGTGTACAGAGAAACCGAACGCGCCGACATCCTTGGCGCCTGAAACCGATGCAAGTTTTGTCAAGCGACGTGTGACCTTGTCGTGGAGTGGTGACGAATGCTCAACCGAATATCGCATCATCCTGCGAATGGATTCCAAAAAGGGTCCGCGCGTCCATAATGCTAAACAGCAAGCGTCGAGTTTCCGCACCAAACTGTTGGAGAGCGACCACACGTACTATTGGCGTATCAAGGCGTGCAATGAATTTGGCTGCCGTGCCAGTCCGTGGCGCAGCTTTACAATTCGCCCCTAAGAAAACAAACAACGCGGAAGGATTTTCCAGTCCTTCCGCGTTGTGCTTGGTATGACGCCAACAGTTTCCCCCGATGCTTCTCTGCGCGCGCTAATTGAAATCCTTCCCGTTCCTTGGCGCGTCACTGCCGCGCCGCGTATGGATCACACGTGGTCGCCCGCACAATGGCGCGCACAATACAGTAACGCACAACAGCACGGTTTGCTCGGCTTGTGGTTCAGCGCCATCCAAGCCGACCGCGCGCTGAACATGCCGGACGATATACGTGATGCGTTTCTCACCGCGCTGCGAAATGCAACGCTCGCGTATGCGGTGGCATTTCGCGAACTTGATGCGCTTGTCGAAATTTTTGAACGCGAAAAAATTCCTGTCGTGTTGCTCAAAGGCGCGGCATTGTCCAAGACGCTCTATCCAAACCCTGTCCAACGCCCGTTCGGCGACCTTGACCTCTTGATTCAAAAACAAGACGCGCCGCGCGTGCGCGCGCTTTTACTTGCGCGCGGAATGCAGGAAAATTCAGAGCTCGTCTCCGGTTTTCGTCAAGCGCATTATGGCGAAATGGGTTTCTATGCCACAAATTCTGCCATGCCCGCAATAGATGTGCATTGGGATTTGGTCGCGCCCGCTTACTATCGGCGGCACATGGACATGGACTGGTTCTGGAAGCAAACCGAATGGCAGCGCATCGGCGAACACAACCTTTCCGTTTTCAATCCCACCGCGCAGCTGCTGCATCTCGGCGCACATGTCGGTTTGCATCATCAAGACCACTTGCGTTTGATTTGGTTGTACGACATTGCTTTGTTGCTTACACAGCGCGGCGCGGACATAGATTGGCGCGCGGCAGACGCGTTTGCGCACGCCGCGCGTTTGGCGCGTCCGCTCCGCTTTGTGTTGGAACAAACGCGCGCGTGGTGGAACCTTACGCTTCCACCTGAAACTGAAAACCTATTTCGCGCGCCTGCGTTCGATATTCAAGAACGCGTCGCGTATGCGCTCACCACCGCGCAATTTACCGAAGCGCGCATTCTCATGGACGTACTCTATCTTTCCGGCGCGCGTGCGAAATGGGAATTTGCGCGCGGCTATTTATTTCCTGATGCGGCGTATATGCGAACGCGGTATGACATCCCCAATGACGCCGCGCTCTCGTTCTATTATGCGCGGCGTCTGTTGGCAAGTGTTGGCAAAGCAATGCGTTCCGTGTGGTCGGCGACGCGGCGCAAAAAAATCCGAAACGCGTAGTGCGCGTTTCGGATTTTTTTTATACATTGCCCGGAAGTTCCATACTGCGCTCCGGTTGTTTCAATTCCGTAAAACCAAATTGCTTGTACAAGCCGTGCGCGTCCATCGTTCGCAAATACCACATGCGCAAGCCCTGCAATTGCGGATGTGACAACATGGTTGCCATCAACCATTTCCCCAAACCGTGTCCTTGCTCGGACGGCAAAATAAAAACGTCGCACACATACGCGAACGTTGCGTAATCGGTGACCACGCGCGCAAAGCCCACTTGAACGTTTCCGCGATAGACGCCGAAATTTTCCGAATGTTGTATCGAGCGTTCAATCACCTCACGCGCGCGTCCTTGTGCCCAGTACGCTTGCTTTTGTAAATAGTCCAGCACGACGTTCAAATCAATCCGCGTTCGGTCGGTGCTGATTGTGTAATCGTCCTTGTGCCATTCCATGCTACGTCATCTTTACCACAATATCAGAAATAATGTTGCCCGCTTCATCCCCGCGGTCTGCTGCGTTCGATAAATGCCGATACACTTCGCGGCGCTTCAACATCAGCATAATATCGTCGAGCGTTTTCGGCTGTTGAAACAATTCTGCCAACGCTTCACGGTACAATCCTTCCGCGCGGTTTTCTAATTTTTTCGCGCGCATCGCGTGCTGCAGCGCGAGCTGCGGACGCTCACGCAATTGCAGTACGCCCAGATGTAATTCTTCGGCTGCCTCGCGCAGAATCGTCACCATCTTGCGCATCAATTCGGTCGGCTCCAAACCAAACAATTGAATTTCATCCACCGTCGTGTAGGCATAGTCCAACACATCGTCAATCGTCCGCGACAATGCAAATAAATCTTCGCGGTCAATGGGCGTGACAAAGGCGCGATTGAGGTCATCAATCAAAATGCGGCGGAGTTCGTCCGCTTCTTTTTCAATTTGTTCTACCCGCCGCGCATCATTTGGGTCATGCGACTTGAAATAAAGTTCAAGCACCTCCAGCCCCTCGCGCGTTTTGTCGGTCTGTTGCGCGAGGTGCTGGAGAAAATTTTGTGAACGGGAACGAAAAGGATTAGTGAGTCGCATGTCAGATTGGAAGAATGCGCGTGAGCAAGAGATACAATAACGCGGCAGTAATTGCCACAACAGGAATGGTGATGAGCCACGCGGTCAAAATTTGGCGCGCAACGCCCCAACGCACCGCGCGCATTCGCTCCGCCGCGCCCGCGCCGAGAATCGAAGTGCTAATCACCTGTGTGGATGCCACCGGCGCGCCCACGATAGAGGAGCCAAGAATAATTGCGGCGGCGGCGGCTTGCGAATCCAAACCATGAATCGGACGCAGACGGTACATTCTTCCGCCGAGCGTACGAATGATGCGATAGCCGCCCGTTGCCACACCGAGCGAGAGTGCCGCCGCCGCCGCGAACGTCACCCAACTCGGCACGGTGAAATCACTTTGCACGCCAAGAACGACGAGTCCCAACGTAATCAAGCCCATTGATTTTTGTCCATCGTTCGTGCCGTGACTCAACGCGAGCGCGACGGTCGTCACACTTTGAAGCGAACGAAAAAGATTGTTGATGCGCGGCGACGCGCCTTGTGCGAGAAACAATGTGAGTTTCAAAAATAAATAGCCGCCGACAAAGCCGAGCAGCGGCGCCAGCAGCAGCGCGGAAAAAATTCGTATGATGCCATCCACTTTGAAAACGTCGAGTCCGGCTGCCGCAAACGCCGCGCCGCTCAAGCCTCCAATCAACGCGTGCGAAGAACTGGATGGAATCCCAAGGAACCATGTAAGCGCATTCCACACAATCACTGCGATAGCGGTCGCGAGCAGCACATCCATATTCAATGCGCGCGTTTCTAAAAAATCGCGTCCAATAGTTGCTGCCACAGCAACACCAAACACAAAGGGTCCAATAAATTCTGCTATCACGGCAAGCGCGATTGCCACACGTGGACGCAAGGCGCGCGTCGAAATCGGCGCGGCGACGAGCGTGCCGGAATTATTGAATCCGTTAAAGAACGCATAGAGCAGCATCAGCGCGAGAAAGATAACGAGGAGGGTAGGCAACTTTATTAAAAATCCTTAACAAAAACATTCTACTACAGAATGATGCAAATTCATCACGAAAAAAAAAAGACGCAGGCGACGAGTTGCGCCCGCGTCCTTTGAATGGTCGTTTGAATTTTTATGCGCCAACGCGTGATGCTTCTACCGCTCGCGCAATCGCGCGCAGATGTTCCGGTGATGTGCCACAACAGCCGCCAACAATTTGCGCGCCGGCTTCGAGCCAACGTGCCGCTGCTTCACCCATCATTTCCGGTGTGACATCATAAATCGCCACATCGTCGTCCGTCATGCGCGGGAGACCCGCATTCGGTTTCATCCAAATGGGGAGGTGCGTCGCCGCGCGCATTTCTTGAAGATTGATAAAATTTTCGTCGAGGGAACGTCCGCAATTCACGCCCACCAAATCCGCGCCAAGTGCGGTTACTTCTTTTGCCACTTGCGCCGCTTTCAAACCCATCATTGTGTTTGTACCCATATCAAAACTGAACGAAACAATAATCGGCAGGTCGGTCACGGAACGCGCGCCTTCATACGCGGCGGTTGCTTCGCCCAAATCGAATTGCGTTTCAATAATTAGCAGGTCCACGCCGCCGTCTGCCAACGCTTGCGCTTGTGCGGCAAATTGCGCAACCGCTTCTTCGCGCGTTAATGTCCCGAAAGGTTCAAGCAGTGCGCCTGAAGGTCCAATCGAACCTGCAATCCATGCGCGTTCACCCTGAATGGCGTTGCGCGCCAATTCCACCGCTCGTTTGTTCACTCGCACTGCGTCATTTTCCAAACCGGCGTGCGTGAGCCGCATTGCCGTTCCACCAAACGTGTTGGTGAGAATGATGTTCGAACCCGCTTGAATAAAATCGCGATGCAGTCCCGTCACTTTGTCCGGTTCTTGAAACAACCATTCTTCCGGCGCTTGCCCACGCGCCAAACCGCGCGCTTGATAATTGGTTCCCGTTGCGCCATCCGCCACCAAGCGTTCGCCGCGCAATAGCACGTCTCGAAAATTTTCGGTCATTGTTTATTCTCCATGAAAAATCGAATCAGCATTTTATAACGCAGGTGAGGGGAAAGGACAAATTATGAAAATAAAAACAAGAACGTCATGTTTGGCAAAACATGACGTTCTTGTTGTATTTATTCCGTGGCTTCTTCTTCCTCTTCTTCTTCTTCCTCATCCATCTCATCGTCATCCAATTCAAGCGAAGCGTCTTCGTCGAGGTCTTCTTCTTCCACTTCTTCAACCTCTTCTTCTTCCACTTCTTCGACTTCGGCGACTACATCAGTGCCTTCGACTTCGGATTCCGGCGCTTCTTCGAGTTCGGCATCCACTTCGCTGATCAATTCTTCATCGAGCGCTTCCACTTCCGCCAGCTCTTCATCTTCGAGGCGAATGTCCTCGTCCAACTTGTGCCCGAGGCGTCCCATGGTGCCGATTTTCATTTCGGCAATGGCGGCGCGAGTGCGCGGACGGAAACCTGTACCGGCGGGAATCAGTTTGCCGATGATGACATTTTCCTTTAACCCGTACAAGTCATCGCGCTTGCCTTCAATCGCCGCTTGCGAGAGGACGCTGATGGTGTGTTGGAAGGACGATGCGCTCAAGAACGAATCGGTCGAGAGTGACGCTTTCGTCACGCCCAAAAGAATCGGGTGCGCCGTCGCGGGAATGCCGCCCGCTTCGGTAATTTTTTCGTTCACATCTTCAAACGCGAGACGGTCCACCAATTGACCGGGGAGGAAATCCGTGTCCCCTGTGGACTTGACGCGCACGCGACGGAACATCTGACGCAAAATCATTTCGATATGCTTGTCGTTGATGTTGACGCCTTGTGAGCGGTACACGCGCTGAATTTCTTCCACCAGATAAATCTGTGCAGCATCGCGTCCGAGAATCCGCAAAATGTCGTGCGGATTTTTTGGACCTTCAGTCAGTTGGTCACCTGCGTTCACCCGCGCGCCATTTTCGATTCCGGCGCGTAAACGCGCGGCGGCAGCGACTTCGTACGGTTTCTCATCACGAATCTCGCGGCGTACCGACACCGTTCGTCCATCGCGCAGCACTGTGCCCTCATTTGCAGCATACACATCGTTGCCATCTTTGTCGTGGAACAACACGGTATCGCGTTCAATGAAATCACCGTCTTTGACCAATGCTTTTGCATGGGGCGGCAATTCGTAATCGTCGGTCTCGGTTTTTGTTGCGACGATTTTGATTACGCGCTGCCCATCCTCGATGCCCACTTCGACCTCACCGTCAATTTCGGCAATGAGCGCCTGACCTTTTGGATCGCGCGATTCGAAAAGTTCTTCGATGCGCGGGAGACCCGTCGTAATGTCATCCGCGCCTGCGACACCGCCGGTATGGAACGTGCGTAACGTGAGCTGGGTACCCGGCTCGCCGATGGATTGTGCGGCGATAACACCAACCGCTTCACCGATGCGAATCAAACCACCGCGCGCCAAATCACGTCCGTAACATTTCGCGCAGAGTCCGTGTCGCGCACCACAAGTCAGAGGACTGCGAACGAACACGCGATTTACGCCGACGGGTTTCATTTGCAGCCAATGTGCTTCGGTGATGAGTTCGCCGGCATTGACAATGATTTCGCCTGTCTTGGGATTCGGCACGGCACTCGCGGCGACGCGTCCGACGACGCGTTCCTCAAATCCTTCGCCGGTGCGTTCTTTGGAATCTGCCGAAAGCCAGATGCCCGCGTGCGTACCGCAGTCGTCTTCGTTGATGATGACATCTTGCGCCACATCCACCAAGCGACGCGTGAGATACCCCGCGTCCGCCGTGCGAAGCGCCGTGTCCGCGAGACCTTTGCGCGCGCCGTGCGTGGAAATGAAATATTCCAATGCGGTGAGACCTTCGCGGAAATTCGATGTGATGGGCAAGGGAATGATGCGACCTGCGGGGTCAGCCATCAAGCCGCGCATGCCTGCCAATTGACGAAGCGGCGTGAAACCACCTTTCGTCGCGCCCGAATTTGCCATGACGCGCACGGGTGAATCTTGCGCGAACGATTTGGACACCGCGTCGGTAATTTCTTCCGTCGCTTCCGTCCAGAGTTCGACGGTTTTCACGTACTGTTCATCTTCGGTGATAAGACCGCGCCGATATTGTTTTTCGACTTCGGCAACTTTGTCTTCGACGCCTTTGACGATTTGGTCTTTGTTTTCAGGAACGGTAATGTCGTCAATCGCAATCGTGAGACCCGAACGCGTCGCATATTTGAAACCGATGTCTTTGATGCGGTCAACGACTTCGGCAGTGCCTTCAGGACCGACGACTTGGTACGCGCGCGCGACAAGTTCTTTTAATTTTTTCTTGTCTTGAATGTCATTCACGAAACGCATTTCTTCGGGAAAGATTTCGTTAAACAACACGCGCCCGACGGTGGTATCAATCAATTCCTTGGCGGCGCCGCGTCCTGCCTTGCGAATGAATTGCACTTTGATTTTTGCGTGCAAGTCTACCACACCCAAGTCGTACGCGAGCGCGACCTCTTCGGCAGAGGCAAAGACTTTGCCGTCGCCGCGATTATTGCCCGGCTTGTCCATCGTGAGATAGTAGCAGCCGAGTACCATGTCTTTGGTCGGTTCCACAATCGGTTCGCCCGAGGCGGGTTTCAACAAATTCGACGCGCTCAACATCAACGTGCGCGCCTCATGTTTCGCCGATTCCGAGAGTGGAACGTGAACCGCCATTTGGTCACCATCAAAGTCCGCGTTGAATGCGGCACAGACAAGCGGATGAATTTGAATCGCGCTGCCCTCGACCAAAATAACTTCGAACGCTTGAATGCCCAGACGATGCAACGTGGGCGCGCGATTCAAAAGCACGGGATGGTCCTTGATGATGTCTTCGAGTACATCCCATACTTCGGGCGACATGCGGTCCACGAGACGTTTCGCGGATTTAATATTGTGCGCGAAATTGTTTTCGACGAGTTTGCGCATGACAAACGGTTTGAACAATTCGAGCGCCATTTGTTTGGGCAGACCGCATTGGTTTAATTTCAGATTCGGACCGACGACAATCACGGAACGACCGGAATAATCCACGCGCTTGCCGAGCAAGTTGCGGCGGAAACGCCCCTGCTTGCCTTTGAGCAAATCGGAAAGTGATTTCAATTTGCGCTGACCGCGCTGCGAGACCGCTTTGCCGCGCTGCGAATTATCAATCAACGAGTCCACTGCTTCTTGCAACATGCGTTTTTCGTTGTTGACAATCACTTCGGGCGCGCCCAATTCCAACAAACGTTTGAGGCGATTGTTGCGATTGATGACGCGGCGATAGAGGTCGTTCAAATCGCTCGTCGCGAAACGACCACCATCCAATTGCACCATCGGGCGCAGGTCGGGCGGGATGACAGGCAGAATCGTGAGAATCATCCATTCGGGACGATTCGATGATTTGCGAAGCGACTCGACGACGCGCAATTGCTTGATCGCTTTTTTGCGCTGTTGCTTGCTGCGCGTGCCGCGAATTTCACGGCGGAGCGATTTCGCCATTTCGTCCATCTGCATACGGCGCACAATTTCGAGCACAGCTTCTGCGCCCATGCCAGCTTTGAACACGTGCCCCCATTTATCCGAAAGGTCGCGGTACTGCGATTCCGTCAAAAACTCTTTGACGGCGATGGCTTGCAGTTCTTCAAATTTTGGGTCAAATTCACTGCGGAGCGCGTTCGCCTTGTCCTCAATCTGTCCGTTCAAGGAGGATGCTTCTTCTTCAAAATCCGCGCGCAGCGTTTCGGCTTTGCCCTGCGCGTCGAGCCGTTTGTCTTTTTGTTGCTGCTTGATGTCGGCTTCGATTTCGTTCAAATGCGCCTGCATGACTTCGGCAAGTTTCTTGCGATGTTTGGGCGCGATTTCTTCGCCCTCTTCGACAATCACATCACCGGTAGGTTCAAACACAATGGCTTTGCGAACTTCTTTGCCGCGATCTTCGAGCTTGCGTTCGAGTTGTTTGCCCAACGAAACGACCTCGTCGGTTTTTTCCGCAAGTTTCTCGTCGAGTTTTGCAATCGCCGCTTCGGTCTTTTTCTCGAGCTTTTCCATTTCTTCCATCAACTCGAGTTCGCGTTTCTCTAATTTGTCCGCGAGCGCTTTGGTGTCTTTGCCGATTTTGTGGTCGAGGTCTTCTTCAAGTTTCTTTAATGCTTTGTTGCGCGCGCCTTCGTCAATGTGCGTGATGATGTACTGTGCGAAATACAACACGCGGTCGAGATTGCGACGCGACACGTCAAGCAAAAGTCCCAAGTACGAAGGCACGCGACGGGTGTACCAAATGTGAGCAACGGGCGCGGCGAGTTCGATATGTCCCATACGTTCGCGGCGCACGCGCGATGGCGCGACTTGAACGCCGCACTTTTCGCAAATCATGCCCTTGTAACGGACTTTTTTGTATTTACCGCAATAACATTCCCAATCGCGCGTTGGACCGAAAATACGTTCGTCAAAAAGTCCATCGCGTTCGGGACGCAAGCGGCGATAGTTAATCGTTTCTGGTTTCAACACTTCGCCATGCGACCACGCTTTGATTTGGTCGGGCGAGGCGAGTGAAATACGGACGGCGGAAAAATCTTTGATTTCCATGAACACCCCTTGTGATGTGAATGAAAAGCCAATGCAAAAATCTATCGCGTAACTAAATCGCCACGGACATAGTTGTGTAAAATATTTGAAATAAATTTTTGATAAGGCAAACCTGCGTCTTCTGCGCGCTTTTTAAGCACGGCAAAGTCTTCAGACGTGAGTTGAATGTTGACAAGCCCGAGTTCTTCCAACTTGGCGCGCGCGGCTTCTTGATAGATTGGTAACAAACTTTGCCAATTGGGAACGGATTCCCATTCGCCGCGTTCGTAGGAATCCAAAATATCTTGCTCTTCGGCATCCAACTCAAACTTTGGTTCATTTTGTTTCATAGTCACGTGTTGCCTTTCGACTGGGGATTATTGTTTTTAGAAAAATTTCGGTTTCGGTTTCGACAAATGGAACGAGCCAAACATAATTATTTAAACGGATGATAAAAACTTTTTGATTTGGGTATCTTTTTTGATTCGGATGGTTAATGGTGTCGAGAATCAATCCCGCATTGATTTGCACTGCCATTTCTTCAAACGAAATTTTTCGCTTTGATTTTAGTGCATCGTTTTTCGTTTCACTCCAACGCAAATTTTTTGACACAGCAATAAAGGATTGTTATTTATATTTATTTAATGACTCTACACTTTTGTGTCCCAACCATTTTGCAACCGCTTCGGGGGAATTTTCACCCAATAATTTCTTCGCGCAAGTGTGGCGCAAACTGTATGCGGAAACATCTACGAGTTGCGCGGCGTTCGCATATTCTTCCACCAAACGTTGAATCGAACGTGTGGCAAGTGGTCTGCCTTGCTGACTCACAAAGAGCGTGTTGACGTTTGGCAGGGCAGGGCGCACTTGAAGATATTCACGCAGCGCGCGCGCCAGTGTTTCATTCAAAGGCACTTGGCGAAAATGATGTTCTGCCGTACCTTGTACCACCAGTCGCATTCCATTCGATGTCGCCACAATGTCTTGTACGTTCAACAGCGCGACTTCATTCACGCGCAGTCCTGCTTGGAGCATCAGTTCGATAATCGCGTAATCGCGGCGCATCAAACTTCTTCGCGCACCTGCGCGAATGGCGACGATTAGTTGTGCGATTTCATCGTCATCAAGAACACGCGGCGCAGATTCTTCATATCCATTGGCGATAAGTTGTAAAGGTTGTGCGGGATTGGTTTTGCTGAATCCCTTTTCGTGCAAGAAACGCCCAAAGACGCGGAGCGCCTGCAGACGGCGATTGATGGTCGCAGGCGATTGGTCCGTAACTTGAATCAAATGGCTCCGATAGCTTGCAAATTCTTTTTCCGCGGGGATTGTTGGTGTATGACCGTTGAGCCGTTCACTCAAGAAACGCATAAAACCCCGCACGTCCGCGCTATAATTGCGGATGGTCGCGGGGGCGAGTTCGATGTGTTGGAGATGCCCTTCAAAGTCTTGAATGAGCGTGGGCGCAAGAAGGGGCAAAGAACGGCGAGTGCGCGGCACAAATAATTTCGATTCAAGGCAAGGCGAGCTGGAATACTGTGCAGCATTCCAGCTCGCCTTGAATTTATATGCCACTATTATACGCAGTTTCTATAACCTGTCAAGCGAGGATTTTTTTTGGTGTCCGCGCGTTTGCCCCTACTTGAAGTCTGTGCGCGTTTCTGATACAATCTTACTGCCCCACCCCATAGGGGAGGGGGTAAGTGATGGCGTCGTTGATATACCAACAATTGGAGCAACGAATGGCAACTACGGACAAGACACAACTCTTGAATCGGGCGCGTTCCATTCAAGGACACATGGGTGCGGTGGTACGCATGTTGGAAGAAGACGCGTATTGTGTGGACATTATAAAACAGTCGCAGGCAATCGAAAAAGCGCTGGACAAACTCAACGCGCTGATTTTGGAACGGCACATGAACGAATGTGTCACCACCGCGATTCGTTCCAACAAACCCGAAGAACGCGAACGCGTCATCAACGAACTCTTGGATGTTTTTCAAACGGCGAATAAATTGTAGCTGCTAGCAAATGGCGTATGGCAGACGGTTCACAAACATCTGTCATCTGCTATCTGCTATCTGCTATCTGCCACCTATGGCTACTGAACAGATTGTATTACCTATCAAAGGCATGACCTGTGCCTCGTGTGTGCGGCATGTGGAACATGGCTTGCAGGATACGAACGGCGTACAAAACGCGACGGTGAATCTTGCCACCGAGCGCGCAACCGTACAATACGACCCAACTACTGCGACGATTCCCGATATGGTGTGGCACGTGCAGGATGTTGGTTATGATGTTCTCACCGACCAAATCGAATTGCGCGTGAGTGATGTGCGCGACGTAGCAGCATTTCAGAATGATTTAAAAAATGTTCCCGGGGTTCTTGATGCGAATCTAAATTCCACACACGATGTCGTCACAATCAAAATCATTCCAGGCGCGGTGACGATTGTGGACTTGCGAAACGCGATTCAACGCGCGGGCGCACAGATTGCCGCAGAGAATGTTGCCGCGCTCAACACGCAGTCGGTTGACCGTGAAGCAAATGCGCGTCAACGCGAATTGAAACGCGAACAGCGTGACTTGTTCATTGGGTTGGCGTTCACCATTCCGCTGTTTGCCTTTTCGATGGCGCGCGATTTATTGCACGGCGTTTTGTTGCGGCACGATATTTTACCGTGGCTGTTTGAAAACGCGTACGCGGATTGGTTCATGCTGTTGTTTGCCGCGCCGGTGTATTTTTATGTCGGACGCGCGTATCATCGCGGCGCGTTCAAGGCGCTCGCGCATCGCACAACAAACATGGACGTACTGATTTCACTCGGCACCAGCGCCGCGTTTTGGTACAGCGTCGCGATTATGGTTGCGGAACAATTCAATTACTATCTCGGTTCGCACTTGTACTTTGAAACGGCGGCAGTGATTATCACGCTCATCAAAGTTGGGAAGTATCTCGAAGCGCGCGCCAAAGGCGAAACGAGCGCGGCGATTAAAAAACTAATGAACCTCGCGCCGAAAACCGCGCGCGTCGTTCAAAACGGCGTCGAAAAGGAAATCGCGGTTGACGCGGTGAGTGTTGGCGATGTGCTGATTGTACGCCCGGGCGAACGAATTGCGGTGGATGGTGTTGTCCTCAACGGCGCGTCGAGTGTGGACGAAGCAATGTTGACGGGTGAAAGTGTTCCCGTTGAAAAACATATTGGCGATAAAGTGTTGAGCGGCACAGTGAACAAAACGGGCGCGTTCACGTTTGAGGCGCGCAAAGTGGGCAAAGCGACTGCGCTCGCGCAAATTGTAAAACTCGTCGAAGACGCGCAATCATCTCGCGCGCCGATTCAAAAATTGGCAGACCAAATTTCTGCGATTTTTGTTCCGATTGTTTTGGTCATCGCGCTTGTCACCTTCGTCGGTTGGCTCGTGTTGGACCCATCGCCTGCAAAATTTACGAACGCGTTGACCGCCGCGATTGCAGTGTTGATTATTGCGTGTCCATGCGCGTTGGGACTTGCAACGCCGACGGCAATCATGGTGAGCACAGGCAAAGGCGCAGAACTCGGCGTACTCATTCGCAGCGGCGAAGCGTTGGAAACCGCGCATCGTGTGAACGCGATTGTGTTGGATAAAACGGGAACGTTGACGCAAGGCAAGCCGATGGTGACTGACATTATTTCAGATTTCAAATTTCAGATTGCTGATTTCGCAACTGCGAATGTTCCGAACCAATCTGAAATCTCAGATCCGAAATCTGAAATTCTGCGCTTGGTCGCTTCCGCTGAAAAATTTTCCGAGCATCCTTTGGGGCAGGCGATTGTGGAATATGCGAACGCGCAAGGAATTTCACTCGCGCCAGTGGTGGATTTTCAAGCGCTCGCGGGGCATGGGATTCGCGCGCGCGTGGACAGTTTCGATGTGTTGGTGGGCAACAGCAAAATGATGGTCGATGAAAAAATCGACACCGCCGCTCTTGACAAACGCGCGACGCGGCTCGCGGATGAAGGCAAGACGCCGATGTTTGTCGCGATTGACGGGCGCGCAGCAGGCATCATCGCTGTCGCGGATACCATCAAACCCGAAGCGCGCGACGCGATTCAGCAATTGCAAAAAATGAATGTGGATGTGTATATGTTGACGGGCGACAACGAACGCACCGCCGCTGCGATTGCAAAACAAATCGGCATCCAAAATTATTTTGCTCAAGTACTGCCGGAACACAAGGAACAAAAAGTGCGCGAACTTCAGGCGCAGAAAAAAATTGTCGCGATGGTGGGCGATGGCATCAACGACGCGCCCGCACTCGCGGCGGCGGATGTCGGCATCGCGCTTGGTACCGGCACCGATGTGGCAATGGAAGCGGCGGACATTACACTGATGCGCGGAAATCTGGAAGGCATTGTGACCGCGATTCAACTTTCGCGCGCGACGATGCGAACGATTTACATGAATTACTTTTGGGCATTTGCGTACAACGTCGCGGGCATTCCGATTGCGGCGGGCGCGTTGTATCCGTTTTTCGGCTGGCTGCTTTCGCCGATTATTGCCGCAGGTGCGATGGCATTCTCAAGCATTTTTGTTGTAACGAACAGCTTGCGTCTGCGAAACTTTCGCGCGAACGCGTAAAATTTTCGACGCGGCGATTTTTCACACGGACGAAATCGTCGCGTCGTTTTTATTTCCATGACGGAAATCTATCTTCCCCTTTTGGGACAACTCGCGTGGATTGATGCGATACTGCTCGTGTGGTTCACGATAACGTTTATCTGTGTCGTGTATGTGGCGTACGACGCGTTCACAAAAAATCCCGAAATGACCGTGATGAAATGGGGATGGGTTCTCGTCACGTTTTATCTTGGACCGGTTGGGATGTTTTTGTACGTGTTGGCGTGTCAGGAACCGGAACCGGGAACGCATGAGGAATTTGTAAAACCATTGTGGAAGCAAGGACTCGGCTCGGCGATTCATTGTGTCGCGGGCGACGCAACGGGCATCGTCGTCGCGGCGGTGATTACTGCGTCGCTCGGTTTGCCGATGTGGATTGATTTGATTGTGGAATATGTCGCGGGCTTTGCGTTCGGGCTTTTGATTTTTCAAGCGTTGTTTATGAAAGACATGCTCGGCGGCTCGTACCTCAAAGCGGTAAAACATTCTCTCTATCCCGAATGGGTCTCGATGAATTTTATGATGGCGGGCATGTTTCCGGTGATGGTGTTGTTGATGATGGGACGCGACATGCGCGCGATGGAACCGACGCAATTGATTTTTTGGGGCGCCATGTCTGTCGCCGTCGGCGCGGGACTGCTTGTGTGCTATCCCGTGAATCTGTGGCTCGTGAGCAAAGGATTGAAACACGGCATGGGGACCGTGCGCGCGTTGGGTAAAGGCGGGCATTCGTTGCGCGCAGAATTGGAGCAGTGGCTCCCGTTTTTGAAAACGAACGCGGCGGAAACGAAAGGAATGTGAGGATGCAGGACGACGCGCACGCTCACCACGACGCAGAAAAAAAATCAGACGCGCCGCCAATGGAAATGCCGATGGAAAATCACGCGGGCATGGGACACGGCGCGATGGATTTGAGCGCGGCAACGCGCGCGACGCCCGCGCAAAAATTTGTGTGGGCGATGGCTTCACTCGTGTTGTTGATTGGCGGACTGGTCTTTTCCGCGTCGGTTGCGAATCTCTCGTTAAGCGCGCACGATGTCGGTGGTCTTGTCATGCCGCCGGGAATGTTCATGGGGCGCGATACGTATGCCGATGCGATGCGCGACATGGCTGCGGTGAATCCGCATGATGTTCATTACACCGCGCCGCAAGACGCGCAAGGGGACCAAATTCTCGAACCGCGCATCGAGAACGGCGTCAAAATTTTCGACCTTGAAACATCTGCTATCAAATGGAATATCTTGCCGCAACAGCAAGTGATGGGCTATGCGTTCAATCAACAAATTCCCGGTCCGCGCATTCGCGTCACACAAGGCGAACGCATTCGCATCAATGTCACAAATCGTTTGCCCGAATCTACAACGGCGCATTGGCACGGTTTGATATTGCCGAACGCGATGGACGGCGCAGCGCATGTCACACAGCCGCCGATTGAACCGGGGCAAACGTATTCGTACGAATTTATCGCAGGACAAAGCGGAACATATTTTTATCATTCGCACGACAAGCCGGATCGTCAGCAAGCGTTAGGCATGTACGGCGCGTTGATTATTGACCCCGCGCAAGTACAAGACATTCCCGCGTACGATTTGGAATACACGATTCAATTGCAAGAATGGTTGGAGCGCGAGGGCTATACGTTTCCCGCGATGTTGATGGAAGGGGCGTTGCCAAATTTTTTCACCATCAACGGCAAGGCGTATCCCTCGACGGAAACGATTCAAATGCGCGTGGGACAAAAAATTCGTTTTCGGTTCATCGGCGCGAACAATAATTTTGTTCACCCGATGCACATTCACGGCGGACCGTTCACGATTATTGAAACCGACGGCAATGTTGTGCCGCCGTCTGCGCGCATTGAAAAAGATACCGTCAATGTTGGACCCGGCGAACGTTATGATGTGATATGGACAGCGCGCGAGCCGGGCAAATGGCTGCTGCATTGTCACATTCCCCATCACACGACAAATGACAATGCCGAAGAACAGGGCGGGGGCGGCTTGATGATGATTCTCAACGTGACGCCGTAAAAAAATTTTCAGGAGGAAAATCTATGCACGAACAGCACGAACAACAACCACTCGCGGAAAACGAACACATAGACCCCGTGTGTGGCATGACCGTCGAAGAAGGCGCGGGCGCAATCACCTACGAGTACAACAACACCACATACTATTTTTGCTCGAACGGCTGCCGCCGCGCGTTTGAAAAAGACCCCGAAAAGTATTTGCGCGAAGGACCATCGGGGATGATGTAAAAAAAACGTGACAGGATTTCCAAATCCTGTCACGTTTTTTTTATCCAATTTCCCCAAACCCAAACGCCGCGTATCGCACCAACGATAACATCCCCAATTCAATCAAGCCGAGCAATAACGCGAGTGCGATGGGATTGAAGGTCTCGCGCCAAGTGCTTGCGACGCGTTCACGTCTGCCAAGCGTCAACACCAACACCACATTCAGCGAAATGAAAATGGCGACAATTCCGGCTGGCGCGAGAACGGCGAGCGGATAAAAAAATAATCCCGAACCACTGACGAACAGAATCAAAATCAAAATTCCCAAGAGCAGCAGTGGAATCAATTCGCGCCAACGTTCAAACAGCGCGCGGTTTTGCGCGTCGCGCCACAAACAATAATTCAGCACCGGCAAAATAATTCCCGCCATCGCGATTCCGCACAACCAACCGGTGACGAAACGCAAATCCAAACGCGGTTCATACGCGAACGGAATCGGCAAGCCCGCGTTGTGCAAATCAAAAATCGTCGCGTTCACTCCGTCAACGCCCATAATGGCAATGAACATCAGATAGGTGAACAAAATCAACGGACGCGGCATCAATGCGGCTTTCCCGCGTCCAACCAAAAACGAAAACAGCCACGTTACCAAAAAGCCCGCGAACATTCCATACATCCGCGCTTCGACGGGCAGTTTCGTCGCATGACTTGGCGCGACCACATTCACCAATGGAATTGCCGCGCGCAAACTCGCTTCGCCTGGCAAAAGTGTTTCACCCAAAAAATACGAATGTCCCGCGCGCTGCGGACAAATTCCAAAACCAATCGCGTAAAATTTATCGAGCAGTGGCAGCGGCGTCAACACAAACACCGCGAGCGCGAACATCAACACAAGCGCGCCCCACGTCACACGCCCCGTAGTTTTTTCTGCCACCACATTTTCGTTCACTGTATCGCTCTCTACTCGGGAATGAGTGCGTACCATTTCCATGCGTCCGGCGCGGGCGGCACATCTTTTAGATAGGCACGCGATGGCATCTTGCCCCATTCGCCGACGACGGTTTCCCAATCAAACGTTTGCGCCAATTGTTTCGGTGGATAGACTTCTTGAATCGCTTGCCACCAATTCAGACCATCCTCTTTTTGAAAATGCCAGTACTCGAGTGCCTCACGATTGTTGCGCCAATCAAAATCAATGTCGTCGTGCGATGAAATGCGATTCCAGCCGTATTGGCGCGCAAGCTCGGTAAAATCCACAAAATAACCGTACTCGATATCGTCTTCCAAACCGCCCCGCCCCGGTGCGAGATTTGCGCGCGCATTCACCGAGATATTCCACGGCGGTGTTTGCAGGGGCTCGCCTTGTGAACCGTCTTGTTTCGCCGCGCGCAGATACACGCGCCAATAAACTTCGGCATTCACATCTTCGCGCACAAGCACAACTGCTTCGCGTCCATTGTGCGGCAAGGTCAATAACGTATCCACCGCGCGTCCCGATTTGTGCCACGACAAATCATCACACGTATTGTCACAGCGCGAACTAATCAAGCGCGTCATATCCGAAAGCGTGTCGAGAAAATCTATTCCGCTTTCTGCAAGCACGCGCTGCCGCAGCGCGCGAAACGATTCCGAAACTGCCGTTGACAAAATCCCATACGATGGCGCGAGATACACTTCTTTCAGTCCGACGAAATCATACTTGCTGCCTTCCGCCGGGTCCGAAGGCACCGGTCTTTCGGCATAAATCGGTTTTTGCGAAACGGGCGCGGTTCCAATTTTGAGCGCAACATTCGACCACACTGCCGAACTAATCCACACGTCATCTTGATTCAACGCGCGCGAGAGAGGATTCCCATCCGTTGTGACAATGAACAATGGGTCACGCGTCGGGCGCGGCGAGACAAAAACAAGGGATGCTCCATCCGGCGCCCACGCGGGCGCGAGGTCGCGTCCGAAAAAAGAAACTTGCGTTATGTTGGACAAACGCGCGCCATTCCAGTCTGCGACAAAAATGCCGCGCCGTTGACAATTGCCGCTCGCGACACTGCCTTGCAGCGGCGGCTGTTCCAAGGTTGATTCGACTTGTTCCGTACATCCTTCGCGATTTGAAACGAACGCGATTTTTTTGCCGTCGGGTGACCATGCCGCTTGTTCATCATGAAAGCGGTCATTCGAAAGATTTGTCGGATTCGCGCCATCGGGCGTCATGGCAAACAATTGCTTGTGCTGGTCTTGCCAATGCGTGTACACAATCGTCTTGCCATCGGGCGACCATTTGGGCGCGAAATCGTATGCCTCACTGTCGGGCGTGAGGTTCACTACGTTCTTTCCGTCCGCATTCATTTTCCAAATGTCCAAATCTTTTGAGCGATAGGATTCGAACGCGATTTGTTGGCTGTCTGCAGACCATGTGGGCGCGCCGTCATACGCGAGGTCGTTCGTGAGGCGCGTAATGTTTCCGTTGGTCAAATCGAGAACATAGATTTCCCAATTGCCATCTTTGCGCGATTGAAACGCGAGCCGCGAACCATCGGGCGCAAGTGACGGCGCACGCGCGGGCGCGTACCCATTCGTCAATTGTCGCCACCGGGTTGAATCGGCAATCGTCGTGCGCGTCGCCGCGTACAATTCACGATAACCGTCGCGGTCGGCGCTCAAGAAAAATGTTTCGTTGTTTTGTTGCGCGGGTTGGGGATTTGCTTTGTTGGCAACCGCAACTTGGGTTGGTGGAACGGCGGTTGCGGCGGCAACGCGTGTCGTGAGTGCGCCGCGCGCGTCTGTTGGGGCGTGTGCGGACGGCGCGAACTGAATGACAATAACCAAAATGCCGAGCGAGGCGAAAAGGATTGCGAATGTGCGCCCCAGATTGGGCAAGCGATGCGATATATTATTCAAAGCGATAGGATTCCAAAGAGGAATGGTGACGCAGTGCGTCAAAATTCCAGCGAGCGGGCGAACGGGATTATACTACAAACACATTCGAGTCGCTTTGCTCGCGGGTGTGTTGACTCGATAAAGAAAATGTTTCTGGAGCAGCTATGATTCTCACCGATTTGCACTGCCGGGTCGGACTGGCGATTATTTTCTTTGCGTTTGCGTTGGGCGTTTGGGGTGTCTTTGCATTTTTGCGCGGCATGGGCGTAACGGGCAGCTATTTCGGTGCGCTCATCATTGGCGAAGTTTTGATGCTCGCGCAAGCAGTGCTTGGCATTGCGTTGATTATCACCGGACGTTTTCCGATGGACGGCTTGCACATTTTGTACGGCGTGGTGACGCCCTTGTCGTGGGCTGCGGTGTATGTTTATACGCGCGGCGCGCAGACACAGCGCGAAATGATTATTTATGGCGTCATGTCGTTCTTTGTGATGGGGTTGGGCATACGCGGAATTATGACGGCGAGCGTCGCACCGGTCTGTTTGCCGTTTTGAAAAAAAAACCGTGACAGATTTTGGAAAACCTGTCACGGTTTGGGTTACGGCGCTTGTTCAGGACCTTGATTGCGGAATTGGGCAGTGAAACTGCGAATCGCTTGTTCGTTTGGACCATCACACGGTTGCAGCCGAGTCCAAGCGACCAAGGCGATTTTGTATGGCATATTCGCGTACGGCGCAACAATCATTTTGAATGAGTCCGAACGCTGGATATTGACCAGTTGATTGATTTGGTCCTGTGGAATCCCGTTGTAATACAAAATGACGTAACCATGTTCGAGTGAATGAATCAGCTGCGTCACATCCACATTGTTGTCGTACACGCCTGACGGATACCACTGCGGATTGTGAATGCCCGAAGTCGGCGGATTGCTTTTGTAATTCGGAATTGGGTCCCCGGGATTCAAATGTCCGCGCCCTTCATCATTTAGCACCTGCAAATTTCCACAGGGGAATGAACCGGTACTGGTTGGACTGGGCGCTTGCGGATTGAGCAAGAAAACGACACCGACCAAAATAATGGCGGCGGCGGCAATGCCTCCGCCGATTAATAGATATTGCTGCTGTTTTCTCTTTTTTTCTTGTTCGGCGCGCAATTGTGCTTGCCGCGAAGGTTTGGATGACATAATTCCTCAAAAAAGTGGGAGCGAAATTTTTTGTATTGTAGTGAAACTTGTGGATTTCACAACTTGCATAATTTTACAGCTCGCGCAAATCACGGATGCGCGCAGTTGGGAAATCCGGAAAACGATTCGCACGGTCCATGAGAATCGCGTCCATGCCCGCGCCGCGTGCGCCTTCGACATCGTGGTACACACTGTCGCCAACATACACCATGTCGCGCACATCTGCCCTCGCCGCGCGTATCGCCTGTTCAAAAATGCGCGCGTCCGGTTTCTCGATGCCCACGATTCCCGACACGATAAAAAATTCAAAATAGTGCGCGATGCCCAACTCGCGCAGCAGGGATTCACAATTCGGTGAAAAGTTGGAAATGACAGCGAGACGCTTGCCGCGCGCTTGCAAGGCATCGAGCGCAGGCACTACGTCTGCATACACGTGTTGAAAATTTCCGCCGTTCACCGCATCGAGCAGCTCGCGCACAAAACGCTGGGCGTCATTTTCCGCGACGCCGATTTGGCGAAATCCTTCCGCCCAAAAGTCAACCCAAAACGCGCGTTGTTCTCGCGCAGGAAGCAGCGACAATTGAAGATGTTTGGAACGTTCGGGTAATTCGTGATTCAAATTTTCCAGAACGCGTAATGTTTCGTCGGGGGAAATTGAAATGCCTGCCTGCGCCGCGCGGTGTGCATATTCTTGCGCGCGCCGTGCTTCATCAAATGTAATCAGCGTGCCGCCGACATCGAATAGGTAGATGGAATAATCTTGCATATCGCAATTCACCATTTCACTCTCGCACTCTATCTCTCCATCTCTCCTTCATCCTTCAACCTTTATCCTTTAACGCGTTCCGAAACCACACATCGGTTTGTGGAAATGGAATTTCAATACCTTCTTCTTGAAAACGCCGATGAATCGTGAACCCCAATTCGCGCGTCAAGCGCGTGCGTCGTTTGAAATGTTCCAAACGTCCGTCGTCAATAAAATACGCGAGCCGCACATCCACCGAAGATGCGCCGAACGCGAGAAAATTAACCGTCGGGTCTTTCCACACTTCCGGTGGAAACCGAAATTCCTCGCGCAGCCATGTTCGCAATTGTTCCGTCAAGGTGTCAAGCCGTCCGGTCTCTTCGACGGCAGGATTGAGAATGTTGTCGCGTAATTTTATCCAGCGTCGCGTCAGTCGTTCGCGGTGTTCGTGCCAGCGCGCCACCTGAGATTGAATTTCGTCCGCGTACGCCCACGCGTCCGGCAACGCGCTCCAATCGTCCAGCGCAGCGTTGACTTGTTCGAGCAAAACATTTGAGGGCGCAACATAATTCAAATCCAATTCGCGGATTTCGGCAGCGTTCAAACCACGTTCTTCGCGTGCGGTAATAGCGCGCGCAAGCTGTTCCAGCAAATCATCAAACTCGCGCACGCGTGCAAACAAAATATGCTCGCGTTCCATTTTGGCGAGCGCGCGCTGCAGCTGCGCGGCGGCATCGTCACGTCCTTGTTTTTGCAAGTGTTCGATTTCACCGCGCACGCTCGCTTGTTTCAATGCCAAGTTGCTGCCCAAGATACAAGGATTTGCCCACGCAATTTCCTTGAGAATCTTTTCGACGCGCGGCAAATCTGAATTGTAAGCAACGCCCACTTCCAACGCGAGCCGCAGTTCCACTGTGGGTTTGGTGATATTTTCAATCGGCTGGTCAGTGAGGACGCGATTGGGAATGTACGTCGTCGAATGGTCGTCGTACGAATAGAGCATTGTCGTCCGCAGACCAATTTTTTCGACGCGGTAAATTTTGTCTCCCTCGAGTCGGATTAAATCGCCGCTGCGAAATGGCGTATCGGCAATGAGACTGATGCCGCTGAACACATTGCTCAACGTATCTTGCAATGCCAGCCCTAGCACCAAACCGATAACGCCCGCGCCGACGAGAATCGAGCCGACATCAATTCCAAAAATCGGGAGAATGACCAGAATCGCGCCCAACACAATCACTACCGCGCCGAGCAAATTGATGAGCGGAATGATAATGTCATCCAGACGCGTTTCCGTCTTGAGCGCCCATTGATGCCCGTAATACAAAATCACATCATGCACGATGCGCCAAATGACCCACGCCGCGACGATGACTTCGGCGGAAAGTAAAATCCGTTCGACCCATTCCGTAAAGGGCGCGGGCAATTGCAAAGCGCGGAGTGAGTTGATGATGCCAAACGCGATGAGGAGAATCAACAGGGGACGCCGCACGATGCCCAAAATAATATCGTCCACTTCGCCCGGCAGTTGATGCGTAACCCATCGCAAGATGTACGTCAACAAAATGTACGCCGCAGCTGCAATCACAATCCAGGCAAACACATTGGCAAGAAATTCGCCGAGTGGACTGGCAAGGAATTGCAATTCAGGGGGCAGGGGAATCGAAAAACCGAAAAGGTCAAGCATGGTGAATGGCTAATGGTCCACACGCGGACGCACATTGCCCAAAACAATCAAACGCGAATTACCGTGTACGCGATATTCGGCGGGCGGACACAAAAGCGTTTTTCCGCCCTCGACGATACCGAGCAAAATGTTGCCCGAACGAATTTGTTCATGTACCAGCGCGGCTTGGAACGTCTTACCTTCGAGCGCGGGCGGCGCGTCAATGATATACACTTCTTGCGGCGTATCGAGACGCAGCAATTGCGAAAACGCGTTCGCGATGCCAATGTTCAACGCCGAACGCGCGAGCAGTCCTTCCGACATTTCCGCGCTGGCAATAATTTCATTGGCGCGGGCGCGTTCAAAGTGATGGCGATTCGCGGGGTCGCGCAGTTGTGCGACGACGTGCAAATTCGGATTCGCGTCTTTCAGTGCCAGCACAGTGAGAACGGCGCGCGCATCGTACGTCGAGTCCATGTGCGGGTCGGCGTCACTTTCGTCTGTTACCGCAATTGCCGCGCGTGCCGCTTGTACACCTGCGCGCTCCAAATCTTCGGCGTGCGTGGCGTTCCCGCTGACAAAGGTTATTTTTGCATCGGGATATGGATTTTTATCCAGTTGCGCGAGCAGGGCAATCGGAACTCCCGCGCCGAATGCTTCGCGCTGCAACACGTCAATAATTTGTTTGACGCGCGTATTCCAGCCGCAAATGATAATGTGATTTTCCATTCTGACCCGACCTTTGCCCGTGCCTTGCACCAACACGCGGTTCACAAAGCCCGAAACGATTGCCGCGACGAGCAGCGCGCGCATACCGGCGGCGACAATGACGACGACAAGCGCGACGACTTGTCCACCCATTGTCATTGGCGGCGACACACCCAACAACACGCCCGACACATTTTGCAACATGTACGCCAACGCGTTGCCAAAATCGCCGAGTTGTGAATTCCTTGCCTGCGCCTCAAACTCCCACAAAAAGAGGGTGCCGAAAATCAGCATGGCAAGCAACCCGGCTGCAATGAGCAGATAGGTGTTGGGGCGCGAGAGGAGAAACAGCGCGCGCCAAAAAATTTGCTTGAGGCGTTCTGTGCGGGTTGGGCGAACGTACATAATACATCTAAAAAAATAGGACGCACCGCGAGGAGCGTCCTATTCCCATGACGTTTTAGAAGCAGGCAATCATTCCGTCTTGCCCGGTTCGTTCCATTTGGCTTGATAGTCCTCGGCGGACATTTTGAACCAGTCCGCGTTCTTGTCAATATACTCGCGCCACGCCTCCGGTACATCTTCGAGCGGAAAAATTGCCGTGACGGGACATTCAGGCACACACGCGCCACAATCAATGCAGGTATCGGG
This sequence comes from uncultured Anaerolineales bacterium, assembly GCA_964469005.1. Taxonomy (GTDB): domain Bacteria; phylum Chloroflexota; class Anaerolineae; order UBA4142; family SHND01; genus SHND01. The sequence continues at coordinate 109,264 of CAYXXF010000018.1, forward strand.
GTCAATATACAGCTGTACGATTTCGTCGAATTGCGCTTCGTCTTGGCGCGGGTGAATACAATCTACAGGACAAACATTCACGCACGCGGCGTCTTTGGTGCCAATACAAGGTTCCGCAATGACGAATGCCATATCAAGTCATGAAAACGCGCGCGGGTACTACATCCCTTCGACGACGGCTTCTTCTTTTAATTCTCCGGCTTCGGCTTTGGCGGTATAGACGGCGGCTTCTTGCTCGCGCCATTTGGCATCAAAATCTTCGCGGCTCAATTTGTACCAGTCTGCATTCTTGTCAATATATTCGGACCAATTTTCCGGCACATCTTCATTTGGGAAAATCGCGGTCACGGGACATTCAGGCACACACGCGCCGCAATCAATGCAAGTATCGGGGTCAATATACAATTGAAACGCGGTGCCATAGCCCTCTTCGTCTTTGCGTAAATGAATACAGTCCACCGGGCAGACGTTCACACAAGCAGTATCTTTAGTAGCAATGCAGGGTTCAGCGATGGTAAAAGCCATACGTACCTCCGTCAAGGATTTTGGAATTACGTGTGTAAAGAACACTGTGTCGTTCATTCGTGACACAGTGAACAAGATGATACTCTAATTTTTTTTTAACGTCAAGTAGAATTTTGAAACGGGGTTTCAAAACGTGCGCGGCGCGTCTTGTTTATGCCGCGTCGCGTCATAAAATGATTGACAGGCGCGCGCGCATAGTGTAAGATGCGCGTAATGGACACCGCTTGCGCCGCAAGCGCACAGTTCATGGAACCGCGTATAGGCAACAGTTCCCATGTTGAAATCACTTGGCTTTATACAAATCTTTGTTCTGCTTATCGTCGCCGCCCTGTTCATCATGACATGGGATTTTGGGCGACGCATTTTGGAAAATGTACAGCTTGTGCAAGCGGCACAAGCGGCGGATGCCGAATTGGCGCATGCACAGCAGGTCAACGCGCAGTTGGTCGAATTGAAAAAAGATGTGACGACCGATGATTGGGTCATCAAAAAAGCGCGCGTGGATTTGCATTACGCGCAAGAAAACGAAACCCTCTTTATTCCGGCAACGACGCCGCCCCCACCAAACGCTCCGGCTCCGGTGGTCATTTCCTCACCTCCCACGCGCCCCATCTGGCAAGATTGGCTCGACGCTATTTTTGGCACCTCTCCGTAAGGGCAAAGCATTTTCATCTGCCTGTGGAATTGCGGCGTGTCCATCTTGAAAATGCTTGACCCCTACATGACACGCTGTGAAAATTCGCTCCGTCACTTGCTTTCTCCATCTCGACGAAACTTTGCGCGACGCATCGCTTGACCGTGCCGCCGCATTGAATGAATCTGCACGTGCGTCAGCCGCAAGCGCGGGGTATGATTTGCAAACGACGCGTGTCGCCGCGCAGCCCCTGCGCGAAATTTTGCGCGAAATTCCCACGCGCGAATTTGGACGCGCGTTTGAAAAAATTTATCAGCAGCTCGGTTTCGATTACGGCGCGCTGTTGTTGTCGTCAGCCGAATTGTATGGCGACGCAAGCGCGTTGGTACAAGAAACAGAGAGCTTATTTGTCTCACTCGCCATCGCGTCAAAACAAACGCGGATTGATTTCGACGCCATTCGCGCCGCCGCAAAAACAATTCACGCGCTGGGCAATGATAACGCGAACGGCATGCAATCCGATGGATTGAGTAACTTTCGTTTTGCCGCGTCCGCGAATGTGCCGCCGAACGTTCCTTTTTTCCCCACCGCGTATGCGGGCGACGACGCGCCGAGTTTTGCATTTGCCGCGCAAGCCGCAGACCTCGCGGTGGACGCGTTCACCGATGCGCGCGATTTGAATGACGCGCAAACGCGTTTGGTACATGCACTGGAAACGCACGGCGCGCGTTTGGACGAATGGGGCAAACAGTTACAAGAAAAAAGCGGCGTGCGGTACGCGGGTATTGATTTTTCGCTCGCGCCGTATCCTGATGAAAACAATAGTTTGGCGACAGCGCTCGAACGTTTGACAGGCGCGCGCTTTGGCACGCGCGGCACTTTGTTTGCGGCATCATTCGTCACCGACACACTGCGTTTGGCGAAATTTACGCGCGCGGGATTCAGTACGTTGATGCTGCCGATGTTGGAAGATTGGACAATGGCGCGGCGTTCGCACGAAAATTTATATTCGCTCGATTCGCTGTTGTTGTATTCGACGGTGTGCGGCACGGGACTCGATACGATTCCTCTCGCGGGCGATACAAGCGAACACGAAATCGCCGCGCTGTTGCTCGACCTCGCCGCGCTCGCGATAAAATTGGATAAACCATTAACAGCGCGTCTTGTGCCTGTGCCAAACATTCGCGCGGGTGAAATCACACAATTCAATTTTGAATACTTTAGCAATGCACGCGCGTTTGGGATTAACGCGGATGCGGGGATGAAATTGCCAAGATGAAATAGAAAAAAACTCGATGCAGGGCATCGAGTTTTTTTTCGGGTGTACACGGCGAACGTATGCTACAATTGAGAAAATTTTTGGTAACGGCTATCTGCTGTACGCGATTAGCCATCTGCAATGGAGCAGCATGAGCGACAAAACATTTCTATTACTCGGCGGCGCGGGACTCGTGGGACTGCAAGTAGCGCGCGCAATTGCGCGCGAGATGGACGCCGAAAAAATTATCATCGCCTCGTTGTACCAACGTGAAGTACGCGAGGCGATTGCGATTTTGAAAAAAGAGTGTGCGGAAATTGAATGGATTGGCGTATGGGGCGATGGTCTCTTGCGCAGCGATTTCATTCACATTCGCCGCAAAGATTTGTTGGAATCGCCCGAACGCCGCGCCGCGTTGTTTCAAGATTTATTTGGCGACATTGACGGCGCGTACGCGCGTTCGCGTTTGGTGCAGTTGATTCAAGAACACAAGCCGAACGTGATAGTGGACAGTATCAATACCGCGACTGCCATCAGTTATCAAGATGTGTACACCGCGTCGGTGATTGCAAAAAAGAATATGGACGCGTTGTTCGGCGAGATTGATGCGCTCACCAAACTAGTCCATGTAAATTCGCTCGCGCACGCACTCGAAACGGAAAAGGAAAATGCGGGAAATGCGGGCGTGGCAGTTGCGTTTTCGCGCGAGCAAACGGAACATTTCACGGAACAAATCAACGCGCATGTCGAACGCCTCGCGCAATTACGCAAACCCGCGCAAAAGGCGTTCGAGTCGCTGGTTATTTCGCAAGGTACGCCGCAATTGATTCGCCATATTGTTTTGCTGCTGCGCGCGATGGATGAAGTCGGCACGCGGTTGTATTTGAAAATTGGAACGACAGGCACGGGTGGGATGGGGTTAAACATTCCATACACACACGGCGAAGACAAACCGAGCGCGAAACTCATGTCAAAAACGGCAGTCGGTTTCGCGCATACGGGGCTGATGTTTCTCATGGCGCGCACGCCGAACGCGCCGCTCGTCAAAGAAATCAAACCTGCCGCGATGATTGGGTATGCGGACATTAACGTGCGCGCGATTCACGAACGCGGCAAACAAGTGCTGCGTTACGCGCCCAAGACCGAAAAATTGAACGGCGGTTTGACACTGCGCGAAGATGCGGACGAATACGCGGAACGCGGCAAATTAGAAACCGTCATCATTGATACGGGCGAGAATGGTCTGTTTGCCAAAGGCGAGTTTGAAGCGATTACGGCAATGAACCAGATGGAATTTGTGACGCCCGAAGAAATCGCGAGCAAAGTTGTTTTGGAAATTATGGGTGTGAATACGGGGAATGAAGTTTTGTCCGCGCTCGACAGCACGGTGTTGAATCCGAGTTATCGCGCGGGGACACTGCGCCGCGTGGCGTTGGACGATTTGCAGCGTTTGGAGGACGAGACCAACATTCCTTCCATCGCGTTGGGGCAACTCGGTCCGCCCGAACTTTCCAAATTGCTGTTTGAAGCATTTCTCTTGCGCCAGCGTTATCACACGCTCGAACGCGTCTTGAATCAACGTCCGAAAAAAATTGCGGACGCGTTATACGCGTGGTTGAAAAAGAATAAAGAGATTATCGAAATGATAATTTCGGTTGGTGTGCCGATTCTCGCGCCCGATGGCGTGACCATTTTGCGCGGTCCGACAATTCACATTCCTGAACGCGCGGACACGAATCGCGTGGATGTGACCATTGACAACATTGACGCGTGGGCGAAAAAAGGTTGGGTGGATTTGCGCGCGGAAAATTTTGTCACGTGGCGCGAACGTTTTGAAAAAATGGAACGCACGCGCAAGAGTTTGCGCGGACGCGGTTCCGCCGCCGTCACCACCGAAGCGTACTTGTACGAGGAAATTCGCATCGGCGAAGTGGTGGCGTGGGTGTTTAATAATGAAGTGGAAGGATATAGGATAAAGTAGCAGGTAGCAGGTAGTAGGGACGCCTTACTACTTGCTACCTACTACTTGCTACTCTCAACATGAAAATTGACGTTGCCACTCTCGTCCCCAATCTTCGCGAAATGCCAGAACTCGCGCGCGCTGTCGAGGAAATCGGTTTCGATTGTTTGTGGACGAGTGAAACACAGCACGACCCGTTTTTGCCTTTGGCAATCGCGGCGGAACATACAGACAAAATTGAATTGGGAACGGCGATTGCCGTCGCGTTTCCGCGCAGTCCGACGGTGCTTGCCCAAATCGCGTGGGACTTGCAAAACGCGTCGAACGGACGATTTATTTTGGGACTCGGCACGCAAGTGAAACCGCATATCGAACGACGATTCGCGACGGTGTGGGAACATCCCGCCGCAAAATTGCGCGAAATGATTTTGGCGATGCGCGCGGTGTGGGATGCGTGGCAAGGCGACGGACGCATCAACTTTCGCGGCGAGTTTTACAAAATTACCTTGATGACGCCGTTCTTTAATCCAGGTCCTATCGAGCATCCCAACATTCCGATTTATATCGCGGGCGTGAATGAAAAATTGTGCCAGGTCGCGGGCGAATTGTGTCAGGGATTCCACGTGCATCCGTTTCACACGCCGAAATATGTGCGCGAACAAATTTTGCCCAACATCGAAATCGGTCTGCAAAAAACGAACCGCACACGCGCAGAGATTCAATTGTCGTCCGCGATTTTTGTCGCAACCGACGATGGCGAAAAAGAAATGGTGCGCGCGCAAATTTCGTTTTACGCGTCCACACCCAGCTATCGTCCCGTTCTCGAAACGCACGGCTGGAGCGACGTCGGCGAAAAACTTTCATCGCTCGCCGCGCACAAAGAATGGGGCGCGATGTCTGAACAAATCACGGACGAGATGCTCGAACAGTTTTGTGTGATTACAAGTGCGGACAATTTGGCGAACGCGATTAAAGCGCGTTATGAAGGATTGCTAGACCGCATCACGTTGTACACGCCGTTTGAGGTGGGACAAGATACGGACAGGTGGAAAGAGTTGGTGCGGGCGTTTAAAGATTGACGCGGGGATGAATCAGTTTATACTTTTCGCTGTGAGGTACTCTATGTCAAATGTAATTACCGTTACACTAACTTTAGAAAATCGCGCGGCGCTGGAAGAGTTGAAACTAGAACGCGTAGATGATATTGTAAATCAAGCACTCGCGGATTATCTTTTTATTCGGCGCTTTCGCGAGTTGCGCGCGCGAATGAGCAAGGGAATCGAAAAACTCGGCGTTCGTTCGGATGAAGATGTCTATAAACTCGTATCATGAAAGTCGTGATTGATACGAACGTCTTGATCGCAGCATTCATCTCGCCGCGTGGACGAGCAAATGAACTATTGGAACATTGTGCGACATACCATGAAATTGTTTGCTCCGAATTTATTTTGGATGAACTGCGTGAAAAGATGATTGACAAACTCAAACGCACGCCTGCGGATGTCGCAGAGGCAATTGACTTGCTCAAGACACGCGTTCAAATCGTTACCCCGGCGCCGCTTGATAAACCCGTGAGCCGTGATGCGGAGGACGATTCGATTCTGGGAACCGCTGTGGCGGGACAGGCGGAACGAATTGTTACAGGAGACAAAGACCTATTGGTGCTGGGAAGCTATCAAGGTGTCAAGATTTCGAGTCCGTCAGAGTTTCTTGAGGAAGAGAAAGCGGAGTAGTCGTGCAGGACTGCTTGACCGCATCACGTTGTACACGCCGTTTGAGGTGGGACAGGATACGGAGAGGTGGAAAGAGTTGGTGGGGGCGTTCAAAGCTTGACGATATTTTTTCTTTCGTCACATAGAGAAATCTCAAATCAACTCGTCGTCGCTATGCATATTATTAGTTTCAAAAAACTACGACATTTTTGGGAGCAATATCCAGACGCAGAGGAACCCTTGCGGCGCTGGCATAGAGTCTCGAGGCAAGCGCGATGGCGCAGTTTAGCAGAGACGCGCCGTGATTTTCCACATGCGGATTTGACAGGCATTTGCACAGTCTTTAATATAAAAGGCAATGCTTATCGGATGGTCAGTAAAATTTACTATCCGAGCCAAGTTGTTTTGGTGCGCGCAGTGCTGACTCATGCCGAGTATGATAGAGGGAGATGGAAAGATGATTGCGAAGCTTGACGAATCTAAATATGGAACATTGCTCGCCGCCACGCTCCCGGGCGTCATTACGGATGATGCGGAACTTGAACGCTTGACAGAAGAGGTCAATCGTTTGGTAAGCAAGGGTATCAAACAAGAACGGCTTGCTCCTGAGGAAGAAAAACTCCTCGCCCTTTTGACGCGGCTGATTGAGGATTACGAGCAGCGTCTTGAATAGAAAAACTCTCGTCCTCGCGGCGAGAGTTTTCTTTTTGTCCTCATCCTTAAAAATCTCGCGCACCCCTTGACGCCATAGAATATCTGTTCTAAAATCACCTCTACATTCGAAACACAAATAGGAGAACAGATTGCCATGACCACAATGAATCCCTATCTCAACTTTGCGGGCAACGCGCGCGAGGCGCTCGATTTTTACAAATCCATTTTTGGCGGCGAGGTGTCCGGGCTGCAAACATATGGGGAAGGGGGGATGGCGCATGACGAAAGCATGAAAAATCGAATCATGCACTCCGAGTTCAAGGCGGACGGCGTGTTTTTCATGGCATCCGACGCTCCAGACGACACCCAACCTCACTCGGACAACAATATCAGTTTGAGTTTGAATTTTACAGAGGTGGCGGAGATTGACCGCGTATTCGACGCCCTAGTCCAAGGCGGTCAAGTGACGATGCCGCTCAACACCGCACCGTGGGGCGCACGCTTTGGAATGTTGACCGACAAGTACGGCATCCAATGGCTGTTGAATTGTTACGTAAAATAAGCGATTGCGCGTAATCCCATTGAAAACAAAAACTCTCGTTGCACCAGCGCGAGAGTTTTTCGTTCTTTGATGTAAAATACCGCACGGAGAAAATCCTCATGGCACTCGACCCGAATTATCAAGAATTGAATCGCGCGTCGCGCGAACGAATGCGCGCGCTTGCCGCGTCGTTAAGCGATGAACAATTGCAAACGCGTGTCGGCGAACATTGGACTATCGCCGTTGTGTTCGCGCACATTGCATGGTGGGACCGCCGTTTGTTGTATGTGTTGGACATGACGGAAAAAAATGGCGCGCTGTTCATTCCCGAAATTGATATTTTCGTGAATGATTTATCACTGCCGTTATGGCTCGCAGTCCCGCCGCGCAAAGCGGTAGAAATTGCGCTAGAGACAGCCGAGCAAGTGGACGCGCGTTTAGAAACGTATTCGCCCGCGCTGCTGGAAGAAATTTACAATTCCAACAAACGTTGGGTGATTCGCGCGCTGCATCGCAACGAACATTTGGACGAGGCGGACGCGGCATTGAAAAAGTAGGGGCGAAGCATCGGCATACGCGAATGTTTCAAGTGACGCGTTTGGTCCTGCCAATGCTTCGCTCCTTCGCGTTGAAATAAATCATATGTCCCGTTTTCAAGTCATCGCGTTCGACGCCGACGATACGCTCTGGCACAATGAGCGTCTCTATATCGCCGCGCAAACGAAATTCAAAAATCTTTTGGCGCAGTATCACAGTCCCGAATGGATTGCGGAACGCTTGGACCAAACCGAGATGCGAAACCTCGAACATTTCGGTTACGGCATCAAATCGTTCGCGCTTTCGATGATTGAAACCGCCGTCGAACTCACCGAAGGACGCATCACGGGGCAAGAGATTCAAGCGATTCTCGACGCGGCAAAAGAAATGCTCACGGCGGATGTGCAATTGGTGGAACACGTTCCTGAAACATTGGCGCGGCTCGCGGAAAAATACGCGCTGATGGTGATTACCAAAGGCGATCTCCACGACCAAGAAACCAAAATTACGCGTTCGGGTTTGGCACAATTTTTTTCGTACGTCGAAATTGTGAGCGACAAAAAACGCGCGGATTACGCGCGCGTGTTGCAACAACACAACATCGCGCCCGAACGATTTGCGATGGTGGGCAATTCACTCCGTTCGGATATTTTGCCCGTTTTAGAAATCGGCGCGACGGCGATTTATGTTCCGCACGAATTGACGTGGGCGCATGAGAACGCGGTCGCGCCAACGGATGCAGAAAATTTTTATGAGGTTGCGAATTTCGGGGCGCTATCCGAATTGTTCGCACGATTGGAGCAGAAATGAATTTTCAAGCGCGCGGTGAATTTGAGGTGACGATTACACCGCAAACGCAAGACGTGGCAGATGGTTCTACGCTCGGAAGAATGTTAATCGAAAAAATTCTGCGCGGCGATTTGGAAGGAACAAGCAAAGGCGAAATGTTGACCGCGATGATGGAAAATGGTTCGGCGGTGTACACTGCTATCGAGCGCGTAAATGGAACACTGAACGGGCGACGCGGCAGTTTTGTTTTGATGCACGAGGGAATTTCGACAAACGCGGGACAAACGCTGCAAGTGAAAATTGCGCCCGATTCGGGGAATGAGGAATTGAAAGGCATCGCAGGCGAAATGAAAATCGTTATCACCGACGGAAAACATTTTTACGAGTTCGATTACACACTTGAAACTACAACGGGAACATGACGGATGATTACCCGCATCGTGCAGAATAGTCTTGATTCCAAAACATGACCTACATTCAAACTCTGCTTGAAAACAATCGCAGATGGTCAGAACAAATTCGCGCGCAGGACGCAACATTTTTTGAAAAACTCGCGCAGCAACAAGCGCCGCCGAGTTTGTGGATTGGTTGCTCGGACAGTCGCGTGCCTGCCACGCAATTGACGGGCTTGTTGCCCGGTGAAATGTTTGTGCATCGCAACGTCGCAAATGTGGTGGTGCATACTGACTTGAATTGTTTATCGGTGCTGCAATTCGCCGTAGATGTGTTACAAGTACGACATGTGATTGTGTGTGGACACTACGGTTGTGGCGGTGTGCGCGCGGCGTTTGAGCAGCAAAAATTGGGGCTGATTGATAATTGGCTGCGGCATGTGCAAGATGTTCACACAAAACATGCTGCCGAACTTGCCACAATTACGGACCGAGAAAATCAAATTGCGCGTCTGTGCGAATTGAATGTGATAGAACAAGTGGCGCACATTTGCCAAACGACGATTGTGCAAGAAGCATGGACGCGCGGACAAGAGTTGAGCGTGCATGGTTTCATTTATGCGTTGACTGATGGCTTGCTGCGTGATTTGGAGGTGAGTCGTCATCATGGCAACGACAATCTCGCGTGAACGCCCCGACAGCGCGGATGCGCGCATGTTGATTGACGAACTGGAAGCCGTTTTGAGTCCATTGTATGCGGCAGAGAATCGTCACGGCTACAGTGTGCAGAAATTGATTCAACAAAACGTCGCGTTCTTTGTGCTTCGCCACGACAATGAACCTGCGGGCTGCGGCGGCATCCAATTCTTTGGCGACGAATATGGCGAATTGAAACGAATGTATGTGCGTCCGAAATTTCGCGGCAAAGGGTTTGCAAAATTGATGGTGCAACATTTGGAAAATTTTGCGCGTGAAAACAATGTGATGCTGCTGCGTTTGGAAACGGGCATTCATCAATACGAAGCGATTTCGCTGTACGAAAAATGTGGTTTCGTGCCAATTCCACCGTTCGGCGATTACGTCAAGAGTGCCGACACGAGTTTGTGTTATGAAAAAAAATTGCCGTAGGACAAATTTTAAATTTGTCCTACATTTTCAAACGAGGTGAGCCGAATGGCAAACGTGCGCTACATGGTGAATGATGTCGAACAAGCCGTCGCGTTTTATACAACTCATTTGGGATTCGTCGTCGAGGAACGTTGGGGACCTGCGCTCGCGATTGTTGGCAAGGACGATTTGCACTTGTGGCTGGCAGGTCCAAACACATCCGCCGCGCGTCCCATGCCCGATGGGCGCAAGCCCGAACCCGGCGGCTGGAATCGCATTGTAATTGCGGTGGACGATCTTCAAGCCGTCGTCGCGCAAATAAAGAACGCGGGCGTAACATTCCGCAACGAAATCGTTTCAGGTCCGGGCGGCTCGCAAATTTTGGCAGACGACCCATCGGGCAATCCTATTGAATTGTTTCAACCGGCGTAACCAAGCGCCGCACAATCCTTTTGACAAAGCGCGCGAATCGCAGATAATTCATGCAATAGCGACGACGGAACGAGTACGCGGCACGAACGCATCAAGAGAGAAAAGGTCACGGCTGGAAACCTTTTTATGCAACGGCGGCGGAAATTCACTCCCGAGCTGCGCGGGTGAAACACAAGTAAGCATTGAACAGTGTTTAGTAATCAGTAGTCCGCGCCGTACTCGCACGTTACGCGATAGAGTGAGTCGGGTAGTCCGATAGTCGGATAGTCGGTTGGTCTTGTGACCATCCGACCAACCGACCATCAGACCAACTGACTAATCTGGGTGGTACCGCGGGAAGCAAGAATCCGTAGGATTCGAAACTCTCGTCCCAATCGGGATGAGAGTTTTTTGTTCCTTGAATATGATCATCTATCATTTGGTTCCAAAACGTTTTTACGAACCTCAAACGAAAAACGCAGTCTATTTGCCGAAACCGTTCGCGCAAGACGGGTTTATTCATTGCACCAAACGCGCGGACGAAATGGCGCGCGTGGCGAATTTGTTTTACAAGCAAGAACGCGGTCCGCACGTATATTTATATATCGAAACAAAAAAGGTCAAGGCAAAAATTCAGTACGACGACGCGGCAAAAAAATTTCCGCACATTTACGGCGGCTTGAATCACGATGCAATTGTAGCAATCAAAACGGCGCGACGCGACCAAGATGGAAAATTTTTACCACCAGAGAAAATAGAGATGTAAAGTTATGAGCGAATCCGTACACGAACTCCAAGCCCGCGCGTTACAACAACTCGATTCGATTTGGGATAATGCCAAATTGGATGAATGGCGCGTAGAATTTATCGGACGCAAAGGCGCGGTCAACGCGTTGTTTGAACAAATCAGCGCACTCCCCAAAGAGGAACGCGGCGCGTTTGGAAAAAATGCAAACGAGGTCAAAAACGCGTTAGAGAGCGCGTTCAATGCGAAAGTGGGTGCAATCAAGCAGCGCGAATTGTCCGAAGCATTAGAAGCCGAACCGCTTGATGTAACATTGCCGGGGCGCGCGCCACAGCGCGGGCGCGTGCATCCCGCGATTCAAACGCTGCGCGAGATTTATAAAATTTTCGGTGAGATGGGTTTTCAAGTGTATCGCACGCGTCAGGTGGAAACGGACCTGATGAGTTTTCAATTGCTCAACATTCCCGAACATCATCCCGCGCGCGACAATTGGAGTACGTTTTACATTGCTGATTCCGACCAACGCGTACTCTTGCGTCCGCATACGTCGCCCGGACAAATTCGCGTCATGCGCGAAAATTTTCCAAATCCGATTCGCGCGATTTTGCCCGGCATGTGCTATCGTTATGAACAAATCAGCGCGCGGTACGAAATTCAATTCAGCCAAGTGGAAGGCATCGTCGTTGGACACAACATTACGTTCGGCGATTTGAAAGGCACGCTGACAGAATTTGCGCGGCGGATGTTTGGCGAACGTCCCGTGCGTTTTTATGCCGACCATTTTCCATTCACGGAACCAAGCGCGCAGATGGACGTAAAGTGTATTATCTGCGAAGGCGCGGGCTGCGCGTTGTGCAAATATACCGGTTGGCTCGAAATTCTCGGTTCGGGTATCGTACATCCGACGGTGTTACGCAATGGCGGCTATGACCCTGAGGTGTGGAGTGGGTTCGCCTTTGGCATGGGTCCCGAACGGATTACAATGTTGAAACACGGCATCACCGACATTCGATATTTTTGGGGGAACGATTTGAGGTTTCTGGAACAGTTCTAACCTACAAGACAATGGTAAACCTTGAACTACTACTACCACTTTTAATTACTGCCCTAATCACATTAATGGGTTGGTTTATAGGGCATTGGTTGTCGGCCAGAAGAGATCGAGCAAACAAACTCAGAGACCTGCGAATTCAATATTTGATTGAAGCATGGCGGCGTCTTGAGGGTGCTTCTAATCGTGCTGATTTATCGCGGCATCGGGAAATTGAATCTGCAATCGCAGACATACAACTGTTTGGTAGCCAGAGACAAATTGAACTGGCAAATAAATTTGTCACAGAGTTTGCGGAGACGCGTACTGGTTCGACACAGCCCATGCTGGAAGAACTTCGTAAGGAATTGCGAAAGAATCTTGATCTTCCGCAAACAATTGGTACAAGTGTGATATTAAGAATCGAAGTACCTGAACAACAAGGTAAGGGAAAGTTGAAGGTATAAATGGTTTCTCAATCCCCCGTCAGTCCCACCACGCGCAATATCATCAAAGGCGTTGATACCGTCGCGTTGTTTGTCGTGAAACATTGGCTCGCGCTGTTTTTAATTTTGTACGGCGCGTGGGTATGGGCGCCATTTCTCGCGCCGTTTTTTATGGAAAATGGCATGACGGGCGCGGGCAACGCGTTGTATTTCATCTACAGTTTCTTTTGTCATCAATTGCCCGAACGTTCGTTATTTTTCTATGGACCGCATACGATGTACAGTTTGGAGCAAATCGCGCAAGTGTGGTCAACGGAAAATCAACTCGTCTTGCGTCAATTCATTGGCAATCCCGAAATGGGTTGGAAGATGGCGTGGAGTGACCGCATGATTTCGACGTACGGGGGCATTTGGCTCGGCGGCGTGTTGTGGGCAATTTTTGGAAAACGCGTGCCGCGTCTTTCGCTCGTCGTGTGGGTTGCGCTTGGCGTGCTGCCACTCGGTCTCGACGGCTTTACACATTTCGTCAACGATATTGTTGCGGGCAGTTCGGGACAAGGATTCCGCGACACGAATGATTGGCTGCGCGCCATCACATTCAACGCGTTCCCGAACGAATTTTATTACGGCAACATGCTCGGCTCATTCAATTCATGGGCGCGTTGGCTTACGGGAATCCTATTTGGCGTGACAACCGTCTTTGCGATTTTTCCCATTCTTAAAAACGCAATGTACGACACGCAGCAAGATTTGGAGTATCAACTCACGCGGATTCGTGAGGTGGACTCTGTGGCAAGTAATCAGTGAGCAGTAATCAGTGACCAGTGTTCGGTTGTTGTTCGTTTGGCGTTAGGCATTTTGCATTGGGCATTATTCATTGCGCATTAGGCATTGTCCATTGGTCATTCACTCATGCGTTTCTTGAAATCTCCCGCATTCTCCCCCATCGGTCTCATCGGCTGGGCGCTCATTCTCGGCGGCGGCGGCTGGGATTTGATTTATCATCTCGCGCCGCTCGTCGCGAATGTGAAATGGTCGCGCACAATTGACGTGTTGGGCGAATTTGGACACACAGTAATTTTGGTCGGAATGGTGATTGTGATTTTTGCAGTGTTGTTGTATAACGCGCGGCACAATAAATTGCATTAAGTTTATTTGAAAGCACTATGCCAACTATCAGCCAGTTTCAAGGCATTGATATTCTGATGCGCGCGAACGAACACCCCCCACCCCACTTTCATGCTCAATACGCCGAACATCTTGCTTCAATTGAAATTGGCACTTGGAAATGTACGGCAGGAACGCTGCCCAATCGCGCTTACAAACTCGTCATAAAATGGGGTCAATTGCGTGAACAAGAACTGCGGGCAAATTGGGAACGCATTGAACGTGGTGAGATGCCACTCAAGATTCAAGGATTATGAGGTGTTCGATGAAACAAATCAAAAATCGCGCACCGGCGCGCATCTGTCAAGTAAAGCCACTCAAAGGGTTTAATGTTGAATTGGTTTTTGACGATGGGCTTGTCAAGACCATGAACTTGAAAAAATATCTCCATGGACCCGCGTTTGAGCGTGCGCGGACCGACCCACGTTACTTTCGCCAAGTCTTTATTGACCCGGTTGGCAAAACAGTCACTTGGCCCAACACCGAAGATATAGACGCGGACTTGTTGCGATATGAATTAACGCCCGCATGGATGGCGCGGGCGCTACACGACGAACGTTCTCGCAACACCCCCAAGCCCAACCCCAAAGGCAAAACACTGATTCCAAAACGTATCTATCTTTCACAACAGCAACTCAAATTCCTGAACAAAATACATCCCAATCCAAGCATTGCGATTCGCCAACTCATTGATACTCTTCAAAAATAAAGGATAACGTTGCAATCACTATGAAAGTCCCCGTCTCGTGGTTAAAAGATTTCGTTGACATCACCCTTTCGATTCCAGAACTCGCGGAAAAATTGACGTTCGCAGGATTGGAAGTGGAGGACATTGAATACATCGGCGTCCCCGCGCCTACGAAAAAAGGTGGCGAAGAAAATTTGGCGTGGGACCGCAACAAAATTTTCGTCGCGCAACTCGTCGAAACGCTGCCCCATCCGAACGCGGACAAATTGACGATTGTGCGCGTAGATTACGGACGCGGCGAACCTGTGCAAATGGTGACAGGCGCGCCCAATATCAAAATTGGTGATAGTGGGCAAAAGGTCATTCTCGCGCTCGAAGGTTCGCGTCTCTATGATGGACACAAAGAGGGACGCGAAATTATGACGCTCAAGAAATCAAAAATACGCGGCGTCGAATCTTCGTCAATGGTCTGTTCCGAAAAAGAACTCGGCATTTCGGACGAACACGAAGGCATTATTATTTTGCCCGACGACGCGCCCGTCGGAACACCGCTTGCGGATTACATGGGCGATGTGGTGTTCAATATCAAAATCAATCCGAATTTTGCGTGGGCGCAATCCGTTCTTGGCGTCGCGCGCGAAATCGCCGCGCTGACGAATCAACACGTGCGTTTGCCGAACGATTGGGATACAAACGAAACAGGCACGCCCGAAACCGATTTTGTAAAAATCGAAATCACCGACGCGAAATTGTGTCAACGTTTTTCCGCATTGCTCATTCGCGATGTCGAAATCAGACCTTCGCCGTACTGGATGCAGCAGCGTTTGCTGCGCGCGGGCATGCGTCCCATCAACAACATCGTTGATATTTCAAATTACGTGATGCTCGGTTACGGCAAACCGACGCATACGTTCGATTACGATGCGTTGCTAAAACGCGCCGATGGGAAAGCAACGATTATTGTGCGCGCCGCGCGTGACGGAGAAAAGATGCAAACGCTAGATGGACAATTGCGCGGGTTTTCGTCCGAAGATATTTTGGTGACGGACGCGCGCGGACCTGTCGGCATCGGCGGCATTATGGGCGGAAGCGAAACCGAAGTTTCCGACACGACCAGAAATGTTTTGCTCGAGTCTGCGATTTTCGATTTCATTTCCATTCGGCGCACGACGCAAAAACAAAATTTACCGAGCGAAGCCGCGACGCGTTTCGGACGCGGCATTCCATCCTCCCAAAACGTCGCGCCTGCGCGTGTTGCCGCGAACTTGATGCGCGAGCTCGCAGGCGGAAACATTGACCGCGCGCTCGCGGACAATTATCCCGCGCCGCAAATCATCCCCACGATTGACGTGACGACGCGCGATGTAAAACGCATTCTCGGCATCGAACTCGACACCAACGAAATTGCCAACCTTCTCACGCGTCTCGATTTTCAAATTGAGCAAAACGGCGCGCAGGCGTTGCGCGTCACGCCGCCTGCTTGGCGAACAGATGTGGACGGCGCGGATGATGTGTTGGAAGAAATCGTTTCGATTCACGGTTACGAAAAAATTCCCAGCACGTTGATTGCGGACGCGCTGCCGCCGCTCGTCGGCAATGATGCGTTGGAGCAAGAAGAAACGGCGCGCGATATTTTGGTGGACAGCGGCTTGCAAGAAATTGTCACGTACTCGTTCACACATCCCGCGCATGAAGCACAACTCGCGCCTGTTCCAGAGAGCGATGGATTGGGATTCAGAGAATACGTCACCATCGCGAATCCCATTAGTCCCGAGCGCGCGGTCTTGCGCCAAACGCTTTTGCCCAACATGCTCGACATTGCCGCGACGAATCTACGTCATACAAATCGCGTCGCGCTGTTTGAAATTGGCGCGGTGTTTTTGAAACGGAACGCGGGCGAAAATGAACGCGGTGATTTGCCCGAAGATGAAAATTTGCCACTGCCGCTCGAACCGCGTCGGCTCGCGCTGATTTTGTCGGGACCGCGCGCGGAAAAAACGTGGCAAAGTGCCGACACAAACTTGATGGATTTTTTTGATTTGAAAGGCATTGTGCAAGATTTGGTCGCGGGCTTGCATGTTTCTCAAACAAGCTTTGCTGTGACGAGCCACGCCATGCTCCATCCCGGACGCGCGGCGGAGTTGAAAATTGGTGACGAGTCTGTCGGCGTGTTTGGCGAATTGCATCCCGTTGTGCGCGAACGTTGGGAATTGCCCAATCAAGCAGTCCTTGTCGGCGAATTTGATCTGGAAAAAATTCTCGCGCACACCGACGCGCGTTTCATCGTGAAACCGATTTCGCGTTATCCCGTCATCGTTCAGGACATTGCATTGATTGTGGACGAAAATGTGGAAGCGGCGCGCGTCGAAGGATTGATTCGCCAAACGGGCGGCGCGTTATTGAACCAAGTAAAATTGTTTGACGTATATCGCGGCGCGCCGCTCGCGCAAAATAAAAAATCGCTCGCGTACAATTTGACCTTTCAAGCGCTCGACCACGTGTTGTCCGACACCGAAGCGGGGAAAATGCGCGAAAAAATTGTGCGCCGCTTGGAACGCGAGATGGGCGCGCAATTGCGGAGTGGCTAGGCGGAAAAGGTGGCAGCACGGCTGTCGCCTTTTTTTATCCCCCCATTTTCCTCTTTCGTATAAAATCGCTCCGTGCTATACTCCTGACGAGGCGCGCTCATGTCAGCTTTTAATTGGATGGATTTCATTCTCATTTTCATGCTGTTGCTCGGCATGGCAATTGGCTATGCTCAGGGGCTAATTCGGCAGGTCATTGGCTTGATGGCGGTCTATGTCGCGCTTGTGATTGCGACGCAATTTTTTGTTCCGCTTACGCAAGCATTTGCCTCCGTCACCCTCAATCCGCCAAATACATTGACGAATGCGCTGTCCTTTTTTACGATCATGCTGCTCGTCATGTTTGTGTTGAATCTCATCGGACAAGATGCGTACCGTCAACTCAAATTCAAACTCTTTCCTTTGCTCGACCATCTCGGCGGTATGCTTCTTGGCGTCGCGAGCATGTGGATTCTGCTCACCGTCATTGTCAATGTATTCACGTTTGCCATCAACACGCAAGCGTGGGGGAATGCCGAAGGGTATCGTCTGATTTTGAATGATGGCATCACCCATTCCCGCATTGCCGAAGTAACTTCTTCCACGTTGCCCATGATTGTCTCGACCATTCGTCCGTGGCTCCCGCGCGGTTTGCCCGCACTTTTTGAACTCTGATGCAGGGCGCGTGGATTTGCAATCCACGCTTTTTTTTTGTCCTTGCCACAGAGTATGTTATGGTAAAAAAAATGGAACACGATTCTCTGCGCCCGTTAGAGTTTGGACAGGTGCGCGCACAACTCGCGGCACATACGGCGTTCAGCGCCAGCGAAACCCTCGCGCGCGCGCTCGAACCTTCGGCGGATGCTGATGTGGTAAAAACCTGGCAGCAAGAAACGACCGAAGCGCGCCGCTTGTTGGACCAACAACCCCAGCTGGGCATTGGCAGCGCGCGCGACGTCCGCGCGTTGACGCGCACCGCGCGCGTTGGCGGCATGATTCCGGCGCATGAATTTTTGGATTTGCGCGGCACCCTCTTGTCCGCACGCAATTTGAAAAAAAATATCGTGCGCGTTGCGGAACATTTTCCGCGTCTCGCGTTCATTGCCGAGAGTTTGTCTGACGCGCCGCGTGTGATTGATGAAATCGGGCGCGTATTCAATGACAATGGCGAAATTTCCGATGATGCGTCGCCCGAACTCGCGCGTATTCGCCGCGAATTAAAAATCGCGCAAGCGCGTGTGATGGAACGATTACAGCATTTCATCACCTCGTCGCAGTACGCAAAGTATTTGCAAGAAGCAATCATTACGCAACGCGACGGGCGCTATGTGATTCCCGTCCGCGCTGAAGCGCGCGGGCGCGTGAACGGCATTGTGCATGATGCGAGCGCGAGCGGCGCGACATTATTTATTGAACCGCTCGCCGTCGTGGAACTCGGCAACCGCGTGCGCGAACTCTCGATTCAAGAACAGCGCGAAGTGGACCGCATCTTGCGCGCGTTGACCGATTTGGTGGAACAACACGCCGACGCAATTGATTACACCGTCGAGACGCTCGCACAGTTGGACCTCGCGTTTGCCAAAGCCAAATACGCCGCACAGTTGAAAGCGGTGCAGCCGCTTATTGATGGCGGTTCGCGCGAACAGCCCGCGTTTTTGGAATTGATTCAAGCGCGCCATCCCTTGCTCGACCCCGAAACCGTTGTGCCGATTTCGCTCGAGCTGCAACGCGCGTTTTCCATTCTCATCATCACCGGACCGAATACGGGCGGCAAGACGGTTTCACTCAAAACGGTTGGTCTGCTCGCTTTGATGGCACAAAGTGGTTTGCACATTCCCGCGCAAGAAGGTTCGCGCGTGCCGGTCTATAGTGGCGTCTTTGCTGACATAGGGGACGAACAATCCATCGCGCAATCGCTTTCGACGTTCTCGGGTCACTTGAAAAATATCATTGGCATTTTGCGCGCGGCGGATTCCAAATCACTTTTGCTCTTCGATGAACTCGGCGCGGGGACTGACCCGGTGGAAGGCGCGGCGCTTGCACGCGCGATTGTCGAAAATTTATTGGAACGAAAAATTCCGGGAATGATTGCAACGCATTACGCGGAACTCAAAGCATTCGCGCATACGACGCCCGGCGTGCAAAATGCTTCGATGGAATTTGACATCGAAACGCTCGCGCCGACGTATCGTTTGATACTCGGCATCCCCGGACGCTCGAACGCGTTTGCGATTGCGACGCGACTCGGACTCGATAAACAGCTGGTGGAGCGCGCGCGCGAAAATGTGGGCAAGAGCAATGAGGAATTGGAAACGCTGTTGACGCAATTGAAAAAAGCGCGCGAGGAAACTGCGCGCGAACAATCGCGTGCCGCCGCCGCGCGTGAAAATACGGAACGCGCCGCGAAACAAGCCCGCCGCGAATTGTCCGAGACCCAACGTCAGCGCAGTGAAATTTTACGCAACACGCGCGAACAAGCACGCGCGGAACTCGACGCAACGCGCGCGGAATTGAGTCGGCTCAAACGCGAATGGCGTGAAGGCAGTTTGAACCGCGATGCCGTGAAACGCGCCGAGAGTGATTTGGACGCGTTAGCGAGTATGACCGACGCATTGCAAGCGCCCCCCCCCCCGCAACCGCGTCGCACCGAGCCCGCTCGTC
Organism: uncultured Anaerolineales bacterium; assembly: GCA_964469005.1. Lineage (GTDB taxonomy): Bacteria > Chloroflexota > Anaerolineae > UBA4142 > SHND01 > SHND01. The sequence goes on from CAYXXF010000018.1 coordinate 129,085, forward strand.
CATCCGAACGCATTGTGGTCGGCGATAGTGTCTATGTGCCAAGTTTGAATCAGTACGGGCAGGTGGTCGGCGTCGGAAGCGACTTGGTTGTGCAAATCGGTTCGTTTCGGATGAATCTCCCCCCCGCGCAAGTGGAATTGCAAGCGCGCCAACCTGCACCGCAAAAAGTCGTTGAACAAACGAGTGTTGTTTTGCCCGACGCGGAATCGCCGGGACTCGAAGTGCATCTGCGCGGAATGCGTGCCGAAGACGCGCTCGACACGTTGGAAAAATATCTTGACCGCGCAATGTTGGCGGGACTGCCGTATGTGCGCGTGGTTCACGGCAAAGGCACCGGCACGTTGCGAAAACTCGCGCGCGAGTTTTTGCGCGACAGTCCGCTCGTCACTTCGTTTGAAACCGCCGAAGCCAATGAAGGCGGCGAAGGCGTAACGGTTGCAAAATTAGCAGTGAGATAAAAAAATGACTCGTCACACTGACGAGTCATTTTTTGTTACCACGTTATTCAGCCGGTTGCGTTGCGTGGATTTGTGGCGTGGCTGCAACCATGTGTCCGCGCCGAACCAGAATGCCCACCAAACCGCCCATTGCAAACAGCGCACCTGCGAGATTCAACATCACAATTGCGCCAACTTGGTCGGCGAACAAACTCGTCAAGCCAATCGAAAGCAGTTGCGATGCCGCCATCATCGTTTGCATCAATCCCGAAACGCGTCCGCGATTCGCGTCATCACTGCCGAGTTGCAAAAGCGTTGTTAGTCCGACATCAAAGGTCACAATCGAAACACCGAGAATGACCATCAACCCTATCGCCACATAGACCGAAGGTTGATTTACCATTCCGATAAACAATGCCCCTGCAATCAAGCCACCGACGACAACCATTGCGCGCGGTGAAAAACGCGCGGCGACTGCGCCCACAATCAACGTTCCCAAAATTCCCCCGACGCCTTGCGCGCTAATCACCCAGCCGAATTCTTGCGCGCCCACGTTCCAGAGTTGACGGACAATCACAACGAGCAAAACATTCGTAATTCCATTGGCGAGCGAAAGAAACGCGAGCGAAGCAAAGAGTACGCGCAGCACCGGACGGTCAAGCACGACGCGGATGCCTTGAATCAATTCGCGCGTAATTTCGCCAATCGCTTGGCGCGCGTCGGTCAATTTTGTTACGACTGCCTCACGTACCGGCACATTTACAAAGAAAACCAAGGCGGCTGCGAGCAAGTAGGTCCCCGCGTCAAACAATGCCGCCGCGTGCGGACCGAACGCCGCGACCAAGACGCCGCCGAGCGCGGGTCCAGCCAATTGTCCAATCGCCCACGACGCGCCCAGTGCGGCGTTCGCGCGCGTCAATTCTTGTTCGCCGTCCACCAATGTCGGCACAATTGCCATTAGCGAAGGGCGGAAAAATTGCGAGACTGCCGATTCGGTGAACGCGATCAGATAAATCAGCCACACTTGTTCGGCAGTATTGACAAAGAGATAACACGCGACCAAACCCGCGCGCAGCACATCCGAAAGAATCATTAAACGTTTGCGGTCGAGGCGGTCCACGAAAACACCCGCAATCGGGCTAAACACCAATTGTGGAATGGTCAACGCCGCGAACATGAAACCGGTTGCCATTGCCGAACCGGTGAGTTGATAAATCCAAAACGGCAGCGCGACAAACAGCACCAAATCGCCTGCAATCGAAATCACTTGCGCGCCAAAGAGGAGCGCAATGTTGCGTTGTCGTAGAGCTTGAAACATTTTTGTACACACAAAGGCAAAGCATCGCGCACACAATACGCGAAACTGCACAATGCTTTGCCCTTGTGAGAGAGACGTACTATAGTGTTGTCGGCGACGGATTAAAAATCCGTCCTGCACAAGAAATATCTAGTCCACGTAAATTTCTACGTGTTCGCCATCCTCTTCATCTTCCACATCAACAATTTTTCCCGTGCCGCCCGCTTTAATCGCAGCCATGATTTGATTCATGTCTAACCCTTCCATTCCGACGGGTGAAAATTTTGCGCCCATCTTGAGTCCAATGTCCACGAGCGAAAGGGGAATGTTGACATTCACTTTGCGTTTACCGCTGCGTAAATCGGTGACACGCACGCGTAACCAACGTCCGCGCATTTGCGGCGAAGGGGGGGGGGGCAATTCTGCCGCCGGTTTGTCTTCGAGCGCGGACAACAAACGCGCGCCTTCTTCCGCGGAAATTTGCCGATTCTCAATCATTCGTAAAATTTGCATTCGTTCATCAGCCGTTGCCATAATTACTCCTCTAGACGTGACAGGTTTCGGCGATGAACTGCATCGCAAAAACCTGCCACGATTTGTCAATACCGAAATCCTTTTGCCATCAAGGTCAGACCGCGTGTCGGCACAAACCCCGCGTCCGCCAACGCGCGCACCAAAGCTTCGTGACTCGTCAAGGCGCGCGTTTCAATATCGCGTGTCGCAAATTGATTCAAGCGCGCGAGCGCGGCGGCAATCAAACCCGCTTCCAATTTTCCGCGCGCCGCCGGCAACACGCGCACGTCCATTTTGTGGGGCGTGCCGACGCGTTGTGCATGCAGCGAAATCGTTGCCGTCAACACACCGTCTTGAAAATAGCCATAGCGTTCCGTAGATTGCAAAATAAAAAAGTCGAGCGCGCTTTCCGCAAAGCGGTCTTCAAAACGGACGCCAAACTCCGAAAGCATCGGTGGGCGAAACATTCGCAAGTGTTCGTTCATACCCGCGCGCGCCAGTTCGTATGCCGCGCGCAGTTCTTTATTTTCCAAACGGCGAATTGGCAGCGGTTCGGGCGAAAACATTCGCGCGCGCGTGCGGACATATTGCGTTTCCGTATCTATCGTATCAAAACCCAATCCTTCGTACAACCGAATCGCGCTTTCGTTCCACGGACGCACATTCAGCAGAATCCATAGCGCGCTGCGGGCGCGTGCTTCATCAATCGCTGCCAACATCAATTGGCGCGCAATGCCGCGACGGCGGAATTTTTCGGCGACGGCAACATTGCTAATCATCCAGCGGCGTTCGCGATTGTCGTCGAGTGTCAACGTGACATTACCGAGAATCCGCCCGTGCTCTTCATACACAAACCCGCGCAGACTTTCCGTCGGGACGGGCATGAACGCGGTGGACATCAAGGCGGCGCCGATTTGACGCACGAGCGGAATCCGCGACCACGCGTGCAGTGCGCCGAGGTCTTGGCGAAAAGATTCTTCAAGCAAGAGTGCGACTTGGCGCAAATCGCGCGTCGGATTCAATGGGCGCACACCGCGAAACGATTCCGTGCCTTGATGAATTGTTTGGGCAACCATAAGCGGATGATTGAAAAATTTAATCCAACCCGATGACCACCAATGTATTTTTGCCGCGTTCGGAATGGTCATCTTCGACGCGCACAAATTCAAAACCCATTGTCGAATCCAACAGTTCGCTTACGTCTTCGCCGCGTTGTGCCGCCGCCGCGAGTTGCGCCGCTTTTTGAAACGAGAGTTGTCGCGCAAACGTCGCACCGATAAGCGGAATGGGCAGCGGAATTTTGATATTGACTTTTTCGCTTTTGCCGCGTTTCGTTTCGTTCACGTAAATTCGCAGCCAGACAAAGAGCAAACGACGCAGCGTACTGCCCGGTGAAATGGTTGACATTTCTTGCAGCTCTTTGACTTGACTTCCGATATGAATGATGCGCTCATGGCGCGGTGTCTCTTGAACGATTTCGACATTGCTCCGTGTGTACGGAATCGGTTGGCGTTGCGCTTGCGGCATGAAAAATTTCTCCTGTGATGGATAGATGTCATTTCGAGCTGCGCTTGCGAGAATGCTCTTGGGAAGGCGCGAGATTCCTCGCAGCGTTCGAAAAGACAATCGCTTGAATTTTATTCGTCGCCTTGCAAAAGTTTAATCGCTTGTTCGGCGGTCAATTTTTTGTCAGACACTTGCGCCAAAATTTCTTGGCGGCGTTCGGGCGGTAGTCCGGTTTCTTCGCGTGTTTCGTTCTCGTCGTCGTAACCCATGCCTTGAATAATTTCGGTCAAGCGCGCGCGGACGCCCGAATAGGGAATTTCCAATTCTTCGGCAACGCGATACGCGTTGCCGCGATTCTTTACAAAAATTTCGATAAAGTGGAGGTCGTCGGTGCTGAGCCGCGCAAAACGTCCGAGTTCAAATTGGCCGCGAATTTCTGTGCCACAATGGGAACATTCGAGACCCGTAACGCGCAATTCTTGAGAGCAAACGGGGCATTTCCATAAGAGTTGATTCATAGATTCACCTGTTTTTGGAGGAACGCAAAAATTTTACCACAAATGAAAAATTTGTCAATAGTTTCGCAAAATTTTTCAAAAATTGGTGAAAATGTTAAAAAAATGAGGTGGAAAAAGCAACTGTTTCCACCTCATTTTACCGTTTAACTGTTTGCGCGCGCCTGGCGTTTCGCTTCAAAAGCCGCGCGTGCTTGTTCAAATTCGTCGCGTGTGAGAAAAGTGCCGCGTTCCACACTCTTTTCCATAATTTTGCCGCCGCCGTCAAAGCGCACATCCGCATACATCAATTGAAAACAGGTGCTGTCCATAATCTCTTTGCGGAGATAGCGCCCGCCTGTTTCGTAATCAATACTGATGTCGTTCCGCGTGTCCACGCGAATCGCCACCGGCGCGCCGCACTTGTCACATTTGACGTACAACCACAACGCGTTCGGGTCCGAAGAATCGGACGCTTGCGGCAGCGACGGATTCCCGCCGCTGAATAGTTTTTTGAGGAAACTCATTCTCAACTCCTTATCTCGCCAACTGCGGCACGATGAACCATGCCAACGATACGTAATCCAAACCGAGCATCACGATATACAAAAGCGCAAACACAACGCGCGCGTAACGCGCGTTCAACAATTCATACAATCCCGCGCTCCACAACGCGGCGAGTGGAATCAACGCGTAAAACAGATAGCGTCCTTGCGGTTGAAAAAACTTCAAGTTGTAATACGCGTCCGCTGCGACGACGAGCGCGAGCAGCAACACAAGCAGCAACCACGTCCAACGCGTTTCGCACGAAAAAATTTTTCGTTCGCGCCACAAACGCATGAGCCAAAACAGCGCGCCCAACGTTGCCAGCGCAGTCAATACAAACAGCAAAATATAAATGCGGTCATTCACCAAAACGCCCATCCAACCGAATTGCGCCCAAAACGATTTGAACGAAATCGCAAACAAATCAATCAGTGTGTTTCGCAAACCATTGTCCGCAATCCACTGCGCGGTTGTCATTTGTCCCGCGACGACGGAATCATGCCGCGCCCAGCCAAACAAATCGTTCGCGCCATACACGAACGCGTTTCGCACAAACCACAATCCCGATAACGCGAGCGAAATTGCAAAAAGGGGCAGTAGGGTCTTGCTCGACGCGACGATTGCATTGGCGCGCGAATTTTCGCGCTCACGAAAAATTTGTTGATAGCCGAATTCTGCCGCAAGCAACAAAACGATACTCGAATAGATTGTTGTTTTCGTCAAGAGAGCGATGCCATACGCCACTCCGCCCAAAATCAAAAAGCGCCGCGTTTCTATTTTGCCGTGCAAGCGCAAAACGCAAAGTAACAATACAATCGCAACAACCACTTCCGCGAGCGTATCATTGTTAATTGCCGCGCTCATGGCAATGTGCATCGGAATTGTCGCGAGGATTCCAACGCCCACCAACGGCAATAATGAGTTTGATGGAAACACAAATTGGAAAATGCGAAAAACGAGAAACGAGAGACCCAACGCGATAATCACATTCAACAAACGCAAGGCAAGCACAACATCCAAATTCAATGCGCGCGCGAGCCAATAGAACGGCGTCGCAATCAAATAATACAAGGGCGGTTGATGCGCCTCGTAACGGATTGAATCAATCGCGAGTTCAGGCGGAAATTTTTCGGATTTGATTCTTTCCAAGTACGCGCCGTCATAATCACCTTGTTGCAAAATTGGAAACACGCCTGTCTCTGCCAATGCGCGCACATAATTGAAATGCGCGGGTTCGTCCGGCGCTTGCCAGTGCGGCGTGCGAACGGCGTACTGGACACCGAACACGAGTTGGAAAAAAAGAATCAGCACGAGAATTGCGCGAGAGGAGGTTATCATACGTGAAACGTTGTTGGTTATTTGTTATTCGTCATTCGTCGTTCGTCATTCGTCCTTTGTCATCACAACAAATCGAGTGGTTCAACATCAATCCGCCAGTGGAGCGGCGGCGGATACGCGGCGAGTAAATCGTGCGCGCCTTTGCCTTTGAGCAAAATTTGTTGGCGATAGCGTCCGCGCAGTTTTTGAAAAAACGCGGGCGAGGGTCCAAGCACCTCGATATTCAACAAACCTTCGCGGCGAATGCGTTCTTGTAATTGCGCGCCGAACTGTTCGCCCGCCGCGTGCGCAGTTTTGAAATTTTCGTGGCTGTACAAAAGTCGCACGAGCGGACGAAACGGCGGATACGCGGCGGCGCGACAAAATTCCATTTCGCGTTTGTAAAATTCGGCATAGTCATGTTTTGCCGCGCATTGAATCGCGTAATGTTCGGGCGCAAATGTTTGCACGATTGCTTTCCCGCCGCGCGCGCCGCGTCCCGCGCGTCCTGCGACTTGGGTGAGCAATTGAAACGTTCGTTCGCTCGCGCGAAAATCGGGGAGATACAAACCCGTGTCCGCGTTGATGACGCCGACGAGGGTGACGCGCGGCACATCGAATCCTTTGGCAATCATCTGCGTCCCAATCAACACATTCGCTTCACCGCGCAAAAATTTTTCCCACAACAATTCGTGCGCGTCTTTTTCCTGTGTCACGTCATAGTCCCAACGCATTGGACGCGCGTTCGGGAATTCCCCGCGCACATCTTGTTCCAATTTTTCGGTCCCAAGTCCCAAGCCGCGAATGCGCGTGCTGCCGCAGTTCGGACATTTGCGCGGAATGTTGCGCCGATTGCCGCAGTGGTGGCACACCAATTCTTTAGCCACTTGGTCGCCAAAGGTGTGAAGCGTGAACGGATTCGCACAGCGCGGACATTTTACCGCGTGCCCGCAATCGCGACAGACGTACGCGCTCGCGCTGCCGCGCCGATTCAAAAATAAAATCGCTTGTTCGCCGCGCGCAAGCGTTTCGTTCAAGGCGGATTTCAGTGCGCGGCTAAACACCGAGCGATTGCCCTCTTTGAGTTCCGTTCGCAAATCCACAATTTCGACGGGCGGCAAATCTTGATACCGAATCGGCGCGTCGTCCGTTTCGTGCGCGATGACGCGTTGCGGCAAGGTCAATAATTTGATTTCGCCGCGCGTTGCGCGCGCGTACGTTTCCACATCCGGCGTCGCGCTTCCTAAAATGACAGTGATGTTGTGCGAACGCTCGAGTTCGAGCGCGATTTCGCGTGCATGATACGCGGGCGAATTTTGAAACTCGACATCGTTCTTGTACGACGCGTCGTGTTCTTCGTCAATCACCACCAGCCCCAAACGCGGCAGCGGCGCAAACAACGCGGACCGCGCGCCAATCACCACATCAATTTTGCCGTCACGAATTCTGCGCCACGTATCAAAGCGTTCGCCTTCGCTCAAGCGCGAATGAATGACGCCGATGCGTTCGCCAAAGCGCGCGCCGAACCGCGCAATCGTCTGCGGGGTGAGTGAGATTTCGGGAACGAGCGCGATGGCTTGTTTGTTTTGCGCGAGAATTTTGTCAATGGCGGCGAGATAGATTTCCGTTTTGCCGGAACCGGTAACACCGTGCAAGAGAAACGACAAAGGACGGAGGACGGAGGCTGAATCAGAGAATGCTTGCTCTATATCGTTCCACACGGCTTGTTGCTCGGTGGTGAGAGTTGGCGCGAGCGTTGGTATGAATTTTTTTCCGGCGAGTGGGTCACGAATGATTTCGGTGGTGTCGAGCGCGACGAGTCCGAGTTGTTCGAGTTTGTCAATGTCGCCGCGTTTGGCGTCCGTCGCCGCATACAGCGCGCTGACCCACATCGGATTTTTTTCTTGCGACAATAATTCGACAAGATTCAACAAACGCGCGTGCGCGGCGGACAGCGCGGGGATTTTTTTTGCATCGCGCAAAATGATATGCGCGGGTTCCTGAATTTTTTCGAGCCAACCATGTTCGCGCAAAGTGTTGAGCGTGAGCGCGGAAATTTCCAACGCGCGTTCCAATTCTGTCAAAGTCGCGCTGTTGTTGTGTTCGCGCAAGTACACACACACGCGCGCTTGATTCACGGGGAGAGCGGGAACCTCATCGAGATATTTTTCGGAAAGAGTGTAACGCGTTGCGCGCGGCGTGCGTTCGATAATCTGTTCGCGTTCTAGTTTTTGTAACGTCGCGTCGGTAACGCGTGTGTGCGCGGCGAGTTCGTCTTGCGTGAGCGGCACTTTCGCTTCAGCGAGCGCGCGTAATGCTGCGGTGCGGCGGTCGAGACCCGCAATCATCGCGCGTGCCGTTTCAATTGTCGTAATGAGACGCACGGTATCAACGCGACGTGGTTTCGCGCGGGCGGGACGAACACTCGTGCGTTTTGTGAGTACGCCGCGTTCGAGCAACGTGTTGACGATGTTTTTGTGCGCGACAGAAAATTGTGTGCTTTTGACTGTCCCCGCGTCGCGCACGCGTTCGACGATGGCGCGCTGTTTTTCGGTGAGCGATTCGAGGGGGGGGGGATTTTCCGCGAGCTCGATGAACGTTTCGACTTTGTCCTCAATGCCCGGGGGAAGAAACAGCCAGATGCAATCGGAAAGCGGCGCGAGATAATGATTGGAAATCCAATGCGCGAGTTCGATTTGTTGCAGTGTGACAAGCGGTTCGGAATAAACAATCGCTTCGAGAGGACGCGTTTTGTCGAGGTCTGTCGTTTCCGCGAGTTCGACAACAACACCTTGCAAACGACGCGGCCCGAACGGCACCCACACGAGTTGTCCGACGCGAATCGCGTCCTGCAATTCTTTTGGAATGTCGTACGTGAAACTGCGGTCAAGCCACGCGCGGGGCAACGGCGCAACATCGCGCTCGGTCTGCGTCGGCAGCACAGGCGCGTTCGTAAAGGGGATATGGACAACGACGTTCGCGTATTTCATGGAAACAAGATATGTTGTCCATTATAACGCAGAGTTAGAGCCTTTTCGTTTCCTCAACCCAACGCTTGACGGTTTTCTTGAATGCGTCTCGTTTCGCTGTAAAATCGGCAAGGTCACGAAAAGTAATTGTGGCGCGGATGTTCGAGTTCCATTCAAGCAAACCCATTTCATCTTGATAGAGGGGTGGCGCTTTTTTGTCTTCTTTCGGTTTCGCGCCCGTGTGGAGAATCAAAGCAACTCGATCTTTTTTGTGAAGCATCAGAGTCATGCGGTCTTTGCCGGCATAGCAAAAGTTCGGCGCATTCCACTTGATAGTTTCAGTCAGGTTAGGACATGCCTTCTTTATCGCCTTGAGCATTGCTTCAACCAAAGGTTTCCGTTCATCAATAAATTCAGCCAGAAACTCTTGATGTAGAGTTGTCACAGTATTCTCTCCTTCGCCTATCCTTTATACACCCCCGCCGCCATGTACCCCACTGTATATTGCCCCGGTTCTTTGATGCCCGTCACTTCGCCGGAATTGGTGCGATAAAAAACGCGTACGGTGTTTGCGCCGCGTAATTGCGCGGTCATCAACGTCGTCACGATTGCCATATCGCCGCACGCGCGCGGTTCGCCTTCGTTAATCATGTAATCAATCAGCGCGCCGACGTTGTATTCCGAAATGATATTTTCAAATCCTTGGTCGAAATACGTGACCGCATCATAACTGTGCAGGTGTGACAAATCAGAACTCGCAACGAGCAGCGTGTCCTCGTCGAGCAAGGGCGCGAGCGCGTGCGCTAACGTCTCACATTCATTGTGGACGCGCAAACCGAAATGATAAAACGGATGCGACATCATGACGGGAACGATGGAAAAATTTTTTAATTGATGTTGGAGAAAGGGGATTTGGACTTCGAGGGAGTGTTCGCGGTCAAACGGGACAAAATTAATCGGCGCGTGCACGGACAACGCTTGCACCAATTTTTCATCCACCGGCACATCGCCCAACGGCGTCTCAAAAATTTGCGCGCGGTTCATTGCCTGCGCGCCGAAATCTTGAAAGTGACTCGGACCGAGAAGAATGACGCGTTTGTATTTTGCGCCTGCGAGGTGTGCGTACGAGTGCGCGGCGGTCTGTCCTGAAAATTGATAGCCCGCGTGTGGTGCAATTAGCGCGACGAGTTCGCCTTCGGAACGCGCAGCGGGAACGTTGGAAAAAAATTCGTCCAGTACAAAACGCAACTGCGCCGCGTCACTGGGATACCAGCGGTCGTCGGCGCAGATGGGAGCGCGAATGGTGGGCATTGCCAGACGAACGACAAAGGACGAACGACCAAAAATGAGGTCTCTTTGTCCTTCGTCGTTGGTCGTTCGTCACTATGTGCGAAAACGATACGTAATGCGTCCGCGTGTTAAATCGTAGGGCGAGAGTTCAACGCGCACGCGGTCGCCGAGCAGAATGCGAATATAGTACATCCGCATCTTGCCGGAGATGTGTGCGAGAACATCATGCCCCGTATCGAGTTTTACGCGGAACATTGCATTGGGCAGCGCTTCGGTAATCGTGCCTTCGACTTCGATGGTATCTTTTTGTTTTGCTTCTTTGGTCTTGACAGGTCTGCGAGATTTCGCCATGAATGATTCCTTACTAGGTGATTGGGTGAATAGGTGATTTTTTGTATTGTAATCGCCCAATCACCAAATCACCAAATCACCTACTTTTTCTTTTTCGGTTTTTCTTCTAAAAATATCGCGCGGGGTTTGCCGTTGCCTTCATCGGGACCGACAACGCCCATTTCTTCGAGTTGGTCCATGAGACGCGCGGCGCGCGGATAGCCGATGCCGAGTTTGCGCTGCAAGAGTGAAATGGATGCTTGGTTCGTCGTGCGAATTACTTCGATTGCATCTTCGGTGAGCGCGTCGCCGGCTCTTTCTTTGTCGTGACCCTCTTTGTGTTTCGGCATGTCCCACGGCGCTTTGGGAATGAAATCAAATTCTTCCTGGAGCGCGCGCCAGTGCGCGGTCAAACGCGCGAGTTCTTCATCCGAAACAAAACATCCTTGCAAGCGCTGCAATTTCGCGGAATCGGGCGCCATGTACAACATGTCACCGCGTCCCAACAATTTTTCCGCGCCCGGTGAATCGAGAACGACGCGCGAGTCCACCGAACTCGTTACCGCGAATGAAATGCGCGCGGGAAAATTCGCTTTAATCAGACCCGTGACGACATCCACCGATGGACGCTGTGTGGCGAGAATGAGATGAATGCCGGTAGCGCGCGCCATTTGCGCGAGACGCGTAATCAATTTTTCCGTGTCGTCCGGCGCGGCGAGCATCAAGTCCGCAAGTTCGTCAATGATAATGACGACATACGGCAATTTGTCGCCGCCCTCTTTGTCCATCTTTTGATTGTACGCTTCGACGTTGCGCGTGCGCGCTTTGGAAAATGCCTGAAAGCGCGCGTCCATCAGACCCGTTGCCCAACGCAATGCCGGCACCACAAGCGAGACATCGGTAATCACTTCGCCGAGCAGATGCGGGATACCGTTGTAATTGACGAGTTCGACGCGTTTCGGGTCAACCATCACCATTCGCAATTCATCCGGCGAATGCGCGAAAAGCAAACACGCGATGATCGCGTTAATGGCAACCGATTTACCGGAACCTGTCGCGCCCGCAATGAGCAAGTGCGGCATTCCCGCCATGTCTGTCGCTTGCGCTTCGCCCGAAACATCGCGTCCCAATGCAAAAGGCAGCGCCGCTTTTTGCAAAAGTTTTTTGTAACGTTCCGATTCCATCACACCGCGCAAACTCACCATCGCAATCGTTTCGTTCGGAACTTCGATGCCGACATAATTTCGTCCGGGCACCGGCGCTTCAATCCGAATCGGCGACGCGGCGAGCGCGAGCGCGAGGTCATTCGAAAGCGCGAGAATGCGATTGACTGGAACTTTGCGGCGCTGTTGTGTTCCATCCAAACCTTTGCGTTCGATGAAACCGGGTTCGACGGCGAATTGCGTAATCGTCGGTCCCGCCTTTTTGTCAATCACTTTGGCAGGAATACCAAAATGTGAAAGGGTCTCTTCAATCGTTTTTGCTTTTTGGTCCGCTGTCGCTTGCGCGTACGCCGCTTCAGAAGAAATTTCCAAAAGTTCGAGCGTTGGATTTTTTCCGACGCGTTGTATTGCCTCTGCGCGCGGGACTGCGAGTAATGGGTCATGCTCCGGCGGAGGGGGCGGGACTTTTGTTTTCTTTTCTTTTTGTTGTCCGATTGGCAGACCAAAAATGCCGCGCTTGGGCTCCTCTTTTTTCTTGACCGCGACAGGTTCGATTTCTTGTTCGGGTTCGTCAAAAATTTCCGGCTCTTGTTTGCGTGGCAGTGGCAATTGCACCAAATTGCGCGAGGACGGCAGCGGCTGTGGTGGGGGGGGGGGAGAATATCGCGCGGGCGCGGAGGATGCGGTTGCTGTTGCAGGTGCCGGACGCAAACCTTCGAGCGCATGGGTAAGAAATGTGCCAAGCCACCCAAGATTAAACGCGAAACGGATTGTTGCAATGATGACGACGACGAGTAACACCGCCGCGAGAATGACCGCGAGGTTCGCGTCCATCAAATTGCTGAACGCTGTCGTGAGCAACGCGGCAAGCGCAAGTCCGAGATAACCGCCCGCTTTCCCACTTTCCGCGAGCTGCACTGCTTCGCGATTGTCTGCCGCGAACGCGAGCGAAGCAAGTCCGCACGCGGCGATGAACAACAATTCCAGTCCGACAATGCGCGCCCATGAAATTTCAAATTCACCGTACACATTCTCTTGGCGGCGCAGCAGCGCGATTCCCGCAACAATAAATGCGGCGCCCAACGCGTACGCGCCCCAACCGCAAAAGCGCGTGAGCAATGCCGCCCACGCGGCAGTGACGGAACCGGCAAAGCCAAACAAGCTCAACAACGTGAGCGCGCCGAGCGCGATCAACCCCAGCGCAAGAATTTCGCGCTGGCGATGTTTCGAGAGCATGATGCGAAAACGCGGTTCGGGTTCGTCAACAAATTCGGGGGCGGCGCGACGAGAAGGGCGCGGTGTGACGGATTCGGAAGGAGGCGTGTTTGAGCGACGCGGCATTTATAAAATAACGCTTACCTCATACGCAGCAGAGTGGGAGCCGCTGCGTCGAACTGGAATCAAATGGAATACCTATTGTAATGGATTATCGTGTTTGTGACTAACCGGATGCCAAACTATTCCAATAGCCATCATCATTTTCTGCCGGACCTGCCAGCGGCGCAAAGGTTGGCGGACGGGGCGTACCGGAAAGGCGCAGGGTGAGTCCAATGCGTTGACGCGCGGGGTCAATGTTCATTACGCGCACATTTACCGTATCGCCTTCATGCACCACATCGCGCGGATGCAAAAAATTTCCTTCGGCGAGTTCGGACGTATGAATTAACCCTTCGATGCCTTCGGGCATGCGCGCAAACGCGCCGAACGAAACTACATTTGTAATCACCGCAGGCACAATGTCGCCGGGCTTGTAGTGCTGTGCCGCGAGCGCCCACGGGTCAGGCGCGAGACGTTTCAACGAAAGACCAATGCGCCGTTGTTCGCGATTGACATCAATCACATAGACATTCACCGTCGCGCCTGCGGCGCACACATCGCGCGGATGGTTGACGCGCTGCCATGACATTTCGGAAACGTGAATCAATCCTTCGACGCCGCCTAGGTCAACAAACGCGCCAAAGTCAGTGACATTGCGAATGGTTCCGGTGAGCGCTTGTCCGGGCTGAATCGAATTTAAAAGTTGCTCGCTGCGCGAGACGGGCATTTTGGCGATGCGTTCGGAAAGAATCAGGCGATTGTGTTGGCGGTCCAATTCAATCACTTTGAGGCGCAATGTTTTGCCGACATAGTGCGCCATTTCTGCCATGCGTTCTTCTTCGGTGGTGCGGCGCGGAAAGGAAACCAACTGCGAGGCAGGCACAAAGCCGCGCACATCTCCCAAATCAACGAGCAGTCCGCCGCGATTGTAACCGACGACATGGAGTTCGACCACGCGCCCTTCGGCATAACTTGCGTGCGCGGTATCCCAACCCGAAGGTTTCGGTTCTGGGGGGGTTGCGGGAATTTCAGTTTCGAGGGGAAGAGGTGTTTCGGGTGTTTGATTTGGAACGTCGCGCTCCATTGCGCCGGAACGTGTTGCGTCCAGAGGGTCAAGCGTGAGAACGACCGGCGGCGGCGCCAACGTCTCGACATTAAATTCAAAAGGTTCTGGAGTCATACCCTACCTCGAATCAAGCAAGCAGCAACAAACCGTCCAATGATGAAATCGTGAGGATTATAGTCGAACCCTTTTTCCTTTGTCAAGCGAATTTTGTAAATGCAACAGGTTTCTGGCATGACTACAACCAATGGCAAGAACCAGAACAACACGCTTGCACCGAATTGTCATGCCTGAAGGGCGCACGTGTCTTTGTTCTTTCGCACACATTACGTTACAATCCATTCGAAGGCTCTGTTTCGCAATTTTCTCTGGAGGAGAGGATGAAACTGTACCACAAACTGTTTGGAATGTTACTGCTTGGAATTAGCATTGCGTTTGTAATCGGCTGCGCTGCACCTGCGCCGACGGCTACACCTGTGCCACCCACTGACGTGCCAACGGCTGTACCTCCGACAAGCACGCCGACGCCCGCGGCGAGTGGCGAGGGTGGAACTCTGCTGGACGCGTTGAGCAAGGTCAAAGCCGCCACCGCGTATCGCGTGGACTTGTCCATCAATGGCAAAGGCAATTTTGCAGGAGCGGGAGGACCGACGCCGGAAGCAGGCGCCGAAGACAAACTCATCACGCTCATTGTGATGAAAGGCGAAGTGAATGGCAAGGACGCGCACTTTACCTTACAAGGGATTTTGACTTCGTTTCTCGGTATCGAGCCGGACAAAACGTTCGAGGTCATAAGTTCGGATGGTGAAGCGTATCTCAAAGGTCCCGTGCCACTACTCGGCGCGAACGAAGAGAAATGGTACAAAGCGCCCGCGAACGCTGCGAGCGTCGCACAGCCGCCGCTCACACCCGGTTCGTTTCTCGAATCGTTTGGCGAGACGGGCATCAATCCAAATGATTTCAAATTATCCGGTACGGAAGCGCTCGACGGCAAAAATTGTCAGGTGTTTGCCGGAGACAAGTCGGCGGTCATCAATGCCTTCAACAAACTCGGCGGCGCAACGGGCGCGACCCAAGAAGATTTGGATTCCATTGACAATGCGGAATTTAAATTTTGGGTGTGCGACGATGGCTATTTGCATCAAGTGAAAATGTTGATTGAAGGACACGAAAAGGACAAGCCCGACCAAAAAGGTTCGTTCGAAATCTTGATGAAGATTATGGATTTCGACGCAGACATAAAAATCACCCCGCCTGTGGACGCAATTCCGTTGCAAATTCCGGGACAAGGCGAACCGCAAGCGTCACCAACACCATAGTATCAAGTCAAAAATAAAAAGTTAAAAGCTAAAAGTAAAAGCACAGGCACAAACTTTTAGCTTTAAACTTTTAACTTTGAACTTGGAGGAACGATGAGTATCAAAACCGTCGGCGTTGTCGGCTGTGGACTCATGGGCAGCGGCATTACCGAAGTGCTTGCCAAGAATGGCTATAACGTGATTGTGCGCGAAGTGAATGACGACTTTTTACAAAAGGGCATCGCGCGCATTCACGCGTCTACCCAAAAAGCAGTTGACCGCAACAAATTGACCAGTGAAGCGCGACAACAAGCGCTCACGCGCATTGTCGGCACAACGAAACTCGAAGATTTCGCGCAGTGCGATTACGTCATCGAAGCGGCGATTGAAAATCTGAATCTCAAAAAAGATATTTTTGAACGTCTCGACGCGATTACGAACCCCGATGTGATTCTCGCGTCGAATACGTCTTCGCTTTCGGTTGCGGAAATGGCTGCGAAAACAAAACGCCCTGATAAGGTGTTGGGTATGCACTTTTTCAATCCGGTGCCCGTGATGCCGCTTTTGGAAATGGTGCGCTCGTTCATGACCAGCGACGCGACCTATGAAACCTCACGCGCGCTCGGCGAATCGTTGGGCAAACAAATTATTGTCGCCAAAGATTATCCGGGTTTCATTGTGAACGCGCTGCTCGTGCCATATCAACTCGACGCGATTCGTTTTTACGAAAACGGCATGGCGACCAAAGAAGACATTGACAAAGGCGTGCGGCTCGGTTTGAATCATCCGATGGGTCCGCTCGAACTGTGCGACTTTGTGGGAATTGATACTGTACTCTTTATCGCGGACGAAGTGTATGCCGAAACCAAAGACCCGCGTTATGCCGCGCCCGCGTTGTTGCGCCGAATGGTTGCAGCGGGTTATCACGGACGCAAAACGGGCAAAGGGTTTTACGATTACGCCAAGTGAGTTTGGTAAAAAAAAATCGTTGCGAACACGTTCGCAACGATTTTTTTTTACGAGTCTTGCCTTGGTTCATATGTATTGGAATCGGGAACCTCATCTTGCGTTTCAATCGTCTCTTCTGTCTCAGCTGTCGCGAGCGCGTCGCGATTCGTCACCGCCGGACCGAGCCACAATGACGCGAGTTTCAAATGGTCCGCATCTTGTGACGACGCGTGTTCGCCCAATTTGTCACCGAGCGCGGACAGCACGGGAATTTCTTCAAACACAAAAAATCCTTCCGCCCCTTTTTGCCAATTCCATGCTGCGTCAAATTCCAATCCCGCCATTTCGCCCGCTTGTTTCAACAGATTGATTTGCGCTTCTGCCGCCTGTGCCCACAACGCAATCACGAGCGCGGCGACTTGCGGTTGATTCTGCATCGCTTTCGCCAACGCTTTGCGCTGTCCAATCAAGTCTGCGCGAAAAAACGAGCGCGCGCCCGGCACAGGAATCGCATCGAACGCTTTGCGCACGAGCGTCTGCAATTCCGCCGGCGCGTTTTGAATTTGCCGCGCCGCCATCGCCGCGACCAGCAAGCGATAATCGTCGCGCATGTAATGATTGACCCCAATCCATTCTTGCAAAATAAATTCGGACATACAACTCCTGTTTCAAAATTCGCGCGTATTGGGACAAAGTATTTTCACACGTGATGGAGACTCGCCGCGCGCGTGTGATTGAAAATGCTTGACCCCTACTGTTTCGGAAATTCGCCAAGCGCCGTCAATTTGCTCCATCAATTTCATTGTCTCGTTCAGCGCGGCGAACACACGTTGATAATGCGCGATGTCGTCGCCATCATAACGGATGCGCCGGAATTTGACAATGGCTGGCAACAATTTAGTTGCGATTGTGATGTAATATAATTAAGCCCATTTATTCAAAAGGAGAAGAAGATAAAATGAAAGCATGGTTCAATCGTCCGTTCACCTTGCGCGCATGGCATGTTGCCGCGTTCGTGCTTGCGTTCGCGTTGCTCATTGGTACCGGCGTTGTCGTGTGGGCGCAAGAAAGCGCATCGCGCGCGCCCAACTCACCGCCGAAAATGCTCAAGCCGGGAACGATTCGTCTCACTGCCCAGAACTTTACCGACGCTTCGAGCGTCACCTGTGATGATGCCTTTCACACGATTGCAACAGCAGGCGTCAAAGTTTTGGCGGGACAAAAGGCAGACGTGATTGCAACAGTGAATTTTGAAGCGTTTCAGGGGCTCGGCAGCGGAGAATACGCGTATGGAAAATTTGTGATTGATGGCACCGACCTCGCGCCAAGCAATCTTGCTGGGATGTGGGTTATTGATGGCAACGGTCCACCCTATTCGACAATTTCTCAACAAGGCATGACAACCACGCCCGTGCTGCCGGGCAATCACTATCTCTACTATATGGTACGCTGCACGGCAGGCACGTTGAGCGTATATGACACGATAATCAGTGCGGTTGTGAATATCCGCTAACGTGTAACGTGAAACGTGACAGGTCTGGGAGACCTGTCACGTTTCAACTCGCGCGCGCGGAATATGCTATAATCGCGCTACGATTATCGAAATCGTGCGCGCACGTCTCTCCAGAGGTTATTTGTGGTGCGTCAACCAAGTCCCCCCCCCCTTCCTACACGCAACATTCCCAAACCGCCGATGCCCAAGGCGGATGATTCGCGTTTTCTTGGACTGCCGCATTATCTAGCGGGTCTCGTTGATGCGGGCGGCGAGGCGCATTTGCTCGCGGCGGGCAAACCCGGTTGGATTGTTGTGCGCGCCCAAGTGAAACCGCCGGAAGCAAGCGGCGATTATTCGCATCTCGCGGACAAAGGACTCGGCGTCATTGTCGTCCTCTCGAACAATGGCGCGCCGCAAGCTGCCTTTCCCAATTCCCACGATTACGATTTGTTCGCCCAACAGTGCGCGAATTTTGTAAAAAAATCGCGCGGCGCGCGCATTTGGGTAATTGGCAATGAACCGAACGCGGCGCGCGAACGCGCGATGTTTGACGGCGCGGTCAATTCAGGGGAATTGGTCACCCCCGAAATGTACGCGCGCTGTTTCAATCTCGCGCGCAAAGCGATTCGCGCATTGCCCGGACACGAACACGATTTTGTTGTGCCTGCCGCAGTTGCGCCGTTCAATACGCAAACGACGTATCCCGGCAATCCATCGGGCGATTGGGTGCGCTATTTCGCGGACATGCTTTTTCAAATCACCGCGCAAGGGGGGGGGGCGGATGCACTCGCATTGCACGCGCACACGCACGGTTACGACGCGAATTTTGTAACGAGCGATGCGAAAGGTGTAAATCAATTTCAAAATCGCAATTGGCATTTTCGCGCGTACCGCGATTTTCTCGCGGCGGTGCTGCCCGCGTTGCGAAACTTGCCGGTGTTTATCACCGCCGCGTCGCCGCTCGAACCCGGCTGGACAAATGCGAATCGCAATTGGATGCAGTCCGCGCTCGCGGAAATCAACGCGTGGAACGGCAACACAAACAATCAACCGATTCAAGCCGTTTGTTTTTCGCGTTGGCAATCGCTTCCGACGGACCCGCCCGGTTGGGGACTTGCGGACAAACCGCAAGCGGTGAACGATTTGCGCGCGGCGTTGCAGCACGATTATCGTTTGCGCTGGCCCGGACTTCCGCCGACGCCCGATTTCAAAGCGCAATGGGTCAACGTTCTCAGCGTGCCGCAAAATCAATTGACGACGAACGATGTCGTGGGCGGACGCATTGTGGTCAAAAATGTTGGCGCGAAAGCGTGGCTCGCGGGCGGCGCGAATCCGATTCGTCTGAGTTATCGTTGGTACAACGCGCAAGGCGTCGAAATTCCGCTCGCGCCTGCCGCCGAACATTTTTCCTTATCCCAAAATGTTTTGCCCGGACAAACTGCGATTGTTGAAAATGTAAAACTGCGCGCTCCCCAGTGGCAAGGCGATTACATTGCGAAATTCGATTTGATTCAAGAAGGTCACGCGTGGTTCAGCGCGTTTGGTTCGCCGACGCGCGATTTGCCCATCACCGTTCTCGCGCCGCCGTACGCGGCAGAATGGGAACGTGTGATGACGGTTGGTGACGAAAGGCTTGGCGTGAGCGACAAGTCGAACGCCATCGCGCTCAACGCCAACACCATCGGCAACGTCACAATAAAAAATCTCGGCTCGCGCACGTGGTACAAAACGGGACCGAATCCCGTGCGGCTCGGTTATCGGTGGTACAACGCGCAAGGCGTACAAGTTCCTGTGAATCCCTACGCGGGCAATTTTGAAATGGACGCGGATACGCCGCCCGGCAAAACCGCGACATTCAGCAATGTTGTTTTGCGCGCGCCGCATTACGAAGGCACGTTCACGCTGCGCTGGGATTTGTCGCACGAAGCGCTCACGTGGTTCAGTCAACAGGGCGTCGAAACGTTTGACCAAGTGGTGCGCGTCTTTACGCCGATTCCTGATTACGCGGTCAAGTGGGTGAATTTATTTTTGGATGTGCGCGGCGCGCTCGAACCGAACGAAACGATTACCGGAACGGTCACGGTCCAAAACATTGGCGCGAAAATTTGGCACGCGTCCGGCGAAGCGCCGACGCGTCTCGGTTATCACTGGTACGACGCCGATGGAAATGAAATCGCGCTCGCGTCGTATCCGGGAAATTTTTCACTGCGCGAAGATGTGCCGCCGCAAGGGATGGCGACGTTTGAAAATGTTGTCGTGCGCGCGCCGATTCCGCAAGGCAAATACAAACTCGCGTTTGATTTGAATCACGAAGGCGTGACATGGTTTTCGGCAGCCGGCGCGAAATTATTTGAAGCCCAAGTCTCCGTGAAAACGGATGCGCCGCCATTCGTCGCGCAGTTCCAAGAAATTTTTGCGATTCCCCAAAATCAAATCACTGCCGGTGAAACGGTGAGCGGACGCGTCGTGGTAAAAAACGCGGGCGCGGACTTGTGGCACGCGCAAGGCACCGACGCGGTGCGGCTCGGCTATCGCTGGTTCAACATGATTGGCGATGAGGTGAACGCGCCAACCTATCCCGGCGCGCGTGTCATGTTGAATGATGTTGCGCCGCGCGACAGCGTGACGTTCGAGAATGTAGAAATCCACACGCCCGCGCAGCCGGGTGATTACACATTGCAATTCGATATGCTGCGCGGTGATGAATGGTTTGCGGCAAGCGCGGCGGAAACTCAAGTCCGCATCAAGCCCCCCCCCCTCGAATGGGGCGCGGAATTTATCGCGCACAATACGCCCGCGCATCTCGTCGTTGGACAAACGGTGGATGTTGCGTTACGCATTGCAAACATCGGAAAACGTACGTGGCAGACCGACGGCGCGCATCCCGTACACATCGCGTATCAATGGTTCACCGGCAACGGCGCACAACAATTTTCGGTACAAGAATTGCGGACCGCATTGCCGCAAGATGTGAGACCCGAAGACGAAATTGATTTTGCCGCCTCGCTCGCCGCGCCAACCTCGCCCGGTGTGTATCAATTGCATTGGGATTTAATCGCGGAAGGAATTTCGTGGTTCGCCGACGGCGGCAATCCCGCGCTTGTGCTGCCGGTGAGTGTCACGCTCGTGCCTACCGCGACAACGTTGTGGCGCGCGGAAGCAAGTCACAATGGCGCATCGGCAATTCTCGCGATTGACGGCGACCTCGGTTCGTTTTGGACGAATCAAGCGCGTCAAACGCAAGGGCAGTGGTTTCGCGTCGATTTTGGCGACGCGCGTTTGATGGATGGCATTGCGTTTCGTTCACCCGGACATGGGTATCCGTTCGCGTACACGGTGCGCGTTTCCAACGACGGACAATTGTGGCGCGCAGTTCACGCAATCGCGCAGGGCAACTCGCGCGATGTTGTGGCAACCTTCGCGCCTTTCGAGGTACGTTACGCGCAGATTGATTTGCTCGCGCCGCATGATGAAGAATGGATGGTTAGCGAGGTGCAAATTCATCCGTGTCCCGCGTGGAATGCGACGGCGAGCAACAACAACGAATACGCGCACAACGCGATTGATGACAATCCCACGACCGCGTGGACGACCGTGGACGCGCAAGCGCCGAACATGTGGTTTCAATTGGACTTGGGACGCGTGGAAAGTGTCAGCGGCTTGCGTCTCACGCCACCCAAGGATGAAGTTCCGTTGGGGTATCGCGTGAGTGTGTGGAATCAGAACGCGGGCGGTTGGCAAAAAATCGCGGAAAAACAAAACAATACCGAAGCGATCAACATTTCCTTTGCGCCTGTGCAAACGCAATATCTCAACATTCAACTGTTGCAGCCGTTTGAGATTCCGTTCGCGATTCGTGAAGCGCGCGTGACGAAAGCAATGACGGATTGGGTCGGACCGATGCGCGCGAATGCAAAATGATTTCTAGGCAAAGAGAGCGTGCGTTATCAGAACAGGCGTACACGAAATTTTGTGTGCGCTTGTTTCTTTTTCGGCGCAACCCTCAGTTGGTTGCAAGCAAATGTTTTCTGATTGTAAGCGATTTTCATATAGTCATATTACGAAATGCTTACTATACGCATTTTCGCTGTTCGGATAGCCAAGTCAGTGAAACAACCGCCTGTTTTCCTTGTATAATTTCTCCATATCCTATTAACCGGAATTTTTACTGCAGACAGCAGAAAAAATTCCAATGCAAATGCATGGCTCAACCAGAGGAGGTGAGACACATGAAGCGAGTGTTGTTTCTCGTACTGGCGGTAGCGATTCTTTTGGCAGTTTTCGCGCCGCTGGCGACGACGGCAAGGGCGGATGGTCCGTGGGGATACGGCAATGGCTACGGATACGTTTTCCCGGGGTCGGGCTATAACAAAGTCTGTATGTACAGTTATTGGAATTGTTCATACCGCTTTGTTCCACCAGCGCCGATTTCCGGTTACTATAAATATCCGTACAACACGTACTATCGCCCCGCGCCCCAACCGTATTACAATCCGAATTGGTGCCAACCCGGATTGCTCTGCGGAGGTGGGTACTAGCCCACGTTTTCTCGTTGGACAAGTATGCCACTCGCAAGGTGCGCTCCCAAAGCGCAGCAACCGCCGAACACCCTCGGCGGTTGTTTTTTTTGCGGAAAAAGATTCCTACCGCCAAGTGTTATAGTTAGAAATCAGGACGCGAAATTTTTGGAACAAATTGCGCGCGTCGGGCGTCTGAAAATTGTAATGTGTGCAAGGAGTACCCTCGCATATTTGTCCTTTTAGAATAGGAATAGAGTACATGGCAAAAGTATCGTTTTTTGCTTGACAAGGATTTTGATTCGTGATATAAAAATTCTGCGACGGTTATTTCTCGCTGCGATGATTTTATCGCAAACAACCGAATAGTTCTTGTCGCCTAATCTCTGATGCCGAATCAGAGAACGGAGGAACCAATTACGGGGTGAATTGCGGTTTGCCCAAAATGCAAACGCAAAGGACATCTTTCAGTCCTAACCCGACAGCTAACTTCGTAGGCAGTGAAAGGGACAAGTCTGTAGCCGCGACCACAGATTTGACCTGTGGTCTTTATTTTTGGACGCCGAATCGTCCACGATGCCAACGTGCATCGGAACACACTGCGGTTTGTTTCGCAGTGTTGACCACGGGCTGTGACTTGAACCAAGTTCGCAGCTCGTTTTTTTTCGAGTGTGACGAGGTGACGCAAAACGCGTCCTTGTCATTCATTTGCCCTTCTTCTCCTCCTTTTCGAAAGGTTATCTCCTCGCATCGGCGTCTGTGTGGGGAGATAACCGCGACAGTAAGCCGCGCTGTTTCGTTCGTCAATGGCGATGAACGAGCAGCGCAATTTTTTTTGACAGGAAGCGCAAAGTGAATAGAATGTCTCATCGCCTGCCGAGATAGCTCAGTTGGTAGAGCATGCGGCTGAAAACCGCAGTGTCCGCAGTCCGATTCTGCGTCTCGGCATTGATAAAAATGCGCCTGAATTTTTTTTGGGCGCATTTTTTGCATTGTGGCGGAACGTAACCTTTGATATAATCGCGTCGTAAAATCATACGGTGCGCCGTATCGGGACAGACATCGCAGTACGATTTTTTCCGCGGATTGTTTATTCTTGCGAATGCATCGCGCCAAGGAGGCGTTTATGGATGTCGGCAAATCATTTACGTATATGTTTGAAGACAAAGACTGGATTGCGAAAATCGCGATTGGCGGTCTTGTTGTCCTTTTATCAGCGTTGATTATTCCCATTCCGTTGTTGGTTGGTTATGGTCTCGTCGTTACCAAACGCGTGTATGATGGTGACCCGAACCCGCTGCCCGAATGGAGCAACATCGGTGACATGTTTGTCAAAGGGTTGTATGCCGTCATCGGTGTTTTGATTTGGGCGAGCCCGCTGATTCTGATTACGTGCTGTCTGGCGATGGTAGGCATTGGCTTTAACGCGGCAGGAAACAATGGCGACAGCGAAGGGCTTGCCGCACTCGGCGGTCTCGCGTTCGCGTGTTTGTACTGTATCGCGTTTGTCGGCGGCATTGCAATTAACTTGCTCGTATACGCGCCCCTGACAAAATTCGCGCTCAACAATCAACTCAACACCTTTTGGGATTTTCGCGGCGCGTGGGACTTTGTGCGCGCGAATCCCGGCAATTACCTGATTGCATTCCTGCTCACATTAGTCGCGCAATTCATCGCCGGTTTTGGAATCATCGCTTGTTTTATCGGCGTGTTCTTTACAACCTTTTGGGCGTATCTCGTAACGGCGCATTTGTTTGGGCAGGTCGCGCGCTCCAATATGAATCCGACAGACAGCACAATGGTGCCGCCCGAACCGCCGACGATTGACCAACCGCCGAGCATGATGCAGGGTCCGTATGAGCCCGCGCCATCGGCGTAATTTCCTTGCTCTCGTTTATTCTCCCTAAAGGGGAATAGATGAAAGCAAAGAAGTGTTCGAGAGGAGTTTCCGCATGTCTAGTCTGGCTTCGATTGTTTCAGCATTCGGTCTTTCTGCGGCGAGTGGTCTGAATGCGTATATTCCACTCTTGCTTGTGGGCTTGACCGCGCGCTTTACCGATTGGATCAAATTGTCCGCGCCGTTCGACCTCTTGGCGAATGAGTGGGTGCTCGGCGCGTTGGTGATTTTGCTCGGCATTGAATTTTTTGCCGACAAGATTCCGCTCGTGGACCACGCGAACGATGTGATTCAAACGTTCATTCGACCTGCGGCAGGCGCGGTGCTCTTTGCTTCGGAAACACATGTCATTACGCAAATTCATCCCGCTGTCGCGCTGATTCTCGGTTTGCTGGTCGCATTCGGAGTTCATGCCACCAAAGCAACCGCGCGTCCGTTGGTTACTGTCGCAACCGGCGGCATCGGTAACCCGATTGTGAGTACGGTAGAGGATGTGACTTCGGTGGGTCTTTCACTGATGGCGATTCTCGCGCCGGTGTTGTTGGTGTTTGCTTTCATCGCGCTGTTGCTTGCGGCATACATGATTTGGTCGCGGAAAAACAAGGCGGCGACAGTGAATGCCTCTTCAAACTCCTCAGGCAGTCCGCCGCTGAATTGGCCCCAATAGAAATTCGTGAGACGGTCAACCGCGCGTCCGCAAGGGCGCGCGGCTTTTTTTTTAATCCTCCTTAAAAATATCGCACGAACGCGTGTTCGCAACGTGTGATATAATTTTCGCGATGGCTGTGAAACCCTCCATCCAACAAACTCTCGATACTTTGCCGACGAAACCCGGCGTCTATTTGATGAAGAATGACGACGGGACGATTATTTATGTCGGCAAAGCAATTAACTTGCGGAATCGTGTCCGTTCGTACTTTCATGCCAACGCGTTCGACGCGAAAGTGATTTCGCTCACCGCGCATGTCGAGAAAATTGAATTCATTGTCACCGATACAGAACTCGAAGCCCTCGTCCTCGAAAATAACCTCATCAAAAAACATCGTCCCAAGTACAACATCCGCTTGAAAGACGCGAAAACATATCCGTACATCAAAATTACGTGGCAGGACAATTTTCCCAAAGTATTTATGACGCGGCGGATGGACGACGACGGCGCGCGTTATTTTGGGCCGTTCACGGCAGTGTGGGCGGTACATGAAACGCTCGACACCCTGCGAAAAATTTTTCCGTACTTGACGTGCGACCGCGACATTACAGGCAAGGACAAACGCGCGTGTTTGTATTACGATATTGGTTTGTGCCTCGCGCCGTGCATTGGCGCGGTCAGTCGCGAAGAATATCGCGGGATGATTGACCGCCTTTCGCAATTTTTGCAAGGACACAGCGAAGAGGTGACGGAAAATATTCATGGCAAATTGGCGAGCGCGGCAGAAAATTTAGAATTTGAACGCGCGGCAGTCTTTCGCGACCAATTGCAAGCCATCTCGCGTATCACCGAGCATCAAAAAGTTGTGTCGCCGCAAATGATTGACCAAGATGTGATTGCGTTTGCGAAAGATGATGGGAACGCATGCGTCCAAGTTTTTTTCATTCGCGCGGGCAAATTGTTGGGGCGCGAGTATTTTGTATTGGAAGGAACGACACACGCGAATACGGATGATGTCTTGTCGTCGTTCGTGCAGCAATTTTATGACCAAGCCGCGTACATTCCCCCGGAAATTCTCTTGCCCGAAATGATTGACGAAGCAAAAATTATCGAATCGTGGCTCAAGCAAAAAGGAACGGCGACGACGATTCGTGTACCATATAACGGTGGACACGAACTGATGAAGATGGCAGAAGAAAACGCGCGCATCACACTCGATACCATTAAACAGCAGTGGCTCGCCGACAAAACCAAACATTTGCAAGCGGTGGAAGAATTGCAGCAAGCATTGGAGATGGAAAACCCACCGCTTCGGATGGAGTGTTACGACATTTCCAACATTCAAGGCACGAATTCCGTCGGCGCGATGGTGGTCTTTGAAAACGGCGCGGCGAAAAAGAGCGACTATCGCAAATTCAAAATCAAAACCGTGGAAGGTCCCAACGATTTCGCGAGTTTGCAAGAAATGTTGCGGCGTAGATTCAAGCGGTACCACGATGCCAAAAAACAAGAGCAGGGCGCAAGAGAGTGGAGTGCGGAGAGTGGAGAGAGGAGCGAGGCGGGAGAAGGGATGAACAAAGAATCCCAAATTGCCGTCCCCCAGCCCGCATCCAAGAAATCGAAAATCCCCCTCTCCAAAGGCATTCGCACCGCCGAGCGCAAGAACGATGAATCGTGGGCGCGGATGCCGGACCTCGTTATCATTGATGGTGGCAAGGGGCAACTCCACGCGGCGGAAGAGGTCTTTCGCGAAGCGGGCATCGAAGGCGTGAAATTGATTTCACTCGCAAAACGCGAAGAAGAAGTGTTCGCGCCGAATCGCGCGGATTCCTTAAGGTTGCCGAAGAATTCTGCCGCGTTACATTTACTGCAACGGATTCGTGACGAGGCACATCGTTTTGGCATCACGTATCATCGCTCGCTGCGCGCGAAAAAGGGATTACACTCGCAGCTCGACGCGATTCCCGGCATCGGTCCGCGCCGTCGTCGCGCCCTGCTGCAAAAATTTGGTTCACTCGATGCAATCCGCGACGCCGAGCTTGAAGAATTGATGCAAGTGGAAGGTATGACCAAAAGCGCAGCAGAAAAATTAAAAGAGAATTTATAGTTTTTACCGCCCATGCGTACAGACGCCGTTACCGCCCTCCGTTCGGTTTATTTTTTGGAACATCTCACGCCCGAAGAATTTCAGGCGCTGGCAGAGATGATGGACTTGCGCCCCTTTGTCGCGGGCGACAAAATTTTGACGCAAGCGGAACCGACGACAAATTTCTATATTGTGGATTCGGGCTATGTGAATCTGCGTTACACCGACCGCGCGGGAAATGAAAAACCGATTGGTTCCAAAGGACCGGGCGATTATTTCGGCGTCAAAATGTTCACAACGCAAGAAGCCGCCGAATATACTTTTGAAGCAGTGGGCGAAGCGCACATGTGGGTGGTGGAACGACGCGACTGGGACGCGCTGCTGGAAAAATTTCCAAACATCTTGGAACACATGCCGGAACTGCGCGTGGAATATGCTCGGCTCACACACGGCTTGGATTGGCTCGCACCGGGCGAAGTGATTGACATTATGGTGCGCCGCCACTGGTGGGCGTTGTTTTTGATGATTCGCTTGCCGATTTTTGTTTTGCTCGTTTTTACTGTCGCGTTTTTTCTCTCGCAGCGGTTTCAGGTTGTCCAAGCATTACCGTGGGTCCTCTGGGTGTATCTGTCCGTCCTCGTGGTATGTTTGGGTTGGCTGGGCTGGAACGCGCTAAATTGGTGGAACGATACATACATTGTCACAAATAAACGCGCCGTGCGAATTAACCGCGTTTTGTTTTTTTCTGATTCGCGTGAAGAGATGGCGATAGAAAAAATTCAATCGCAACAGGTCGAACGCGGCGGACCGATTTCGGTTTTTTTGAATATCGCGGACTTGCGGCTCACGTCGGCGAGTGATTCCGGCGGACTCGTGTTTGCTCAAGTCGCCAACGTCGAGCAAATTCAAGCTGCGATTGACAGCGAAAAATCCAAAGTGACAGAACGGCGCGGCGCGGCAGAACGCGAACGCTTACGCAATCAAATCGCGGGCGAGATTCGACACTATGTTTTTCAGCAACCGAATCCGCCCGAAAAATCAAAACCCCAGCCCAAAGCGCTGACGTTCCAAATGCGTCTGCACGCGATGTGGCAAAATATGTTTGGTACCGAAATTCGTCAAGGCAAAATTGTGACGTGGCGCAAACATCCGTTGGTGCTGCTGCGGCAGACGGGTCCGTATCTTTTGATTCTCTTTGCGTTATTGGCATTGACCATTGCGATTAGTATTTTCGGTTCGGCGCTGCAACTCGCGCAGAACGGAGTTTATTTCGCGCTTGGCAGCTTGATGCTCATCGCATTCGGATTCACTGTGTGGCAGTGGTTGGACTGGCAGGTTGATTTGTATCGTTTGACCGAATCACAAATTATTGATATCGAAAGTTTGCCGTTCGGTCTGCGCTATAGAGAAAACAAAGCCGACCTTTCAAAAATTCAAGATGTCAACAGTGCGCGTCCGCGCTTTATCAATACGCTGCTTGATTTTGGTGATGTGATTACGCGTGTGGCAGGCAACGCTGACCCATTTACCTTTATCAGTGTGGCGCGTCCGCGTGTGGTCGCCGATGAAATTTCCGAACGCATCGTTACGCTCAAATTGCGCGAGACCGAACGAAATACGCGCGACCAAACGCGCACGATTGTGGATGCGATTGTGGCATATCATCGCTTGATGATGGCAGAACGACAACAAAATGCGCAAGCCCAGTCCCAGCCCGTTGTCAATGTTACGCAAGTTACCGTGCAAGCGCCCGCCATTTCGGAAGGCGACAACGCGTTCATGATTCCTGATGTGGATGTAGAGACCGCTGCCGCACCAACGGCTCCACCGGAAACCGCAGCGAACGCGCCCCAAGAATTTCCGCCGGAAGTCTGAACCATCGCGCGCGCGCAAATTCCCCCTGCGCGTCTGTGATATAATCCCTGTTCCGCTTTACGAATACGCTGCAAATTTGAGCGCGTCAAATCTTTTAGTTCCTATTAGATTACAACATTGGCGACATATTTGACCAAATAGTTCATTTGTTCTATTATTGCTCAAATCTCAAGTAATTACTCAATTGGGCTATATTCATTTTTATTCATGGATGTTATAATCGAGCAATAGTATAAGTGAGTGAGCATATGCCCGACCATATTGTTTCAAAGCCCGCAATGACTTTAGAGGATGCTATCGGTAATTTTGAACCGAATCTTCCACTCCAACCCAATCCAGATGGTTCTCCCCACCCTTTCTATGTGATTCCTCCGAAAGACCCTACGTCCAACCTAGAAAAGAAGCTTTCTAGACTTTCAATTAGTGAAACGCCTAAATATTTTTTTATGGGACATGGTGGGTGCGGCAAATCTACAGAGCTCCGCCTCCTTGCAAGATCACTTTCAATTCAGAAAAAGTATTTTCCGATTCACTATTCTATACGGAAAGTCTCAGATCCTTATGACCTCGATGTAAAAGAACTACTTCTCTCGATTGCCGCACAGATGATCGAAGAATTCGAGAAGAATGGATGGGGAATTGACCCCGAATTGAAGCAAAGAGTGGATGCTTTTGCGGGCGAAGTGCTTCAAGAGATTATTGAATTGGCAGATCCAGATCGACTTCGTTCAAAAGAACGAGAAATGACAGTTGGGGCTAATCTCGGAATCGGAAATCTTCAATACAAGGTAAAGAACGAAGCGGAGACTCGCAAGTATTGGAGACAAACGATTGGGATCAATCTAACCAAACTGATAAGTTTGATTAATGATATCAGCTTTGAAATCCATGCAAAAACTAGCAAGTATCCGCTTGTGCTTGTTGATGATTTGGACAAACTAAATTCATCGCAAGCGAAATCTGTGATTATTGATCACATGCCTATGTTACTGGCTCCAGATATTGATTGTGGTGTCGTCTATACAGTACCAATTTTTCTTCCTAAGCTTGCAGATTTCAGTGCTGGCACTGAGCGTTTGATTGTGCTACCAACTATTCCCCTTCATAGCAAAGCAGAGCCGGATCAGGTTCATTCAAAAAATTTGGAGTTATTGAAAAGTGCTGTTCTGCTTCGAATTGAACACTCTAAAATTTCAAGCGAAGCAGTAACAATGGTCGTAACTCAGAGCGGGGGAGTATTCAGGTGGCTCATGCGAATCACACAGCTAGCAATCGTTCGCGCCGCGGAATATGAGGCAAGGGGTGAACGTAGTCTTGTTGAAGTTGAAGATGTAGAGTATGCAGCTTCGGTAATTCGTAGGAGAGATTTCGATTTTTTGCAACCAGATGACATCAGTTTGCTAAGTAAAATCCAAAATGGCGAAGTTTCGCGATTAAAGCGAGATGAACAATTTTTTGCCCTGCTGAGCACCAGTGCAATTGTCGAATATGAACTTGAGATTGACGGCAAAGTTGACCCTTGGTTTGAGGTTCTCCCAATCTTGGGGTGGTATAACGAATTGTGTGTAAAAAATTGAAGAGCCGAGTATCCAATAGGTAG